>NZ_FNNN01000012.1 GCF_900106755.1 Bacteroides faecis MAJ27
CAGTTTAGAGGAGTCAGAGATAAGGCATTTTTTTTATACAGACTTACTAAGTTATATGCATAAAATGAAAATCCCTCAGGTTTTTACATTGATCCAGAGACTTGATTAAAAAATCTGCAGAATACAATGCAAGCCCCAAAGCGGCTTTTGGAATTGATGAACTAACAGGAGAAGTAGGTGAGGTTAGCTTATTTTAGTATCGCCAAATTCCACACATTTTCTACACATTTGACTTTTGGGTGGGAAATGAACGATTTTTTATAGCCTTTCGACTTTTTATAGAAAAAAAGAACTGATTATAACTTTTTTATAATCAGTTCTCAAAGTGATTCCGAAGCGATTCGATTTTTGAAATCTCATAAATAATTGTATAACTTAAAATATTTGATAATCAGTGATTTTATTAAAATATGTGTTGCATGACATTTTATTTCGTTGTACAATTTTGCAAATATGTTGTGCAATATTAGTATATTTGCACAACCAATAATTGATGAGATATGACTACTGTAAAAGCATTTATTCGAACTGGGCGGAAAGATAAAGAGGTTAATGTTAGATTTCGTTTATCTGACGGAAGAGATGTTCAGTTATTCCATAAATCCGAATTTATGGTGCTTCCTACACTTTGGGATGCTAAGAACGAGCAGTATAAAGCCAAAAGCTTGGTGAAACTGGAGGAAAGAACATTATTCAATGCGTCTATAAACGAAAGGAAGAAGCTGATTTTATCTCTGTATGGTGGAGATAAGTCTTTGACAAGTGATAAGCTTGAGAAGTTAATAGATGAACATCTCCATCCTGAAAAATATGATGTAGCAGATCAAAAAGAATCATTATGCGAGATGTTCCAACGTTATGTAAATGGTTGGTTAGATACTGGCGTTATAGGTCTAGGCAGAAAGAAACACTATGATGTAGTAATACGGGAACTAAACCGGTTTTTCATTATTAATGGTATTGATGGAGAACCGGTAGAAGTATTTAATAAAGATATGATCCTCAAATTTCGTGAGTTCCTGCGTATTGAACATACTTTGGTTGATAAATATCCCGGTCTGTATATTGATATGAACAATAGAAACAGACCTTCAAAGGAAAGAAGTCAAAATACCATAGCCGAGAAGCTTTTATTAATTCAGGCTTTTATGGTTGAATTAGAACGAAATGATATTATCCCTGTTTCACCCTTCCGAAAAATAGGAAAGGAAAAGGAGGCTATTATGAAGCAACAATATGATGAACCGATATTTCTTACAAAAACGGAATTTAATACCATTTTAGTAAAGGACTGTCCAGATTCATTGCAGCGAGTGAAAGATCTATTTATTGTGCAATGTTGCTTTGGTTGTCGTGTCGGAGATTTTAGACGTTTCACTTTTGATAACATCGGAATTGAAGAAGGAATACCCTACATTCATTATTTACCTCAAAAAACACATAGGGATGGGCTTATACGAACCGAAATAAGAACACCTATAATTCGGATAGCTTATGACATCATAATGAAGTACAAAGGGGAACTTTCAAAAAATGCATTATTACCGTTTTATCCGGATGGAAATGGAGAGACAGGGTATAATTATCAAATAAAGAAATTGTTGGAATATTATGGGATAGAGCGTAAAATTGCAATATTTAATACATCATTGAGTACAAACGAGTATAAGCCAATTTATGAAATAGCAAGCAGCAAATTAGCTCGAAAAACTCATGTGGATTTGATGAATAAAGTACAAATTGATAAATATGCTGCCGGCCTTCATGCGAAAAATAGTAGTGCAGTAAACCGATACACCAATATGGGGTTAAAAGAGCGTTTTATTCTAATGTGTGCAGCTTTTGGATGTGAGGGTTATAACGTTTAATGAGATTTAAATAATAGACATGAAAACTTATAAAATGATGTAAAAATGGAAGTACTAACAGTGTTTTTCGAGGCTATTGATAATATATTGATAGGATATACTAAAAGGGGAAAATGTGAATTACCGGAATTTCTTGATAAAATTCTCAAAAGAGAAGATATTAGTTCTATTTTAAGCAAGGTGCGTGATAGCAAAGAAATTTCACAGGAAGCAATTCAAGAAGCAATAAATAACTTTACGGATTTAATTAGCCCTGATGAAATACCTGAAGGACTGATGAAGCTTTGGGAAGAAGAGCAGACCCCTTTAGGGCACATGGTTCCTGATGTATCATTAGATGTAGAGTTTCAATGCGTAGAATTACTTCGTAATAAATTATTTTCTTTAGCTGCTAATGATCGTATTCTTTATGCTAGTATGTTTGCAAAAGAATTTGATTCAAAATTATTCAATACAATCGACAACCTAGCAATGATTGATGAAAAAGGATATGATATAACATTTGCAGAAAATAGTGTAATCTCATTTATGAATGTTATGATAGAAACTTTTGCCGATTTCAATATTGATATTGTGGATTATTTGCAAAAAAAGAGTGATTGCGATCCTGATTTTTTTAAATATAAGAATTTTAGAGACAAACGCTTTGTTAAAACAAATGGCAAGGTAGGAGAATCGCTACATGAGCCATCTAATTATCAATATAACATTGATAAATTAACACAAATATATGGTTTCTGTAATGGGGACGCCTTTAAAATAGGTTTTGATGAGTTTATAAAGGCTGTTTCTACGGCAGATTTTTCTAATATATATAATGAAAAGGAAACGAAAAAAGCAAAGACCTCATTCGTTATTAGTATAATTAAAGATTATGTAACCCCTGAAGAGTGGTATAAAAAGGCAGCAAATAGCATAAATTTGACACCCTCAAAATGTAGTGGGGCAAATGTAAAATCTTGGGCAGATGATATTATATTTGCTATTCGGTGACTTAGACCACAATCGAACCACAACAGAATTAATGTTAAAGTATGTAACCCGTTGATATTTAGTAATATTGGCGGGATTTTTTTAGTAAATTCTTTAAATTACCTCACCTTTACCACAACGCCACAACACTAACTTTGCTTTCGTCAAACAACCAATAGCAGTAGCTACCTATTGGGGAAAGACGAATTGAAAGAGCAATAGTTATGAGTATTCAAGAAATTATTCAAAGCGGAGCCAATGTATCTATAACAGTTGGCGCAAATGATTTAGTACAATTTGCGAATCATCTGATTCGTTCTACTAAAGAAGAGCTAGAAACTTCTATTTCAGCAAAGCAAAAAGAGACTTATTTGACACCTGATGAAGTGAAATCATTACTTCATGTAGACCGTTCAACTTTATGGAGATGGGCGAAAACAGGGTATTTAATACCGGCAGAAGTTGGTGGAAAGAGATTCTACAAAAAGTCTGAAATTGATGCAATTCTCAATAAATAAGAAAGGGCATGACTATGGAAGAAAAGAAAAAGGCAGCCTCCACGACTGCCAATCTCCGATGTAGATCCGGCAACAAAGATAGCAAATCATCCCCAATAATCCAACAAGTAAGAGCTATTTTCTTGTCTGGCCGGAAAGTAACAGCTAAAGATATTAACGCTGAAACAAATTCAAATGATGCCAGACGTGTAATCTCTACCCTTCGAAATAATGAAGGCTGGAATATTAAAGACGTTCGTCTTGACGATAATAGGAAACTATATTGGTTAGAGTCGGATAAACGGCAAATGTTCATTGATTAGGAGGATGCGTATGGAAAGTGAAAAACAAAGAGACACGTTTATTTTCTATCGCAGTTTCAAAGAGAGCATGAGCGATTTATCGGACGCTGATAAGTTGATTATGTATGAAGCGATAACAGATTACAGTCTCGACATGAAAGAGCCTGAGTTAACCGGATTTCCCAAAGCCTTATTTTCGTTAATACGTCCTTTTCTTGACGCTAATATACAACGCTGGGAAAATGGTTGTAAAGGTGGTGCTCCCAAAGGGAATAAAAACAACCGCTTTTCAAAAAGTACAACCGAAGTACAACCAAAGTACAACCAAAGTACAACCGAAGTACAAGCTAATAAGGATAAGAATGTAAATAAGGATAAGAATAAGGATATTAATAAAGAAAATACTATCGTATCAAAGAAAGACGAGCTTTCTTTATCATCTCCATCCGAAGAATTTATAAAGTTCAATCAATGGCTAGATGATCACTGCCCTTTCGTATTGAAGGTAAAAACACAAATGACAGAGCCAGAATATCAAAAGCTTCTTGCCAAATACACCAAGAAAGAAATTAGCGATGTTCTTGAAAGCCTGAACAACTGGAAAGACTTTCCAAAGAAACGGACTAATGTATATCGTAGCACATTAGACGAATTGAAGAAGAAATTCGGAGAACGATAATTTTAAACTGTTACAATCATGGCAAAGACAGAGAAAATTTTGATAGACAATATATGCCCGCTGCATGATTTGGAATGTGAGAAGGCAGTGCTAGGCACATTAACTACTCCTGTATTATCCAACGGGGAGATCCCGGAGAATCTGACGGAAGATTGTTTCTATGACGAATTTAACCGCAACATATTCCGGGCTATTCTTGCAATTATATCCCGTGGAGATCATCCCGAACCAATCGCAATAAAAGGGTGTCTTGATAAAATGGGAATATCTTTCAATGTGGCCGAATTATTAAAACGCCTGGATGGTATGACGCTTGATTTCAATCAATACGTAAACCGCTTGTTTGATTTGAGTGTACACCGCAAATTCAGGGAAATAGGTTTGTATCTACTGAAACATTCCGCATCGGAAGAGGAAGATATTGAACAGGTGCAGACAAAAGCCGTCGAATCTTTATCCGGTATGTTCCGGCAATCTTCGGACAACATATACACGTTAAAGGATGGTTTGACGGGAGTACACCAACAAGTGAACCGTAATCTTTCCGGCCAGACAGCATTAACCGGAACGCCTACCGGATTCGATCAGTTTGATAGAAGGTCAGGAGGATTGCAAAAATCCGATTTGATAATCATTGCGGCAGAGCAAAGTATGGGTAAAACGTCACTGTTAATGTCTATTTTGCGGTTTGCGGCACTTTCAGGCACAAAGAGCATAATCTATTCAATGGAAATGAGAAAAGAGCAAATTGCGTCCCGTTTGGCTTCTATCGAAAGCGGAGTTCCGGCAAATCAAATCATGTACTCTCAATTAACAAGCTCCCAGTTAGAAAGCTTTGATAAAGGATTGGCTAGACTACTTCATCTTCCAATATATTTCGACGACAACAGTACCAGCAATATAGACAGCATAATAAACTCTATCCGGTACATGAAACGGAGATATGATATAGACGGTGCAGCTGTTGACTACTTACAAATCCTCAATGTAAACATGAAGGGAGCCAACAAGGAGCAACAGATGGGAGATGTGGCACGGCGACTGAAGAATCTTGCTAAAGAGCTTGACATTTGGATTATCGCATTATCACAACTCAATAGAGACAAAGATAATCCAGTTCCCTCTATAGCCCGGTTGAGAGATAGCGGGCAGATAGCAGAAGCCGCAGATGTGGTTATGTTGATTTATCGTCCAGAGGTGAAAGGCAAACCATACCCGGGAGAGTTTTCCAATGTAGAAACGAAAGGGACAGCAATGATAGATGTTGCTAAAGGACGAAACATTGGGATAATGAAGTTCATATGCAAGTTCGATGCTCCGACCACTCACTTTTACGACTTACAGGATATACCTATTTCGGCAAATGTTGAACCTGATCCCTTCTAGCTATGGAAATAGAAACAATCTACGGGCAAGTGATAGCGAAAGCAAACAACTATCAAGCCGTGCCGGGCAAAGACGGTCAGAAACGAATTATCAAAAATGACCGGATCAGGGAGTATGAGAAATCCTTCTGCCTACAATGCAAGAGATATCGAGGAAAACGCATTTCCGGTCGTTTCAAGCTATTTATTCGTGTTTGGCATGGAAGTATTCGCTTCGATCTGGATAATGCCTTAAAGACGATCCTTGATTGCTTGCAAACGGTTGAGGCAATTACAAACGACAGCCTATGTTTCGAGATTCATGCGGAGAAACGGATAGATCACCGGAATCCGAGAGTAGAGTTTGGTCTGGAAGAGATAAACGAGCAAAAAAATATATTCAGCCCAAATAAAGCGATTTAAGCCATTTTCTTTTGTGGGATGATAAGATATTCATCTTTGCGGAGAAAGTCGTTATTACAAAAGCATTATACCGAATAAAGGCAATTATGAAGAAGATTATAGAACAGAATGAAAGATACGATATAATTCAAATGAATTTTCGTAGTCTACCTATCACTTTCCGATGCTGGAAAGACGATAGCAGAATCATAGAGGCCAGAGTTGATGAAAACTTTGCCAAGGCCAACGGTTATCAATCTGTCGAAGATATGGCGGAAAAGACAATAGGCAAAGCCAAGTTTAAAGAAATGTTTGGCGGTGTACCTGACTGGATCAGAGTAAATCCAAACGGAGATTTCACATTTGTAGGGATTAATAGAGTATTGCTCAACTAAATAAATCATTAACAATTAAAATTTTATAAGTTATGAAACAGAAAGAATTTTATGGAAAAGGAGAAAAACATGTTTATGTAAGAAAAGGTGATAAAGGTGAAATCCTTGTGACCAAAACAAAGGACGAAGAACTCATAACGGAAGAGAACACCATACACCTTGATGCGGAAGAAGCCCGTAAACTTGGGATTCAGTTACTAAAGCTGGGAACCGAACCACTTGAAGGTGAATATGAATTGAAAACCGACATGGAAACTATTTCTGTCTGCCAAAGGATTAATCCAGACGATACACCGTGCAATACCGCTTGCATTGTGATTAACGAAAACGAGGATGCTAGGGAATTTTGGGAGAACAACGGACTGGAACCGAATTTCGACATAGAAGGAGAATCCCTTGAAAAACTGATTGCGTTATTGGCAAAGATTGTATAACTAATACCGGGTAGGTCTGCTTCGGATGATCTACCCGGCATAAATCAAAATGAAATGGAACAAATAGACGAAAAAAAGAATGCCGAGGAATTATTAGAAATTATTAATGAAGGGACAAAGAAGATTCTTGACCTGGCAGGGATTGCTTCACATCTTGGTGAGGATGTAGCTAACCATATGAAAGACAGATTGGAGGAAAAGAAAGATGAAAAAAGAGGAAACTAAAAGAATTTGTATCGGTGTCGGTAGTAATACTTTCCGATCGGACTTTGAAAAAATGCTTAGCAAATTACAAGGTGTCGTTACTCGTCAAAAAATAGAAGAGTTTGGCATCGAGCTAAACACTGAAATATTACAGGATTTGATTGCTGGTGGCGAAAATACAGGGAAAACGGTACTGGAGCGACTTAATAAAGATTTGTTGGATGATGCCAGTCTGCCGATTATACGCAGACAGAAGGAGCAGATGTACAACCAGCTATTACAAGAGTTCGAACAGTTGAAAGTTGACATACATAAGTCTGTGAAAAATTTCCCTTATATTCTTCCGGAAATGTATTTTATCGGTGACGATGGTTGGATTCATGCTCAGGAAGAAGCGTTTGCTCTATGTGATGAACAAGGAAAGATTTACATTGATAAACCGGAACAGATAGAAGTTTACCAACAGGCAATGAAAACCATTGATGAAATAAACAAGCTTCAGGAGATGGCAACTAAGTATGCTTGCAATGCTTTAGGATACAGGGCTGTAATAGGCTTTGAAAAAGACACGGCCCGTCTCTATCCCGGAACTTTGATCGAATGTCACTCCAATGGCATTTTTACGAGAATGTATGGAAATGAAAAACAATAAAATTAAAAAGCTATGAATGAAATTAAGAAAGAAGGACTGAAGAGAGTTCTCAAACGCCACGAAGATAATGTTGATAATATACAGGCTATCGTAAGCCGCATGACTGAAACAGGATTTACTATTTCAACCAAAGAGCTTGATGACTTGGCCGGTGTATGTGCTTTGCTCACTAAACAAGCGGAAGAGATGGCGAAAAAAGATGCTTCCCGAATAAAAATTGCCTTTAAACGTGAAGAGGATTATAAAGAGACTTTAGAACGTTTGCAAACTTGTATATCCGAGAACGCACATGAACTAAGAAAAGCTCTTTTGTACCATACAGCAAAGCCGTTAGATGTGGATGCCTACGAGATGTTGGGCAATAATGTAGTATTTTCCCGGAAATGGGCAGAACGGAAAGCACAGGAGTTTATGATCTCTCCTACAATAGCCCGTACCCATGCAACAAAACTTATCAACGATGTTAAGGAGGCCATTAATAATTTGAACGCTTTTGTTGCCGATAACCCCTGCTTTGGGAAAGGTATTACGACTTCACATGACTCCCGAAGATGTTTGTGCTGGTTGGACGATGAAGGAGAGTTGCATGAGGACAAAGAAGCATACGAATTTATTTAAAGAATTATCATTATGACTACAGAAGAAAGACAAAATTTTGACGCTTTCCAAAGAAAGTTACAGGAAAGCCCAGCGAACCGATTAGGCTTCTTTGCGAGTGTGGAAGGAATAGAAAAGCCTCAACCGGCAAATAATCCGTTTGACAAATGGAAACGGGATGCAGAGTATGAGAATCAGGCGATCTGCAAACATCTTGGTATTGAATACCACAAAGAGGATTTTACAGTATCAGACAAGGAACTGGCCCGTAACTGGGCACAGGGATTGCCAGACGCATAATATTAGATAATTCCGGGCAGGGATACTCTATTGATGCTCTGCCCGGTTTACTAAAGAAAATCAAGATGAAAACGGTGTATTCTCTAACTATTTAGGTTGAATTTAGAAAAATGGCAGCAATTATAGATTACATACCAAGAGTTACGTTATCAAACTTCAAAGAGTTAATAAAACGACAAGCTGAGACAGATAAAACACTGTTTAGCCGTTTCACTCTTAAAAACATACAGTATACCGTTATGATGTCCATAGAAGAGCAGGAACTTATCTTCTTTTGGGAATATCAAGGAACAAGGAACCAAAAAACGATCAAGCTCCATACTGAACCAAGCAATCTTGGAAACGGGTCCGTGCGGTACTTTCTTTGTCCTTATACCAGTCATAAATGCCGCAAACTCTTTTTGGATGGTAAGACAATCGCAAGTCGGTATGCTTTTAGCCATATTTACAGTATTCAGAAAGAGAGCAGATCCGGCCGCTTTTTCTATGGATTCGGACGATTGGAATACCCAGTACGAAGATACGGGAAACAGTTCTATAGAGGAAAAACAACCCCTTATGGACATAAAGTTTGGACATATCATAAGAAACTGGAAAAATACAACCGACAGTTAGATGAATATATCTTGCCTGCATCAAGAGGACGAAAACCATTAGTTATCAAATAATGAATTATGAAAGACAATATCTTAAGCCTGCCTAATGATGTATTAGGCGACATTTTCAGAGAGATTTATTCGGAATATGAAAAGAGTATTCGAAGTATGTTCACCGCTCCGGTCTGTGATCTAGAGATTACCGCTCAACAGGTTGCAAAAGCCTTTGATAAAAGAGGGCTGATAGAATATGCACCACAATTTTACATCTTCGCAACAGGAGTGTTTATAGGCATTAAAAACCGGAAGAATCCCTATCAAGAGATTAATGAGTGGGTAGCTGCCTATCGGATGGCTAAAGAGATGAATGTGAACGTCTCTGACATAGATCCAAGAAAAGCATTTGAGTATTATCTATCAAAAAATAAGAAGTTATGAAAGAAATAATAATTATTAACGGATGTAGTTTCAATCTTAAAGCTATAAAAGTCAAAAACTTTGTTTTAGCTGGAGAGTGTTTAGGGGATTTTACTAATAAAGAAGATGTCAATGAAATGCTAGCAGAAAAAGATAAGAAAACTTTGTGTGATGCGATTTCTCTTCTTTTTGTTGGTGATTGCTCCTTGAGCGATGCCTTATGTGAAGGTACTAAAGATGACGCTATAGAAGCTTTAAAGCAGATAGCATTGTATTATCAATCATTGTTTAAACATGCTAGCCTCATAGCTAAGAATGTATCACTAATGGCAGCAAAACCTAAGATATGAAAGTTACTGTTGATTTATCCGGTTTGGATTCTTTCATCCAAGAAGTCGAAGATGAAATTAACCAAGGTTTGATAGATGCGGCTCATAAGGCTATTGATACCCAAAAAGTAAAAAATGAGAGTAGCAAAAAGACTTATGAGAACCACACTTGGAACTTGCGTAATGCTCCAGGTGCTGCTGTTGTTCGCAATGGGGAAATCATTGATTTGTATGTCCCGGCAGATGGGGAACATTCTGAAGCGAAAGCTAAAACAGAGGACCTTCTAATTTGTGGGAAACGTCCTAGAAATGGAATAGTTGCTGCTGACGGAATGGAATATGCAAGTTTCGTGTCAAGCAAAGGTTTTGATGTTATGGACACAGCTTGTCATGTCTTAGAGAGAGAAGTAAAAGAAAATGTAACTACTAATATTAAAGTAAAATGGCAGGATTGAGGATTAATTTAGATGCTGATCTTACAAGATTCACTCAACTTGTAAAGCAAATACAGAAGGTAAGAGCGGAATTAGGAAAATTGTCTACCGCTTCACCTAGTTATGATAAGTTGTACAAAGAGTTTAAAAGAATAAAAGGCGAGTTGGACGAAATGAAAAAGAAATTCGCTGAAATTCAAACGGCTTTAGCACAAGTAGATATAGCCAGTGGTATAGTAAAACAGTCCGAAACAATCAGACATGAGACAGACGAAACTTCTAAACACTTTGAAGATTACGCGGACTCCTTAAACGCTGTAAAAAAACAAGTAACCGCATTACAAAAGGAATACTATGCACTGGAAGAATCGGAAAGAAATTCATCTGTCGGACAAGCTAAACTAAAACAGTGGGCGGCTTTAAATGCACAGTTGAAGGTTACAGCTGATTCAATGCGTGATGTTGCCAAAGTGGAAGAAAACGCCATTAAAGTTTATAAGTCAGCTGAAGGCTCACTGGTGCAATTAAGAAAGCAGCTAAGTATGTTGAACTTCCAGTATGACAATCTTTCTCGAGATTTACGTAATGGTGCAACTGGAAAGGAGCTATTGATACAAATTCAAGCCGTAACTAATGAGCTAAGTTTAGCGGAACAAGCATCTGGGCGTTTTCAAAGGAGTGTAGGACATTATGCCACTGCATACGACGGACTAAGAACACAAGTTAATATGCTCGCTCGTGAATTACCTAGTTTGGCAGTTTCTATGAACACTTTCTTTTTAGCTATCAGTAACAATCTTCCAATGCTTATTGATGAAATTCAAAGAAGTAGAGCTGAATTAGCTAAACTTAGAGCTGAAGGAAAGGAAGGTACTCCTGTTTGGAAACAACTTACCAAATCTCTATTAAGCTGGAATACTGCTTTAGTCGTTGGGCTAACACTTTTGTCTAATTATGGAAGCGAAATAGGTGAATGGGTAAAAAAGTTGTTTGATAGTAAAGAGAAACTTGATATCCTTAAAGAAGCGTTGAAAAATTATAATGAAGCCACATTAAAAGGGAAGAAGAATGCCCAAGATCAACTCGTCGAATTAAAGTTTTTGTACAAAGCTGCAATAGATGCGGCAGATGGTACAGATACTCGAACTAAAGCTATAAAGAAATTACAAAGTCTATATCCAGATTACTTCGAAGGTATGAATAAAGAAGCGTTTTTAGCAGGTGAAGCAAAAACAGCTTATGATAACTTAACTCAATCTATTTTAGATTATGCCCAGGCGCAAGCTATCAAAAACAAAGTTTCAGAAAACTTTGAGAAAATAATAGATATTGATGCCAAAATAGCAGAAGCTCAAGCGGAATATAATAGATTAGCTATAGAATCAAACAATAGCCTTAATTTTATATCATCAGGACTAGATGCGAAAAAAGCACAAGAACAACTCAAAATTTATAACGAGGCTAAAGAAGAACGAGAAAAGCTTATAGAGTCAAATAAGAAGTTAGAAGAAAGTTTCAATGCAGGTGCATTTCTTTTTACCCCCAATAATCAAAATAATACAGGAAGTAACTATAAAGACTCATACCAACAACAGAAGGCAGTTTTAAAAGCTCAAAATAATATTCAGGATTCCATATTAAAAAGCCAATTAGAAGCTCAAAAGATGACAATCAATATAATGGAAGAAGGTAACGCTAAAGAGCTTGCTCAAATTAATGCCAATTATGATGCAAAGATAGCAGAAATCCAAAAACGTGAAAGGGAGCTTCTGCAAACCTTACAAGACGCAGAATATGAAGCATGGAAAGCGGCAAATCCTGATTACAAGAAAAAAGGATTGCAATTTGTTCCTACCATTGTAGACATTCCCAGTGAACATAGAAATAATTTTGACGCTGAATATTCTTCAGCATATCAAAAGCAGCAAAACGAAATAAACAAACTGTTACAATCAACCCTCAACAAGTATCAGGATTACAATAAGCAGCGTGAGCAGTTGGTTAAGTCTTTCAATAAAGAAATGAAGTTTCTGAACTCACAACGTACCGAACAAAATTCGGAAGATATAGACCGGGCAATAGAAGTTGCAAAGAAACAACTCAAAGAAGGATTGAAAGGAATACGGGATGAAATGGAAAAAGAGTTTGCCGGACAGGAGAATACCTTTTTAAAGATGTTATACGGTGACATTTCTTTGATGGGATTTTCTGATCTATCCAATTTGATTTCCCAAGCCCGCCAGTTGAATGACTATCTTTCTGGAAAAGGTGACAAAGAGGAAATAACATTTATTTCTAAAGAACAACTAGAAGCGATTGAAAAAAGTCCGGCAGACTTAGAAAAGTTGAGAAAAGCACTGGATAAGTTGCTAGGTACAGGTAAAAAAGAAAATAAATGGGAAGAGATATTTGAAACCTTCAAAAAAGGCTTTGCTTCTCTTAAAAGTGCAAAAGATTTCAAAGAAATATCTGGCGCCATAGGTACAATAAGTAATGCCGCTTCATCGGCAGCTGGAGAAGTTGCAAACTTATTTGAAGCGATGGGTAAGACTTCAGCAGCAGATGCCATAAGTGGTGTAGAAAGCGCAATGAATACAATATCCAATATTGGGCAAGGTTTTGCTAAAGGTGGAATTGTAGGCGGTATTGCGTCCGCAGTAGGAGAAGCAGCTAATCTTATAGGAAAGGCTTTTGCGGCTAATTCTCGACATAAAAAAGCTCTTGAGGCTATTATGAACGAAACGATAGATCAGCAAAGAGAATATAACCTTCTTTTGTTGGAGCAAAATCTTTTGTATGAGAAAGCATCTACAATCTTTGGAGTTGATATTTATTCTAAGGCCAAGAGCGCAGTTATTAACATGAAGGACAGCGTAAAAAGCCTTAATAAAGAACTTACAGGCGGAGAATATGGGAACTGGCTCACAAGCATAACAAGAGAGCTTTTAAAAGGAGCTAATTTGTATGAAGGTTCCACCCTAGCTTTAAAGGACCAATATGCAGGGCTTGCCAACATAGAAATCAAAACCGGACACAAAAAAACAGGATTATTTGGATGGGGAAAGGGAAAGGATATTTATTCCTCTGTCCTTGATGTATATCCCCAATTAATAAAAGCTAATGGAGAGTTTGATAAAAGTTTAGCAGAAACAATTATCAATACCCGCACTATGTCAGATGAAAGTAAAGCAGCATTGCAATACATGATTGATTTAGCACAACAAGCAGAAGATGCTTACGATGAGCTTAATGATTATATGACTGATATATTCGGTGATTTGGGTAATTCTATGAGCGATGCATTAGTAGATGCTTTTTCAAATGGAACTGATGCAGCAAAAGCTTTTACTGACTCTGTTTCTAGTATGCTTGAGACACTAGCAAAACAAATGGTTTATTCTGTCACATTAGCTCCCATTATGGAAAAGGCACAATCAAAAATGCTAGATGTAATGAAGGATACCGGGCTTTCTGATGAAGAACGTTTCACTCAATGGACAAATATTTTGAATAACTTAGTTGATGATGCTATAGGTCAGCAGGACTTGGCCAATAGGTTATTAAGCGAATATCAAGATATAGCAGAAAGCAAAGGTTTTGACATATTATCGAATACTTCCACCTCATCCCAAGAATCTTCCAAGAAAGGCTTTGGCACCGAAATGACACATGAGGATGCCGGAGAGTTGAGCGGTCGTTTCACAGCTCTTCAGATCGCCGGAGAGGAGATTAAGAATCAGAGCGTAGAACAGACGAGATTGCTAGACTCTATAAATTCAATATTACTTAATATAGAACCTTCACAGGATTCTTTCAGTATTACCGATCCATCATTAAGCAGAGAAGCATTAAATAGTAGTTTTGCAGCCGATATAGCAATGAAGGCAGAATCTAACGCCCAGTTGCAGGCGGCTATAGTTAATCTAACTGGAGAAGTTCAGGCAATTAAAAACAATGTTGGTGAGATGTTGACTAATAGCGTAGAAGACAGGCTAAACCAACAAACTATCGCTGAAAATTCCAGTAATCTCAACAAGAATCTTCCCAAGATTACCCAGGCATTAGACGGCATAAAACAAAATACGAGTGGTTTGTCACATCGTTAATTTCATTCCATGCTATTATAAAAAATCCCCGGTCGCTTGTGATAAGTAGCCGGGGATTAATATTAGTTATTTCCGGAAAGAATTTTGTCTACTTTATCGAAAGAATCGTATTCCTCGAAATTTAAAGAAAATCCTGTAGGAATCATTCTTTTACTAAAAAAACGAACGATATTTGGATAATTGGATTCCCATATTTCTTTTCTATCTTCTTTTAAAGCTACATTATATTTTTGAGAAATGTTATTGTATAATTCACTTATAGATATAAAGAAAGCCTGTTTGTAACATTTAAAAGCGTTTTCTTTTTCTCCGTCTAGACATAATAGTTGAGCTTCATCTATCAATTCATCCTCTTTAGATGGGGAGTGTTTTAAGCTGATTTTTTTCACATCATTAGTCATTTCCCATAACTTGAAGAACAAAATAATTTGTAATACACCAAATACGATGATTGCAATAGATGCGAATAGTGTGATATTTTCCATAATTCAGTGTGTTTTATGTTATACAATGCGCAAACGTACAAAAAGAAGAAACAAAACACAAGTCTTGCAGATGTTTTCTAATTTTGCGGAGGAAAAAATAAAAAGAGCGTCACCCGAACCACCAGATAAACGCCCTTCCCTAATTCATAGCAGTACAAATATACTATTTACTTTTAAATAATCGTACTATGTTTTCAGAAATCAACGAAAAAATAACGGCAAATACAGGGATGAAAGGCAAGAAACAGATAGACATAATCAAGACGAACAAGCCCTTTTCGATCCGTGTCCTTTATATTAGGTACGGAGTTTATGATATTGTATTCACTTACCAAGAAACAACCGTTTTTCAACCGATTTCAGACGAACAGTATAGGGAGTATAGGAAATTGTGTTATTTGCGCCCTATCAGGGCTAAGAACTATCTTCTTGGCCTTGTAAACTTTGAAGGTACACTATATAACAGGGGAGACTTTCAATTTATAGGTAAAGATAATCCACCAACAAAAGAAATAATAGTACTTTGGCAGGAGATAGAAAAGAGCTTATTTAGTCGAGATAATCAACATATATAGAACGGTGTTGATTGATAATATGGTTTGAGCACATATTTTAAATACCCTAATTTCGGGGATTGCATGTTGAATAATCAAATAATTTTCGGCAAATATGAAGGCAAAACGGTCATGCTATCGGTGATATTGGAAGGCTCAAACAAAGGTACTAAAATCGCACTTTTAAAGGTAATTGTGAGTTACGTTTTAAATACGGTTTGACCCCGTATTTAAAACTAATCCCAAAAGTTTTTGCGAGAGTAGCCGGATTTTCGGACCACTTCCTTAAGTGACACAGAAAAGAGAGCAACACATCAAGCATTGCTCCCTTACCTCATCACATCATCAAAAAAAATTGGTTATTCAGGCTCATAACCTTCGTAATAGTAAGATTGTGTAATGCCTTTAAATATCACCTCTCTATCATCTACTTGGTTGGTTAGTCCCTGATGTAGCAAAGTTCGCAGTTCTAGGTCATTAATTGGACTTCTTTCCATTGCTTGTAAATAGAGAACCTTATCCACATTCTGCCAATCAATCACCATGCCAAGACGTTTCTTTAGAATCATATCAAGCCAAATACGCATAGTACGACCGTTTCCTTCCATGAATGGATGAGCAATGTTCATCTCGACGTATTTGGCTATGATCTCATCGAATGTTGTTTCCGGCATCTTTTCTATGACCGGTAACATTACGTCCAGATACATGCAATTGGCGAAGCGGAAGTTTCCTTTTGATATATTGAGGGTGCGGACCTTTCCAGCAAAGTCATACAATCCCTCAAACAGATAGCGGTGTATGTCGCACAATCCTTTTACGGTTCCTACCTCGATACGGTCTATATCGCCAGTTTCAAACAAAGCATGAGCTTTTACAAGGCTCAACTTATCTATTTCATTTGTATTCATATTCAATCTACCTTGATATTATAAAACAATTTCTCCGCTTTCTATTCTATCCAGTAACCGGGACAAATCCGGCACACTATTGATATTGTAATTGGTATCTCTTATGCGGATCACTCCAATAATACCATCGGAAGATGAAGGTGCAAACAGTTCTGTAATATCAACTCCTAAAGCATTGGCAATCTTTTCCAGTGTTTCGAGAGAAGGTGTAGATTTACCATTAACAATATTACTCATATTTGGCTGGGTTATCCCTATCATTCCTGCAAGTGATACAACGGTCACTTTTTTTTCCTTTAATACATCTTTAATTCTTAGTTCCATATTATATCGTTTTAGATTATAGTACAAACATACTACATTATATCGAACAAAAATATAAACAAAGGTTAAATATACTCTTATACATGATATTTTCATGCTATTTATTTTGGTATTATATTTTAATACGATATATTTGCACCGTATTAATAACGCTAAACGATATAAAGATATGGCACGTTACGATTTAAGCAAGATAATGAAGAGAGCTTGGGCACTATTTGCGAACGCCCGTGCAAAGTACCCGACATTTGCCGATGCACTCCGTAAGTCTTGGAGCATGGCAAAATTTGAGGTTAGAGTAGCGGAAGCACGCCAAGCAATCGAAGCGGAAGAAAAAGCCCGTGAAGCGAAGGAACGTGAAGAGAACGAGCAAGGCGCTATTAGTTCGGTTCTCCTTCAGGCACAAATCGAAGCCGGCCGGATCAGAAGAGAAGCGGAAGCTAAAGCGGAACGCATGAAAGGCGAAATAGCAGCACGCAAAGAGGGTATCTCTTACAATGAGTATCAAAACCGTATTAGTCGTGCAATGGGCTACGGGTGTGGTTCCTATTGTGGTGACTGATTTATTCATATACTTGATTTGTTTTCATGGAAGTACTGGTTCGTGAGAATAGGTGCTTCTCTTTCACTGAATTATTAACCGGATGGGATCGTAAAACGCTACCCCATCATAAAATATACACTATGACAGAAACAAAGGTTTACAAACTCCATGACAGTATTCATGTTGAGGCTTTTACAACGTCTTTAGGGATAGAAGGAATAAAGCATAATGTATTCGAATACGAAGAGTACACAGCAATAGAAGTGACCGGCACGCCATTAGAGATAATAAGAGCCTCCACGATATACCAACAGGCTATAGCCTTTAAACTATAACGAGATGGAGATATTAATAGTATTTGGATGCTTATACACAGGCTATAGGATATTCAGGAATAAGGACGAACACTTCTTTGATATTTAATCAATCATGAACGCTACACTGATTATTTGTATCATCCTTCTTGCTTTTTGCATCTGGGATGAAATGTTTAACGATAACAACAAGAATCAATCAATATAATATAACTTTAATAACAATGGAAACATTTAATTTACAAGAGTTTATCACGGAGAGAAATATAGAATTACAAGAGTTCATCAAAGAACAAATGAGAGTGCACCAGCTTGGTAATTTATCAATAGACCAAAGAGAATTAATGATAGACACTCCCGCAATAAGTACAACACAAATGATTGATGCTTACTATTCCACGATTCAGCGTGTAACAGCCCGGCTGATTGAGTTAGAGGGCAAGAACGAGGCATGGAATAAACATAGAGACATTATCATGAAGAAAGTAGCAAAGAAAGAAAAGAAAGCCCGAAAGCAGGAAAGATATAGCCGGAAACTCATACAGGAATACAATAGAAAATATAACGCTAATATACACTGATATTATGTACGCATCATTAGAAGACGAAATAAGAGCGGCAATAGCCGTCATGAAAAGACAGAATGAAGAAGCACGTAAAATCAATGCGGAAATGAGGAAGCGTAACTCGAATATGATAGGTGATATACTTGACTCAGTGGAAAATATGGCTAGATACAGCCGTACGATGTCACAATCTCGAATGAGGCTAATAAGATGCACAGGGAAATCCAAACGCTCGAGTTTCGACCTAAGAACACTTAATCAACATTTGATGAATTCCCAATAGATAAGTCAGGGGATTTCGGTCCGACACTGGAGTTGACGCCAATCAACAGGCGCCCCGGCAATAATACGGTTGTCGGGGTTGCATTTCTTGCAAATTATTGAAGAATATTCAAAGATTAGCATTATAGTTGCCTTTAGCAAGTCGGCTTAAATGCCGCCATTTCCGGCAAAATACCCTAAGATTACCCTAATGTGAATTGTTAAATAGCGGTAAGGTTTTGGTAAGGGTAAAATGTATTTTTTTTGATAATACACATGATCTATAACTCCCAATAACGGTTATTTGGAACTGATACACTACAAAGATTACGCACGTATAATAATAGATGTATAGGTATGATAAATATTTGAGTTGTGCAAATGTTGTGCAAGTAACATAAAGCAAAAACCGCAAAAGTTTCATAATCAACTACTTGCGGTTTTGCTTTGTGATTCCGAAGCGATTCGAACGCTTGACCCACGCCTTAGAAGGGCGTTGCTCTATCCAGCTGAGCTACGGAACCATCCTTATTTGCGGATGCAAAGGTAGTGCTTTTTACGAAAACTCAAAAGCTTTTCGAAACTTTTTTATTCATATTTTTCTTTATCACTATAAATCAGCAATTTATAAAAGCACCTCTATAGGAGCGGATGATAAGGTATTAGCAAAAAAAAATATGCTATTAGCATAATCTTTTTTGCTAATAGCATATATCTTACTTATCTTTGCACCACGTAAAATGTAAAATCAGAAATTATGTTGAGTCGCATTATTGTATTGGTCATTGCCGGAGTTGCTGTAGTCTATATCGTTCGTTTTATAGATAACTTTTTATCTCAGCACAGAAGAAAATATTGAATAAGATAATTCAAATCGGGAGAAGTCTGTCTAAAACTTCTCCTTACGTTCAAAGTCACCCTCTTCGGTATAATATTTCCATGTACCTTTAGGCTGATTATTCGAATATTTTCCGCGAAGCTTCAACTTACCATTTTCATGATATTCGCGGTAACGTCCATGACGTTTCCCTTCCTTCACTTCCGCTTCACTCTTCAACGCTCCTTCCGGATAAAATTCCCGTAACACGTTTCCTTCAAACTTTTCGACATAGAAACGTTTCAATTCACTCAACTGTTCTTTCTCCGTCACAGCATCTTCATTCATTTCCTCGTCTTCTTCATCGCTGGCTACGACTGTCACTTCTTCCGGCTTGTAAGGACGATAATCCATCACGTACTGTAAAGAAGCCAATTGGTTATCTCCAACCACTTGCATAGTCCAGTAAGGGAACGAATACAAAACATCCTTATTCGATTGTATTTCATTCCATGTAGCAGGATTCATCATAGACTTTAACTGAGAATAGAATTTATGCATATCCGTATATAAAAAGATAGTAGAGCTCGACTTCATATATGAGTAAGCATCTTTAAATCCCGGAGTATCCTCCAGCAAATTCTTTTGCTCATAGTCTTCTACAAAAGAAAGCAAGGAGGCAGCTTTATTACTGAAAACGACATAATCATCCACATAAGTATAGTACGGCTTCTCAAACTTATCAAAGAGCTTTCCAAAAAACAACCGGAAGAAACCTTTCATTTCAACATAGTTGATCTCGAAATCTTTATAAGTGACAGATTTAATCTTAACCGGAGTCCGGCGCTTGATCTTCTTTTCAATGAACTCCATATTTTTGCGGGCATCCTTAATGCTCTTAGCCCTGATAGCTAAAATCAGTTCAGGGTCATGCCCTAACAAGCCCGGTTCGGATTGGGTAATGGCAAACTCTCCGGACATCCAGCTCAAGAAGTTCTCCTCCAATGATATGCCAAACAGACTTTCAATCTTTTTACGGGAACTCTGATAAGAATCATAGAGCTGTTTATCATGAACAGAAAGAGCATTTTCCAGTTCCTTCACAAAGGTAAGCGGATTATCGAAACCTATGTTCGTATAAAGAGCAGTCCGTCCCGACAGGATTTCATGCGCTTTCATTTTATGTTTTCCGGAATTCAACAAAGCAGTGATATAAGGATCAACAGAATCTTTCTTAAATGTATAACCTTTCACTTCCATACGATCCTTATCCATATTAAGATAAAGACCGGCAAAGTTCATAGAGTTGCTGAACAGATCGACATATTCGTTTCTGGTTCCCAGATAAATAGACATAAACTGAGGAATACGGGCATAGTTGATAAAAACCCTGACAAGTCCTTTGCCGGAAACCTTCTTCTCGGCCTCAATAAAAGAATGATCCAAGCCAATTTTAGGTTTGTTGCGCGAATCGATAGCAGATTCCACCAATCCGGAAGTATAAGAACCCACCAGATGATTATCTACAAAAGCCGTATAAAAGACATCGCGCGTATCCGGATCACGCATTTCGAGAATGTTAACTCCATTATGCATCCGGTTAGTTACCGTAAAGCCACTCATTACCAGGACTGTTTCCACCTGATCCTTCAATAAATCCATTTTGGAAGCCTTTTGCATATCCAGAACCAGCAGAAAATCCCAGTCCGTAGCACGAATCTTATGAAGTGAAATAAGCATGTCCCGTTCGCCAACAAGCGACAACAACACCTTATTGCTTCTGACAACCGAATCCAGTTTTTCTACACTTTTCGTTACTTCTTCAAAAGACTTCGCTTTCTTCAGACACTGCCATGTCTCACTTCCGCTAAATTTTCCCCAATCTTCAATCGGAGCTGATGATTGAATGATAAATGCAGCATCCTCCGGTACCAGATAGATTTGCTGGATATTCCGGTCGGGCGAAACAAATAAATAGACTATAGAATAAACCATGTATACAGCCAAGACTAATCCTGCCACCAATATGGTTCTTTTTACAATTTTCCCCCTATTTTTTCTTTTCCCATTCTTCCCAGGTTCAGCATATTGCTCTTGTTCCCCGTTATTCATTCCATCCATTATTTATTTGTTATTGAGTTGATTGGACAAAACTACTAAAAAAAGATGAAAGATGAAATTCGTCAGTTACAATTTAAACAGCTTCCTCCATTTACATAAGCAATAAAGCAAAACCGCCCCTAAAAATAATAGTGCTCCTTTCGTCTTCCAATGACCGGATTTGGAAGAAACGACATTTTCAAAATTCCGGTTGTTAAAACTGGAATTTTGAATCATGAATTATAAGCCCATCGGTATCTTCAACAGATACCAGACAATAAACAGCAATGTCCACGCTCCCAGAATGCATAACGAATATCTCCAAGTATATTTCAGCAATGATCCATAAGTGATCTGTTTGTCATATTGCCGCATATACGTCAACACCAGAGGCATATAAAATAAGAATGGAGTAATGGCATTCGTCGAACTGTCTCCGATACGGAAAGCACACTGCGTAACGTCCGGCGAAATCCCCATCTGCGCAAACATCGGAATGAAGATAAAAGACATAAATGCCCACTTGGAAGTAGCGGATACCATAATCAGGTTGATAAACGCCGTAAACAGGATAAATAAAATAAGTGCGGACAAAGGAGCCGGTTCAAAAGAAGAAAGCAGGTCAGCTCCCATAATCGCAAGGCATTTGTCCAGATGAGAATACTCGAAACAGGCAAACATCTGGGCAGCAAAGAAAGCAATAACAAAATATACGCCCAGCAGTTTTATCGGCTGGGTAAGTCCTTCGATCACGTCATTGTCACTACGATAACGACCGGAACTGAATCCGTAAGCCATCCCTGTAAAACCTGCGCCCAAAGACAACAGAAACAGGATACCGGCAATGAAGGGTGAGTGCATCAAACCTCCGTTCACACCACGCAGAATACCATAAGAAGAGAAAGTAAGCCACAAAATAAGAGCTACGTATATCCCTGCTACTGTGACAGCCACCATCACTGCACGGCGTTCTTTACGTGACAAAGGGCGATAGGCTTCCACCTTTACACTGCCTTCATATTTTCCTAAAGTTGGGAGAAGCCATTTCTGAGTCACCCAATAAACAATTCCCGTAATAACTACCGTCGAAGCACTCATAAAAAAGTAGTTGCACAATGGCTCCGTGTTTCCCTGATATCCCATCAGTGTAAGCGCGGCTTCCTGAGTAGTATGTGCCAGCAACGGGTCCATCGTACTCAATACGATATTGGCGCTGTATCCGCATGCTACGGAAACATAAGCCGTCACAATCCCCGCTATCGGATGAAGACCTACCCATTGAAACAGCATAGCGGCAATGGGAAGCAGAATAATATATCCACCGTCACCAATGACATTCGACAACAATCCGAGAACGATCACCCACAAGATGACCTTTCTTTTTTCCTTACGATTGCCCACTCCCAGACGGATGCACGCATCAATAAACCCGGAATGCTGCGCCACGCCCAGTCCGAACATGGCAATTATCACCATGCCCAACGGAGCAAAGCCGGTAAAGTTCTTGATAGCATTCCGCAACCACCAGCGGATTCCCTCAGGACTCAGCAGGCTTTGTACCCGAATATCCTCTCCTGATTGCGGCAGTGTTACTTTCAGTCCGTAGATATCACATATCCACGAAAGAAAGACCACCGCCATTGTCAGCAGCAGGAACATCGTAGCGGGATGCGGCATTCGCCATTTACTCTTCATCAGCTTCCAGATTATCCAGATCGATAATACGCAACTCCAATGCACGGACAGCCAGACGAGTCGCATTCACCCCTACCCGTTCTCCATTCGGGAAAAGGCGACCGATCAGGTCATTCTGTCGTTTTTCCAATGATTTCACACCGAATGGCATTCCTTTCAGACTGGCAATCATATCTTTGGTATAGCCTAAGGCCAGATGGCGAAGAAAACGCTCGTCATATTCATCAATATCATAGTTGATTACCGCTTCCTGACGTTTGGCGTCATTTGCCACCGACTTTTTGAAACGGTCTACAATCTTCTCCAGAATCGGATAATTGAATACCAGTTTCTTGCCATCCATTACAGCCTGTACATCTGTCTTGGTCAGTAATTCCCCTGTTTTCAGAATAATGCCGTCGGCTCCTGCATTCAGCACATCCACCCACAATTTCTCATTCAGTATTTCCCCTGTAAAGATCAATACACGAACCCCCTTGTAACGTTTGAAAATGTTCCGGCAGATATCAACGCCAATCGTTGTAGAACCTCCCAGTCCTAAATCCAGCAAAACCAGATCGGGAAGCTGTGCTTCCATCAGCGGCCAGAACTCACTTTCTGTCATAGCCGTGCCGATCACTTCTGCGTTGGGTATTTCATGACGAAAAATCTCTTCTGTGCCTTTCAATTCCAGTTTTACGTCCTCTACAATAATAACTTTAAACTTCTGTTCTTCCATTTTTATTTATCTAATAACTTTTATGTGTTTTCTCTTATCTACGCGGGATGGTGAAGTAAACCGTAAATCCTCCTCCTTCTGCCGGTTCGGCATTGATACGGCATCCTCTGCGCCCCGCAAATTCGTCATGGTCACGGATTATCTGTTTGCATATCAGATATTCCGTTCCCCGCAACTCCCCTTTCTCACCGGAAGTCATACGAGCCAGATTCGGATAGAACAACTGATTCAGTTCCGTCACACTCTTCTCGCGTCTTGTATCCGTAAACAAAAAACGGACATACTCATTATCCTTACGGGCCTGCAGACGTATCACTCCTTCTTCATGAACCGCTAATGCTTCATCAATCAGGTTCTCAAACAGGAAACGCAGCTGATTCACATCACCGATTACCTTGGCTTCCATCGGTTCCATGATCAGTTCTATTTTTTCCATCCGGTTTTTCATCACCTTTCTGAAATATTTTCCGGCAGCATCAAACAGTTCCTGTACCGGAATCGTAGTCCGTCGGAAAGTTACTTCCTCCAGCTGTCGGGCAGCACACGAACTCAATATCGTGAATATCCCTTTATAGTATTCTATCAGTTCCGTAATTGTCTCTACAGCTTCCCGTTCTTCTTTTTCCAAAAGGTTCTGTGTATTCAGCCGGCCAATAATCTGTTTTATCTTGTTCGGATAATAAATCGTCTCATGTTTTATAGTCGAAAGGCAATTGTCGAGCACCATATTCTGTACATGGAGCATGCTGTCTTCCCACGAAGCGCGGCGTGTTTCCTCGTGTGCCGATTCGATATCCCGATATTTAGTAGCCAGCTTCACCACTGCATTGAACACCACAATCGACACATAACGCGCCACCAGTTCAAAAAGAAGATGGTCCGTTTCCTGCTGTGTCCCTTCCCTGCGTTCCAGATAGAGTACGCCCACACACTGATGCTCACCACCGGCTTCCACCATCAGCGGAATCGCCTGGAGATTCTGTGCGGAGAGATATTCCCCCCTATCAAAACATTGCTGTACCATCTCCGGCATTTCCTGTCCGGGACAGGAAGCATATTCCAGCCGATGCGTAGTTTCGTTATAAACTGCAATTCCCATCAGGCTGATTGTCAGCAACTCATTTACTGATCCAAAAGCCTCATTCACAATGCGCTGAGGAATCTCTTTAAGTGTATTCTCCTCCCGTTGAAGGGCTTCCTCATTCTCCTGAGTCTGGGGTCTGACCAGAGAAGCTGCAAATACCTTCTGATTAATTTCAAGCACCTGTTCCAGATTCAAACGATTCTGGAGCATCTTCCTCATATACAAGAGATAATAGCCTATCAGGGAAACGACCAGCAAGACGAAACAAAGAATAATTCCCACCGTTTTATTGGTGTTCGACCGCTCCAGCTGCCTGCAATATCCCTCCAAAGTCTGGTCTTCACCCTGCACTTTATATAAATCCGTAAAGGCCGAGTTATTATAACTATATGCATCAATCTGCTTCAAAGCCAGAAAAGCTACTGCCGCTTCATTCCTGATATCGAGAATCACATGATAATCCGAGTCAAAAAGCTCATTCCACCAGAAAAGTTCGGCAGGTATCCCTTTACCGACCAGTTTCATGTACCGGTGCGGTTGTGTGGTACGCGCATATTTCTTATAATGCTCATTCAGCATCATCATTGCCGAATCGATATATTGCAAAGCGATCTCATAATTCTCATCCACATTCGCAAAATAAGCTGCATTGGCATAATCCGATGCCGCATCGAGCAAATCCTCATAAGTGGAATCAGTAGTAATAGCGATGGAATCACTATCCTGCAATATCGACGGAAGAGGGTCGTGCAAACAAGAAGTCATTCCCACCGGGAGCAACAGGCAAAGCAACACGCCAATCACCTTACGTATCCCTGAAGGCAAGCGGAAATAGAAACGGCTTCCCTTTCCCGGCTCACTTTCTATATCGAACACACATACCCGGAACAATTCATTCGTCTTCTTATATTTCTCAATGATTCCTTTACAATTCATCAAGCCGAAACCGCTTCCCTTGTTCTCTTTCAGTTCTTCCGGATCTGTCGCATCTTTCATGCCGATAGCACGCGAATCATATACCTTTTCACCAATGATATGCGCTATATCTTCCGCAGAAATCCCCCTGCCGTTGTCTTCCACAGATATTTCCACATACGCATCGGCAGCATGTGCATATACTTTCACCGTCCCTCCTTCGGGAGTATATTTACGGGCGTTTTCAGCCAGTGTGTTAATCATAAACAAGGTCAGCGCACGGTCAGCCTTCACCATAAGCGTAGTCGGTTCAATCTCCAGCTTCTGCTTTTTCATCTCGAAGGCACGCCGTCCCTTTCCCAACAAATCAAATAATTCATTCAGGCTGAATGTCTCGATATTCAGACTAAGCGTTCCTTGCTTCATCTTGATCCAGAGCGCCAGGATATCATTATATTCGTTAATGGTGGTCACCAGTTCATCAATGTACTGGTACTTCTCTTTCTTTATCTTGTCATCATCAATATATCCTTTTTCCGTCAGCTTATGCACTTCGTTCAGTATTCGGTCAATATAAGGATTGATCCCGTTCACAATTGCCATACAGGCTTTTTTTATCAGATTCTGACGTTTGTTTCCTGCAATATGCTGCTCGTAAATATAGCGTTGTTTCTCCAGCTGAATCCGCTCGTCGCTCAATGCAGCCACCATTTGTTCATTCTCGGCAGCCCACACGATATAAGGTTCCAATACGTGTACCAATGCTTTCTCGTCCCGGTTCAGCCGGTGGGAAGAAGGTACCAATGTCGCTTTTCCTTCTTCCGGTATTTCCAGTGTCAGTCGTCCTTTCCCGAACAACTGGTCGATGCCCTGCTGAATCAAAGGTACATTCATCGGTATGGAAGAAGTAATATCCCGGCAAAGAGATAAAATCCGTTGCAGGCGCTCCACATCCACCCGGTTCCTGATTTTGGAACGTTTGTTGAAAAACCACCAGAGGATAATCACCAGCACCAGTCCGACGATAACCAGAGAAAGAACCACAGTCATCTGTCGCGAACCCGCTTCCAAAGACTGATAACGGCTTTCCAGTTCCTTGTCCTGACGGGTATAATTCAGAATATCCAGATAGATATTCCGGTTATAATCAGAAGCATGCTTCATCCCCAGCCCGGCATATGAAACGCTTAACTGCTCCCTTATCCGTGAAATCCATTCGGGAACGGTTTTCACTTTCTCCTGAGCAATCCACGGAACTCCGGTATAAGTGGTATCTCCTTCGGCAAACGTATATAATTTATCCAGTGTGTCCACTTCATTATGATAATAGAGCATGTGATGGTGGTTTACGCAGTCCAATGCTCTTGATAAAGTATCCAGTGCTTCCTGATAGCATCCGTGCGCATTCAGGTATTTGCCGATGGACACATAAGCTCCGGCAATCTGGTACAAGTCGTTATATTCCCGAAACTTCTCCAGTGCCAGTTGAGCCAGACGCAAAGGAAACAGCGAATCCACCGGAAAATCGAACTGATCCAAAGCATGCACCCGTCTTGTCTTGAAAAACTCGAAGTTGGCCGGGGATGCCATCAGATTGGCAAGTCCCTGCATTCCATTTCCTTCGAAATACGGATGCTTACTCTTTACGGCAGTCCGCCAAGTCAGATAGAGTTCGTCAAATTCACGGAGCTTCCGTTCTTCCGGAGTATTCGTTTCAACTAAAGAAGCCGATCCTTTGAGATAATGATAATAGAGAAGTTGATTGGTATCCCCCAATGCCTCGTCTTCCTGAATATTATCGATAGAAGTTATCGCTTCCTGCCGCTGCTGAAGATAATAATAGTAAATGGAGGAAACGAGGAAAAATTCGGTAAATGCATAATCCAGCCGGAGTGCTTCGTGGCGGTCGGCAAACAAATCGCTCTCCTCGCGGATACGTTTCATCCGGCGAAGGGCACTGTTACGGTAATCATAAAACTCCTTGTTGAGTGCTGTACGCTGGCAGATCTTCATCAGTCCGATATCGGCAATCAGCAGTTCCAGTTCATTTTTAGTCAGTTTGTACACCTCTTTATGATACGCCTCGGCACGGTCGAAATCCATATTCATGAAGGCACAGAAACCCAGATTGTTGGACGCCTCGGCTTTTCCCGACTTGTAAAGGTTTACCTGCCGATATGCTTTGTAGGCATATTTATAGGAAGAATCCAGATTACGGTAACGATAAGCATACGCTTTTCCATTCAGCGAGTCGATAAGCCTCACTTCTTTTGTGGGTACCATATCGGTGCACGAAAAAAGAGAGGAAAGCAACAATATTCCTATTATATATAATGGAGAATGGAAAATGGAGAATGGAGAATAAAAAGACAGGCGATAACTATCTTTCATTCTTCGTCCTTCATTCTCTGTTTTTCGTCCATAATTCTTCATTCTTCATTCTCTGTTCTTCGTTCTTACTTGCAAATCTACAAATATTTCCGATAAGTTGGAGAGAAAATTATTTTTTCTACAATAAGTCCTTCTAAATAATAAGAGAAATTCCTACCTTTGCAGGCAAATTAACAAATAGGTAACATCTATTACAAAATGAGCGAAAAAGCACCCTTTATGGTATTCTCGGGAACTAACTCGAGATATCTTGCAGAGAAAATCTGCGCAAGTCTCAATTGTCCTCTGGGAAACATGAATATCACCCACTTTGCAGATGGTGAATTTGCTGTTTCTTACGAAGAATCAATTCGTGGCGCACATGTATTCCTTGTGCAGTCTACTTTCCCTAACTCAGACAACTTAATGGAACTTCTCCTGATGATCGATGCTGCAAAACGTGCATCTGCAAAGAGCGTTGTTGCCGTTATCCCTTATTTCGGATGGGCACGTCAGGACAGAAAAGACAAACCCCGCGTTTCTATCGGAGCAAAATTGGTAGCCGATCTGCTTTCAGTAGCAGGTATCGACCGACTGATTACCATGGATTTGCACGCAGACCAGATTCAGGGATTCTTCAATATCCCCGTAGACCACCTGTATGCATCAGCCGTATTCCTCCCTTATATCCAGTCACTGAAGCTGGAAGACCTGGTGATTGCTACACCGGATGTGGGTGGTTCAAAACGTGCCAGCACTTTCTCCAAATATCTCGGTGTGCCTCTGGTACTCTGCAACAAGTCACGTGAAAAAGCCAACGAAGTCGCTTCCATGCAAATCATCGGTGACGTGAAAGACAAAAATGTAGTATTGATCGATGATATCGTAGATACAGCAGGAACAATCACCAAAGCTGCCAATATCATGATGGAAGCCGGAGCTAAATCCGTACGTGCTATTGCCAGCCACTGTGTAATGTCTGACCCAGCTTCTTTCCGTGTGCAGGAATCCGGACTGACTGAAATGGTATTTACAGACAGCATCCCATACGCTAAGAAATGCGCGAAAGTGAAACAGCTGAGCATCGCTGATATGTTTGCTGAAACAATCAAGCGAGTTATGAATAACGAATCAATCAGTTCACAATACATCATTTAAATGAAGAATGATGAATAAAGAATGAAAATAAGAAAGCCGGCTAAATTTGAACTTAGCCGGCTTTCTTATTATATTATATCAAACACTAAGAATTGAACTAAAAATGAGTGTGAGTGTGCAACCAATTCTTCATTCCTCATTTTTAAAGAACTCTTCCCATCTTATAGGTTCCTTTTTTGATTACCTTCCCATCCTTATCGGTTTCAACAAAAGGACCATCTTTTTTTCCTTGTTTGAAGAAACCTTCGAAACGGTTACCGTCTTTATCGATCTGTACGCCTTGTCCTTCTTCCAGACCATCTACGAAACCACCTTTATATTGCATACCGGCAACAGTTTTCAGAGAGCCTTGACCGTGAGGGCGATTATCCTTCCAGTCGCCTTCGTACACATCTCCGTTGCTCCATTTGTAAGTACCTTTGCCTTCACGTTTGTTGTTTTTCCAGTCGCCTTCGTACACAGCACCGTTAGCCCACGTAAATGTACCTTTTCCGTCCTGCATGCCGTCCTTGAAATTACCTACATATTTATCACCGTTGGCATGGTAATAAACTCCAGCTCCGGTACGTTCACCTAAAAGATAAGAACCTTCGTAACGATCTCCTGTGTGGAAATAATAAGTACCCTTTCCGTGCTGGATATCATCTGCCCAGTCACCATCGTACTTATCTCCGTTGGTATATTCGAATACGCCTTTTCCATGACGCACATCATCTTTCCAGTCACCGTCATATTTGCAGCCGTCGTCCCAGTTCATGGTGCCTTTGCCGTTCTTCTTGTCATTCTTCCAGTGACCGCTGTATTTAGCACCGTTCGCCCATGTATAAGTACCTTCGCCTTCACGCTTGTCATTCGCCCAGTTGCCTACGTACAAGTCGCCATTATGATAATACATCGTTCCGGCACCATGCTGGTAGTCCTGAAACCACATACCGTCATAACGGTTATTATTCATAAAATAATAGATTCCTTTTCCATGTTGCTGGTCTTGAAACCACTGACCTTCATACTTCTCTCCATCCGGAAAAGAATAGATCCCGTAGCCTTCACGCTTTCCTTTTACATATTCCCCTTCGTAAACATCCCCATTCTTAAAAACCGTTTTCCCTTTTCCGTTCGGCTTGCGTCCTTTCATTTCTCCGGTGTAGACAGCACCATCTTTAAAGGTATAGTTCCCGATTTTTATTTCTGTAGAGAATGTATCTTTCAGCTTCCCGAAGAACCCGCCTTTACTGGTATTGTTATCTTGTGCCATCACTCCTCCCTGTGCAAGAAGAGCCAAAAAAAGTGTAGTATATAGATATTTCCTCATTGGTTTTACTCGTTACTCATTAAAATTACAATTTGGACAAAGATACAACTTCTATCCCAAAAAGTGCCATATCGGAAAGCAAATTATGACAACTTTTTACCAGCAATGACCTCTTTTAATGTCTCTTTGCACAAATAACGTTGTGCCAATTCCTGTATTTCCTGAGGCGTCACCTCATTCACAGCCTGCAGGGAACGGGAGAAATAGAGATCATCCAGCCCGGAAGTAGCAATGAAAATCCATGCATCCGATAGCGAGAAAGCCGATTCATAGCTGCGGCACATTTCTCCCAGCATATAGTTGCGCACCATGGTCAGTTCTTCCATCGGAACAAGTTCCTGATGCAGCTTGTCTATTTCGTGATATACTTCCTGTATCAGTGGTTCAACATATTCGTTATCCGTTTCTGTCGAAATGCCCAGCAAACCACTATCCGGATAAAACATAATTCCGGCAGAAATACCATAAGTATATCCTTTTTCCTCACGGATGTTGGACATCAGACGACTGCCAAAGTATCCTCCGAACAACGTCATCAGTACCCGTAACTTCAGAAAATCGGGATTCTGGCGGGTAATGGTAGTACACCCTAATTTCACCGCACTCTGCAATGCGTCTTCACGCTCTATGAAAATGCGTTTTTCGGCAACGGCGTTAAAAGAGAATTCCAGCTTTATCGCTTTCTGCTGATATTGACCAAAAGGAGTTCCGAAAGTATCGGTCACCCGCCGGATGGTATCTTCCGTCACCTTGCCTGACAGGAAAATAGAACAATTGCCCGAATGATAATGCCGGTCGTAGAAACTACGGAGAACCTCCGGCGTAATGGCATGGTAGTCTTCTTCCACAACGATTTGTCCACACGGGTGCTGTGCTCCGTAAAGAGTCTGCAACAGACCACGATGTGCCAGGAAATCGACTTTAGAAGTATTGACCAGGTATTGCTGGATATTCGTATCCAGAATGGTATGCAGTTCTTTCTCCGGAAACAGGGGTTCTTTCACCATCGATTCCACGACTTCCAGTGTTTTCGCCAGATACTTGTTCAGTGAGTAGACCGTGATATAAGCATACTCCGACGAACTGGACAATTCGAGCCATGAACCATAATAATCCAGTTTCTCCGCGATGATGGCTGCCGTATATTTCCGCGTACCCTCACGCAGCATCCGGTTCGTAAACAGTGCCTGCAACTTCTGTGACTGCTGCCAACGTCCTCCGGCAAAAAGAATATCAATACGGACTACCTCCTGTTCACCGGCATTGACTATAGCCAATGGGATACCATTCGGCAAAGTGGTCCGGACGGGAGGAAGTATATGGAATTTTTTCAGGGCTTGTATTTCAGGTTGTATTGTACGATCCATAAATCAGCTTCTGTTCTTCAAAAATTCTTCCGCATGTTTCAGATCTTGCGGTGTGTCGATTCCTATCGTTTCCACTTCACTGATACCTACCTTTATTTTATATCCATTCTCCAGCCAGCGCAACTGTTCCAATGATTCGGCCAGCTCCAGTGAGGATTGAGGGAGAGCGGTGATTTCCCTCAATACTTCGGTGCGATAGGCATACAGACCGATATGTTTGTAGTAGGTATGTCCTTTCAGCCAGTCTTCCCGGTCGGCATTACGCTGATACGGAATAATGGAACGGCTGAAATAAAGTGCATTCCAGTTCTTGTTGACCACCACTTTCGGCGAATTTACATTCTCCAGTACAGCAAACGGTTCGTCGGCTGTAAAAGGTTTTACTAACGTAGCAATCTGTGTAGTAGAGTCTTCAAAACAAGCCTTTACAGCATTCAGCTGGGAAGGCTGGATAAAAGGTTCGTCTCCCTGTATGTTGACTATCACATCAAAATCGCCACCAATCTTAGTACATGCTTCATAACAACGGTCTGTCCCGCTTTTATGATCGACGGAAGTCATCACCACTTTTCCTCCGAATGCTTTCACGGCAGCTTCAATGCGTTCGTCGTCGGTAGCTACATAGGCATCATCCAATACACCGGTCACTTGTTCGTACACACGTTGTATCACCGTCTTTCCTCCCAGCATAGCCAACGGTTTCGCAGGGAAACGGGTAGATGCATAACGGGCAGGTATAATTCCCAGAAATTTCATATCTGATTGTATTTTAATTCTTCTAATCCTTTCACGATATACTCTCTTTTCAAATCTTCCGGTCTTAAAATCCGGTCATCGTAAGAAAGCAAATCAATATCCAAGCTGACCTTTTCTTCCTTTTTATCTTCGGGACGGCGACCTGCGGACTGCTCAATAGCTTTCAGTTCTTTGCGCACCCTTTCTTCCTCTGCATCCGAAAAGAACATCGCCACCTGATTGGAGAATAATGCCGGACTTCTGAAGAATAAAGGACGTGTTTCCTGTTCGGAGGTAAAGCGGATGGTTGGAAACAAATCCACCAGTCTCCTGCGAGCCAGAAGAAGATTCTCTTTCCGGTTATAGTTACTTCCGATACAAATGACACACTTATGCACAACGGAAAATTTAATTAAACAAATCGTCCAGTCCTGTTTCTTCAAAGACCTCTCCGTCCGGTGTTTCCGAACCGGCACAAGGATCAAATCCTTCGGGAAGTTTGAACGTTTCCGTCTGGCTGTATCCTAAAGACGGATCGCCATAGACTTTCTTCATATAAGTTGCCCAGATAGGCAGCGCAGCGGCAGCTCCCTGTCCATAGGTCATTGTGCCGAAGTGAATATCACGTTCGTCACCTCCTACCCAGCAGCCGGACACCAATGAAGGAGTAAAGCCCATGAACCAGCTATCTGAGTTGTCATTGGTTGTACCGGTCTTACCACCCATATCAGCCGTAATTCCATAGCGACGTACACGTCCACCGGTACCTTCGTTGATAACGGCACGAAGCATTACCAACATCTTATATGCACTCGAAACACTGATCACTTCTTCCATCTGCGGTGCAAATGTAGAGAGCACATTACCGTCACTGTCTTCGATGCGGGTAACGAACAGCGGAGCTACACGAATACCTTTGTTGGCAAAGGCTGTATAAGCACTGACCATTTCTCCGACAGAGATTTCGCAAGGTCCCAGACAAAGTGAAACAACGGGGTCGATCGCTTTGTTACGTACACCAAAACTATGAATCAGTCTCGCCAGGTTATAAGGATTCAGTTTGCCCATCAGATAAGCCGAAATCCAGTTGTCCGAATTAGCCAATCCCCATTTCAGGGTTACCATTTCACCATAGCGTTTATTGTTGGCATTACGGGGAGTCCATGCCTCTCCTGTTTCGGTAATCAGTGTTTGTTCCACATGGCGTACCTGATCACAAGGTGAGAATCCGTTCTCCATTGCCAGCGTATACAGATATGGTTTGATAGTAGAACCTACCTGACGGCGTCCCACCATTGCCATATCATACTGGAAATACGTATAATTCGGTCCGCCTACATACGCCTTCACATATCCGTTCATCGGGTCCATCGACATGAATCCTGTACGCAAGAAGTGTTTGTAATAGCGAATAGAGTCCATCGGAGTCATAATCGTATCCTTTTCGCCCGCCCAAGTGAACACAGACATTTCCTGAGGAGTATCAAATGCTTTGCGAATCTCCTGTTCAGAAGCTCCTCCCGACTTCATAACGTTATACCGTTCAGTCTGTTTCATCGCTCTGGTCAGCAGTTCTTCCACCCGTGCCTGCGGCAAAGATCTTGCATACGGTGCATTCTTGCTTCCTTGTTTCTCCTTAAAAAACAGAGGTTGCAGGAAATCACCCAGATGCTCTTTTATCGCTTCTTCAGCATATTGCTGCATGTGCGAATTGATGGTTGTATAGATTTTCAGACCATCCGTGTAGATATTATAATTCGAACCGTCTTTCTTTTTATTTTTGGCACACCAGCCGTACAGAGGATTTGTTTCCCATGAGAGGGAGTCTTCATAATACTTCTGCATCTGCCAGCCGCGATAATCGCTCTTAACCGGTTTCTTGGCAATCATCACACCACGGAGATATTCGCGGAAATAAGTTGCCAGCCCCTCTTTGTGGTCGACACGGGTATATGCCAGTTTAAGCGGAAGTGCCTGCAGAGAATCACACTCCGCATCCGAAATGTAACCGGCTTTTTCCATTTGACGGAGTACGACATTACGACGTCCCAACGCATTTTCACGGATTTTCGGATTTCGGGATACAGGATTATAGCGGGACGGATTCTGACACATTCCCACAAGCATCGCCGCCTGTTCTATCTTCAAATCTTTGGGTTCGCATCCGAAATAAGTAGATGCAGCCGTTTTTATACCGACAGCATTATTCAGGAAGTCGAACTTATTGAGATACATCGTCAGAATTTCTTCTTTCGTATAGTAGCGTTCCAGTTTCACGGCAATCACCCATTCGATAGGCTTTTGCAGCAAACGCTGGATGGTATTGCTTGCCACTTTTTCCGTAAACAACTGTTTTGCCAGCTGTTGTGAGATCGTACTACCCCCACCCGCGCTTTTCTGCAACAACAAACCACGCTTGACGATAGCACGGAAAAGTGCCTTCGCATCAATACCGGAATGCTCGGCAAAGCGAACATCTTCCGTTGCAATCAGCGCATGGATAATATTCGGAGAAAGATCGGCATAGCTGCTGTACACACGATTGTTTTTTTCCATCGAGAATGTGCCCAGCACTTTCCCGTCTTCCGAGAAGACTTCCGTTGCAAATTTATAGTTGGGATTTTCCAGCTCTTCCACAGGAGGCATATAGCCTATCCAGCCCTTAGAAATAGAAACAAAGATAACCACAATAGCTACCAAAACAACTGCCAATAATATCCAAAGAGCTTTTATTATTTTTCGAACCATGTTTTTTCAGCTTAAAAAAAGATGCTTATAATTAAATTGCAAAGGTAGATAAAATATAGCATACAGCAAACGAGTTTTTGATTTATTTGATATTTTAAAACCAATCGAAAAACTAAGCAAAAGAGAAAAAAAGAAAAACGAGAAAAGGAGAAAAAGAAATCCTGCATAAAAGAAAAAGACGAAAAGATCAGCCACGGATTTTTATGACTTGACCTCCCTTAAAAACTAAACTATTCAGAAAGCAAAGCGGCGGCATTTTTTTCTCTTCTTTCTAAATAATTCTATTTCTTTAGAATAGAATTATATACTCTTCTCTACTGGTTTTGATTGGGTTTTTGCGCCCTATCCATGGGCGTTTCAGAGCTTAGTTTTTTTTATTAAGCCATTTTTTTCACCGGATTTTCGTCAGCTGGAAGGCGGGAGAAATGAAGAATGACGAATGAAAAAATGCACAAAAAAGTACCCGGATAAATATAACTGAGTTTAGCTCGGAGCTTAGCTTCACTCAGCTCGGGGCTTAGTTTAATTTATCCCGGTGCTTAACTTGATTCGCCTCGGTGCTTAACTTGATTCGTCTCGGTGCTTAACTTGATTCGCCCCGGGGCTCCGGTTCATTTATCCCCAAGCTGAAAAACGCAGACTATAAATTCCCGGCAATTCCCCTTAATTTACTAGAAATATTGTCGTCCAAATAGTTTGTATTCTACATTTTCTTCGTACCTTTACACTCCGGTAAAACAAGTTCTATCCACATAAAAGATAACAAAATGGAAAACAGAAGTTTAGTAACCATTGCCGAACATTCTAAAGAAAAAATCCTCTACATGCTCGAAATGGCGAAGCAGTTTGAAATGAACCCCAACCGCCGGTTATTGCAAGGTAAGGTAGTAGCAACCCTGTTCTTTGAACCTTCCACCCGCACCCGTTTGAGTTTCGAAACAGCAGCCAATCGCCTCGGCGCACGCGTTATCGGATTTACTGATCCGAAAGCAACCAGCTCCTCCAAAGGAGAAACACTCAAAGACACGATCATGATGGTAAGCAGCTATGCAGATATCATCGTTATGCGACACTATCTCGAAGGAGCTGCCCGTTATGCCAGCGAAGTAGCACCGGTACCCATCGTCAATGCGGGAGACGGAGCCAATCAGCACCCGTCACAAACGATGCTCGACCTCTACTCCATCTACAAAACGCAGGGAACACTGGAAAACCTGAATATCTTTCTGGTGGGAGACCTGAAATACGGTCGTACTGTCCACTCGCTGCTCATGGCGATGCGCCACTTCAACCCTACTTTCCATTTCATCGCTCCCGATGAACTGAAAATGCCGGAAGAGTATAAACTTTACTGCAAAGAACATCAGATTAAATACATCGAGCACACGGAATTTACCGAAGAAATCATCGCCGATGCCGACATTCTGTACATGACCCGTGTACAACGTGAGCGCTTCACCGACCTGATGGAATACGAACGAGTGAAAAATGTATATATCCTACGCAACAAGATGCTGGAAAACACCCGTCCGAACCTCCGCATCCTGCACCCGCTGCCCCGTGTCAACGAGATTGCTTACGATGTGGACAACAATCCGAAAGCATACTATTTCCAACAGGCACAAAACGGACTGTATGCCCGTGAAGCCATCCTTTGCGACGTGTTAGGTATCACATTAGAAGACGTTAAAAACGATATTTTATTATGAACGAAAATAAACAAGCATTGCAAGTAGCTGCCTTGAAAAACGGGACAGTGATTGACCATATCCCATCAGAAAAACTCTTTACTGTCGTACAACTCCTGGGTGTGGAGCAAATGAAGTGCAACATCACCATCGGCTTCAACCTCGACAGCAAAAAGCTAGGAAAAAAAGGCATCATCAAAATTGCCGACAAATTCTTCTGCGACGAAGAAATCAACCGTATATCGGTAGTAGCACCTTACGTCAAGCTGAACATCATCCGCGACTACGAGGTTGTCGAGAAGAAAGAAGTCAGAATGCCGGACGAACTGTACGGCATCGTAAAATGCGCCAATCCGAAATGTATCACGAACAACGAGCCTATGCCTACGTTATTTCATGTGATAGACAAGGATAACTGCATCGTGAAGTGCCATTATTGCGAAAAAGAACAGAAACGTGAGGAAATTTCTTTAATGGATAATGGAAAATGAAAAATGGATAATGAAGGAAATGTAGCACTAAAAGAAGCCAAGAAGTGAAACAAGACTGGAAACCGGGAACAATGATCTATCCGCTGCCTGCCGTATTGGTGAGTTGCGGAAAAGAAGAAAGTGAATACAACATTATCACAGTAGCATGGACGGGTACGATTTGCACTAACCCGCCCATGTGCTATATATCCGTACGACCGGAACGACATTCCTATGACATCATCAAGAAGAATATGGAGTTCGTTATCAATCTGACAACTAAAGATATGGCATTCCCCACCGACTGGTGCGGAGTACGTTCGGGACGGAATTACCGTAAATTTGAAGAGATGAAACTCACTCCGGGACGCTGTACCGTAGTCAGTGCACCACTGATCGAAGAGTCTCCCCTCTGCATCGAATGTCGTGTCAAGGAAATAGTTTCGCTCGGTTCACATGATATGTTCATTGCCGATGTGGTAAATGTCCGCGCAGACGACCGGAACCTGAATCCCGAAACCGGAAAGTTCGAACTGGCAGAAGCAAACCCGTTAGTATATGTGCACGGAGGATATTATGACCTGGGAGAAAAAATAGGGAAATTCGGCTGGAGTGTAGAAAAGAAGAATAAATAGAACCATGAATATACTGCGTAAACTCATTCTTTTCGGTTGGATGGCGATAGCATGCACAGCTTTCGGCAAGGATCGTAACGCAGATAAAGTGGAACGACCAAACACCAAGAAAGTAAACTTCGGCATCAAAGCCGGATTTAATTCTTCCATGTTCATGGTGTCCGAGCTGAAAATCAAAGACGTAACCATCGACGAAGTACAAAACAATTATAAGATCGGCTACTTCGGCGCACTCTTCATGCGCATCAATATGAAGAAGCATTTCATTCAGCCGGAAGTATCCTATAACGTCAGCAAAGGTGAGATTGTATTCGATAAGCTCGGCTCGCAACATCCTGCCGTCGAGCCCGACTATGCCTCCGTACAATCCGTTCTTCACAGCATTGATTTCCCAGTTCTCTACGGATATAATGTAGTGAAGAAAGGTCCTTACGGGATGTCAATCTTTGCCGGTCCCAAGCTCCGGTATCTATGGGGAAAACGGAATGAAATCACTTTCACAAACTTCGACCAGAAAGGGATTCATGAGAAGTTGTATCCGCTCAATGTGAGCGCCGTGATCGGTGTCGGTGTCAATATTTCCCGTATCTTTTTTGACTTCCGCTACGAGCAAGGGATAAGAAACATCTCCAAGTCGATTGTTTATGATAACATCAACTCCGACGGCAGCACAGGAGTCAGCCATATCATCTTCCGCCGTCGCGACAGTGCATTAAGCTTCTCGTTCGGATTTATCCTTTAACGGGCGGACACTACCGGAGCGGCCAATAAACTTTTGATAGCCGGCAACCGGCAAAAACAGGCATCCCCTATTCATTCTGTACGATAAATTATCCATTATCTATTAATTTCCTCCATTTACTAACATTTTTCTTATAGTTCCTTCGTTCTTTATTTATTTTCACTAACTTTGTGCGCTTAAAATAGGTATCTCGAATTAGAAATTTAATCTTACTTATAAAAAGAATGAAAAGAGACGACTTAATTTTCGATATCATCGAAAAAGAGCACCAACGTCAGCTGAAAGGTATCGAGCTGATTGCATCTGAAAACTTTGTAAGTGACCAGGTAATGCAGGCAATGGGTTCTTGCCTGACTAACAAGTACGCAGAAGGTTATCCGGGCAAACGTTACTACGGAGGTTGCGAAGTAGTTGACCAGAGCGAACAAATCGCTATCGACCGTCTGAAAGAGATCTTCGGCGCCGAATGGGCAAACGTACAACCGCATTCAGGAGCACAAGCCAATGCAGCAGTATTTCTGGCTGTATTGAATCCGGGCGACAAATTCATGGGATTAAACCTCGCACACGGCGGACACCTTTCTCACGGTTCATTAGTAAACACTTCCGGTATCATCTACACTCCTTGCGAATACAATCTGAATCAGGAAACCGGCCGCGTAGACTACGACCAGATGGAAGAAGTTGCTTTACGCGAAAAACCAAAAATGATTATCGGCGGCGGTTCTGCTTATTCCCGCGAATGGGACTACAAACGTATGCGTGAAATCGCAGACAAAGTAGGCGCTATCCTGATGATCGACATGGCTCACCCTGCGGGTCTGATCGCTGCCGGACTGTTGGAAAACCCGGTTAAATATGCACATATCGTCACTTCTACTACACATAAAACACTTCGCGGACCTCGTGGCGGTGTTATCCTGATGGGCAAAGACTTCCCTAATCCATGGGGAAAGAAAACTCCGAAGGGTGAGATCAAAATGATGTCTCAGTTACTGGATTCAGCTGTATTCCCCGGTATACAGGGCGGACCATTGGAACACGTAATCGCTGCCAAAGCTGTAGCTTTCGGCGAAATCCTGCAACCGGAATACAAAGAATATGCAAAACAGGTACAAAAGAATGCTGCCGTACTGGCACAGGCTTTGATAGACCGTGGTTTTACAATCGTTTCCGGTGGTACGGACAATCACTCCATGTTGGTTGACCTGCGCAGCAAATACCCTGACCTGACAGGTAAAGTGGCAGAAAAAGCATTAGTTTCTGCTGATATTACCGTTAATAAGAACATGGTTCCGTTTGACAGCCGTTCTGCTTTCCAGACTTCCGGTATCCGTCTGGGTACTCCTGCTATCACTACTCGTGGTGCAAAAGAGGACCTGATGATCGAAATTGCCGAAATGATCGAAACAGTTCTGTCTAACGTGGAAAACGAAGAGGTTATCGCACAAGTACGTGCACGTGTCAACGAGACAATGAAGAAATATCCTCTTTTTGCTGATTAAGATTTTTTTTGTTGAAGGGTGTCGGTGATGTGAATCAGTAACATCTTTAATTGATAAATAATAATTGAGAATTAAAACCTGCTTTTCGAAAAGAAAAGCAGGTTTTGTTTTTTATTTATTAACAGTGCCGGGCAAACTATCTGCCCGAAAATACGTTTTCTTACTACAAAAAGAGAAATTGAAATACGCACTATACCTTCAGACAGCGGCGACTTCAATCGTACAGTGTATCAGACAAGGTCAATATACCGGTACACTGGACTCTATATACAATCATCCCCGTCTTCCCAAAACATCAGAAGTGGAAAGACGGGGATTTATTTTCGATAACCCTATGCAGGCAGCAGCTTAGCTCAGACCTTCAATTTCTCCATCTACAATGTCGATATGCAACGCCTGTGGTTCTTTTGGCAGTCCCGGCATACGGAGAATTTCTCCTGCAATCGCCACAATCATTTCAGCACCGTTATTGATCACTATATCTTTAATATGGAACTCGAAATTATTTACGGCACCATAAATCTTCGGATCGGCTGAGAAGGAATACTGAGTCTTGGCGATACAAACCGGATAATGAGTGATGCCCATCTTCTCAATCAACTTGATACGGTTACGGGCAATGCTACTGTACGTAATGACGCTTGCCCCGTAAAGATTGGTAGCCACTTTCTCAATCTTCTGTTGGACGGTGTCTTCCTCTTTATACGTATAGCGCAAAGGTTCGGACGGGTTGTTCTCTATCGTATCGACTACGAGGCGTGCCATATCTACTGCTCCTTCACCACCTTCGCTGAACGCATTATTGATGGCGTAGCCTACTCCCAGCTGTTCGCAGTGTTCGCGCAGCATTTCCATTTCCTCGTCCGTGTCGGTAGCAAACTTATTGAAAGCTACCACCACCGTCTGACCGAAGGAACGAAGATTGCGAATGTGTTTATCCAGATTGCGCAAACCCTCTTTCAATCCTTCCATATTCGGTTCTTTGATACGGTCGAGGCTGACACCGCCGTGCATCTTCAAACCTTGTGCCGTAGCAACAATCACTGTCAGTTTGGGCTGGAGTCCGCTCTTGCGGCATTTGATATTATAGAACTTTTCAGCGCCAAGGTCTGCACCGAATCCGGCTTCTGTAATCACATAGTCACCGAATGACATTGCCAGCTTGGTGGCAAGAATGGAGTTACAGCCATGAGCGATATTGGCAAACGGTCCGCCGTGTACGAAAGCGGCAGTACCTTCGGTAGTCTGCACCAGATTCGGGTGGATGGCGTCTTTCAGCAATACCGTGATGGCTCCCGCTACTCCGAGGTCTTTCACTGTAAACGGCTGGTCATCGTATGTAAAGCCCAGAAGAATATTCTCTATGCGGCGACGTAAATCTTCCACGTCCCTGGAAAGACAGAGAATCGCCATAATCTCCGAAGCCGGAGTAATATCGAAACCTGACTCCTGTGTGATACCGTTCGACTTCGGTCCGAGTCCGACTACGATGCTGCGCAATGAACGGTCGTTCACGTCGAGCACCCGACGCCAGAGGATTTCTTTCAGTCCGAAACCTTTCGCCTGATTCTGATAAAGATAATTATCAAGCAAAGCGGAAATCATGTTATGCGCGGAAGTAATCGCATGGAAGTCTCCCGTAAAGTGGAGGTTGATCTTCTCCATCGGAAGCACCTGTGCATATCCTCCGCCCGCTGCTCCTCCCTTCATACCGAAGCAAGGACCGAGAGACGGTTCGCGCAAAGCGACAATCGCCTTCTTTCCGATTTTATTCAGTCCCAGAGCGAGACCGATAGATACGGTAGTTTTGCCGATACCCGCCTTTGTCGCTGTGATGGCAGTTACCAGAACGAGGTTACTTTTCTTCACTTTCTCCTCATCGATCAGTTGTTCGGGAATCTTCGCGATATAACGACCGTAATTTTCGACTTCTTCACGGGGAATTCCGATACCTTCGGCAACCTGCTTAATCTTCTTCAACTCGACACTGCGAGCTATTTCTATGTCTGATTTCATACAGAATATGATTAGTTTTATTTGAAGTGACAAAAGTATAACAAAAAAGCGAAACTGAGAAATTTAAAGCTTTCTCTGATTTCTCTCATTACTTCTGCACGGTTTTCAATTACTCAATTCCTAAAACCGTGTAATCGCATAATCCTACCTAAAATATTTATAAACTATGACGATAACAAACATACTCTTCTAAACTCTTTCCGTACAAGAACTGTTGTTATTGACATAACCTAAACAAGAACAACATATATGGAATGGATTATTAACCAATTAAGGGATCACCCTGAACTCGCCATTTTTCTTACCTTATTCGCCGGCTTCTGGCTGGGCAGATTCAAAATAGGAAAATTTTCATTAGGTACAGTGACGAGCGTCCTTCTGGTCGGAGTGCTGGTGGGACAGTTGAACATTAGTGTAGACGGCCCGATGAAAGCTGTCTTTTTTCTACTGTTTTTATTCGCTGTGGGCTACAAAGTAGGTCCGCAATTCTTTCGCGGATTGAAGAAAGACGGATTGCCACAAGTAGGATTTGCCGTCCTGATGTGTATAGTCAGCCTCATCGCCCCGTGGATACTTGCCAAAATCATGGGCTACCACGTAGGCGAAGCTGCCGGATTGCTGGCAGGCTCACAGACCATCTCCGCAGTTATCGGTGTAGCAAGTGACACGATCAATCAGTTAAGTATCAGCGATGCACAGAAAGCGACATTTATCAATGCCATTCCTGTAGCATACGCTGTGACTTATATTTTCGGCACGGCAGGCTCCGCATGGATTCTCGCTTCACTCGGTCCTAAAATGCTGGGCGGACTGGACAAAGTGAAAGCTGACTGCAAAGAGCTGGAAGCCAAAATGGGTACTTCGGAAGCTGATGAACCGGGATTTTATACTGCTCTCCGCCCCGTCGTATTCCGTGCTTATAAAATTGAGAACAAATGGTTTGGCAAAGGAAAGACTGTCAGCGAACTGGAAAAGTATCTGATAGAAAACGATAAGCGACTGTTTGTAGAACGGGTGCGGCAAAAAGGCGTCATAGAAGAGGTTACTCCGGAGATGCTTCTACAGCCGGGCGATGAAGTGGTACTGAGCGGTCGCCGTGAATACGCCATCGGCGAAGAAGACTGGATCGGTCCGGAAGTGATCGATGCCCAACTGCTCGACTTTCCGGCAGAGACGCTTCCCGTCATGGTTACTCACCGTACGTTCGCCGGAGAAAAAGTCTCTACCGTCCGCGCACAGAAATTCATGCATGGAGTCAGTATCCGCAGCATCAAGCGGGCAGGAATCAACATTCCGGTACTTGCGCAGACAGTGATCGACTCCGGTGATATCCTTGAACTGACCGGAACAAAGTTCGAAGTGGAAACGGCTGCCAAGCAAATGGGTTACATTGACCGCCCTACCAACCAGACAGATATGATCTTTGTCGGCCTGGGTATCCTTATCGGTGGTCTGGTCGGTGCACTGGCCATACATTTGGGAGGTATCCCGATCAGCCTTTCCACCAGTGGAGGTGCCTTGATCGCAGGACTCGTATTTGGTTGGCTGCGCAGCAAACGTCCCACCTTTGGCGGTATTCCCGAACCTTCGTTGTGGGTATTGAATAATGTAGGATTAAACATGTTCATCGCCGTTGTCGGCATCGCCGCAGGACCTAGTTTTGTGACGGGTTTCAAGGAAGTAGGATTCAGCCTGTTTATCGTCGGTGCACTCGCAACTGCCATTCCTCTTCTCAGCGGTTTGCTGATGGGAAGATATCTGTTTAAGTTCCACCCTGCCCTCACACTGGGATGTACAGCCGGAGCACGTACGACTACTGCCGCCCTGGGAGCTATTCAGGATGCACTGGGAAGTGACACTCCCGCCCTGGGATACACCGTGACGTATGCCGTCGGAAATACCCTGCTGATCATCTGGGGAGTAGCTATCGTATTACTCATGTAGATATTAGTATAATGAATGTATCGTAAATCAAAATTAAGTATCAGAAAACAATAAGAACCATGATGGAAAAGAAAACAACTGGCACAGCTATCACCAAGAACTTTGCCAAAAAGATGGAAACGATCAGCCCTTTCGAACTTAAAAACAAGCTCATCGAAATGGCCGACGAAAGTATTAAGAAAATAGCCCATACCATGCTGAATGCAGGGCGGGGCAACCCGAACTGGATTGCCACCGAACCACGTGAAGCCTTCTTCCTGCTGGGAAAATTCGGACTTTGCGAATGTCGCCGTGTCCTGTCGCTGGAAGAAGGAATAGCAGGCATCCCGCAGAAAGATGGAATAGCTGCCCGCTTCGAAGCCTTTCTCAAAGAAAACGAGAAGGAACCCGGAGCCAAGCTGCTGAAAGGGACCTATAATTATATGTTGATGGAACATGCCGCCGACCCGGATACACTGGTTCATGAATGGGCTGAATCGGTCATCGGCGACCAGTATCCCGTCCCCGACCGTATCCTTCACTTCACCGAGCTAATCGTACAGGACTATCTGGCGCAGGAAATGTGCGACCGTCGTCCGCCCAAAGGTACATTCGACCTCTTCGCTACCGAAGGGGGAACGGCTGCCATGTGCTACGTATTCGATTCATTGCAAGAAAACTTCCTGCTGAATCAGGGAGATTCCATCGCTCTGATGATTCCGGTCTTCACGCCTTACATCGAAATTCCCGAACTACGCCGTTATCAGTTCGACGTTACCGAAATATCCGCTGACCAAATGACACCGGACGGACTGCATACCTGGCAATATAAAGATGAAGACATTGACAAGCTGAAGAATCCGCAGATAAAAGCGTTGTTTATCACCAATCCGAGCAATCCGCCCAGTTACGCGCTTAATCCGGAAACAGTGGCACGCATCATCCATATTGTAAAGAATGATAATCCGAACCTGATGATTATCACAGATGATGTGTACGGAACGTTTATTCCTCATTTCCGTTCGTTGATGGCAGAATTGCCACACAATACACTTTGCGTCTATTCCTTCTCCAAATATTTCGGAGCTACAGGATGGAGAAATGCAGTCATTGCTTTACACGAAGACAACATCTACGACAAAATGATTGCCCGCCTGTCGGAGGAGCAAAAAGCAATCTTGAACAAACGCTACTCAAGCCTCGATTTGCACCCGGAGAAGATGAAGTTTATCGACCGCATGGTGGCCGACAGCCGCCAGATTGCATTAAACCATACCGCAGGACTTTCCCTGCCCCAACAAATGCAGATGAGCTTGTTTTCTGCCTTCGCCCTTCTTGACAAAGAAGACCGCTATAAGGCTAAAATGCAGGAAATCATTCACCGCCGCCTGCATGCGCTTTGGGACAATACCGGTTTCACACTGGTAGAGGACCCGCTACGTGCCGGATATTATTCGGAGATCGATATGCTGGTATGGGCGAAGAAATTTTATGGTGATGACTTCGTTGCTTACCTGCAAAAGACATACAATCCGCTGGATGTCGTTTTCCGGCTCGCCAACGAAACTTCATTGGTATTGCTGAACGGAGGCGGTTTTGCCGGACCGAAATGGAGTGTCCGTGTATCACTTGCCAATCTGAATGAGGCTGATTATGTGAAGATAGGAAAAAGCATCAAACGGGTACTGGAAGAGTATGCCAAAGTGTGGAAAGCGTCCATAGGATAAAGCGGCCCGAACATTGATTACAGGGATATCCGAAAGGTGGTTGCAACCAATTTACTGACCGCCGATAATCGGGTATCCCTTCTGATCAAATAATCAAGTACTGCCACAAGACAAGGCATCATTTGAACCGGGAAGTATCCACCTCTTCCCTCTTCTTCTCCTTATATCCTCCGAATTTATAGTTGAAGGAGATACCGAATGCACGGGTCGTTTTCATATAGTGGTTCTTCACATTCTGTAATCCGTAGCGGACATTTGTCGAAATAGTGGAAGTATTGAATATGTCGTCGCACTTCACAGTCAGCTGTGCCTTTCCTTTTGCAAAAGTATAGCGGAGGGCTACATCCAGATTTCCGGAACGGGGAAGGTCGAAAATGCCTTGTATAGCCCTGTTCTGATAAAATCCGCTGAGGGTTAACTTTAAATCCGGTTTGGTGGAGAGAGTGAAGGTATTGTTCATTGTCAGCACAAATGTATATAATTTGCGGTCAAACGGGATATCCCAAAAATCACTGTCTTTCTGACGATAGCGGAAACCAATCGCCGTCACACGTGAATCCAGCCATTTCTTCACTTTAAAGGGGACTACCATCACTAGTCCTGCCTGCTCCGAGAAATCGAAATTGAAGCATTTATAAATCTCGACCAGACGTTCCGGAGATTGGTAAAGAGTTTGCATCTCCTTGTTTTTCGTGCGGCTGTAATAAGCGGATAATACATATTTGCCCTTTAGGATATAGCTGAGGGTCGTCTCATAATTCGTTGCAGGTTTGAGGAAGGGATTTCCCTGAATTTCGGAGTAGGCACCCATATAGGAAGTGGAGTTCTGCATACTCCAGTATTCCGGGTATTCTTTGTCACTGCTCAATGAGAATTGCAGGATATGTCCCGAAGCAGGCAGATACGTCAGGTTGGCAACCGGGTAAAGGTTCCATTCATTCCACATATCCGTGTGATACTGCTCTGCTGCCAACGAAACATCTGCCGAAAGTTTTTCTCCGAAACTCTTGCTGAGTCCGGCATAGAAGTTCACCGTCTGTTCGCGGCGTCGGGATTTCATATTATTGTCCGGTAACGGTGCTTCCGTTTCGGGATCGTAATACATCTGATAACTGTTATCCAATGCCGTCGTATAGGTGACGCCGTAGTTCAGTCCCCAGTCTTTGCCCAATGTATGTTCCTGCCCGGCATAAAATCGCCATTGGTTGATCCGTTGGTTATCTCTGCTCAAAAAGTTCATCGTTTCCTCTCCCAGCGTACTGTGGAGCAACTGACTTCCGGGAGAATGATAATAGGTAAATTCCGCACCGGCTTTCAGTCCGAAAGGAGTCTGATAATCGAGCTTTGCATTATGAAGCTGTCCTTCCGAACGTGAATCGGTCACAGAATTTTGTGCACCGGTAACGGTGGCATAAGGCTTGACATCTGTGAAAGCTGTTGTATAAACCAAACTCAGCAAATGCTTGTCGGCAAATGCATAGTCCATGCCGAGACGCACCTGATGATTGTTGTGACGGGAAGTTGTGATGTCATACATATCCATCTGGTGTACCGAACCGTCGGCGAGCGTGTGAAGCGCTTCTTTATCCGTCTCCCGCCGTTCGCGGCTGTAAGAGTAAGAGTAGAGAAGATCAGCAGAGAATTTGCGTCCGGAGTACAGGAGGCTTCCACGCTCTGCCAAAGATTCGTAATGCAACTGGCTATAAGAGGTATATAGTTCACCTTGAAGGGAAGGTTCCTTTCCTGTGCCCGAAGTCAGTACCAGGTTAATCATCGGTCCGCGTACCTGATAGCGGGCCGGAGCCGAGTACATCACTTCCGCCTTTTCAATCCGGCTGACCGGCATTGATTTCAGCAGGTCATTCAATTGTTCCACAGACAGGGTACTTACCTTTCCGTTGATGACCACTGTTACCGGTTGTCCTCCCAATGTCATTCCATCGTTCATAGCGACAACGCCCGGAAGGTTCTTTACCGCATCGTAAGCATTGTCCACCGGGAGGTTGCTCACCAGTCGCGGAACATCGTACACCAGTTTCCCCTGTTCCGCTTTCACTACCGGACGCTCTCCGGTAATCATCACTTCGGGAAGTTCCCTGAACAGACTGTCTATATATGCTACGTTTTTTACGCTGTCGGCAGGTTCTCGTACCGGCTGTACCTGCTGCGCAGAAGCATACATCCAATATAGGAAAAGTAACAAAAGCAGTAAGTAAGTTCGTTTCATATCGCATTTATTTTTGAGTATGCTGCAAAATACGGGAGAAAAAGTGAAACTTTACGTTATCACCGGCTTATCTAGTGTTATTTAGTCTTATCAAAGAGAAGAAAAATAACAGTTTCATACTATCTTTGTCCGTATGAAACTACCGTTGAAACATATCATTATCCTTGTCATCTGCTCGCTGACAGGCATCTTTGTTTACCAAACCTATTGGTTGACGGGACTTTACCGTACAATGAAACAGGAAATGAACAACCATATCAAGGATGCAATGCGTACGAGCGACTTCAATGAAATCGTGCTTCGTGTCAACGAATTGCAAAAAGACAATGTAGAACACGGATCGGTCACCGTTTCCGCCGGATACAGTGACGACGGAAAAGCGCTGGTAACAAGCCAGACCATCTCTTATACGGACAGTACCTACAAAGACACCCTGCACACGCGAACGGAAACGGCAGTAGATACATTGGCGGTTAACAATACTGACCCCGAAGCCAGAGCCATCGCCTCCAGCGAAAGCGGACTCGATGTATTATTAAAGAAAGAAGACTCGATGAAAGAACTTTTACTCAGCGTCCAACAGGGTATGCATTCGGGTGTGGATACCTATATCGACATCAACCTGCAAAAATATGACAGCCTCCTTACCGATGTATTGAAAGCACACAACATAGACGTTCCTCATCACACCTTATATATATACACCGGAACCGCAATGGATTCATCAAAAATATATATAGATACGCTGGGTATCGCAGGAGACAGCAGTTATATCCCCAGCCCGAAAGCTATCCGCTACGACTACGAATTCAACAGACATCACAGCCAACGCTATCAACTGATAATGGAACCGATCACTTCTCTGGTATGGAAGCAAATGACCGGAATTCTGGTCACTTCATTTGTTATCTTCCTCATCCTGGGATTCTCCTTTTGGTTTCTCATCCGGACACTGCTGAGACAAAAGACACTGGAGGAGATGAAGAGCAACTTTACCAATAACATCACGCATGAATTAAAAACTCCGATCGCCGTAGCTTATGCCGCCAATGATGCGCTGCTGAATTTCAACCAAGCGGAGGAGAAGAGTAAGCGTGACCAGTACCTACGCATCAGTCAGGAGCAGTTGCAACGTTTGAGCGGGCTCGTTGAACAGATTCTTTCCATGAGCATGGAAAGTCGCAAGACATTCAGACTGCATCCCGAAGAGATTCATCTGAAAGAACTGATTACTTCTTTAATAGAGCAGCACCAACTTAAAGCTGATAAAACCGTACACGTAACTCTGGAAATAAATCCCGAATCACTGACCCTTGTTGCAGACCGCACCCACTTCAACAACATCATCAGCAATCTGATTGACAATGCAGTGAAGTACTCCAAAGAGTCTGCCGAAATAACAATCTGCTGCCGCCAGACAGAACAAACGGTATGCATCACTGTTACCGACCGGGGAATAGGCATTCCACCCGATAAACAGAAACATATATTCGACAAATTCTATCGGGTTCCGACAGGCAATCTTCATAATGTGAAAGGATACGGTTTAGGACTTTTCTATGTCAAAAGTATGGTCGAAAAGCATGGAGGTACCATCTCCGTGAAAAGTGAACCGGGCAAAGGAACTACATTTACCATTATCTTATAAAAAAGTGCATTTACTTTATAATAAGTCAACATCATGAGTAAAAACGAAATTACAGTACTATTGGTAGAGGACGAAGTGACACTCGCTATGATCATCAAAGATACACTGGAAGAAAGCGGCTTTACAATTCATACGGCAGGAGACGGAGAAGAAGGATTACATCTTTTCTTTGAACTACGCCCGGATGTATTGGTCGCCGACGTGATGATGCCGAAAATGGATGGATTCGAAATGGTGCGCCGTATCCGGCAAACAGACAAACAAACACCCGTTTTGTTTCTGACTGCCCGTTCGGCCATCAATGATGTGGTAGAAGGTTTTGAACTTGGAGCCAACGACTATTTGAAAAAGCCTTTTGGCATGCAAGAGCTCATTATCCGCATCAAGGCGCTAATGGGGAAAGCGTTCAGCTTCACAGAGCAAAAGCCCTCCAGTCGCTTTGAGATAGGCAGCTACTTGTTCGATCCCGTTGCACAAACTCTATTGCGTGCCGGAGAGAGGCAGGAACTCTCCCACCGGGAATCTGAAATATTAAAACGTCTTTGCGAAAACCGGAATCAGGTAGTCAACACGCAAGATGTACTGCTTGACCTCTGGGGAGATGACAGCTTTTTCAATTCCCGAAGTCTGCATGTGTTCATTACTAAACTACGGCATAAATTATCACAGGATGAGCAAATCCGGATCGTTAATGTGCGGGGAATCGGCTATAAATTAATAGCTACTTGAATCAAAAAAACATGGTGTCACTATACCAGTGATATAGTGTCACTATCCTGCCGGGATACTTACACCATCCTGTCAGGATAGTGACACCATGTTTAAAATGGATTTTTCTCTAAGAAAACATAACGGAAGCAAGCAGTCATACTAATATTTTCTATCTTTGTCATCAATCAACCTTTACGAAGATGAAAAAACTGATTCTATTTCTTTCGCTGGTATTATCGGTCGGTTTTGCATCCGCACAGTCGGAAGTTCCTTCCGATAGTATTCGTCGTACCCCTTCAAGCAATATGAAGGAATTTGGCGGCTTCCTGCTGGACATGGGATTAATGAATGTGGCACCTCCCAAACTTCCGAAACTCAATCTGGACATACCGGATGTAAGTAAAGATTACAATCAGATATTCCGTCTGAATACAGACGCAACCTATACCCAGGGATTCACTGACGCATTTTCTTCTCCTTTCTCCGGTTTCGGATATGGGTATGGATGGGGGTTGTCGTCTTCACCGCAATTCATGCAAATGGGAACCTTCAAACTGAAAAATGGATGGAAAATCAATACATACGGAGACTATGATAAAGACGGATGGAAAGTACCCAACCGCAGTGCTATGCCTTGGGAAAAAAATAACTTCCGGGGAGCATTCGAACTGAAATCTTCAAATGGTAATTTCGGTATCCGGATTGAAGTTCAGCAAGGAAGGAATGGGCTCTATTAATCACCCTATAATAATGAAATATTATAATAGCAAATAATACTTTTACAAGTAATTTCAATTTAGCTATTAGCATAATCTGATTAGCTATTAGCTTATCAGATTATGCTAATAGCTAATCAAATTATCTTCGTCAGGCACTTCCGACTATCAATAACAAATGCAGTTACTACTTCTTTTTTGTTCATTTTGATTCAAAGGCCCTGTCCGCTGCACACATTGCATCCGCTATACGGTCACACCATGAATCGAACTCCGGATCAGGAGTCTGCGTTTCAGGATGCGAAAGCATGTATTGAACTGCCTGCCTTAAACCGTCTGCCATTGAGGTAGTACAGATAAAATCCGGAACAAGACGTTTTATTTTCGAATTATCGAAGACTACAGTAGCTGCTTTGTCTCCCAACAGTTCGCCTCTAAAATCATAGTTTTCTCCATGCCGTGCAAGGAAATCGGAAGCCACATGCAAGGCGTTCAACGGTTTTTCCAGTGCATCGGCAATGGTTTGATAAATCTGGTTCCAAGTCATACTCTCATCAGTAGTTATATGGAAGGCATTTCCGATTGCATGAGGATTTGCCATAAGTCCAACGTATCCTTTGGCAAAATCTCTGGAATGAGTCAATGTCCACAATGAACTGCCATCGCCGGGAATAATCACAGGTTTCCCGTCAAGAATCCGTTTCAGAATCTGCCAGTTGCCGTTATTTCCATGCAGGCTTACAGGAGGTTTCGTTCCATTATAAGTATGACTGGGACGAACAATCGTAACCGGAAAACCGGTTGTCCGGTATGCTGCCATCAACACTTCTTCGGCTGCGATCTTATGCCGTGAATACTGCCAGTAAGGATTCACCAGAGGAGTGCTTTCTGTAATACGGTAATCAGCCAACGGCTTTTGATAGGCGGATGCACTACTGATAAAAATATATTGCTTCGTCTTATCCCGGAACAGACGAATGTCACGTTCTACATCTTCTGCCGTATAAGCAATGAACTGGGCAACCACATCATAACTTTCATCTGTGACAGCCTTCGCTACGGCTTCCTCATCATGAATGTCGGCAATGATACTACGCATGCCTTCGGGCAGTTTCCTTGAACCTCGGTTGAGCAGTGTAATCTCCCACCCTCTCTGTTGTGCCAACTCTACTACATCGGCACTGATGGTACCGGTCCCTCCAATGAATAATGCTTTCATAAAACAAGTCTTTTAAAATTCGCAGGAACAAATATATCAATTCTGTTATTTACATCCTTGCTATTATTCCGTTTTTTTGTTTCTGATACGCTAATCTTGATAGTAAATGTAAGTTTGCATCCGGTCGGCTGCCAACGTTGTATACAAATTACTGAATCTTATACCCAAATTACAGTTTTACAAATCCGGAATGAAAAAGATACATTTAAAAGCTTTATCTTTGTGACAGATCAAAACTGCAAGCCGTATGGAAGAAATTACAAAAATGGAAAGTATTGACCAGTATGACCAACTGTTCGGACTAGAGACTTTACACCCGTTAGTGAATGTAATCGACTTTTCGAAAGCGACAAAGACGGTAGAATACTACCGTATGAATATCGGATTCTACTCTCTGTTTCTGAAAGAAGCAAAATGTGGCGATCTCAGATACGGACGGAAATATTATGATTATCAAGAAGGAACCGTCGTCTGCATGGCTCCGGGGCAGGTAGTCGGGATAGACAATCGTAAACAAACCCCGCCCCGTACCAAATCTATCGGTCTTTTATTTCATCCCGATTTAATTCGGGGAACTTCTTTAGGACAGAACATCAAACACTACAGCTTCTTCTCTTATGAAGTGAATGAAGCATTGCATCTCTCCGAACAGGAAAAGGAAATTGTGACCGACTGTATTCACAAAATACAAATCGAGCTGGAACATGCTATCGATAAACATAGCAAACAGCTCATTGTCCGCAATATAGAGCTATTGCTCGACTATTGCATGCGCTTCTACGAACGGCAATTCATCACACGCAACCAAGCCAATAAAGACATCATCGTTAAGTTTGAACAGTTATTGGACGAGTATTTTCAAAATCAAGTTGCACTTACCGAAGGGCTTCCTTCTGTCAAATACTTTGCGGATAAAGTCTGCCTTTCCCCCAATTATTTCGGTGACCTGATCAAGAAAGAAACAGGAAAAACAGCACAGGAATACATCCAGTACCGAATCATAGAACTTGCCAAAGAACGGATATTGGAAGGTAACCAGACGGTCAGCCAGATTGCCTATGAACTGGGATTCCAGTATCCGCAACATTTCAGCCGGTTGTTCAAGAAGAATGTCGGATGCACACCAAACGAATATAAGCAACAGAGCTAAAACAGCTCCATAAATCAGGATATTATTTACGTCATGGGAGATAAAGTACTTAAATTAGGAAGTGTGCATCAATGCAATTGTTGCTTGGGAGGTAAGACACTGCACCCTCTGGTCAGTGTCATCGACCTCTCAAAAGCCGACCTATCATCCCATACAGATTTTAAATTCGGATTTTATACGATTCTGTTGGGTGAATGCAAATGTGAAGCATGCAGATACGGACATCAGTACTACGACTTCTCAGACGGAACACTTATCTGCCTGACTCCCGGAGAATCAATCAGCATGAAAGATAGTAACAACACGCGTCCTTCCAAGGGATGGATACTGGCGTTTCATCCCGACCTGATCTGTGGCACTGCCCTCGGAGCGAATATCCGTGACTATACTTTCTTCTCTTATCGCCCCGAAGAAGCACTGCATATTTCATTACGTGAGAAGCAGGTTATACTGGAGCTTCTGGATAAAATAAACCAGGAACTGCAACGCTGTATCGATTGCTATAGCCAGAAAATTATTTCTAAATATATCGAACTATTGCTCGATTATTGCGAACGCTTCTACGAACGCCAGTTTATCACCCGCAATGAAGCAAACAAACAGATTATCGGACGGTTCAATCGTCTTTTAGATCATCATTTCCATACGATACAAAGTCAATCCGCCGACCTTCCTACCATTGAAGATTGTGCCGGAAGCCTCCATTTATCTCCTGCATATTTTAATGATTTGCTGGAATATGAAACAGGAAAATCATTTAAAGAATATCTCCAGTTCAAACGTTTCGAAACAGCTAAAGACTGGCTGATAAATACTGATAAGCCGCTTAACCAGATAGCGCAGGAACTCGGCTTCCGAAATGCTCAGTATTTTAGCCGCCTGTTTAAGAAGATGACCGGCTGCCCACCGAATGATTTCAGAATGCCTAACTGATTTATATGCTCTTCTTCCAGATGACTCTAGAACAGAAGAGAACCTTTAATAAAAATATATTTGAGACTTCAAATTCTTAATCAATGTTATAAAACATACGAATTATCTTGGATCATTTGCTAATATCACAGAAGTACGTATCTTTGCACTGTGTTTTTCATAGTATTAGATTTAAGGTTAACAAAGGTTGGAGCAAGGCGTTGCTCCTTTTTTTATGTCTATATGCGAACTATTGGACTTACAGATATAGAGAATTACATTATTTTTCGGTAAATTTGCAGAAACACTTATTAAAAAGATACATCCGGATTACATTTTGATTATATAAATCAAAAAGTATTCTTTTTACGTTATATATCAAGAAGTAATTTTAATTCTGACAAAACAATGAAAACAGAGCGGAAATATTATCATTTGATAAAATCAGTTATCGTCATACTGTTCCTTTCTTTTGGCATGACTTCATGCGAGAAGGAAGATCCTGTTATAGTTCCCACAGAACAGACAGTATTCATGTATCTCCCGTGGTCTACTAACCTTACATCCAATTTTTATCAGAATATCAGCGACTTGGAAAGTGTAGTCGGAAAAAATATACTGAAGAATGAACGGGTGATTGTCTTCATGTGTACTACAGCAACGAAAGCCACTCTTTTCGAACTCACCTATGAAAATGGTAAAAGCGCACGTAAAACTCTAAAGGAATATACAGACCCTGCATATACAACGGCAGAAGGTATCACATCCATCCTCAATGACGTTCAACGCTATTCTCCTACCAAACGTTACGCAATGGTTATCGGCTGCCACGGTATGGGATGGATACCCGTATCAAACTCCAAATCGCGTAGCGGTCTCCGTACCAAGATGCACTGGGAGTACGAAAATGTACCAATGACACGTTATTTCGGAGGACTGGAACCTCAATATCAGACTGATATAACAACACTTGCCAAAGGTATTTCCAATGCAGGACTTAAAATGGAATATATATTATTCGATGACTGCTATATGTCGAGTGTAGAAGTAGCCTATGATCTCAAAGATGTGACTGATTATCTGATAGGGTCTACAAGTGAAGTGATGGCGTACGGCATGCCATACGCCGAAATTGGTCAATATCTGATAGGAAAAGTAGATTATGAGGGTATCTGTGACGGTTTCTACTCCTTTTATTCCAATTATAGCGAAATGCCATGCGGAACAATTGCTGTCACTGATTGCTCCGAACTTGATAATCTGGCAGCTATTATGAAAGAGATTAATCATCAATATACGTTTGATTCTTCATTAACCAGTTCCTTACAAAGATTAGACGGATATAATCCGGTCATCTTCTTTGATTATGGTGACTATGTTTCAAAATTATGCCCCGATAAAACTTTGGTAGCACAATTCAACGAACAGCTCAATCGCACAGTGCCATTCAAAAGAAATACAGAATATTTCTATTCTATGAGCAGAGGTAAAGTGAAAATAAATACATTTTCCGGCATTACAATCTCCGATCCGAGTACTAACAGGCTTGCTTCAGGAAAAAAAGAAACAGCATGGTATGCAGCTACCCATTAATATCTCATATCTCTAATAAGAGTATATTACTTTTGCTTAAAGTTACCGAGATGTATTTCTCATAACATAAAGATATATTTCTTATAGTATAAAAGAGTAAGCCCGAAAATCTCTTAATAAAAATAGAATCGAGATTTCAAATTCTTAATCAATGTTATAAAACATACGAATTTTCTTGGATAATTTGCTAATATCACAGAAGTACGTATCTTTGCATCGTGTTTTTCATAGTATTAGATTTAAGGTTAACAAAGGTTGGAGCAAGGCGTTGCTCCTTTTTTTTATGTCCGTACTTCATCTTCTACCTAAGATCAATGTTATATACTTGAAATTATTTTCTACTTTTGTGAGAATAAATACAGAAAACCATACTTTTAAACCCAAACGTATTCAGATGACTGAAACGAACGATAACATAAAAAATAATCCATGAAGAATATACTGATCATCGGTGCAAACGGATTCACCGGACGCCAGATACTGAATGACTTATCAAATAAGGAACAATATAACGTAACAGGATGCTCCCTGCATCCGGACATCCTTCCAAATGGTGACGGTAAATATCATTTCGTCACAACAGACATACGGGATGAAGCAGCTATCAAGCATCTCTTTAAAGAAGCACAACCCGATGCAGTCATCAATTGCTCTGCCTTATCCGTCCCCGATTATTGTGAAACACATCATGAAGAGGCTTATCTTACAAACGTTACAGCAGTAGAGCAATTGGCATATCTCTGCGAAATATACAAAAGCCGATTCATCCACTTATCTACAGATTTTGTTTTTGACGGAAAGATAGATGAAAATTCCGGGCAACTTTATACAGAAGAGAGCCTCCCCGCTCCGGTCAACTATTACGGTTTCACCAAATGGAAAGGAGAGAATAGGATTGCCGAAATCTGCAGTAACTACGCCATTGTTCGTGTAGAGATTGTCTACGGGAAAGCACTGCCGGGACAACATGGAAATATTGTACAGCTCGTGATGAATCGTTTGAATGCAGGGCAAGAGATCCGTGTGGTGTCCGACCAATGGCGCACCCCTACCTATGTCGGTGACGTATCGGACGGGGTGCAACGTCTGATAGAGAACACTGCCAATGGTATTTTTCATATCTGTGGCGATGAATGTATGACCATTGCGGAAATTGCTTTCCATGTAGCGGACTGCATGAAACTGGACCGCTCACTTATCCATCCTATTACAACCAAAGATATGAAAGAAGCAACTCCCCGCCCCCGCTTTAGTGGGATGAGCATTGCAAAAGCCCGTACAATACTTGGCTACCGGCCACGTATGCTAAAAGAGATTCTCATGGAATGGGATAATTAACCGATACACAACCTTTCCCTTTTTAATTATTGCATATTTATTTTGAAAATATGCAATAACTTCTTATCTTTGCACCCAAATTAAGAAGTATAATAATGAATCAAACATTACAATTACATAACGCCACTATATTCCATGCGGAAATTCCCAATTTCTGCACGTCTTGTTGCGTGCATGTACATTGGTTCAGCGGATTCATCTAAATTCCCCTTCCCCATTTTTACTCAAACGGCCTACTGATTTATTCATTATTCACAGGCAGTACTTTCATCTGATTTTCAATAAGATGTGTATCTTTTTGGGGATTATCCATGCTATTTGTTAATTGTTTAACCTAACCAAATAAAATATATTACAATATGTTCTCTATTATATCTACCATGTTTTTGGGAATCGGCATCGGCTACGGATTGCGTAACTGGACTATTTTGCAAAAGACAGAAAAGACCATTTCTCTTACCATATTCCTGTTACTCTTTATCCTTGGAGTGTCCATCGGTTCCAATAGTCTGATTGTGAACAATCTCGGTAAGTTTGGATGGCAAGCAATCATTCTTGCCGTATCCGGCGTATTAGGGAGCTTGCTTGCTGCCCGACTTGTATTACAACTATTTTTCAAGAAAGGAGGTAAACAATGAAAGGAAGTCTCATCGTTATTGTTTTTTTCTGTGTAGGCTGCATCATGGGAGTTTTTAATAAATTCCAATTTGATACGCACACCGTTTCCATGTACATACTATACGCATTGATGCTGCAAGTAGGAATCAGTATCGGTTCTAACAAAAATCTGAAAGCGATCATCTCACATTTACACCCGAAAATGCTGTTGATCCCACTAGGAACCATCACCGGTACCTTACTGTTTTCTGCCTTAGCAAGTATTTTGCTAAGCCAATGGAGTGTATTCGACTGTATGGCAGTGGGAAGCGGATTCGCATACTATTCACTGTCTTCCATCCTGATTACCCAGTTTAAAGAACCGACCATCGGAATACAGCTGGCTACAGAGCTAGGCACAATTGCCCTGCTCACCAATATCTTCCGTGAAATGATGGCACTTCTGGGCACACCGCTCATCAAGAAGTATTTCGGGAAGCTAGCTCCTATTTCAGCAGCCGGTGTCAATTCAATGGATGTATTATTACCTTCTATCAGCAGATATTCAGGAAAAGAAATGATTCCTATTGCTATTTTACATGGTATTCTGATCGATATCAGTGTGCCTGTATTCGTCTCTTTCTTCTGTAACCTATAACCTGTAACTCACTATACAGGCATCCCCCTCTCTTACTCCTGTCAATTTCAAAACCGGAAATAAGAAAGGGGGATATCTCTTTAAATGATTTTATTAATGTCCCGCAGCCGCCAACACAAAGCGAATATCAGCATAAGAGACTTCATCTCCCAATGCGGCTTTAATAGCTACCACGCCCATAAATTCATGTGTTTCCAGATAATTCCGAACCTTCTTTATCTTATCAGCCGACACTACCTGCTCTAACTTTATTTTATTCTCACGGAGATAATGCTCCAAATGAGTAGCAATCGTCCCGGTCACCAGATCACGGGCTTTGGCTATCTCTTCGATCGTCATCCCCTGACAGAACATTTCGTAGCTCACCAGCTTTGTATCTTTCTTCTTCTCCTTTTGTCTCTCCTTTTTCTCCTGATGTTGCGCTGCCAACTTCTGCTCCCGTGCATTCTCTTCATTCGAAACAGAAGAAAATATCTCCGGTCGTTCCAGGTTATTCTCTTTCATGTATTTACGTACGATACCCAGAATTTCAAGCCCGTACTTCTCCACCCCTTTCGCTCCGAAATAAGGAATCGCTTCCAAAGCTCCCGGTGTATCAGGCAATAGATTTACAATACCCATCAGTGCCTTTTGCTGCATGATCACATAAGCCGGCATACTCACTTCACGTGTCTTTGCCGTCCTCCATTCCGACAGAGCACGATACAGTTCCGGATGCAAAATATCCGTCGGAACCTCCACTTTTACCTTTCCGGAATTGCCTCGGGTACGCTCCTTGCGCTCTCTTTTCTCCTTCGGAGCTTTGGCAGAAGAACCGGAAGAAGCAGTATCTCCTTCAAGACTCAACATCACTTTTGCTTTCCGTTTCAGATAGCCCGTGACAGTAAAAGCCTCTGTCTGCATCGCCTCCAAGAGAGACTCCTTAATCCATAAAGCATCATCCAATGCCTGCAAACGCTCATTTAGTTGCTTCCGCAATTCTTTATTGTCAAGAGGCATGCTCGTCTTATCATACAACTCACGGACAGGCTCTAACTCTTTACGGAAGTAGGCAGCTCCCGAGCAAATCCGCTGCTGCAATTCCTGATTTGTCGCATAATCCTCCCCTTCATTGATCAGACGCGTATACTGATTGCGGAAACGCTGGGAAACCTCCACTACTCTTTCCTTCACGTGAGAAGCCAATGCTTTATATTCGGCAAGCTGCTTCGGATAAAGTTTATAAAGGTCCTCATCCATTAAACGGAGCAATCGCTTGTATGCCTGATCCAATGAATAAAAGTTAAACAAATCACTCAGCAAATCATAAAAATATGCTTTCTGCATATCATTCAGTTGCTTGCTTCCCGGTTTATTCTGTTCCACATTCTTCGTAAAATCATCTACAATACGGTCACTGATTATCGCTTCTCTGCGCAAAGGAGTTTCCAGTACCATTCCTTCCAAGGTCTTGCAACGGCTCAACGCTACATACGTTTGGCCATGTGCAAAAGAGTTACGGGCGTCAATGATGGCCCGTTCAAACGTCAAGCCCTGACTTTTATGAATAGTGATAGCCCATGCCAGACGGATGGGATATTGCCGGAATACTCCTTCTATTTCTTCCGTAATTTCCTTTGTATCTTCGTTCAGCACATATTTATAATTCCCCCATTCTTCGGGCAGCAACTGAAAAACATACGTACTATCTTTTCCGCATACAGTCATCCCCTTTGCATCTACGCTTACCACTTCGCCAATCATACCGTTATAATATCGTTTTTCCGACGAAACATCGTTTTTGAGGAACATAATCTGTGCACCTTCCTTGATGGTCAGCACTTCGTCAGCAGGATACGAGTACTCCGGGAAATTTCCCTCTACCTCAGCCCGAAAGCTATAAGCCCGTCCGGGCAAAGATGCCAGTTCACGGTCATTCACCTGTTGTGCCTGATAGTTATGCGTTGTCAGCCGGATATAGCCTTCCTCCTTCCGGGGATGGAAGCCGGGCTGATAACGGCGGTTCAGTTCATTCAACACTTCATCATCCGCTTTATTCTCGCGTATCTTATTCAGTAAAGAAAGGAAGAAAGTATCACTCTGACGATATACTTTTTTCAGTTCAATCGTCATATATACTGTCTCTCTCAATGCACGGCTGGCAAAGAAGTAAGGTGTCTCATAGTGATTCTTCAGCAACTCCCACTCACTGTCTTTCACCACAGGTGCCAGCTGCTGCAAGTCTCCGATCATCAATAGCTGCACCCCACCAAAGGGCTTTTCACGGTCACGATAACGACGTAAAGCCGCATCCACAGCATCCAGCAAATCTGCACGTACCATACTGATCTCATCGATGACAAGCAGATCCATGCTGCGGATAATATTCCGTTTCTCTTTGCTGAAACGGTAGTGCATCTGGGCAGAATTGAAAGTCGTTTCCGGCACAAACGGCGCAAAAGACAACTGAAAAAAAGAATGAATCGTTACCCCTCCAGCATTGATAGCTGCAATCCCTGTGGGAGCCAATACGACCATACGTTTGGGTGTATGTTCTCTCAGTCGTTTTAGAAATGTAGTTTTTCCAGTTCCGGCTTTTCCGGTAAGAAACAGATGTGTGCCTGTATTTTCAATGAACTGCCAAGCAAGTTGTAGTTCCGGATTATTTTCCATGTCTCCTAAAATTTTCGGTAAAGGTACTGAATAGATTCCAACCACCGAAACTGAACATAAAGAAAACAAAGAGTCAGTAAGAAATATATCCAATTCGCATTCTTAACTATAAAGAATAATTATGTTGGACAGACAAACAAAAAATAGTCCCGGCTTCTTCTCGCTTGAAGAAAACCAGGACCGGATCAAATAAGAACACAAAGTCGTGTCACAGTTATATTAAAGTTATTTTCTTATTTTTGGGGAGACCGATATTCCTTATACCAATTCGTATGTTTCGCACCTCCAGAGTCGGCCCAATCTTTGAAATAAGGGTATTCCGTATCAATATTATGTGTCTCCGTTACCGGAACGAAATCCGACATCGGAATATCAATAGCAAATGGATAAGCTCCTTCACTATCAATGTAATAAGCATCATTACCAGAACCGATAAGCGATGCGTCAGCATAAGCTGTTGCCTCATGCTTGGGCAAATGCACTTCCGTCCGGTTCTTCTGATTTGCAGCATATCCTACGATAATATACGGATTATACACCTTCAGATTCTCTTTATTGAAAGAAGCCTTGTCGAACGTTCTGGTTATCGTATAGGTACCCACTTTCCCTTTAACAGCCTGTTTGACACTCCGGATTCCCTGACCAGTTCCGAGTTATCCGCACTATTTCCAAAGAATTGCATCATACGTTTGGTGAAAACGCCAATATCTTCAGCCCCTACCTTTCCTATGTGAGTAATATAACCGGGATTGGGATTATCATCAATATACTGATGCGATTGATCAACAATGTAAGAAAGCAATCCGCAATTTCCCCACTTACACAATGAGTATAAATTTGCACTGGAATTGATAGTATACGGTACACTACCTTTTGAAAAATTATAGGAGCGGGTTACTGCCTTTGTATTAGCAGATGGAGAGGTGATTTTACTCATATCCAGACTTGCCAAGCCGTCTTTCAAGTCCAGTTTTACGCATCGGGGTACTCCCCAACTTGATGTATACAAACAAATACTTTCTACGGAAGTCGGAATATTCATTTTTCCTTCATACTTTCCGTTTTTGTCTGTGTAGATTTTGAATAAAGCTTCGATTCCTTCTTTTTTAACCGATTCATTATCCACTGTTTCCATCGGATCTTCATCATATACTTCAAGAAGTGCAATGAGTCCCGGTAAGTCATAATTTACGGAAAGCTTCACATCGCCACGTGTTTCAAATCCGAAATATTCGCCAGGGTCCGGTACAGGGTCTTTCCCATAATTAGGATCATATAAATCTTTCTCCATACATCCTGCCAAGAGCCCACTAATAAATGCCGCTGTAGCAATAACACTTGAAATGTTAAACAATCGCTTGTGTGTCATAATCTATATATTTGTTTTGTTAGCTATTAAGACTTGGAACTTCCAAATATATAGATTATTTCACTGCCAGCCTCACAAATATTAAAAACGGAATACTGATTCCGAAAATAGTATTATCATGCAACAGACATTTACTGCATAGAACCACCCACAATATCCAACAATTCGTTTGTAATGGCCTGCTGACGACTCTTATTATATTGCTTCGTCAAATCTTGAATCAGCTCGTTCGCATTGTCCGTAGCCACTTGCATGGCCAATGTACGTGCAGCATGTTCCGAAGCGTTTGAATCTACAGCAGCCGTAAAGAGTTTCTGGCTCAATACCGTCGGAATCAAGTTAGCGATCAGTTCTTCCGCAGAGGGCTCGATGATGTAATCATTCGCTATTTCTCCTCCTTGTACTTCTTCTTCTTTTTCCTTCTCTTCCCCGTCCACTAGGTGTGTCAGGTCGATAGGCAAATAAGTTTCGCGAAGCAGAATCTGTACACCCATTGATTTGAAGTGATGATAAATCAGCTCCACCCGATCTATTTCTCCGGCGATGTACATTTTCATGAGGCGATGTGCCAACTCGGAAGCCTCCTGATACGAAGGTTTGTCAGAAAGCGTCGCAGAAGTTTCCTGTGGTTGGAATCCCAGACGTTTCGCTGCTTCATCCACCTTCTTTCCTACCGGGAATATCAGAATATTGTCCTGTCCCAATGTACGGAACTCACCAACCGTTTGTAGCAACATCTTAATGACATTCGCATTAAAAGCACCACAGAGCGATGTATTCGAAGAAAAGGCAACAATTGCCACCCGCTTCACTTCCCTTGCCTTTATGTAAGGAGATTCAATGGGAAGATCCGCACTCAGGAAGTTGGTCAAAATCTTGTTCAGCTTCCTTTGATAAGGCAACATATTCTCAATGGCTCCTTGTGCCTTATGTAGTTTGGCAGAAGCCACCATCTTCATTGCTGAAGTGATTTTTCGGGTACTCTTTACCGAATTTATTCTGGTTTTTACTTCTTTCAGTGAAGCCATAACTTTTTAAATTAAGAATGAAGAATGAGGAATGAAGAATTTACCGTGCAGTACCCATTTGGGTACTGACCGAAAAGAATAAAGAGGAAGATGGCAACGCTTTGACAGCGCAGCCCATTCTTCATTCTTAATTCTTCATTCTTCATTTCTATAAATATTGTTTGGCAACCATAGCGGCAGTCTCCTCGATAGCCTTGGTCACGTTATCGTCTATCACACCGGTTCTCAAAACATCCAGTACATCTTCCTGATGGTTGAGTTGCAGAGATTCGATGAAGCTGCGTTCGAAGTCCTGTACGTTTTCCAAAGGAACATCGTGGAGCAGACCGTGCGTACCACAATACAGGATAGCAATCTGTTGTTCCACCGGCATCGGGCTGTATTGGGGCTGAATAAGCAACTGAGCGTTCTTACGTCCCTTATCGATGGTCATTGCCGTAATAGGGTCCATATCACTGCTGAATTTGGAGAAAGCTTCCAGTTCACGATACTGCGCCTGATCCATCTTCAATGTTCCGGCCACCTTCTTCATTGCCTTGATCTGGGCGTTACCACCTACACGGGATACAGAGATACCGACGTTGATAGCCGGACGGACACCTTGATTGAACAAGTCCGTTTCGAGGAATATCTGTCCGTCGGTGATCGAAATCACGTTTGTAGGGATATATGCCGAAACGTCTCCTGCCTGTGTCTCGATGATAGGCAGAGCCGTAAGTGAACCACCGCCCTTCACGATGCTTTTCAAACTCTCCGGAAGATCGTTCATCTCGCGCGCCACATCCTCTTCCTTGATAATCTTTGCCGCACGCTCCAACAGACGGGAGTGCAGGTAGAAGATATCACCCGGATACGCTTCACGTCCGGACGGACGGCGAAGAATCAACGAAACTTCCCGATAGGCAACAGCCTGCTTTGAAAGGTCGTCATACACCACCAGCGCATGCCGACCGGTATCACGGAAATATTCACCGATGGCAGCACCTGCAAACGGTGCATAATACTGCAATGCAGCCGGATCACCTGCCGTAGCAGCCACCACAATCGTGTAATCCATCGCACCGTACTCGCGGAGCGTATTGACGATAGAAGCGACCGTAGATCCTTTCTGACCGATAGCCACATAGATACAGTACACCGGATCGCCTGCCAAGAAGTTATTGCGCTGATTGATAATCGTATCAATCGCGATCGAGGTCTTTCCTGTCTGACGGTCACCGATAATCAGCTCACGCTGTCCGCGTCCGATAGGGATCATGGCGTCTACTGCCTTCAAACCGGTTTGTAAAGGCTGGTTCACCGGCTGACGGTAAATCACTCCCGGCGCTTTACGCTCCAACGGCATTTCGTACAGCTCACCACCAATCAGCCCTTTTCCGTCGAGCGGTTCTCCCAACGGGTCGATAACACGTCCCAGCATACCTTCGCCCACACGGATAGAGGCGATGCGCTTGGTACGTTTTACAATAAAGCCTTCCTTGATTCTGTCGGTAGGACCCAGCAAAACGGCACCCACGTTGTCCTCTTCGAGGTTCATCACAATGGCTTTAATGCCGTTGTCAAACTCCAGCAATTCGTTGGCTTCGGCATTCCGCAATCCGTAGATACGTACCACTCCGTCGCTCACCTGGAGCACCGTACCGATCTCGTCAAGCTGCACGTTGGTATTGATTCCTTCGAGCTGCTTGCGCAATATATCGGATACTTCGCTTACTCTTATATTTTCAGACATTATACAATTCTCCTATTCTTATCAATAAACTGTTGTTTCACTCGTTTCAACTGCGTAGCAATGCTTGCATCAAGCCGATAATCGTTGATATCGAAGATGAAGCCCCCTTCTATCGAGGGATCAATCACAGTCTCCAGTTCCATCTGGGCATGCAGAATATGCGCTGCTGCGGAACGGATGCGGTTTTCCGTCTCCTTGTCCACCCGGACAGCCGTAATCAGCTTGCCTACTCCGATGTGTTTCAGTTTCCGGTAGAGGTCCAGGTACATCAGGCTGATAAACTGTAAATAGCCTTCGCGCCTGTTTCGCAGAACCAGCGTAATGAAACGGATAAACTCTCTGCTTGATTTACCGTCACCGTCGGCAGCCGTACATACCAGTACCAACTTATCCTTCATTGAGATGACAGGATTATCAAGCGCCTCACGCAAACCCGGCTGGGTACGAAAGCTGTGAGATAATATGAAGAACTCGTTGTAGAGTCTATCCTCCACACCTTTCTCCTGCGCGTATTCGATCATCGCTTTGGCATATCGCATTGAGAGTACTCCGACTTCCATTTTACTTAGTTCTTATTAGGGGTTAATACTTCATCCAGCATCCGGTCGATCATACCCATCTGGGATTCTTTGTCCTGAAGGTTCTTACGGAGCACCTTCTCGGCGATATCGACAGAAAGCACGGCTACCTGGCGACGGATGTCACGGATAGCTTCGTCTTTCTCTATCTGGATTTGTTGTTTCACTGCGTCAAGCTCCTTTTGCGCAGCTATCTCTGCTTGCTTACGGGCCTCATGAACAATCTTGTCACGTTCTTCCATTGCTTCCTTCAAGATCCGTCCTTGTTCCTTGTTGGCAGCAGCCACAAGCGCCTCGCCCTCCTCCTTCAAATGAGCTAACTGGGCGTTGGCTTCTCTTGCCACCTCCAAGGACTGATCGATATAGGTTTTACGGCCTTCCACCATCTTGATGATGATGGGAAAACCGTATTTTGCCAATATCACGAACACAACCCCGAATGCGACAAACATCCAGAACAACAGGCCACTATCAGGTAATAGTAATGACATAATTTTATTTACAATTTTACAAATTACAATTTACGATTTCGCAGCTGAACATTTCAGCACTGAAATCCATTAGAGGAAGAACACCAACAGACATACCACTACCGCCAACAAAGCCACACCTTCGATCAAGGCGGCGGCGATAATCATATTCATACGGATGTCACCCGAGGCTTCCGGCTGGCGTGCGATAGCTTCCATAGCCGAACCACCAATCTTACCAATACCCAAACCAGCTCCGATTACTGCAAGACCTGCACCGATAGCTGCACCTAATTTACTTACTCCTACTGCTGCTGCAGTGGCTTGTAACAATACTGATAGTAACATAATTTTCAGTTTTAAAATGGTTTATTTTCTCGTTTATTTATTTGCTCTCTATTCGCGTTTGTTCCGTAAATCGTATGTTTTACGTATTCATCGCATTCTATTCTTTTTTATTCAGTTCATTGATCCTCTGCCTTCACCTTTGCGCCTTCCTGTGCCAGTCCGATAAACACTGCCGAAAGCATGGTAAATACGTATGCCTGGATGAAAGCTACCAACAGTTCAAGCGCGTTCATAAAGATGTTGAACAGGACGGAAGCCACCGTCAGCGTACCGTTGAGCGCAGGTCCCATGCTTGCCGATATAAAGATCAGGCAAGTCAGTACCAGCATAGCCATGTGTCCCGCCAGCATATTGGCAAAGAGACGGATCATCAAGGCAAACGGTTTGGTGAAGATGCCGAAGAACTCGATGAAAGGCATCATCGGTACAGGCACTTTCAGCCACCAAGGCACATCCGGCCAGAAGATATCTTTCCAGTAATGCTTGGTTCCGAAGATATTGACTGCAAGGAAGGTACAGATAGCAAGCACCATCGTGATCGCAATGTTTCCCGTCACGTTCGCACCTCCGGGGAAGAACGGAATCAACCCCATGATGTTATTAATGAAAATGAAGAAAAACGCAGTCAGCAGATACGGAGCGAACTTCCGGTAGTTGGGTCCGACACAGCTCTTGATGATATCGTCGTTCACCATCATGATAAACATTTCCATGAATCCGATGAAGCCGCCCGGTGCCAATGCCCCCTGCGGACGTTTCCTGTACCAGTGCGCCACACTCAGCACAATTACCAGCAATAGCACACTGTTGAACAACAGAGCAAACGTCACTTTCGTTATGGAAATATCCCACGGGCGAACCTGCTCTCCGGCTGCATTGTACTCTACCAGCTTGCCTTCATACTTACTTCCTTCGGGAGCAATGGAAAGCCCTTCATACGTGCCGCCATTCTCAGCAAGACGGGAAGAAAGGAACGTGTGCCAACCTGTAGCAGAACTATAAACAATGATAGGTAATGGTATAGTAATGTGCGTTTTACCCCACGTTGTGATATGCCATTCGTATGAGTCGCCAATATGTCCGAACACGATCTCTTTTACATTGACCGTATTCTCCTTCTGCTCCTGCGGGGTCACATCTTCCTGCTGTTCCTGTGCTAAGGCCGGCAGACTGGCTACCGCCATCAGGCAGAGCAGAAATATCGGAGCTACTATGTTACGCAACTGTTTCATTTTTATTCTTATTTTTCTTTTTCCGTTTCAGGTTCACTTCAAAGGAGAAGAAGAACCACGTTTCATATATCAGATACAGCAGATAGAACGAGATAAATGTCAGCAAGAAAGCTCTGGCTTCTTCGCGCACTGCCAGACAATAGATCAGCAGCAGAATCAGCGAAAGAATCATCTTCATCATTTTCATGGCCAGATAGAGCAGCAACATCTTCTGCGGAGCATGCCGCCGACACGCATCGAACATATAAATACTGAACAAACCGAAAATATAGAAATAAACCGGTATAAACGGATATCCTCCGAAATAATGCCCCGGCAGGGCAATATGCAAGATCAGTGCACCCGCCGCTCCGCTCAGTATTGCAAACAGCGTATTCAGCCCGATAAAATTCCGTTTAGTCTTACTAATGTTCACCATGTCATTGTGTTTTTCTGCTGTACGTATAATCTATCTCGTCTTTTCGCTACGAGACGCACACCGAAGCCGCCCCGTCACTCATTTCTACAAAACCACCCTGAATATCCAGTGTATGCTCCTCGTCGTCCATCGTAGTATAAGCCAACGTTCCCGCTTTCAGCGATGAAACGATAGGCGCATGTCCCGGCAGGATAGAAAACGATCCTACCGTTCCCGGCAGTGTGACAATCTTCACTTCTCCGTCGAATACGCTCTTTTCGGGCGATACGATACTCAAATGCAGTTCTTTCATCCTATTCTTTTTTTATTTTTTCGCTTGTTCCAGCAAATTCTTGCCTTTCTCTATCGCTTCTTCAATGGTACCTACATTCAGGAATGCCTGTTCGGGGAGGTAGTCTACTTCACCGTCGAGAATCATTCTGAATCCTTTGATCGTATCTTCGATACCTACCATCACACCCGGAACGCCTGTAAACTGCTCGGCAACGGCAAACGGCTGTGAAAGGAAACGCTGCACACGGCGCGCACGGTTCACTACCAGCTTGTCTTCTTCCGAAAGTTCCTCCATACCGAGAATAGAGATAATATCCTGCAATTCCTTGTTGCGCTGCAAGATCTGTTTCACACGCTGCGCCACATCGTAGTGTTCCTGTCCCACGATGTGCGGGTCGAGGATACGGGAGGTAGAAGCCAACGGGTCGACAGCCGGATAAATACCCAGCTCCGTAATCTTACGGTCGAGCACGGTAGTCGCGTCCAGATGGCTGAAAGTCGTTGCAGGAGCAGGGTCCGTCAAGTCGTCCGCAGGCACGTACACCGCCTGTACGGAGGTGATAGAGCCTTTTCGGGTAGAAGTGATACGTTCCTGCATCGCACCCATTTCCGTGGCAAGCGTCGGCTGATAACCAACGGCGGAAGGCATACGTCCCAACAGAGCCGAAACTTCCGAACCTGCCTGCGTGAAACGGAAAATATTATCAATAAAGAACAGGATATCACGTTTCTCGCCCTCCTTACCGGCATCACGGAAAGACTCCGCCACCGTCAGTCCGGACAATGCCACAGAAGCACGTGCGCCCGGAGGTTCGTTCATCTGACCGAAAATCAAGGATACCTGCGACTTTTCCAGTTCGTTATAGTCTACTTTTGAAAGATCCCAGTCTCCCTTCTCCATACTTTCCTTGAAAGCCTCGCCGTAGCGGATAACGCCCGACTCGATCATTTCACGCAGCAAGTCGTTACCTTCACGGGTACGCTCGCCTACTCCGGCAAATACGGAGAATCCGTTATGTTTCTTGGCAATATTATTGATAAGTTCCTGGATAAGCACTGTCTTTCCTACACCGGCACCGCCAAAGAGTCCGATTTTACCACCTTTGGCATACGGTTCGAGCAGGTCGATTACTTTGATACCAGTGAAGAGTACTTCTTGCACAGTTGTCAAATCTTCAAATTTGGGAGGGTCACGGTGGATGGAATAGGCACCTGTACGATCGAGAGCCTTCATGCCGTCGATAGAGTCACCCACTACGTTCATCAGTCGTCCTTTAATCTGTTCGCCTATCGGCATCGTGATCGGGCCTCCGGTGGGATACACCTTCATGCCGCGCTGTAGTCCGTCGGTACTGTCCATAGCCACGGTACGAACCGTATTTTCGCCGATGTGTTGCTGAACTTCTACAACCAGTATTTTGCCGTTTGGCCTCTTTATCTCCAGTGCGTCGTGAATGCTTGGCAGCATTAACTCTGCATCCGAGCCTTCAAAGTACACGTCAACCACAGGACCGATTACCTGTGAGATATGTCCGATAATCTGTGACATAAGCAATCTTTATTTATATTATTCTTTCTTTTCCTATCGAATTTAGTAGCATGACAAGGAACGTTTCGCGTTTTATCTACTTTAATCTATTATACTAAACAGTTAAATTTAGCTTTTGTTCAATCACGCCCTATTTCTTTTTAACATTTTCTTTTTTACAACTGCTTTCCACGTTTTACAGATGTTTTACAGGCATTCTACAACCGCTTTGCAGGCGTTTCAAAGAAATGGTTAAATAAACAACTGCGCAAATGTAGAAACAAATTGGCATCGTTGTTCTTCCTTTTTCATTATTTGTCGTTCAATAACACTTATTAGACCAACAATGGCTACAAACACACCAATACAGACCTGTTTCAATTACGATTACACAGAAAAACACGACTGTTGCTTATAAAATATCAGAAAACTACATTTTACCCCTTAGTTTTCTTCTTCAACGGTTATATTCAAACACTTATAGAAGAGATAAAATAGTAGCGCAGACAACTAGTTTTGTGTTCGAGCACAAAAGAAAAACAGCCATTCACGAAGCTTTCCTGACAGTAAACGATTTCAGCCTTCCTCTTCCCCTTTTTTCTATTCTTCCTTAACAAAGATAAAAAGTGCATTTGGGGAAAGCTAATTTAAACCATGTGCTGTTGTATGTATGGCAAGCCGGCAAGAGGGTACGTTACTTCAAGAATTTTGCCGCATTGGGAAGAAATGGAAGAAGATAAATAAGCATAAAGTATTCTATGTGATAAAAAAAGAAGAAATTTGCAGCGTTATTAATCCTAAAAATTATGGTAAAAAAAACCTTTTGGCTTTTGCCGAAAAAATCGGCAACTTTACGTTAAACGTAACGATGGTAGATGAAGCAGGTAATCCGTTGACAGCAGATGATATCTCTCAATGTCACCTATCCGGATTCCCCATCTTATTTACTCAAAATGAATTACTTGAAGCACTTGCAAAAGAAATTTTCAAGCAACAGTTTATTTGGAAATCCGTACAGGAGAAAGACATCAAAGAGTGCAACAAAGAAGAACGGATCATCAAACAGATACCGTTGATGCCACGCTGTCCGGACTTGCTGAAACGGCTGTTCCATTGCATCGAAATCCGCGACGAACGCTCTCCGAGGCATGCCATAGCCTACAAGAGCTGTCTGGGAAAACTGGAGGAAATGGTGAAAGACCAATGGGACGATTGGAATAGAGAACAGTCAAAATAGTCGATGTGGTAAGAAAAACGAAAGTTGTATTTTTGCAGCCGGAAGCCCGTGATAACTACACCACCCGCTTCCGGCAACTAAAATATTTGATTTTAAATGAGAAAGTTCATGTACCAAGTGTCACTGTTTACCAACACTTGGAGTAAATCTTCCACAGCTATTTCCATAGAAGATTTTTTCGCAATGGTGCGCAACGGATATTGGAAAGTGCCCGTAGAAGGCCACCGCAATTGTTTGGCAAAAGACCGCAAACACGATGCACAAACCATCAAAGACAGCATGGCATGCGTCATCCCCGCAGGCGTATGCCACAAGGGACACGCAAAAAACAACCTTACCTCCCTATCACTCGCACTCTGCATCGACATCGACCATACGGACGAACAGACAAAGGATATTTTCGTACGTGCCTGCCTCCTCGAATATGTGCTGGGAGCGTTTATCAGCATTTCCGGACGTGGGGTAAAGCTGTTTATTCGTATAGAAATCGACGGAGCAAATGATTATCCTGCCATTTACGAAGCAACGGCAAAGCTCGTTTCCATCGTTCTCGGTGTAGAGACTGACGGAAAATGCAAGGATATCACTCATCCTTGTTTCGGTTCCTACGACCCGGAAGCATACTACAACGGTGACGCGAAGGCCGTCAACGGCTTTCTGCCGAACGGTGCGCTCACTCCACGCATCACCCACACTCCCGACACTTCCAGTTCTGACACCACCTACACTCCCGTCTCTTTCTCCAACGGACATCCGCCTGCAAAGGCGGGCAACCGGATTTCTGCCGTTCCCTTCGTACAGTCATACCTCACCCTCTACCCTGCCGCAACGGGCGACCGGAACGGAACCGTTTTCCGGCTCAGTTGCGCTGCCTGCAAACGCGGCATCGAACGTAACGAACTGACCACCGAATTGGTTCGCACCCTGGAAGAAGACAGCTTCCGCGAATCCGAAATCGCACGTACTGTAAAATCAGCTTACCAGAATGTAATGACTGCGGAAGAGACGGAAAGTTTCGAAAATCCTCCGTCAAATTCCAGTAAAGTCCAAAAGTCTCCTATAGGACTTTCAGAAAACGAGAATCCGGCAGAAAAGGAGGATGAAATCATCGGAGAAGAGCTCAGAGAACATACTCCGACCTTTCCTGGCGAAATTTACGATTTCATTCCCGCCATCTTTAAAGAGTGCGTCTCCATCGCAAGAGACGAGCGTGAAAGGGACGGACTATTGTTGTCATGCATTACCACTATAAGCAGTATGCTCCCCAGCGTAAACATCCGCTACAACCGACGGAATTATCAGCCGAACATCTACTGCATCGTCGTAGCTTCCTCCGGTGCCAACAAGAATCTCATCGGCTACGGAATCCGCCTGCACAAGCACTACTGTGAGTATTGGGAGAAGCAAAGCCTGAAGATCGAAAAGGAATACAAGAAAGCACTCAGAGACTACACCCTCTCCTTGCAGGCGGCACGCAAAAAGAATACTGCCGCCACTAACCTGCCGGACGAACCGGAGGAACCGAAGCTGGCATTTCCGCTTATCCCTGCCGACATCAGCCGGGCGCAGCTCATCACTCACCTCATCAACAACCAAAGTTGTTCTTCCCTGCTCACCAGTACCGAAGCCAGCAGCGTCAGCACAGCCCGCAACCAAGATTACGGGCACTTCGACGACATCCTCTGCAAGGCATTCGAGCACGAGCTGATCAGTTCGTCTTACAAAATCAACGGACGACATCCGCTGAAAGTCGAATATCCCTCCCTGTCGGCTTTTCTCACCGGCACTCCCTCCAGTCTCATTCTATTCATCCCAACCATGGAGACAGGACTGTACAACCGCTTTCTGATCAATACCTTCAGACTTCCGGCGGCATGGCAGGATGTGTTTGCAGAGGAAAAGGTGCGTGCAGACGATCTCTTTAACGAGTTGTCCATGCGCTTCGCACAGATGGCTTTATTCCTGAAAGATTCTCCTACGGAAGTAAAGCTGACAGATACACAGAAAAGAGAGTTCAACCGGGTTTTCACACAACTGCTCAAAGATACGGACCTGCTAGGTAATGATGACCTGCTGGGTGTGGTGAAACGTTATGGAGTGATAACGGCACGCATCTGCTGCATTTTCTCCGCCATCGACAAAGCAACCATGAGAATGGAAGTGCCCGAAATATACTGCTCGGACGAGCATTTCAAAGCGGCGCTCGCCATCGTGCTGTGTTGCTTCGAACATAGCAAACTGGTCAGTACTTCGGTAAAAAGCTCTGCCGAAGATACAAAACCGCTACAATCGCCCGATAATCTCTCGCGACTTCTGGCGAAACTCAAAAAGAGTTTTTCAGCCCAAGAAGCATGTACTTCGGGAGAGGAATTGAACCTCTCAAGAAGCACCGTTTATTACTTATTAAACAAAGGCATTAAAGCAGGGAGAATCAGCAAATTAGCTCACGGTTCGTATATTCTGAAAATCTAATATGGATTTTCCGGACTTTACTGGACTTTGAAATAAGCCCTATCAGCAAATCAGGATTAGCTATTAGCAAAAACAAATTAGCTAATAGCTAATCGAAATATGCTAATAGCTAATTTATTTTCCTCCTTGCAGACGGATGACTCATCGAAAAACAAATTCACGGCTCATCGAGAAACTTCACGATCAGCCTGACCTGCCTGGTACTATAAGCATGATCGTTTTTCCCTTCCCCACCGCTATACATGGCATCATTAAGTTCTTTATTATTCCTGATCCATCCCCGTAGTTTCTGCATGGCATAAATCAATGGCAAATGTGGATTGTATTTATGAGCCAGCTCCGACTTCAAATACGGACGAATAACAAACGGCTTTTCTTCCGCCTCTTCTCTTTCTGTTTTCATATCGTTGTTATTAAGTTCTTTCGTACTCCAAATATACTAAAACATATTCGCGCACACAAGGAAACAAGTAAAATAAAATCAATTGAAAACAAAGTAAATACGATCTGTATAAAAGTAACACAAAGTACGATAAAGTACATACAACTACCCCGGAAAATCAGAGTATCTTTGACACATCGAAAGAAAGAAACAGAGCTCATTCTCTCTCCCGACACTGATTGTCAAAACAACAATCTGTAATCATTAATCTATAAACTTTAATTTATCATCATGGCAATACCATTTAAAAGAGTGGGTCGCAAAGACCCGAGAAAAATTGACGGGGTGCTGAAGTACCACCCCCAACTGGTGACGATGGGGCAAAGTGTAGACCTCGACAGCATCGCCTACATCATGAAAGACAAGAGTTCCCTCTCTCTGGGCGATATCCAAAGCGTGCTGACCAACTATGTGGAAGCAATGCGGGCGGCGCTCTTCGACGGAAAATCAGTTAATATCAGAGACTTCGGCGTATTCAGCCTCTCTGCCCATACGTCGGGAGCAACCACCAAAGAAGACTGTACGGTGAAGAATATCAAGTCTATACAAATCAACTTCCGTCCTTCCAGCAGCGTCCGTCCCAACCTGACGTCCACCCGTGCCGGTGACAAGATCGAGTTTCTCGACCTCGAAGCTCCGAAAAAGAAGAAAGGTGACGGATCAGGCGAAGACAACAAACCCGGCGGCGGTGGAAACGAAGGTGGCGGAGGCGACGAGGAAGCTCCGGACCCAACCGTATAGCGGCAGCAGGTCATGAACCGTACAACAGGCATGAGAAAGATCAGTCTGATCGTGATTCACTGTTCCGCCACCCGTGAAGACAAGGAACTGACAGCCTTTGATCTGGACACGATGCACCGCCGCCGTGGATTCAACGGAACAGGCTATCACTACTATATCCGCAAGGACGGCACAACACTTCTCACCCGCCCTATTGAGCGAATCGGAGCGCATGTACGCGGATTTAATGCGGAGAGTATCGGAATTTGCTACGAAGGCGGGCTGGACTGCCGGGGACGCCCGGCAGATACCCGGACGCCGGAACAGCGGGCAGCACTCCGGCTGCTGGTGCATCAGTTGCAAGCGAAATTTCCCGGTTGCCGGGTGTGCGGTCATCGTGACTTGTCACCGGACCGTAACGGGAATGGAGAGGTCGAACCGGAAGAGTGGATCAAAGCGTGTCCATGCTTTGAGGTAAAGGAGGAAAGTTTTCAGGAGCAACCAAGCATTTAGTAATGATTCACTTAGTAATCAATCATTTTAAGAGTCGGAAAGGAGGTGTGTAAAGTTATGGCAGTCAAGAGATCCCTTTTGGATACCATTTTGAAAGTAGTCATCGCAGTAGCTTCGGCAGTGCTAGGAGCGTTGGGCGGTAATGCGATCAATCTGTAAGACCAGAGAAATAACAATGTTATAAACGTGAGAGAGAGGATGCAGTTTCAGACTTCTGCCCTCTCTCTTTTTTTATATCCAAGTACAGTATAAACGTTGATATTCTTCCTGAAAAAAGGAGTTAGATTCAGAAGTAGTAACGCAACCCGCCCAGCAGATTAAAGCGGGTGATTCCACAACGTTCATCTTCTTTCAGCAGCATCCAGTCCTGCTTGGGCATACTGCCGCTAACCCCGTTCAGGGTCAGACCGAGCCCCCAATTGGCGGAAAGCATATACTCCACTCCCACCATGGCATGAAAACCGAATCCGGCAGCATTGTAGAGGGGATCATGATAAAGGAAAACACCCATTCCAAGCCCCGATTTTAAGATCCATCTGTCGAACTTCGAGCGGCCTACCCACTCCGGAGCTATATAAGAAAGCGTCATATCTCCTCCATCGGAAAAAGACTTTCTGAAACCGGAATATTGCAGTCCGATTCCCATACCGTTGCTCCACGTATATTCGTAGCCGAGCTTCCACTCGATTCCTCCTTTCGAGTCTAAGGCCGCACCGTTGACATCGTACATCTTGCTGGTCACCCAACCATACCCGAAGCTCGCTTCGAACGTGTTGGCGGGTGCTCTCCGCTTTTCCTTTTCTTCTCTCACAGCCACCCGGCCAAGATCGATCATGTCTTGCACAGGATTTCCTTCGGTAGCATTCACCTTCGTATCCGTCAGGTGAAGCATTAAAGCGTTGATTTGATGGCAGGAACTTCCCCAAAAAGAAGGTTTCACATGTTCGGTAATGGCGAGCCCGTTTCCACCGTTCTTTCCGGTGGCTTCTTGTGCCAGACGCAGCACTTGATCGTATCGGCAATTTCTAGATGTACCCCGGTCTACAACAGAAACACTTCCGAGTGTTTCGGCTGTGTTGGGAACTGTATCTCCCGGTTCGATGACATAAACCGAATCTGCCGGAACGGGATTCGGATAGGTTCTTACAATATGAGTGACCACTTTAGGCGAACAGGAAGTCAGTAATAGAATAGCAGTAACTGCTAATAGTTTAGTCTCTTTCATGTTTTTCATTATTAGCTATATAAAGGAATATAATAAGAGAGAGAATCAAAAGCAAAAGGATAGTGAATTTTGCTTTTGACCCACTCTTGTTTGTTTTATTTAGTATACTTCTACCTTCCCCGCAATTCGTTTCGCTTTATCACGCAACGCATCCAGATCGGCGTTCAGCGGCGCATAGCAAAGCACGACTCCCATACGGCGGTTGACACGGGTAAACGGTTTGCCGAAGATGCGCAGATAAGTGTCTTCTTCTTTCGTTACTTCTTCCATGCCACGATATTGGGGACGTTCCTGGCTCGCAATCGGAGAAAGGATGACGGCACTTGCACCGATCCGTTCCTGCTTGATGCCGGGGATAGGCAAACCGAGCACGGCGCGCAGGTGAAGTTCAAACTCATTCAGGTTCTGTGTTCCTGCCAATGTTACCATACCGGTATCATGCGGACGCGGAGAAAGTTCAGAGAAGTAGACCCCGTTTTCGTGACTCAGGAAGAACTCTACTCCCCAAAGTCCGGCACCTGTCAGGGCACGGGTTACTTTTTCAGCCATTTCTTCGGCTTCTTTCAAATGTGCAGGGTCGATGTGTGCCGGTTGGAAGCTCTCGCGGTAGTCTCCCCCTTTCTGTACGTGCCCGATGGGAGGACAAAACAGTGTAGGTCCGTTTTTCTGCGTAACTGTAAGCAGAGTGATTTCGCTGTCGAACTTGATAAATTCTTCGATAATCAATTCGCGGATATCACCACGGCTACCGCTGCATCCGTATTCCCAGGCATGTTCAAGTTCATCGGCACTCTTGACAAGGGACTGTCCTTTGCCGGAAGAAGACATCAACGGTTTAACAACGCAAGGGAAACCGATTTTAGCGGCTGCCGCTTTCAGCTCGTCCAGTGTCTTGGCATAGAAATATCTGGCTGTTTTCAGTCCGAGTTCCTTAGCGGCAAGGTCGCGTATTGCCTTACGGTTCATCGTAAAGTTGACAGCACGGGCACTGGGCACTACCCGAATACCTTCCTTTTCGAAATCATACAAGCGTTCCGTACGGATGGCCTCAATCTCCGGAACGATGATATCCGGATGATGCTTTTCTACAACACGTTCCAATTCTTCACCGTTCAGCATGTCGAATATTTCAAATTCATCGGCAACTTGCATAGCAGGTGCTCCGGCATAAGAGTCACAAGCAATGATATACTGACCTTTGCGCTGTGCAGAGATCACAAATTCCTTTCCTAATTCTCCGGAACCGAGCAACAGTATTTTCTTCATTATTTTGAGTGTTTTATGTTAGTGATGCAAAATTAGTATATTTCTTTTTATTAATGACGCACCTTCGGATATTTATTGTGAAAACGGAAACCGAGTCCGAGCATCAGATAGTTAGGTGTCTGGAAGTCCTGCAAATTATATCCGATGTGAAGGAAGGAGCTGCGGGTGATGTCTATTTTCAATGCAAGAATCTGATAAAAGCCTCTCATATCTCCACGACTGAGCACATTGGCTCCCATGCCGACCCCAATCGTAAAATAAGGCATCACATACTCTGCACGCGCCGAAAGTCCCAAAGCCAATTGGTGCTGAATGCCCGGTTTCAGAAACTCACGGGTAGAGCTGCCGCTCCCATATTCTTCTCTGTATACATTGGCACTGCCATCATAGACACCGTCCAGCGAAGCACCTACACGCAACTTATAACTCAGGTTATACATCGGAGCGAAATTGAATCCGGCAACCGGATATGCATTGGGAGACGCTATCTGCTTCTCGCCTACCCACACGCCTTTCCGACGCCATGACCCGAACAGCACGACATCATAACTGATGTGACGGGGAAAACGGGTAACAACAGGCTGACAAAACGGTTTTGAAAGGTCTTCTTCCGTACGGTTGAAATTGTAAACGACTCCGATCTTAGCTCCGGTAGTATTGATTCCCGCATTCGGATATTTAGTGTTGCCATTGGAGAAATGAGTGAAATCACCTCCGACTATAAGATCGAAATAACGGGAAAACGCCCAATTCACATACACTCCGGCATTGATATAGGCATTCATCCGTGACCCGACAGCACCATTATAGGTGTTATAGTAATTGTCATAAGGCTTCCATCCGGCGGACAGACCGAAATTCCACTCATAATTGAGCGAGACACGGGAGGAGAAACGAGCGATCCGGGCGCCTTGAAATACATAGAAAGAGAAAGGATCGCCCAACTGTTTCTTATCTCCAAAAGTCGAAAAAGATACACCGACGCCTTGATAAGCTCCACCGTAAATACGGTCGGCACAAGTGTTGGGACGAAACTTGAACGAGTACTTCAGATGAGCGGCAAACGATGCCTGAACCGGCTTCCAACGCTCGTTCTCTCCTTGCAGGAAAGGATTGGTAGGAAATACATATTGCGGACGGGCCTCTATCCCCAAACGATGGATGAAACGATGCGGGATGTATACTCCGGCACTTCCCACGTTTTCCGTGAGTTCCGGATATCTTGAATAACTTCCGCTGCGCAAAAGGTTTTCAGCATATCCGGATGGGTGCGGTACACTGTCACAGGAAGTTCCTTGCTCTGCCAGAACAACTTCCGGCAGGCAAAACATAACGGAACAAAGAACGATGGCTTTCCATCTCTCAATCGCGTTTCTCATAGTGTCGACATATTAGTCTCCGGGGCCTCCTGACAGTTTCATAAATCAAGCGTTTCAATAAATTTGGCAACATGATAACCATCCATCAGTCCGTGATGACAAGTGACGGAAATGGGAAGCATCAGTTTCTCGCCTTCCCGAAAGTATTTTCCGGTAGATATTTTGGGGACACTATCACCCGAACGCATATTTGTGGGGTGCTTCATGTCGGTAAAGACCAGCCAGGGAACAGCTGAGTAATGAATGGCATTGGGATGGAAAGTACCTCCTTTATTGAGCCCGGTGGTACCTTGCAGCCTCTCCATTTCGGCTTTTGCCTTGCGAATAAAAGTGAGTTCATCCGGATCATACTCAAAGGCGGCAAAAGAGAACGTGTGATCGGCACGCCCTACCGTCGCTTCGGGAAGCAGACTGTCATAGCAGACCACTTTGTCTCCTTCGATACGGTAACGGAATTCTTCGACTTTGCTTGCGGCAGTGATAATACGATGTAGTAGTAAAAGGGAGAAGGAAACGCCTTTTGCTTTTGCCTCCTCATAAGAACGGGTGCAGTCTACATGGACCGTCACTCCGAAAAAGGGATCATCGAATGCGCTGAAATGCTCAAAATGCTCTTTTCTGTTCCATGTAGCAAGGTCGATGATCTTTTCTATCTGATTCATCCTAAACACTCTTTAAAATTATGTTGCAATTAGATTTAGGCACGGATTACGCGGATTACACGGATTTCTTTTATGATCCTATTTTTATATAGAACCCAACTCTTTATCCGTGTAATCCGCGTAATCCGTGCCTAACTACATATTTCATCAATCAAACGCGGTATCTTCTTACTGATGCTGTTCACGCAACAGGTCGTTCACTGTCTTCACCGGATTGAAAGTGGTCAGAGGGACTTCTACGAATACGGTATTCCAGTCACTCATAGCACCATTCCACAAACCGGGGAGTTCTAGAGCTTTCAGGTCTTTTCCGTTCTTCGATTTATAAGAGATGAAGCCTGTCGCTTTATCTACGTATTTCACCAGATCGAACTTGTGACCTTTATAGTCACGTACGGCACAAACCAAGTCTACCGGATTGAAGTGCGTACCCTTTTCGAACATTTCCTTTTTGGCAGGATCGTTCATATCGATCTGAGAGCTTTCGAGGATTTGCAGGGAGATAGTTCCGTCTCTGTTATAAGCAAGGAACGGACCGCCACCCGGCTCGCCTACATTCTTCACCATACCGCATACACGCATCGGACGGTTCAGTTTGCTCTTCAGGTAGATCACCAGTTCGGCATCTTCGAGGTTCTTCGTTTCGGGATTCTTGCAGAAAAGTTGTTTTTGCAGGAACTGGAGAATTTCCATGATTTGCTCATGTGTATACTTTCCACTGTCGAGCAATTCGAGGTATTCGAATGCCTTCTTCTGCAAGGACACGAGTACGCCGGCAATCAGTTTCTTATAAGTAACGGTGTCGGCTTTCAGTTTATCGGGTACTACGTTGTCGATATTCTTGATGAAGATAATGTCGGCATCGAGATCGTTAAGGTTCTCGATCAGCGCACCGTGACCACCCGGACGGAACAGGAGTTTGCCGTTGTCACGGAACGGTTGGTTATCCATATCGGCGGCGATGGTATCGGTATTCGGTTTCTGCTCGGAGAAGGTAATGTAATAGTCTACTCCATAACGTTTGCCGAATGCCGCGGCTTTCTCTTCCACCAGTTTCTTGAAGAGTTCACGGTGTTCGGTAGAAACGGTGAAGTGTACATTGACTTTGCCACTCTTTCCGGCTGCATACATAGCACCTTCGGCAAGGTGTTCTTCAAGCGGAGTACGTGAACCTTCGGGATATTTATGGAATTTGAGCAGACCTTTCGGAAGTGCTCCGTAGTTGAGTCCGGCAGTTTCGAGAAGGGCAGCTACTACAGCTTTGTAATTACCTTCTTCCATCAATCCCGGAATATCTTTTCCGGCTGTACGCTGACAAGCTACATTCAAGTCGTCATAGAAAGCAAAATCCTTGATTCCGTCGAAGAATGCCTGCTCAAACTTTGTAGTAGGTTTGTCATACTCTGCGGACAGAAACTCGAACAGATTCTTGAACATACGACTGGCAGCGCCCGAAGCAGGAACAAACTTCACGATGATCTTATCCGTATTTTTATAAGCATCCCATGCAGCCAGATATACTTTTTGTTCTTCTGCGTCAGGAGCCAATATGCCTTTTTCTATGGAAGCGGCAGCATCCAGTTTCAAATAAGGAAAACCTGTCTGGAAGCAAGCCAGCTGTTCTGCTATCTGCGCTTCCGTGATGCCTTTCTTGGCAAGCAACTCTTTGTCCTGTGTCGTTATCATAATATCTATTTTTATTAATTGATGCCCAAAAATACAAAATGTTATTTACTTCTTGCCGAATAACCGGGAAAAAAAGTAATTTTACGTCGAATTAACAAGATTGAATATGGACGACTTTTTTACATCAGAGGAAAAGAAGGAGCTTTTTTCACTCTACAGGCATCTGTTGCAATCTGCCGGAGATACGATTTTCTGGAAGGATTGCCAAAAATTAAAGAAACATCTTATCAAAGCTGCCCAATGTAACGGGCTGCAACGCAATAACTTCGGGATGAATCCCGTCATCAGAGATTTACAAACGGCGGTTATCGTAGCCGAAGAAATCGGAATGAAAGGTTCGTGTCTCATCAGCATTATGCTTCACGAAATCGTGAAGGCACATATCCTGTCGATTGAGGATGTGAATGCCGAATATGGCGAAGATGTAGGCAGTATCATCAAAGGACTGGTGAAAACAAACGAACTGTACTCCAAAAGTCCGGCGATTGAATCGGAAAACTTCCGCAATCTCCTGCTCTCTTTTGCCGAAGATATGCGCGTCATTCTGATCATGATTGCAGACCGTGTGAACGTGATGCGCCAGATCAAGGATACAGGCAACGAAGAAGACCGGGTAAAGGTGGCGAACGAAGCAGCTTATCTGTATGCTCCGCTGGCACACAAGCTGGGACTTTACAAGCTGAAATCGGAACTGGAAGACTTGTCGCTGAAATATACACAGCGGGAAACTTACTATTATATAAAGGAGAAGCTCAACGAAACGAAGGCTTCCCGTGATAAGTATATCGCCTCCTTTATCGACCCTATCCAGAAGAAGGTAAAGGAAGCCGGATTGAAGTTCGACATCAAAGGACGTACCAAATCGATTCATTCCATCTGGAACAAGATTCAGAAACAGAAGACTCCGTTCGAAGGAATTTATGACTTGTTCGCTATCCGTATCATTCTGGATTCCGAACCGGACCCGGCTAAAGAGAAGCAGGAATGCTGGCAGGTATATTCTATCGTTACGGATATGTATCAGCCCAACCCGAAACGTTTGCGGGACTGGCTTTCAATTCCGAAAAGCAACGGTTACGAATCGTTGCATATCACTGTGATGGGGCCGGAAGGCAGATGGGTGGAAGTACAGATTCGTACCCGGCGAATGGATGAGATCGCAGAACGGGGACTCGCCGCACACTGGAGATACAAAGGCATCAAAGGTGAAACAGGACTGGACGAATGGCTGACTTCAGTACGCGAAGCTCTTGAAAATGCAGATAACGACTCTTTGAAAGTGATGGACCAGTTTAAAATGGACCTTTACGAAGATGAAGTATTCGTATTCACACCGAAAGGAGACTTGTTCAAGCTTGCCAAAGGGGCTACCGTACTCGATTTCGCTTTCCATATTCATAGTAAACTGGGATGCAAGTGTATCGGAGCAAAAGTAAACGGCAAGAACGTACAGTTAAAGCAGAAACTGAACAGCGGTGATCAGGTGGAAATCATGACGTCGAATACCCAGACTCCGAAGCAGGACTGGCTGAACATCGTGACGACTTCCAAAGCCCGCACCAAGATACGTCAGGCACTTAAGGAGATGGTAGCACGCCAGCACGATTTCGCCAAAGAGACATTGGAACGGAAGTTCAAAAACCGGAAGATGGAATATGACGAAGCTACGATGATGCGTCTTATCAAGCGTCTGGGCTTCAAAAATGTGACAGAGTTTTATCAGAAGATTGCAGATGAGACACTGGATGTCAACGATATTCTGGATAAATACCTCGAACAGCAGAGACGGGACAATGACACGCATGATGAGATCGTTTATCGCAGTGCCGAAGGATATAATTTGCAGACAACACAAGAAGAGGTCACCTCCAAAGAGGATGTGCTTGTCATCGATCAGAATCTGAAAGGACTGGAATTTAAACTTGCCAAATGCTGCAATCCGATTTACGGAGATGATGTATTCGGATTTGTGACAGTAAGCGGAGGTATCAAAATTCATCGGGCGGACTGTCCGAATGCCAATCAGATGCGCGAACGGTTCGGATACCGGATTGTAAAAGCACGTTGGGCAGGAAAATCAGTCGGCACACAGTATCCTATCACACTGCGTGTGGTAGGTCACGATGATATTGGGATTGTTACCAATATTACCTCTATCATTTCTAAAGAGAATGGAATCAGTCTGCGATCCATCGGAATCGATTCCAACGACGGATTATTCTCCGGAACACTAACGGTAATGGTAGGTGATACCGGACGACTGGAAGCACTCATCAAGAAGTTGAGGACAGTGAAAGGAGTAAAACAGGTAAGCAGAAACTAAAAAAATGAAGAATGAGGAATGAAGAATGGGCTGCGCTATTATGCTGCAAAGTAATTCTTCATTCTTCATTTAAATCATCTTACTTTCTTGTTCTTATAATAAGGATAAGTAACCAGTATAAAGAAAATCAAAGCGATCACAGCTACTACTTGTCCGGTATAAAGCATCTTATCTGCTTCCAGATCGAAATAGCACGCAACGGCTATTCCGGATGAGAATCCGACTTCGCTGGCCAACAGATGAGTGGTATTTGCCGTACCTCGCTGACAATGATGGGACAGCTTCACAAACATGACCAGAAACTCCGGCATCACCAGTCCCAAACCTAATCCAAGAAGGATGGAAGGAACACCTACCGGAAAACCGGAAGCCAACAGAGTGATAGCTACAATCTCCAGTATCATTCCTACAAGCACCAGCCGCCATGTCTTATCCTTCAGAACAAACAGACGTGCCAGCAACAAGGAGGCAAGGTATCCGGCTCCTGTACCGACAAAGAATGGGATGGGTATTCCTCTATTCCCCAGTACGAAATCGTTGAGGAAAGGATGTACGAGCGGAATCAACAATCCCGGTACGAAAGTAATCAGAATCATGTTGATAGCAGGTACCCATCCCCGCAACAGCAGGAAGCGGTCGAAGGAATAGAGCTTGGTAACGATCGGGGCACGGAAAGGCACATATACTCCGGCTACCATCAAAACACCTGCTATTCCGGTGATCACCGACACGGACAGCAGGTTTTTAAATGAATAGCTCTGATAGAGCCAGACACCCAGAACAACACCGATAATCATCCCCAGACGTGCCATCCAGGAAAAGCTGACATTTCCGGCACTGCGAAGTGTAGCGTTCGTTATATCAATGGCAAGTGTGATTCCTGCGGTGGTAGCAATTCCAAAAGCCAATCCTTGTACGGTGCTCAACAAGACAAGTTCCGTTACATTGGTCACAAAGGTATATCCTGCCGTTGCCGCTACCATCAGGGCAAAAGAGAACATACACATGTACTTACGCTTGTAGGCATCTACGAGATAAGCATGGAACGGACCGATAAGGAACATTCCCAATGTAAAAAAAAGAAAGATAACCCCTGTCTGTGCTACCGGTACCCCAAGACGGTCGGCCATCTCAACGGAAAGCACCGGAAACAGGATATACAAAGAGATAAACAACAGCAAATTAGCTACGCATATCCGCATAAAATGAACTGTCCACAATTTAACTGCCATATATTGTTTTAATATTGTTCCTTCTCGTTGGGGAAGTCGCAATTCTTCACGTCGGACACATAACGGCTGATCGCATCAGTCATCACTGTGTAAAGGTCTGCATACCGACGTAAGAAGCGGGGACGGAATCCATTGTTCATTCCAAGCATATCCTGGATGACCAACACTTGTCCGTCTACATGACCACCGGCACCAATACCGATAATAGGTATCGTCAATTCCGAAGCTACCCGTTCAGCCAAAGTTGCCGGAATCTTTTCGAGCACGATGGCAAAGCAACCTGCCTCTTCGAGAAGATGGGCATCGCGAATCAGCTTTTCAGCCTCGCTCTCGTCTTTGGCACGCACTGTATAAGTACCATATTTATTAATAGACTGAGGCATCAACCCCAAATGGCCCATCACCGGAATACCTGCGCTGATAATGCGTTTCACCGTACCGATGATTTCTTCTCCACCTTCCAGTTTCAAAGCATCGGCATGACTTTCCTTCATTATGCGGATGGCAGAAGCAAGACCTTCCATTTCGTTTCCCTGATAAGATCCGAAAGGCATATCGACTACGACCATAGCACGTTTTACGCCACGTACGACTGATTTTGCGTGATAAATCATCTGATCAAGAGTAATAGGCAATGTAGTCACGTTACCTGCCATTACATTAGAAGCGGAGTCGCCCACCAGAATCACATCCATTCCCGCACCATCTACGATTTGTGCCATCGTGTAATCATAAGAAGTAAGCATAGATATTCTTTCGCCTCTCTGTTTCATTTCAACCAAGCGATGAGTAGTCACCTTTCTTGTGTCATCTGATATATAACCAGCCATGTCTTTTCAAATTTTAAATTAATAATTAAAAGATAAAGAGCTTCTGACAACGCGAACGTTATCAAAAATTGGGGCAAAGTTATAACATTTCTTCCATAAGTGAGAAAGAAAACGAAAAAGAATCACTCAAGATAAAGACTCCGACAAAAAACAAAAGGAATTTTGAACTGTTTTTTCTCTATATGAATCAGGGGATTCATGATTCAAACCAAATAAAAAAGAGAATTGAAAATGAAAAAGGCATAAGCTGATGAGATAAGGCAGAGGTGCACGCAGATAGCATAAAGCATTACGTGCACTGCTGTATACTGATTTTCATCATTTGCGATGTATGGTCAGTAACCGTTCGAAGGTCATTTCCGAAAAGTCATCTATAATATAGTGTGCTTTTCCGGTAATAGCCTCTCTTGTATTGGTAGTGGCAAGACCGATAACGGTAGCACCGGAAGTCATTCCGGCTTGCAGACCGTGGAAGGAGTCTTCGAACACATAAGAGTTTTCAGGAGTAGCACCGAATATTTCCATACCGAGAAGGAAACAGTCGGGAGCCGGTTTGGAGCGGGCAAACATTTCTCCGGTCAGGATACGGTCTACCATTCCTTTAAATTCGGGATGGGCATTGTAAACGTTTTGCATCTTCTCTTCGTTGGAACTGGTGACTACAGCTATCTTCACCCCGTGATTCCGAAGATTGGCGATAAAGGCTTCCACACCGGAAATGTATTCATAAGACATGCTTTTCTCGAAGACATTGAGCCCGGCTGTAATCTCTTGCTGAGCCTCCGGCTGATCCGAGAAGTATTTGTCGTAAATCTGGGTCAGCGTCTGTCCCTTGATACGGCGTCCGAAGTCTTGTTCATTCAGATATTTACGCCCTTGTTCATCCCAGAAAACAGTGTACTGCGTTTCCGTATCCATGATGACACCATCGAAATCAAACAGTGCCGCAATTGTCTTTGTTGTATCCATACTTACTCTTTCTTTTTACCTAAAACGTTAAACCTTGTGTATTGAATTGTGCAAAGTTCCGAATAATCATCGAATCAGGCAAATAATTCGTACCTTTACCCCACTTAAAAAAACGTAACATTCGTTTTCATCCAACAATCCATACGAGCGCATGAGCAAAAACGATCCGCACATATTAGGAAAAGAAAGCATCGGTAAGCTACTGTTGCAATATTCCATTCCCGCCATCATTGGGATGACGATCACGTCTATTTATAATATTATCGACAGCATCTTCATCGGACACGGTGTGGGACCGATGGCTATTGCCGGATTAGCGGTCAGCTTTCCCCTGATGAATCTGGTAGTCGCTTTCTGTACGCTGGTATCTGCAGGCAGCTCTACCATTGCTTCTATCCGTCTGGGACAGAAGGATATGAAAGGAGCTACGGAAATCTTGTCGCACACACTGATGCTCTGCATCACGAATGCTTTTTTCTTCGGCATACTGTCTTTTATCTTTCTCGACAACATACTGATTTTCTTCGGAGCGAGTCCCGACACGCTCCCATACGCACGCAGCTTTATGCAAGTGATTCTGCTGGGAACTCCGATCACTTATACGATGATCGGTTTGAACAATGTGATGCGTGCTACCGGATATCCGAAGAAGGCGATGCTTACTTCGATGGTAACGGTAGTAGCCAATATCATCCTCGCTCCCATCTTTATATTTCATTTTGAATGGGGAATGCGAGGAGCCGCTACGGCAACGCTCATCTCACAGCTGATCGGTATGGTGTGGGTACTAAGCCACTTTTGCAAGAAGGAGAGCACGGTTCATTTTGAGGGAAAGATCTGGAAGGTAAAACGAAGAATTGTAGAAAGTATTTTCGCTATCGGCATGTCTCCCTTCCTGATGAATGTTTGCGCTTGTGCTATCGTTATCATAGTCAATAACAGCTTACAGGAATACGGAGGCGACATGGCTATCGGTGCTTACGGCATTATCAATCGCCTGTTGACACTCTACGTAATGATTGTGTTGGGACTGACTATGGGAATGCAACCCATTGTAGGCTACAACTTCGGAGCACAGAAGATAGACCGGGTAAAACAGACACTACGATTGGGAATTATCTCCGGTGTAGTGATTACCAGCAGTGGTTTTGTGATCTGCGAATTTTTCCCTCATGCGGTATCGGCACTTTTCACAGATAGTGATGAATTGATAAATCTGGCAGTAGAAGGAATCCGTCTGGCAGTACTTATGTTCCCGTTTGTGGGAGCACAAATTGTGATTGGCAACTTCTTCCAGAGCATCGGCAAGGCAAAAATCAGTATTTTCCTTTCGCTGACACGACAGTTGCTTTATCTGTTGCCTTGCTTGTTACTCTTCCCGCAATGGTGGGGCTTGAAAGGTGTCTGGATCAGTATGCCGGTATCGGATGCACTGGCGTTCGTCACTGCTGTTATCAGTCTGATGATTTATATAAAGAAGGTATCGAAGGAACATCCGATAGCAAATAAGGTAGCGGAATAAATCAAATTAACACTGCATCAGAAGATATATCATAATAAAAAATGTTCAGGCACGAATTAACACGTTTTCTAAAAGATGCATTCATCGCAGAAGCCGTATTAATCCGTGCCTGAAAGATAATAATATTCCTATATTTCTATTCGCTCTTGATACTATTTACCGGATTCTCATTGGCTATGTGCCATGCTTTCAGCACAACACAAACAACAATCAGCAATAAGACAAACAGCGCCGTACCTATAAACAATAACGGGTTCAGATAAATCTGTTCGGCAAACTGGTCAAGCCATGCCTTTCCTACGAAATAGGAAGCAATGATACCAATCAATATGGAGGATGCGGATACATACAGAATCTCGCGTATCAGCAGGCGCAAAATATGAGAGGCTTCGGCTCCATTCACTTTCCGGATAGCTATTTCTTTGCTTCGACGTTGAGTTTCATCATTCACATAGCCGATCAATCCCATAATTACAATCAGCAGAATAAAGCTTGAAGTAATCCAGACTGAATTACGGAAGCGATATACACTTTTATATATATCCTTTATCATACTGTCCACAGAACTGAAATGCATGGCTATATTCGGAAATGTCTTATCGGTAAACTCATTCAGACGTTTCAGATTATCATCATACGGCTCTTTCAAACGGACATCAAATACTTGATTGGCATTTTCTGATCCTATCAAGACAATAGGTGCCTGAGTTGAAAAGAAGCTATAATTGCGAACATCCCGAAAGACACCGACAATCGTACCCTCTATATCATTTAATTTCTTTCCTACTGCCCCATCTGTCCACTTCATCAAACGTACCAACTCTTCATTCACCAATAAATCTTCCTTTTTCTTAAGAGTGCTGCCTTCGATAATCTTTATTCCCATTACTTCGGGATAGTTATAACTGCAATAATTAAAGTTAAGTGTAGCGATTCTTTTACCGTCATTACTCATCAGTCCGCGTGTCCAGTATTGTCCGATTACTCCGTTTGTAGCAACAGCCACTCCTTCTACCATAGGCTGGCGACGCAGTTCATCGGTAACATGTTCTACGCTTTCTTTCGGCAACCATGTTCCTGCCTGAACCAATCCCGGAACGTTTATCCCCATATCACGGCTCATCAGATGGTTGTATTGCAAAAGCGTAACCAGCAGTAATCCCAAAACAAAAGAGACACCCGTGAACTGTATAAACAGTAACGAACGTTTCCAACCTGTCTTACCATCAGAATAACGGCGGAACACCTGTGTGACTGGTATGCGCGAAAACAACCGTCCCGGTATGCCACCCGCCAAAAGGAAAAGGATCACGATCGTAAGCAAAGGCACCCATAGTGTCTCCCATGTAAAAAGTGAAGACAGATGGACGGAAAGCAGGTCTTCGATTATTTCACGTGCATTGACTATCAGCAGAAGGCTGAGAAGTACAGATATGACAACAAGGATTCCTGTTTCCGCCAAAAACATGCCGAAGATATTTCCGGCACTGGCACCACTGCATTTATGCACACCCACCCCTTTGGCACGACGACTTAGGGTAGCGATAGATATCAGCATATAATTCATGATGGCGACAAAAAAGATAGCGAACCCCAAAAATCCATATATGACCAAGCGCTTCTGCACATCGGAAGATTCCACATGATACTTCACTAACGGGATGACATTGAAATCTAATTTCCAGTCGTCAAAACGGGCAGGCGTATATTTTTCGATTACCCGCTGGATCTTGTCATTCACTTTATCAATATCCGCAGCATCACGCAAGCGAAGAAAAGTGTAAAAGATATCATTTCCCTTCCAGCCATTGCCTCCCTGATATCCCCCATCCCGATGGATGGAAACAACAAAGTCATGAGTGAGCATCGTATTCTCCGGCACATCTCTGTACACACCACGAATCGTAAAATCATTTTGCCTGTCTGCTTTAAGAATTTTGCCGATAGGATCTGCATCTCCAAATGTTTCACGGGCAAAGTGTTCTGACACAAACACACTTCCCGGCATAATCATATCTTTCGGATTTCCTTTTAAGACAGGTATACCGAAAGTCTGGAAGAAACAAGTATCAGCGTATATATAGTTGATGTCCGATAATAATTTATCTTCATAATATATACTCATCCATTGTTCTGCGAGGACGCAACTGGCAAACTCAATTTCTTCGGGCATATCCTGCGCCAAAGTCGGTGCAACCACATCAAAAAGTGTATAATCAAAGTTGTCGCCGTCGTCTCCCATTTTCTCCCCCGTGCTAAGGTTAGTCGTCAGGCAACGTGCAATCGCCAGACGTTCCGATTCCGGATAGCAACGTTCATAACTCAATTCAAACACAATCTGCGAGAAGAGCAAAATGCCGATGGTAAGTCCCAGCGAAAGAGAAATTACCCTGATGATATTCGTGCCCCGTTCACGCAATAAAGTCCGGATGCTATAATAGATTTGTCTCATTGTCGTTTCGGTTTATGCTGTTACACTTGCCACTACACTTCCGTCGAACAGATGTATGGTACGGTGTGCGAAGCTCGCATCATGTTGTGAGTGAGTCACCATAATGATGGTGGTACCTTCTTTATTCAGTTCCGTCAGCAGATTCATTACCTCCGCTCCGTTCTTTGAATCCAGATTACCTGTTGGCTCATCGGCAAGGATAAGCTTCGGATTAGTCACTACCGCACGAGCGATAGCAACACGCTGCTGCTGACCACCGGACAGCTGTTGCGGAAAGTGTTTGGCCCGATGGCTGATATTCATCCTTTTCAGAATATCTTCCACCATACGGCGGCGCTCGGAGGATTTAATACCCAGATAAGTAAGCGGAAGCTCTACATTTTCGTAGACATTCAGTTCGTCTATCAAGTTGAAACTCTGGAATACAAAGCCTAATTTGCCTTTACGGACATGGGTACGCTCCTTCTCTTTCAATCCGGCAACTTCCTCTCCCATCAGCTGGTAAGAACCTTCTGTAGGGTTATCCAATAAACCCAGAATATTCAACAAAGTGGATTTTCCACAGCCCGAAGGCCCCATGATAGCAACAAACTCTCCTTGTTTAACTTCAAGGTTCACGTGATTTAATGCAACCGTCTCTACTTCAGTAGTACGAAATACTTTACTAATGTTTTCAATCTGTATCATTTTATTTCTTTATTATGTTGTTTCACTTTCTATTCTTTCTTTATTCGTTCTTTATACTGTTGACCGGATTCTCCGTATCAAACCTCTTTCACACCAAACGGTCACTAAGATAAACAATTACATAATAAATTTGTCTCATGCTTATTCCTATTTTTCATCATAATGCAATGCAGATAGCGTGCCACAATAGCAAGAGTATTCATTCACAACTATTTATATGTTTCGACAGTACTACCCATTGTCTAATAATTAGACACTCCCGTCTAATTATTAGACAGAAATCCTTCCTGTTTACTGTCCAACGGAAAGTATACATTTTCGCCCATTTATTGTTCTATTTTTCCTATTTCCGACTTTAATGTATTTCAATGTCATCGGAAAACTCTATCTTCGCATCAAGTTTTCAATTAAATAAATCATTCTATTTATGGTAAACAAGAATTTGTACACTCTCCTGACCTGCCTGCTTCTGACAGGATGTGACCTGATAGACTATCATCCCTACGATGTACGTATCAGTGGAGAGACAGATGTAAATGCTCATAACATTGAACAAATAGAAGCTAAGTGTAAAGGAAAAACAACCATCCGTTTTATCACTATGGGAGATTCACAGCGATGGTATGACGAGACCGAAGACTTTGTAAAAGAGGTCAATAAGAGAGATGATATCGACTTTGTCATTCACGGAGGAGATATGAGTGACTTCGGACTGACTAAAGAATTTCTTTGGCAGCGGGATATCATGAACGGACTAAAAGTACCTTATGTCGCCCTTATCGGGAATCATGACTGTCTGGGCACCGGAGCAGAAACTTATCAGGCTGTTTTCGGACCTGCCAACTTCTCATTTATCGCAGGCAATGTAAAATTTGTCTGCCTCAATACTAATGCGCTGGAATACGATTATTCGGAACCTATTCCCAATTTCAGTTTTATGGAAGAGGAACTGACAGCCAGGGCTGATGAGTTTGAAAAAACCGTAGTCAGTATGCACGCGCATCCATTTGCAGACGTGTTCAATGATAATGTGGCAAAGCCATTCCAGTACTATGTCACCCAATATCCGGGACTACAGTTCTGCACGGCTGCCCACAATCACGGGTTCGACGACAGAGTCCTTTTCGATGATGATGTGCATTATATTGTCAGTGACTGCATGAAAAGTCGCAGTTATCTGGTATTTACTATAACCCCGGAAAAATACGAATATGAACTGGTTGAATACTAAATATATCATCCGCACAGGAGTGCTGACTACGCTCCTGCTCTTTCCCGGCCTGATATCGGCTACTTGCAAGACAGATACAATTATCAATAACTACAAACCTGACTCACTGAGACTGGTGATCAAGGCAGATTCCATTATAGCCTTTCACGAAGGCGATTCCGCGTTTACAATAGTCAAAGCAGACACAGTACTACCTTATGTACCGCAACCGGTTCTCCGTACCGGTTATGACAGACGTGTCCATCGCTTCCGCAGAAACTGGGAGCGGATTATCCCGACTCACTCTAAAATACAGTATGCGGGAAATATGGGATTAATCTCGTTCGGTACCGGATGGGATTACGGAAAACGAAATCAGTGGGAAACAGATTTACTGCTCGGATTCATCCCGAAGTATTCGTCCAAAAAGGCCAAAGTGACCATGACGCTGAAACAGAACTATATGCCTTGGAGCATCAATCTGGGAAAAGGATTCTCCACAGAACCTCTCGCCTGCGGATTGTATCTGAATACCGTGTTTGGCAACCAGTTCTGGGTAAGTGAGCCTGAACGTTATCCGAAGGGATACTACGGCTTTTCAAGCAAAGTGCGTATTCATGTTTTCCTGGGACAACGGTTGACTTATGATATTGACCCGAACCGCAGGTTTCTGGCAAAGTCCGTGACTTTCTTCTACGAGATAAGCACATGCGACCTTTACCTCATCAGCGCCGTAACGAATAGCTATCTCCGTCCCCGCGATTATCTAAGTTTATCATTCGGATTAAAGTTCCAATGGTTATAAATTCAAATCCGAATTTTGAATTATGAATTACTTTTTCGTAAGTTTGTAGCGTACAAACCAATTCGGACATGAGTAAATCAGGAACAATCATCATTGTAGACGATAACAAAGGAGTGCTGACTGCGGTACAAATTCTTTTAAAAAACTATTTTTCAAAGGTTGTCACGCTGTCATCACCGGTCACATTGACCACCGTGATACGGGAAGAGATGCCGGAAGTGGTACTATTGGATATGAATTTCACTTCGGGCATCAATACCGGCAATGAAGGATTGTTCTGGCTGCACGAAATAAAGAAAGTACGACCGGAACTTCCCGTCGTACTTTTTACCGCTTATGCGGATATTGATCTTGCCATCCGGGGTATAAAAGAAGGAGCTTCGGACTTTGTCGTCAAACCTTGGAACAATCAGAAACTGGTAGAAACATTGCAGGCTGCCGCCTCGTCCGCACAGCATGGACGAAAAACGGGAAACAAAAAGGAGCCTGTCAACACTCCGCCGATCTACTGGGGAGAAAGCAAACCGATGCAGCAGCTCCGAATGCTGATAGAGAAAGTAGCCACCACAGATGCCAATATCCTGATTACAGGTGAAAACGGAACAGGGAAGGAAATGCTTGCCCGCGAAATTCATGCTCTTTCCAACCGCAGACAACAAGAAATGATCGCTGTGGACATGGGAGCGATCACTGAATCTTTATTTGAAAGCGAACTCTTCGGTCATGTAAAAGGCTCTTTCACTGATGCGCATGCCGACCGGACAGGAAAATTTGAGGCTGCCGATCACAGCACTTTGTTTCTGGATGAAATAGGGAACCTGCCCTATCATCTGCAAGCTAAACTGCTGACAGCTATCCAACGAAGAAGCATCGTACGGGTGGGAAGCAACACTCCGATTCCTATCGACATCCGCCTGATATGCGCTACCAACCGTAACCTGCAGGAAATGGTGGACCGGGAAGAATTTCGGGAAGACTTACTCTACCGAATCAACACCATTCATATCGAAATACCTCCTTTGCGGAAACGAAAAGAAGATATTATCCCGCTTGCCGAAAGATTTATCATCCGTTTCTGCAAACAATACGATAAGGAACCGATGAAATTCAGCCCGGCAGCCAAGGAAAAACTCATTGCGTACCCATGGTACGGGAATATCCGAGAGTTGGAACATGCCATCGAAAAGGTGGTCATCATTAACGACGGATTGCAAATTCCGGCGGAATTATTCCAGTTATCCACCCGAAAGACAGAAACTTCCGAAAAGGATATTTCCACACTGGAAGAGATGGAGATACAAATGATACGTAAAGCACTGGATACCTGTGCAGGAAACCTCTCGGCAGTAGCCGCGCAACTGGGAATTACCCGTCAGACTCTCTATAACAAGATGAAAAAGTTCGGATTATGAACCGGATTCTACAACAAGTAGCCAACCAATATTGGTTTAGGGTATCCCTGACGGTCATTTGCTGTCTGGCAACCGTTTGGTTTGGTGTGTATCAGTCTTATATCTGGCTCGGCATCAGTAGCTGTCTGCTGGTTTTAAGTATCATCTGGCAAGTCCGTCTTTATCGCCTGCACATCAAGCAGGTGCTTTTCATGATCGACGCTTTGGAGAATAATGACAGTGCCTTCCGCTTCCCCGAAGAGTCCGGCACTCCCGAAAGCAAACAGATCAACCGGGCACTCAATCGGGTGGGACGCATCTTATATAATGTAAAAGCAGAAACTGCCCAACAGGAAAAATACTACGAACTGATTCTTGATTTTGTCAGCACGGGGTTACTGGTGCTCAATGACAACGGAGCAGTCTATCAGAAGAACAAGGAGGCCCTCCGGCTTTTGGGACTCAATGTATTCACACATGTCCGGCAATTGAGTAAAGTAGACACCACGCTGATGGAGAAAATGGAGAACTGCCATCCCGGAGACAAATTACAGGTGGTGTTTCATAATGAACGGGGAACGGTCAATCTATCCATCCGTGTATCAGAAATCAATGTGCACAAGGAACATTTGCGTATCCTTGCGCTGAATGATATTAATATAGAACTGGACGAGAAAGAAATAGATTCATGGATTCGCCTGACCCGTGTACTGACTCACGAAATCATGAACTCCGTCACTCCTATCACCTCCCTCAGCGACACGCTCCTTTCGATGGTAGAGGACAAAGACGAAGAAATCAGCCACGGATTACAGACCATCAGTACAACGGGAAAAGGACTGCTTGCTTTCGTGGAATCCTACCGCAAATTCACACGGATACCGACTCCGGAGCCTTCATTGTTTTACTTAAAAGCATTCATCGAACGAATGGTAGAACTTGCCCGTCATCAGAATCCCTGTGACCATATCACATTCCATACGAAGATCGATCCAGCCGACCTGATTTTATATGCAGATGAAAATCTGATCTCACAAGTAGTCATTAACCTTCTGAAAAATGCGATTCAGGCAATCGGTAATCAGCCGGACAGACAAATCGATATTCAGGTATATTGCAATGAAACAGAAGAGGTACTGATTGAAATAAAGAATAACGGTCCCGTTATTCCGCCGGAAATTGCGGAACATATTTTTATCCCTTTCTTCACCACCAAAAAAGGAGGCAGCGGAATCGGACTTAGTATTTCACGTCAGATTATGCGGCTTTCCGGTGGAAGCCTCATCTTGCTGCCGGACAATAAGGAAACAAAATTCATATTAAAATTCAAATAACAGATAAGCTTATGACACCTGCACTCATCAATAACCCATTGTTCCGGGGAATTACTCCGGAAAAGTTATCCGCCAATCTGGAAGAGATCAGTTTTCATACCCGTTCTTATAAGAAAGGAGAAATTCTGGCACGACAGGGAGATGTGTGCAACCGTCTCATGATACTGACCAAAGGGAGTGTACGCGGCGAAATGATAGACTATTCCGGAAGACTCATCAAAGTAGAAGACATTGCCGCACCAAGAGCCCTTGCTCCTCTCTTCCTCTTCGGAGAAGAGAACCGTTTTCCGGTAGAAGTGACCGCTAACGAACTGACGGAAGTAATCGAAATCCCCAAATCGAGCGTACTGGAACTCTTCCGCAAGAACGAGCAGTTTCTGGAGAACTATATGAATCTATCTGCCAATTATGCCCGTACCTTGTCGGATAAACTTTTCTTTATGTCTTTCAAGACCATCCGGCAAAAGATAGCATCCTATCTGCTCCGGCTGCACAAACAACAGCAACAGCTGCAGATCACCTTCGACCGTTCGCAACAGGAGTTGAGCGATTACTTCGGTGTCTCCCGTCCCTCTCTGGCACGTGAACTGTCACACATGCAGGATGACGGCCTGATCACAGCCGACCGCAAACAGATCACTATTTTACAGAAAGAACAGCTGATCCGGCTGATTCAATAACCAAGAATTTACTCCGGTTTCATTATAGCTAATCTAGTTTTCATTATAGCTAATCGGAATATGATTATAGCTAAAATAATTTAGCTCATAGCATCTGATTTTTTTTCGGCCAATGTAACATTGGTTACAAACTTACCTCAAACTTTCCCCCTACTTTTGCGTTCATATTCAAGAAGACTAATTAAAAACGTAAAAGTTATGAGTATGTTCTGTTATCAATGTCAAGAGACCGCAATGGGTACAGGTTGTACCTTAAAAGGAGTATGCGGAAAAACATCCGAAGTGGCTAACCTGCAAGATCTTTTGCTCTTTGTAGTACGGGGAATTGCTGTGTACAACGAACATCTGCGTCAGGAAGGACAACCTTCCGAACAGGCAGACAAATTTATCTACGATGCCCTGTTTATCACTATCACCAACGCCAATTTTGATAAAACGGCTATCATCAGGAAAATAAAAGAAGGATTGCAGCTGAAAAAAGAACTTGGCAGCAAAGTAACCATTGCCAATGCTCCCGACGAATGCCTATGGGATGGAAGTGAAAATGAGTTCGAAGAAAAAGCCAAGACAGTAGGAGTACTTCGCACACCCAACGAAGATATCCGCTCTCTGAAAGAACTTGTACATTACGGACTGAAAGGAATGGCAGCTTACGTTGAGCATGCGCATAATCTGGGACACGAATCATCAGAAATCTTTGCCTTTATGCAACACGCATTAGCCGAACTCACCCGCAATGATATTACGATGGAAGAACTGGTTCAACTTACACTGACCACAGGTAAACACGGAGTTTCCGCAATGGCTCTGCTGGATGCAGCCAACACAAGCAGCTACGGAAATCCGGAAATATCAGAAGTTAATCTCGGTGTGCGCAACAATCCGGGTATCCTTATCAGCGGCCATGACCTGAAGGATCTTGAAGAATTGCTGGAACAGACCGAGGGAACAGGGATAGACATCTATACCCACAGTGAAATGCTTCCGGCGCATTATTACCCTCAACTAAAAAAATACAAACATCTGGCAGGAAACTACGGAAACGCGTGGTGGAAACAGAAAGAAGAATTTGAAAGCTTCAACGGACCGATTTTGTTTACCAGTAACTGTATTGTTCCTCCACGTGCCAACGCTACTTACAAAGACCGTATCTATGTCACCGGAGCCTGCGGACTGGATGGTGCACACTATATCCCCGAACGTAAAGACGGAAAACCGAAAGATTTCTCCGCACTGATCGCACACGCCAAGCAATGTCAGCCGCCAACAGCGATTGAGAACGGAACACTGATCGGAGGATTTGCCCATGCACAAGTAGTAGCTCTGGCAGATAAGGTGGTAGAAGCCGTCAAAAGTGGAGCAATCCGCAAATTCTTCGTAATGGCAGGATGCGACGGACGCATGAAGAGCCGTGAATATTACACCGAATTTGCAGAGAAACTTCCGAAAGATACAGTGATCCTGACTGCCGGTTGCGCCAAATACAGATATAACAAACTGGCTTTAGGTGACATCAACGGCATCCCCCGTGTACTGGATGCAGGACAATGTAATGATAGCTATTCGTTGGCTGTCATCGCCTTGAAACTGAAAGAAATATTCGGATTGGACGACGTTAACAAACTTCCTATCGTATATAACATCGCTTGGTACGAGCAGAAAGCAGTAATCGTTTTATTGGCATTGCTGGCACTGGGAGTGAAGAATATTCATCTGGGCCCTACTCTTCCGGCCTTCCTTTCACCGAACGTGAAAAATGTATTGATCGAACAATTCGGAATCGGTGGTATCAGTACTGTGGACGAAGATATCATGAAGTTCTTGTCATAAATGCAAGATTTACCAGCTAAACCTTAACTATTAAATATAAAAAGGCGCGAATTGCATCATCTGTGTAATCCGCGCCTAATAATTATTAATTAAAAGGCAGCATCAATCATCTTTCGGCAATATCAAATTGAGAAGAACTCCGACCAAAGCAGCCAGTCCGATACCGGACAATGAAAAGTCTCCCCAAGTGAGGACAGCCCCACCGATACCGACGGTCAGCGTCAGAGAAACAATGATAATATTCCTTGTACGACTCAAATCAATGCAGTTATTGACCAGATTACCAATTCCGGCACAGGCGATTGTTCCGAAAAGCAAAAGCATTATTCCTCCCAATACTGCACTCGGAATTGATTTCAGCAACGCACTGATTTTGCCGATGACGGAGAACAAGATAGCGGATATGGCTGCAATCCGGATAACTTGCGGATTCGTAATTTTCGTTAATGACATGGCTCCCGTTACTTCCGAATAAGTCGTCACCGGAGGACCACCCACCAATCCGGCAAAAAGGCAAGCCAGCCCATCCCCCAATAAAGTACGATGCAGACCGGGGTCTTTCACAAAATCCTTTCCCGTAACCGTATTTACCACATATACATCTCCAATATGTTCTATCACCGGAGCAATGGCTACCGGAATCATAAACAAGATCGGCTCCCATGAGAACTTGGGAAATACAAACTGCGGTAACCCGATCCAGGCCGCATCCCTGACACCGGACAAATCCAGATCATAGAAAAGCCATGCCGCCAGATAGCCGACAATAATACCGCAAAAGATAGGAATCAACTTCAAAAGCCCTTTTGCCTTCATCGAAACGACAACCGCAGTAACCAGCGACAACAAAGCCAGCACCCAGTTTTCCTTCGCCATCTCCACTCCCGTACCGGCAAGCGACAAACCGATCAGAATAATAACCGGCCCAATGACTACCGGAGGAAACAAACGTTCAACCACCCTCACCCCTTGCCATTTGACCAGCGCACTCATTGCGAAATAAACCAGTGCGACACCCAGCATTCCGGATAAAGTACCCGCCAGACCATAAAGTTCTGTCGCCTTTATTATCGGGGCAATAAATGCGAAACTACTTCCCAAAAAGATGGGGACTTTCCCCCGCGTGACCGCATGAAAGATAAGTGTACCAATACCGGCTGTAAACAAAGCGGTGGAAGGGTCGAGCCCCACTAATAACGGTACAAGCACCGTAGCTCCGAAAGCTACAAACAAGAATTGTACCCCTACCACCCCTTTCCGTAAAGGAGTAAGATTGTTTGAATCCATAAGTATGATGTAGATTAATTGAGTACAAAATTAATCTTTTTAGACAATTTAACTACCTTTTTCCATCAAAAAACATCCAAAAAGACTCTTTATTTGTTTTAAATAATGTGTAACTTCGCACAGTGAGAGCTCATACGACATTTTTTATAACTTAACAATAGATTGCCTATGATATTTACAGCAGAAAACACCCTACTTATTGGTTCTATCTTACTTTTCGTTAGTATCGTTGTCGGAAAAACCGGATATCGCTTCGGAGTCCCCACCTTATTACTGTTCCTCGTCGTGGGAATGTTGTTCGGAAGTGACGGACTCGGACTCCAGTTTCATGACGCCAAAGATGCACAATTCATCGGTATGGTCGCCCTGAGCATCATTCTGTTTTCGGGAGGTATGGATACAAAATTCAGAGAAATCAAACCCATTTTAGGTCCAGGTATCGTGCTTTCTACCGTCGGAGTGCTACTAACCGCTCTTTTTACCGGATTATTTATCTGGTGGTTGTCCGGAATGAGCTGGACGAATATCTATCTGCCTATCACTACTTCATTGTTACTGGCAGCCACCATGTCATCTACGGACTCTGCTTCGGTATTTGCCATCCTGCGTTCACAGAAAATGAATCTGAAACATAACCTCCGCCCCATGCTGGAATTGGAAAGTGGAAGTAATGACCCGATGGCTTACATGCTTACCATTGTCCTGATACAGTTTATCCAATCGGCAGGTATGGGAGTCGGGGCTATCGCCGCTTCTTTCATTATTCAGTTTATAGTCGGCGCGGCTGCCGGATATGTGCTCGGAAAGTTGGCTATCCGCATGCTGAACAAGCTCAACATTGACAATCAGGCATTGTACCCTATCCTGTTGCTGGCTTTTGTTTTCTTCACCTTTTCCATCACTGATTTGCTAAAAGGTAACGGTTACCTTGCCGTATACATCGCAGGTATCATGGTGGGAAACAATAAGATCATGCACCGCAAAGACATTTATACGTTTATGGATGGACTTACCTGGTTGTTTCAGATCATCATGTTCCTTTGCCTCGGTCTTCTCGTCAACCCTCACGAAATGCTGGAGGTTGCAGCAGTAGCTTTATTGATCGGTGTCTTTATGATTGTGATCGGTCGTCCGCTAAGTGTATTCCTTTGTTTGCTTCCCTTCCGGAAAATAACCATGAAATCACGGCTGTTCGTATCTTGGGTAGGATTGCGTGGAGCAGTTCCCATCATCTTCGCTACTTATCCGGTAGTTGCGGGAGTCGAAGGTTCGAATATAATCTTTAATATCGTATTCTTTATCACAATCGTCTCACTGGTTGTGCAGGGAACGACCGTTTCTTTCGTTGCCCGCCTGCTGAATTTATCCAAACCGCTGGAGAAAACGGGCAATGACTTCGGAGTGGAACTTCCGGAAGAGATTGATACAGACCTCAGGGATATGACTATCACACAGGAAATGCTGGAAGAAGCAGATACACTGAAAGATATGAATCTCCCCAAAGGCACATTGGTGATGATTGTGAAACGCGGAGATGAATTTCTGATTCCTAACGGAACACTGAAACTGCATGTGAATGATAAATTGCTGCTTATTTCCGAAAAGTCTAAAGAAGAGGAAGAAAATAGCAGTGAATCCTGATATTTATTATGGTGACACTATCGTATCCGGATAGTATCACTATATGCAACAGATGGTGTCACTATACTGACGGTATAGTGACACCATAATTTTGTATATCAGCCCCTTCCGGAAAAGAGAACTCGCCTCCTCCATTGCCTCCAACCGGAATCTCCATCCATAACGGGAAAATAATTGAAAAAAGAAGTTCAACCCTCCCCCGTTAATTAACCGTAAAACTTGATTGTAAACTTCGGTTTTCGTTAATGAAGTGTTATTTTTGCGCAATTTTAAATCAAATGTGCAAAATTCGAATGGAACAAGAACATCAGTTCATTGATTATATTGAACAAAGCATCATCAAAAACTGGGATAAAGATGCATTGACAGACTACAAAGGAATCACGCTTCAATATAAGGATGTAGCGCGTAAGATAGCCAAGTTTCACATTGTTCTGGAAAGTGCCGGTATTCAGCCGGGTGATAAAATAGCTGTCTGTGGACGAAACAGTGCCCATTGGGCGGTTACCTTCTTAGCTACCATTACGTATGGAGCCGTCATTGTTCCTATTCTACATGAGTTCAAAGCGGATAATATTCATAATATCGTCAACCACTCCGAGGCTAAGCTACTCTTTGTCGGCGACCAGGCATGGGAAAATCTGAATGAAGATGCAATGCCGTTGCTGGAAGGGATCGCTTCCCTCACCGATTTCTCCGCATTGGTATCACGCAACGAAAAGCTGACTTATGCCTTCGAACACCGAAACGCTATTTACGGCCAACGTTATCCAAAGAATTTCCGTCCCGAACATATCTGTTATCGGAAAGACCGTCCGGAGGAACTGGCTATCATCAATTATACTTCCGGCACTACCGGATATTCTAAAGGCGTCATGCTCCCCTATCGCAGCATCTGGTCGAACGTAGCATACTGTTTCGAAATGCTCCCTGTGAAACCGGGAGATCACATCGTCTCCATGCTTCCGATGGGGCATGTTTTCGGCATGGTATACGACTTTTTATATGGTTTCTCTGCCGGTGCACACATCTATTTCCTGACGCGCATGCCGTCTCCGAAGATCATTGCGCAATCTTTTTCGGAAATAAGACCCAGAGTAATCTCCTGTGTACCCCTGATTGTAGAAAAGATTATCAAAAAGGATATTCTTCCGAAGGTAGACAGCAAAATCGGAAAACTATTGCTCAAAGTACCCATTGTAAACGATAAAATCAAATCATTGGCCCGACAGGCTGCTATGGAAATTTTCGGTGGGAACTTCGATGAAATCATCATTGGCGGTGCTCCTTTTAATGCCGAGGTAGAAGCCTTCCTCAAAAAGATAGGTTTCCCCTACACCATCGCTTATGGTATGACTGAATGTGGTCCGATTATTTGTTCCAGCCGTTGGGAAACACTGAAACTGGCTTCCTGTGGAAAAGCGACTACCCGGATGGAAGTCCGCATCGACTCACCGGACCCTAAAACACACGCCGGAGAAATCGTATGCAGAGGAACGAATATGATGCTGGGATATTATAAAAATCCGGAAGCTACATCACAGATTATCGATGCAAACGGATGGCTTCACACAGGCGATTTAGGAACAATCGACGACGAAGGCTATGTGACTGTCCGGGGCCGCAGCAAAAATCTGCTCCTGACTTCCAGTGGACAGAACATTTATCCGGAAGAGATAGAAAGTAAACTGAACAATATGCCTTATGTAGCGGAGTCACTGATCGTTTTACAGCATGATAAACTGGTAGCGCTGATTTATCCGGACTTTGACGACGCTTTTGCTCATGGCCTGCAACAGACTGATATCGTAAAAGTAATGGAAGCCAACCGTATTGAACTGAATCAGCAGCTGCCCAATTACTCTCAGATAAGCAAAGTAAAAATCCACTTCGAAGAATTTGAAAAGACTGCGAAGAAATCAATCAAACGCTTTATGTATCAGGAAGCGAAAGGATAACATCTCCTTTGAACAAGACAAATTGCATTTGAACATACAACAAGAATCAAAAACGGTGAACAGGCCCAAAGCTCTGTCCACCGTTTTCTCTTTCTAACCTAACCAACTTTATTTTCAACCTGCTATCCTTCAACAATCTTCACCTCGTTTTCTCTAAAGCGGTATAAACGAAACAGCCTTTTCGCCATCGGTATAGATAATACAGTTCAGAAAGAAGAAACACTTAAATGTATGCCGTTTTTCTTTCTTCAGATGCAAAGAAAAAGTATCTTTGCATCTAAACAATGTAGATTTATGGCAAAGATACTATTAGCAGAAGATGAAGTCAATATCGCCTCCTTTATCGAACGGGGACTAAAAGAATTCGGACATTCGGTAACTGTCTGTCACAATGGAAATACGGGGTGGAAAGTCCTTCAGGAAGAACCTTTCGATCTCGTTATTCTGGATATTATCATGCCGAAAATAAACGGACTCGAACTTTGCCATCTTTACCGCCAGAGGTTCGGTTATCAGACACCGGTCATTATGCTGACAGCTTTGGGAACGACGGAAGATATTGTAAAGGGACTGGATGCAGGAGCAGATGATTATCTTGTCAAGCCTTTCAGCTTTCAAGAACTGGAGGCACGTATCAAAGCTTTGTTGCGACGAAATAAAGAGACGGCAGCCAATCAGCTGACTTGTGACAATCTGGTATTGGACTGTAACATTAGGCGAGCAAAAAGAGGAGACGTGGATATCGATCTCACTGTAAAAGAATACCGCCTGCTCGAATATTTCATGACGCATCAGGGAGTAGCGCTATCACGCATTACACTGCTCAAAGACGTATGGGACAAGAACTTTGATACGAATACCAACATTGTAGACGTATACGTCAATTATCTACGGGTGAAGATAGATCGCGACTTCGATAAAAAGCTGATTCATACAGTAGTAGGATTAGGATATATCATGAACGCCTGAACATTATCCACTCTATCAATCCGGACATGAAAATAGGTTCTAAAATAGCTCTCTTCTATACGTTGCTCAGTGTACTGACGACTATCATCATTATTGCCGTATTCTATCTTTTCAGTACGCAGTTTATCAATAAGCTCTACGCCTCCTATCTCCGCGAGAAAGCATATCTGACTGCACAAAAGCATTGGGAAAAAGATGAAGTAGACGAACAGAGCTATCAGATTATCCAACGCAAATATGACGAACTCCTGCCCGAAGCCCATGAGATTCTTTTAAACATGGACAGCCTCTCCGAAGTGCGGGACACGCTGAATAAATATCTTACTCAACATCAGCAGGCACTCCTCATAGCCGGTGAAGACAGCATACCTTTTTCTTTTAAATACAAAGATCAGTTGGGAGCTGCCCTTTATTATCCCGATAATGAGGGAAATTTCATCGTTCTCGTTATGTCTCGAAATGTATACGGAGCGGAAATTAAAGAACACTTGCTGCTCCTTTCCATCTTTCTGGTCTTATTCAGTTCCATCTTGATTTATCTAGTCGGAAAAATCTATTCCGGTCGTATCCTTGTTCCCTTGCAGCATATACTGAAAGAATTGAAGAGGATACGGGCTAACAGCCTGAACCACCGGTTAAGAACAACCGGTAATAACGATGAACTGGAAGACATGATAAAAACCCTGAATAGCATGCTCGACCGTCTGGATAGCGCTTTCAAAGCCGAGAAGTCCTTTGTCAGCCATGCCTCCCATGAACTGAACAATCCGATAACCGCCATACAGGGAGAATGCGAAATCAGCCTGCTGAAAGAAAGAAGTACCGGAGAATATATGGAAGCTCTGCAACGAATTTCGTCAGAAAGCAAGCGGCTCTCCAACTTGATCCGCCATCTTTTTTTCCTTTCACGTCAGGACGAGGAACTTCTAAAAAGCAATATAGAAGAACTGTCTCTGCCGGATATGTTGAAAGGCCTGACAGGAACTAACGAAAGAATCCGGCTCCATGACGGAGAAATGAATAAAGCTGCCACTGTAAAAGCAAATCCCTATCTGCTAAAGATAGCTTTGAAAAATATCATTGATAACGCCTGCAAATATTCTGAAAAAGAAGTAGACATCACTCTCCGACAGGAAGACCGGCACCTCGTTCTTGAAGTAAAAGATCAGGGTATCGGCATTCCCCCGGAAGAAATAGAACATATATTCCAGTCTTTCTATCGGGGCAGCAATACCCATGACTACGCAGGTCAGGGCATCGGCCTTAGTCTGACTCAGAAAATAATATCAGCTTACAATGCCAGGCTGGAAATATCTTCGGAAATAGAAAAAGGAACAAAAGTACGGGTGATCTTCTGATTCAACCTACTTTTGTCCCTTCCTCACTTCTACCTACTGAAAACAAAATTAAAATTTAATTTATGACCGTTTTTCTCATAGAAAGAATAGAAAATGAATTAGATACGTCTTTGCAATAATTTTCCATTCTTATCATACAGCATTCGTTCGTATACCACTTCCACAATCAGCGGAAAGATAAACAAGGCGAAGAAGGTCGCTCCTATCAATCCTCCGATAATGACAATCGCCAGCGGACGCTGTGATTCCGAACCGATGCCATGGCTCATAGCCGCCGGCATCAGGCCGATAGCTGCCATAGCCGCCGTCATAATCACGGGACGGATGCGTGAACGGACTCCTTCTTTGGTAGCATCGGGCAAGGGGGAACCTAATTTCAGATTTGCCTTGATATCGGAAATCATGATAACTCCATTCTGTATACAGATACCGAACAGGGCAATAAAACCGATACCTGCCGATATAGAAAAATTGAACCCTGTTATCAGAAGGGCTACGATACCTCCCACAGCAGCAAACGGCACATTGAGCAATACCAGTCCCGCATCCCTCGCATTAGAGAAGAAAATAAACAGGATAATAAAAATAATGGCGATACTGATAGGGACTACTTGTGCCAAACGTTTCGTTGCACGCTGCTGATTCTCAAAGTCACCCGTCCATTTCAACGAATATCCTGCCGGCAAATGTACGGAGGCATTTACTTTTTTCTGCGCTTCGGCAACCGCCGTACCCATGTCACGTCCTCTCACCGAGAACTTGACGGCACAGAAACGGGCATGATTATCACGGAAAATCAACAACGGCCCTGTAATCGTCGTGATATCTGCCAGCTCTTTGATAGGCACCATCGTTCCGTCCATCGCAGGCACCAGTATTTTACCGATTTCCTCTTCATTCTGACGAAACTCTTCGCTATATCTTACCATGATATTAAATTTCCGTTCATCCTCATACAACAGCGAAGCTGACTTTCCGCCAATAGCCATTTCAATGATGGACTGAACATCTTCCTTAGCGACTCCATAACGTGCCAACTGTCGTTCATTCAACTCAATACGAAGTTCCGGCTGACCGATATTCCGGATCACTCCGAGATCTTCTATTCCCTGAACCGTAGCCAGAATCTTATCAATCTGAACAGCAAGCTTCTCCGATTCGTAAAGGTCTTTACCAAACACTTTCACCGCAATAGAACCTTTCACACCGGAGGCCGCTTCTTCCACATTATCTGTAATCGGCTGTGAGAAGTTAAAGTCAATTCCCGGATAAATGGATAAGTCATCCTGCATTTTATCAATCAGTTCCAACTTGGTGAGTTTACTCTCCCAGTCTTTTTCGGGATAAATATCGACGTGGAATTCTATATTATAGAATCCGGTTGCATCCGTACCATCATTCGGGCGTCCGGTTTGCGACAATACCTGTCTGACTTCGGGAAAAGTCAGTAATTTATGTCTCATCTTATTCGCAAGAGTGACAGATTCATCCAGTGATATGCTCTGCGGAAGAGTGGCACGGATATAAATAGAACCTTCGTTCAACTGCGGCAGGAACTCCGTTCCAAGAAAGGAAAAAAGCCACAGACCTACCCCTGCTATGACAGTTGCCAGCCCGATTGTTAGTTTCCGATGGGCATAAAAAGTGTCGAAAAGGGCTGTACACCTGGTATTGATAAAATGGACAAAACGATTGTTTTTTTCCCGTACATTCTTCTTCAGCAACATGGAGGACATGACCGGCACCAATGTCAACGTGAAAATAAGCGCTCCCAGCAAAGCAAAACCCAACGTATATGCCAAAGGTGAAAACATTTTTCCTTCTACTTTCTGAAAAGAAAAAATAGGAATCAAGGCGGTAATAATAATCAGTTTGGAGAAGAATACCGCTTTTGCCTTATCTTTGGCGGTATGCCGGATCAATCCCATTTTGGACATTACGTTAAAAGCCGGCATTCCTACTTGTCGGGCTTTCTTGTCCAAGGCGACAAATACCCCTTCTACCATCACTACTGCCCCGTCAATGATTATACCAAAGTCAATGGCACCCATAGAAAGCAGATTGGCGGACATTCCCATTACACGCAAGCAGATAAACGCGAATAACAGGGCTAATGGGATAATCACCGCAACAATCACGGTCGTCCGCCAATCTGCCATGAAAATTAAAACAATAAACGTAACCAGTAATATACCTTCAATCAAGTTATGTGTTACTGTTTTCACAGCCAGGTTTACCAAGTCCTCACGATCGTAAAACGGTACGATCTGTACATCTTTCGGCAGTACGTTCTGATTCAAATCAGCTATCTTATCTTTCAGATTCGCAATCACTTCTCCCGGATTCTCTCCCTTTCTCATCACCACAATGCCTTGAACAACATCATTCTCATCCATTCGCCCCACTTGTCCGAGACGGGGCAGGCAGGATTCATGAACTTCCGCCAGGTTCTTTACCAGAATCGGAGTTCCATTGATATTCTTAACCACGATATTTCTCAGCTCATCCAAGTCATTAATCAGACCGATGCCACGAACCACATAGGCTTGCGAGCTTTTCGTGATCACATCTCCGCCAACATTAATATTACTTTTGGCTATCGCATCATACAGTTCAAGGGAAGTAATTCCATAATTAATCAACTGGTGAGGATTTACACTTACCTCAAAGGTCTTCACCTCGCCACCGAAGCTCACAATATCGGCAACACCCGATACCGAACGGAGATTCCTTTCAATCACCCAGTCCTGAATCGTTTTTAATTCACGGACACTGCGTTTATCGCTGCGCAATGTATAACGGTAAATTTCTCCCGTAGGCCCGTACAAAGGTTGCACTTCCGGAGTTACTCCTTCGGGCAGATCAGCATCGTTCAGTAAGTTATAGACTTGCTGACGGGCAGTAAAGTCGTCCACACGGTCTTCGAACATCACATTGATTACAGAAAGCCCGAAAAGGGTGGTCGAACGAATATCCGTTTTCTTCTGTACGGGATTCATGGCGATCTCAATGGGAATTGTGATAAACTTCTCCACTTCTTCCGCGCTGCGTCCCGCCCATTGAGTAATGATTGTGACTTTCGTATTTGTCACGTCCGGAAAAGCGTCTATCGGAGTATGTTTGAAAGAGACAGCTCCGGCTATCACGGCTATTACTGTACAGAAGAAAATAAAAAACTTATTCTTCAGCGAGAAAGCTACTATATTATCGATGAATTTATGCATACTTTTCTCTTGTTTTAATCTACATTCAAGGCATTATATACCAACAATACATTCTTATTCAACACCTTGTCGCCTTCGGAAAGACCGGAGCGGATATAACATTCCTTACTTAGTTGCTTATAGACATCTACTTCTTTTATTTGCAGATGCTGGTCCGGTTCTACCACCACTACATAGTTCTTTCCTCCCTCAAACACCAGTGCATGAGAGTCAATGCGCGGCATGGAAGTATCTTCCGCTTTACATTTTACTGTTACATTTGTAAACATACCCGGCTTCAGCAAATAACCTTCATTTTTTAGTTTGATACGTACCCCCATCGTTTTGCTTTCACTGTCCAGCAGGTGATAAACTTTATCAATGCTACCCGTAAAGGTCTTTTCAGGATAAGCCAGTGTAGAGATACGCACTGAAGCTCCTTCGGACACTTTACTGATATCACTCTCATACACATCCGCCATAACCCATACATCCGACAGACCGGAAATCGTAAACAACGCGTCGCCTTGATCGGGGCGCAACTGCATATCCCTGCTGATCTGCTTCTCAACAATAAAGCCCGACACGGGAGACTTAAGCTGATAAAAAGCATCTCCGGAGAAGTGATAAATGGAGAATATTTCCTTGATTCGCCTCTCTTCCGCTTCGGCACTCGTCAGTTCCTGTTTTGCCTGAAGCACATCTTTATCTGATGCCATGCCGGACGTGTACATATCCTGTGTAGCATTCATATTTCTGCGGGCCAGCAAAAGCTGCTGTTCCGCTTCTTTCAACTGTTTCTCATAATCTGCCACTTCCCCGCTACGGATGACCGCTAATACTTCTCCTTTATGCACAAAGTCTCCTATTTCAGCATGCAGCTCCGTCACGGTTCCTCCGAACATCGGATACACATTTGCCACCTGATCCTGATTAAAAGTAACCCGTCCATTCAATGTCAGTTCATCAATCACATCCCGCACATGTACGGTGTCGACGGATACGATTCTCAGTAAACTATCCGTCAGGCAGAGTGTGATCGGTTCTACATTCGGTTGTTCTCCTTTTCCGGAGCATGCTCCCAGGAGACTGCTAAGCAATATGCAAGGAAGGAATTTATTCCAGTTCATAGTCTTTGATAATTTATGGATTATAATCTTTAATCGTCTATTAGTAGTTTAATATATTTTGTCCGACAACTGTATTCAGGTTTTCCATAGCAAGAAATACGTTTTTCCTGATCTCATACAGTTGGATACAAGTTTCTTTATAGCTGTCATAATAGTCTATAAATTCAAGCAGGCTGATATTCTTTTTAGTAAAATTCTCATTGACTCCTGTTATCAGCTTCTCGAAGTTACGTTCCAAGTCCATATTAGTGGACTGATAGAGCTGAATGGCTTTTTCCAGTGAGGTATAAGCAGTAAAAAGTTCCATATCGGCACGATTGGCAGCGTGTTCCTGCTCTACTCCCGCCTGCTGGATACTGAAACGTGCAGCTTTGATATTTCCCTGATTACGGTTGAAGATAGGTACGGACAGACTGACCCCTATTGCGAAATAGTCATTGATAAAGTTTCCGGCACGATCATAATTTCCTTTCACTGAGAACTCCGGAAAAGCCATTGACTTTTGCAGTTTCAGATTTGCCCGGGAGGCATTTACGGTGCTGCGGGCTATCTTCTGGTCAGGGCGTTCATTGATTATAGCTTTCAGATCTGCAAATGACAATTGAGACAGATCCAGCTGTTGCAGTACTTCTTCATCCAACAAGAGTTGAACCTGTGTATCCCCCGGAAGGTTCAGCAGCAAATTCAGTTCGCCCCTGGTAGTCAGTAAATCATTCTCCTGCTCATTCTTCTCTTTCTTTAAGGAGAAGAGCATGGATTCCAAACGGGAAATCTCCATCAAGGAGATGTTACCCTTTTCCTGCTGAATTTTCATTCCGGCCAGAAGGGTTTGCAGGGAGTTTACTTCCCTTTCATAAATGCCAATGGATTTGGAGAGAAAATAGACTTCTACAAACTTTTCATTGAGTTCCTGACGGAGCGTACGCATTACTTCCTCAAACTGGTATTCGGCTATTTCTTTATTGATTTTTTCCAGCCTGACCTGCTTGTTCCGTTGTCCCGCAAGATGAATCACTTGTTCTATTTCGACAACAGCTTCCCCTTCTTTTCCAAAGTCAAAATACTTTCCGTTCAATCGGTTATAGACATTCTGTTCCAACGAAATGACCGGATTATCAAATAATTTGGCTTGTAATACCTGCGCCTGTGCCATGTCGATATTATACCGCTCGGCTATCAGCGATAAATTGCGTTCTAAAAAACGTTGCTCTGCTTCTTTCAGTGTCAATGTGCCTGCCACTTGTTGCGCACACATTCTCCCTGACAAGAGAAGAAAGAGTAAAATAAAAAATGCTCTGTTCATCACAATCTCTTTGTTACCTTAATTTTGTTTCGCGACAAAAGTACAATTCTGCAACGGGAGAGCCGGATAAAAGCGATTATAAGGCTCTCATTTCAGATTAGAAATTGATTAGAAAATATCAGGAAAGGAAAAATTGTAAACACAACAGGAAGAATAGCTATCCCCCTTTCTCTACAATCCCCCTATCTTTGCAAAGTAGAAAGAATAAATGAATCATTAAAAACAGAAAATATGAAAATTATAAATTTAACCAAAGAAAGTTTTGTTGAAAAAGTTGCTGATTATCAATCTTATCCGGATAATTGGGAATTCAAAGGGGATAAACCTTGTTTAGTCGATTTTCATGCTCCGTGGTGTGGTTATTGCAAGTCATTATCGCCCATATTAGACCAATTAGCAGAAGAATATAAAGACAAACTGGATATTTATAAGGTAGACGTAGATCAGGAGGAAGAACTGGAAAGCGCATTCAAGATTCGAACAATTCCCAACCTTTTACTTTGTCCGGTGAATGGCAAACCGATAATGAAACTCGGCACAATGAATAAGGTTCAATTGAAAGAACTGATAGAAGCAACTCTATTTTCATGATAAAATAGAATATAGAGTACTCACATAACTACTTTTCTTACTGAAAAAGTCCGAATCCCAATTGCTTTTTGCAATTTAAAGATTCGGACTTTCTTTTTTTAAATAGGACATCAGGTACAATTAATACAAAATAAAGCCCTGGAACAGTTAGAAGGTATGATATTTCAATTCCATGCGATGTCCTATAATCAAAATATCATACAGATAACACTTGTCATTTATGCAGCAGCTTATCAGTCCCCGGAACAACTTTTCCCATCGACCAGACACACCGCACATTCAATTCCTTATCAAGTATCACAATATCAGCATCCTTACCTTTAGACAATGCCCCTTTCCGGTCATTTACCCCAATCAGACGAGCAGGAGTTTCGGAAGCCATACGCACGGCATCTTCCAAAGGAATACTCGCCTTCTTCACCATGGTGCGAACCAGCACATCCATAGTCGCCAAACTACCAGCTAATGCAGAATGATCCGCCATCTTGCATACTCCGTCCTCAATGATATAACGCGGATCAATCGGCTCATTCCCTTCATCAGCAGCATAGGCCAACGCATCAGTCACCAGACAGGTATTCTCTACTCCTTTCAGTTTATAAACCAGTTTCAGAATAGTAGCAGGCAGATGAATACCGTCTGCAATAACTTCTACCGTCATTCCATCTGTCAGATATACACTCTCTACCGTACCTTCATATTTGTATTCACGACGCTTGTGAAAACCGGGCATCGCATTATAGAAATGAGCAGCATGCGAGAATCCTACCGCATACGCCGCCTTAATCTCATCATATTCAGCTTCCGTATGAGTAACAGCTGTCATAATCCCTTTTGAACGAGTATATTTCGCAAAATCATGCGCACCATGCAGTTCGGGACTGATATCCCAACGCTTGATACAAGAAGTATGCTCCAACAACGGAATATATTCATTCTCATCAGGAGTTTTCAGAAAGCCGTCATACTGGCTTCCTGCCATCTTCGGATTCAGATAAGGGCCTTCGATATGCAGGCCGAGAATCGGTGACTCCGGTTCCTTCATCAGTTTTTCGCAAACGTCGACCGCCTGATATATCTTCTCAAACGAGGTAGATGACAAAGTAGGAAATATACCGGTAGCCCCATGTTTTAAATGAGCAGTTGCTGCAATACGAGAAGCTTCTTCCGTCACTTCGGTAAAATCATGACCACCGCCACCGTGCGCATGCATACTGACAAATCCCGGTACAATCGTCATACCTCTGGCATCAATCACCGTTGCACCGATAACTGCCAGATCACTATTGGTTACTTCCAATATTTTTCCATCACAAATCAAAACAGAGCCGTCTTTCAGCCAGCCTTGCGGAGTAAGTATTCTTCCGTTGATTATTTGAGTTAACATCGTTTTCTTTTTTTAGTCGTTAAAACAGCTTGTTTGTACCTTCTACCAATTGTCCCATCGCCCAGACTGCCCTTACATTCAGATCTCTGTCCAGGGCAATAATATCTGCGTCTTTGCCACGCTCCAGCGTACCTTTGCGGTCGAGTACCCCCATGATACGAGCCGGAGTTTCTGAAGCCATCCTCACAGCATCCGCCAGAGGAATCTCAGCTTTCTGTACCATCGTACGGATCAGACGGTCCATTGTCGCTACACTTCCTGCCAGGGCAGAACGGTCGGCCAGTTTACACACACCGTCTTCGATAATTACACGCGGATCAAAAGCCGTCTGACTGTCACTTGCCGCACAAGCCAGCGCATCAGTAATCAGACACGTACGCTCTACTCCTTTTATCTTATAGACCAGACGAAGAATGGTAGGAGGCACATGAATGCCATCAGCTACGACTTCCACTGTCATATCATCAATCAAATAAATACTTTCTACTGTACCTTCATACTTATATTCCTTCCGTTTGTGAAAGCCCGGCATCGCATTGTAGAAATGGGTAGCATGCGTATATCCTGCCTCATACGCAGTCTGGATATCTTCAAACTCAGCCTGCGTATGTCCCACAGATGCCAATACACCTTTTGCAGTGATATACTTTCCGAACTGCATGGCACCCGGAAGTTCCGGTGCCGCATCCCAACGCCTGATACAATGAGTTTCTTCCAGTAAAGGGATATATTCTTCCGGATCGGGATCTTTGATATTCTCCGGAATCTGTCCGCCGGCCATTTCCATATTGAAGTAATGCCCTTCCAGATGTAGTCCGAGTACGGGACTGTCCGGTTCTGCCATCATTTTCCCGGTAGTCTCTGCAGCTGCGCGGATCATAGGAATAGTAGAAGAAGAGAGAGTTGGAAAAATACTGGTAGTTCCGTGTTGCATGTGAGCTTTAATTGCTGTCCGGAAAGCCTCTTCGGTCCCTTCCATAAAGTCCCTTCCACCACCTCCATGAACATGAATTTCCACTCCTCCCGGAACGATATACATGCCCTTGGCATCAATCAGTTTTGCTCCGATAACTGCCAGATCGCAGTTGGTCACTTCCAGAATTTTATTATCACGAATAAGTACCGACCCATCCTTTAACCAACCTTGAGGGGTCAGGATGCGTGCATTAATGATTTGTGTTAACATATCACAAGTTCTTAAATTAATTATAGGTCTGTGTGAGTCGATGACACTCTTTTTGGGGGAAGTACGTCGACTTTTGTGATTGCAAAATTACGCTTTTCTATCCAAACTATTGATAAAATAGTCCGGTAAACTTCCAATAAAATTCAAAAGATACCGGTCGGACAACAACGGGAGTTTATCCCTGGAATTTCCTCAAGAACAGGGATCAGAAAGAAAGTGCAGAAACAAAAAAAAGGTTGCCAGTCTTATCGACCGACAACCTCTTTATCTTGAGCGGAAAACGAGACTCGAACTCGCGACCCTAACCTTGGCAAGGTTATGCTCTACCAACTGAGCTATTTCCGCAAACTAAATTTTCTCCATTCAGAAATCTGAAAGATTGGTGCCCAGAACAGGACTCGAACCTGCATGCCTCTCGACACACGCACCTGAAACGTGCGCGTCTACCAATTCCGCCACCTGGGCAAAACTTAGTTCCATTACTTCAAAGAAACAAGAGCGGAAAACGAGACTCGAACTCGCGACCCTAACCTTGGCAAGGTTATGCTCTACCAACTGAGCTATTTCCGCAAATAACTTTAATGACTGTGAAGAGAAGGAGACTCGAACTCCCACGACATAACTGTCACTACCCCCTCAAAGTAGCGCGTCTACCAATTCCGCCACCTCTCCAGAACTTTAAAGTTAATCTCTGTGCCCAGAACAGGACTCGAACCTGCATGCCTCTCGACACACGCACCTGAAACGTGCGCGTCTACCAATTCCGCCACCTGGGCAAAGATTATATTTCCAACATTTCAAAGAAACATGAGCGGAAAACGAGACTCGAACTCGCGACCCTAACCTTGGCAAGGTTATGCTCTACCAACTGAGCTATTTCCGCATTTTTTCGTTTGCGGTTGCAAAGGTAGGGATTTTCCGTAATTCTGCAAACATTCTGCCTGTTTTTTTCACAAGAATCTGCACACTTTGCTTCCGCAAACAAACAATCGTTTTGATAATCAACTCATTCGGTCTCGATAGTCTTCGTAAGAAAATTGCCTGTATATTTCAGCTTTACCTTCTTTTGTCCACAAAGCGATGGCCGGATGGTGTATTCCGTTAAACATATTTGTCTTGACCATGGTATAATGAATCATATCTTCGAACACAATCCTTTCTCCGATTTGCAATTCATGATCGAAGCTCCACCATCCCATATAGTCACCACTCAAACAGGAGTTTCCTCCCAAACGATAAATGAACTCACCTTCGTTCCCCATTTCCGCACCACGAACAGCAGGCTGATAAGGCATTTCCAGACAGTCGGGCATGTGACAAGTGAAACTGACGTTCAGAATGGCTGTCTTGATGCCGCGGCTTTCAACGATATCGACTACTTCCGAAGTCAGGACGCCTGTCTGCCATGTAAATGCCGAACCGGGTTCAAGAATGATCTGCAAATGGGGATATCGCACTTTCAAGTCCTGCAACAGTTTAATCAGATGCTCCGTATCATAATCCTTTCGGGTCATCAGGTGTCCGCCTCCCAGGTTCAGCCATTTTATTTGTGGAAACCAGCGGGAGAATTTCTCTTCCAGATGCTGCAAAGTACGTTCCAATTCGTAAGAAGATGATTCGCAGTGGCAATGACAATGGAAACCTTCGATTCCCTGTGGCAATGTATCCGGCAATAAGTCTGCAGTAATACCGAAACGGGTACCGGGGGCACACGGATTATAAAGTTCTGTTTCTACTTCCGAATATTCGGGATTCACACGGATACCGCAGGAGATTCCGCTTCCTTCGGCTACTGTCATCGGATAGAAACGATGGAACTGTGCCATCGAATTAAAGGTGATATGGCTGCTGCAACGCATGATCTCCGGAAAATCCTGCTCGGTATATGCAGGCGAATAAGTATGCGCCTTACTGCCGAATTCTTCCAATGCCAGACGTGCCTCATACACGGAACTTGCCGTAGAATGGTCTATATATTCGCGGAATATCGGGAAAGAGCGCCACATGGCGAATGACTTGAAAGCGAGAATAATCTCCACTCCTGCCCTGTCGGCCACACTTTTTATCAAACACAGGTTCTTTCGCAAGAGCTCTTCTTCCATGATGTAGCAAGGAGAAGGAAATTGGGTAAAATCTATCATATACAAATTTATTATCTAAAGTCACGCCTTACGGACGCGACTGCAAAAATACAAATTCAAAAGCAAAGAGAGATTCTTTTATTTTTAATTAAGACATTGAATTTCGAGAACTTTTTCTTATTTTTAGACCTTTATTTCATATAAGTAGTTATTTCATCCTAAATACCCGATTGATTATGAATAAAGATTTAAGAAAAGTAGTGATTCTCCTGGCGCATCCCAACATGAAAGAATCACAAGCAAACAAAGCATTGATTGAGGCAGTGAGTGACATCGAAGGTGTAGCGGTATTCAATCTTTACGACCAGCAAGATGCTGCTTTTGATGTCGATGAGTGGAGCAAAATCATTTCCGACGCTTCCGCACTTATTTATCAATTTCCTTTTCATTGGATGGCTGCACCGTCACTACTCAAAAGATGGCAGGACGAAGTCTTTACTTTTCTCTCCAAAACCCCGGCAGTAGCAGGAAAGCCATTGACTATAGTGACCACCACAGGTTCCGAATACGAAGCATATCGCAGTGGAGGCAGGAACCGCTTCACAACAGACGAGCTTCTACGCCCTTATCAAGTGAGCGCCATTCATTCGGGGATGTCCTGGCAAACACCTATTGTTGTTTATGGAATGGGAACCGCAGATGCGGGAAAGAATATCGCCGAAGGAGCTAATCAGTACAAACAACGGATAGAAATGCTTATCGGCAGCAGTAATGCAGGAAATAACTGGTAAATGAGATCTCCCCTATAGCTTATTTCAATTAGCTATTAGCAAAAACAAATTAGCTAATAGCTAATTTGTTTTTGCTAATAGGATATATTATCCTCTATATGTTATTGCAGTAACTTATCCAAACTGGCTTTTACCTCCTCGGCTGTTGGCTGGATAAGCAGAATTTTCCCTTCTTTATCAACCAGGAAAGTTCCTCCTCCGGCATTGCCGATTCCATATTTTTCCCATATCTTTCCTGCATCATTCAATTCTATAAGATTCAGCCAGGGATATTTATCTTTGGCTACAGCTTTTCTCATATCGTCTGCCTGACGTTCACGGGCAACACCGACAACAGTAAAACCTTTATCTTTATAAGCTTCATAAACAGGAATCATGCTGATAGACGACCGCCGACAAGGGCCACACCAGGAAGCCCATAAATCAATCAACGCTACTTTTCCTTCTATTTCCTTGGATAATGTATGAGGAAGTCCTTCTGCATCAGGAGCTGTAAAGTCGATATACTTGCCACCCAGCTTTATTTCCCGGCTTGCAATCCAAAGTTTCATATAGTCCGTCATAGGATTATCAGCAAACTTGCCTGCATATCCTGTCTTATATATATGCATGATATCAGAGGCTTCTTCAGTGTCATGCATCCTTCTGATTTGTTGCTTCAACAGATACAACCCTACGATTGTAGGGTTCGACCGGATATATTCCTTTTCATAATTTTTGTATTTGCCATTAACTTCCTGACTCTTTTTTTCCAATGCCTTATAATCTTCTGTATAAGCCTTACCGTCATCATCTAACTGGCGCATCTTTTGAAAGATTTCCTTCCTTTCCTCTTCACTCTGAGCTTTTTCTACCTCTGCCTGCAAAGCAAGCGCTGCAGGAGTCAATATTTTATTCTCTTTTTCTAATTTTTCCCTTTCTTCCCGAAGTGAGTCAAAGAATAGCTTACCAGTTTCCTGTTTGAAACGGAGCAATTCTTTGGTCAATGGTGCGTCCGAGTAAACTTCAGGTGCCTGGGACGAATGCAGGATAATTTCAATTTTCCCGTTCTCTGAAAAGAAAGAAGTCGGATACCAAGCCCCCTGCAGGTTATCGCTCCAGGCATACAGTTCATAGGGTTCTTCCCTATCAGTATACAAGTCATACGAAAATTTCCCGTCACGTACCGGAATGGAAATCCATCCCTGCACACGTGGATCGGTTCCTTCCGGCATTAACATCAAGCGGCTGTATGCCGGACAGTTGGCTACCGTCCCTTCAATACGACAATGAATTTTCTTATTTATCTGCTTATTTTCCAAGCAAATATCATTTACCCGAAAACCATTCCCTTCCGGAATCATTTCATCATAATCAACCATTCTGTCCCGTTTATCTACCGGCTCGAACTGCAACGAAAACGAGCGATTCCAAGACTCGGGCATATACTCTTCGTGATCCAGTTTAATCCCCGTAGCACGTATCAAACGGTAGACTTTTCCCGTTTCTTTCCCTTTCAATACAGAAGAAGAAGCTATCCGGACCCAATAGTTAGGGCGGCTATACATATCTCCTCTAAGGATAACTGCCGTATCCGAAACTTCCGCCTGATAAAACTCCAATGCATCAGTAGTACGTTGTCCCATTACCGGATAATCAATGACTCTCGTCTGTGCTGTGGCATACATGCCTATGAAGGCAAGCCCAACCGTTAATAATATGCTTTTCATCTTTCAATAGTTTTATCAGATCTTACAATTTTGTGAGTTTTTTTAAAGTCAGCACCGGCAAGAAAACAAACACTCCGATCACGGACATCACCAATCCTCCGATAGTACCTGCTGCCAAAGGAAACCAGAAGCCTTCTTTTTCTGCTCCCACCATGAAAGGGATAAAACCTAAAATAGTAGAAACGACTGTCAGGAAAATAGGAATCACTTTCGTATTCCATGCCTTCACATAAGCACGGAGAGGTGAAAGGCGGGTAAAACGTTTACGAATCGCATTATACTCGTTCAGAATATAAATACTGGCATTCACAGTAATACCGCAAAGCAAGATGAACGAAGCGAAACCGCCCTGGTCAAAATTCAGTTTGAACCAGTAGAACGTCAGAAATACGCCGATATAAGATATCGGAATGACGAAAATAATCGCTAACGGCTGCTTCAACGAATTGAACAGAATACTTGTAATAAAGAAAATGATAGCAATCACAATCAGGAGCAAACGATACTGTTTGTTGGCACCCCCGCCCCATGACCAGTTATCACTTTCCGCTTCCGCCTTATATCCCAGCGGGAGAAGTTTATTAAAACCTTCCAAGTCTTTTTTCAGCAACTTATGTCCCTGTTCCGACGCACCGATATACTCATATTGCAGGCACAGACGATATTGCTGATTCTCCTTTGCCACTTCCTGTGGCATCTGTCCCTTCTCCACTTTAGCCAGTTCTGCCAGTTTATACTCTTTTTCGCCTACACTGAAAGGATCATACTGCATAGCCCATATATCCCGTTGCCCCGATTGCCGGGAAGAGAGTTTGATTCTTTCCGTGCCGTCTTCAGTGACCACAGAACCAATCTCCTGATTCCGTCCATATATCGGTCGGATGGCTGCAAAGAGTTCTCCGGCTCCGACCCCTGCTCCAATCATCCGTCGTTTATCCAAATCAAAATAAAATTCCTGATAATCATCCTTCCACCACGAGAAATTGGAGCCGATCGTCACCTCCCTGATACGACGATGAGACAACAATACCTCTTTCAGTTTGGTAGCCCAGCTATAAAGTTCATCATAATTATATCCGTACATTTTCACCCGGAATGATCCCGCATTCTCGCGCACATTGTTACTGAATCCCTGATCCTGCAATCCATAGATACTCCAGTCTCCTCCTCCCAGTTGGAGTGCCTTGCTGATCATGTTAGCTTTCAGCGTATACGGAAACCCGCTTTTCTGATTTTCCTTGGTGAAATGGATGCTGATAGATGCCCGGCGGGCACTTTCCACCGATGTCTGAAACTGCTTGATCTCTTTGAACCCGCTCAGATAAGTTTCCATCCGTTTAATTAGCGTGTTCATCTGTTCAAGCGTACTGCCGTTCGGCAAGTTGGCGTTGGCATAAAGCACTACCTCCTCATTCCGGGTAAAGTAGCTGCCCTCATATACCTTTTGCACAAACAATCTCAGGCTTCCTCCCAACGCTTTATCCACTATCGGTTTCACCTTTTCCTTATAGGTGGGAGTGCCCAGTGTCTTATTGTAAATCTCCACCCACTTATCATCCCCTTCCATCTTCTCCGGCAATAGAAACACGGGCAATCCGAATGCCAGCAACAGCAATACACAAACCGCCACTCTCCAACGACAAAGCCGCAGTATCAGCCATCTGTATGAACGGCTGAAGTAAACCGGCATCCGCCGCATCTTCGGACGTATCCACGCAAAGAAACGGGTATTCCCCATCCTCCACCTTCTTTTAGCTACGGCCAAAGAGGATTTCTTACGCCGCTTGAGTCCGATTTTATCAATCATAGAAGGCACAAAAAACAAAGCGACCAACAGGGATACTCCCAGATTAATCATCACCACCGCAGCAAAATCCTGCAAATTCAGACGAATCCTTTCGTCCAGAAAGAAAATGATGACCAATGCCCCCATTGTTGTCAGCGTAGCTGCCAATACAGACATAAATGCCTTCCGGTTTCTACACCGGAGATAATGGTCACTCATCACAATCGTATTGTCAATCACCAGATTTAGCGAAACCGTAATACCCGCCAGAGAGTATAGCTGCATTTCCAGCCCGAAGACATAGTAAAAGATTACGGCTATCGCCATATTCACAGTCAGGCTGGTAACAATCAGAAACAGATATTTAGGACTGAAAGTAATCAGTAATACAAACAGGAGCAAAATAGCCACTGTCACTCCTGTACGCAAATAAATCTTGTTCAGTTCATCATGTATAAACTCTGTGGTATCGTAACTCGTATGTATCTCATATCCTGCCGGAAGTGACAGCCTGATATCATTCATACATGCCTGTACCGCCCGGCTCAATTCCAGCTGATTGGCTGTCTCCTCCGCGACAACAGACAAATAAATCGAATTCAATCCGTTGATCCGGTAATAACTCTGGGGCTGCTCCTCCATGCGGACAACCTTCACCAGTTCATCCAGACAAATGATTCTCCCGTCCTTGACTTTTACCTGTATCTGCGCGGCATCAAATTCGCGGTTATCATGTTCAGGCATCAGTACCAGCCGAATCCACTCTTTACCCGAAACCGCCTGTTCCACATCATAAGTTCCCAAGAACTCTTTCTGATAATGCAAACCAACTGCCTGACTAATCTCATCCGTGCTCACCCCCAATGCACGCAATTGCTCATAATCATACTCCAGCCGCCATTCCATCGGAGTAGCTCCGCTGATATTTATCTTATAGATACCCGGAAGCTGTGCCAAACGTGTCTTTATGTGTTCTTCCGCATACTGCTGAATCAGACTGGGAGTAGCAGGCGCATTAATTGTAAATGCGACAAAAGGCCCCTGACTTGCCTGCCCGGGACTTGCCATCTGAATATACGGGTAGCTAACTCCGGCAGGCAGTTCCGGCCATGTCTGACGGATGATAGTAGAAGCCTCAAAACGTGCAACAGCCGCATCAGCATGTTTGTCCAGACTCACATTGATGCTTCCCCAACCATTGCCGGAAGTCGAAGATATACTTTGTATTCCCTTGACGCGGGCAAGCATCGCCTCCAGTTTGCTGGTAGCCGTCATCTCTACAACACGTGCCGAAGTCCCTCCCATGCTAAACCACACCGAAAATCCGGGTAAGGTCCGTGACGGATTCAGTTTTACCGGCAACAATGGGACAAGTGCCAGCCCGACTAACGCCACACTGATAAAAGCGACAATGAGCGTAAAAGCAGAAGCCTTTGATGACTTTTTAATTTCAGAACCTATATCTTGCATGATTCATTTTTCTATATCCCAAAAGAAATTACTATCTGATCAGTCTCCCTCCATTAAAGTCGAAACGATCCGAAAGAGAAAGCTTCGTAGCAAAATCGAATAAAGTCAGACGACGTATTTTATAATAATTCAGCCAGTAGTTCTGCAAGGCAGAAATGTAGTTGCGCTGCGCCTCCTGCTGCCTGTTGAGCGAAAGCGTCAGACTATTAATATCCGCTTTACCGATAATAAAACGTTGCCTTGTCTCATTATAAGCCAGTATCGCCAGGTCCAGCGCTTCTTCCGCACTGGCAATCAACTGCTGCTGGATATTAAAATCACTCACCGTCATGATGACTTCCTCCTCAATACTGATCTCATCCTGACGTGCCGAAATCTTCACTACATTCAGATTATTCCGTGCCATGTTGTATTTGCCCTTACGAACGCCCCAGTCCAGCAGCGGAATAGATACGCTGACCGCTACCAAGTCCTGCTGCATCGGTTTATGATACACATCTCCGAAATTATCCGCCACCTGATTGAAGCCGATACTGGCATTCACACTGGCATTGAAACGGGATTCCTTTTTAGTCTTGTCCACACTCCGTTCCGCTTCCAGCACATTCTGCTTTAACTCCAATAACTGCGGATTATTGCTCCTTCCCCATCTCAAAGCCTCATCTACCGGAATCTCCATCATACTCGGTCGTGCAGGAAGTTCCAGTTCAATCTGCGTGTTCTTGTCCAGATTCAGAAAAGATGCCAACGAAAACATTGCCCGTTTCAAGTCACTCGCCCGATTCTGCAATGTATTCTGTGCGTTCACCTTGTCCAGTTTTAAAGTGAGCAGATCTGCCTGTGAAATGGCAGCGATCCGATGCCGTTGTTGCCCAATGCGATATAAGGTATCGGTAGAAGCGAGATTCTCTTTTGCCAGTTTATATTCCGCCTGCGCCATCGCCAGAGAAAAGAAATAACTCGTTGCCGTCTCCGAAACCTTCTCTACATTATAAAGGAATTCCTTCTTCACACGTTCATATTTCAGCGGCTCAATCTTCCGGTCCCATTTGAAAGGATTATAACCAACCAGACTCTGCGAATAACCGATTCGTATCGGGACACTAGTCAACTGTGTCGCACTATTATCTCCGAAATTACGCATATAGGCAAGGTTTGATTCCAGATAAAATGTACCTCCGGTCAGGTCGAGATTTTGCCGTACACTCAACCCGCCATAAGCATAGTATGACTGTTGTGTACGATATACATCCAGATCCTGTCCCGAATCATAACGTTTCGTAATGTCCCGGTTATATTGTGCCGGGGTAAGATCCATTGTCAGACTCGGCAGACGGTTTGCACGATACGTCCGGTATTCCCAATAGCCGGACAGATACATATTCTGTGTACGGAATGACTCCAGCGAACTGTCATTGGCTAAAGCGATAGTCTGATTCAAATCCAGCACCAGACATTTCTGAGCATATGCCGAAGAGAAATATATCCCTAATACAGTCATCAAGACCAAAAGAACAGATGATTTCTTCATAATTCAACTTATTTTTCATTTTGTGTGTTATTTCCGCTTTTTCCCCGGTAGATAAACCAATAAAGCAGCGGTATGATGAAGAGGCTGACAGCTGTACCGATAGACATCGTACCTATCATGGCGATAGACAGCGGCTTTTGCAGTTCCGATCCCATATCCGAAGAAAACAGTAATGGCACCATCGCAAAAATAGTAGTCAGCGAAGTCATGATAATCGGGCGCAGGCGTCTACGCCCAGCTTCATGAATAGCTTCCAGCAAAGGAACGCCTGCCTTACGCAGTTCATTGATCGCATCCAGTTTCAGGATGGAGTCATTGATTACGATACCACAGGTTACAATCAAGCCGATGGCAGACATCAGATTCAGCGTGTGCCCGCAAATCCATAGCAAGAGTAAGGCAAATGCCACGTCAATCGGAATCTCCGCCAATACCAGCAACGGTTGAAGGAAACTCTCAAACTGTGCAGCAAGAATGAAATACATCAGCAGTAATGAGATCATCAGAATCACAACCAGCTCATCCAACATCTCTTTGTTGGAGAAGAAGCTGCCGGAAAAGCCCGTATCCCAATCCCCTGTCTCATCCGCCACCTGTTTCACTTCACGCATCAACCTATCCGCATTCCGCACACCGTAAAAGTCGAACGGGACATATTCACCGTTACGTCCGGAAGTAATACTTTTCAAGTCTTCGGCGGGAGCTACGTTGATCAATTCCCGAAGCGGGATAAAATCGACATTCCCACGGTTGTCCGGTTGCGTCTGCACCAGTGTTTCCTGCAACACCTCGTTCACAGTCTTTTCATCCCCGGCAATGTTGATCGGCAAATACTGCTGATAAGAGTGCAGCATCGTCACACTGTTTTCCCGGAAAGCCGTTTTCAGTACCCGATACAGTTCGTTGTAGGAAACACGGTAGAGCAAGAGTTTCTCTTTACTGATACTCAGATTCAACTGGTTTTCGAAGGCGATACCTGTCGGATTGATTCCGGTTTTTCGTCCCAGTTCCTGTTCTACGCTGCGGATTGCTTCCGCTTTGGGGGCTTCCGCTTTATTACGGGTGTAAAATTCCGCCACCACATCCGGTTCACCCGTCACAAAGAGTTTCTCAAAGACCGTTTCCGGCGGAGAGAAAGAGATGACAGAGAGTGGATAACGTTCCTTCAGTTTCCGGTATACCGTCTGTGCCAAAGGAGCAATAGCGTCGGAAGTCTCCGTACGGAAATAAAGTTCCGCTTCGGAAGAAGACAGTTCCCGTTCCCGATTGAGGATGAAGTCCTGTCTACCGATAGAGGCTGTTTGCTCCAGTACTTCATCTTTCAGTTCCTTGAAAAGTTCATCCACCCGTCGTTTGTTTTCATCCACATGGATATTCTCATTCCATTCTATCCGGGCGATCAGTTCATTTTCCTCGATATCGGGCATCCGTTCTTTGTCTATAAAGAAAAAGAAGAATATGCAAAGCGGAATGGAAATCACACAGAACAGTACACTGAACGTTTTATGGCGGAATACCCAGTCGACACCCGCATCATAGAATCGGTCTAGCGTGTGGTCCTTGATCGGGTTATTAATTTTGAAAGAAAGCCACTTCCATTTCCGGGTGCGGACACCTGTCCGGTAAACCAGCAGATAAAGCACGGGAAGCAGCATGATTCCGGTCAGATAAGACACCATCAGCCCTACAGTGACAGAGAAAGCCTGATCGTAGAAGATAGCTCCTGCAATACCACTCATAAAAATCAGCGGGGCAAATACGGCAATAGTAGTCAGAGATGAACTCAACATAGGCGTTACCACTTCACTGGTTCCCGTCACGCAGGCACGGCGCAATGAATATCCCCGTTCGCGGTATTGCGATATATTCTCGGTCACAATAATCGAACTGTCAATCATCATTCCCAATGCCAAAATCAATCCGGCAAGCGATATGATATTCAGTGACATATGGCAAAGGTAGAAAAACACAAAGCTGATAACGATGGACACCACCATACTAAGTCCGATGACTAGCGGAGACTTTACATCCCCCAGAAACAGGACCGCTACCAGACAGATAAAAAGGAAGCCCAGAGAGAGATTCTGTCTGAGATTAGAGATCGTATAGTCCAGCAGTTCCGTCTGGTTGCGGCTGATGCTGAAATCAATCCCCGGATATACTGACTGGAAGTAAGTCATGGTGCCTACCAGCGCCCGCTTCATCTTATCTATATTCTCATCCGATTGTTTGATAACGGCAAGACTCACGGCACGTTTGCCATTGGACAGAGACACCCCTTTTTCCTTTGCGGGCACAACGCTTACTTTACAGAACTCTTTTAACTGTACAATGCGGTCGCCCTTACGCAGATAGATATTTTCTACATCTTCTGCTGTCCGCAGCAGTGTTGAGAACTTTATATTATATTCATAATACCCGTCGCGCACAGTCATGCTACCCGGTTCCACATTATTAGAGGACAAAGCCGATTCGACATCTCCAATCGAAAGTCCCATCACAGCAAGTTTATCCTTGTCGGGTACAATCTGCACCTGCCGTTGCAAAATTCCGGTCACATCTACCATGGCGACTTCCTCTAGCTGCTCTATCCTGCGCTTGATGACGGATTCGGCAAATTCGCACAACTCCAGAAAGGACTGTTGTTCTGTGTCACCGTATGCACTGTCATTCTTCAATGTCAGATTCAGATAGAATACGGGAATATCCGTTGCACTCGCTTTGATAACCTTCGGACGTTCCGCCTCTTTCGGAAGAAAATTCATGGCGGCATCTATCTTCTCATTCACCTCGATAAAGGCAAGGTCCGTATTCGTACCATACTCAAAAGACAGACGGATAATGCCCGCTCCGTCCCGCGACTCACTATGAATATCCTTCAGGGTAGAAACTTGAATCAATTGCCCCCTCAAAGGTTTGACAATCGTATTTTCCAATTCCCGGGCAGAGGTATTGGCAGAAGATACCTGTACCGTAATTTCAGGAATAGCGATATCGGGAAGCAGCGATATAGGCAGCGTAGAGTACGTCACTACCCCGATAATGAAACAGGCGGTAAAGGCCATCAATACGGCAATAGGACGCTGTATTAAGAATTTTATCATAGATTCATTATTTAATTCTTAATTATTCATTTTACATCAACTTCCGCTTCATGCGCCAAATTCAAGTTTCCGGTGACGATAACCGTATCTCCTTCCAGCAGACCATCCTCAATACCTTTCTGCGACCTATCGGAGACCACACACTCCGTTGCATTCTCCAATCCTGTATTTACATAATTCCACATAGCCTTGCCCTCTTTCAGGGTAAATACCACTTGTTTGCCGGAACGCAATACGACGGCTGTTTTGGGAATAACCAATTGCTCTCCCAATGAACGGCGGACACTTACCTTTACATTCATACCGCTAAACAGCTTTCCTCCCGCATTTACCGCAGCCTTGACTTTCACCATACCATTGGCATCCACCAACGGATTAATCTCAGAGACACTTCCTTCAAATGCTCCCCCACCGGCATAAGGAGTAATTACCACTTTATCTCCTACCTTGATAAAAGCAAGTTCATTTTCCAGCACCGTGAAATCAGCTTCCATTCCTTTGGAATCAATAATAGTACAGAATGCTTCAGAAGTATTTGCCGGATTATAGGGCTTTGAAAATAAATTGGCTACCACGCCGTCAAAAGGAGCAATCAATGTAGCATGTTCCATCTCTCTTTTCGCCAGTTCATATTGGGATTTAGATTGCTCATAACCACTTTTTACTTTGGCTATTTTCATCGTTTCGACAGGAACTTTATTAAAATCGTCAGGAGAATACCCCTGTCCGATCAGTACGTCTTTCAATTCCAGTTCGGCTTTCAATAAAGCATCTTCAGACTGAGACAATTTCTGCTCCAGACGGAATTTATCCAAATCAGCCAGCTTCTGCCCTTTCTGTACACGATCGCCATTCTTCACATAGATATGGGCGATGACTTCACTGGTTTCAAAGCGTAGATCGGCTTTGCCACGGGCACTGATCTTGCCGTTACTCATTAGTTCGTGATTAAATGCCTTTCTTTTCAGTATTTCTACAGTCACCTCATTTTTAGACATAGGAAGAACGGTGGAAACACCCTTTTCCGATTCATCCTCCATATTTTTCTTGCCGCTACAAGCTGTCATCATAATCAATGCAGAAGACAGACAGATCCATGCTAACTTGTGTTTGTTCATTTTTTATTTTGTTAGTTACACACTCAAAAATACATATTTCTTTCTAAATAAAAAGAGATACAGGATGATTATTTAAATAATACTGCGAAAACAGTAAATCACTCCACAAAATCAAATTCTGATATTTAGAAAACATTATCATTATCAAATTATTTCTTTATAAGTTTCTTCACTTCTTCTCTCATCTCCTTTATTGCAGTAGATTGCACTTTCGGTTCCTTCGTCAATACAATCTGAACCGCCTGTTTTAATTTCTCCAGATGTCGATATTCCGGTTCCACATAAAGTTTCGCTAACAAGTAATACGGATAAATCCGTCCCGGAAGCCGATGAGTAGATCGTATGAAATATTCTTCGGCTTTCTCATATTCTCCTGTAGCCTGATAATTCTTTCCTATTATATTCAGAATCATAGGATCACAACTATGCATCATTGCTTCTTTCAGAACTTCCGTAGAATGATCATATTCTTTCAACTTATGTAAAGAATGACCATACTCAAACAAAAAATCTCCCCGGTCATTCAATTCCGGATAAATTTTCTCATACCCCTCTTTGGCTAAACGAAATGCACCTATATTATAATACATTTTACATCTAAGCCATTCTTCACAGGCATTATACTGATTATATTTCCAATAGTAACTTCCCAACAGAGCAATCATTACAGTAAAAAGATAAATATGTATTCGTGACTTTCCTACCACACAAGCAGCCAGCAAAAAATAAAATGCTATCGCAAATCCGGGTATTTGCATCGGATAAGACGAAAATGCAAAAACTAAAACAGAAATCAAACCTGCACACGCACTTATTTTTTTTTCAGTTATCCCTTTCCAAAGGCAAAAGCTAATGATCAACAACACAACCAATAGAAATAAAACTCCATATTCTACAGCTATTTGCAGATATTCATTAAAAGCATATTCAGGACTTCCGGCTACCTGTTCCTCTGTAGCTGTAAACTCTGTTCTAGCAAAATAATTTTCCTGAGCCATTCCATAAGCCGATGCAAAGTTTCCAATACCATGTCCTAAAAATGGCTTTTCCGCAACAGTCATAGCGCTCACTTTCCAAATTAACAGACGGCCATTAGCCGAACCTACTTTTAATTGAAAAAGAGCATAACTAATTATTATCAGCACTATTCCTGCTGTTATCATAGCCAGAAATACCCTTTTCTTATACCTCTTACCTATCTTTCTTAAACGAGTTCCCCATGAACAGTGTATACCATATACCCATATTCCAGAAACCGCAACGGCTATCCATGCCGAACGGCTCATACCTGCCGGTAAAACACAAAGAATTAACAACAATACTCCTAAGGCCATATAATATTTACCCCGCTCTACCCAAGTATGTTTCTCTACTTTTCTCAAATTCAACCATTCACTCAAACAAATCGGAAATACCATCGCTAAATATCCAGAATAAGGTCCCGGATTGTAAAAGGAGCCTGTAAGCGCATATAATGAATGATTGGAAACAGCTAAACCGTATATCTGCCATAATCCCCAAACAGCCTCAACTCCACCTAATAGAATAAGAGACCAAACGACTGATAAATAAAATGTATTTCCTCCTCTTTTGTCTAAACATAAAGAAATAAGACTACATATTACAAACACAATAGCCATACGCCCCAAATATAGCTTCTGATAAGCCATATCTCCGACCGCAATAGTATAAGACGAAACAGTTACCACGCTCAAAATCGCAATGACTCCGAACAGCATCAATAAATGAACGTTATATTTATTCTGTAATAACATTTTCTGTTATCTCCTATTTTATTTGATCTTCATTAAAATCCGCTCCCAACGTACCTGATCAGTATACTTTTCTTTTGAATTCCAAATACGGGTAGCTTTGCCTACAATATATTCTTCCGGCAACATTCCCCAATATCTGGAATCTTGCGAATTAGCCATATTGTCCCCCGATACAAAATAATAGTTCTTTTTAAAGCAATACTGATGAATAAGACTATCTCCCATAAATACCTGCTCTTCTTTTAAGTGTATTTTTTTCTTTTGCTCCCAAGCAATCAACTGCCTGTATAATAAATAATTAGTACGGTTCATTACTACTATCTGCTCTTTTTGCGGGATAGGTAATGGTCCGAACTCCCGAATATTCCACCCTAAGCTTCCATCATAAGGAAATGTTCCCACTACGATTCCTTGTTTTTCCGGTTGCTGTAGTTTGGCAAGATATTGCTGAGCTTTATAATTTCCCAACTGTTCGTGACATCCACGCACTTTATAAAATCCTCCTCTGATTTCCAATGTATCCCCAGGCAAAGCTATACAACGCTTCACATAATACTGCATTACGTTCATCCGGATGCTATCCCACCGATTCATCTGATAAGGGAAATTAAAAACCAGTACATCATTTCTCTTAAAACTACCTAACCCCGGTATCCGGAAAATAGTAACGTCTTTGTTATCCAAAGCAGCGAACACGTTAAATAATCTGGCCCCCTTTATCATTTTATTAACTAATATTCTATCTCCATCTTTTAATGCAGGTTCCATAGAATCCGATGGAATTTTAAACGAGGTAAAACAGAATAGCTGTATCAAAAATAGAATTACTATAATACAGAATAGTAAGAATAGTAAATTCTCTATTATCGCTAGAATTTTCTTCACCCTACTCATACGCATCTTTTAGTTGAATCAATTTACGATAAGCCATCAATCCCAGTACACACTTTACGTGTTCGTCATTTCCATCCAATAATTCAATAGAAGGAGAAGCATTTTCTGCCATCCTCTCTTTCAGATAATTTGCCCATAAACACAAGTGTTCCCAATGCAATTCAGCATAACTGAAATTTTGTTCTGCCTCTACAATGGCTAACATCATCATTAACATATTAGCAGCAGCTTCCTCTGCACAATTATCTGTTTTTACTTGTTTACTTGCAACCGGATATAAGCCTATATCATAAGGTGGATATTTCCTTTTCCAACGCTCATCTTCACAATATTCGAATATCGGATTTAATAAACTTTTCATCCAATCAACACGATTAAAAAATAACAAGACAGGAAAATTCTTATATATTTCTCTGACATTACCCAAAGTATCTCCAAAACAGAATGACTTATGATCCGAAGATAACACAAACCTATGGGAAGATATAAAATTACGGTAAGAAGGAAGAATCTGTTCAGCAAATGTCTTATCACTCACTTGAAATGCCTTATTATTCCACAGTTTATCCAATTTATCACATTCTTCCCTTAGTTTCTGATACTTGTTTCCAACAGCCATCATTAATTCTTTAACCTCTCCAGTTCTATTGCTATTCCAAAGAGGTTGTAAACGCTCACCAACATATTGTATCCTCTGTCCTTCTCCACATCCTATTAACAATATGCCTTTATTTCCATTTTCTGCACACAGTTTTTGAAACAAAACAACATGACTATCATCGCATGAAAACGTTGTTTCATCCGCCGTCATACCTAAATATAAACTATCAGACTTGACAAACCGCCACTCTTGTTCAACCCAACTGTCAATCTTCCTCTTGCCAAACATCCATTCCATATCCACATCGAACAAAATTTCTACCGTATGCTCCTTTTTATCTTCTGCACGAACTTGATAGGAAAGGAAACCGACAGGCCACCCTGTCATATTCCACATCTCCGACAAAGAAGGTGAAACAAAATCAATCTGAAGTTCTACATCCCCGCATTGAAATACATAGTGAGTTTGAGTAGCTTGTATATCTATTTGTTTCAATAGGACCGTATCTGCTTCACTGTAAGTTTTATTTTCAATATACAGACCAAAATCCAACAATGCGGGGCCTCCTGTGTTACGTCCATAAGCTGCCAAAACATTTGTTCCATTACAAATATGAGCAATAGCTTCATCTGTTAAACGTTCACATTGTGTTTGATATGTTATTCCTTTTTCAGAGAAAAAATCTCCATTCCAAAAAAGTTTTATCTGATCATCGCAAATATAACAGACATAAATTTTATGCCCTTCTAAAGTATCTTTATTGTCAATCTTAATATGCCTGCGGACATATATATTTTCCGCTCCCCATGCGGTACGAATATTTGAATTACCTTTTACAGGTCCAAAAGCACCATTTCCTTCTTTCCAAAAAGAATCATCATATTCCTTTTGCTCCCACCCTTTTCCAGGAAACAAATAAGAATATTTCCCCGACCATCCGACACTGTCATTTGCAAGAGGAGCTATAGGAGATATACGTAAAGAATCTCCTCCCATAAAACGATAAGTCCTACCATCTATCCGTAAAATTCCTATCACTGGAAATAGCTTTCCAGACTTCAATCGCAGATAATGTTTATTCAATGCATCTCCCGCCATTTTTATAGAGAAATCAGGAGTAATAGCCAGCAACATATGTTCATCAGGAACAATACCAATAGAAGGTACAGCCTCCTTCTCCGAATGGAAACAAGCAGATAGCAAGACAATTATTCCTAATAAAATGATTGTTTTCCACAATATAACAAGTTTAATTGTAAGTCTTATTTCCATAGTTGCTCTCCCTTTTCATAAACAAAAACTCTTTCATCTACGCCACGCGTATGATTACGTAAGAACAAAAGTGCATTTCGAGGAATTCCTCTATATACTAATGAATCAACTGTAGCCTTGATTCTTCCGGCGGATTTCCAGTATCGGTCACAATAATACAACTCGTAGATATCACCAGGACGAATATAATTATCCCTGTTGCGGGGAGTATAGACAATACGGTCTATCTGCACCTTCCTACCCAAATCAAGTCCTGCCCATCCTCCGGTAAATTTGAAATAATCAAAAGAAGTCCACGTTTTTCCATCAAACACATTTGTATATTCATGCGTTCCATCATGCTGATAGCATCCGGGAGTCCCTATTATTTTTCCAAACAAGGCTGCAGAATCATTTTTTTCATAAAATGCGACTTCAGCCACATTACATAATCCTCCGGGAGGACCTACATATCTGATATAACGATATTCTTTATTTGTCGAACTTCTTACTGTCGTATTCAAACGATCAGGCTTACTTTGTATGATAAATAAAGTATCCCTTATTGCAAAATTCGATTGATTACTGCCTTCAAAAACACCCCCTATCATTCGATCACGAAATATATTTTCTCCATCTATATTACATTTAGCATACAATACCACATCTTGTGTATCTCCTTCGACAGAGAAATAATGCTGTTCATTCTTCTGCTTATCCACATAAAAAGGATCAGTCAAAAAGTTCAAAGTACCATTCTCATAAGTAGCCACCCTCATTAGCGTACCTTTTCGTACATTTCGGAAAACCAGATGTCCCGCATCGTATTCAGTCCAATCAATCGGTATCCAGTTATTTCTATTAGTAACACATAGATAAGCTATTCTCCCACTACTCTTATTCCTATAAAGTTTTTCCAATGGAATGACTAATTCTTTTTCAAAAGAATAAGCATATTCATAAGTAACATCCCTAAATTTCGGTAAACTCCAAAATGGATATACCTTTTCATTATATTTCGCCATTTGCTCATATAATTCTTTGTTTATATCAAAAGTATATCGATACACTTTTGGACTATCATCCCAACGATACCACCAGTTTTTGCGAACCATTCCCAGATTCTCCGGGAAATTAGCCATATATGCTTCACCTGTTTTATCCCAGGCTACCAACCAAAAATGCCCGGCATTAACATAGCTACGTACAGGAACAAAATCAATTGTACAAGGAATTCCCAAGGCTCGAAATAAATATACAGTAAAATCAGTCACTTCCCGACAGGTTCCTGACAGGCATTGTACATATTCAGGTCCGATATGCCCGAAAGAGTAAGGAGTAGTTGAAGTATAATAATGCCACTTATCAGGTAATGTATTTATTAAGTAATTTGCAGCTACTACCGGATCTTCCATATCTAACGAATCAGACGTCTTTAATGAATCCAACAGCTGATTATATTTATCATAATACATTTCACGCCAATAGGCTAATACCTCATCATCAATACGATAAGGCAACAAATACTCACAAAACATTTCGAAAGATATATTCTTTCCCCACGGTTGTTCACGCCAAACTTTAAAAGCCCACTCAATATTATTGCACAAATAAGCTGAATCGACTTCCAGCAAATCATATTTTTTATCTAACTGTCCAATTGGACCAAATGTTTTTTTCACAGAGTCCGCTACTTCTTCAGGAGTTTTTCCATGACTATCCTTCAGCCACGCATAATACTTTTTGTATTTTTCCAATTGTTCTCCATGTGTATAGGAGTGATATGGCATATTTTCTATCAAAAAACATGCAGCCTTATATTTCAGGCTATCAGTAGCATCCTGCTGATAATAATAAAGTACTTTCTCAAGTTCTGTGCGATTACCTTTTGCTATACGCAAAGCAAGTTCCAAAGAAGATATAGACTCTTCCTTGGAAAACACTTTGCCTACAATAAAGCATCCTAGTTCTATAATCAATACTACTATAACAACATGTTGAATATATTTCCAAAATTTGGCCATATCTCTTCAATACTATTTATTCAGCATTTCCACTTATCTTCAATCGAAGCGGTGCATCCTTTATATTACAATATATAGTGATTGTCTTATCAAAATGTTCAGGATGTTCAGCTTTATATTTTATTTTCATACTTAAAACCTTATTAGACTGAATCGGTTCCTTAGAATATTCTACCGAAATACAACCACAAGAAGTTATCACATCATTCATCACTAATGTATTTTTCCCCACATTAGAAATCTGTATCTCGACTTCTTGTGCATCATTCCAAGAAAAAGTACCTAAGTCTATTTTTGTTTTTGATATGGATACATCAGTTAAAAGCTGCTTATCATAAGATGATAATACCGTTTTTCCCGAAATAATATCTAAATACATTTTCTTTACATTATAGTTAAGTATTGGATTTCCAATTGCTATAATTTTATCATTTTTATCGAGAAGAAATGTACATAAATGCTCTTCATGTAAGAAATTATTCATTCTGTTTAAAGAATCCATTTCATCTATAAACACAAAGCGATCAAAATGGTTATCTCTTAAATGTTTAATAAACTTTCTTTTCCCCTTTGGATAGAATACCATTAAACAGTTCACCTTATTGGGGTAAACAGAATCTATTTCTTCTAACATCTCTTTCCATCTTGGTAATTGCAACTTACAGCTCATACAACCAATTGTATCCACATAATTCAATATAGTATAAGGGAGTTTTTCTCTTTCATATTTCATTATAACTGTATCATTAGCATAAGACGTTAGGCACATATTATCAGGAAATCGAATCGTCTTTCCACTCCACTCATTAACTAAACGTGTTATTTTATCTACCCTCGACTCCTTGCATGAAGTTAGTAATATAGTTACAAACAACAAACTTATTAAACGTATCATTTTTTTAAATAATATTTTACTATTACAGGATTATCATCTTCTGTCAATTGCTCCATCTTTTGTATTTCGTCAGGTGCCATTAATTTACGAACTACAACTTCAGATATCCTATCAGGCTGACAAATAGAAAGTAATACATTATCAACTATCCCAAAACAAGGATACATTATGAAAGGCTTGCCATCTTTTACTAGAAAACCTTCTTTTATTTTTCTGTTATAAATAAAATGACTTCCGTATCCTCTATCGGTCGTTGTTAAATAAACATACACATAATCATTGTTGAAAAATTTAAGTACCGGCAAAAGATTCTGTGAAGAATATTTCAAAAATAAATATCTCTCTGTAGCCTCTTTTGTAATTTCTCTTTTTTCTTCATCAGAACTATTTCTCTTTCCTACTGCCCGTCCAGGTAAACCATCAGCCTTGACTTCAGCATCTCCCATATCAAGATATATAATCGGGGTAAGTTTCTTTTCTTTCGCATCTATTTGATAAAAATAATAATTTACTCCAAACGGTACAAAATAAAAATGCTCACCTATACGATAAAAACAATCATTACTCATTGTGTTTCCAGAAATAGTTCCTTCATAATTAGCATTGACTGATTGCTGCGTTTTTAAGTCAATAAACGATACTTCTTGATTTGTCCATACAAAAGGATGATTGAAAATATAATTATCTGAATCTAGAGCCATCAGATAATCTACAGGAAACTCTGGTTTAAATTGTCTCTTAGATAAAAGTCCAAATGTCGGACTATAAGTATATACTGTTCCATATGGATTGAGCATATCAATCCCTTTTAAATAAGGATTAAAATTAATGTCTAATACCATATTGTATTCTTTAGGACCCTGACCATTCATTCTCTTCGAATTATCAATGTATTTTCCATTACCAGAAAAAGTAAAAACAATTTGATCACTAGTATAAAGAGCATACATATCCATACTTTTATTATAAATGATTTTATTACATTTATGAAAGATAGATGAGTCGTTGGTCTCTAGAGGGACAATCTCTATTTTTTCTAAAAAAGATGAAGCATCTTTAGAAGCTTTATGCACATCTACGGGTACTATTTCAACTCCGTCTAGTACGTTTTTATTACTTGAAGCACACGCAACAATAACAATTGCCAAGATTATTACACTTATTTTTTTCATTGTATCATATTTTTACATAGGAACTAACTAGAAAGTCCAACAATTCTGATTTACAGACAAAAGTAAAAAGTATAATTATCAAAAGCTCTTCTTTCTAGTCAGTCTCACAAAATCTATACTTCTACTCGCAAGGAGTAAGACAAGTATCACTCATACTACCAGAAAATCTGCAATCTTCAGGATGATGAAACCACCCCAAATCACAATCAGCATACTGATGCCAGCATCTACCAGGAGGAGTATTTTTTGTCCCATTACAAGTAATTTCAACATCAGGAGATTCATATTCAGCTAACGCTTCCACATTAGCTAAGACCAGATCAGACAACTTCACATTATTCTGTGAAGAATAAACTGTATATCCTCCAATTAAAATAATAACAAACAATGAGATTACAGCTACTAATTTCTTTTCTAAAATAAAGTTACTACAAAAAAGTGAAATGCGGAAAGATATAGTGATAGAATTGAGTTACAAGGGTTTTAGTTGAAGTGGCGATAATTCGTGAAGCCATTACAATCCCTGCCGAAGCCAAATCTTGACGCCGCAACGTTACTTGTTCGTAACCATGCCCGAAAATGCGACAAACGGGCACGAATGGCGAAACAAGGCACTATGTTATAGTGAGTTACTCACAACTCACGCGAAAAATCCGGTTACGGAAAAAGATTGCTCCGTTCCTCCCCGTTTTGCGTACCGATACCGGACTCTTCACCAACTAATTTTGAAACCAAAAAAAATTAAGGACGATGAAGAGTACATTTTCAGTAATCTACTACCTCAAACGTCAGGTAGTGAAGAAAGACGGGACAGTTCCCGTCATGGGACGCATCACGGTGGACGGCAGCCAGACGCAGTTCAGTTGCAAGCTGACCGTCGATCCGAAACTGTGGGACACCAAAGGGGGACGTGTCACGGGCAGAAGCACGGCGGCTCTCGAAGCGAACCGTATGCTTGACAAAATGCGGGTACGCATCAACAGACACTATCAGGAAATCATGGAGCGTGACAACTTCGTCACGGCGGAAAAGGTGAAAAATGCCTTTCTCGGACTGGAACACCGCTACCACACGCTGATGCAGGTGTTCCGCCAGCACAACGAGGACTATGAGAAACAGGTGGAGGCAGGCATGAAAGCCAAAGGTACACTGGAAAAGTACCGTATCGTTTACAAGCACCTGCAAGAGTTCCTTGACATCCGCTACCATGTGAAGGACATCGCCCTGAAAGAGCTTACCCCGGCTTTCATCTCCGACTTCGAGATGTTCCTTCGCACGGACAAGCACTGCTGCACCAATACCGTGTGGCTGTACGTCTGCCCGTTACGGACGATGGTGTTCATCGCCATCAACAACGAGTGGCTGACACGCGACCCGTTCCGCGAGTATGAAATCAAGAAGGAGGAAACGACACGCAGTTTCCTGACCAAAGAGGAAATACGCCTGCTGATGGACGGGAAACTGAAAAACGCCAAACAGGAACTGTACCGCGACCTCTACCTGTTCTGCGCGTTCACCGGGCTGTCGTTCTCGGATATGCGCAACCTCACGGAAGAGAATATCCGCACCTACTTCGACGAACACGAGTGGATAAACATCAACCGCCAGAAAACGGGCGTGGTGTCCAACATCCGCCTGCTTGACATCGCCAACCGCATAATCGGCAAATACCGTGGGCTGTGCGAGAACGGCAAGATATTCCCCGTTCCGCATTATAACACGTGCCTTGCCGGTATCCGTGCCGTCGCCAAGCGTTGCGGCATCACCAAGCATATCACGTGGCATCAGAGCCGCCACACGGCAGCCACGACGATATTCCTCTCCAACGGTGTTCCCATCGAAACCGTCAGCTCCATGCTCGGACACAAGAGCATAAAGACGACGCAGATTTACGCAAAGATAACCAAAGAGAAGCTCAATCAGGACATGGAGAACCTTGCCGCAAGATTGAACGGCGTCGAGGAATTTGCAGGTTGCACCATCTAAAAAGAAAAGCCATGAAACGTGACACAATCATCATCGAGGACAAGGCAGTCAGCGTAACCGGTAACGACGTGTGGATGACCGCCACAGAAATAGCCGGATTGTTCCATACGACCGTCCCGGCAGTGAACGCCGCCATCAGAGCCGTCCGCAAGTCGGACGTGCTGAACGACTACGAGGTGTGCCGCTACATGCAGCTTGAAAACGGGCTGTACGCGGACGTGTACGCGCTTGAAATCATCATCCCGGTCGCTTTCCGGCTGAACACCTACAACACCCACCTGTTCCGCACATGGCTGGTGGGAAAGGCACTCTCACAAAAGAAACGGCAGACATACGTGATGTTCATACAGAACGGAAAAGCCGGGTATTGCTGATTGCACATACCCCATAAGACAAGTAAACGGGTAGCACCACAAAAGGTGTCACCCGTTTACTTTTTCATGAAACCGCCTCACTCCAGCGGCTTGCGGTAGTTCGCTTCCAGCACCTCACGCAGCCCTGTTTCCGGGTAAAGCACCTTCCCTCCCAAAAGTATGAAGGGCAACACGCGGTTGTTGCGGTATTCCTGCAAGGTGCGCCGGCTCACGCGGAGCAGTTCCGACACCTCGCCGTCCGTCAGGTAACGCTCCCCGTCCAGCGGAGGACGGTAACTTTCCAGAAAGGCGGACAGCCATTTCGAACCTTTGCGCATATCCTGCATCACAGAGGCTATCGGCTCGTCTTCCATCGTAAAAACATCGTTGTTCTCGTTCATCATAACTTCGGATTCAGTGGGTGAATAAATCAAATCATCTGCCATGCGGATAGAGCGTGCCGACAAGCGGTATCAGCCGCTTCACCTCCTCCGGCTTGTAATAGAACCTGCGGTTTATCTGCGAGTAGCCGATAAGCCGCCTGTCACGCAGCGTCTGCAACGTGCGTGGGCTTATTCTCAACTGCCCGCAGACCTCCTCGCCCGTGAGCCATCTTTCCATGCGCCCCGTGTCGCTTTTGCGCCTCAGGGCGGCGACCTTCTCCGAGAGTGCGCCGAATGCCGCCACCATCATCTCGAAAGTCTTTTTCTCGATAGATACTATTTCCATATTCATGCAATTATCGGTTTGCCCGCAAAGGTAACGGTACGGTTCCGAACATGTGCCGTTTTCCGCTGAAAGGCTGCCTGTTGCGCCGTTTGACCGGGTTACGGAGCCATCTTCCGTAAAAATCTTACGTGAGTCACGTAGTGAGTTGTTAAAGCCCCTTTTGTTTATTGCCGATTTTTGCCGCAGAAACATAGAGCAAGCCGAGTGCAGAGCGTCAAGCTTGCTTGAACGATATGCCGAGGAGCAGCTTATGTTCATGAAAATAAACAAAAAGAAAGGACTGAATATGAAAGTGATAACGATGGAAAGTTCCGTCTTCCGGTCATTGACGGAACAGATAGCAGAGATTGCGGCACACGTCCGTGCCGTCTCCGGCGACAAGAAAGCGGCATCGCCCGACAGGTTGCTCACCACACGCGAAGCGGCGCACCTGCTTAACGTAAGTACCCGCACCCTCCAGCGTATGCGCAGCGAGCAACGCATCGGCTATGTCGTGCTTCGCGGCAAATGCCGCTACCGACAGTCTGAAATAGACCGCCTGCTTGATGAGTGTACCGTCAACGAGGACGCCGCGACACCGCAGGAGCTGAAACGCAACCACACGCTGCGCACTGGAGGCAGCCCCAAAGGAAGGAGGACATAGGTCATGGAACTGCTCACACGAAACAACTTCGAGGGCTGGATGCAGAAGCTGATGGAACGGCTCGACCGTCAGGACGAACTGCTGCTGGCGATGAAGGTGGAGGAACGACAGCCCTCCATCACGGAAAGCATCCGCCTTTTCGACAATCAGGACTTGTGTATGCTGCTCCAGATAAGCAAGCGCACCCTGCAACGCTACCGCAGTGTCGGCGCATTGCCCTACAAGACACTGGGCAAGAAAACCTATTACAGCGAGGAAGACGTGCTGACATTCCTTTCCAACCATATCAAGGACTTCAAAAAGGAAGATATAGCCTTCTACAAGGCGCGTATCCATAATTTCTTTCATAAATAACCCATTAAAACATTTTTCAGATGGCAAAGAAAAAAGACGAAAAGGACGTGCTGGTAGTCCGTGACGAAAAGACGGGCGAGATCAGCGTGGTAGCCGGGCTGAACGCGGACGGCACACCCAAGCGCACCCCCGCGAAAGCGGAGAACGCGCAGAGTTTCCTGCAATTCGACAGACATGGCGACGTGCTGGACAACTTCTTCAAGAACTTCTTCCGACAGTGCAAGGAACCCAGCCGCTTCGGTTTCTACCGCATCGCGGCGGACCAAGTGGATTCCATGCTGGGCGTGATGAAAGACCTGCTCCAGCATCCGTACCAGAACAAACAAATCCTCGCACCGCACAAAATCGACACCTTCCCCTATCAACAGCAGGTGATGGAAGAGCAAGCTGCGCAACAGACAGAGAAACAAGAACCTCAAAAACAGGAGAACATGAAACAACAGAAAGAACAGCAACAGGACACTTCCGAACAGACGCAGGGGAAACGGGGCTACCGGCCCATCGACGAGGGTAAAATCAACTGGCAGGAACTGGAGGACAGATGGGGCGTGAAGCGCGACGACCTTGAAAAGTCCGGCGACCTTACGAAAATGCTCCACTACGGCAAGTCCGACTTGGTGAAGGTCAAGCCCACCTTCGGTGGTGAATCATTCGAGCTGGACGCCCGCCTTTCCTTCAAGAAGGACGGCGAGGGGAATGTCAGCCTCGTGCCGCACTTCATCCGCAAGGAGCAGAAACTGGACGAGTACAAAGAACACAAATTCTCCGACGACGACCGGAAGAACCTGTGCGAGACGGGCAACCTCGGCAGGGTCGTGGACATCGTGGACAAGGAAACGAGCGAGATCATCCCCTCCTACATCAGCATCGACCGCAAGACGAATGAAATCACGGACATTCCGGCGAGCAAGGTGCGCATCCCGGAGCGCATCGGCAAGACGGAAATCACCGCGCAGGAGCGGGACATGCTCCGCGCCGGACTGCCCGTGCGCGACAAGCTCATCGAGCGCAACGACGGCAGGAAGTTCGTCACCACCCTGCAAGTGAACGTGGAGCAGCGCGGCGTGGAGTTCGTGCCGGGAACCGGCAAGTCGCCCCGTACCGCACAGACACAGGAAGCCAAAGGCGACACCTCTAAAAGTCAGGCGCAGGGCGGGGAAAATGCCGACCGGACCAAGAAGGAGCAACGCCGCAACACGTGGACGAACGAGGACGGCAGCATCCGCCCCATCAGCAAATGGAGCGACGTGAACTTCACCGACCAGCAGAAAGCCGACTACGTGGCGGGCAAAGCCGTGAAACTGGAGAACGTGACCGACAAGCAGGGCTTCCATGCCACGATGTATATCAAGTTCAACCCGGAGAAGGGTCGCCCGTACCGCTACGAAACAAATCCCGACATCGGGCAGCAGGTCGCCCCGTCCAACGAGAGCCGCACGCAGGTGGCGGTGAACAACGAGGGCAAGACCAACGAGGCGACAAAGAACCTGAAAGAGCCTTTGCAGAAAGGTCAGACAGCCCCGAAGACCGCCCGCCAGCAACAGCAGCAGGACAAACCGAAGAAAAACAACAAAGGCATGAAAATGTAATCCCGTGTCCACCACTGAATCCAAAATAAAATCCAAAGTATCAACAACAAAAGCAAGAAAACATGAAGACAATCATTGCAGAAAAGCCCTCCGTGGCACGTGAAATCGCCCGCATCGTGGGCGCGACAAAAAGAGAGGAAGGATATTTCGAAGGAGGCGGCTATGCCGTGACATGGGCATTCGGACACCTCGTCCAGCTTGCCATGCCCGACGGCTACGGCGTGCGCGGCTTTGTCCGTGACAACCTCCCGATTATCCCCGACACCTTCACGCTCGTCCCCCGTCAGGTCAGGACAGAGAAGGGCTACAAGCCCGACAGCGGCGTGGTGTCGCAGATAAAAGTCATCAAAAGACTGTTCGATGCAAGCGAACAAATCATCGTGGCGACCGATGCCGGACGCGAGGGAGAGCTTATCTTCCGCTACCTCTACCACTACACGGGCAGCACCACTCCTTTCGTGCGCCTGTGGATCAGCTCTCTCACCGACAAGGCTATCCGCGAGGGACTGCGGAAACTCGAAGACGGCAGCAAGTATGACAACCTATACCTCACCGCCAAAGCGCGGAGCGAATCCGACTGGCTCGTGGGCATCAACGGCACGCAGGCACTCTCCATCGCCGCCGGACACGGCACGTATTCCGTCGGACGGGTGCAGACACCCACGCTGGCGATGGTGTGTGAACGCTACTGGGAGAACCGCCGTTTCACGCCCGAAGCCTTCTGGCAGCTCCATATCGCAACGGACGGTTGCGACGGCGAGATCGTGAAATTCTCATCCTCCGAGAAATGGAAGGAGAAAGAGTCGGCGATGGAACTATATAACAAGGTAAAGGAGGCAGGCTGCGCAACAGTAACGAAAGCCGAACGCAAGGAGAAGACGGAGGACACTCCGTTGCTGTACGACCTGACCACCCTCCAGAAGGAAGCCAACACCAAGCACGGTTTCACGGCGGAACAGACGCTTGAAACTGCGCAAAAACTCTACGAGAAGAAACTGATAACCTATCCGAGAACGGGTAGCCGCTACATCCCCGAAGACGTGTACGCCGAAATCCCCAAGCTGCTCGCCTTCATCGGCACGCAGCCAGAATGGAAAGACAAGGTGCGGGCGAAAGCTACACCGACACGCCGCAGCGTGGACGACGGAAAGGTGACGGACCACCATGCCCTGCTCGTCACGGGCGAGAAGCCGCTCTTCCTCTCCAAAGAGGACGGCATCCTCTACCACATGATTGCCGGACGCATGGTCGAGGCATTCTCCGAAAAATGTGTCAAAGACGTGACCATTATCACGACGGAATGTGCCGGAGTGGAGTTCACCGTGAAAGGTAGCGTTGTCAAACAAGCCGGATGGCGTGCCGTCTATGGCGAGGAGAAGGAAGATGTGATATTGCCTGATTTGCATGAAGGCGATTATCTGACGATTAAGGGCGTATCCGTCACAGAAGGAAGAACCAAGCCCAAACCGCTGCATACCGAAGCCACCCTGCTTTCAGCGATGGAAACGGCTGGCAAGGAAATTGAGGACGACGCGCTGCGTCAGGCAATGAAGGACTGCGGCATCGGCACTCCCGCCACACGCGCCTCCATCATCGAAACGCTCTTCAAGCGCGGTTACATGGAACGTTGCAAGAAATCGCTTGTGCCTACCGAAAAAGGTCTTGCCCTCAACTCCGTCGTCAAGACGATGCGCATAGCCGACGTAGCCATGACGGGCGAATGGGAACGGGAGCTTGCCCGCATCGAGCGCGGCGAGGTGTCCGCCGACGCTTTCCACAGGGAGATAGAGGCGTACACACGGGAAATCACTTCCGAACTGCTCTCGTGCGACAAGCTCTTCGGCAGCCGTGATTCCGGCTGTGCCTGTCCCAAGTGTGGCACGGGCAGGATGCGGTTCTACGGGAAGGTCGTCAGATGCGACAACGCCGAGTGCGGTCTGCCCGTGTTCCGGCTGAAAGCGGGACGCACCCTGTCCGACGACGAAATCAAAGACCTGCTCACCGAAGGACATACCAAGTTGCTCAAAGGCTTCAAGAGCAAACAAGGCAAGAGTTTCGATGCCGTCGTAGCCTTTGACGGGGAATATAACATGACTTTCGTGTTCCCGGAGGCTAAAAAGGGCAAGAAATTTTCAGGACGGAAGAAATAGTATTAACTTTGCCACTTGTTCAGAGTAATGAATTGTTCTTCGATACCGGATTACACTCATACTTTGGATTTAGTGGTGGCACTCGGAGGGATACCGAGTGCCTTTTTCTTCCTTTTTCCAACCGATTATCCCGTTAATTATCAATCCGCTAAATCCAAAGTAATGAACAACAAGAAGAAAAACGAGGGTCAGACCGACTTTTCCTATTACGGTCTGTACCTGCTGGACTATCTCCGCACGAACAAGTTTGAACAGGCTGACGACACCGCTTTCATACGGGAACGGGCCGACCGTGCCGCCGAAACGTATGAGAGGGCACGGCTTGAAGGCTATCCCGCCGATGGTGCGCAGGAACTGGCGATGGACACGCTGCTGCGCGGGCTGCATTATTCCCGTTACGCCATCCTCCGCGAAGTCGTGGAAAACGAGTTTGCCGATGAAGTGCCGGAAGAGAAGCGTGAAGCCTTTGTCCTGAAACTGCTGCCGCTTGTCGGCAACGTGTTCTCCGTCTATGACCTCTCGGATGACAATTTCGCCCTGTCTTCCGATTACGACCTGCTCTACACGGAGCTGACGGGGGCAACCGTCCTTTATATCGGGGAATATGGCGTTTAACCGCAAACAGAAACTGCGGGACAACATCGAGGCGATACGGACGGCATTCATCCTTGACAGGGAAAACAGGACAGCGACAACCGAAGAGCGTGCCATACTTCAAAGGTACTGCGGTTTCGGCGGTCTGAAATGTATCCTCAACCCTGCAAAGGAACTGACGGATGCCGTCCGGTGGGCGAAATCCGACCTCGAACTGTTCGCCCCGACGGTGGAGTTGCACAGGCTTATCCGTGAGAACAGCAAGGACGAAACAGAGTACAAGCGGTTTGTGGATTCGCTGAAAGCGTCCGTGCTGACCGCTTTCTACACCCCCAAAGAGATAACCGACACCATCGCGGACGTGCTGGCAGATTACAGCATCCGCCCCGCCCGTATGCTCGAACCGTCGGCGGGTGTTGGCGTGTTCGTGGATTCCATGCTGCGGCACAACCCCAATGCGGATGTGATGGCTTTCGAGAAGGATCTGCTCACGGGTACAATCCTGAGGCATCTCTATCCCGGCAAGAAAACGCGCACCTGCGGTTTTGAGAAAATCGAAAGACCGTTCAACAATTATTTCGACTTGGCGGTGTCCAACATTCCGTTCGGAGACATAACCGTGTTCGACCCTGAGTTTCAGCGGAGCGACTCATTCGGCAGACGCTCCGCCCAGAAAGCCATCCACAACTATTTCTTTCTCAAAGGACTGGATGCCGTGCGTGACGGCGGTATCGTGGCGTTCATCACCTCGCAAGGGGTATTGAACAGCACCAAGACCTCCGTGCGTAACGAGCTGTTCAGTAAGGCTGATCTGGTATCCGCGATACGCCTGCCCAACAACCTGTTCACGGACAACGCGGGGACAGAAGTGGGCAGTGACCTGATTGTCCTGCAAAAGAACCTCAGCAAGAAGGAAATGTCGCAGGACGAGCGGCTGATGACCGTAATACAGACGGACACGAAAACCGACCTGACCGACAACGCCTATTTCATCCACCACCCGGAACGCATCGTGCATACGACGTCGAAACTTGACACCGACCCATACGGGAAGCCCGCTATGGTCTATCTGCACGAGGGCAAGGCAGCAGGCATCGCCGGGGATTTGCACCGTATGCTCGACGAGGATTTCCATTACAGGCTCGCCATGCGTCTGTATTCGGGTTCAATCCGGCAGTCGGGAACGGAAGAAAAAGTTACCGTTCAAAAGGAGGTGGAGCGTACTGCCATAAAGATGGAAACAACATCTTCGATGCAGGCGGTGGAAACTCCGACGGAGAAACCGCAACCCACAGAGGAAAAGCCGGAGATAGAGCCACGTCCGAAATATTTTGACGGTGTGCAGCTATCCTTGCTCGACCTCTGGGGGATGACGGAAGAAGTCAGCCAACAACCGAAAACCGCCAAAAAGAAAAAGGAGGCGAAAAAGGAAAGCCCGGCAAGGCGCGTTCTACCCAAGCCACAGGTGCATGTCACACAAAATGTTACGGCTGTGCCGACGGCTACCACCCCTAAGACTGTAACAGAGAACAAGGAGGCTAAAACGGAGAACACCGCCAAGCCTGCCGACCCGGACGACATCTATGCCACGTTGGACTGGGATACCAATCCTCCCATCAACGGCTTCTATGAAATGATGATGGGTTTGACACCGGAACGCAGGAAAGAACTTCGGGAGCTGGCGAGACAGCATAACGAGAAACAAGCGGCGGCGGAAAAGACGGAAGTGAAAGCTATGTCGGAAACGCCCCGTGAGCAACCTCGACAGGAGGAAACACAGCCGGAGGCAGTCGCAGCACCTGCCGTTACAGATACCCCATCGGAAGCGGTGGCAACCTCCCTTTTCCCCGACATCGAAGCGGAAAAGCCGAAGGAGGAAATCGTGGACCTTTCTCCGCGTGCCTACCACCGCACGCCGGAGATGCACCTGCGCGAAGGGTCGCTGGTGGCTGACCGGGGGCGTCATAACATCGGCTACCTGAAAGACATCACGCCATACGGGGCGACATTCCAGCCGCTCAACCTGAAAGGATACCAGAAGGAAAAGGCGTTGTTGTATGTGTCACTGCGTGACGCCTACGAGCGTCTGTATCGTTATGAATCGCTCCGGCGCGAGGCAAATGTTCCGTGGCGAGAGCATCTGAATACCTGTTACGATGAGTTTGTCATGCGCTACGGCAACCTCAACGCCAAGCAGAACGTGAAGTTAGTGATGATGGATGCGGGCGGGCGCGACATCCTTTCGCTGGAACGGGTGGAGAACGGAAAGTTCGTCAAGGCGGACATCTTCGAGCATCCTGTTTCCTTCGCGGTGGAGAGCCATGCCAACGTAGGCACACCCGAAGAAGCCCTGTCCGCGTCGCTCAACAAGTTCGGCACTGTCGATATTGACTATATGAGAACGATAACCGACAGCACGGCGGAGGAATTGCTCACAGCCCTGCAAGGGCGCATCTATTATAATCCGCTCGTGACCGGTTACGAGATCAAAGACCGCTTCATTGCCGGGAACGTGATAGAGAAGGCGGAACGCATAGAGGCTTGGATGGGCGACAATCCCGAAAATGAGCGTATGCCGGAGGTGAAGCAGGCGTTGGAAGCTCTGAAAGAAGCCGAACCGCCGCGCATCGCCTTCGAGGATCTGGACTTCAATTTCGGGGAACGATGGATTCCGACGGGTGTCTATGCCGCCTACATGAGCCGGCTGTTCGACACGGAGGTGAAAATCGCCTATTCCGCAAGCATGGACGAGTTTTCGGTGGCGTGCGGCTACCGCACCATGAAAATCACGGACGAGTTTCTGGTGAAGGGGTATTACCGGAACTATGACGGTATGCACCTCCTGAAACACGCCCTGCACAACACCTGCCCTGACATGATGAAGTCCATCGGCAAGGACGAGCATGGCAACGACATCAAGGTGCGCGACAGCGAGGGAATACAGCTCGCCAACGCCAAGATTGACGAGATACGAAACGGTTTTTCCGAATGGCTGGAAGAGCAGTCGCCGCAGTTCAAGGAGCGGCTTGTGACGATGTATAACCGCAAGTTCAACTGTTTCGTGCGCCCGAAGTATGACGGCTCGCACCAGACTTTTCCCGACCTCAACCTGAAAGGGCTGGCAAGCCGGGGTATCAAGAGCGTCTATCCCTCACAGATGGATTGCGTCTGGATGTTGAAACAGAACGGCGGCGGAATTTGCGACCACGAGGTGGGAACCGGTAAGACGCTGATAATGTGCATCGCCGCGCATGAGATGAAGCGTCTGAATTTGGCACACAAGCCGATGATTATCGGGCTGAAAGCCAACGTTGCGGAGATTGCAGCCACCTATCAGGCGGCATATCCCAACGCACGTATTCTGTACGCTTCGGAGAAGGACTTTTCGACCGCCAACCGTGTGCGCTTCTTCAATAATATAAAGAACAACGACTACGATTGCGTCATCATGTCGCACGACCAGTTCGGCAAGATACCGCAGTCGCCGGAGTTGCAGCAGCGCATCCTGCAAGCGGAGCTTGACACGGTGGAGGAAAACCTCGAAGTGCTACGGCAGCAGGGAAAGAACGTGTCGCGGGCGATGCTGAAAGGATTGGAGAAGCGCAAGCACAACCTTGAAGCGAAGCTGGAGAAGGTGGAACACGCCATAAAGTCACGCACGGACGACGTGGTGGATTTCAAGCAGATGGGCATCGACCACATCTTCATAGATGAGAGCCACCAGTTCAAAAATCTGACGTTCAACACGCGCCATGACCGTGTGGCGGGACTGGGCAACAGCGAGGGAAGCCAGAAGGCACTGAACATGCTCTTTGCCATACGCACCATACAGGAGCGCACGGGCAGAGACTTGGGAGCGACCTTCCTTTCGGGTACTACCATCAGCAACTCGCTGACGGAGTTGTATCTGCTGTTCAAGTATTTGCGTCCGAAGGAGCTGGAACGGCAGGACATCCGATGTTTCGACGCTTGGGCGGCGATATTCGCCAAGAAGACGACGGATTTTGAATTTAACGTGACGAACAACGTGGTTCAAAAGGAGCGTTTCCGCTACTTCATCAAGGTGCCGGAACTTGCCGCCTTCTATAATGAAATCACGGACTACCGCACGGCAGAGGACGTGGGCGTAGATCGTCCCAACAAGAATGAGATACTGCACCACATACCGCCCACGCCGGAGCAGGAGGACTTCATACAGAAGCTGATGCAGTTCGCCAAGACTGGCGATGCCACACTTCTGGGCAGGCTGCCGCTTTCGGAAACGGAGGAAAAGGCGAAGATGCTTATCGCCACCGACTACGCCCGCAAGATGGCACTCGACATGCGCATGATAGACCCGCATTATGAAGACCACCCCGATAACAAGGCGAGCCACTGTGCCAAGATGATCGCGGAGTATTACCAAAAATACGACGCGCAGAAAGGCACGCAGTTCGTTTTCTCGGACTTGGGGACATATCAGCCGGGCGACGGGTGGAACGTCTATTCGGAAATCAAGCGCAAGCTGACGGAGGATTACGGCATACCGCCAAGCGAGGTGCGCTTCATTCAGGAGTGCAAGACCGACAAGGCTCGGAAGGCGGTGATAGACGCCATGAATGCCGGAACGGTGCGTGTTCTGTTCGGCTCCACCTCCATGCTCGGAACGGGTGTGAACGCACAGAAAAGGTGTGTGGCAATTCATCATCTCGATACGCCGTGGGTGCGACATGAAGTCGCATAGATAATTGTTGGAATGATACTTACGGGTATCAGCTTTAACCCGCTGTTCCGTCAGCGGTAGCCTACCGACCGATGCACCTTAATGTTGTATTAAGCGGTCGGGACGAAGTACACTTTCGCAAGACAAGACAGAACCGTGAGGGGAAGTCAAGTACGGTTAGTATCATACCGTAGAGTGGCGAGGCTGGATAGTATGGTTAGCGCAAGCGAACTGTTAGTAAACTTCGTAATGTCACGAAAGAGTGTAAGATACTGGCACACTCTACCCAAAAGGGAAGCGGTCGGTTAATCCTCTCCATGGTAGGATTACACGGATATAAGCACCGCCGGAGGATGAGACAGAACCTAACCTATCCGTTAGTTATCTATGTGGAACATGGTAAGCCTGTATATCTCCTGTCATGTAAAAATGACAGGTAAGCTGACAGCAATGAAAGCCGAATGGTGTGCAGGTATAAGATAACAGAAAAAGCGAATGCCGTTCTGTAATGGAGCGGATACGGATTGAACCGACATCACGGGCTGATGTGGGCGACATCATCCGACACGAAAGTGGGCAGACTTCTGTGACGACATTAGGTAGGCAATCAAACCGAATGTTGTCAAATGGTGATTCTTTACAATTAACTTTTAGAACTTTCAAAAGGAGGAAAGCAAATGAACGAAAACAAGACATCGTGTGCGCCTGCTGACAATCAGCAAACACTTTGGGACAGAATAGACTGGACTAAAGCGGAGTTGGCTGTCAGAAAGCTACAAGCACGAATTGTAAAGGCTCAGAAGGAAGGCAGATACAACAAGGTGAAAGCCTTGCAGTGGACGCTGACCCACTCTTTTTACGCAAAAGCCTTAGCCGTAAAGAGAGTTACTTCTAACGGAGGTGGCAACACCCCCGGAGTGGACATGGAAACATGGGAGAAACCCGAAGCAAAAACACAAGCGATAAGCGAACTCAAACGCAGAGGCTACCAGCCGAAGCCATTGAGAAGAGTCCACATCAAAAAGAGTAATGGCAAACTGCGACCGTTGGGAATACCGACAATGAAAGACAGAGCCATGCAAGCACTCTACCTTATGGCATTAGAACCAGTGTCGGAAACAACAGCCGACTCACGTTCATACGGTTTCCGCAAGGAACGCCGCTGTATGGACGCGGTAATGCAATGCCATAACATTCTCCGAAAAGGCTATTCTCCCGAATGGATTCTGGAGGGTGACATAAAGGGGTGCTTCGACCATATCAGCCATGAATGGCTGCTTGCCAACATCCCTATGGACAAGGCAATACTCCGAAAATGGTTGAAATGCGGCTATATCTTCAACAAACAGATGTTCCCGACAGAGGAGGGAACGCCACAAGGTGGCATTATCTCTCCCACGCTTGCCAATATGACATTGGACGGATTGCAGAAAGTCCTTGCAGAGAAATATAAACGAGTTAGAATCAAAGGTAAGTTATATTCGCCAATGGTGAATCTTGTCCGTTACGCTGATGACTTTATAATTACCTGCGAGAACCGTGAAACACTTGAAAAGGAAATCAAGCCATTGGTAGCCGACTTTATGTCTGAAAGAGGTCTGACCTTATCAGAAGAAAAGACGGTGATAACCAATATCCGTGACGGTTTCGATTTTCTCGGTTTCAACATCCGCAAATTCGGCAATGAAATATTGACCAAGCCGACCAAGAAAGCCGAAAAACGCTTTATGGAGAATATCCGTAAGGTGACAAAAGGTCATAAGGGTTGCAAGCAGGAATCATTAATCAGGATGTTGAATGCTAAAATTCGAGGATGGGGAGCATATTATCAGCATGGGGCGACACGTGATTCTTTTCACAGAATCGACCATCAGATATTTCTCGCCTTGTGGCAATGGGCTAAACGCCGTCATTCCAAGAAAGGGAAACAGTGGATAAAAGACCGCTATTGGCACAATATCCGAGGGAACAGCTGGACTTTTGCGGCTAAGTTCAAGAAATCAAACGGCAAAGAAGACCAACTTACCTTGTTGAAACTGGCATCTTCGTTTCCTTTTCTGCAATATACGCAGATAAAGGGGGACATGAATCCGTTTGACGCAGACTGCCGCCTGTACTTCAATAAAAGAATGAAGTCAAAGATGCTTGTGACGCTGAAAGGACGTAAATCCCTGCTTTACCTATGGGAAAAGCAAGGTCGGAAATGTCCGATATGTGGTGAACCGATTGACACGCATAAGGCATGGAATGTAATGCCGACCGTACAAGACGGACGGAAATGCAATCTGTTGGTTCATGATGAATGTTTCAAATTATCCCGTAAAAACAATGGAAACAAGAAGTAGGATGAGCCGGTCTCTGCACACGAACAGAGACTTTGAAAAGCTTGAGCCGTATGAGGGGAAACCCTCACGTACGGTTCTGAGGGGGGAAGAGGGCAGTAATGCCCTTGACCTACCCGATCGACCGTCCGACCTGCAACAGCGTGACGGACGCGGAGTTAGAGCCGGAAACGAAATTGCCAAGCATTTCGCCGGGAACAACGTGGACGTAATCATCTACGCGGTGGAGAAGTCACTGGACAGCTACAAGTTCAACCTCCTGCACTGCAAGCAGACTTTCATCAGCCAGCTCAAAAGCGGTGCTATGGGGGCGCGTACCATCGACGAGGGGGCAGTGGACGAGAAATCGGGCATGAACTTTTCGGAATATATGGCGTTGCTATCCGGCAACACCGACCTGCTGGACAAGGCGAAACTTGAAAAGCGCATCGCCTCGCTCGAAGGGGAACGCAAGTCGTTTAACAAGGGCAAGCGTGATTCGGAGTTCAAGTTAGAGTCGAAGACGGGCGAGTTGCGTAACAACACGGCTTTCATAGATGCCATGACGGAGGACTGGAACCGCTTCCTTTCGGTGGCGCAGACCGACAGGGAGGGCAACCGCCTTAATATAATAAAGGTGGACGGTGTGGATTCCGCCGATGAGAAGGTTATCGGAAAGCGTTTGCAGGAGATAGCGAAAAACGCCACTACGGGCGGGCTTTACACACAGGTCGGAGAACTGTACGGTTTTCCGATAAAGGTGGTGAGCGAGAGGATACTCAAAGAGGGATTGGAGTTTACCGACAACCGCTTCGTGGTAGAGGGGAACTACAAGTACACCTATAACAACGGACATCTGGCAATGGCTGATCCGATGGCTGCCGCCCGAAACTTCCTGAACGCGATGGAGAGGATACCCTCCATTATCGACCAGTACAAGGCGAAGAACGAGGTGCTGGAGAGGGAGATACCGCAGTTGCAGGAGATAGCGGGCAAGGTGTGGAAGAAGGAGGACGAGCTGAAGCAGCTGAAATCCGAACTTGCCGCCCTTGACCGAAAAATACAGCTGGAACTTGCGCCGCCCACGCCCGAAGTCGCCGAAAAGGAGAAAGAAGGGCAACAGGTCAAGCCGGAAGCGGAAGATGTGAGGAACAGGCAGGCGCAATATCCCGAAAATGCACCGCCGCAGATACGCAGTCCGGCGGATAGTATCGTTGCCAACCATGTCATAATCGGGCGTCCGGGACTGTATGCCAAGGAGGAAACCCGGTTCAAAGGATTGAAAATATAACCTTAGGAATTTTATCTGAAGTATTAATAAGGGCTATCCCAAAAGGTCTAAAAGTAAATTTTATCCTTTCTGCAAGTATCTGTAGGATGGCAACTGCATTTTTTTCTTTTTGGGCAGCCCTTATTAAAATTTATTCTTATTTTAGGTTATATACATTCATGTCCATTTATGTAAAAAATCCTGCTGACCTTGTTTATGTCTTGTCAGTCACCATTTGCAAAACCATATTTGACCCTCAAAGAGGCTGAATTTGATAAGCAACTTGCTACATACTCATAATAAGGAGCTAAATAGAACACGAATGGGAAATACTCAAATGCCAAACTAAAGAAGATATTGGCCAAAATAAACGCTATACCGAGAGAGAAACTTGATTTTTCAACTTCCTAAAACAGTGTTGTTCAAACATTTCTACTTATTTGTACTTACCAGTTGAACCTACGTTTCCCTAATAAAATGTCTATGGTAAAAAGTTAAAAAATCCTCCTACTTTTGTTAGATATATTTTTTTGTGTAATTTTGTAATCGTTATGCGGCAGTAATAATATACATATTAATACGAGTTAGGAATCCTGTAGTTCTCATATGCTACGAGGAGGTATTAAAAGGTGCGTTTCGACAATGCATCTATTGTAGTATATTATTGCTTAATCCAAATGAATATTATAAATTTAGGAATTCTTGCTCACATTGATGCAGGAAAAACTTCCGTAACCGAGAATCTGCTGTTTGCCAGTGGAGCAACGGAAAAGTGCGGCTGTGTGGATAATGGTGACACCATAACGGACTCTATGGATATAGAGAAACGTAGAGGAATTACTGTTCGGGCTTCTACGACATCTATTATCTGGAATGGTGTGAAATGCAATATCATTGACACTCCGGGACACATGGATTTTATTGCGGAAGTGGAGCGGACATTCAAAATGCTTGATGGAGCAGTCCTCATCTTATCCGCAAAGGAAGGCATACAAGCGCAGACAAAGTTGCTGTTCAATACTTTACAGAAGCTGCAAATCCCGACAATTATATTTATCAATAAGATTGACCGAGCCGGTGTGAATTTGGAGCGTTTGTATCTGGATATAAAAGCAAATCTGTCTCAAGATGTCCTGTTTATGCAAAATGTTGTCGATGGATCGGTTTATCCGGTTTGCTCCCAAACATATATAAAGGAAGAATACAAAGAATTTGTATGCAACCATGACGACAATATATTAGAACGATATTTGGCGGATAGCGAAATTTCACCGGCTGATTATTGGAATACGATAATCGCTCTTGTGGCAAAAGCCAAAGTCTATCCGGTGCTACATGGATCAGCAATGTTCAATATCGGTATCAATGAGTTGTTGGACGCCATCACTTCTTTTATACTTCCTCCGGCATCGGTCTCAAACAGACTTTCATCTTATCTTTATAAGATAGAGCATGACCCCAAAGGACATAAAAGAAGTTTTCTAAAAATAATTGACGGAAGTCTGAGACTTCGAGACGTTGTAAGAATCAACGATTCGGAAAAATTCATCAAGATTAAAAATCTAAAAACTATCAATCAGGGCAGAGAGATAAATGTTGATGAAGTGGGCGCCAATGATATCGCGATTGTAGAGGATATGGATGATTTTCGAATCGGAAATTATTTAGGTGCTGAACCTTGTTTGATTCAAGGATTATCGCATCAGCATCCCGCTCTCAAATCCTCCGTCCGGCCAGACAGGCCCGAAGAGAGAAGCAAGGTGATATCCGCTCTGAATACATTGTGGATTGAAGACCCGTCTTTGTCCTTTTCCATAAACTCATATAGTGATGAATTGGAAATCTCGTTATATGGTTTAACCCAAAAGGAAATCATACAGACATTGCTGGAAGAACGATTTTCCGTAAAGGTCCATTTTGATGAGATCAAGACTATATACAAAGAACGACCTGTAAAAAAGGTCAATAAGATTATTCAGATCGAAGTGCCGCCCAACCCTTATTGGGCCACAATAGGGCTGACTCTTGAACCCTTACCGTTAGGGACAGGGTTGCAAATCGAAAGTGACATCTCCTATGGTTATCTGAACCATTCTTTTCAAAATGCCGTTTTTGAAGGGATTCGTATGTCTTGCCAATCCGGGTTACATGGATGGGAAGTGACTGATCTGAAAGTAACTTTTACTCAAGCCGAGTATTATAGCCCGGTAAGTACACCTGCTGATTTCAGACAGCTGACCCCTTATGTCTTCAGGCTGGCCTTGCAACAGTCAGGTGTGGACATTCTCGAACCGATGCTCTATTTTGAGTTGCAGATACCCCAAGCGGCAAGTTCCAAAGCTATTACAGATTTGCAAAAAATGATGTCTGAGATTGAAGACATCAGTTGCAATAATGAGTGGTGTCATATTAAAGGGAAAGTTCCATTAAATACAAGTAAAGACTATGCATCAGAAGTAAGTTCATACACTAAGGGCTTAGGCATTTTTATGGTTAAGCCATGCGGGTATCAAATAACAAAAGGCGGTTATTCTGATAATATCCGCATGAACGAAAAAGATAAACTTTTATTCATGTTCCAAAAATCAATGTCATCAAAATAATGGAGCGGTCAGGAAATTTCTATAAGGCAATACAGTTGGGATATATACTTATCTCCATTCTTATCGGATGTATGGCATATAATAGCCTCTATGAATGGCAGGAGATAGAAGCATTAGAACTTGGCAATAAAAAAATAGACGAGCTCCGAAAAGAAATAAACAATATCAATATTCAAATGATAAAATTTTCTCTATTGGGTGAAACAATACTGGAATGGAACGATAAAGATATCGAGCATTACCATGCACGGCGTATGGCAATGGACAGTATGCTTTGCCGTTTCAAGGCCACCTATCCAGCAGAGCGCATCGATAGTGTGCGCAGTCTTTTAGAGGATAAGGAACGACAGATGTTCCAGATAGTCCGGTTAATGGATGAACAACAATCTATTAACAAGAAGATAGCCAATCAAATTCCGGTTATTGTGCAGAAAAGTGTGCAGGAACAGTCCAAAAAGCCAAAACGAAAAGGTTTCTTGAGCATCTTCGGCAAAAAAGAGGGAACGAAGCCAACGACAACAACGACTACGCTCCGTTCATCCAATAGAAACATGGTCAACGAACAGAATGCGCAGAGCCGTCGATTGTCAGAACAAGCCGATAGTCTTGCTGCCCGTAATGCAGAACTTAACAGACAACTGCAAGGATTGATTTGCCAAATCGAAAAGAAGGTGCAATCTGATTTACAAAATAGAGAAAGCGAGATAACAGCCATGCGTAAAAAATCATTTATGCAGATAGGCGGCTTGATGGGATTTGTTCTTTTGCTGTTGGTCATTTCCTATATCATCATACACCGTGATGCAAAGAACATTAAACGATACAAACGCAAGACAACGGATTTGATCGAGCAATTGGAACAGTCCGTGCAACAAAATGAGGTACTCATAACCTCCCGAAAGAAAGCGGTATATACTATTACCCATGAGTTGCGTACACCACTGACGGCAATAACCGGCTATACCGAACTTTTGCGGAAAGAATGCAATAGCGGTAATAATGGGCAATATATCCAAAATATACTGCAATCCTCCGACCGTATGCGGGATATGCTCAACACTTTGCTTGACTTCTTCCGCCTGGACAACGGCAAGGAACAGCCCCGTCTGTCACCCTGCCGGATTTCAGCAATCACGCACACACTTGAAACGGAGTTCATGCCTGTTGCCGTGAACAAAGGGCTGTCCTTGTCCGTGAAGACTGGACACGATGCCATTGTATTGACCGACAAAGAGCGAATAATACAAATCGGGAATAACCTGCTGTCAAACGCTGTCAAGTTCACAGAAGAAGGCGGTGTTTCTTTGATTACTGAATATGATAATGGAGTTCTGACACTGGTCGTTGAAGATACAGGTACAGGCATGACAGAAGAGGAACAGAAACAAGCGTTCGGTGCGTTTGAACGTCTATCAAATGCCGCCGCAAAGGAGGGTTTCGGGCTTGGGCTTGCCATAATGCGTAATATTGTGTCGATGCTTGGCGGAACAATCCGTTTAGACAGCAAGAAAGGGAAAGGCAGTCGTTTCACAGTTGAAATTTCTATGCAGGAAGCTGAAGAACAGCTTGGATATACAAGCAATACACCTGTTTATCATAACAATAAATTCCATGATGTTGTCGCCATTGACAATGATGAGGTATTACTTCTGATGCTGAAAGAGATGTATTCCCAAGAAGGAATACACTGCGACACTTGCACCGATGCTGCGGCACTGATGGAAATGATACGCCAGAAAGAATACAGCCTGTTGCTGACAGACTTGAATATGCCCGATATAAACGGTTTCGAATTGCTGGAACTGTTGCGTTCGTCCAACGTGGGCAATTCACCAACAATCCCGGTGGTTGTGGCAACCGCTTCGGGCAGTTGTAACAAAGGGGAACTATTGGCAAAAGGCTTTGCCGGATGCCTGTTCAAGCCGTTCTCCATATCGGAACTGATGGAGGTTTCCGACAGGTGTGCCATAAAAGCGACACCGGACGGGAAACCGGACTTTTCCGCCTTATTGTCCTATGGCAATGAAGCCGTCATGCTGGAAAAGTTGATAACTGAAACAGAAAAGGAAATGCAGGCGGTACGGAATGCAGCAAAAGAAAAAGACCTGCAAAAGCTGGATTCCCTGATCCACCACCTGCGCAGTTCGTGGGAGGTGCTCCGTGCCGACCAACCGCTGAATGTACTTTACGGATTGCTTCGTGGCGATGCTCTCCCGGATGGTGAAGCGTTAAGCCATGCCGTGACTGCCGTGCTGGATAAGGGAGTGGAAATAATACGGTTGGCAGAAGAGGAAAGGAGAAAATACGAAGATGGATAAGACAAAAATAATTGTGGTGGAAGACAACATCGTGTATTGCGAATATGTCTGCAATATGCTGTCACGGGAGGGCTACCGCAATATGAAGGCTTACCACCTCTCAACCGCGAAGAAACATCTGCAACAGGCAACAGATAATGATATCGTGGTTGCCGACCTGCGTCTGCCTGACGGCAGTGGCATAGACCTTTTGTGCTGGATGCGAAAGGAGGGAAAGATGCAGCCCTTCATCATTATGACCGACTACGCCGAAGTTAATACCGCCGTGGAAAGCATGAAACTCGGCTCGATAGACTATATTCCCAAACAGCTTGTGGAGGATAAACTTGTCCCCCTGATCCGTTCCATACTGAAAGAACGTCAGGCAGGACAACGCCGTATGCCTGTATTCGCCCGTGAAGGTTCCGCTTTTCAGAAAATCATGCACCGGATAAGGCTGGTAGCCGCCACCGACATGAGCGTGATGATATTTGGTGAGAACGGCACGGGCAAGGAGCATATTGCCCATCTGTTGCATGACAAGAGCAAACGTGCAGGCAAGCCATTTGTGGCGGTGGACTGCGGTTCACTCTCCAAAGAGCTTGCACCGTCGGCTTTCTTCGGACACGTCAAGGGAGCGTTTACAGGTGCGGACAATGCCAAGAAAGGATATTTCCATGAGGCGGAAGGCGGCACGCTGTTTCTGGACGAGGTAGGAAACCTCGCGTTGGAAACCCAACAGATGTTGCTCCGCGCCATACAGGAGAGGCGGTATCGCCCGGTCGGAGACAAGGCAGACCGGAATTTCAATGTCCGCATCATCGCTGCTACCAATGAAGATTTGGAAGTAGCGGTGAATGAAAAGCGTTTTCGGCAGGATCTTCTGTACCGCCTGCACGACTTCGGGATAACCGTTCCTCCGTTGCGTGACTGTCAGGAAGACATCATGCCGCTGGCAGAGTTCTTCCGTGATATGGCAAACAGAGAGCTGGAGTGTAGCGTGAGCGGGTTCAGTTCCGAAGCACGTAAAGCGTTGCTGACACACGCATGGCCGGGCAACGTGCGGGAACTTCGGCAGAAAGTTATGGGTGCTGTATTGCAGGCGCAGGAAGGTGTTGTCATGAAAGAGCATCTGGAACTTGCCGTGACGAAACCGACCTCTACTGTCAGCTTCGCCTTGCGCAATGACGCGGAGGATAAGGAGCGGATATTGCGTGCGTTGAAACAGGCAAACGGCAACCGGAGTGTCGCCGCAGAACTGCTCGGCATAGGCAGGACAACACTATACAACAAACTTGAAGAGTATGGACTTAAATATAAATTCAAGCAATCATAGCCCGTAATTCACTGAATTTGGCTATCTTTGCATAACATTTGAGAAAAACGGCGATTGGCAGGAGCTTTTCGCCGCCAACATATAGGATAAGACCGCAAGGCGTTTCAAGCGAAAATCTGGTAAATTGGAACTACGGAGACGATTGCGTGATGCTTATGCTATGCTTACGCATAGCGTGCATTCACGTACTCTCCGTAAAGGCTTTACCAGAGCCATCGCTTGAAGGTAGTGTGAATTGCACGCTACTTTTTTACCCTTGCCTAACGAAAGGAAACGATTATGGGTAAAGTTCAGATTCTCGCCGTACTGACGATGGACGGATGTCTTTCTTCAGAGTTATATGATAAAGCACATCAGGATTTGTGCCTTGACCGTTGCGGTCTTGATGAAATCAGGAAGAAAGCCTTTTACCGTGTGACACCGGACTATTCCATTTCAATGCTGCACGAATGGAGAAAAGACTGCACAAACATCCGTTACCTCGCGGAAGCCACACCGGACACGGCAGACTATATAAACGGACTGCTGCGGATGCACGCTGTGGATGAAATCATACTATACACCGTTCCTTTCATATCCGGAAGCGGACGACATTTTTTTAAGTCGGCTCTGCCAGAGCAACACTGGACGCTTTCCTCTTTGAAAAGCTATCCCAACGGTGTATGTCGCATTATCTATATCCTTGATAAAAAAGCAAGATAGCCAAAATGTGCGGCAAGCATACATTTCTATTTTCAGGAATAGAATAAATGTTCTGATTACAAACAATTTAAGTCGGAGATTATTTGTCCTTGTGAAAAAATACTGAATTTTACACCTCTGAAATCCAGCACTTTGTAAAATTGAGTGTTGGATTTTTTATTTTCTGCCGCGTTTTTTGCCAATTATATTCATGTGCGCACGCAGAAAACAAAGTGTAATTTTCAAAATTGACAGAACCATGAATTATTTCTTGCTGGCGGAAACCGATTTTTTCCGCCTGATAAACGAAGCCGGCGACTGCAATATGGAAACGGCATACACGGCTTTCGCCACCCAAGTGATCGAACTGTGCAACGGCGGCATGGACATGAACCTTACCGTCATCGCGCTTGCCTACATCGAAATCGAGTTGCAGCACCATCCCGTACGTAATCTGTCAGAAGAAAAAAGAGAGATTGCCGCCTACGTCAGCAAGGCTCTGTCTTTCGTAAGAAAGATGCAGAAATTCCTTGCCACGCCCCAAGTGCCGCCACTGATATCCGCCAACAACACAACAGAAACCGCCACCAGCCTCCTGCAATGGACGGGCAATGCCATCGACCTCGTGGAACTTATCTACGGCATCGACGAGATGGGCTGCATCAACAACGGCAACATGCCGCTCAAACAGCTTGCCCCGCTCCTTTACAAGATATTCGGGGTTGAGTCGAAGGACTGCTACCGTTTCTACACCGATATCAAACGCCGGAAGAACGAAAGCCGCACCTACTTCCTTGACAGAATGCAGGAGAAATTGAACGAGAGGATGCTGCGCGATGATGAGTTGGATCGTATGAGGAGATAAAAAACAAATTCATTAGAATAAATCACATCAATTCAATTCATTATTTTGTTATATTAGAAAAAGATATTAACTTTGCATTGAAATTGATATAGTCATAATTCAGATGAACTCAATACACGATATAACAGACTACATTATCTTACGAGTAAAATCGGAAGATAGATTTGCGTCTTTAATAAATTTAAAGTTGCAGAAGTTATTGTATTATGTTCAAGCATGGTCTTATGGTATCAATAAAAAACCTATGTTTGACGGCGAGTTTGAAGCATGGATTCATGGTCCGGTAAATCGAGAAATCTACAATCGATTTAATTCTACAAAATATCTCTATTCAGAAATCAATATTGATGATTGCATGAATCACAATGTGAGTTTATCATCAGAAGACGCTGAATTCATTGACTTTATATTGGAGAATTATCTTAAATATAGCGGTGCTGAATTAGAACGATTGTCCCACAATGAGATGCCTTGGATTAAAACACGTGGAGATTTAAATGTAAATGAGCGTTGTGACAAGGTTATTACTCCAGAACTAATGATTGAGTATTATGGGAAAAAATGGGAAACTATTAAATCTTAATTCAGATTCTCCTAAATACGGAAACAAATCATTAGTTACCAAAGAACAAGAAAATGAGTTAAAGAGAAGGAAGATAACTTTTTCCTTCTCTTACTTTAAGCAGATACCTAATTTTCAGATTGGAGAGTGTTCTAAGGGATGGCATATTGGGCTTCTTGAAAGATTAGGTGCTTTGGGTACTATGACACCGCAAGAAGTATTAGAAGAAAATAGAGGTAGTATTGCATTAAGATGTCATCCAATAGATTGGAGTGCTAAAAACATTCCTATTCAACGAAAAGATTTAGATTGGCTACCAAAAGAAATATTGGACAATGAGACAGATTTTCCAATAATGCAATTTTCGATAACAAAAAGTACGGGGCGTATTGTAGGTTATTTTGATCGGGATTCTTCTATATTTCACATAGTATTATTAGATCCTGAACATAATATACAACCGGCAAAGAAAACTAATTATCAAATACAACCAACTACAAAAGGGTTATCTCTGTAAATACTCACGAGAAATTCCCCCATATAGTCATTAAAAAAGGGACCACATTTTGTGTAGTTCAAATATAAGCGAGTGTATTTATTCATGCAATTTTTCAGCCATTTTTTGTGTTTCTCTAACCCTGAAGGATTGTCCAGTCATGTTCAACAGGAAAGCCTTGTGGCAAAGTCTGTCCACGAGCGCCGAGCACAGGACTTTATCCTTGATGATTTCCTCCCATCTTGTAAAAGGCAAGTTCGTCGTGATAATGGTGGAGCGGGATCCAGCTCTAAGAGACAAGTGATTGAACAATAGTTCAGCTCCTTCCTTGTCAAAACTGACATATCCCATCTCGTCACATATAACCAGGTCGAACTTCTTGAAACGCGTTTCAAGAAGTTGTAAAGTTTTGTTATTCTTAGCCTCTCTAACCCGAGTCAACAGGTGGGGTACGGTAGTGAAGAACACGTCGAAGCCTTCCATGCAGGCTTTTATCCCTAGTCCTATCGCAGTATGTGTCTTTCCGGTTCCGGGATTCCCGTACATCACGATATTGCGTCCTTGCTTGACGAAGTTCATGGACTCGAGTTCGGGGAGTAAGTTCCTGGTATCACTTGGCAGATCTTCCAGTACAAGTTCCTGCAGGTATTTCATTTGCGGGAACCCGGCTTTTCGTATTCTCTGGTACTTGCGGTTTTCCACCCGGTGTTCAATTTCCCGTTGTAACAGGTCCCGGAGAAAACGCCTGTATCCCCATTGATTTTGTTCCGCTTCCGCGACCGTGTCGTCCAGAACATTTTTTATAACACCGAGTTTCAATTCTTTCGCGTAACGCGTGATTAATTCATTATCATTTGTTTCCATGTATAATAACATTTAGTCTATAGTCAGCTTAGTGTATTTGCCCGGGGAACCTTTCCCATCACGTTTTCCAGTTGCGCGAGGATATCTTCCGAACCGGCTTCTATCTCTATAAAGGCGTCCGTTTTTTGGTCCTCCCTGAACGCTTCCTCTCCTGCAGTAATGGCATGTATCGCGACCTTAAAATGGTCAGCCGTGAATACTTTTAATCCCCTTTGTCGCAGGATGTCTGCCGCCTCGAGAACCGTTTCATAAGCCACGTCGTGGTCTCTCACGTGCTTGACGAGCCCGAGAAACTCTTTGCCGTTTTTCTTGAAATAGCGGTTATATATCACCTGCATGCTCGTCGGCATCTGGTGGAAGGCCTCGGAATATTCCAGGGCCGATGTTTTTTTCATCAAGGTGTCTATATAGTGATTGATATCAATGATCCATTCCCTTTGAGCGTGAGCGCGCTGGTGTGTTGCCACTTTCTGGTGTCGCTGGTTGTAGATGATGATTTTCTCGCTGTATATCCTGACGAGGACACTTTCTCCCGCCAGGTATTCTGGCACGGAATAATGGTTGTTCTTGAGGCATATCGTTGCCTGCTTGTCCACTTTATACTCCGCCACTTCAAAACATCCAAACTCCCCGGGATAGGGCTGCAGGGCCTCCAGTTCCTCGTTGACCCGGCTGGTTCCACCCGTGGTTAGCGTGGCGGTCTGTTCATCATTTAGCTGTACACAAGTCTTTGTCAACCATTGCTGGGCCTCCTCCACGCTATTAAAATCCACGCGAGTGGTAAAGGCCCTGCCCCGGACGTAATCCACGCTACGTTCAACATCCCCCTTTTCCCAACCGGCCCTGGCGTTGCAGTACCGGAAATTGAAACGATAAAAGGTACTTAGCCGTGTTAAGGCTTCAGTGGGACGTTTTTCCCTGTTATCAAACACGACGGCCACGCGCATGTTGTCATAGACCATGACACGGGGAACCCCGTTCACCTCCTTGAAGAAGTTCCGGTGCGATTCCATGAAAGCTAAACTATCTTGACGGTGAAAGAGATAAGCAAAGCGTCCCTTGCTAAACGGGAACGCGAACACGGCCATCATCAGGGCTTCCTGTTTCCCGTCAATGAACAGTTTGACCTCACCCCAGTCAAACTGGCATTCTTCCCCCGGCTCGTGACGGATGCGCAAGTACACCTCCTTCCTTCTAGAAGACTTTAATTCTTTCTTCTCGCGAATATAACGGCACACCGTGGGATAGCTGATATTGATCCCCTTGGACACGAGCTCCCTGTGAATATCCTTTTTCTTCAGGCATTGCTTACGCATGCCGTTGTTTCGCCGGCGATCGTTTTCTTTTAACCAATATTCTATCTCTTTGATTACTTCTCCCGTTAAAACCCGGGGAGAACGGCTCGAACCCGTGTAACGAGGTACCGTGGACAAATAATCCTCGATTCCCGTTTCTGGATCCCGAGACAAGGCCGCCTCGTAACCTCGAACCACTCGACGTACCGTTTTCCGGTCTAACGACACCCTGCGGGATATCTCGCGTAAACTCAATCCATCCACGCGATAATAATGTAAAATCTGTTGTTTCTTGTCCATACTTATCATTGTTTACTCGCTTTTTTTCAAAGCTACATTTTATGACTTGTATGGTCCCTTTTTTAATGATTACCGTGGGGGATTTTTCAATGACTATTTACAGTTATCTCAATATGATGATTTATTAAATAAGTTGGAACGAATTAAAAGTATCGTATCAGATTGTTCTGATAAAAAGTGCAAATTGCATTCACATATTAGTGTTATAGAAGAATTACATGACAATATTGTTTATATAGGACTTGATAATGACTTCTATAGCACTTATCAAGAAATCTTAAAGAAAATTCCATTGCAAAAAATTTTGGAAAACGGAATCTTAGTAAGTATGGATAATGCTTAAGTTCTAAAAAAATGAAGAAAGGTTTATGGTAAGCCTTTCTTCATTTTTTTATTTACTTCTGCTGCAACAGATATTTCAGGTTATCATCGCCCGCGATGCGCTCCAGTTCCTCCTGCACAATCTGCTTCACCTCTTCCTTGATACGCCGGTAGTTCGCCTGCACCGTTTCTTTCATGCGGTCGTTGCCGTCCTCGTCCGTGAAATCGGTAATGACCGGAATTTTCTTGTAGGCACGTTCCTCCCGCTTCACCTTCTCGGCATCCACCACAATCTCGCAGTGAAAAATTTTCTGTTCGATACGTTCGTTGAAGTTGTCGGACACCGAACCGACAAACATTCCCTGCGTCAGACCGGAAATCTTGCTCGGCGGAATGAGCGCATCCATCTGCGTGTTGATGGAGGTGGAAACATCCTGCCGGTTGATGGAGATAGACTGCCGTTTCTGCAACACCTTACCGAACCGTTCCGATAGTGTCTTTGCCGTTTCACCTACCACCTGCCCGGAGAAAATGTTACCGACCGTATTCATCACCACTTTCGCCTCCTTATCACCGTAGTCGCGCACCAGCTGGCTGAAATCCTGAAATCCCAGACACACGGCAACCTTGTTGCTTCGGGCGGTGGCTATAAGGTTGTCCAACCCCTTGAAGTATATCGTGGGCAGCTCGTCGATGATGACCGATGACTTCAGCATTCCCTTCTTGTTGATGAGCTTCACGATGCGGGAGTTATACAATCCGAGAGCCGCCCCGTAGATGTTCTGACGGTCGGGATTGTTGCCCACGCATAGGATTTTCGGCTCTTCGGGATTGTTGATGTCCAGCGTAAACTCGCTGTCCGACATCACCCAGTAGAGCTGCGGTGAAATCATCCTCGACAGCGGAATTTTTGCCGACGCTATCTGCCCCATGAGCTGCTCCGCAGCCCCTCCGAGCCAAGCATCCATGAACGGGGAAAGGTAATTCTCCAGTTCGGGATAGGAAGTCAGTATCGGAAAAATATCCTCGTAGCGGCGGTTCAAAAACTCGATGGCATGGGGAAACGTGCAATACTTCCCGTTCTGATAGATTTTAAGATACCATATAATACTGGCGAACAAAATGATAGGTGACTCCACGAAGAAGTCGCCCTGCTTTTGCACCCACGTTTTATTGAGGTTGAGCATTATTGTATAGGCACTCTCGTAAGCGTCTGTAATATCCTCCATGAAATCCGGGTGAATGGGATTGCAACGGTGTGAGCGTCGCGGGTCGTCGAAGTTGATTACATAGAATTTCGGCTTCACCTTGTAGCCCTCCGGATTATTCATCAGATGGTTATATGCGATGGTCGAAAGGTCGGGATACTTGAAATCGTAGATGTATTGGCTAAAGCCCTTCTCAATCTGTTGCTTGATAAAATTGTTTACAACGGCGTATGACTTTCCGCTGCCCGGCGTACCCAACACGATGGACGCACGGAAGGGATTAACTACATTGATCCAACCGTTGTTCCAGCGTTTCCTGTAATAGAAACGTGTCGGCAGATTGACCGAATACTCGCTTTCGATGAGCCTTGTTTCCTGCATGAAACTCTCGTTCTCGTTGTTGAAAACATCCTCCATCAGATTGTGTTTCAACAGACGGCTCATCCACAGACCGCCCATCAAAAGGCAGACATAGCCCGTACCGATGGTAAGGATATACAGCCCCGTCACCGCTTCAACCGGCAGCGGCAGAGCCAGTATCCACCAGTTCAGGAAAAACAGCACGAACCCGGCGGCGAGTGTCGTCCAGATTTTACGCCATGTGATTTTCTCGCCCTTGACACCTTTCGTTCCTAAGCACGACAGCGCAAGCAACAGGACGGCGAACAGCTTCGTGTACAGAATGGAACGGAACAGCCCCGCCGTGCGGTCGAAGTTCATCAGGATTTTATCCACCACACCGATGTTCACGCCCCACAGCCGGATGGCTTCGTAACAAAACCAGTACACGTTCATGACCACCAAAATGATACTCACGGCACGCAGAAAATCCATGATTTTCGCCAATGCCCTCAAATCGTCTTCTTGTTGTGACATACATTGATTTTTAATTGTTGATACTCTGATTACATACCCAAGCCCTTGCGCTTTTTCTTCTTTTTGCGCTTCATCGCCCGGATGAAAGCCTCTTCCTCGGCATCGGTCGCCGGACCTTCGGGAGTGAGCAAGCCCATTCCGCCCGATACGTCTGCACCGTTGTATGCGGTCTGCCCGTGTGCCTTGTCCACGGCATCCACCGGGATGGAGAGCGGTATCGGCGGTTGTCCGGCGTATGGCAGGGTGAAGTGTTCCTGCAAGGTATTCGCCGAAAGTTCCTTGCCCATACGCGAACCGTTCAGCACGCATCCTGTGCGGTGGTCGATGAAGGTAGCCCCGTAGATGCGCCCTTCCTCCGTGTAGCGCAACACGGTGTCGATGCCCTTCTCTTTGAGTTGGGACACAAATTTGTCCTTGTCATAAGTGCCTTGCAGCACGGAAAGAACGGTGCGTTTCGTCATGTCGGCGAGTTTCCTGTCCTTGATCTCCAGCTTGGAACGGGCAAACTTATTCTGTACGGCTTCATAGCCGACGTACTTCCTGAAAAGCGAGGACTTGAACGGGTTGCCCACCTTGTCGCCCTTGTCGTCCGTGACGGAATAGACCAGCCCGTGATACTCCCGTCCGCGCACGTTGCCCCTCGCTTCCTCCACCGTCAGGTTATAGATGGAAAGGAGCGCACGGTATTCGCCCATCGTCTGGAAACGGTACTGCCCGTTCAGAGCTTTTAGGGTGTTACCTACCTGCTTCTTCACCTCACCTGCCGATGCGTCCACCTTGCTTAGCGGCGTGTCAAGGCGTCGGTTCCTGCGCTCCGCATCGTGCAGACCATATTTCTTTTCCAGCTCACGGGTAATCTGCTTGCTACGATAGTAGTTGTTCCGGTCACTGATACATTGCCCGTTCTCGTCCACCCGCACCGTCACTATGTGCAGGTGGTGGCGGTCGATGTCCTCGTGCTTAAAAACAAGATAAGGCTGGTTGCCGAAACCGAGTTTTTCCAGATACTCGCGGGCTATATCCTGCAATTCCGCATCGGTCAACACATCCTCCGGATGCGGGTTGAGCGAAATATGCACCACCGGCTTCTCCACCTTCATCTGTGGCGGCATGAAGGTGAGAAAACCCTCCATCGCCTTGTTGATGTCCACCTTTCCCGAACCGTCATTGTAGATGCGGTTGGTCGTAAGCAACCGCCCCTGCGCCTCGTTAATCTTCTCCCCGTTATAGGCAATCGCGCCGTACAACGAGTTTCCTACACTGATTTTTGCGACCATTTCGCCTCCATTTCCCTTGAAAGTTCCACAATCCGACGGCTCAGTTTCACGAGTTCGACGGTGTATTGCTCCAGTTTATAGAGCAACGCCATCGCCTTTTTCTCGGAAAAATGCAGTCTCAGTTCCTTCACTACCTGGTTGTAATTCGTACCCACGGCGCGGAACTGCGCATGAAAATCCGACAGCTTGGTGTAATAGTCCACCAGCGTCTTGTCCACCTTCAGCACCTTGAACGGTTGCCCGAAGAAGTGCGCCTTGAGGAAAACCGACCGTGCATAGACACCCGATTTTCCGAACATGGCGAGGAAACGGTTGTGTTCCTCCTCGTTGAAACGGACGGTGTACCGGTACACCGCCGGATCAAGTTTGGGATTTCTCCCTGCTTTGCTTTTCCTTTTCTCTTTCATATTACTTTGGATTTAGCGGATTGACGGCATAAGCCGCCGCTTCGGGTCACAGCACCGCAGTTCTGAAAGGCTTCCCGACTTCGGAGGGAAAGCCCGCCCCCTGCAAAGGCAAGGCGTTTTCCGGGATGCTCAAAATATTTTGAGCGGCTGAAAACATACCTTGCTATGTTCAGGTGAACATAAAAATCCGTCAGGGGACGGATTAGGAAAATACCTTTCAGGACTCCGGGCCGCGCACCATCGGCGAACCCTGCTGTCCGGGGGCAAAGTTACGCCCTTAAAACGGTATCGTACAGATGCTTGACCCGGTCAATGACTGCCAACCGGCGCAACGTGCTGCCACTTGCCGGAGAAGTGATACAGGTTCCAAAATATACTTGTTTATTTGCAGCATGATTCAAGAAACGAACGATTTGAAAATATGAGAAAAGGAACATTCAAATACCCGGACAACCGCTTCGGCGGATACTTGCCGAAGCGGATACCCGAACCGTCGGAACCCCGGTTATCCGACAATCCGGTGAAGTACAGATTCAATGACTTCATGACGCAGTGTCGTCATTCATCACTTGTTCGCCGCACCGCTTCACCACAGAACCGGATACGCGATGACCCGCCCGTGTGTCTGTTCACTGAAGCGGATAATGTAGCAACCAAATCCGCATATAAATAGAAAAAGAAATCTTCAACAATTAAAATAAATGGAACTATGAGTAAGGAAATCTTCGTTGCATTCGCAACACAGAAAGGTGGCATCGGCAAATCCACTGTCACGGCACTTGCCGCCAGCTACCTGCACAACGTGAAAGGCTACAATGTCGCCGTCGTGGACTGCGACGACCCGCAGCACAGCATCCACGGGCTGCGCGAACACGAAATGGGGCTTATCGACAGCAGCACCTACTTCAAGGCTCTCGCCTGCGACCATTTCCGCCGGATCAAAAAGAACTCCTACACCATCGTCAAGAGCAATGCGGTGAACGCCCTCGACGATGCCGAGAGGATGATTGCCACTGAGGACGTGAAACCCGACGTGGTGTTCTTCGACATGCCCGGCACACTCCGTAGTAACGGCGTGATAAAGACGCTCTCGCAGATGGACTACATTTTCACTCCGCTGAGTGCCGACCGCTTTGTCGTGGAGAGTACCCTGAAATTCGTCACGATGTTCCGCGACAGGCTGATGACTACCGGACAGGCGAAAACAAAGGGGCTGCATCTGTTCTGGACAATGGTGGACGGCAGGGAGAGGAACGACTTGTACGGCATCTACGAGGAAGTGATAGCCGAAATGGGCTTTCCGGTACTTTCCACCCGCTTGCCCGACAGCAAGAAGTTCCGCCGTGACCTTTCGGAAGAGCGCAAGAGCGTTTTCCGCTCCACCATCTTCCCGATGGACACGGCACTGCTGAAAGGGAGTGGCATCCGGGAGTTTTCCGAAGAGATAAGCGACATCATCAGACCGCAGTGAGCATGGGCAGCAGGAAAGTGAACACGGAAGGCATCGACGAGGAACTGCTGTTAGCCTCCATCGGGCGGCGCACACAGGACGGGACACTGCGCCCCGCACAGGAAGTACCCGCAGCTGCACCGACCGAAGAGGACACCGCCGCACCGGAACCATCTCCTGTGCAACCCGTAACACGGGAAAAAGCGCAGAGAGAAAGTGGACGCCGGAAAAGGCAGGACGAGGACTACAACGAGCTGTTCCTGCGCCGCAACGAGATAAAGACCCGCCAATGTGTCTATATCAGCCGTGACGTCCACGGCAAGATCCTCAGAATCGTGAACGACATCGCCGGAGGGGAAATCTCAGTAGGCGGATATGTGGATACCGTGCTGCGCCAGCATCTGGAACAGCACAAGGAGAGAATCAACGAACTGTACAAGAAACAACGTGAAGATCTGATTTGAAAATGGAAAAAGAAATGACACCGAATGAAAAAAGACCACAGCAAGACTGCGGAGGTATGTTTGCCCAAGTGCAGGCGAGTGTGGAAATCCTGTCGCCTGTCCCGGTAAGCGGCAAATGCAGTGAGAAGGACTATGAACGCCTGTTCATCCGCGACCCGGAAGTAAAGGCACGTGAGGGGAAGATGGCGTATGTGCGCCCGGAGTACCACGAGCGTATCATGCGTATCACCCGTGTAATCGGGCATGACCGGCTTACGCTGTCCGCTTACATCGACCATGTGCTGACGCACCACTTCAACCAGTGCGAGGATGCGATAAAGAGCCTTTATGCCCGAAATTATAATACAGTATTCTAACCAAAAGCGGAAGGATATGAATTACACAATCAGCATGACAGACATTCTGCTGGCGGTATCGGTCGGCTGCAACCTCTGGTTCCTGTTCCTGCTCCTTTACGAGCGCATCATGGACACGCGGATTGTCCGCTTCTTCAAGGGCATTGTCGGATTATGGCGGTCACTGGACGGGAATGAGACTAAACGCATAGCGGCACGCGAGGAAGTCCCTGCGGAAAAGGCGGACATCATCGGCAAGAGCCGTTTCAGGATGGCATCCACCCGGACAACCGCTGCCATACCGACGCAAGAAGCCGCCACTATGGAAAAAGGCATTGAGCTGTCGGAGGAAGAGGCTACTTTTGACGACGGAAAAACGGGAAACGCATCCCGCCCGGCACAAGTCCCGGAGGAAAAACTCGATGAGACCTTCACGAGCATACCGCCGGAGGAACTGGGATACGGGGACGACGAACCGGAAGAGGACGCCTCGGACACGCCACGGGCTTCGGGCAGCAGCTTTGACGAGATCGACGACGCCTGCAAGACCGCCAAGAACCCGGACGCGACACAGGCGGAACGTGAAAAGGCGGCGAAGGTGTTCACCGACATGGAAGGCACGGAGCTGTACGAGAAAATGATGGAAGGCTCTTCGGAGATAGGCATCCGCATCAAGGGGCTTATCGAGATTCGGCTGAAGAAATCTGAAAAGGAGTTCGTCGTGCCGGACAACATCGAGGAGTTCGACATTCGCAACTATGTATGACAACAATAAAAGAAATGAACATGAAAGAATGACATCAACCCACGCGGCGAGGAAACGCAAGGCGCATCCCCATCCGCAACGGACACGCCCACGTCCGTGGAAACAAACGGGCATCCACTAAAACCAAAGTAAAGTAACAGAGTACCAACCGCCCGACAAAGGACTATCCACCCTTTCGACGGCAAAAAACAAGGACAATTCATGAACAAGAACATCTTGAAAAACAGAAAAGCAATCCTATCCGCGGCACTTTTCATCGCCGCAACCGCCTCCGCTTTCGCGCAAGGAAACGGCATCGCGGGCATCAACGAAGCCACCTCTATGGTGAGTTCGTATTTCGACCCCGGAACTAAACTGATATACGCCATCGGCGCGGTCGTCGGGCTTATCGGGGGCGTGAAAGTGTACGGAAAATTCTCATCGGGTGACCCCGACACCTCAAAAACAGCAGCAAGCTGGTTCGGCGCGTGTATCTTCCTGATTGTAGCCGCCACCATCCTGCGCTCATTCTTCCTTTAATGTAATAATGTATGGCTGAATACCCGGTAAACAAGGGTATCGGCCGTCCGGTAGAGTTCAAGGGCTTGAAGGCACAGTACCTCTTCATCTTCTGCGGAGGTCTGCTGGCTCTCTTCGTCCTGTTCGTCATCCTCTACATGGTCGGTATCGACCAGTGGGTATGTATCGGCTTCGGCGCGGCATCGTCCTCCCTCCTTGTGTGGCAGACCTTCGCGCTGAACGCCCGGTACGGTGAACACGGGCTGATGAAATTAGGCGCGGCACGGAGCCATCCCCGATACCTTATCAACCGGCGGCGGATAACCCGGCTGTTCAAACGGCAACGAAAGGAAGAAAGACAATGAGGAATACATCGAAAATGACAACACTGGAAAACAAGTTTCCCCTGCTTGCGGTGGAGCATGGCTGCATCATCTCAAAGGACGCCGACATCACGGTGGCTTTTGAGGTGGAGCTGCCGGAGCTTTACACCGTGACGGGCGCGGAGTACGAGGCAATACACAGCTGCTGGTGCAAGGCGATCAAGGTGCTGCCGGACTACTCCGTCGTTCACAAGCAGGATTGGTTTATCAAGGAACGCTACAAGCCGGAGCTTCAGAAGGACGACATGAGTTTCCTCTCACGGAGCTTCGAGCGTCACTTCAACGAGCGTCCGTACCTGAAACACACCTGCTACCTCTACCTGACCAAGACGACGAAGGAGCGTAGCCGGATGCAGAGCAACTTCAGCACGCTGTGCCGAGGGCACATCATCCCGAAAGAGCTGGACAGGGAAACCACGACCAAGTTCATGGAAGCCTGCGAACAGTTCGAGCGTATCATGAACGACAGCGGGCTTGTCAGGTTGCGCCGCCTCTCCACCGACGAGATTGTGGGGACGGAGGGTAAGGCGGGGCTGGTAGAACGCTACTTCTCGCTCATGCCGGAAGGTGACATCACCTTGCAGGACATCGAACTTTCGGCAAGGGAGATGCGCATCGGCGACAACCGCCTGTGTCTGCACACCCTCTCCGACGCGGAAGACCTGCCGGGCAAGGTGGCTACCGAAACCCGTTACGAGAAGCTCTCCACCGACCGGAGCGACTGCCGCCTCTCCTTCGCCTCCCCGGTGGGGCTGCTGCTCTCCTGCAACCATATCTACAACCAGTATGTGCTGATAAATAACAGCGAGGAAGCCTTGCAGAAGTTCGAGAAGTCCGCCCGTAACATGCAGTCGCTCTCACGCTATTCAAGGAGCAACAGCATCAACCGCGAGTGGATAGACCAATACCTGAACGAAGCCCGGTCCTACGGGCTGACCTCGGTACGGGCGCACTTCAACGTCATGGCGTGGAGCGACGACGCGGAGGAACTGAAGCACATAAGGAACGACGTGGGCAGCCAGCTGGCAAGCATGGAGTGCGTGCCGCGCCACAACACCATCGACTGCCCTACACTCTACTGGGCGGCGATACCCGGCAATGCGGCGGACTTTCCGGCGGAAGAGAGTTTCCACACTTTCATCGAACAGGCGGTGTGCCTGTTCACGGAGGAAACTAACTACCGCAGCTCGCTCTCGCCCTTCGGCATCAAGATGGTGGACAGGCTCACAGGGAAACCGCTGCACCTCGACATCAGCGACCTTCCGATGAAGCGGGGTATCACCACGAACCGCAACAAGTTCGTGCTGGGTCCTTCGGGCAGCGGCAAGTCGTTCTTCATGAACCACCTCGTGCGCCAATATTATGAGCAAGGCGCACATGTGGTATTGGTGGACACGGGAAACTCCTATCAGGGCTTGTGCGGCATGATCCGGCGCAAGACAGGCGGAGTGGACGGCGTGTATTTCACCTACACGGAAGAGAAGCCCATATCATTCAACCCGTTCTACACCGATGATTACATCTTCGATGTGGAGAAGAAGGACAGCATCAAGACCCTGCTTCTTACGCTCTGGAAATCGGAGGACGACAAGGTGACGAAGACGGAGAGCGGCGAACTGGGCAGTGCCGTGAGTGCCTACATCGAGCGTATCCAATCCGACCGTAGCATCGTGCCGTCGTTCAACACTTTCTACGAGTATATGCGCGACGACTACCGCACGGAACTGGCGCAGCGCGACATCAAGGTGGAGAAGTCCGACTTCAACATCGACAACATGCTCACCACCATGCGGCAGTATTACCGGGGCGGACGTTACGACTTCCTGCTCAACTCTACGGAGAACATCGATCTGCTCGGCAAGCGGTTCATCGTCTTCGAGATTGACAGTATAAAAGAGAACCGCGAACTGTTCCCCGTCGTGACTATCATCATCATGGAAGCCTTCATCAACAAGATGCGGCGGCTGAAAGGGGTGCGGAAACAGCTTATCGTGGAGGAGGCTTGGAAGGCCCTCTCTTCGGCAAACATGGCTGAATACCTACGTTATATGTACAAGACGGTCAGAAAATATTACGGCGAGGCAATCGTGGTGACGCAGGAGGTGGACGACATCATCAGTTCTCCGGTGGTCAAGGAGAGCATCATCAACAACTCCGACTGCAAGATACTTCTCGACCAGCGCAAGTACATGAACAAGTTCGACCAGATACAGGCGTTGCTCGGACTGACGGAAAAGGAGAAGGGACAGATACTCTCCATCAACATGGCGAACAACCCTTCACGGCTCTACAAGGAGGTGTGGATAGGCTTGGGAGGCACACAGTCGGCGGTCTATGCCACCGAGGTCAGTGCAGAAGAGTATCTGGCGTACACCACCGAGGAAACGGAGAAAGTGGAGGTTTACTGTCTGGCGGATAAGTTGGGCGGCGACATCGAAGCCGCCATCCGGCAACTTGCCGAGAAGCGGAGAACCAAAAGTTAATCATTTAATCATCAGCTAAAAACAAGAAATGCGTATGAATTTATCAAAAGTTAAAATGCTGCAAGTCAGCAAGTGCCTGATCGGATTGGCGGTCATGATGCTGCAATCCTGCGATGTGGTCGATAACCGCCGTGATATGCTGTGCGGGAACTGGGAGAGCGTGGAGGGGAAGCCCGATGTGCTTATCTACAAGGAGGGCGAAGCCTACAAGGTGACGGTGTTCCGCCGGAGCGGTCTGCGCCGCAAGCTGAAACCGGAAACCTATCTCTTGCAGGAGGAAAACGACAACCTGTTCATGAACACCGGCTTCCGCATCGACGTGTCCTACAACGAGGCAACGGACGTGCTGACCTTCTCGCCGGGCGGCGACTATGTGCGGGTGAAACCGCAGCCGGGACACCCGACAGAAGAATAACAACCACTAAAATCCAAAGTAACATGAGAACAAGAATAACAATGATTATCTGCCTGTGCCTGCTTTTCGCAGGCAGGGCAAGCGCACAGTGGGTCGTAAGCGATCCGGGCAATCTGGCGCAGGGTATCATCAATGCCTCCAAAAACATCATTCATACCTCCAAGACTGCCACGAACATGGTGAGCAACTTTCAGGAAACGGTGAAAATCTATCAGCAGGGCAAAAAGTATTACGATGGTGCGCCCGTATAGGCGATATAATAAATGTAGCATTGGCAAGCTATTAGGTAAGTGTTCCAATATTTACCTATCATCACCAGCTT
>NZ_FNNN01000053.1 GCF_900106755.1 Bacteroides faecis MAJ27
TTTTCTCCTTGGGAATCATAATTAGAACAATGAGTGGTTTTATTCTTATAATATACTGATTTTCAAGGAGATTTGAAAACTAACTAATGAGATAGGTAACTGAATAATAACATTTTAACAAGCGAAAAAGTAGATGATTATCAACTGCTGATTCGCATCATTAATGATTGTTTACTATAAATACGCACAAATATACTTAAAATGTTGAGTTATAGGAAGGGGAAAACTAAAAAATATGCACACACCCATTTCTCCATAGATATCTTTATGTAATTCCTGATACCGCTTTTCGTCAGGGATTACATAAAGATTACTTGCCGGATAGAAAAAAACGGTTAATCCAAAACTAAAGAGATCTTCAGCTTCTGTTGGTTTCTAAAACATTCCAATAGCAATGTCTTTTTCCATTTATATTTATTAGTCAATCGCATCAATGTTTCTACAGAATCAATATCTTCTCCGTAAATTGAATAGATCACGTCATTTTCTTTCAATCCCGCATCCTGCATATTGACGGCATTATCCATTTTTAATACAATACATCCTTTTTCATCAGGCAGGCCATAAGCTGAACGGTCTCCTAAACCACTGACCAATCGGACTTCCGCTTTTTCCCACAAATAGGTCTGATTGGTATTGGAGGAATCCGAAACAAGCAGTTCGGAAAGTTCGGGCTTTTCAGCCTTCCGTTTCAAACGGGGGGAATACACTCCGAAACCATTCTGGGGAATATTCTCAAAACCAATCTCAAAAGCTTGGGAAGTATCCGGTAGAGTCAAATTATAATGTTGATAATCGACAAAATGGAGTATTCCGCTTGTGCTATGTGCGTCGGTATCATCCTTTTGCACTTGTTTCAAAGCATTCTTCGAAGAGAAAAAGTTATAATCCACCATCTTCCCCCAACTTTTCAGCTCAATGGGAAGATAGGCTTGCGTGAACACGTTGCGCCGGATGATATCACCACAATTCTGAAACCATAAATGGGGATGCAGGGTATTGTTTATCAGGATATTATTCTCCACGATGCGGTTGAAACCTTCGCGTAGTTTGATTCCTCCACGCAAACAGACATTCCCGTATATATGATAGTTCGAACTGCCATCATCCAAATCTATATCCCAGCCGTGGTCGCAACGGAACCTGTTGTAACGGATATAAGTAGTGAAAAGGGCATCCAGTAAAACCAGTTCGGGATGCTCTGCAACCATAAGACTCATTTTTTCATAGGAAGGATGCCAGAAACGGTCTCTTCCCCACGAATTGAACGCCCCGTGGTCACTCGTTTCCAATACAGTGGCAAACGCATCGTTATATTCGATGACATGTCCTCCGAACGAGCCGTCTCCGATATTGATAGCAGCCCTCGGAACCCGGTATATGGTATTGTGGCGTACGTTGATTTCTCTTGCCACTTGAATCTGAATGCCCGCCACCTGCTTCTCCACTAGTCCGATATCATGGATAAGATTGTCTTCCACAATACACCGGCGGGGATAAAGTTCATTTTTCGGGCCGGGTATTTTGTCCATCAACTCATAAGGAACGGACTGCTCATATTTAAACACTCCCGAACGTACGGCGGAAGTATCTCCTACGATACATATTGCGCTCGCACCAATCTGATGGATATAGTTTCCCTTGACAACACAACCGTCGATGTGGCGGCTAAGAAAAATGGCGTTACCGCCCAAACCGGTAAATTCGCAATCCTCGATGCGGCAACGCTCCGCATTTTCTATAAAAACGGCTGCTCCCCGATAAATAGCCCAGTCACTGCGCAACAACGGCTCATAGTCCGCCATGAAAGTACGGGAGGTTTGGCTAAAGCAAATTCCTCTTACCGTCACGTCACTGGCCCGGTCATTTTCAATCCCTTTAATCTCAATCAGACTTGGGATCTCAGCTATTTCAAATATCTCATTATCTATATTTTCATCTGGATATGGATAGTAGTACAAATATCCGGCTTTTCCATCCAGAAACCACTCGCCTGGTGCATCAAGCTCCTCGTATATATTTTCCACAAACCGGTATTTGTCATGCATATTGGACGGACGGTTATTCTGATATCCGCCCTCAAAAAGAACACTTTTGTCGTCTTTTCCTGTAATTACATAATGCATATCCCCCCAGTCCCTGGCATGCAGCGCATGGATAAAACCGCCTCCGGGAGATTTCCATCTCTTTACACGGGCCGGTGCAAGCGCATCGGCAGCCGTTCCATTGAAGATAGTGCCTTCTTCAAAGTTGGGGTAACGGGCAAGAATCCTTTTTTCTCCGCCCACAAACAACTGGTCACCCTTATCGGCTTCTGTCTTGCTTTTCCATATTCCGTTTTTCTGCTTCACCCATTTGAGGGAAAGTTTCCTGGCTCCGCTTAAAACAACCGGTTCGTTATTATAAGCTGACAGCGTAAGTCTCTTATTCTTCCACTCGCCGGCATCAACAACCAGGGGAGTGTCCAGATAATACTTTCCTTCCCGAATATAGATATGGATTTCACGCTCAGCGGAAGCCTTTCCTCTTTCGAGAGCTTCATGGATATGTAACAAAGGGCTGTTCAATGAACCGTCGGCCGAGTCATTTCCGCCGTGAGAGACAAAATAAGTTTGTTGCCCCATCGCGAAAGTCGCCATAAAAGGTAGGAATGCCAGTAATTTAGTCTTCATAAGTCGAAATAATTGGTTGAGGATATAGAACAAAAGTATCACTTTTAAATGATACCCTTGTCTTTTTTTATCAGAAAAAATCAAGTTTCGCAAGTATTCCGCATAGTTTCTCCTCCTTCTGGAAGGAGGAGAAACTGTAGGGGAGGTGGTAGGTGAAAAAAAAGAGTTTACCTTATTCCCACAGGCATATCCCTTGAATATACCTACCACGAATCCCTGATATGGAATAGGGGGGTTGCGAAACTTGAATTAAAAACTAATTCCAACCCGGATTTTGCTCGTAATGACACCGGTCTTTCTCGTCGGTCGGAAGCGGGTACAAATACGATTTATCATTCCATTTCCTGGTAGTGGCGATGCTTGGATAAACAATGATATAATAGTCATCGTCCACAGCGATGTTATTCAAGGAAGAAGGGTCAGCATATTGGGAACGCAACTCATCAGTCAGTTTCATACCGCGTATTGTCTTCACGCCTTCAATCAGTTTGCCCGCTTTCCAACGGATGATGTCATTGAAGCGGAATCCTTCACCGACTAGCTCAATCCGACGCTCGCGGCGAATCTCATACAGCAGCGGAGCCACAGTGTAGCCGTAATTCACAGCATTGGGGTCTGCATCTGGATTCGTTGTGAGATGTGGCATCCCGACACGGTCCCGGATCAGGTTGATGGATTTATCCAATTCTGCTATTGTCAGGCTTCCTGTCAGTTCATATTTCGCTTCGGCGTAGTTCAACAACACCTCGGCATAGCGGAAGATGAAGAGATCCAAATCACTCTTATCGGCGTTGAATTGAGCAAGATCACTGGAACGTCCCTTGATGTTCCAGTATCCTGTGGAGGTTCTGGAGGTACCAATGGCAGGCAGATTTACTGCTAAATCCGGAAGCGTCATGATAAATCCCGGAGTCGCTATAGTTTGCGTATAACGCGGGTCTCTGCCTTCGCACTCTTTTGCGGGAGTCGAGTCGTCATAAGGATGGCTGGTAAGTCCGATAGGTTTCCCGTCGTCCAAAAACAGATAGCTGTCCACGAAGTCTTTGCTCATGCCGGTATTGTTTTCGCTGGCTTGACGGGTATAATTATGGGTATTCTTATCCGTAATGTATGCCCTGTAGAAAATAGCTTCGGGGTTCGACCTCAGGTCTTTCTGGATGAACAGGTTCCTGTAATCCTCGTCTGTATTTCCGGTGGAGTAAATGTCGTATCCTGCGTCCATTAATTCCTCAGATGCTTTCACGCAGGCATCAAGATATGTATCGGCGCCTTCTATGTTGCGGTATTTCCTGTAAGTTCCTTCCCATAAGCAAATGCGTGACATCAACGCGCGGGCTGCATCCTTATGCAAACGTCCGGCTGCCGCCTGGTTTTTCTCGGGAAGGTTGGCGACGGCGAATTTCAGGTCTTCCAATACCACCTCATCCATTACTTTCTCCCGTTTTTCCCGCGGACCGTACAACTCTTCCGAGTTGTCATCCAACGCTTTGAGAAGTAACGGCACATCACCGAAATTAACGACTTTATACCAATAGAACAAAGCCCGGAAGAAACGAACTTCTCCGGCATACCGTTCTTTGAACGAGGTCTCCGCTCTTGAATAGTGTTCTAAAAAGTAATTACAACTACGGATGTTAGCCCAGTCGCCTGAAGCCCACCCCCCTCCGCTCCCGGGAACAGTATACGTTCCGGCAAGGAATGTGTTGATATTCTGAGGGACCATATTATCGGAATTGTTGTCATTATCCATTCGCTGTACGGGTAAACTGCCATAGAACTGATTGGCATAATAGATCAGGTCGTTCTCCGTTTTAAAGAAGGTCGGCTCGCTGAACGAATCCTTAGGGAAACGATCCAGATAATCGTTGCAACTAACCGTCAACAACGTTACCGCCACCAAAATCGATTGTATAAGGTATTTCATTTTTCTCATTTTTTTAGGTTATAAACTAACTTGTACGCCGAAGGAGAACGCCCTGTCTAACGGATAGTCTCCCTTCCTGTCTGGTTGTTCGGGATCGTATGACTTGATCATCTTCGTGAACTCGAACAGGTTTTGTCCTGTGAAGTAGAACCGCAGGCTGTTGATTCTCACTTTGCTCAGCAATGCTTTCGGGATGCTGTAACCTAAGGTTAATTGCTTCATACGCATATAAGCGCCGTTCTGCAAATACTTGGTCTGGCTTTGGAAGTTTCCTCCTCCTCCGAAACGTTGTCTCGGATAATAGGCATTCGGGTTGTCGGGTGTCCAGTAATCCAACTGTTCTGTGGTCGGTGTTCTCCATTCATCGGTAAATCCCCAGAAATAAGCTCCGCCTAACATGAGATCTCTTTTACCTACCCCCTGCATCAAACAAGAGAAGTCGAAGTTCTTGTATTCGGCACTCAAGCTGATACCATAGTTATAGCGTGCGGTATTGTTACCGATGATTTTTCGGTCGCCCGGGTCCTGCAACTTGCTATGCCCTTTGCTGATGATATCCTTTCCATCTGCTGTCTTGTCACCGTTCAGATTCTTATATCGGACATCACCGGCCAGCCATTTGCCACCCCAGATATCACTGTTGTCCACGCCTGCGGCTTCCTCGTCTGTAGAGTAGAATCCGTCGGTTACAAATCCCCAGATTTCACCAATCTTTTCGCCTACATAATGGTCGCCGATATTACCGTCTGGATTTAGGTCATACTTCGTGATTTTCGCCTGACTGTCTGACAAGTTGAATCCTACACGGTAGGTGAAGTCTTTTCCGATACGGTCGTTCCAACTCACTTCAAACTCGAATCCTTTCGTCCGCAGATCCGCAGCGTTTCTATTGGGCGAACCTGTTCCTAAGATTGCCGGTAGCTTGAATCCGCCTACAATCATATCTTTGGTATCTCGGATGTAATAATCGAAACTACCGGACAGGCGGTTGCGCAATAAGGTAAAGTCGAACCCGATATTCTTTGTTTGCACTTTCTCCCATGTAAAGTTCGGGCTGACCAACCCCGGGGCGTTCACAAAGAGTTGAGACTCGTTTCCAAAAAGATAGCTGGTTTTTCCGTACCCCATCGTCGCTAAGTAGGGATAGTTACCATAATTGCTATTTAACTGCTGATTCGGAAGCTGACCGTAGGAGAGACGGATTTTGAGATTATCGATCACTGAACGCAAAGGTTGGAAGAACTTCTCCTCCGAAATACGGTATCCTACCGAAACGGATGGGCTGAATACATATCGGTTGTCCCGGGCGAAACGTGAGGACCCATCGTAACGTCCGTTGAATTCAATCAGGTATTTCTGGTCGTATACATAATTTAACCGGAAAAAGACTCCAATCAATGCCCAATCCCCTATGCTGCTCGAAACGCTTGGCTTATCGTCGTTGTTCAGCCGGATGTAGGGATAGTCTTGGTTTACCAGATTTTTAACACCTGCGCTGAACGACTCGTTCCGTTTGCTTTCCTGGTTAAAACCAACCATCCCCTTCACATAATGTTTTTGGGCCAAAGTGTTTTCGTATTGCGCATAGATGTTTGTGGCTTGGTAGACATCGTGGCTACTACTTTCGGATACTGACGCCGGTGAGGTGTACGGATACTTGCCTGTGGCATTCGCCTGCTCCGGATCGGTAATGTCTGCTCCCGCGGCAGGTGCTCCGTACTGATCGAATTCTTTCTGATTGAATTTGCTATTGTAGCGGTAGGAGTTCCAGGTGTAATCGCCGACAATACTGAGACCTTTGAATGGACGGAGGGTGAATCCTCCTGTCATCCAGATGTCATCTGAATTGTAGGTGCTTCGTCCGCCAAGGGTAGCAATCGCCAAAGGGTTGCTATTTCCGCCCTGTCCGGAGAAATGTCCGTCTGGGAAATAAACCGGTTGCATCGGTTTCAAGTCGTCAGAGAAGGTGTCGATTGTATTGGTGCCCCACAGTTTAATAGGCTGATCGTCTTCCTTCCGGTTCAGTGACATTTTCATGTTGATTTCCAGCCAACTGGTGACTTCTGTATCCAAGTTCAAGGTGGCGTTGTAACGTTTGAACTCTTGCTTGATATAGTCGGGCATCAATCCGTTTTGCTTGAAAGCTGAGAACGAGGCCATATAAGTCGTCTTCTCGGTGCCTCCGTTTATGGATAGATTGTGTTGTTGTTGTGGGGCGGTGCCGGGATACATCTCCTTTGTCCAGTTCGTGTTCCCGCAATATCTATATTGGTTCGGATTGTTCGGGTCGACATAAACTGCATTCTCCAGAGTCGGGTTCGCCATGTAATTTTTGATCTTCTCGATGTCCAGATCCGTATAGGTTTCGCTTCCGGCAGGTCCTCCCGATAGCCTTCCGCTTTCGGCGGCCGCGCGATACATATCCACGAATTGCAGAGAGTTGACAAGATCGGGAAGGCGGGTCGGTCTCGTGATGGAGTAGTCGTAGGAGTAATTGAATCGCATCGGGGCATTCTTTTTCCCCTTTTTCGTAGTGATTAAAACGACGCCATAGGCTGCACGTCCCCCATAAATAGCAGCCGAGGAGGCATCCTTCAAGACTGTTACCGACTCCACGTCACTTGGATTAATCTGGTTAGGGTCCATTTGAACCCCGTCAACCAAGACCAACGGACCACCGCCGCTCAAGGAGGTATAACCGCGGACGTTGTAGGAGGAGGTGCTACCCGGCCGGCCACCACCATTATTCGTTATCTGAAGGTTCGGGATCAAACCTTGCAATCCTTGCCCCAAATTGGTAAGGGGGCGACTTTCCAGAACTTTCGAATCGATGCTTGAAATGGCGCCTGTAAGATTGACCTTCTTCTGCGTACCATATCCTACGATGACAATCTCTTCCAATGTCTTGCTGTCTTCCTGCATGGTGACATTGATTATTTTGTTATTGCCTATTTTTACAGTCTGAGGCATATAACCCACATAAGAAAATAGAAGGGATTTCCCTACCGGAACGTCCAAGCTGAAATTTCCGTCTATATCTGAAATCATACCTATTGTAGTTCCTTGGACTGTCACGTTTACTCCTATCAGCGCTTCTCCATTATTGTCCGTGATTGTACCTTTTATCGTTTGAAGCTTTCCATTCTCTTGAACTTTCTGCTTATTCTCCTGAGCGGGCATAAGAATTATTTTCTTATTTTCTACCACCCACTTGCTACCCGGCAAAATTTTCTTGAGAATGGCACTGATAGGCTCGTTTTCTACGTTAATCGAGATTTTTTTGTTTACGTCACAATCCGCGTCTTTATAAAAAAAAGTATATTCGCTCTTTTGTTCAATAGTTTTCAATACTTCTTTCAGAGTTTTCTGATTAGCTTTTAAACTAATCCGGGTCGTTTGGGCTAAAAGGCTCCCACTGACAAGCAAAAGTATTACAGGAAATACTAGTTTTAGCAAATGAATATTTCTTCCTGTTAAGAAAGAGGATGAAATATTCCTCCATTCAAATTTATTCATACCTTTGTAATAGATTTAATGTTAATTATTTCGCTTCCGGCTAGAAGCGTGATTAATGAAATCGGAAATAGGTAGATGGGCAAACATTTACCTATTTTTTTCTTTTGTTTCTACATAGTTTTTCTGATTTAAAGGGTTAATACTTACTTTATTTTACTGAGACAATGTTTAAAACATTATCTTTCCAATAATATCGTACAGGGATAATTAATGTCATCGCTTTCAATATTTCATCCAAATCTTCGCCCTTATGAAGAGTGAATGACATGGATAAGTTTTGTCCGATAGAGGAATCACATTCTATATCAATCGAATACCATTTTTTTAGATTCATAACGATATCTGCCAATTTTGCATTATCGAAAGTCAATTCATTCTGTATCCAACTGATATAATTCTCTGCATCTACTTTTTTTACAACAGTCTGCTTGTTGCTTTTGTCATATCTAATCAATTCTCCGGGCTCCAACACTAATGGAACGGGTATTTCTGAACCTGTAACCTTGATTCGACCTTCTGCCAACACAGCTTCCACGCCTTTCTTGTCGGGATAATTCTCTACAGAAAAATGAGTACCCAATACTTCAATATCCATATCTCCGGCATGTACGTGGAAGGGCTTGTTCACATCATGACTTACTTCAAAATATGCTTCTCCTTCTAAACTGATTTCACGTGAAGATTCAGAAAAAGTAGTCGGATATTCGAGTTTTGAATTTGAATTCAGCCAGACAATAGTGCTATCCGGTAAAACAAAACGTCTCTTACTCCCTGAATCGGTTATCAAGTGATTCAAAATGAGAATATCTTTTTTTGTCACATTCCTACCGATATGGTAGAACGTTATTCCTATTATAAATAGTAACGCAAAGAACGCCGCTACTCTTGCTGTCTTATAAAAATTATAGGGAGAGACTATATTTATTTTTTTTTCTGATTCTTTTCCTTTTATCCGTTTCTCCAAGCGCTTGAGTGCCTTTTCCATATCAGAATGAACGGATGAATTTGATTGGCTTGCGAACCATACATCACGAAACTCAGAGTAACTATGCAGATTTTTATCTGACTCCTTTAGCCATGTAAGCAACTGTTCTTTATCGGAATCCGTAGCAGTTCCGTCCAAGTAACGTATAATTATTTCATCAATATTTAATTTGTTGTTTATCATATGTACAATTGCTCTATATTAGTTACACGAATAAAACCGGAAATACCCTCCTCAAAAATGGATTTATTTTGAGAAAAAATCCATGAAGAAAGAAAAAATAAGTAAAAAAGACAATAACTCTTTATATATTAAACATTCCTTCAAACCTTTGAGTACCCTGGAAAGGTACTTTTCCACCGTTTTTTGAGAAAGTTCTAATTGCCTGGCTATCTCTTTAATCTTTAGCCCATGATAACGGCTCAATACAAAAACTTTTCTCACATTTTCAGGCTGCCCTTTTAAATAATTGACTATTTCCTGTTGAATTTCTTTTGCGAATAGAGTTTCTTCATGATTTTCATTTGAATGGTGCGAAAGCTCAAGCCGGGCTATTATAGTGTCTAAGGATTCTTCTTCTGTACATTTTTTACTTTTCAGATAATCTAAGGATTTATTATATATGGCTCTGAAAAGATAGGGTTTTAGTTCACTGTCAAAGTCTATATTATTACGGTTATTCCACAATGACATGAACACATCCTGTACAATATCTTCTGCTAAACAGAAATCGTTAACCAATCGAAATGCATAAGAGCGTAGCATGCTATAATATGATCGAAATAAGTTTTCAATCATTCTCCAATCTGAATCATATCTTTCGCTCTTGTCCATTATGGTATAGTTTATATTGCAAAATTTAACACTGCAAATTAATAAAATATAAATAGAAATTTTATGAAATTATAATAAATGACTAATAATATAACATAATTTTATGTTTGAATATTTAAATGCGCTTAAATCTCTTACCTTTATATAGACAAACTTTTGTTCATGCAAATAGTAACTTGTTCATATTATTAATAAATGATGCGAATCAGCAGTTGATAATCATCTACTTTTTCGCTTGTTAAAATGTTATTATTCAGTTACCTATCTCATTAATTAGTTACCTATCTCATTAGTTAGTTTTCTAATCTTCTTGAAAATCAGTATATTATAAGAATAAAACCACTCATTGTTCTAATTATGATTCCCAAGGAGAAAG
>NZ_FNNN01000029.1 GCF_900106755.1 Bacteroides faecis MAJ27
ATTGCTTACCTTCATATCTTTTACGTTTTATAATTCACACGCAAAGGTATGAAGAACTATTATGGTCTAGGATACGGGGTTTACTGATTGCTTACTTTGAGCAAAACAAACAAAAGGTAAAAATAAGAACAAAAGAATAATATTTTTTTTCATGACACAGTTATTTCCTTATATAGAACACGTACATTATATATTTTCTAATTACAAATTGAAGCTCTTATTTTTAGTTCAATTTTCTGTTTACAATTTCCTTCTATAATGATAGTTTTTTGGCTAACTCCCGTATAATTACTTTTAAACTTTACTGAGATAGAATCCCGAGCATTAGGAGCTATCGGCTTTCTATTCCAAACAGGTACAGTGCATCCACATGTCGTTATTACATTATGAATAATAAACCTATTAGAGCTATTATTCGTAAAACTAAAAGTACAAGTTACTTCTTTATTAGGAGATATGATTCCAAAATCATATTCTGTACAACCAAACAATATATCCTCTTTATTCACAAGTACTAGATGATCTTTACATTTCATTATATCTATAAACTCTTCTGGATACTCTTCCATGTCATTTTTTGTCGAATTTACCCATAAATCGCTATACATCTCATCAGCATTTTTAACATCTAGGTCCTTATATAATTGTGCTAAAAGATATTTTCCATAGAACTTATTATGTTTGTTTATTAAAGAGTCTAAATAGCTTAACTCTATTACAGAATTACTATTCTGATTACTCAAATAAGCATATAATTTCAGCAAAACATTTAAATAAGCTATATCATTATTACCGTCATACTTAGAACGTAATAAACGATCCTTTAGTGCCCTCCTATCTTCTTTCCCTAATTCCTTTTTCATTTCTTCAGAAGAAAGGATAGAAACGATACTATCTCTTTCCAATATTACATATATAGGATATTCGGAAGGGTGAACTATTTTACCTACATCAGTTTTCATTGGATCATGTAACATATAACATACAAAGTTTGCTACCAAAGTATCACAATTCTTTATGGATAATATTTTATCATTATCATCTATGAGACACAACAAGGATGGTTTAGACACCTCACATCCATAAATAATAGCATCAGAAACATCAATAAAGTCTCTAAAATATTTCTTGTCTTGACAGGCCAATAACAATAGAAGGAAAAATAGTAAAATACATTTCTTCATTTTTATTCTGTATATGAAAATAGAGGGCAATTAAAAAAGAAAAATCTCTATTTCTAATGCCCTTTATCAATCATTTAATAGAATATCGCACGATAGCACGCTATTATAAATATAACATTAACAATTATGCTATGCCCCACAATTATAGATAAACGTATATATTTTTGTTCTGAGAAGAGTTTTTGCCATTGAGCAAGAATATTATACGCACTACATATTACTGAGACATAAGTAACTACAAACATCGCAACAGCCATTAGCATATTATTTTTTATATGACAATTCACAATTCCTAGTACAAATATCATAATCTTTTAATGCCGCTTCCTTTTCATTACGATATATAATTGTTAAACCTAGTTGAGTTACAACCCCACCAGGAGCACTCACCCCCAATGAACCAAGACACATGGCTATATTAACAGCGGTTCCACAAAGCAATGCCGCATCCGCCACATCCGTTCTGTTATCATACGACTCCTTACATAAAGAATTGCATTCTGTTAATTTATCTAGATTATTTTCAACACGAGTCTTTAGTATCGGGGTATAACCACTAATAAATCTAGAATTTATATCCCTATTAACTTTCAGTTCGGCAGAAATCAAAACTTCATTCCCTTCTATTTCTTTTTTTAACTTCTCATTTTTCATCAGATTGTTTTTAGCTTCCAATACTAAAGATAAGGCTCCTTTTGCTCTTATCGAATCATTTCCTAGAACTTTAGTAACTTCATATCTAAATAAAGTACTGTATCTTTCAGGATCGGAAACATACAGCTCCCCCAATTTTGATAACTCATTTTTCTCTTCTTCCGTCATTCTAGATGCAACATCGTCAATTATTGACATTAAATTAGTGTATTTAGAATCATACTCCTTAAATTCATTAGATTGTAATACTGCTTCATATTGAGTAACAGTCTCATTATTAGAAACACCTGTATCAGCAACAAACTCATCATAATCAGAGTTACAACTTTGCATTATAAGACACGATAACATAAACACTAAGTATGGTCTTTTCTTCAAATTTCCTAAAATCATAAATTTTATTTTTAGATTAAACAATAATGACTATATAAATTCTTACTATTATAGTATATATCGCTAGCACATATATAGCTACAAAGCAAGTCTAAAAAAACTATTGCTTATTTTAATTTCTATTTCCAAACTTGCCCTTTCCTCTCATAAGTAAAGATTCTTTCCTGAACCCCTTTGGAATAATTTTTCAAAAGTAACAACACATTAACAGGAACATCTCTGTATACCAATGAATCTGCTTCGGAGACTTTTTTCCCAAGAGATTCCCACTTATCTTTTCCTGTACAGTAAAACAGTTCATACTTATCACCTGAACGAATATAATTATCATAACTCCGAGGTGTATAGACAATCTTTTCTATCTGTTTAGGAATTCCAAGATCGATCCCTGACCAGCCACCGGAAGGTTCAATATAATCAAAAGAAGTTGTGACATCCCCATCAAATACATTCGTATATTCATGCGAACCGTCTTTTTGAAAACATCCGGGAGTACCTATTACCTTACCTTTTAAAGAAGCGGTATCATTAGGAGTATAAAAAGCTACTTCTGCAATATTACAGTGTGACTCTTTAGGTCCTACATATCTGACATAGCGATACGGTTTTGAAGAATATGATTGAACAACTGTCTGTAATCTTTTCGGTTTCTCGTTTATCAAGTACAAGACTTCTTTTTCACGAAAATCAGGATCATTGCTTCCTTCAAAAGTTCCACCTATCATGCGATTCAAGAACATATCATCTGCCCGCAAAGTATATTTTGCGAATAAAGTAACATCCTGTACACTATCCGAAGGAGTGAAGAAATGAAATTCATTAGAAACATTAATCTCAAAAGGATCAGTCCAAAAACGGAGTCGTCCTCGTTCGTAAGTAGCAACCCGCATGACAGGTCCTTTTTGTATATCTGTAAAGACAATGTTTTTACCATCAAAATCTGTCCATGCAACAGGCTCCCAATCCATCCGTTTGCTGGCACATAGATAAGCTATTCGTGAACGTGGCTTACCTTTATATAAAGCGTCCTTCGGTATTTGGAGTTCTTTCTTAAAATCTTTTGTATAAGGGAAAGTAATATCTATGATATGCGGATCTTTGAAAAGAGGAACAATAGCAGTATCCAATTTCTGCATTTCCTCCTGCATAGCGCGATTTAGACTAAATGTATTACGATAAACCTTTATTTTAGGCATTCCACACATTGCGTCTTTCCGTACTTCACTCACACCATTAGGAAATTCGTGGTAATAGAGCGTACCGTATTTATCTGTAAATGCCACCCATTGATGGCTGTCATTCTCATCACCACGAATCGGCATGAAGTCTATGGCACACGGAATGCCTAACGCACGACAAACATAAACAACAAAATCCGTGAGTTCACGACAACTACCGGTTTTCTGCTGGACAACTTCCGGCCCCACATGAGGAAGGTTGGCAGGAACGGCAGTAGTGAATACCGCTCCTCCCTTACGAATTGAATCAAGTAAACAACGGGCCGCGACAATCGGATCTTCTTTATCAAGTACTCCTGAAGCACGTAAAGAATCGAGCAAGAGATTATATTTCTGATAAATAGATTCCCGCCAGCTAGCCAAGGTCTCGTCACCAATACGATAAGGAAGAAGATATTCACAAAAATCTGCAAACGAAACATGTTTCCCCCATGGTTGTTCCTGCCACACCTTAAATGACCACTCAATATTATTACATAAATAAGCAGAATCAACTGTTTCGATATCTCTATAGGATTGTAAAGAATCTAAATACAATGGTCCATACATGTGACGAACAGAGTCAGCCACGACCTGAGGAGAAATACCCAATCCACGTGTTTTCTGTAACAAAGCATAGTAAGTAAAATACCGATCTAACTGTTTTCCTTTATAATAGGTATAATAAGGCATATTCTCTATCAAAAAACAAGCAGCCCTATATTTCAAACTATCTGCCGGATCAATCTGATAGCGAGACAAAACCTTTTCCAGCTCCACACGATTCTCTCCTGCCTGCTGAAGAGCTATTTCCAATATAGAAACCGCCGGAACATTCTTTTCTCTTCCAGAACATGAAAGGAAAAAGAGATTACCAATTGCAGTAAGCAGAAAGACAGATACCAACCTTGTGAATGTTCTCATAATTATCAGAAAAATAGAGATAAATGATTCTATGTTATTTTTTTGCAAAATTACAAGTCATTTAGCCATCACACAAGGGGGTGTTACACTCATACAGCCTCTACAATATGCCACAGAGACTTCTCAAAAGGATATTTTTATTTTTTATGCCATGATTGTAACAACTAAAATGTATCCAAATTTCACTTTTGACCGGAAATTATCCCTAATGACTCAGAATTGTCCTTATATGACCGAAAATTATTTTGCAGATATTCATTCTCTCCTATCAATGTTACACCTTTAAAACCATTATACCCACACAGAAGTACTTCTAGCCACTATTACTTCTTTTATTTTCTTCTATATTGTAACACAATAAAAATAATTAAAGCCCTGTAAGGATCAGATATTAGTCTTTTTTTGAATAAATATTATCCTTCAAATAAATCTATTTTTCGTTACTTTGCATCAACATTAAAAAAACAAAATAATCATGAGCGCAAGAAGAAAAAAAAATGCTTTATTTTATGCGATAGCATTAGCTTGTAGTTTAACCGCTATTTTCATTACTTATAGTTGTAGTACTGATGAATATTACACAGATGAAACACAGATGGCAGAGAATGGGATAGCAAAAACACGCGGATTTTCATCAAGAATGCTAAATAACGAAAATACACTCATTGATTCTATTGCCAGTTCTGATGAGTTTTGGGAATTCGAAATGAGCTCCGAGCTTTTGGCAGATAAGTTTCATGAATACACTTCTACTTTAAGTGAAGAAGAATATGACAAACTTATGGAGAATCTGAATGATGATGACTACATGGAAGACTTCGCAAGGAAAGCGAATCTGCAAGATGAGCTACAACAAATGGCAAAAGCTAAAGAGAAGCTGATTCAACATACGGGATTTTTAAGATTAAGTGAAGATGAACGGATACAACTCTTTATATTATATGCAGAAAGTAACGAACTAACAAAAGTGAAACTTCTAAAAACACGCGAAGAAGGAGGAGGTACTAGCAACTGTGAAGAACAAAAACAAGCAGCATATACGCAAGCTAAAGCTGATTATGACAATGCTGTCACTAACTGTCAAAGTGGTTCAATGTCATCTGGTTGCTTAATACAGGCAGCTGCAAAATATGATAGAGCCAAGGACATAGCAAACAAAAAATACAAAGAATGTATAGCTAATAAATGAAAATAATCCAATATATAATTTTATATAATATAATGTGGGGGATTAGCATCGCTATGTGCTACCTTCACTGTTTTATTAATGACATAAACTATACTTTACAAGACTGTCTTATCACTTTCTTTGAACTTCTAGCATGGATTGTGCTCATAATCGGAGCCATCGACACATTCCCTCAAAACAAATATTCGAATAAACGCGTATGGTTCTACTACGCCATTATGGGGGGATTCATATCAGCAATCCATTCTTTTATAGGATTAATAAACACATTAAAAATATAACTAATGCAATTCCTTCAAGAAAGTTTCCATATCCTCATCTTCAATACTTAAACGTCTTCGTACACGAGATCTCAAAGTACGATAGTTACCATCATTAATATCAAAAATAGACATCATATCTTCTTTAGTCTTACCCATCCTAATAAGTACACAATACACAATATATCGTGGTTTCATTTCAAATTGCTTTTCTTTCAACCAAACAAAAAAATCCGGATCAATCGCACGACATCCTTCTATTAATGTAAGGTACTCACTGGCAGTCAATTGATATATGGATTTATTTTCTAAAAGTCTGCGCATATATACAACGCCTTCCAATGCAGATGGAGGAGAAGAAAGCATTTCTTGAAGCCGTTTCTCTTGGAGAATTGTTTTTTGCCGTTCAAGTTCCAATAAACGATAGAATGAGACAGCCAATTTAACTATCCCTGCTATTGCTAAGCCAACAATAATCAGCACAGGCAGAGTATAAGCAGATAGTGCAGGAGCTAACTCTACGTGGACTTCCTTAGGCATAACAAAATAAATCTGATTGGCAACAATCAACAAAAAGGCAGCAATGCATTGCCAATCAGTTACCTCGGAGGGCAATCCATGTGTTCCTTTCTCACGGAATGTCCATAAGAGTGCGCCTACAAAGAGGATCAGCCACATAAAAAGATAATGGGAAGCCGAGAATGCATCCACATACATCCCCGGAAAGAACATCTGAAACAAATAGGCAGCCAACAACACAAGACAACAGAGCAAACCACCTGCCAACCTACTCTTTATAAGGTCAGCGAACTGTATTGTTACTCTTTTCTTCATCGTATTTTATTTTAAACACTGCAAAGATAAAACATTCCCATTACACAGGTCCATCAACAGGCTATTTTATTTGAACATGAATATAAATAAAACAATGGTTTTCCTATGCAGGAAACAGCCAATATAAAAGAGATAGAAAAATCATATACAAAAATATCCTTATCTCTTTGTATATTTTATAATGGCGAAGAGGATAATCTAATATCACAAAAACAATGAACCAAATAGCTATCATTTTCACCGGTAACTGCTTATTCAAAGGATCAACTATGAGTAAAAAGAATCCTGCTAACACTAATATAATATTGATTATCAAAACAACTGCATATCTCATATTATTATACATTTAAGGAAATACAAAATATAATACACAGAGAAGCACTGTGGCTATGACATTTCTTATCACCCCATAAGTATTATTATGGCGAAAAAGAAAGTCCAGCAGCAACGTTACAAGATACCAAGCCATTACGATTTGTACCAAATCATATTGCCGTTCCAAAGGGTCCGTAAATATTATATATACATCAACAGACATCAACACAATGGTTATGATCCAAACCATTGTGTTTTTCATAGTCATATTCATTTTCAGTGATAAATAAATCGCTCCAATCAATAATATACCTTCTTGTTTTCTTTAGAGGATACAATATAATCGTCTATTTTTACATCAAAATAAGATTTAGCTACACCATCATCATTGGAAGGTAGTGCCTCTTTATCAGCCAGCGCCTCTATAATATCAATTTCTTTTACGTTCTTTTTCAGCTTGGGAAACAAAAGGCTGACATAGATATACTTGCGATCACAACCTTTAATAATCAACAGCTTATCCAATGGAGCCCCGCCATCATATCCTCTCACCATATATTCATCTCCGGTTTTCTTATCTACTATTTTAAATCCCGGGCTATAATACAACCATTGCCAATCGAAATAGATAGGCTGCAAAAATGTAACTTTAGTATCATTTTTTCGTTTCTCAATAGAATAGATTTCAGGCATTGTACTCATTCCTCGCTGATAAGTTCTATCGGCAGCTATCTTTATATCTTCTTTAGGAACCGTGTAAGCCTCATCAAACAATTTCTGATCACGTTCCTTGTTCGGGTCGACAACCTTATTCTCAACAATATTCATGCTTTTCTGAATCTGCGGCATGATCTCTTGTACCATTTCCATTGACAGTTGCTGTATCATCGGCATTGATTCATTCGCAACAGCAGATGCAGTCTCCCCAAGCTTCTTGCCGGCAGGAGATTCGTAGAAAGCAACTACTTTTTTCAGTTCATCCAATGTCATATGCTGTTGGTAAATAGGAGCATATACTTCCATCACTTTATCTTCAATCTTCTGTGTCCACTTTGCTGCAAAATCTTTCCAATAAGCCTCATCTTGTTGGAAAGGTCCCTTTTGCATACTTGACATGAATTGCGACATGATAGCCTCGGAGGATGCCGAACTACCGGAAAGGGTCATAATCTTCTTAAGCAAAGTTTTGTATTCATCAGTTTTATCTGAATTCTGAGCCGAAGCCGGTAAAATAGAAGTAAGCGATGTGGCTACGCAGATCACCATTAAGAAAAGGATTTTTTTCATCATATAATAGTTTTGTTAATGAAGTCAAGTTAACTTCATTGTGTTATACATTCTTACAAATATACTCTAATTATTATTAGAATACAAACAAATAACAGACATAATTATAAACTGCGGCAATTATTGTCTGATTTACTGCCTCTCTTCGTCCAAACAACCCTATAATCGCCTGATTTTCACCTATCATTATCAGATTTCCGTAGAGACATCTTCATCGTTCCACCCGGGTAGAACAAGCTGTCTACGTCTGTGACATGATCAGTTCACCTTGGTGCGATGATCAGTTCACCCGTGTGGAACGATGAAAATGTCGGTAAGATAATATAAGAATGTAAGGGAGATATGCCAAGAACACAAGTGTCATAACATACAAATGACAGGTAGAGTAAAATCAATACAGCTGTAGTCCGTAGCAGAAAGAATAATGAGAGATAACTCAAGAAAGGATGAGAGATGCGCTGTTCTGGAGCATTTTAAGGGATAAAAGAGTGAGAGATACCATATCTCGAAGGTATCTCTCACTCATTATTCATCTAGTTATATGATCTTTACAGAAAGGAAGTGAGACCGTGAGACTAAAATATTTTTTTTATTTCTTGGGAGCGAGCAGATTATTCCTTATCTACAGAAAACTTAAAGATGCATTGACTCATGTATTTTTCTCCCGGGCGAAGCACAGCCGAAGGCCATTCCGGTTTGTTCGGAGTATCCGGATATTTCTGTGTTTCAAGACATACAGAAGCACGTTGATTGTAAGTAATGCCTTTCTTTCCTGTCAGAGAACCATCCAGGAAGTTACCTGCGTACACCTGAATACCCGGTTCATTGGTATATACATCCAGTACGATACCCGTCTTAGGTGATTCGAGCGAAACACATTTCCGGGAAATATCCCCTTTGGCATTCAATACCCAGTTATGGTCATAACCATTTCCATTCTTCAATTGTACAAAATCGTAGTCGTTAATGCGTGCACCTACCGGAGTCGGAGTGCGGAAATCCATCGGAGTACCTTCTACCGGAACAATTTCACCAGTTGTCATGAATGTGCTGTCGACCGGAGTATAATAATCGGCATCCACCATCAACAAGTGGTCTGCATTGCTTGCTGCATCACCATCGAGATTAAAATAAGAATGATTGGTCATATTTACGATGGTCGGCTTATCCGTTTCTGCTTCATAGCGGATATCGATGGCATTATCGTCCGTCAGTTTCATCAGAACTTTACAGGTAATGTTGCCCGGGAAACCTTCTTCACCGTCCGCAGCGACATAAGTCAGTTCGATCTCTTGCGGATTCAGTTGCACAGCGTCGAACACACGATACTGAAACCCTTTAGGGCCACCATGCAAGCAATGGCCGTAGTTATTTTGAGGCAATTGATATTCAATGCTGTCCAATGTGAATTTACCCTGATTGATACGATTAGCATAACGACCGATGCTGGCACCAAAATCCGAAGGTTTGCTGATATAATCCTGAATAGAATCGAATCCCAGAACTACATCCTGCATCTTTCCGTCTTTATCGGGAACCATCACAGAAACAATGCGTCCGCCGAAGTTCGTCACGCAGACTTCCATGTTATTCTTGTTGCGAAGGGTGTATAAATCTGTTTTCTTACCGCCTACCTCGGCTTGGAAATTAGTTCTTAACAGACCGGAGTCGGTAGTTTGCTCTGCTTTCGGAGTACAAGCAGTCATAAAAAGGGCAGCAAAAGCCCATAATGCCAAATTCTTCATGATTGATATAAAATTACAAAGTTACGTTATGGCTGCAAAGTTCGCAAAATCGGGGTTACTACAAAGCTATTATTTGACCAATAAATAACACAAATATTCCATTTTATCGAAGAATCGATCCATCTGAATGATAACGGAAAGAGAAGAGGAAGCATAAAAAAGGCTATTGCAAAGAATCAAACGAATCTTGCAATAGCCTCTCACCCCCATTCATTAAATGATTTATCTCATCATATGTCTGAATATATCAATGATAAGGATCTGTTTACTCCTTAGTATTCGGGAAAGCCGATATTCTCAACCGGGCCGCTCCCATCGGAATCAATGTAATCTCTTCTTTAGCGCCTTTCACCGCATCTTCTTCGGGCAATACGCCACAAAGTCCTGTCTCGTCGATCTGCCATTCGGGAATAATCCGACCGGTAGCTTTCACTTCCAAAGGTACATTGGCTACTGTGAACGGGAAGTTATCAGCAGGCCAGGACTTACGAACCACCTTGAAGTTTTTCAAAGGTTCTTTCTTATCCAATACCAATGAATAGTTCCAGGGGCTATTTGCATAAATTTCAGTAGTAGGCCATTTCTTCGGGTCGGCACCTTTCTGCCATTTGGAGTCACCGATAGCTGTTTCCCGACTGTCTTTTTCTACATATTTCTCGTCAATCTTAAGAGACAATGTCAACGGACCATAATCCACACTTACACTGTTCTTATTCACTTGCCAGGTACGCATGGACAGAGACATCGGAAGGGTCATCTCCACTTTGTCACCATCCTCCCATTCGCGTTCGATGCACAAGTATTTGCCCGATACAGGTTTCGCGCTGATCTTCTTTCCGTTTACACGCACTTCGGCTCCCTCAGTCCATGAAGGAATGCGGAGATAGAACGGAAAATTGACCTTTTCACCGGTAGAAACGGTAAATTTGATACTTTCCTCGAAAGGATAGTTAGTCTCTTCATGAAGAACGATTTCCTTTCCATTGCCAACTTTCACCGTAGCTTTACAGGCAGCATAGATGGCAGCGGCAATACCGTTGTCGGGAGTTGCCAATACCAGATGTTCTGAGAAGTAAGGCCAGCCTTGCGCATGGTTATGCTGGCAGCAGCGGCTGCTGAACGGATTCATGGAAAGGAACGGACCACGGTTGTCAATGCCCGGATGATGATTCTTTGAGTCACTGACTGTATGGTTCGGACAAGTGATGTAACGCAAAGCCTTGAAGTCGGGCATTACGGCAGCAGGATAAGAGTTGAAAGCCACTTCTTCACAATGTTCAGCCCACATCGGGTCGCCTGTCATGCAAAGCATGATTTCATCAGAAGCCATCTGTTCCACCAGTCCGCAGGTTTCCACTCCCTGACGGGGATCGATATATCCCAGACGGGCATTCTCGTCCGCACCGAACATACCGCCCGGCATCTGACCGAAGGTACGACGGATCAAATGATGTACGTTATAAGATGCTTTGAGCATAGCGGAATCTCCGGTCTGCATATAATAAGTGGCAGGTTCGCGGAAACACTGGGCGATGTTCACATTATGCCAGTTAGGCAGGGAAGTTGACTTTGTCCAGTCGGCTGTATTACGGTGAATCTTCTCGGCAAGTTCCAGCAGGAAGGCGTCTCCGGTATGATTATACAGCCAGTAGATACTGATGATGTTGTCACCGCCACGGCTGTTTTCCCAGTAGTCTTCCAGAAGCTTATCGTCGGGAACAGTCATCTGCCATTTGAAATAGTTCGTCATCAGGTCAATAACCCGTTGGTCCTGAGAATATTCGTAATAAGATTGCAGACACCAGAGCATGATCATTTGTGCCCACAATTCACGTTTACCGTTCCGTTCGTTGATGGGGCCGAAGTAACCGTCGGGCTGGCAACTGGCAAATACACCTTCAATCCATGTTTTTGTTTCCGCAATCATCTTCGGATCATTCAGGATATAGGCAAGATTGCCGTAACCTTTCAGCCAGTAAGGGACTTCTTCCCAACCATGATCGCCGCCGGTCGTCAGCCAGGCATTATTGTCTTTCTCCAGCCAGGCACTGATCTCGCCCAGATGTCCGGTCAGACCTTCACGCTGCAGTTCGAGATACTTCTTTACCCAACCTTCCGGCTGAATGCTGCCAACAGGCAACTTAATAAAATTCAACGGACGAAGCGGAGCCCGATAGCTCACGTAATTCGCGTTAGTCGACTGTGTATCGGGACGGTCTACCACCCTTACAGATTCATTAGCAGTACATGTGGTAAAAGCAGCTGTCAGCAAACCGACAGTCAACAGCGTACCCGCAACTCCTATTTTAAAAGATCGTTTCTGTTTCATTTTGAATATTTTTTGGGCTGACTAAAGAGTCAGCCTTATTTAAATTCGGTTTATTTATAATTAAAAATCAACTCTCCGCCTTTTATCAGTTCATTGTGAGATATACGGTAGTCATCAATCTTTTTTCCGTTGAAATGGATACTTTTGATCGGTGCGTCTTTCTTTTTTCGTCCTTCTGTCTGAATGGTAAGTGTATTCCCATTCGCCAACCGCAACAGTACCCTATCAAAAAGCGGAGAGGTCAGATCATAGTATTCGTCTCCCACAAGCAGAGGGTAGAAGCCCATTGCACCAAACACGTACCAGGCACTCATCGTACCGTCGTCTTCATCCATTTCGGGGCTATACCCTTCCGGATCGTTTTTGAATGCTTTGCCCAGATAAGGAGTCTTAAATTCCGAGTTTCCTCCATATTTATGGATCATCGGCTCAGTCATCAGGCTTCGCACTATCTGTTGGGTCTTCTCCGGTGCTCCTAGCCGGTTGAACAGATAAGGGACATGAATATCCGGTTCGTTTCCCTGATTATAGAGGTGATGATCGAAGAAATAGGTGAGCTGCGAACGGAGAGAGTCTTGTCCCACCCACTCTATCATTTTATCGATGTATTGCGGAGCTGCCCATCTGTATTGCCAGCGGGTTCCCTGATAGAGTCCGTTATTCTTCATCACTTCAAAAGCAGGAGTGACATTCATAAATTCCTTCTTCCAGGTTTCCTCGAAGAGAGAGACCGAGCGTTGTCTATATTGTTCAGAATCTGCCTTTTCACCGATGATTTCGGCGATCTGAGCCATGGCCCATAAATCATAAGCCGATTCCATCTTCTGATCGGGCGAACGCATGGGCAGCCGTTCCATTTCCTCCTTCATACCTGCATAGCCTTTGCGGAAATCAAGGGTTGTGATTCCTTTCCGGTAGGCATCCAGCAAGAGAATCACAGCATGTTCGGTGCGCACTGTCGGGGTGGATTCGAATCCGGTGGACCAGTCTTTCTTTCCCGTTGCATACAGATGAATCAGAGAGGTTGCCATATCCCGCATTCTCGCAGGTTCGGTCAGCACCAACAGAGGAAATTTAGTGCGGAAGGTATCCCATAACGACCAGTTGCTGTAATAGCGGAAATCTTCTGATATATATACTTTCCCATCCGTACCCAGATAAGCTCCATCGGGAGAACTCACATCAGCCGGACTCAGATAAGCACGGTAGAGTGATGTATAGAAGATTACCTTATCGTCTTTCTTTCCGCCTTTCACGTCGATGGCGGAAAGTTGTTTCTCCCATTGGTTGCCGGTCTGTGATTTCAGTTCGGCAAAGTCCATCTTTTCCCAGCGGGCACATTCCCAGCTAGCCAATTCGGAACTGAGTGCGGAAAGTCCGATACGTACTTCCACCGCACGTACCTTCTTGCCAAAAGTAAGGCAGGCAGTCGTCTCTTTCTGTTCCTCCAGTTGGAAAGGCTGGTCGGTGTTTAAGGAGAAATAAAGTTTGTAGCGTCCATGTCCGCAGACATTCTTTGCCTGTACATAGCCTTCAATGCAGGTATCCGATACACGTTTATACTGACAGGTAGCCACGTCTTCAAACGTAGAGGCGAAGTCCACCCAAAGAGCAGCGGAAATGCTTCGGGGAAACTTATAACGTTCCACCGCCATCGCATGAGTCGCAGTCAGCTCTGTCTTGATGCCATTGGTAAAGGCTGTCGAATAATAACCGGGAGTTGCTTTCTCGTGATTCTTCTTCATATGCAACTCCTGTGAAGGAGCTACCGGACGAATGCGCAGATTTCCTCCCCCTCCACTACATCCCACTCCGGAAAGGCGGTTGACAGAGATACCGGAGACCTTAGTCACGGCGTAATCATAACCGGCATGGCTGCGCGGATCGTTATCCGGACACACACAAACCATTCCGAAAGGAGCAGCAGCACCCGGAGCTACCTGCCCGTTATCACCGGAAGTACCGATAAACAGGTTGACATACTTTGTATTTTGCGCAACTGACGCAACAGTACATAAGGTCAGTAAAAGAAAGGTGTATCGTCTGATTGTGCTATTTTTCATAGTGTTCTCCTTTTGGATAAAAAAACTCAAGTGAACCGCAGGAGAAGCAATCTTCACCGGCGATTCACTTTGAAATAATAAAGAAATGATCTTTTAATTCTTGTTTACAGAGAACTTAAAGATACACTGGCTCATATATTTCTCGCCCGGACGAAGTACTGCCGAAGGCCATTCCGGCTTGTTCGGGGTATCCGGATATTTCTGAGTTTCGAGACATACGGAAGCACGCTGGTTGTAAGTAATGCCTTTCTTTCCGGTCAGTGAACCATCGAGGAAGTTTCCTGCATATACCTGGATACCAGGCTCGTTGGTATATACATCGAGCACGATACCTGTCAGCGGTGATTCGAGAGTAGCACATTTACGGGTAACGTCGCCCTTGGTATTCAATACCCAGTTATGGTCGTAACCATTACCATTCTTCAACTGTACGAAATCGTAGTCATTGATGCGTGCACCTACCGGAGTCGGAGTACGGAAGTCCATCGGAGTTCCTTCAACCGGAGCTATTTCGCCGGTAGTCATGAAGGTGCTGTCTACCGGAGTATAGTAGTCTGCATCAATTGTCAGCAGATGTGCCTCATTGCGGGCTGCATCTCCATCAAGGTTGAAATAAGAGTGGTTGGTCATGTTCACAATAGTCGGCTTGTCGGTTTCCGCTTCGTAGCGGATGTCGATAGCGTTATCGTCCGTCAGTTTCATCAGCACCTTACAAGTGATATTGCCCGGGAAACCTTCTTCACCATCTTCTGCCACATAAGTCAATTCCAGTTCTTGCGGATTGGGCTGTACTGCATCAAACACCCGGTATTGGAATCCTTGCGGACCGCCATGCAGACAATGACCGTAATTATTCTGAGGCAACTGATACTCTGTACCGTCCAATGTGAATTTACCTTGATTGATACGGTTGGCATAACGACCGATGCTTGCTCCAAAGTCCGAAGGCTTGCTGACATAATCCTGAATAGAATCGAAGCCGAGCACTACATCACGCATCTGTCCGTCTTTGTCGGGTACCATCACAGAAACAATACGGCCACCGAAGTTCGTAATGCAAACTTCCATGTTGTTCTTGTTGCGCAAGGTATACAAATCAGTTTTCTTTCCATTTACTTCCATCTGGAAGTTACTTTGCAATAAACCGGAATCCGTTGCTTTCTCGGCTTTCGGTGTACAAGCTGCCATTAACAGGGCGGCAACTGCCCATACACATAACTTTTTCATATTATTACTTTTTTCAGGCACGGATTACACGGATAACACGGTTTAAGACTCTATACCAGATAAAAATCCGCGTAATCCGTGTAATCTGTGCCTACCTTGTTTTCTACTTTATACTATTCAGCAAATCTACTTTACCTTCATTGACCAATTTAAGAATCAGTTCGCCGAAAAGCGTATTCTGCCAGGCAAACCACGCACGGGTGAAATTCTTCGGATCGTCTTTGTGGAAAGATTCGTGCATAAAGCCTGTTCCTGCATCCGTATCCATCAGCATTTTGATACAAGTTTTGATTTCCGCATCATCCTTGCTGGTGAAAGCTTTCATCATGATACTCATCGGCCATACCATATTATAACCGATATGCGGTCCGCCAATACCTTCGCCTGCCTTGCCCTTGAAGAAGTAAGGATTGTCCTCGCTCCACACGAACTTACGGGTATTCTGATAAATAGGATCATTCACATTCACATCGCCCAGATAAGGCATCGCAAGCAGACTCGGCACATTGGCATCGTCCATCAGGAAGTGATTGCCGAAACCGTCTACCTCGAATGCATAAATCTTACCGTATTTAGGGTGATTGTATACCGCATATTTCTTCAATGCTGTCTCTACTTCCTGTGCCAGGTCTTTACATTCCTTAGCCAAAGTAGTCTTCTTATTCACCTTTTCAAGGATTTCAGCAGCTTTGCGCAATGAAGATACGGCAAAGAAATTGGAAGGTACCAGATATTGAAGAGTCGTTGCATCATCCGAAGGACGGAAGCAGGACACGATCAGTCCGACAGGTTTTACCGGTGCTCCAAGTCCGTCATTATTCAAGGTATCCAACGCGCGTTCTGTCTTACGCTGGAACTTATACGGACCCACTCCGTCTTTGCGTTGTTGTTCCTTAAATGTTTTCAGTACATTAGTGATAGCCTGAATCCATTCTTCTGAGAAGATGCTGGCATCTCCGGTTGTTTTCCAATAGTGATAAGCCAGACGCAACGGGTAGCAAAGTGAATCGATTTCCCATTTACGTTCGTGCAGTTCCGGTTTCATATCAGTCAGGTCGCTCATCCAGTGATTGTCTTCAACGGCACCATCATTAAACGCATTGGCATAAGGGTCGATATTGATACATTTGAACTGACGAAGGATCACCCCTGCCAGCATCTCTTTCAGTTCCGGATCAGAGTTTGCCAGCTGAACATACGGCCATACCTGTGCGCCCGAGTCACGAAGCCACATCGCATGGATATCTCCGGTGTAAACAAATGTATCCGGTTTTCCGTCTTCGCCTTTGCGGAAATGTACCGTAGTATCAATGGTATTAGGGAAACAGTTGGTGAACATCCACGCCAGTTTCTCGTTTTTCAGAAGTTTCTGCACGCGGAGGATTTCTTTCTCTACCGCATTCGAACGGAAAAGACGCTTGGAAACTTCCGGACGGTTGTCTTTCTGAATAGCATCCGTCACACATACATACATTTCGGACATCGTATTTGCAGCCTGCATCTGGCCACCGCAAAGGAGCATGCCTGCCAGCATACCTGCACTGATATATTTTACTTGCTTCTTCATAAATTACTTTTTCTTTTTAAATTCGTTGGAGAAAGAATAAGGGAGATCAGCCTCTTTTGTACCACGCTGTTCATTCGGTTGGGCAGCCATCTTGAAAGTGATGGAAGCGCCATTCATCAGTTCCTCATGAGTCAGGTAGTTCTTCGTATGTTCTTTACCGTTCAGAGTCATGGAAGATATATAACGTTTGTCGTCTCCGTTTTCAGGAGCTGAAATGGTTATTGTCTTTCCATTCTCCAGATGCAGCTTCATCTGCTTGAAGTAAGGAGTACCGAGGATATACTCATCCGTACCCGGACATACCGGATAGAAGCCCATGGAAGAGAACACATACCAGGCAGAAGTCTGACCGTTGTCTTCATCACCACAGTAACCGTCAGGAGCAGGAGTATACAGTTTATCCATCACCTCACGAATCCAGTGCTGTGCTTTCCACGGCTGGCCGGAGTAGTTGTACATATACAACATGTGCTGGATAGGCTGGTTGCCATGTGCATAGTTACCCATATTCATAATCTGCATTTCACGGATTTCATGAATCACACCGCCATAATAGCTGTCGTCAAAGACAGGAGGCAGGATAAATACAGAATCCATCATCTGGTTGAAGCCGTCTTTTCCGCCCATCAGATCAATCAGTCCCTGAGGATCGTGGAAGACAGACCAAGTGTAATGCCAGCTGTTTCCTTCTGTGAAAGCATCGCCCCACTTCAACGGATTGAACGGAGACTGGAACTTACCATCTTCATTCTTGCCACGCATCAGTTTATGTTCGGGATCATACAGATTCTTATAGTTCATGGCACGCTTGGCGAAGATCTCTATTTCCTTTTTAGGCTTGTTCAAAGCTTTACCCAGCTGATAGATACACCAGTCATTGTAAGCGTACTCCAGCGTACGGGCTGCATTCTCATTGATACCTACGTTATAAGGAACATAGCCCAGTTTATTGTAATAGTCATATCCCAGACGTCCGGTAGAAGACACTTGCGGATGTACTGCGTTAGCTCCGTGCTTCACAGCTTCCCACAACGTTTCGATATCATATCCTTTCAGACCTTTCAGATAAGCATCGGCAACTACGGAAGCCGAATTATTACCCACCATACAGCCTCTGTGTCCCGGGCTTGCCCACTCAGGCAGGAAGCCGCTTTCCTTGTAGGTATTGACCAGTCCTTCCTGCATCTTCGTGTTCATAGACGGATACATCAGGTTCAGGAAAGGGAAAAGGCAACGGAAAGTATCCCAGAAACCGGTGTCGGTAAACATATAACCGGGAAGTACTTCGCCATTATAAGGGCTGTAATGAACGATATCACCTTTCGCATCTATTTCGTAGAAGCTTCTGGGGAAAAGTACCGAACGATACAGGCAGGAGTAGAAAGTACGCAAATGGTCGATATCGTCATCTTCCACTTCGATGCGTCCCAAAACATCATTCCACACTTTACGTCCTTTGGCTGCAATCTGGTCTACATTACCGCTGCCCAGTTCTTTCAGATTCAGTTCCGCTTGTTCGGGGCTGATGAAAGAAGAAGCTACACGTACATTCACCTGTTCGCCTTTGTTGGTTTTGAAACCAATCACTGCACCGGCATGCTTGTCTTTTGCTTCCAGCTTATTTGTATCGATATTGCCATTGGCAACGGCTGCCGTATAAGTAAACGGCTTGTCGAATTGCAGAACAAAATAGTTCTTAAAGTTTTCCGGAACTCCGCCGCTATTCTTCGTTGTGTAGCCGATTATCTTATTTTCCGAAGGGATGACTTTTACAAACGAACCGTTATCAAAAGCATCTACAACGACATAAGAATCATTATCGGGAAATGTAAAACGGAAAGCGGCAGCTCTCTCTGTAGGAGCTATCTCAGTGACAACATCATGATCGGCAAGGTATACTTTATAGTAATACGGAGTAGCCGTCTCAGCCTTGTGAGAGAACCAGCTGGCACGCTGATCCTGATCAAAGACCACCTTGCCGGTTATCGGCATGATGGCAAACTGACCATAGTCATTAATCCAGGGGCTGGGCTGGTGTGTCTGTTTAAATCCTCTGATTTTATCAGCATCGTACGTATAGGTCCATCCGTCTCCCATCTTACCGGTTTGAGGAACCCAGAAGTTCATCCCCCAGGGAAGGGCGATAGCGGGATAAGTGTTTCCCGTAGATAAGGCGTGCTTAGACTGAGTACCTACCAGTGGACTGACATAGTCCACCGGTCCGGTAATCGTTTTAGCATCCATATTCCACGCACTCAATAAAGTAAAAGCTAATAGAGCGAGTTTTTTCATGGTGTTCTTGTTTTATTTAGTTAGTTTATTTTCAAGCATCTTTATAAAATAGCCGCCAACTACGGAACGCGCCTGGAAACCTCTCTGAATCGGATTATCCGTAAATATCCAGTCGGACATCGGAACGCGGGTCGTTGTCTCGTTCATAAACAGATATACCGGTTCGATAAACTTCTCGAAAGTAGCTTTATCCGGTGCCATAGTAGCAGTCCACATAATCCAGTCGGTCTTGGTATAAGTCTCACGGTTATCCAACGGAAGGCCATATTTATTTTGCTTCGTAAGATAATAAGCAATTTCTGTCTCAGCAACTTTTTCCGGGAAAATCTGCAAATTCATCAGCTTGTCCCACACCAGGTTATACTTCTGGCTCCAAGTTCCCGGCTTGTCAAATGTCAGACGGTAATGGTCACCGTCATCTGCCATTTTCACCCATTCGGCAGCCATTTCCTTCGCTTTCCGAGTGTATTTCTCGGCTACTTCTTTCTTGCCTAACATATCTGCCAGATAGCCATAAGAAGCAATACCCATGATAGCCTTGATAGAAAGGTTGGCATTGTGAGCAAAGTGTCCGGCAAAGTCATCGGTACAAAGTTGGTTTTCCGGATCGAGACCGTATTCTACCAGGTAATCTGTCCAGGTAGTCAGCGTTTCCCAATGTTTCTGTGCGTAGTCGGCATTTCCTTCTACAGCAGCAATCACTCCAGCCAATACAACCATATTACCCGATTCTTCAATTGGCATATCGCCGCCGTAAGTCTGGCCGTTTGCCAACGGATAAGTACCTATATCATGAGCAGCAAACGGTTTGTCCCATTTTCCGCTTTCGCTGTAGTAGAAGATATGGTTCATGGTAGCTTTTACCAGTTCCGGGTTATAGAGCAAGAGCAGCGGAGCTCCCGGGTAGGTCAGGTCGACTGTACCGATAGAACCGTTACTGAAGTTTTCTTTAGAAAGGAATACCAGGTCGCCGTTCGGAGCCTGTACCAGCTTATGAGCAGCCAATGCCTGACGATAGGCCAGCGCACAAAGTTCGGCATACTTACGTCCGCCGGCAGCTTCTGCCTCTGCCATCAGTTTGTTATCAAAAGCAGCACAATTCTTCATTTGAGTTTTGTATTCCTGTTCTGCTTTCTGGAATTGTGACACGATTGTCTCGCTACCCGTACGATTCCAGTAAGGACGGAGGTTTTCACCAAAATATTGGATAGAGTAGATATCGTCATAACCAATCAACAGGTGTCCATTCGATTTCTTCGTTTCACCCAGCGAGCGTACCAAAGCAAGTTTGTCATAACCGTTGGTAGCTGGAGCTTCCAGCTTGTTCTCCATAAAGCTCTTGCGAAGTTTCTTTCCATCACCGATAGCATAGGTACTGTTTTCTTTTTCAGCAGCAAGATAGAAATGTCCCCAGTCGATACGGACATCGTCACCTTTCTTCTTCAGAATATCCTGATTGCGACTTCCGGTACGCAGGAACAACAGGTCACCATCGGTAAAGCTGTCGGCTACGGATTCCTGATGAGGCAGGTCGAGCGCCCATTGAGGAGCAACTTCGAAGTAGAGTTCGACCTGATGCGCCTGTCCATCATTAGCAGTAACTTCATACGAGATATAGTTGACAGGACGTGACATCAAGTCCAGATTATCCATAAACAGAGGAGCTGTAAATTTCAGATTCAGATCTACCGGACCACAAGTAAAGTTATAATAAGTCTGCATGGGTTGTACATCTACAGAAGTCTGCTGGGCGGTCTGCTCGAAATAACGGTTGTTGTCAAGTTCAATCAACAAACCAAAATCCAGCAATCCGTTCGCTCCGCGATTGTGGCAATAAGCGGCAATCAGATTTTCTCCCTGTTTCAAAGAAGCAACCACTTCTTCTGACAGTTTCACCTGTACATGTTTCTTACAAGCGTTTCCTGTATCTACCACCTTGATGCCATTGATGTAAATAATCACATCATCATCATGAGAATATTCCAGATATATGTTCTTACCAGTCAGGTCTTCCTGAATATCAGCCGTGCGGCGTACCCAGATAAATTCTTCTCCCCACTGTGTTTTGGCTACATGTTCATTCTCCATTGTTCCGAAGGCACCCTGACCTTCTTTCCAGGCAGCATCATTGAAGCCGATATTCTGCCATCCGTCGGCAGGTTTCTGAGTTGTATATTTTCCTGTCCAGTCACCTTGTTCGGAGGTTTTGACCAAAGGTCTCAGTTCCAGTTCTTCTGTTCCCATAAAGCGGTAAGTCTGTCCGTCGACTTTAACCACCCCTATCAAAGGGAAATCTTTACCGCTCCAGTGCTTTACCGAACCATCATATAAGTTATCCGTGAAAGACCAGGCACTGGTATACGGGTCTATGCTCACCAGTGGATAAGCCGGAGCACGCAACTCGCTCTTCACATGCTGTTCCATCTGGGTCTCACAGCTACATAATACAGAGGCTGCTCCCAGCAACAGCGTCATCAGTTGTTGTTTCATAATTTAATTACCTGTTTTATTTTATCTATTTACCATACTATTGACACATTCACACCAGCCGGATCATTCTCGAAACTCAACAGAAGAGTTTTTGAGGATTCATCCCACTCCGGCTGTTCCTCTTTCCCGTTTACCTGTACTTTCTCCGGTTTACAAGGCAAGAGTACTCTTGATACGTTAGTCGTGTTTATCGGACTTTTGGCTACAAAAGAGTAGCTCCGTTTTCCCACTTTCTCATCATAGATACGAGAGGCTCCGCAAAGCACTTTGGCCTTTACTTTGCCGGACACCTTGTTCAGATCATAAAGATACCCTTGTTCGCCCGGCTGAATCTGTTTGGATGTCAGTACAGGCAGGTCTTTATCGAACAGGTCGATATATAATCCGGATAAAGTCAGAGGCTCTTCAGAAACGCTTTCGTCCATGACGGCAGCAATGGTATACGGTCCACGTTCTACAATGAAGTTATTTTTAGTCTCAATTGCTTTACCAAGCTTTTTCCGGTAAGCGGATGCGATCGCTTCAAAATACTTCTGATCGTTTCCGGCTTTCAACACAAAATGTTTCGGGTCTTCACGCATAACGATCACTGTTCCTTTACCATAATGGTAAGTCCCTTCACCCGGATTACGGGACAGATTCATCTGCTCGAACAGGTGTTCCGAAGGGGCTTTATATTCATTCCCTTCTGTATTCCACCATTCCAATACTGTTTGATAAGGGTCGACATCTTCTCCGCAATAGATAAGTACTCCGCCTTTCTTCACCCAATCAGCCAGATAGTTGTGATATTCCGGCTCCATCGGTTTCATATTTGAATAAGACATGACAAGTATGTGAAGCCCTTTGAAGGTTTCTTTAAAAGGAGTATTTTCCATGTGTACCAATTCTACCGGAATACCGCGTTTCAACAGAGGCAAAGTTTGTCCGTAGAAGCTGGAAAACTGCGGGTCGTCATATCCGTTATGGTTCGGGAAGCGCTGGAACATCAGTGAGTTTGCCATCAGTACACCGATGCCATGCGTACCTGTGATCTTTTTATCAGAAGTACGGATATCATTCAGTGTATTCACCATTGTCTGCATCTGGGTAGAGTAAGATCGGGGAATACGCTCTTTCTGATCCGTTCCCGCTATCCGGTACAGTCCCTGATAAATACGGTCCGGCCAAGGCATTACTTCATAAGTATCTACCATGGGATACATTAACTGTGCAGCGAAGGTTGCCTGATAATTAATTTTATAGTCCAGCCAGTCTTTTGCACGGTCTTCAATGGGGTCAGTCAGGAAATACATTTTCCGGTTCAGCGGCGCAGTCATCGACTTCATACATCCATATTCCAAAAATGCATTCTCGAATACACGTTCTTTCTGTACGCCGTTATAGTAATTCGGTTCACGGGCAGTTCCGGTCCACACCTGTGCGATATAGCCATCTACGCAATCCAATGAAGCCAGGCTGGCTTCCGGACTTACAATCTGCCAGGACGTATAGTTAATCAAAGAATGAGTCGGCACATAACACTTGATATCCAGTCCTTTCGACTTTCCGTACTCTTTTGCATAGGTGAAAATCTTGTCCAGCGCATTATAATACAGATGATATTTCAGTTTGTTGGAAAGATAGGTATTCTCAGGAGATTCGTGCTGAGGTCTCCAGGGGAAATTATAATATTTCTGCCATTCGGATTGGAAAGCTTCGCTGTATCCGCCACGCATCCAGAACTCCGGTTCCTCCAGATAGATGGAGGTGATTCCGGCATCAATGACTCGTTTGATTTGTGTTTCCTGCATATAGCGGATAAAACTCTCGGTAGGTACGATATAGGGAATCAGATGGCCGTGAGCGATCTCATTTCCATTGCGGTCGCGCTGTCCTTCTTTCAGATGCCCGTCTACTCCGTCCCACTTTCCCAGAAAATAGTCCTTATAGTCGCCCCAGGCAACTCCGGTCATAAACTCCGTCAGATACCCTTTATCTCTCCATGACTGAATGCGTTGTTCAAAAGTCACTCCGGGCTTATCCAGCGTGCCATATACCATAGTGGCATCGGCGCGTACGTCTGTTTCGGGTTTCCAGGGTTCAGCGGTCTGAAACGTGGTCTTAGCTTCTTTGCTTTTTCCTTTTTGTGCATAAGTAGCATGATTGCAGGCTAAAAGCAAGCCAAGAGCAATCAGCAGATGTTTATTGTTCATGATATTCTGGTGTATTTTCATTTCCATATCTGGCCGGTTACCGCTTCCTGCCGGATTATTTATCTGCAGGGAACAAGAGCATCAATGCCGGTATGCCGGAAGCTGAATAGCTGTCTATCTCAGCACCTGCCGGCAATACTTTCTCATATTCTCCGCCACATACATCCCGTGTCTTATCTCTGTTTGCCCAGCCGGCTTCGATATTACGTTTCAGGAACGGGATATATTGCGTTTGTCCGCAGTCGTATACCAGCATAGCTATGTATTCCGCAAAAATCGCTGTATAGATACCTTGTTCAATTCCACTTTCAAAAGGCAGCAAGCCATGTTTGGCAGACATTTCATTGACCGTATAATCCGCTGCCAGAATAGCGTTATCCAGATAACGTTTTTCCCCGGTTGCCTTATAGAGCAATACGGAAGAGCCGATAAAGGTGGCTTGATTATATACATGCGCTTTCCACGCAGGAGTACTGTCGCCATGACGGCTGTCAGCTATTCGTCCTGTTTTCTTATCCAACAGATTCTCTACTCCCCATTCATAAATCTCCTTTCCTTTAGCCAAATATTGCTCTCTTGTCTGATACTTAGGTGACTCCTCAGTCGGTTCTTTTCTTTTCTTCGGAACATTATTGTAAAGTGTAAGGGCTGCTACCACTGTAGGGAAATTGATGCAAGCCATCTTTCCATCACCCGGTCTGTTCGGTTTGGGATTATGAATCGGTTGCCATTGCCAGAACATTCCTCCGTTTTCTTCGTCGTATGATCCGGTATCGCCTACCTTCTTAGAACCGTACCATACACGGCTGAAGCTCTCTTCCGACAGTTTCAGATATTCGTCTACACCAAACAGCTCGTATGCACGTGCCAGAGAAATGGTCCACCACATGATATCATCGTAGATAAACCATCCGGTGTTTTCATTATTATTATCGAAATCGAACTGACAATACTGAGCTTTATTTCCTGCGAATATCTTCTCGCAGAGTTCTTTGTAATAGGCTCTTTTCTTTTTGTCTTTTTGGGCCTTGGCCAGTTTGTAAGCGTTCATTGACATATCCCAGTAAATAGGCTGGCACCAGATAGCAGCTGCGCCGTGCCCACGGTCTACCGCATGTTCATAGGCCGAAGTCGTTTTATAGATATATTTATCAGGATCAAGTAGTGTGTTGTTAAATCCTTCGTATGCCGCCCACACATCTTCATTGGTATAGGCTCCTGTCTTCTGGTTCGTTTTTTCTGAGCTATCAGCCGCCCATACAGTAGTAGTTGATATCGCCAGCAGTAAAGTTACCGCCAAAAGAATTTTGCTTTTCATGATAGTTGATAAGTTTTAGTATTTTTCCAGTTACAAAGATTGCAGAAATAGACGGAAAAGAACAAAAATCTCTATTCAATAAAGAACAAATACAGACCAAAACAGCCTTTGAATCCATGCCATCATAAACACAGATACAAAATTCCCCTTAATCAGTTTCCTGACTAAGGGGAATCCACTATTCTTCAGCGTATACTTATTTAATCATTTTCAGAATTTCGGAGCGGCAGCTTTCAACGAAGGAGAAGTGCCTTTGACAAACGGCCAGCCACCTTTCCATTGAACCCGGTCCATCATCAATACACGTCCTTCCGGATTAGCAACACTTACCGCATGATAGAACATCCAATCGTTCCCTTTTTTATCTGTCACCAGTTCCGAATTATGACCGGGACCGACGAATTCCTTGCTTTTCTGAATCAAGATCTCATGATGATTATCTGACATGGAGAGACCTTTCTTATCCACATAGGGTCCGAACAGATTCTTCGAACGTCCCACTACGGTGGTATATGTACTCTTCAAGCCTTCACAGCAGCGACCGATAGAGGCAAACAAATAATAATAACCGTCCCGTTTATGAATATAAGTACCTTCATAGGCATCACCGGCAATCTGCACAATCGGCGCGTCTTTCTTCAAAGAGAGACCATCTTCTGTCAGTTCCGTACCATAGATTCCATGAAAGCTACCCCAGAAAAGGTATTTCTTTCCATTGTCTTCGATATAAAAAGGGTCGATACAGTTCTGGATCTTGATTTCATTACTCCGGAATAATTTACCCAGATCGGTAAACGGACCTTCCGGTTTATCGGCAGTGGCAATACCTATACCACACGTCCATTCGCCTCCCCATGTAGACATAGAGTAATACATGACATATTTATCTCCAATCTTATTAATGTCCGGCGCCCAGAGTCCTCCTTTAGGTTCGAAAGCAGGACGGGTTTTATCTGTAAAGGCAGTACCTACAAAATTCCAATGAACCAAGTCTTTGGAACGATGGATCGGCAAGTTTCTTATATTTTCAGTCGCATACAAATAGAAATATCCATCTTCTCCTTCAATAATGCTAGGGTCCGGCAAACTGTAATTAATCACCGGATTGCTGTATGTACCCCGTTTGGACTTGTTTTCAGAATCATCCCATGACAACGGACTGGCTCCTACTCCTTCAAAAGTCATTCTGATGGGCTCAATCTTGCCTTCCTTATCAAAATACATACGATCGATGCAAGTCGCACGACTATTCGCTGCGGTTTCTCCCAATGGACGACGGTGATAAATTATATACCATTCATCCTCTCCCGCACCTTTGACTACCGAATGATGACCGGCAGCTGTCGCCACGTTGGCATCCTGTTGCAAGATTGTACCGATTCTTTTAAACGGCCCGAAAGGAGAATCCGCAATGGCATAAGCCACACGGTAGTCCGGACCTCCCCAGCCACCTTCCGACCACATAAAATAATATTTTCCCTTACGCTTCAACATAAACGGACCTTCTACGTAGTTTTCCGGAGTCACTTCCTTATAGATGGTACCATCCTCAAAAGGCACGATACTCAACAAATCCGGAGCCATCTTCACCATATTACAATGGCCCCAGCCACCATAATACATATAATATTGGCCATCATCATCCTTGAACACAAACTGGTCGATCGGTTGGGCACCATTCACAATTTTATCAATCAGCGGTTTTCCCAGTGCATCCTTAAAAGGTCCTGCGGGATTGTCGGCTACAGCAACACCTATTCCGCCTAATTCATTATTATTCTGGATATCATTGGCACCGAAAAAGAAATAATATTTATCATTCGCATGGATAACTGCGGGAGCCCACAAGGCACGTCTGAGCCAGCTGATATTTTCTTTTGAGAGGACTCTCGGATGTTTGGTCCAGTTCACCAGATCTTTTGATGAAAAAGCATCCATGAATATCTGGTCATCATAAGGAGCAGAATAGGTAGGATAAATCCAGTATTCGTCTCCAAATACAATTCCCTCCGGATCGGCGTACCAACCTTCGAAGATAGGATTACCACTCGTTTTAGGAAGCTTACTTTTGTTTTGGGCAAATATAGATACAGAACAGCAAATTACACAGAAAAGAAAGAGATGTCTAAGTTTCATATATTATCTATTTAAAAGTTCACTTCGCAAAGATGAGAAAAAACAGGGAAAGGTTTTAGAAATTATAGCTCATTTAACAACAAAATCTGACCAATCTGCCTTAATTTGCATGAATTATCAATATTTTGTGCTTACTTTGCATTATCGTTATCAATGAAAAAGTACCATGAGAAGCAAACTGTTTTTATTATCCGTAATCCTATTGATCTGTGCATCTTGCCGGCATAAGAAGGCTGCAACAGACAAAGAAACCGTACCCACCGAAAACACCTACACGAATCCGCTGCTTGAATACGGAGCTGAACCATGGGCCATTTATCATGAAGGGAAATATTATTATACACAAGGCTCAGAAAACAAGATTATACTTTGGGAAACCAATGACATAACCGACCTCTCACATGCTACTCAGAAAGAGGTATGGATACCCAATGATCCCAGCAACTCTTATCATCTCTGGGCACCCGAAATCCATCGGATAGACAATAAATGGTACATCTATTTCGCCGCTGACGACGGCAATATGGACAATCACCAGATCTACGTTGTCGAGAATGAGGCTGCCAATCCTATGGAAGGAGCCTTCGTGATGAAAGGACGCATACAGACGGACAAAGGCAACAACTGGGCGATTCATGCCAGTACTTTTGAACACGACGGACAACGCTATATGATATGGTGCGGATGGCAAAAGCGCCGAATTGACAGCGAAACACAATGCATCTACATTGCCACCATGGAGAATCCATGGACACTATCCTCCGACAGAGTACTAATCTCCAAACCGGAATACGAATGGGAATGCCAATGGGTGAATCCGGATGGCAGTAAAACAGCTTATCCGATACATGTAAACGAGGCACCTCAATATTTTGAATCGAAGAATAAAGACAAGTTATACATCTTCTACTCCGCCAGTGGCAGTTGGACTCCTTACTACTGCGTAGGACTGCTGACAGCAGATGCAAAAGCCAACTCACTTGATTCTGCATCCTGGAAGAAATCTCCGGTTCCGGTATTACAGCAAGAACCTGAAAACGATGTATACGGCCCCGGTGGGATATCCTTCACGCCTTCACCGGACGGAAAAGAATGGTACATGCTCTATCATGCCCGCCAAATACCGAATGATGCGCCGGGCGCATCCGACTCCCGCTCTCCCCGCTTACAGAAGATAGACTGGGATCAGAACGGAATGCCTGTATTGGGAACTCCTCAAAAGAAAGAGGAGCCGATGGCCAAACCATCCGGCTCCCCTATGAATCAGAAACAAGACTAATTACAGATTGTACTCTGAGGACCGAGATAGGAACGCTTCAGCCCTCCCAAGTCAATGACGATCTTTTGAATAACGACGCCCGGGTCACCACAGCGTATCTGCAAAGTGTGCCTGCCGGGCTTCTTCACATACAGAGTAGACTTATTTACCCTGCAATTCTTCAATACGCTATCATACCAGATTTGAGAATACTCGATAGCCGAAGTAGAAGGAGTAGAAATAGATCCGTCATCTATACGGACACTATACTTCGTATCCGAGTTCGTATGTTCCGGCAATTTATAGTCCCGTTCGGCATGCAAGGGGAATGTCGGCAGGACATACGTATACACATCATAGATTCCGGCGTTGAACGTATAGAAGTCATATTCCACTCTGGGTACATCACCGGCACGATACATCTGTAAAGGTGCCGTCGGATTTCCCAACTGCAAAGAACGTCCTTCAAAGCCAAGCCCCGCCAGAATATTCATTTGGATATCATTACTTTCAAACTTCCGGTGGAAGTCGGCAGCCGGGATAGAGATATAGCCATTTTCCTCTACATACAATCCTTGCAGTTCATCGCGTGCAGGAGACTCCGGATTGAATACAGATACCAGCACACTCTCTTTCTGATTACCGGAGGTTATGTCAATCTGCCCTTTTACCTTCTCTCCCACCGGCACTTTATCCCAGTTGACAGAAATATGGATACGGTTTTCGGTAGAGGTCTTCCCGCTCTTTTGAGAGATCAGTATCCAGTCATCCGAAGGGGCCACACTCCAGTTTAGCTCTCCGGTTCCCTGATTGTATATGTCTATCCAGTAGCTCTTACGTGCATAAGTGCTGAACACCGGCAGTGCATGAAAACTCATTCCGCCTTTATCCAGATTCTCGCTTTCTGCCTGAACAGCCAGCCTGGGAGCACCAACAGGCGTATATTCTTCTTCCATCAATGGAATCATGAAGTAAGAACTCGTACCATCATAGTTTTGCTTTAACGACATCATGTACTTCCACTTTCCATCCAGCAGAGAGTTATATCCATCGGTTATGATCTCCAGACTATCATGATAACATTTTACCTGTGCTTTAAGCCGGTCGGCAGCAGCACGTTGCTGACGGACATACTGGCGGTAAAATTGTCCTTTTATAGTCATGTGATTCATCAGTTCGGCCCCCTTCACCGGATAATAGAGCAATTGATAGAAAGCCGGCCGGCTCTCTTCATCCAACGCAGCCAATAGATTCTCCGCCTTTTTTCCAATACGGCTATACTCGGTCAGGCGTCTTTCCGCTTCATTATAGTTTGCAAAAGAGAACTCGGTATCCGTGCGCTTCTCTCCGCCTCCCCAATAATTATTCCAGTATCCCCAGCCCATGTACTCCGGTTTTCTGGAGAAAGCCAGATTGATATGAGAACAAGTTATGTCCTGAAACAAGTCGTAGTACTGCTCACCGAACATCTTAGCCAGCCAACGTGCCGGATAAGTAGCGACGTTGCCGGCATTAAACTGATCGATATCATAAGCCATATCGAGAAAGAGGGAGATTTGCGTTTCAGCTCCTTTCAAGTCTCCGCAATTCGCCAGCCAAACACGGTCGGCAGTCGTATCATACGCCTTACGGAGTTCTTCGTACATCAAAGCCGGCGGAGTAGTACTGTACCACAGATAGCTATGAGGCACACCCAAATAGGATATATGATAGTAAACACCTGCACGTCCGGAACGCTTTTGTTCATGCGGACCACTCAGCCGTTTCATGTATCCGAAATTATCGTCTGCCCAGATAATCGTAACATCGTCCGGCAGTTCCAATCCGTTCGAGTAGATTTCCAGCACTTCCTTATAAGGGGTAAACGCCTGCGGGATAGTCTCTACCGGTTTGTCAATATGCCGGGCAATAATGTCTCTCTGAGCATTCAATGCACTTTCCAGCATCTTCACCTTTTCCCGCATCGGTACATCTCCGCCTCCCATAGCCGCATCGTGCAAACCTCTTAAAGCCAGTGTATATACATTCTCATAAGCACAGTTCTCTTTCACACGGTTGCTCAGGACCTCGTTGATTTTATCTTTGTTCTTGTTATAATCCCAAGGGCCCATCGTCTTGCTATCCCATTCGCTGGCGGTGTTCAGCAATAACGGTTCACAGTGGCTGGAGCCCATAACGATGGCAAAGGTATCAGCTACCAGTTTATTTTCCGGTATCTTATAGAACGCGGTAGAAACAGGATGCATAGCCGGTGCGAGATGATTCGCTTTCAGCCTCAGCAACAGTTCGCATATTTTGGCATAAGTACGCGGACCGATATTTCCTCTTTCTTTTTCGAATGTCTTGGCAGCCCAAGGTTTCAGTCCCCAGTCTTCGTCATTCAGAAAGATTCCTCTGTACTTCACCGAAGGAGTTTTGGACAGGGTGGCCGGGGCGTCAACATAAAGCGTCTTATGCTTCTTCGCCGGAACGTCGGCCCACCAGTACCAGGGCGATACTCCCATCATCTCCGAAAGAGAGAAAAGCCCATACGCTGCCCCGCGCCTGTCACTTCCCGCTATCACCAGCGCCTTGCTGACTCCGGGAAATGGGCGGGAAACGGTCTGAATCAAATAACGTTCCCATGCTCCTTCCAGAGGAGAGATATCTAATTTTCCCTTCTCTGCCAACTGGCGGATCAGTCGGTTTTTCTCAATCGTACCCACCACAATAATCTCTTTGTCGCCTTTCACCGTATCCGTCAGCCGCAACTGTTTCCCGGTCACTGATTCGACATCCGCAACAAAAAGTTCCGCTGTCTTCTGTACCACCAGATAGTCATCGGCATCATAAACCACTGCTGCTTTCGTATTGGAAGTCACCAAAGGAAAAGCAGACTTACTCTGAATCATATTCTCTTTTACAACTACCTGCGATTGCAAAGCAGAAGCTACCGACAATATCACTAATAAAAAAAGAATTCTCATTGATAAAGTTTGTTATAGTTGTTTTTCAGTTCATTTATCAGGTTCTTGGAGATGATAGTTATATGGAACCATTTAAGGTGATAACCATAAACTCCATAGACAAAAAACACATTTTTATCTTTCATCTTTCACCGCCTACAATCAGTAGCTATCATTTCTCCTTCATCGTATATAGTCACCAGACTCTATACCGAAGCCGATGGTTTCAAGCGGGTGGAACTTTAGTTTCATGCGGTGAAACTAATGGTTTCAAGTAATGAAACTAATAGTTTCAAGGCGTGAAACCAAAAGTTTCACGCCTTTGAAACTTTTGGAAACTACTATCAAATAAGAAATGTGACTATAGCATACAACTGTTCTCACCCCAAAAGTCGGAATTATCTTCGGCAATAGATGCCACTAACTATTCAATTAAGGATAAAAAACAACCATTTTATACATAAATGCCCACATATATCTCTATCAAAATAAAAAACGCTAAAGAAACCCGTCCAAGTCTGAAAAGCCCGACAACTGATTCATTCAAAGTTCCGCATCTCTTCACTCTTTTGCAAATCACCAATAACATCCGAAGGCTCTTCCTTACTTAAAAACATTATCCAACTAAGGATAAAAACTGACCATTATTACAGAAAAAGCTATTTTTCATAATAAATTGACGAGCATTTATCATTTATTGAACAGCAAATTTCCTTCATTTTCCTCTGATTGGCTTTTCTTTGCAATATCCCTTACGATAAGACTGATTTCTTCTATTTAATACATATAAAAAGAATTACCATGAAAAAGAATTTTCTAGCAGTGCTATTCGCATTGGCTCTTTGCAGCCCGACATTCGCTCAATGGAAGCCCGCCGGTGATAAGATAAAGACTCCGTGGGGTGAGCAGTTGAATCCTAAAAACGTATTACCGGAATATCCACGCCCCATCATGGAACGCCATGAATGGAAAAACCTGAATGGTAGCTGGAATTATGCGATTACTAAAAAAGGAGAAGCTGCTCCAGGCAATTATCAAGGAGAAATATTGGTTCCTTTCGCAGTAGAATCTTCTTTATCCGGAGTAGGTAAAAGGATTAACGAACACCAGGAATTATGGTATCAACGCACATTTGACGTACCCTCGTCCTGGAAAGGCAAACAAATATTACTGCACTTCGGAGCTGTAGACTGGAAAGCCGACGTTTGGGTAAACGACGTAAAAGTAGGAGAACATACGGGAGGTTTCACTCCATTCTACTTTGATATTACTTCCGCACTGAATAAAGGCAATAACCAATTGGTTGTGAAAGTATGGGACCCCGCCGACCGTGGCGAACAGCCGAGAGGAAAACAGGTAGAAAGACCGGAAGGAATCTGGTATACACCAGTCACAGGTATCTGGCAGACTGTATGGTTGGAACCGGTAGCTGCACAGCACATCGCCCATCTGAAAACAACTCCGGATATCGACAAGAAAACAGTCAAAGTGGAAGTAGCTACTAATGTATGCTCTCCGGACAAAGTAGAAGTGAAAGTGTTCGACGGCAAAAACCTGGTAGCCAAAGGAGCAGCGCTCAATGGTGTACCGGTAGAATTAACGATGCCGGAAGATGTCAAACTATGGTCACCCGAATCTCCTTCACTCTATGATATGGAAGTCACCCTGTATAAGGACGGCAAAGCTATAGACCAAGTGAAGAGCTATACTGCTCTCCGTAAATTCTCAACTCACAAAGACAAGAATGGTATTACGCGCCTGCAACTGAACAACAAAGACTACTTCCAATTTGGTCCGCTCGACCAGGGATGGTGGCCTGACGGTCTATACACAGCTCCGACAGATGAAGCACTGGTATATGACTTGAAAAAGATTAAAGACTTCGGCTACAATATGGTGCGCAAACATGTGAAAGTAGAACCTGCACGCTGGTATACATATTGTGACCAACTCGGACTGATCGTATGGCAAGACATGCCGAATGGTGGCCGTGGCCCCGCTGAATGGCAAATGCACAAATATTATGACGGCGCAGACGCCATCCGTTCTGCCAAATCAGAAGCCAACTATCGCAAAGAGTGGAAAGAAATTATCGACTACTTGTATTCTTATCCCAGCATCGGTGTATGGGTACCTTTCAACGAAGCATGGGGACAATTCAAAACACCCGAAATCGCTGCATGGACTAAAGAATATGACCCCAGCCGTCTGGTAAATCCTGCCAGTGGCGGTAATCACTATACTTGTGGTGATATTCTCGACCTGCACAATTATCCCGGACCGAACCTCTACCTTTATGATCCGACACGTGCTACCGTACTGGGCGAATATGGCGGTATAGGTATGGCACTGAAAGGACATCTGTGGCTGGCAGACAAGAACTGGGGCTATGTGAAGTTCAATACACCGGAAGAAGTGACTAATGAATACATCAAATATGCAGACCACTTACTGGAACTGATTGAGAAAGGATTCTCTGCTGCTGTATACACACAAATTACCGATGTGGAAGAAGAAGTGAACGGTCTGGTTACTTATGACCGGAAAGTTATCAAAGTAGACGAGCCCAAAATCAAAGCCATCAACCAGAAAATTTGTAACTCGCTAAATAAATAAACGTTTTTTATTAATGAATAAACTCTTCTCTACAATCATGTCAGTTTGCCTTGCATGCAACGTGCAGGCAACTGACCTGTTTAAAACAAGTCAGGATATCGCTTTACGCGCACCGTCGGTACCTCTGATCACCTCCGATACCTATCTCGCTATCTGGTCTCCCTACAACGAACTGAACGAGGGAAACACCGAACACTGGACAGCTGCCACACATCCTTTGCTGGGCGCTCTGCGAGTAGACGGGAAAGTATATCGTTTCATGGGTAAAGACAAGGAAAATCTGGAAGTCATTCTTCCGATGACGAATGACGAACGCTGGGAAGCTAAGTACACCCTGTCTCAGCCTGCTTCCAGCTGGATGCAAGCCCAATTCGACGATGCCGGATGGAAAAAAGGGAAAGCCGCTTTCGGCACCAAAGATATGAAGTATATCAGCACAGAGTGGAACACCGAAGATATCTGGGTACGCCGCAGCTTCGACCTGCAACAGGACTTAACGAACGATAAAATCTATCTCCGTTACTCCCACGACGATGTTTTCGAACTCTACCTCAATGGTGAAAAGCTGGTGGCAACCGACTATTCCTGGAATAACGATGTCACCGTCGAACTGTCGGCATCGGCCAAAGCCAAACTCCGCAAAGGAACCAACGTCATCGCCGCTCACTGTCACAACACAACAGGCGGAGCATATGTTGATTTCGGACTGTTTCGTGAGAATAAACAAATCAGTAATTTCAAAGAACCCGCTATTCAAAAGTCTGTCGATGTATTACCTACCCAGACTTACTATACATTCACCTGCGGACCGGTAGAACTGGACCTTGTATTTACCGCTCCCCTGCTGATGGAGGATCTCGATCTGATCTCAACTCCCATCAACTACATTTCTTATCGCGTACGTTCACTCGATAAGAAACAACACGACGTACAAGTTTATATCGAAACGACCCCGCAACTCGCCGTACACGAACCGTCACAACCAACAATTTCCGAAAAGATCAGCAAAAACGGCATGGATTATCTCAAAGCGGGTACCATCGACCAGCCTTACGTGAAACGTAAAGGAGATGGCGTGCGTATCGACTGGGGATATGCCTATCTGGCCAGCAACAATGCGCCCAACAAAGACCTGAGTATAGGTAGCTACTATGACATGAAGCAATCATTTATCAGCAGCGGCAAACTGCTTCCGAACTCTCAGAATATGATCTCCCGCAGCGAAAGCAGTATGCCTGCCATGGCTTATACCGAAAACCTGGGCAAGGTTGACAGCCAGGGCAAATCAGGCTATGTAATGGTAGGCTATGATGACATCTATGCCATCGAATATTTCTACGAACGTCGTATGGCGTACTGGAAACACAACGGACAAGTCAGCATCTTTGACGCTTTCGAACGTGCACAGGCTTCTTATCCTTCATTGATGGAACGCTGCCGCGCTTTCGACCGGCAATTAATGGCTGACGCGGAAAAAGCCGGAGGCAGAAAATATGCCGAACTGCTCGCTTTGACCTACCGCCACTCTATTACTGCTCATAAGCTCCTTACCGACAAAGAAGGCAACCTGTTATTCTTGTCCAAAGAGAACCACAGCAATGGCTGCATCAATACGGTAGACCTCACTTACCCATCTTCTCCGCTATATCTCATTTATAATACGGAACTGATGAAAGGTATGCTCAACTCTATCTTCTACTATAGCGAAAGCGGACGCTGGAACAAACCTTATCCTGCGCATGACTTAGGAACTTATCCTATTGCCAACGGACAGCTCTATGGTGAAGATATGCCTATCGAAGAGGCCGGAAACATGATTCTGGTAACCACTGCGATTTCTATGATGGAAGGTAATGCCAACTATGCTTCCAAATACTGGGAAACATTATCTACGTGGGCAAACTACCTGATCGAAAATGGACTGGACCCGGAAAACCAGCTTTGCACAGACGACTTTGCCGGACACTTGGCACACAACGCCAACCTTTCTGCCAAAGCAATCATGGCAATTGCCGGATATGGAGAAATGGCACGCATGCTGGGCAAAGAAACAACTGCGAACAGATATATCGAAACCGCTAAGAAACTTGCGATAGAATGGGAGAAAATGGCATTCGACGGTGACCATTACAAACTGGCATTCGACAAGCCGGGAACGTGGAGTCAGAAATATAATCTGGTATGGGACAAAGTATTTAACATGAACATCTTCCCACAGAAAATATTCGACACAGAAATTCCTTTCTATCTGACCAAGCAGAATAAATATGGATTGCTACTGGACTCTCGTGCGCAATACACCAAAACCGACTGGATTGTATGGAGTGCTTGTATGTCACCGGATGACGCTACTTTCCAAAAGTTCATTGACCCGTTCTATGATTATGCGAACGAAACAACTTCCCGTGTGCCTATCAGCGACTGGCATGATACGAATACCGGAAAGATGATGAACTTTAAGGCACGTTCCGTAGTAGGTGGTTACTATATGAAACTACTGATGGAAAAAATCAAAGAACAGAAATAAAACAGATACTCTTTTCCTCGTTGAATTTAGACAAACAGCATCTTTTACTTTAAGAAAAGAGCTGTTTGTCTTTTTTTATACCGCTTACTTTTATGCTATTCATTTTCCGCGGTTATATCATCAATCTGATACTGTCCACCAATGTTAACTACTCTAACGGGAATACTGACAGCACGTTCAAACTGGCTGCCTTTAGCTGAAGTATAGCCAACCTGATACCAATTGTCATTCAAATGCTTCACCACCAATGTTTTTATATCATCTTCCCCCAAGTCTTGCGCACGAATAATCGGATCAGCATCTGTTGCCTTTACCAAACTATCCACTTTTTCAATCAGCTCCTTGGTCAGATACTTTTCCTTAACTGAGTCTCCTAGAGCAACGGCTTCTTTACCTATGGACAGGCAACTGACAGCATAGGCCTCATAAAAGTCTTTAATCATGCTGATAGCTTGTTGTTCATCGACACTACTATCCGCCACATTCACCTGTGCATCAACAGGTTCTGTCGATGTATCCATACTTTTCTTACTCTGGCTAGAACAGGAAGGAAGAAGCATTATGGACTGCAATAATAACAAATGTACAAATCTCAATTTCATAATATAAATAGTTACTGTTTTAAAACTATATAGTACTCGGTAAGCATAAGATATTTTCTTCTGATATCTGTATTCTCGGGATTATTTCATCCCATTTTAACTATCGAATTTACAATATCTATTATTTGCTATTGTGGTTTATAATCATATTTCCCAATTAATTCGACTCTTCCTTCAAAATTCCTTCAGTTTTATCCCGACCAGTATAAAAATCAATATTCGCAAAATAGCATAAATATTTCCAGAAATAAAGCGTCAGGAACATCCTTACATCACGATCCGTCTTAAAATCACTGCAGAAATGATTCGTATCTTTGGCAATTTCCTCAAATAGCATAACCGAAGAAACTCCTCCTGTTACATCTTCAGCTTTGAGATACGCTTTCAAGGCAGGGTGAATAGCCAGTTCCAATTCCCTTTGCAAATATGTAAAGCCATCCAACCGTTTCTTAAACGGCAATATTATATACTCAACTTGAGTCTTCATATATGCATATTTTAGCGAATCAGTAACAAGATTTAGAGAACCACCATGCTCCTTTAAACTCTCAGACGCCTGTTTATAGACATCAGACTGACAATATTCTGACCGAGAAACTCCAGTTGGAACAAACAGCGTGCAAGAATCATGTAGAATAGCTCCATCAACAAAATAGGAATAGAGTAAACCACCCGCATATAGTTTTTCATTAATCCGTTCCAGTTGCCCTTTGTCTACATCCAATAAATAGTTGAAGTGATATCGTTCCAGACCCTTTACTAATAAGTCAAGAGCATCTTTTCGACCATAATTCCTTTCCAACGTCGCTTGAAAGAAATTCATCATTTCCGATTCCAGTGAATCTATTTCAGCTTCCTTATTCTTCTCAACAGCTTTTGGGGAAATCTGAGCTATCGCAAAACTCGTACTTATACATAGAAGCAAAAAAAGAAGTGTTCTCATAGTTTTATTTATTATTTAAGTACCACTCTACACCATTGGTATGTCACCATTATAATAAGTATCAAGTAACAGCCATAACACAACATCAGTCTGACAAATCTACGTTCCTTATAAAATTTTCTGGTCACTATAACACTGCCCCACACACATGAAATGATAACAATAGCAGCAGCAATTGTCATTGCTGTACTTATATCGATATTACCTAAAAATCCACTCATACTTCTTTATTTAATAGAATAATGAATGACACCATCAATAAAGGTGCTGTCAACAAAAATATCTTTTACCATAGTATTATACTCTGATATTACAAAAATAAGAAAAAGATCAGAGAAAAAAGGAAATATGCAGTTCAATAAACAACAAAATTCGGTATAGATAAAAGTAAGACAATCATTTCAGTCGGAATAAGCCGAAATTCATGCTTAAAACGGAAATAAGGAAACACAAGAAATATTTATCTCATCAATGAACAGTTTTTTTCTTTTATTGAACAGTATGTTTCCTCTTTCAGAAGTCTAAATTCTTACCTTTGTACTAATACACATTAATAATGTAAATTAGCACAAAACATTAAAGTACTATCATGAAGAAATCACATCTGATTCTGTTCGGTTTATTGTTATCTTTTACAGTAAATGCGACGAATGACATTCCACGTCCGGAATATCCCCGTCCTCAGTTCGAAAGAACTGAATGGATAAATTTAAATGGCACTTGGACATACGAATTCGATCTTTCCAACTCCGGGAAAAACCGCAAGCTGTTCGAAGCTAAAAGTTTCAATAACACAATTACAGTGCCTTTCTGTCCGGAAAGCAAGTTGTCCGGAGTGAGCTACACAGACTTCATTAATCAGATGTGGTATCAACGTTCTCTGTCTATACCGGCAGAATGGCAAGGGAAAAAGATATTGCTTAACTTCGGTGCTGTGGATTATTTTGCAGAAATCTTTATCGATGGAGAATTCGTCGGCAATCATTGCGGAGGCAGTTCGTCATTCTCGATAGATCTGACCCAGTCAGTGAAACCGGGACAGACACACAATCTGGTTGTTTTCGTTATTGATGATATTCGTTCAGGCGCACAGGCAGTGGGCAAACAGTCTCCTCAAGTATCTTCATTTGCCTGCTTCTACACCCGCGTCACCGGAATCTGGCAGACTGTATGGCTGGAAGCAGTTTCACCTTATGGATTAAAAGCTATAGAAACACGACCGGATATAGACGGGGAACAATTGTTCATCACACCAGAGTTCTATCAATCGTCTAATGACAAGACAATGGAAATCATCTTATCTGACGGTAACAGACAAGTCGCCCAGAAAACGGTCAAATGCATCAACGGCTCCAACCTTGTTATTCCCATAAAAAAGATGAAGCTGTGGAGTCCCGAAGATCCTTTCCTGTATGACATCACTTACCGCATCAAAGATGAAAAAGGAAAAGTGATTGATGAAGTAAAATCGTATACGGGGATGCGCAAAGTGCACACATCCAACGGAATGATCTACCTGAACAATGAACCTTACTTCCAACGTCTTGTATTGAATCAAGGTTATTATCCTGATGGAATATGGACTGCCCCTAGCGATGAAGCACTGAAAAATGACATTCTGTTGTGTAAAGCTGCCGGATTCAACGGTGCGCGCCTTCATCAAAAGGTGTTTGAAGAAAGATTCCATTACTGGGCAGACAAATTAGGATTTATCACGTGGGGAGAATCCGCTAACTGGGGCATGAACATCAGCAATGAAATAGCATCACGCAACTTCCTTAGCGAATGGACGGAGATTCTGATAAGAGATCGTAACCATCCCTCCATTATCACATGGACACCTTTCAATCAACCGTCTGTGAATATGTTTCCTTCTACCTTTGTACGACTGATTTCGGATACTTACCGCCTGACCAAAGCGATTGATCCTACCCGCCTCGTCAACGATATAGCAGGTGACATACATTTCACAACTGACATTTGGAACTTCCGGAATTACGAATCGGACCCAACACGCTTCTCTTTGCGCCTAAAATCCGACAATAATTATCAGCATAACCAGCCTCTCTTTGTCGGAGAATTCGGAGGAGTCGTATGGGCAGAAGGCCAGGAACGGAATAATTCATGGGGATATAGCGATATGCTCACTAATGAAGAAGGCTTCTACGAACGCCTGGAAAGTTATATCAATGCCATATTGTTTGCCAACAATATCACCGGATTCTGCTATACGCAGTTCACCGATATCGAACAAGAGAAGAATGGTATTTACTATTACGACCGCCGCCCCAAACTCAACATGGAGCGTATCAAAGCTATTTTTGAAAAGATACCAAGCAGACCGCAAAAAGAGAAGAAGGAATAAAAGTCTGAATCACACAAAGAAGAATTATGAAGAAACACCATTTTACACTGTTATTGGCATTCACATTATGCAACTTAAGTGGCAAGTATACAACAACATATGCCCAAAAGCCGATGGGTAAAGTGACTTTCATTGAAGCCAGAAAGGTACATATAGATGATTCTTTCTGGTCACCGAAAATGGAATTATGGAAACGTGTTACCATTGACGACGTATTAAACAAATTTGAAGGCAAACACGTCAATGAGCCCGGCAATCACAATACATTAAGCAACTTCGACCGGGTAACCCAAGGCTGTACAGGTACCGGCGGTCACGTAGGACCGCCCTGGTTCGACGGACTTATCTACGAATCGATCCGAGGCATTGCCGACTACCTGATATTATATCCCGACAAGAATCTGGAAGCACGGGTTGATGACTACATCAATCGCATTGCAGCCGCACAAGCTACAGATCCGAATGGATATATCAACACCTACACTACTCTTGACGAACCGGAACACCGATGGGGTGAAAACGGGGGATTTCTGAGATGGCAGCATGAGGTATATAACTCCGGTATGCTGATAGAAGCCAGCGTGCACTATTATCTGGCCACCGGAAAGACGAAATTACTCTCCGTAGCAACGCGTCTGACAAACTACATGTGCGAATACATGGGAGAACAACCTAAGAAGAACATCGTCCCTTCACATTCCGGACCGGAAGAAGCAATTATTAAACTGTATTGGCTGTACAAACAGCATCCGGAGCTAAAAACGGAACTTGAAGTGCCTGTCAATGAAGACAACTATTGGAAACTGCTCACTTTCTGGATAGAAAACCGAGGACATCACTGTGGATTCCCCTTATGGAAGAGTTGGGGTAACGAGAAAGCAGAACGATGGATTAGGGAAAACCAATATGCAGAAGCGCAATACAGCCCTCACTCCCGCCCTTCCTGGGGAGACTATGCACAGGATTCCATTCCCGTATTCGATCAACAAACAATAGAAGGACATGCTGTACGTGCAACTTTACTGGCAACAGGCATTGCTACCGCCGCACTTGAGAATCATTCTTCAGCCTATGTAGAAACAGCCAGACGGCTGTGGGACAATATGGTCGGTAAGCGAATGTTTATCACCGGAGGTGTGGGGGCCATCCATGAAGACGAGAAATTCGGTCCTGATTATTATCTTCCCGCTGATGCTTATCTGGAAACTTGTGCTGCCATCGGCGCCGGTTTCTTCAGCCAACGTATGAATGAGCTGACCGGAGAGGGAAAATACATGGATGAACTGGAAAGAGTACTTTATAACAGTGCATTGACGGCTGTTTCCCTTTCAGGCAATCAGTATACGTACCAGAATCCACTCAATGCTGAAAAGCATAACCGTTGGGAATGGCACGGCTGTCCTTGCTGTCCTCCCATGTTCCTGAAATTTACCGGAGCATTCCCCGGATTTATCTATTCTCACGATACCAAGGGGATTTATATCAACTTATTTGTAGGCAGTGAAACACAGATTCAGCTAGGTAAAGGAAAGGAAATTCAGCTCAAACAAGAAACCGAATATCCGTGGAACGGGACTGTACAACTGACAGTCAGTCCCCTAAAAGCAACCCGATTCCCACTTCGAATACGCATTCCGGGATGGGCACAGGGAATAGAAAATCCTTATGGTTTGTATGAATCTGATCTGAAGGATGAGATTAAACTCTACGTAAACAATCAACCTGTCAATCTCAAAATCAAAGATGGATACGCAGAGATTGACCGCAAGTGGTATCCTAAGGATAAAGTAATGCTGAAACTCCCGATAAATCCGCGTATTATTACTCCTAACCATCAGATCAAGGAACTGAATCAACAGGTTGCATTAGCATCCGGTCCTGTGATTTACTGTATTGAAAGTTGCGATAACCCGAACCTCAATCAGATGAGAATAATGCCAGAGACTCAATATGCTATTGGCAAACAACATCAGCAATTCCGCGATGTAAACATCATACAAATAAACAATAATGAATGGTCCGGAATAGCAATTCCTTACTATATGGTAGCAAACAGAGATAAAAACAGCAGTCATAAAGTATGGCTCCCTTTAAAATAGAAACACTAATATGAAAAACAAAAGATTCTTATTTATACTCTTATGCAGTATCTTGATGACAGGTGTTCATGGCGAAAATCCACCGGCCAAAGTGGTATTTGAACAATATATGAATCAAGCTCAAACCTTTGCTGAAACTTATCCACGCGAAAAAGCTTATCTGCATTTCGACAATACAAGTTATTATGTAGGTGACACTATCTGGTTCAAAGCGTATGTAACTCTTGCCGAGAAACAAGTTTTCAGTTCAATCAGCCGTCCTTTATACGTGGAGTTGGTAGATCAGGCAGGTCACATAGCCGACAAACAGATTATCAAATTGACACAAGGAGAAGGAAACGGTCAGTTTGTATTATCCAAATCAATGTTGTCAGGCTATTATGAAGTACGTGCCTACACCCGCTGGATGCTTGCCTTTAACGAGCCGCATTATTTTTCACGTACTTTCCCTATTTATCAACTGTCAAACAGCGATCAGCTGGAACGTAGCATCAGCACTTATGAATTAAGCCCTTCTATGGAAACAAGACCGGAAGAGACTAAAGAGAAACTGAGTCTGCGTTTCTTTCCGGAAGGAGGACAACTGGTAGAGGGGCTTACATCACAGGTAGCTTTTAAAGCAGAAAGTAAAAGTGAAGGTGAGATTAATTTATCAGGTACCCTGTACACCCAAGAAGGACAAGAAATCACTTCTTTCGAGACTTTACACGATGGAATGGGATGTTTTGAGTACACACCTTCTGCTAAACCTGCTATAGCCAAGGTAAACTATCATGGAAAAGATTACAAATTTTCGCTTCCTAAAGCATTGCCCAATGGATATGTTTTAAAAATAAACAACAATGCCGGAGCGATCTCGGTAGAGGTAGCCTGCAATGCTTCGACCCCTCAAGACACATTAGCAGTTTTCGTTAATCACCAAGGACGTCCATATGCTTATCAATTAATCAGTTGCCAAGTAAATAAGCCTCAGAGTTTCACCTTGCTATCCCGTAAATTACCGCCAGGAGTCTTACAAATCAGCCTCATCAACCGTGCAGGAAATACAATAAGCGAACGATTCGTATTTTCCTCTCCTCGGGCACCTTTGCAAATATCTCCCAATGGACTGAAAACAATATATGCCCCATACGCTCCAATCCGCTGCGAACTTCAAGTAAACAATGCCTTGGGAGAACCTATCCCAAGTAAGTTATCGGTGAGTATCCGCGATGCCCTCCGTTCGGACTATTCAGCATACGATAATAATCTTTTCACCGATCTTCTTTTAACATCTGATTTAAAAGGCTATATACATCAACCGGGATATTATTTCACAGAAGCTTCTCCCCGAAAGCAGAAAGAACTGGATATACTATTATTGGTGCATGGATGGCGCAAATATGATATGAGCCAACTTATCGGAACGACTCCATTTGTTGCCAATCAGGCTCCTGAATCTCAATTAGTGCTATATGGACAAGTAAAGTCAACTATTCTCAAAAATAAACTAAAGAATATAGACCTTAGTGTAATGGTCAAAAAAGATGCGAATATTATTACCGGGCAGACTGTCACAGATGAGAACGGGTATTTCAGCATCCCGATGGAAGACTTTGAAGGAGAACTGGAAGCTATCATCCAAACCCGAAGAGCTGGTAAAGAACGGAACAAAGATGCTTCCATCTTTATTGATCGCCATTTCTCACCAGCTGTCCGGGCTTATGACTACAGCGAACTACATCCCAAGTGGAGCAGCATAGATCGCTGGCAGCAACAAGCAGAAAAGTTCGACTCTCTGTATATGGATTCTGTCCGCCGGGCAGACGGTCTTTATCTATTGGACGAAGTTGAAATTAAAAGCAAGCGCCGTTCCAAAAGTACAAACATGACTACTAAGATCAACGAGCAAAGTATTGATGCTTACTATGATATACGACAATCAGTAGATAAGCTCCGTGACAATGGGAAAGTGGTTACTACGATTCCTGAATTAATGGAAAAACTAAGCCCTCTCTTCTATTGGGATCGAACAAATGACACCTATACTTACCGTCAAAAACCGATCTGCTACATTATGGAGAACAGGATTCTATCCGAAACAGAAGTCAAAATGATGTTGACTGAAGTAGATGGATTAGCCTCAATCATTATCGGTAAGGGTAGCGGAGGAATTAGTGACGAAATCATTCAGAACACAAAACTTTCTAACTCAAACGATGTGAATATATCGGAATTAGATAAATATAGCATCTTTTATCTGATTCCACTACCCAGACATAACGTTTTGAATAAGCATGAGACAGCCGCTCTTGGAACCCGTCAAACGATGATACAGGGGTATACTCCGGCATTAGAATATTATTCTCCCGCTTATCCGGACAAAGAATTATATAAAGATCAGGTTGACAAAAGACGGACGCTTTACTGGAATCCGTCTGTGCAGACAGACAATAACGGAAAAGTGGTCATCGAGTGTTATAACAATCAATATTCCACCCCATTAATTATCCAAGCCGAAACATTGAGTAATGATGGTAAAATCGGCAGTATGACATATTCTACAATGGGAACATCCCAATAAGATACAGATACTCACAATGAGTATCGTTCCTGCTATAACTAATATCGCCCCTGATTTCTAAAGAACCAGGGGCGATATTAAATAATTTCAATTGGCAGTTACATCATAACATCTCATCTACTGCCATAGATACCTCAAGATCAATCTACTCTTCATCTGTCCTTCTTTCATTTTTTCGGATGTTTAGGCAGAACAAAGTTCGCATGCGCCCAACGTTCCCATTCCTTGCTATTTTCATCCCTACTTATTCTTCCATTCTCTTTACGCTGTTTTTATTTCTTTTTTGGCCCGGATATGGTTCTACCATACAACGTTTCGCCCATGCTTCATAAGCATTCACCATTTCGCTCATCTTTCCCGGATATTTATCTGCCAGATTATATTGTTCACTACGGTCTTCATTCAAGTTATACAACTCCCATTTGGCATTCTCACCCGGACGGACCAGTTTCCAACCGTCTTTGGACAGAAAGGCACGTTCATTGAAATGTTCGAAGCCCAAATAATCATGTCCCTCTCGATGACCTGTTTTGAAAACAGGAAGCAAACTCTTTCCTTCCATAGGGGTTATATCGTTCCCTTTGTATTTAGTCGGATAAGTAGCACCTGCCATGTCTATACAGGTGGCCATGATATCCATTACATGACCAATCTCAGATGTCATACCTCCCACATTCTTTTTAATCCCTTTCGGCCAATGCGCAATCATCGGAGTACAGATACCTCCTTCATAAGACTTGGCCTTCCAAAAACGGAACGGGGTGTTGGCAACATTTGCCCAGCGAGCTCCCAATGAAGCATAGGTAGTTTGTGGCCCGGGCAATACCTCTTTGTTATGAGGATACACCATCTTCTCCCCTTTGCGAGTCATATCCGGGCGGTCATTCTCTCCCGGAGAGTAATTCTGACAATTTTCATTGCTACAACCATTGTCAGAGAGAAAAAGAATCAGTGTATTATCCAGCTGACCGGTCTTCTCCAGCGCATCAACAACCTGACCAATTCCACGATCCATACGGTCGATCATTGCAGCATGCACAGCCATTGCACGGGCATCCCATTCCGCGTGTACATTGTCCTCCCATCTGTCCTTGAACTGACGTTCAGATAAAAAGTCATCCATTCCCGGAAATATTCCCAGTTGTTTCTGACGCTCATAACGGGCATTGCGTATAGCTTCCCAACCAACTTTATAAGTATCCTTATATTTTTCAATATCCTCAGGCAAAGCGTGTAACGGCCAATGTGGAGCAGTATAAGCCAAATACATAAAAAACGGTTTATCGTCTTTGGCATACTCCGTCACTTCTTCTGCAGCACGATCTGAAAGTGCCTGAGTAATATAGTATCCTTCCGGCACTTCTTTTACAGGCACCTCTCCTTCAACCAAGCTGAACGGGTCAAAGTAGTCTACTACTCCATAAATAGTTCCGTAATGAGAATCGAAGCCACGGTTTACCGGATAATGACATAAATCTGAATAGGTGTCATGGTAAACATGATGTGCCAGCCATTCACGCTGATCTTTACGCAATGGAGTTTCAGCAACATGCCATTTTCCGATCATACTGGTAGTGTAACCAGATTCTTTCAGCACTTCGGCTATCGTAACCGCATTACGTGAAAGTGTACCACGATACCCGGGCAGGTTATCATCAAAAGTCATTCGTCCGATTCCTGCCTGATGCTGATACAGTCCGGTCAGCAAAGAAGCACGGGTGGGACAACTACGACTGGCATTATAAAAATGGTTGAAGCGTACTCCTTGTTGTGCCAGTTTATCAAGGTTAGGTGTATGGATTTCACTGCCATAACATCCTAAATCAGAATAACCAAGGTCATCTGCAAGAATCACCAGTATATTGGGCCTTTTATCAGTTTTTTTCCCTTTTGCGTTTGCAACGGAATTGCCGGCTATCATCAGTGCTGCCGGTAAAAGAAAAGCTTTTGAATTCATGTATTTTTAATTAGCGGTCTGTTTGCAATCCTTTATCTTTATTTCTGGCATACCATTCGCATACTTTCTTGCTTAGTTTTGCTACTAACTCTGAATGTTCTCCAGCTATATTATTTTTTTCGAATTTATCCTGTTCCATGTCAAACAACTGCGGATCGCTTCCATCTCCATTCACCAACAGTTTCCATTTGCCACTGCGTATAGCCAGATGCGGACTTCTATCGTAAGGATTTCCAGGAAACATAAAATGCTTATTCCTACCGAAGTCCCACATTAAATCAGTTTTTCGTTTGGCTTCCGATTTGCCGAGCAGAACCTTCGCATAATTCTGTCCATCGCCTTTATAATTCTTTTCTGTTTTTATTCCGGCTACAGAACACAAAGTAGGATATAAATCCACAGCACATAACACTGAAGAATTGTTCACCTGCCCAGGTTTTATCTTCTTTGGATATTTAACAATAAACGGCATACGGATACCACCTTCATAAAGACTATTCTTAGTTCCTCTCAAATAAGCAGAGCGAACAGCTTTAAAACTAGGCGCAGGCCCATTGTCACTAGTGAAGATGATAATTGTATTTTCTGATAATCCCATATCATCCAGTGTCTTTATAAAACGACCGATTTGCTTATCCATCTCCCCAAGCACAGGCGAGAAAGCCTCTTTCGTTTCCCAACTTTTTCTTTCTTTTTGTTTAAACTCCGGTACCCATGGAGTATGCATATCATCTGGCCAAAGATTGAGAAAGAAAGGAGTCTCTTTATGACGCTCAATAAAATCAATACTCTTATCTACAAAATATTCCGTACGTTTCCAGCGTTTTACACTGTCATTATCACACCAAATCCATTTAGAGGCCGTTATTGCAGGGGCCGGATCGGGACTTTCATAGGTGGAAAGATATTCATCGAAACCATAATTTTTGATAGAAGGCGCATTATGTACATCACGCCCGCCTCCCATATGCCATTTACCGATGTGCCCGGTAGCATAGCCCGCATTCTGAAAGGCACGCGCCATCGAAGGAAGTTTGTCATCCAGATAATTACGTTGTTCACATCTTTTGTTACTTGCTTTATCATTGAGGAAAGTATTAATTCCTACCTCAAGTGGGAAAAGCCCTGTTGTCAACCCGCAACGGGACGGCGAACTAACCGGAGCAGAAGAATAATATTGATTGAACAGTATTCCGTCCTGTGCCAGTTTATCAATATTGGGTGTCGCAACAAACTTGCCTCCATAACAACCAATATCACCTATGCCCATATCATCAATATAAATAATAACTACATTAGGAGGAGTTTCTGCCTGCACACTCACAAGAGGAAGTAAAGCGCTAAGCCAAGGTAAATGTTTTTCTATATTCATTATTGTTCTGATTTAATTAACTTCGTCCTTTTGATGCCTCATACAAAAATAAGAAAGTTATTAAAGAATAAATGAAAAACTCTGACCAATAAAGAACAATATCTGATAAAAAACACCTAAATATTCAAGAGATCTCTAATATCATAGAAATTCCTCACTAGGTCTATTAAATTAAATGTTTCTCAATTATGTGTACAAAATAGAAGGATGCACGAATATTCGTACATCCTTCCTCAAATAATTCATAGAATAGATTACCATTCTATAGCTTGATCTTCATCCGGGATCTGAGTATTAATATTACGTTCAAGTGTCAAAACCCCCGTCACATAATAAGGAATTTCTTCATTGGCAGAAGTATAATCTACAAACTCATAATCAACACTAAATGTAACATAACGATGTAGCAAATATGGACGAGTAACATCCGGAACTTCTGCAATCGTATAAGATGTTTCCTTTAATTGGTTCAATTTAATTTTATCATTATCTGATGTAATTTTCACCAACTTTTCTCCATCCGGTTCAAAGTGGAACTTTATTTTGTATTTATCGCGATCAATCAAGTCTTCATCCATTGCACCGGCATAAAAGAACACCGTATTCTCATCAACCACATATGCAGTACGTGTAGTAGTAGGAATAGCCTCACTTTTATCAATACTCCCATCCCTGTTTTTAATATACACCTGCATAGCAGTTGTACTGTACGTACCGGAATAATCGTTGAAAGGTAATACACGTAATAATGCTTTCGCATAATTTTTACGTGGATGTCCTTCATAGTTGTACGAAGGATCGTCTGCAATACTTAACGGCAATACCCACTTCTTAAACAAATCAATATTATCCAGATTAAAAGTGATATCTAACAGAGTAGAAAATGTACCTGCCGGAATATCCACTGTAGAAGGAAATGCATAGCGATTACTTTCCAGTGCTACATAATAAAGATCTTCACGTCCAAAGCGAGCCGCATTTAAAATATCCAATGTATCTGTATCTACTGCAATATGAACTGTACGATCCTTCCCATTTGGAAGAGAGCCACTTACAATCATAGGTAATCTATAAGTAGCTTCACCACCTTGCTTGTATCTTACATAAATATCAGTTACTCCTTTATCACCAACAGGTGCTTTAAATGAGATATACTGTTCATATTGTTCTTCGTCCCACTCACTATTACATGAGATAACTAACACACTCATGGTTAGTATCATTAAATAAGTATATATTTTCTTCATGTCTTATCAATTCTTCTAGTTAATCATTATAAGTCCATCCCGGATTCTGAGTCAACATCTTATTACGCTTCAACTCAGAATGGCTAATAGGCCAAAAATACATTTTCCGTGAGAAGTTAGTCGGTAATGACGGAATAGCAACTGGAACATGAAATACATCTCTCCACTTTTCTGTCATCAAAGTATTGCAACCATATATGGGTAATGATTCTTCTACTTCAGCATCTTTCCATCTGCGAATGTCATAGTAACGATGTCCTTCACCCATCAACTCAATCTGGCGTTCACGTTTCAATTTTTCGCGGAAAAGATCCTGATCTTCATATTCTGATCTAGTATAATCAGGTATTCCAGCACGAATACGAATAGGCTGAATACCCTTCTTCATCTCATCAATATTACGTTGAATAGTATATTGAGTTTCCTCATCCCAAGAAGCAATATTATAGTTTCCTGTTAATTCATTCAATGCTTCCGCATAAATTAACAAAATCTCAGCATAACGAATTGCAGGTTCTGCTTTTTTACGAATATATTCCTCCTTTTCGTCTCTATTGGTATCATCGGGATGTACAAACTTCATAACCCCAATGCCTGTCCGTAACCAGAACATCGTATTTGTATATCCATTTCCACCACCTCTATAGTAGAAAATTTGCTTATCTTTATTTGCATCGTTCGGCTCATTCAATAAATACCATGTTGAACCATTATAAGCAACTGACGCATAAAAACGAGGCTCACGTCCTACATACTGCATACTAACACCCACTCTGTTATTGCCTAATTCCGGATACTGATCTTTATTTTCATCTGTCACAAACCCTTCAGCACGGGGATTAGGATCAATACGTTTGGCATATGCCGGATAGTCTATATATTCAGAATCTTTTCCCGGACAATTCTTACCATCCTTCATGTAGTAAGCATCACATTGCTTTTGTGTTAGCCCATGGGTATTCCAGCCATTAGCCGCACGTGGCAATTGATGTCGTACCATCACATTAATACCCTCCGTACTTTGATTTTGTCCGCGTGTAAAAATCAGTTCCGGATTATCAGAAGCATTCACATTACCATTAAATAATGAACGATAAGATTCATATGGATCGATATCTTTATATCCATCAGGCCAGCTCTTATTCACGAAGTTACCATCATCATAAGGAGGAAGTGTGGGAAGATATCCGGTACCAACTTGTTCGCTGGCAGATTTATGATATAATTCATAGCGTGTTCCACCTTCAAGTTTCATAACATCAAGGGCAGCCGCAGCAGCTTTCGCCCATTTTTCCTCATTGTATTCCTGTGCTATCAAGTTCCGTCCATTACGATCAACTAAATCGGTAAACTTCTCTGTATCTCCTGGACGAGGATTATTGATCGGACTTGCAGCATAAAGCAGTACCTTTGCACGAGCAGCTAAAGCAGCACCACGTGTCGGACGAGCGACATTATTAGCTCCACGTTTTGAGGGAAGATCCCGAGCTGCAATTTTCATTTCTGAGGCTATATAATCAGCGCATTCATCATACGTATTGCGTGGTATGGCAAGTTCTTCATATTCTTTTGTATAATCCAATCCTTCTTCTGGTAGCAAAGGTATTGGACCATATTTTCGAAGTAGTAACCAATAATAATATGCTCTGACAAAACGTGCCTGTGCTTTCAAATCAGCTCGTTCCTCCTCAGTAAACTTCATATTTTGGTCTATATTCAATATAAAAATAGAAGCTTGGCGTATCCCCTCATAACATGATCCCCAAGGACCTTGTTCCCAGTTCTCATCATATTCACCGTTTTTCCATTTCTTATACTTATCATCACGGTCACCAAAGTACATGTCATCAGCAAAGCAATACATAGTATGTCCTTTACTGGAAACATCCGCATTACTACCAGTCAAATGTTCAAATGCATTTGCCAGCCACTCTTCTGTATAATCTCTACTAGAGAATACATCTTTCAAACTCATACGATCCTTAAAATAGCGGTCAGCATCAAGTTGGTCTGCACAAGAGGAAAGTCCTAATCCGATTCCTAAAATCGCAGATAGTAAAATATATTTTTTCTTCATCAGTATAATCTAAATTATAAGTTAACAGATAATCCTAAAGTAAATGATTTTGCCAACGGATATTCCGTTCCTGTAGAACTTCCAAGTTCCGGATCCCACAACTTAAAGCTGGAGAAGGTTAAGAGATTACTTCCACGAAGGAACAAACGGATATTGTTGAAACGAATTTTATTAACTAATGGTTTGGGTATAGAATATCCTAACTCTAAGGTTTTCAAGCGTAAATACGAACCATTCCGTAACCAGTACGTAGACTGACGATAGTTGTTATTATTCCCACCATAACTTAAACGAGGATATGAAGCATTGGGATTTTCTGTAGCCATTGTTCCCGATATTTCATGTTCAATCCAACGATTAGAGCCAGCAACATCAGCTAAAATATTTCCCCATTCACCAGAACTAAATGCATATACAGTCGGCCCATCTATAAAAAAGGATGTCTTACCAGCTCCCTGAAAATGTACATTTACATCCAATCCTTTCCAGCTTGCAGAAATACCGAAACCATAAATCATATTAGGCCTGGTTGTTGCACCAATAGCTACCTTATCACCATCATTAACAACACCATCACCATTCACATCTTTATATTTGATATCTCCTGGCTGAACTGTACCAAAATCTTGTCTCGGGCTATTACGAATATCATCATAGTCTTTGAATAATCCTAAAGCAATTAAACCTTTTGCCTGATTTACACGATAATCTCTTTCCATTTGATAAGGATAAACATTGTTTTCTTCATCCTTTTCCAAAATGGTATTCTTACTATACGTAATATTACCACGTACCGTTATGTCTACCTTATTAATCTTCTCCCGATAAGCAAAATTACCATCAAATCCCTCCGATAATACCTTACCAACATTTGCCCGTGGATTGCTTCCAAGTCCTACTATACTAGGAAGATATTTACGTTCCATCCAAATACCTTCTCGCTGCTCGTGGAAATAATCGACAGTAGCAGTGAATTTGTCATTAAACAAGGCTAAATCTACACCTAAATCGTGTTTTGTTGCGATTTCCCATGTAGCATAATTGGAAGCCAAATCTGTATAGCGTTTTCCTGAATATGAATTACTATAATTATAATCAGCCCAAGTATAACCAGTACCATCTCCAATAGTATACAAATAAGGGAAACGATATTCATCATTACCAATCTTTAAAACATCGTTACCTACTTTACCGAATGAGTAACGGATTTTAAACATATTCATCCATTTAAAATTCTTTTTGATAATAGGTTCCTCAGCCACATTCCATGCAACAGATACTGCTGGGAAAAAGCCAAAGCGATGGCCATCCGCAAAGTTCTCAGAGCCATTATACCCGAAATTAAAATCTGCAAAATAACGATAATTCCAATTGTAACTTACGCGTCCTGCCAATCCTAAATGACGACGGGCTATGCCTTTCTTCAGATCTTCACCTGTACCTACAGTAAACACTTTAGAATCTTGATTAAATTTCAAAATTCCACCGACATGATGTTCTTTAAAGCCCCGGTTGTAGTGTAATTCCGCTTCGAATATTTCGTTACGATTTCCTTCTGCAGAACTCGTCTGTTTCATTTTCTGCTCTTCAGTGACACGATCGAAAACTATTTGTCCATTTTCATCACGAAAACGTTGCGCCTTATATTGTTCCGGCCATTTAATACGGTCAATATTATTTTTATTCCAAGTATCAAATCCAAAGCGACCTATAAACTTCAATCCCTGGGTTATAAAATCCAACTTTTGTTCTAATGTAATATTAGTTTGTATTGTATTCTCCCAATGTTCTTTGTAACCAGTTTGTGTAGCAAGAACCCAAGGATTTGTTCTTTCACCAGTACCATAAGCAGGTACATAGCCATTAGAATACATCACAGGAACACTAATCGGATTTTGATACATCAAAGATTTCCAAACATCACCGGACAAGCCAGGTTCATTATACTTTTTCAATGAACCAGAAACACCAACCTTTAGTAAGGTCGTTTTCGTAATATCGATATCTGTATTTAAACGATAATTCCAAGTATTAGCATTCGCATTAGTATTATAATCTTTTCTTAATGTTTCATCTGTTTTATACATACCATCTTCTTTGAGATAGCTTAATGAAACAAAATAGCGCGCTGTAGAACCGCCACCATTCATATTCAGATTAGCACGATAAGTCATCGCTCCATCCTTCAACAAAAGATCTTTCCAGTCAACATTCGGATATAAATCAGGATCTAATCCCATGCGTAAAATATTTAATTCATCTTGTTGATAAATAGGTTCCTGATTACGAGTTATTCTCGACTCATTCATCATCGAAGCATACGTATATCCATCCACAAACTCTGGTGTAATTGTACGTGTATTATAAGAGGTCTCTACTTTTGCATCAATGTTAATTTTGCCAGGCTTACCATGTTTAGTGGTAATCAAAACAACACCATTTGCGCCACGACTACCATAAATAGCAGTTGCAGAAGCGTCTTTCAATACAGAGAAGTCTTCAATATCTTCTATATTTACATCATCCAGATCACGCTCAAAACCATCCACCAATACAAGTGCCGATGTACTGGCACCAAATGTGGAGATGCCACGAATCCAGAATTCAGAAGTGTTTCTACCTGGTTGTCCAGATGTCTGCATGGCAAGTACACCAGCTACATTACCAGCTAAAGCATTGACAACGCTTCCATTTGCAGTATGCATCAAGTCAGATACATTAACCGTTGTAATAGCACCTGTTACTGTCAATTTTTTCTGTACTCCTGTACCTGTAATTACGACCTCATCCAGCGAACTGGCTGCCGATTCTTTCATCGTTACATTTACTACACGCTGTTCTTTTATTAACACTTCTACCTTATCAAAACCTACATAAGAGAATATAAGTCGCTGATATGGTTCTATAGCTATTTTATATTTTCCATTTATATCAGTTATAGCTCCCAAACCTGGAACATCTTTTACCGTTACATTTACACCGACCAAAGGCTCTTTCTGCGCATCAGTCACAACTCCTGTCACTACTATGTTTTCTGCCCATGTACTTATTGAACAACTTAGCAGCAATATACATGTTATTAAAAAATATCTCATATTTACATGTGTTTATTCATAAATATATCATTCCACTACAGTGTTCTTCTCTGGATTCTCTTCATCATCCCAATTTTCAAGACCTATTCTACGAATACTATGATTTTCAATATCACCGACATAGAATACATTGTTTATAGAGTCATAAGCTATTGCGGCAGGCTGATCAAAGCGAGCCTCTTCACGCAAATCGCCATTCACATTTCCATATGGTTTGTCATTTAACCCGGCACTTCCACGACCTGCAAAAGTCGTTACCAATCCTTCTGGAGTTAATATACGAATACAATGATTATGGCGGTCACAGAAATAAAAATCATAGTGATCTGATTTTCCTTCATCTACATATTGTTGATTCTTGACAAAAACACCTTGATAAGGACTATTCAGACGGGCACTTGTTCCAACCTTGTCTTCCCAGCCTGATTGCCCAACTTGCCCACACAGTAAATAGGGTGTACCAAAACTCTTTGTTTCTTCATTATAATTAGTCCGCATGATATAATGCTGATTAATCACTACAATATAAGCATAATTGCCTGTAGGATGAATAACCATATTAAACTCCCAATTATTATCTTGGATGGACCCCATATAATCACGATGTGCTATACTATTATCTTTTCCAACTCCCCATTGTCTATAATCGTACCGATAAATATCTCCTTTGGTATAACTATTATAATACAACTCTTTATTTCTAGGATGGATAGCAGAACCATTACATTGTTTACCGGCAGCCAATACTTGGAAACTTGAAAAATTGTCTGCACGTGTTGCATAAACATTACTAACGATATTGATATCCGGATCACCTCCACTTCCTCCATCATTAGCAATAATCATCGTATCTCCATCAACTGTCCATGTAATAGTACGCATACGTCCTAAATCTCCTCCAGTCTTCAATCCAGTACTAATTTTTTCATTTTTTAGATCAAAAATGCGCAATGGTTTACCGTTATCCTGAGCCAAGTACAGGGTGTTTGGATAATCTTTAGGGTCAAATGAAAACCAAGTTGGTTCTGCCACACCATAATATTTTGTAAATGATTCGGCAAATGAGCCATCCATTGGTTCATAATGTCCATCCTCTCTTTCCTTTCCATATAAAGTAGAAACCAGAATTTTACGAACATAGGTAAATTTATCTTTAGCTTCTACTGTTTGAGCATCCGAACCTTTTCCAATTGTCAGAATTAAGTTTCCCTCTTTAACTTTACCAGGAATCATACAATAAATACTATTTCCTTTTGCATTAATTACAGGAGCCTTTTTACCTCCAATTGTCACGTCTATAATAGAAGTATCAGTACCAAAATTACTCCCATTAATTATCACGCGTGTCTTAGCTCCTCCCTCTTTGGGAGTAAAATCTGTTATTTCTATTGGTGTACCAGGATCATAAGGTGCGGTTTCACCATCATTGTCATCCTTACAACTCATGAAGCAAAGAGTTAACAAGACTAATAAGAACCAATGGGTATTCCAATGCCCTCTCTTCATTATTCTACATTTCATAATAAAACTAGATTTAATTTATTGATTGTTCAACATTTTATCTGTCAGTACCTTCATCCAATGTCCTCCAATAACCGAACGAGCCTTGAACCCTGTCATCTGAGCTGTTTTTGTATCATACCAATCACTAACAGGTACCCGTGAAACCGTTTCATTGATATATTTATAAAGAGGATCTACAAACTTCTCAAAAGTTACTTGATCAGAAGACATAGCTGCCGTCCACATAATCCAATCAGACTTTGTGTAATCTTTCCGAGAATCCAATGGTAATCCATAAGGATTCTGCTTAGTCAAGTAATAATTGATTTCTTTGCCAATTACATTATTAGGAAAGAGGTTCAGATTCCACATCTTATCCCAGATCATGTTGTACTTTTGGCTCCAAGTGTTTTTGCGATCGAAAGCAAGGCGATAATGATCTCCTTCATTTGCCATTTCCTCCCATTTGACTGCCATTTTCTGGGCTATAGTAGCATACTTATCTGCTATATCATTAAATCCTAACATTTTAGCCATCTCGCTGTAACCAGCTATTCCCATAATTGCTTTCACTGACAAGTTCGCATTATGAGCCCAATGCCCGGCAAAGTCGTCCGTGCACAACTGGTTCTCCGGGTCCTGTCCAAACCGCATCTTGGTTTTACAACATATTTATATTCAATATATTATAAAATAAATAAGATAAAATCGTATTGTTAGTTAGAAAATAAATAAATAATTATATCGATTTTATTGCATATGAAAGGTCTTACTACCTTTTGTTTGTTTCAAATAGAATATTTGTTCCTGAATAGTAATTTATTCTGCTTTGTAGTAATTACATTAATTTTGAAAAATGGTAAAATACAATATATCATATATAAATCAGGCAGTAGATATTTTAGGTACAACTCTTTAAATTGCAGAATAAAAAATGCAATATTTGTTTTTTTTGCTATTTTTATTCTGCAATTTATTGTATATTTGTTCATTCAACTAGAAAATTATCAATTATGGAGACTCTTTACAGAGCATATAGAACATTGCTCAATAACACTTCTACAGATTTTGTTCGTTACCTTCACGATCAAATTGAATGGGACAGCCGCTTAATAGCTATACTAGGTGCAAGAGGTATAGGAAAGACGACTATGCTTTTACAACATATAAAACAATATGATAATATTGATGAGACTTTGTTTGTTACAGCTGATGACCTTTATTTCTCTGAACATAGAATTTTTGATTTAGCGATGGAATTTTATCAGCATGGTGGCAAAAAACTCTATATAGATGAAATACATAAATACTATGGTTGGTCTCGTGAAATAAAAAATATATATGATCTAATTCCAGGAATACAGGTTGTATATACAGGGTCTTCAATATTGGACCTGGAGACAGGAGAAGCTGATCTGAGTCGACGAAAGTTAGAATACCGTATGACAGGACTTTCTTTTCGGGAATATCTTGCAATTTCAAGAGGTTATCGTTTACCCGTTTATTCTTTAGAAGACATTTTAAAAAACAAGGTTGATTTCCCATATAATTTAGAACGACCTCTTCAGTTATTTAAGGAATATCTTCAACAGGGATATTACCCCTTTTTCAAGGAGAAAGGGTACTATATTCGATTACGGAGTATTTTAAACCAAGCATTGGAAAATGATATTCCCATTTTTGCCAAAATGAATATAACCACGGCACAAAAATTAAAAAGGCTATTGTATATCATTGCTCAGAGTGTCCCTTTCAAGCCTAATTTCACAAAGTTAGCAGCTCTACTTGATATAAATAGAAATACGATATCAGAGCTTATATTCTATTTGGAGAAAGCTGGTATTATTAATCAATTACGCTGTGATACAGAAGGAATCAGGTTGTTAGGAAAAGTAGATAAAGTTTATTTGAATAATACCAATTTGGCTTATGCCCTTTCAGATAGTATGCCGGATATTGGGAACATACGGGAAACAGTATTCTTTTCTTTGATGAGAGCTACACAACCAATTACAACTTCTTCCTGTTCTGACTTTTCCATAGGAAAATACACTTTCGAAATAGGTGGTAAAGGTAAATCTCAGAAACAAATTCAGAATATTGAAAATTCCTATATCGTAAAGGATGATATTGAATTCGGAATGCAAAACATAATTCCATTATGGATGTTCGGATTTACATATTAAGAAAAGAAGCGGATTGACATTTTCTATTAGTATTATAACTAATAAATAAACAGAAAATAAGTACTCAAACAATTGGCGTGAATGTTCTCATAACTTTTATCTTTAATATATTTATAAAACAGAAAGGTGCACGGATATTCGTGCACCTTTTCTTTAATAATAACTTGAACTTCACCCTCTTCTTGATTCATTAGATTAGCAATTAAAAGGAACTACCATTCGATTGCTTGATCTTCGTCTGGAATCTGAGTATTGATATCACGTGATAATGTTAATGTACCTTTTACATGATAGCGAATGATGGTGCCTTCCACTGGTATATAATTGAAATAATAGTCAACATTATTAATTATTACATAACGGTGTTCCAGATAGGGCTTAGCGTCATCCATTGATGAAGAAATACGAAATGAAGGAGTCACGTCCTTGTTTAATTCAAATCCAATCTCTTCTGCATTATCACAGGAAATAGTAACCGAACCATTCGTCTCGCCATTAAAGGTAAATTTAATTTTATACTTTCTACGGTCTGTATAATCCTCATCTACTATTCCTGCATACGTAAAAATAGTCTGTTCATCTATTACATATCCTCTTATTGACGATTTTGTGATAGATTCTGCTGTTTCTATCGGTTTACCATCTCCATCATATCCCGTCACCACCTTGTTGGTTATTCCTGTACCAGAATAATCGCCAGAGTAATCATTAAATGGGAAGATTCTCAATATTGCCTTAGCATAGTCTTTACGCGGATGAGCTACGTAGTTGTAAGACGCGTCGTCTACAATCTGCAATGGAAGTACCCATTTCTCTGACATATCAATGTTGCGAAAATCAAATTTAAGATCCAGCAAACCTTTATTTTCTCCCGCTTTTATCAGTAGAGATTCTGGATACGAAGCGTATGCCAATCCTTCTGCTCCCATATCCTCATAATATAGTTCTGTACGTGTAGCGTAACGAGCGTAATTCAAAATATTCAATGTATCAGCATCATGTGCTACGTGTACAGTGACATTACTTGGATTGTCGGTAGAGCCACTAACAAGTATTGGCAACTGATAATTGGATCTCCCTTCTCCTCCTTCAGCATAATTTCCTTCTGCATCATGGCGACTATAAGGTACATATATATTCGTCACTCCCTTACTATCCAGTTGTGAACTGAAAGAAATGTAGTGTTCATATTGTTCATCTTCCCATTCTGAATTGCAGGAAGTTCCCAACATTGTCATTGCAGCCAAAGCTGCCAAAGTATATATTTTTTTCATATATAAGTCTTTATGTTTAGAATTAATCATACATTGTCCATCCTGGGTTCTGTGTTAAACGCGAATTACGTTTCAATTCACTATGTTTGATAGGCCATAACCATAGTTTCTCTGAGAACGTAGACGGAAGATTGTAAACAGGAATTGCCGAATGGAATTCGTCTCTCTTAGCTTCGCCAACAAAGACATTGCAACCGTATATTTGCAGAGATTCTTCTATTGGTGCATCTTTCCAACGACGAATGTCAAAGTAACGTTTTCCTTCGCCCATTAACTCTATCATACGTTCACGTTTTAAAGCTTTACGCATATCATCAACCCCGCTCTGCAGATAAAATTCATCTGGATAGTCAGGCAGCCCCGCACGAATACGTACCGGATGAATACCTCTTTCCATTTGTTCTTTATCACGGCTGATAGTGTAAGTTGTCGCCTCATTCCAAGAAGGTATATTGTATGTTCCAGTCAACTCATTCAATGCTTCTGCATAAAGCAGTAGAATATCTGCATAGCGAATTGCAGTTTCAGCTTTCGCAACATAATTGCCCGGATAGTCGTTGGGATGAACAAACTTTTTAATTCCTATACCTGTACGCAAGTAGAAACCGTCATTACGATAACCATCGGAACTTCCAAAGTAGTACCAAACCTGTTGATTTACATCTGCAGGTTTGCTTTCAGTCTGGCTCAAATAATACCATGTACAGCCATTATAAGCAACAGAAGCATAGAATCGTGGTTCACGCTCTACATATTGCAAAGAAACATTCATCCCAGTTTTAGCCTGATCATTATCTCCTTTCTTCGGATCATATTTCCAACCTAATTCCGGATATTTATTATCCTTCAAGTCCTGCAAATCAGTAAACCCAGTTCTACGTTCACGAGTATCTACAATACCTTGATAATTAGCTACTCCTTGATACATAGAGTTCATGCCCGGCTCATTACTACCATTATTCATATAATATGCATCCAGCATTTTCTGTGTCATGCCATGGCAGTTCCAGCCTCCATCATCTTTGGGCATTTGATGAAGTACCAACATATCTATATTGGTTGCCCCACGTGTAAATATCAGTTCTTTATTGTTTGCAGGTAATATAGTTCCATCAAAGATAGTACGATATGATCTGAGCGGGTCAATATTTGTCCATCCTTTTGGCCAAGGTTGCTTGGAAAACTCGCCATCAGCCGGTGGAGTAACAGTCGGACGCTCAGAAGGCCCATTATCAGATGTGGATTTATTTACAATATTCAACTCATAAACATCTAAATCGATGACATCACGGCAAGCGGCAGCAGCTTTTGCCCATTTTTCTTCACTATATTCGGAAGAAAGCAAACGACGCCCTTCGTCATCTACCAATTGCTGCGCATATTCATCATTATTTCCATTAGCAAACGGACTAGCTGCAAAAATCAGCGCATAAGCACGAACTGCCAATGCAGCTCCACGGGTGGGTCGGCCTATAGCATAATTATCAGTACGACGATCATATTGTAACTCTTTAGTAGCCTGTAGCATTTCGTCACTGATATATTGTGCCACTTCTTCGTATGAACTACGTGGAGTGGCAATTTGGTCATAGCTCTGGGTATAATCCACTCCTTCATCCGGCATAATAGGTACCGGGCCATAACGACGTAAAAGCAACCAATAATAGTAAGCGCGAACAAAACGAGCCTGTCCCTTGTAATCTAGTATTTCCCAATCAGCCATCTCTTGGCACCGGTCAACATTATGGATAAATACTGACGCTTGGAAAATCCCTTTGTAACATGCCCCCCATGCACCAACATTATAAGTGTTCTCATCATATTCTCCTAACTTGAACATATTATATGACAGTTCATTCTTTGTTGCATCGATTGTCTTATCTCGGTCACCATAATACATATCGTCTGAAAAACAAAACGAATTCTCACTAGGCCCTTTAGTCGTCACCTCATAGTTTTCATTTTTTATAAATGAGAAAGCATAAGCTAACCATTCTTCCACATGATCCTTGCTTTCGAAAGTTTTCTCCAGTGTCAGACGATCCTTAAAATATTTCTCCGAATTCAGGTAATCAGAGCAAGAAGAAATTGCTCCCATCCCTAATACGGTTAATAATAACATATAAATCTTCTTTATCATAATCTCTTAGTATTTTTATAAGTTAACTGATAAACCCATAGTAACTGATTTGGTTAGCGGATAAGCTTCACCACGCGGATTGCCAGTTTCCGGGTCCCATGTTTTGAATTTAGACCATGTAATCAAGTTTGAACCTGCAATATAGATACGAATATTATTGAAATGCAGTTTGTTAACTATGCTTTTGGGCAAAGTATAACCAATATCCAAATTCTTTAAACGAATATATCGACCATCACGCATCCAATAAGTAGAGGTCTGTTGGTTGTTTTTATTTTCCCCATAAGTTAAACGCGGATATGTTGCATTGGGGTTCTCATTAGCATGCAATCCCAGTTTGGCAGCAGTCTCTGAATCTACCCAACGATCACTTATCATATCTTTAAAGATATTTCCCCAGTCACTTTCGCTGAATGCATATACACATTTACCATAAATAGGGAAAGTGGATTTACCGGCTCCTTGGAAATGAACATTTACATCAATTCCTTTCCATGCGAAAGATGCTCCTATACCATATACTAAGTTCGGAGTGGTAGTAGCACCAATAGCAACTTTGTCATTATCGTTTACAACGCCATCACCATTTACATCCTTATATTTGATATCTCCAGGCTGCACTGTACCGAACTCTTGTTTCGGGCTGGTACGAATATCATCGTAATCAGCAAACAATCCCTCAGCTATCAGTCCTTTAACTTGATCTACACGATACCCTTTTTGATATAAATAAGAATAGACTTGATTCTCTTCATCCTTTTCAAGTACCTCATTCTTACTATAGGTTATATTCCCACGAATAGTCATATCCACCTCACCCAACTTCTGCTTAAGAGCAAAATTACCATCAAAACCTTGAGATTTCACTTCACCTACATTCGCTTTAGGTTTGCTCTCAAGACCTGTAATTTCAGGTAAGAACTCACGTGTTAAAAAAATACCTGTACGTTTTTCGTGGAAATAGTCAACTGTCGCTGTAAATTTGTCATTAAATAAAGAAAGATCAATACCCAAGTCATCCTTGGTCGCAACTTCCCAAGTAATACCATTAGAAGCCATCTGAGTGTAACGAGTTCCTATGAATGATTTTCCATAATCACCAAATCCCCAGTTATATACATAATTAGGCTTTCCTTCGCTGTTATATCCTGTAGTAGCTATAGTATATAAGTATGGGAAACGGTTATTATCTCCAATATTGTCATTACCTACCTTACCGTGAGAGTAACGTATTTTAAACATATTCATCCATTTCAGGTTATTCTTAACAAATGACTCTTCGGCAACGTTCCATGCAAGAGAAAAAGCCGGAAAGAAACCGAATTGATTTCCTGGTGCAAAATTTTCTGATCCGGTATAACCAAAATTGAAATCAACAAAGTAACGATAGTTCCAGTTATAAGTAAATCGTCCTGCTAACCCTTGATTACGTTTTGATACTCCATTCTTAATATCTGTACCAATATCTACTGTCCGTTTCTCACTATCTTGTGTATAACGGAAGGTAACTCCCCCATGATGATTTCCGAAAGCACGTTCCCAGCTTAACAGTAAATCAAGAAATTCACGGCGTTTACCAGAGCTACCACTTGATTGCGTCATGTCATATGCCGGGAACATTTTCTCATAAATAATCTCTCCCGTTTCTTGTCTGCGTCCGTTTGCTTTATACAAATCAGGTTGACGATGACGATTAATCCAGTTACTATTGTCTGTATCGTAACCAAAACGTCCTACGAACTTCAATCCCTTGGTAATGAAATCAAAATTTTGTTCTAATGTAACATTAGTTTGCACATTATTCTGCCAGTCTTCATTGTATCCAGTTTGTGTAGATGCAACCCATGGATTAAGTTTGTTTACATTATCCCGGTGGGAAATAGGCGCGTATCCATTGGAGTAGTATACAGGCGTTGCAATAGGATTGTATCCGAAAAGCATCCCCCATAACATCTCGTTATCGGCCAGTCCCGGACTATTACGTTTGGCTAATGAACCGGCTATACCTAGTTTCAATAAAGTCGATTTGGTGATATCTATGTCAACATTCATACGATAATTCCACTTTTTATAGTTGGCGTTTGTATCGTAATCATCACGTAACGTTTGGTCTGTGTTATACATACCTTGATCCTCCGTATAACTTGCAGAAACAAAATAACGAGCAGTGTTACCACCGCCGTTCATGTTCAAGTTAGCACGATAACTCCATGCTCCGTTTTTTAGGATCAAATCCATCCAGTCTACATTCGGATAGAAATCCGGATCCATTTGTGTGCGAAATAACTCTAACTCTTCCGGTTGATAAGCCATTCCTAAATTGCGAGTCACTAATGCTTCGTTCATCAGACTGGCGTACGAAAGACCATCTACAAACTCCGGAGTGATAGTACGAGTATTATAAGAAGTTTCTACCTTGGCGTCAATATTGATTTTTCCAGCTTTACCACGTTTAGTTGTAATCAATACTACACCATTTGCACCTTTAGAACCATAAATGGCAGTAGCTGACGCATCTTTCAACACAGTGAATGATTCGATATCTTCAATATTAAGTTCGTCCAAACTGCTACGTTCAAAACCATCCACTAAAATATAAGCACTTGAGCTCGCTCCAAAAGTAGAAATACCACGTATCCAAAACTCAGAAGTACTTTTTCCTGGTTGTCCGGAAGTTTGTCGGGCAATAATACCCGGAACATTACCGGCCAAGGCGTTAGACATATTGGAGGTAGGGAAACGTTTTAAATCTCCCACATTCACATTGGTTACGGCTCCCGTCACTGTCAGTTTTTTCTGTGCCCCCATACCAGTTACTACAACCTCATCCAGTACGCTGGCCTCTGACTCTTTCATCTTGACATTAACAGTATGCTGTTCTTTTACAAGTACTTCTACATCATCGTATCCGATGTATGAGAAGACTAATCGATGATAAGGTTCCATTTTTATAGAGAAATTACCATTGATATCTGTAATGGTCCCCAAACCGGCTACATCCTTTACAGTGATATTAACACCAATCATCGGCTCATCTTGTGTGTCGGTAACCGTACCAGTCACGGTTATTGTTTGTTGTGCTGAAATCGTCAATGGGACAACTAGCATCAACAAAAAAATGGCTAAATATTTTTTCATAATCTGATAAATGTGTTTATTCGTTAGATTCCACTGTTGATTCATCTTCCGGCATATTCTCGTCACCGGCTGTATTCTCTTCTTGCTCCATTGAAATAGTGCGAATAGTATGTCCCACCTGATCATGTACATAAAAAATTTCTTTCGCATCATCGTAAACAAGTCCACTTACATCACGGAAACGAGCCACTTCTCGTAGGTCACCATCATCAGTTCCCCATTGGTTGCCGTCAGCTAAGGAAGTTGACGCTCCTCGCCCCGCATAGGTCGATACGATGCCTTCTGGAGTTACTTTACGAACACAGAAGTTTAATCGATCTACAAAATAGAAATCATACTCTTCTTCACCAGTGTAATCTGGATTTTTCACAAATACTCCTTGACAAGGATTATTCATACGGGCCTCGGTTCCTACATCATCCTTATAGCCTGACTGTTTATATCCCCCGACAAAATTATACGGTGTAATAAATTCCTTTTTTATCTCGTCATAGTCGGAACGCATGAAATAATGATTGTTAATCACACCAAAATAAGCATACTTTCCAGTAGGATGGATGAATATCTGAAATTCCCAACTTGGATCAGCAATAGTAAATAACTGCTTAAAAGTATTAGGGTTGTTCTTTACTATAGGATCCCAGCTTTCCCCCTTCTTAATAGTTTTGAAGTAATCAACCAAGTCTAAACGAAATACTTGTCCCTTTTCATAACTATTGAAATACAATTCTCCGTTGATTGGATGAATAGTAGCTCCATTACATTGCTTGTAAGCAGCTATCAATTGTATATCAGACCTATCATCGAATGTACCATCCGCATTGCGTTTAATAATATACACACTAGGACTTTCATCTCCTTTACCGTCATAATCAATAGCTACAATCATATATTCCGCCTCATCAGCATATCCTTCTATCTTTCTATTGAAAGCAATGCTTCGTATACGGTTAGTAGGGATAGTATTGATATTCAATGGAGAAGAAAGCATGCGGTTTTTCAAATCGATCAACTGTATAGCTTTATGTCCATCGTAACAAATATACAAATGATCCTTATTCAACGGATCAAAAGCTAGTCGTCCGTTATCACTAAATCCACAGCATTTGACACCTTCCGGTCCATCAAATGGTCCATCTCTCCAACCTTGATCGTCACGATTATTGCGATAGCCACAAAGCGTACCTACCACCATCTTTTTCTCATAACTAAAAGCAGTACTTGCAGTCGTTGTTACTGAATTCTCTCCTTCCCCTACAGTGATCTCAATTTCACCACTAAAAGCTCCCGAAGGAACAAAACAGTAGACATAAGTACTTTTTACATTAATAACAATAGCTTCTTTACCTCCGATCTTCACTTTTACATTCGAAGCATCTGTACCGAAGTTTTCACCATAAATCAGTAGCTTCTGATAGGCTCCTCCCTCTTTCGGGGTAAAATCAGAAATTACTACAGGCTTTGATGGATCAAAGGTTTCAGTCTCTACATTTTCATCGTCTTTACAACTATAAATGCAAATTGTGAATAATGCCAGTAATGTCCACTGCCATTCCTTCAATACTTTTTTCATTTTACATTTCATGTTTTTCATTTTAGTTAATAATAAGTATATTAAAAATTAAATGCCTTATTTCATTTTACCCATAAGTACCTTCATCCAATGTCCTCCAATCACCGATCGAGCCTTGAAACCAGTCATCTGATTAGTTTTTGTATCATACCAGTCACTAATTGGAACACGGGAAATTGTTTCATTGACATATTTATAAAGAGGATCTACAAACTTTTCAAAAGTTATTTGGTCAGAGGACATAGCTGCCGTCCACATTATCCAATCGGATTTTGTGTAATCTTTCCGAGAATCCAATGGTAATCCATATGGATTCTGTTTGGTCAAATAATAATTGATTTCTTTGTCGATTACATTATTGGGGAAGAGATTCAGCCCCCACATCTTATCCCAAATCATGTTATACTTTTGACTCCAAGTGTCTTCACGGTCAAAGGCCAGACGATAATGATCTCCTTCATTTGCCATTTCTTCCCATTTAACCGCCATTTTCTTGGCTATAGTAGCATACTCATCTGCTACATCATTAAATCCTAACATCCTGGCGATCTCGCTGTAACCAGCTATTCCCATGATTGCTTTCACTGATAAGTTCGCATTATGAGCCCAATGCCCGGCAAAATCATCAGTACACAACTGGTTACTCGGGTCCTGTCCATACTCTACAAGATAGTTGGTCCAAATCGTCAAAATATCCCAATATTTTTTGGCATAATCAGCATTTCCTTCGACTTTTGCAAGAGCTGCAGCAAGGATTACCATATTGCCACTTTCTTCAATCGGCATATCACCACCGTAAACTTGTCCATTCGCAATCGGATAAGTTCCAAGATCATGTGCAGCAAAAGGTTTATTCCAACGTCCACTAGCACTATATTCGAAGATACTCGTCATCATCGCTTTTACTAATTCAGGGTTATAAACCAAGAAAAGAGGAGCAGAAGGATAAGTCAAATCAACCGTATTTACGCAGCCATTACTATTATTTTCTTTAGAAAACCATAGCAAATTGCCCTCTTTATCTGTAAACAGCTTGTGAGCAGACATCACTTGACGATAAGATACAGAACAAATCTCCGCATATTTCTTACCACCGGCCTTTTCCGCATCGTTATAAATTAATTCATCAAGGGCACGACAACGTTCCATTATGGACAAATAGTTGTCTCTCAATTTCTCGAAAGCGTCGAAGATTGTAACCTTACCATCATGCTTCCAATATCCCATACGCTTTTCATACATATATTCTATGGAATAAATGTCATCATAGCCAATCATCATAAAGCCTTCTTTTCCATTTTGAGAAACCATGCCTAAGTTATGTGTATATGCCATGGCTGGAGTATTTTCCTCCTTGCGAGTTTCCCATTTTGTCTTTGAAGAAGCTAATGTTCCATTTTTAACAAATGACTCTTTCATTCCATAATAATCACCTAGACTTACTGATTTTCCAGCTCCATTTACACCTGCAAGGTATACATATCCCCAGTCAGCACAAATCAAATCACCTTTACGGTCACATATTGGCTGGTCAATAGAGCCTGCTTCTACATAACTAATACCATTTTTAGACAATGTACGCGCGATAGTCGGCTGATTACTCTCATTGATGGTCAATTCTGGAGTTGTTTCTATATAGAATTGCACATCGTGTTCTTTTTTATCTAGCGAACGAACACGATAAGAAACATAGTTAATTGGAGTTGATAGTAAATCCAGGTCATCAATTAATTGAGGAGCAGTAAATACGATATCCAGTTCTACTGGTCCACAAGCAAATGTATAATAGCTAGAAGTTGCTAATACATCAACAGACTTTTGCACAGCTTCATTTGCAAATTTTACAGCATTCTCCTTTTCACGGAACAAGCCAAAATCGACATATGAGCCTCCTGTCGTATTATGGCAATGTGCTGCAATTACATTTTTGCCATTACGGAGTTTCTTCTTTGCCGCATCTGATAGTTTCAGAGATACATTATCTCTCCACACAAGACCGGTTGAAACCAGTTTTTCTCCATTCAGATATAGTTCAAATACATCGTCATGAGAATAAATCAGGTAAATATCTTCTGCTATATCCTTATCATTGAAATCAAATGTGCGGCGAATATAAATGTCGGTATTATCACCTTTCCATTCTGTATGAACGCGTTGCATGTCACGGCTACCGAAAGCAGCTTTGCCTTTCTTCCAGTTGCTATCATCAAATTGCAGCTCTTGCCATCCATTTGCCGGTTGATTGTTAGTATAAGCAGCTTCCCAACGCTCTACATTAGTCATAGGGGCAATAGGAATCAAGTTGATTTTATCTTTTCCTAAAAAACGATAGACTTTTCCATCTACACGCAAAGCGCCTAATAAAGGTTTCTTGGCATTTGTCCAGTGTTCTGTACTGCCTTCCATTAGGTTATCATAAGGAGACCAGATCGAAAAATATGGATCTGAAACAACAATGGGCACCGAAGGGGCTCGTAATGCTATTTCTTTAGAAGGCTTTAATAGGTCAACTGTCTGAGCATTAACCATTAAACCAACTGAAAGAGCCATCATGGCTAGTAGTTTCTTCATAAATACTTCTTTTATTTTATCTACAAATTTAAGGTTATCCATTCATCAATCTTATTTACCTTCAAGAAAAACAAAACCTACATTCTCTTTTATTCTACTTTTTACCTTAAGTAATACCTTTGAAAACTGCAATCTTTATACCTTAATATTCTTGTTATCTCTGTGTACCTTAAAACTATTAACTAATATCTAAAATGAGTACTCTTAAATTTTGTATAAAATGCTAAGTAAAGAAGTTGTTGCAGAGTCGTGTTTTCTTAGTGAATCCGAACTCGTTTACTTAACTTGTTTTTCATAGCATCTTATTTGTAACACCGCAAATTAATGGATTTAATAACATAAAATAGGAAAATAGATGTTCAAGAAAGGATAAAATCTAGTCTTTTTCATGTTTCAAACCTTCTTTTAACAGGTATACAAGCTAAAAGAAGGCCGTTTGAACAGTTTTTTTTCTTTTCTGAATAGTATTTTTCCTAAACTATTTGACAATGGTTCGTTAAAATTTGAGATAACGGCTAAGCGGCTTTACGCTGCCAGCCAAAGAGTTCTTTGATAGTATGACTAATTAACTTTCGGTTCG
>NZ_FNNN01000021.1 GCF_900106755.1 Bacteroides faecis MAJ27
TAGTAAACCAGTTTCTTACGTCCCACTTTGTCGATGATGACAAGCGCCAGGACGGTGGTCAAGGTGTTAACTAGTCCTACGAGAACTTGGTAAAATAAAGAATCCCCTCCGGAAAGGCCTGCATTTTCAAAAATAGAAGGACCGTAATAAAGTACGGCATTCACGCCCATGAATTGACCAAGAATCGCAATGCACACACCAATGATGACTGCCTTAAAAATTCCCGGTTTCATCAGTAAAGCCCATTCAGATTTTGTTTCAGACGTCAAAACGGATTTCGTTTCATTTAATTGACTTGTTGCCTCTGAAACAGAATTATATATTTTCTCTAATATATTGACAGCTTTTTCTTCTTTTCCTTTTACGATCAGCCAACGGGGACTTTCAGGAATGAAAAATATAATAATGAAGAACAACACAGCCGGCAACATTTCCATTCCCAACATTCCTCTCCATACTTCAGTCACAAATATTTTATTCAACCAGTCTATACTCAACTGCGAACCGCTTTGCGCATATCCAAGTAATTGATAATTGACCAGATAAGCTCCGAGAAATCCAACAGTTACCGCCAACTGATACAGAGAAACCAGACGCCCTCTGTACTGTGCCACCGAGACTTCGGATATATATAAAGGAGAGACAATAGAAACGACTCCAATACCCACTCCACCGATAATGCGATAAATAACCAGTTGAGTGAAATCCGCAGAAATAGCACAACCCAAAGCAGATGTAGAAAACAAAACAGCCGAAATAACCATCGTTAATTTTCGTCCCAGTTTGTCACTCAAAATCCCTGCAAAAAGGACACCAACAATAGAACCTATCAAAGCGCATCCCACATACCATCCTTGTTGCAAAGCATCCAGTTGAAAAAGTTGACTAACCTGAGCAATTGTTCCGGAGATGACAGCAGTATCATATCCGAACAAAAACCCTCCTAATGCAGCCACAACAGAAAGGAATATAAGATAGCTAAAGTTAATTGCAGACTTCATATTGTTTATTTTATTTCAAAATATTCTCTATATCTATCATATAAATGTCCGGCCTGCAAATAAGCAGATTGAGGACTCATAAAATGAGAAAACTCGAAGGTAATAGCCTTATCATATCCGGCTCGTTTGGCAGCTTCGAGTTTCATCCGAAGCTTATCAAATTTAATGGGTAGAAAATTAATAGGCATATCACGGTCAAAAGACTCAGCATTTGTCCAGCATTGCATACCATACCTATCTGCTAATTTTTTATTGACAGAGAAGAATGCATCCAATTCATCATAGTCAATATGTCCATCTTGAAAAGCACATGCGTCTACCACCTCATGGATACCATCGAAAATTTCATTCCATTCTTTTTCGTGTTGTTGTACAGAAACCGCATCTTCTCTGGTCAATTTTCCTGTTCCCATGATCGCTTTTTTTCCGTCAATCCACGGAGAGATAAAAGTAGGAAGTCCGTTTGATACATCTTTACATTGCTTTCCCATAGCACGAAAGGCGTCAATGGCTCCTTTCGTTGCCCGGCTAATTTCTCCGCTGATGTACCAGCCTCCAAAACTTTTATACTTCTCTCCGTACATCTTCCACACTTCGTCAATCACATACTTGTTATCCTCAATCTCCCAACTTAAATCACCTGTATCCCAATAACGTCCTGAGTCATATAATCCAAAATAGAATTTCATATTATATTTCTCAGCCAGACGCAAATACATATCCACTAAATCGACTGATGGCATATAACATCCCTTCTTCAATAAATAAGGCGAAGGATAAGTCATAAATTTACGGTAACCGGAACGAATCATGATCACCGTGTCGATACCAATTCTCTTCATGTGCTGAAAATCCAGATCCCATTCTTTCTCACCCCAATTCTGATGAGGAATATCATGAGATATTTCATCCAAAAAGGTTCCTGTAATTTTCAAGCCATTATTTTTAGGAACAATTAATTTGCTTTCCAAATCGCCAGCCTTGTTTATCGGAGAAAGTCCTCCCCTTCCCTCTCCCTCGGCTGCAAATAACGAAGGGGCAACTAAAGCGGAAGCTCCGGCCAGAGCTGCCTTCTTCAAGAAATCTCTACGATTATTAGTTTCCATAGTTTTAATTTTTTTGTTTTTACTTCATATATATGTTAACCTATTGAATATACAGAGTCTCACAAAAACAATTGAGCGGCATTTATATGGTTCAGATATATTTCCCCGTTATGCTCACCTGTTTCTTATTGAAAGGATCTAAAACCTGATCAATCAAAACAGCCATTTCTCCTCTCAAGATATCCCGATTCATATCCAACGTCTGAAATCCGTATGCTTTCCATAGAGTTTCCGGATCAACGGTAACAGCCAGCCTTTCGTTTTCCGCTATTTTCCGGACAAGCTGAACGGCTTCTGCAATACTTAATTTCTCCGTTCCGGTTTTCTTCCATTCATCTTTTGATGCAGGATATACATCAAACAATCCATCCAGTTCGGAAGCGAGTAAAACTGTATCCGCTCTCAGCCAAGTCTGATTAGACCAATCCACGTTCTTCCCTTCTCCTTTTAATATACCGGTAGAGCCAATCCGTTGATAAGACGCAAACTTCACATCCGTCACAGGCACATCCAGATAAGGAAGCAGATATCCTTTTGCATCCAGAATAGCATTCTGGACATCACGGACAGAGACTTCATCAATCTTCTGATTATTTTTTACTGCAAGCGCAGCCAAAGCACCTGCTGCCTGTCCTATCTGCAATACCACCGGCTGTAAACGAGTCGTCCCATTTATGATATTCGATACTGAAATGGATTTTTCGGCAACAATCAAGCCATCAACATCCTTCGGAATCAATGTACCCAACGGTAAACCATAAGAAGGTATCGGATGAAAATAAAGATTAGGTAATTCCTCATAGCCATGATAGCGGGTATGATGATGATCTACAGGATAATCGCCTACTGCGATACAAGTACGATATAGTTTTTCATCTTGTGTATATGGATTCAGAGCGTGATTCAGATTAAAACGAACCAATCCATGAATTCTTCTGGACTCTCTGTGATAAGGAATAAAAGGCAGCTTGTCTTCGGTCGGATATTCGTCATCTGCCAGGCCCAATGTATTGTATCCCAGCTCATGCTGCAAGAAATAGACAAAACACATTGTATAATGTTTGGCATATTCCAAAGCTTTTCCGCGTTCCTCCGGAGACATCTCAATCAGATTGATATAATAATCATTACCTTCTATCGGCCAGTTAATCATATATTTATGATTAGGCAGCTTCCCATAAGTAATCATCATTTCTTTAGACCAGACACGGTCCGGCTCCTTGGGAGTAATACATACCGGATTAGCACACGCACAAGCAAATTCTTTAGGATCATAGCCTTCCGGTTCCGGAATAGTCACATCCTTTCCATAATCCTTCAGTATGGCAACATAAGTGATATCCTGCACAATATTGTTCGGCTTCTCAGGAGCAATATCTTCGTGTGTATCATTTTTGCTCTCCATACCAATGTCATATCCCACTCCGCACATTTTTGCCACATCTCCCAGTTCAGTAGCATCAATCATCACCTTTGACCGGACAGTCTTCATTCCCTGCCCTTCCACATTCACTTTAGCTATCCACTCATCACCCACCCTTTTTACTTCTTCAAGGCGAGTCTGTTTCCAGACTTTCAGATTCTTTTCTGCCGATACCATTTCGTGAAAGATCTTATTTCCAACTGAAGGCTCAAATAATACATTGCTCACCCAGCCTGTCTTCAAGGAATCTAACCCTCCATAATAATCTGACAATCTGTTTTTGAATTCTCCCCAAAGTCCGGCAGGCAATCTATAATTTCCATCGACGGCACTTACACCTGCCGAAGTCAACATCCCACCCAACCAAGTAGTTTCTTCTAAAATTAAGGTATTTGCTCCCATACGGGCTGCCTGAATTCCTGAGGTCACACCACTGGCGCCACCACCTACAATCAGTACATCTACTCTATTATCTCCTGAATTCATACAAGAGGAATAGAATACCACCAGAAATAGCCCACAGAGTGTTTGGAGTAAGTTTTTCATTTTAGAACGATTTGGTTACAACACTTCTTAATTAATATCACGACACAAAGATAGCTATATTTATTAAATAAACAATAGATAATAAAATATTTTATTAATAAAGTTGATTTTAGCACTATTATTCATTAATAGAGGAAATATATTTATCATTTTAGAGGATAACTCACTATAATACATCATCATATAAAAAGATTTCAAATAATTATCTATAATAGATTCCCTTCTCTATGGGAAATCAACAAACCATATATAGAGATTCAATTCTAATTTTTTCGTCGCAAAACTCTTTATTTAATAAAAAAATTAATTATCTTTGTGGATATTAGAAAATAAGTAAGACGTATGAACCAACAATTTTTGAAAGAAATAGAAATGGGCTCCAAAAATGCCCTAGTTAAAAAGAGGATTATTACACATTATATATATAATGGAAGTTCCACCATTCCCGATCTTTCAAAAGAGCTGGACTTAAGTGTGCCCACTATTACCAAATTTATTGGCGAGATGTGTGAAGATGGCTACATTAATGATTATGGGAAACTGGAAACCAGCGGAGGACGCCATCCGAATCTCTACGGACTGAATCCGGAATCCGGTTATTTTATAGGTGTAGACATAAAAAGATTTGCTGTCAATATCGGGCTAATCAACTTTAAGGGTGATATGGTCGAACTTAAAATGAATATCCCTTATAAATTTGAGAACTCGATAGAAGGAATGAACGAGTTATGCAAGCTCATTCTCAACTTCATAAAAAAGCTTCCTATTAATAAGGAGAAGATTTTAAATATCAATGTCAATGTATCGGGACGTGTCAATCCGGAATCCGGCTATAGTTTCAGCCAGTTCAATTTTGAAGAACGCCCGTTAGCGGATGTTCTATCAGAAAAGCTTGGCCATAAAGTGACCATTGACAATGACACCCGTGCCATGACTTACGGAGAGTATATGCAAGGATGTGTAAAAGGAGAAAAAGATATTATTTTCGTCAACGTCAGCTGGGGAGTCGGTATCGGAATCATTATCGACGGCAAAGTTTATACCGGAAAATCAGGATTCTCGGGAGAATTCGGCCATGTTAATGCATACGATAATGAAATCATTTGCCATTGCGGCAAGAAAGGATGCCTGGAAACAGAAGCATCCGGCTCTGCCCTTCACCGTATTCTTCTGGAACGCATCCAAAGTGGAGAAAGTTCTATCCTTTCTACCCGAATATCCGGAGAAGAAGATCCTATTACGCTTGACGAAATCATCACAGCCGTCAACAAGGAAGATTTGCTTTGCATTGAGATTGTCGAGGAAATTGGGCAAAAACTGGGCAAACAGATTGCAGGATTAATCAATATCTTTAATCCGGAACTGGTCATTATAGGCGGAACAGTATCTTTAACAGGAGATTACATCACCCAGCCCATCAAGACAGCGGTACGCAAATATTCACTCAATCTGGTCAATAAAGATTCTGCCATCATTACGTCCAAATTGAAAGATAAAGCAGGCATTGTAGGCGCATGTATGCTGGCACGCAGCAGAATGTTCGAAAGCTAAACCACCGCTACTTTATGCAAAGAGTTATGGCAGAGGACGATTTTAAATTAAAGCTCAAAAAATATTCAGAATCCTTTTGTTTTCTCAAATAAAGCTGTAATTTTGCACACCGTAAACGAGAGACAAACCGCCGCTATAGCTCAGTTGGTAGAGCAACGCATTCGTAACGCGTAGGTCGCCAGTTCAAGTCTGGCTAGCGGCTCTTGACAATAAAGCGCTAACTACAGAATAGTTAGCGCTTTTCTTATTAACCCCCAAAGCAAATCGCATGAAACGAGGTAAGAGCAGGAGATTATTTAAGAAGAAGAAGTCACATTCCAGTCAGAGATTAGGATGTATCATTGCCGTCATTGTACTCATTCCCATTTGTTACGGGCTCTATCTGTACTATCAGCAATACAGTGTCCAGCACAGCAGTAGTCAGAATCAGACAGAAACATCAGTTTCCCGCCCCATCCCTTCCGACAAAGATTTGGAAATTCCCGTTTCATCAGTTCCCCGTCAGGAACAGATCATTCATCACAAGGGATATACGGTTTCCTACAATAAAGATTTGAAAATTCCGAATTGGGTTTCTTATGAGCTGACCCGTCAGGAAACAAAAGGAAAAGAAAAGAGAAGCGACAACTTCATTGCCGACCCTTTAGTAAAAGGTACAATTGCAACCAATGCGGATTATGCACGTTCGGGATATGACAAAGGACACATGGCACCTGCTGCCGACATGAAATGGAGCCCTGAAGTCATGAAAGAATCCTTCTATTTCAGCAATATGTGTCCGCAACATCCACAACTCAACAGAAGGGGCTGGAAAAATCTGGAAGAAAAAATAAGAGACTGGGCGATAGCCGATAGTGCTATCATCATTATATGCGGACCTATCATCAACCAGTCATCCCGGACTATCGGAAAAAACAAAGTAGCAGTACCCGAACGGTTCTTCAAAGTAGTCCTCTCTCCTTTTGTCAAGCCGGTCCGTGGCATCGGGTTCTTATTCAACAACAGACAAGCGGTAGAGCCGCTTTCCACCTACGCAGTGACAATCGACAGCATCGAGAAGCTGACCAACATGGACTTCTTCTCTCCCTTGCCCGATGAAATAGAAAATGAAGTAGAAGCCAATGCCGATTATTACCAGTGGCCTCACTGACATCCGACAAATTCAGCCGGATTTCAACTATTCATCACTGAAAGGAATCGCTCCTATCCAAAATCTTCCTATCTTTGACGCAATTTTTAAAGTAACGTCTCAAAATGAAAAAGAAAACAAGGAATATCTTATTATCCATTCTGATCGGAGCCTTCCTTCTGTGCGCCATTGTCGGAGGAACAGTCTATTATTATCTGTTCGCTCCGCAGTTTCATCCTTCCAAAACAGTCTATGTATATATAGACCGGGATGATACGACAGATTCTATCTACAATAAGATCAGGCAAACCGGTCATGTCAACCAATTCACCGGCTTCCTCTGGATGGCAAAATATAAAAAACTGAATCAAAACATACACACCGGACGTTATGCAATACGACCGAATGACAACGTATATCATGTATTCAGCCGACTTTCCAGAGGTTATCAGGAACCGATAAACCTCACTATCGGAAGCGTGCGGACATTAGACCGGCTCGCACGGAGTGTCGGCAAGCAACTAATGATCGACTCCGCCGAGATAGCCCGCCACTTATTCGATTCCACATTTCAGGCAGAAATGGGATATACACCGATCACTATGGCTTGCCTCTTTATCCCCGAAACCTATCAGGTATACTGGGATATGAGCGTCGACGAGTTCTTCAAACGTATGCAAACAGAACACCAACGATTCTGGAACGACGAACGCCTTGCCCGGGCAACCGCCATCGGCATGACACCGGAAGAAGTCTGCACCCTCGCCTCCATTGTTGAAGAAGAAACCAACAACAATGAAGAAAAGCCAGTGGTAGCCGGCTTATACATCAACCGCCTGCACACAGATATGCCACTACAGGCAGACCCGACCATCAAGTTCGCCTTACAGGATTTCGGCCTGCGACGCATCACCAATGAACACCTGAAAGTCAATTCCCCCTACAATACGTACATTAACACCGGATTACCTCCGGGCCCCATCCGTATCCCTTCTAAAAAAGGATTGGACAGTGTATTAAACTACACGAAACACAATTACATCTACATGTGCGCGAAAGAAGATTTCTCCGGTACCCACAATTTCGCATCCAATTATGCCGATCACATGGCAAATGCAAGAAAATATTGGAAAGCACTTAATGAAAGAAAGATTTTCAAGTAATTTTGTGATAAAACGAGCTAAAAAGGCTATCTTTGCGCGATAGAATAACAAACTGTGATCAACACTAATAAAGGAAATATATGAGCAAGCAACTCTTACTTGGCGATGAAGCCATTGCACAAGCTGCACTGGATGCCGGACTTTCAGGTGTATATGCCTATCCCGGTACTCCTTCAACTGAGATTACTGAATATATCCAAATGGCGCCTATAACCACTGAGCAGAATATACATAACCGTTGGTGTGCCAACGAAAAAACTGCCATGGAAGCTGCACTGGGTATGTCATTTGTAGGCAAACGTGCCTTAGTGTGTATGAAGCATGTGGGCATGAATGTGGCTGCAGACTGCTTCGTCAATTCTGCCATCACAGGTGTGAAAGGGGGACTGATTGTGATAGCAGCCGATGATCCCAGCATGCACTCTTCACAGAATGAGCAGGACAGCCGTTTCTACGGGGACTTCTCCCTGATACCGATGTACGAGCCCAGTAACCAGCAGGAGGCATACGACATGGTATACAACGGATTCGAATTCTCAGAAAAGACAGGCGAACCGATTTTAATGCGCATGGTTACCCGTCTTGCACACTCCCGTTCCGGAGTAGAGCGCAAAGAGCAGAAACCGCAGAATGGCATCTCATTCAGCGAAGATCCCCGCCAGTTTATCCTATTGCCGGGAAATGCCCGTAAACGCTATAAAGCATTACTTGCACGCCAGGATGAATTCATCAAGGCTTCCGAAGAGTCTCCTTACAACAAATACACAGACGGTCCTAACAAAAAACTGGGAATCATCGCTTGTGGTATCGGTTACAACTATCTAATGGAAAACTATCCCGAAGGTTGCGAATACCCGGTACTTAAAATTGGCCAATATCCATTGCCTAAAAAGCAATTGCTGCAACTGGTTGAATCCTGCGACGAAATTCTGGTACTGGAAGACGGACAACCATTCGTAGAAAAGCACCTGAAAGGCTATCTGGGCATCGGTATCAAAGTAAAAGGACGTCTGGACGGCACACTGTCACAAGACGGAGAATTAAATCCGGACTCTGTAGCACGCGCAGTCGGCAAAGAAAACAAATCCGAATTCGGCATACCTTCTGTAGTAGAAATGCGCCCTCCCGCACTGTGCGAAGGATGCGGGCACCGTGATATGTACATCACACTGACAGAAGTACTTAAGGAAGAATATCCTTCCCATAAGGTATTCAGCGACATCGGTTGCTATACCTTGGGAGCAAACGCTCCGTTCAACGCAATCAATTCATGCGTAGACATGGGTGCTTCCATCACAATGGCGAAAGGTGCGGCTGACGGAGGTCTTCATCCGTCCGTTGCCGTTATCGGTGATTCCACCTTTACACACTCCGGAATGACCGGCTTACTGGACTGTGTCAACGAAAATGCCAACGTCGTTATCGTCATTTCAGACAATGAGACAACAGCAATGACCGGCGGCCAGGACTCTGCCGGCACAGGACGCATCGAATCCATCTGTATCGGTCTGGGAGTCGATCCCGCCCATATCCGTGTCGTTGTTCCATTGAAAAAGAACCACGAGGAAATGAGACAGATCATACGCGAGGAAATCGAATACAACGGCGTATCCGTCATCATCCCGCGCAGAGAGTGTATCCAAACATTAGCACGCAAAAAAAGAAGTAAGTAAGCCATGAAAAAAGACATTATACTATCAGGAGTAGGTGGACAGGGAATTTTATCCATCGCTACAGTAATCGGTAAAGCTGCTTTGAAAGAAGGACTTTACATGAAGCAAGCAGAAGTACACGGAATGAGCCAGCGTGGTGGAGACGTTCAATCCAACCTCCGCATCAGCGACAAGCCGATTGCTTCGGATCTGATACCATCCGGCAAATGCGACCTTATCATTTCGCTGGAACCGATGGAAGGTCTGCGCTATCTTCCTTATCTCAGTTCGGAAGGCTGGCTGGTAACCAACGAAACTCCGTTCGTCAACATCCCCAATTATCCGGAAGAAGACAAAGTAATGGCTGAAATCAATAAATTGCCGCACAAGATCGTACTGAATGTGGATAAAGTGGCAAAAGAAGTAGGTTCTGCACGGGTCGCCAATATCGTTTTGCTGGGGGCAACCATTCCATTCCTCGGTATCGATTATGAGAAGGTGCAAGACAGCATCCGCGAAATCTTCCTGCGCAAAGGAGAAGCAATTGTCGAAATGAATCTTAAAGCACTGGCTGCCGGCAAGGAAATTGCAGAAAAGCTAATGCAATAACTATCACAATCATGAGTACACAATACTGGGAAGAAGAAATTGAAACCATGAGTCGCGAGAAGTTGCAGGAACTGCAGCTTCAGCGACTCAAAAAAACGATTAACATAGCCGCCAACTCACCTTATTACAAAGAGGTCTTCAGCAAGAACGGCATCACCGGAGACAGCATCCGGTCATTGGACGATATCCGCAAAATCCCTTTCACCACTAAATCGGACATGCGCGCCAACTACCCCTTCGGACTAGTGGCAGGCGACATGAAAAGCGACGGTGTACGTATCCACTCTTCCAGTGGAACCACAGGAAACCCGACAGTCATCGTACATTCACAACATGACCTCGACTCGTGGGCCAATCTGGTAGCCCGTTGCCTTTATATGGTAGGAATCCGCCAGACAGATGTCTTCCAGAACAGTTCCGGATATGGGATGTTTACAGGTGGACTGGGCTTCCAATATGGCGCGGAGCGTCTTGGCTGCCTCACCGTACCTGCCGCTGCCGGAAACAGCAAACGGCAGATAAAATTCATCAACGACTTTAAGACAACCGCTTTACACGCCATTCCGAGCTACGCTATCCGCCTTGCCGAAGTGTTTCAGGAAGAAGGAATCGATCCGAGAGAAACAACTCTGAAAACCTTAGTGATCGGTGCCGAACCACATACCGACGAACAGCGCCGGAAAATAGAACGGATGTTGAATGTGAAAGCATACAACAGTTTTGGTATGACGGAAATGAATGGTCCCGGCGTTGCCTTCGAATGTCAGGAACAGAACGGAATGCACTTTTGGGAAGATTGCTACCTGGTAGAAATCATCGATCCCGAAACAGGCGAACCTGTTCCCGAAGGAGAAATCGGTGAGTTGGTACTCACTACACTTGACCGTGAAATGATGCCGCTCATCCGCTACCGCACCCGCGACCTCACCCGCATACTACCCGGAAAATGTCCGTGTGGCCGTACTCATCTCCGCATCGACCGAATCAAAGGACGCAGTGACGATATGTTTATCATCAAGGGAGTCAACATCTTCCCGATGCAGGTCGAAAAGATTCTGGTTCAGTTCCCGGAATTAGGCAGTAACTATCTGATTACACTGGAGACAGTCAACAATCAGGACGAGATGATCGTCGAAGTGGAACTAAGCGATCTTTCTACAGACAACTATATCGAACTGGAAAAGATCCGCAGAGATATTATCCGTCAATTAAAAGATGAAATACTGGTTACTCCAAAAGTAAAACTGGTAAAGAAAGGGTCTCTCCCGCAAAGCGAGGGAAAAGCCGTCAGAGTGAAGGACTTAAGAGACAACAAATAAATATTCAAATAGCCGATGTGCTAATATGCCAACCCAATACTGCGTGATATCAGTAACAAATGGCATATTAGCACATTATTTAATTATTAGATTATAATGCAATTACTAAAAAAAAGAATCCTGCAGGACGGAAAGTGCTACGAAGGAGGTATCCTGAAAGTAGATGGTTTTATTAATCACCAGATGGACCCTGTCCTGATGAAATCAATCGGAGTAGAATTTGTCCGCCGCTTTGCAGCCACAAACGTAAACAAGATCATGACTATCGAGGCAAGCGGCATCGCTCCTGCCATCATGACCGGCTATCTGATGGACTTACCGGTCGTATTCGCCAAAAAGAAATCACCCAAGACCATTCAGAACGCACTAAGCACTACCGTACATTCATTCACTAAAGACCGTGATTATGAAGTGGTAATCAGTGCCGATTTTCTGACTCCCGGTGACAATGTCCTTTTCGTTGACGACTTCCTCGCTTATGGAAACGCCGCACTAGGCATTCTCGACCTCATAGAGCAATCCGGAGCAAAATTGGTAGGAATGGGATTCATTATCGAAAAAGCTTTCCAAAACGGGCGCAAAATACTGGAAGAGAAAGGCGTCAGGGTAGAAAGCCTTGCCATCATCGAAGACCTGTCCAACTGCTGTATCAAAATAAGAGATCAATAAGCAGAGTCGGGGTTGAAATAATGCCCCTTGCCTTTGGTCTTTTTACCATACTGCACCGCTTGCTGAGGACACACATGATAACATGCCAGGCAGGCGGTGCAGTTATTCCCCCAGGCAGGCTTTCTGTCCTTCATCGTGATATTCCCTACCGGACAACTTTTCTCACACCGTTTGCATCCGATACAGTCGTCCGTAGCATAGAAAGGCTTGGGAGACATCTGATAACGGACAAATAACGGATTTATAATCCGTGTCTTGAGAAAAGGGAAACTCCCCTCTTTACAAGCAAACACATATTCCTTTTCGGCTATCAACCGATTGACCCTTTCCAGCGCCGGAACCGCTTCCGCCAGTTTCTTCTCTTCCAACTCCTTGCTATCCACATCAAATCCGGGAAACAAGACATAGTTATTGGGCATAATCACCGAAAATCCGGCATTACACGTCCATCCCTTCGCAGCCAGTGCTTTTTCCATCACCTGCCGAGTCAGCCCCGTATCATCTCCACACGAGCACACGAAAAACAAATATTGCCGCCGATAACCTTTCAAAGACAGCTTACGAATAAACTCCTGTACAATCACAGGAGGCGCCCACGAATATACCGGAAAGACAAAACCGATCTTCTCATCCTCCCGCAGAGAGAACTCCCATGTATCATTCTTCCATGCATCGGGAATAAAAAACAAATCTTCTTGTTGTTTTTTGGAAAGCTGATTCGCAATCCATTTAGAGTTACCTGTACCTGAAAAATAGAATATCATAGAAAAGTATATAAAAAAGCCGCATCGACGATGTGATGAAACTCTGATAGAACAAGATTTGAGCGCTCGCCCTCTTTGTAATCCACCGGCTTAAAAGCTGTCCCGAAGGATGTGGCCCGCCATTGAAGAACGAAGCTTTCTCGGTGCATCAGATTAATTTGAAGAGTTTCCCGATCCAGTCGATACGGCTAATATTTTTGTATCACAAATGTAATAAGATTCTCTGAGAATAGCAAGAAAAAGAAAGAATTTGTTTGCCTACTAACATTTTTTTTTCATCCTTTCTCTCCGCCTAACAAAAGAAAAGTGCCAGTTACCGCTTCGATAACTGACACTTTGTAAATCCTAAACGATTGAAACTTAAGCAGCTTTTGCTTTAGCAACCACAGCTTTGAAAGCTTCCGGATGATTCATTGCTAAATCAGCCAAAACCTTACGATTTATTTCAATACCGGCTTTGTGCAAACCGCCCATCAATTTAGAATAAGACATTCCTTCAAGACGTGCAGCAGCGTTGATACGTTGTATCCAAAGAGCGCGGAAGTTTCTTTTCTTATTTCTACGGTCACGGAACGCGTAAGTCAAACCCTTTTCCCAAGTGTTTTTAGCTACGGTCCATACATTTTTTCTTGCACCAAAGTAACCTCTGGTTAATTTCAAAATTTTCTTTCTTCTTGCTTTTGAAGCAACATGATTTACTGATCTTGGCATAGTTTTACTTTTTTTGAATGTTAGCGCCGTTACTTCACGCAACGAACTTCAGGCTAAAGCATTCGGTTAATACTTTAATAATACTTTGTACGCTTTTGATTACTTCATTGCTAAGAGTTCCTTAACCTGGCTTACATTTGTTGTATCAACAGTTGTTGAGTAGCACAGATTTCTTTTTCTCTTTTTCGATTTCTTAGTCAGAATGTGACTGTGAAAAGCGTGCTTTCTTTTGATTTTACCTGTTCCGGTAAGGGTAAACCTTTTTTTAGAACCGGAGTTAGTCTTCATCTTTGGCATCTTACTTGTTTTTAAAATTATTAAATATATAATGGTGACGCACTATACCTGCGCGCCACGCACTCATTCTTTTTTATTCTTCCTCGCCTGCTTCCGGCTTTTCAGCCTTTTGCCCCGGAGTTACCGGTTTGGAAACTGAAGGCTTCTTAGGCGCTTCTTTCTTCTTCGGAGAGAGCTGGATTGTCATACGCTTTCCTTCCAGTACCGGCATCTGATCCACCTTTGCATAATCCTCGAGATCGTTGGCAAAACGAAGCAGCAACACTTCACCTTGTTCCTTGAAAAGGATGGAACGCCCCTTAAAGAATACATAAGCCTTTACCTTATCCCCGTCTTCCAGAAAGCCTCTGGCATGTTTCAGCTTAAAGTTGTAATCATGATCGTCAGTCTGAGGTCCGAAACGGATTTCCTTCACGTTCACTTTAACCTGCTTCGCTTTCTGCTCCTTCTGGCGTTTCTTTAATTGATAAAGAAATTTAGAGTAATCAATAATACGACAAACAGGAGGTTGAGCATTGGGGGAAATTTCAACTAAATCCAGTTCTTTCTCTTCGGCCATTTTCAAGGCCTGAAAGATAGGATATACTTTCGGTTCAATCTCGTCGCCCACGATGCGGACTTCTTTGGCACGAATCTGTTCATTGATTCTATATTGCCCTTTTAAAGTGTCATTCTTCATTAAAAACGTTTACTTCCTAGTTTGATTTTTTATTGTTCTACTAAATATTTATCATGAAACGGCTGCAAAGTTACCATTTATTTATCATATTCTGAACTTCTTCGTTCAAAATTTTAGCAAATTCTTCATATTTCATGGTTCCTTTGTCGCCTTCCCCTTGTCTGCGAACAGAAACTTCACCATTTTCAGCTTCTTTTTCACCTACAATCAGCATATAAGGAATGCGTTTCATTTCATTGTCACGGATCTTACGCCCGATCTTTTCGTTGCGGTCGTCCACAATAGCGCGAATCTCATGCATTTTCAGATACATCTTCACCTGTTCCGCATACTCATTGAACTTCTCACTGATCGGCAGGATAGCCACCTGATCCGGAGTCAGCCACAACGGGAACTTACCGGCAGTGTGTTCGATCAGTACGGCAACAAAGCGTTCCATTGATCCGAACGGTGCGCGGTGAATCATTACCGGACGGTGTTTCTGGTTGTCAGATCCCATGTATTCCAGTTCAAAACGTTCCGGTAAGTTATAGTCTACCTGAATCGTTCCCAGCTGCCAACGGCGACCGATAGCATCTTTTACCATAAAGTCGAGCTTAGGACCATAGAAAGCGGCTTCACCGTACTCAATCTTCGCCGGCAGACCTTTTTCCTCACAAGCTTCGATAATAGCCTGTTCAGCTTTCTCCCAGTTGTCGTCGCTACCGATATATTTTTCACGGTTCACTTTATCACGGAGTGATATCTGAGCCTCGAAGTTCTGGAAATTCATTGAACGGAACACGATAGAAATGATATCCATCACACGGAGGAACTCATCTTTCACCTGATCCGGACGGCAGAAAATATGCGCGTCATCCTGAGTAAAGCTGCGTACACGAGTTAAACCGTGAAGCTCACCACTTTGTTCATAGCGGCATACCGTACCGAATTCTGCGATACGCAACGGAAGATCCTTGTACGAACGCGGGAAATTCTTGTATATCTCGCAGTGATGCGGACAGTTCATGGGTTTCAGGAAGTACTCCTCTCCTTCTTCCGGAGTATGAATCGGTTGGAAAGCATCCTTACCATATTTTGCATAGTGGCCGGAAGTTACATACAACAGCTTGTTGCCGATTGGCGGAGTAATTACTTCCTGGTAGTCATAGCGTGTCTGGATACGGCGCAGGAACTCCTGTAGGCGCAGACGCAACGCAGTACCTTTCGGCAACCACATCGGAAGTCCCTTACCTACCGTTTCGGAGAACATAAACAGCTGCATTTCCTTACCGATCTTACGGTGGTCACGCTTCTTGGCTTCTTCCAGTAATACCAGATATTCATCCAGCATTTTCTTTTTCGGGAATGTGATACCATAGATACGGGTCAGCATCTTACGGTCTTCGTGACCGCGCCAGTAAGCACCGGCAACTGTTGTCAGCTTGATAGCCTTAATCGGAGCAGTCGTCATCAAGTGAGGACCACGGCAAAGGTCAGTAAATGCACCCTGAGTGTAAGTGGTAATATGTCCGTCTTCCAGTTCGGAGATCAATTCACATTTATACGTTTCGCCACGGTCGCCGAACATTTTCAGAGCGTCCGTCTTCGAAATGCTTTCTCTGACTACCGCTTCTTTCTTTGCCGACAATTCAAGCATCTTCGCCTCGATAGCAGGCAGGTCACTTTCTTTAATCACGGCTTCTCCCGGGTCTACATCATAGTAGAAACCGTTTTCGATAGCCGGTCCGATACCAAACTGGATACCCGGATAAAGTTCCTGCAAAGCTTCAGCCAGCAAGTGAGCGCTTGTGTGCCAAAATGCATGTTTACCTTCTTCATCATCCCATTTATAAAGTACGAAATCAGCATCTTCATTAATAGGACGTCCTAAATCATAAGTCTCGCCGTTCACGCCACATGCCAGCACATCCTGTGCCAAACGTGAACTGATACTTTCTGCAATCTGTAAACCGTTCACTCCTTCGTTATACTCACGAACGGAGCCATCGGGAAATGTTATCTTTATCATAATATGATGATGTTATATTTTCATAATTAGCATGCAAAAGTAACGAAATCTTTTGAGTTTTCTATTTTTTATCAAAAAAATGTTATTCTGCCTGTTCTGTGAAACGTTTGATCACGTTGTAAGCAGAAACAACTCCCAGTTCGCCGGCTTTGCTCAAATCAGAGATTCCCGCCTTATTGTTACCCAAGAAAATATGCGTAAGGCCCCGGTTGAAATAAGCGTCCGCAAAGTCCGGAGCCAGCTGAATCGCCTTATCATAGTCGACAATCGCAGCCCGGTAATCCTTCAGCATAGCCGCTACATTGGCACGATTATAATAAGCGTAAACAAAGTCCGGAGCCAGCGTGATCACCTTGTCCAAGTCTTTTCTGACCACTTCATAATCCACCGCACTCACTTCCTTGGCAGCACCGCCGCTCGGCAAGTCCGCTTCGGCAGCCTGTTCAGCCTTCTGGTATTCCAGTTGCTTACAACGAATCAGCGAGCGCATGAAATAAGCCGGGAAGAAATCGCCGTCCAGCAATATAGCCTGAGTCAGGTCGGCAACCGCACTGGAGAAGTCCTGCACCAGATAAAAATCAATGGCACGGGCAAAACGCTTCGGAGCACTTTTGTCATCGGCTACAATAGCCGAGGTGTGCGTGTCTATCAAGGCAAAATGGAATTTCACCTGTTCTTCTGTCAGCGGAGCTTCCATATTGGTGATACGGATACGCTTCGGCAGTACATTCGACAGATTCAAATCTTCGATAAACTTGTGGAAATTCACCGAACGCTTCACTTCACTCGACTTCTCATAATAAGTCAGAGCAAACATCGGCTCCAGTTTAATGTTCACATTCTTATCCTGTACCCGTCCGCGGTAATCACTTGTATAGCGCTGGTCAGCTTCAGAATCATCGGCAATCACAATCTTACGATAGTTGTTCATGTTCTTATCAGACTTCTTACGAGTTTTTCCTTCCTCGCCTTCGTCTCCATTCTCGCCGTTCTGATTCTCCTTGTCCTTATTCTGGGCAACGTCTTTGTCCGCTACTCCATTCTGCTTGTCAAGCTGCGCCTTCAGCAGTTTAAAGTCATCCTGTTCCGCCCCCTTCTTGTCGCCGATCTTCTTGCGGGCTTCCGCACGATGATAATATCCTGCGAGGAAGTTCGGATACTGGTCGATAACTGTCGTATAGTCCTTGATAGCCCCACGGTAATCTCCCGTCTGTGCACGAAGCAACGCACGGTTGAAGATAGCCATCATATTATCCGGTTCCATCTGGATCACAAAATCGAAGTCTTCGATGGCACGGTTATCATCCCCGACACGGGCACGGAGCAAACCACGGTTATAATGTCCGATAAAGTTGTTCGGATCAATATCCAAAGCCAGATCATAATCGCTCATGGCCCCTCTCAGATTATTCTGATGAAATCTGGCCAAAGCACGATTAATATAATTTCCCGCATTCTTCGCGCTCAGATGAATCGCACGGTCCAGATCCGCTTCCGCCTCTGCATAGTTCGCCTGCTGCAAGCGGACGATAGCTCTTGCCGACCAGGCATCCGGATCATACTTATCCAGTTCGAGAGCCGTATTAAAGTCCTTCAATGCCGCAACCGTATCCTTCTGCTGCAAAGAGACCTCTCCCCTCATCAGATAAGCACGTGTATATCGCGGAGAAACCTTCAGCAAGCTTTCCAAATCCTCCTTTGCCGCATCGTAATCCTTTTTCTGAATATGAGATAAGGTCAGATTATGCCACAAAGTGATATTTTCGGGATCATAGTGCAATGCTTTCTGATAATCTTCGATCGCTCCGTCAAATTTATTCTGACGAATCCGCGCCAATCCACGAACCTGATATGCCCCTACAACAAACGGATTCCGCTTGATTGCTTCATTACAATCCGCTTCCGCTCCCTGGTAATCTTCCAGGTTCACCTTTGCCAGCGCCCTGAAAAAATAGGGCTCATACAAATAGGGCTTCGCGTTAATTACCTGGTTGAAATACTGGATAGATAGCACATAGTCCTCAAAATACAATGCATTGCGGGCAATAGTCATCACCCGCTCTGTATTAATCTGAGCACAAACCAGTGTGGGGAACAGCAATAAAACTGTTAGTATTCTTTTTATCATTGATATTTTATGCTTGTAAACGAAACAAAAATAATGCTTTTCGCTTACTTAACAGGGATATAAACGTTTTTTATCTTTATTTCACCTGTTTCATCTTATATGAACTACGTGCTTTTCCTTTCAGCATCGTATTTAATTTTCCTCTTATCATTTGTTTGCGTAGCGGAGAAAGGTGGTCGATAAACATCTTTCCGTCCAAATGGTCGAACTCGTGCTGCATCACCCTTGCCAGATAGCCTTCCACCACCTCATCGTGCTCCACGAAGTTCTCGTCCATGTATTTCACACGGATCTTATCCCCTCTTTTCACAGCCTCATGAATACCGGGCAGACTCAGGCAGCCTTCTTCCATACAGACTTCTTCGCCACCTACTTCGATGATATGAGGATTTATATATGCTTTATTAAAATCCTTAAATTCCGGATAGTCCTCCGAAAGCGGATCTAAGGTAATTGTAACGACACGGATCGGCAGTCCGATCTGCGGAGCAGCCAGTCCCACGCCATCTGCATGCACCATTGTTTCAAACATATTTGCAATCAGCTCTTTCAGGTTCGGATACTCCGGGGTTATGTCCTCTGCCACCTTTCTCAGAACAGGCTGGCCATATACATAAATTGGTAAAATCATATTTTTATACTCTGCTAAAAAATTAAATTATTCTCTGTCTTATTATTAAAAACGTTTACTCTCCAAATATGTTTGCAGAATAATAGTCGCGCTTATCTCATCCACCAGTGCTTTATTCTGCCGGTCCTTCTTTTTCAGCCCCGCCTCCAGCATGGTGCGATGCGCGAGAACGGACGTAAAACGCTCGTCCACATATTCTACAGGAAGCTCCGGAAAGCGTTTCTTCAATGAACGGACAAAGGGTTCGATGTTCTTCATATTTTCCGACGCTTCATTATTCATCTGTTTGGGCAATCCTATGATGATCCGCTCTACCGGTTCCTTTGCCACGTACTCACCGATAAAATTCAAAAGTTCGTGTGTAGGCACCGTGGTCAGTCCGTTTGCAATCAGTTGCAACGTATCGCTTACGGCTATTCCCGTACGCTTCCTTCCATAATCTATAGCTACTATTCTGCTCATGGGGTACAAAAATACAAAAAAGACGCTTCCCGCGAAAGGAAACGTCTTTTTTATTCTATTATTTCAAATCTGGATTATTCTTCCACGATAGCAACACGGCTCAACTTAGCGTCGTCGTAGAACATATTGCCTACACCACCCTTGTAATCAACCTTCAGTTGAGAAGCAGGTACACCAAATTCGTTTACCATCAAGTCACGTACAGCTTCAGCTCTCTTCTTGCTCAACTTCATGTTGTATTCAGCAGAACCGGTACCCTTGTCAGCATATCCTGTAACAGTAAATGTCTTTTCCGGATTAGCCTTGATACCCTTAGCCATAGCTTCGATGTTCATGTATTCTCTCTTGCTGATGTTGCTCTTGCCAATGTTGAATACAACTACCAGACGCGGAACGAAACCGCCTTCTTTCTTCACGATAACTTCCGGCTTCTTGTTGCGTGCTTCAACCAGGTCACGTTTCAGAGATTCGTTTTCACTCTTCAGAGAGTTCATTCTGTTTCTCATGTCGTCCAACTGGCTTTCCGGTACCATCGGTACAGTAGGAACAGCGTTGAATCCGCGTTTCTTGAATTTGTAAGTTACACCCACAGTTACACCGGCCATACCTTCTTTAGAAGTTCCGCCGAATGCATCCTTCATCAAAAGGCCACGCAATTCAAGGTTGATATCCCAAGCGTCCGATACACGGAAACGGTTGATCAAACCAGCGTTGATACCCAAGTTTTGCTGATGAGGTTCTGACCAGGAAAGAGCCACACCCGCACCTACGTAAGGAATGAATGAGTAAAGACGGTCTTCGTTGTAACCGCAGAACATGTTAGAAAGGTTGAAAAGAACATCACCGTGGAAGTTAGCCATGTTCCATTTCTGCTTGTAGTAGCCATTAGAGTAAGTCCCCCCCTTTGTATACAAGGCACTGGCGCTGGGAGCAGCTCCCTTAGCTTGAAGACCATTGTATGCTACACGCAATCCGATACCCGGAGTAAACCATTTACCTACGGCAATATCAAGTGCCGGAGCAATGCGTTTTCCGAAATCCGCTTTACCGTCGTTGTCGCCAAAGTACATTTGACCACCAACGCCACCACTAATGAACCAATTGGCCCCAAAACGATTAGTTTCTACAGTGTAGGCTTTACCTTCTGTTTTTCCTTTTTCCTGAGCAGACAGGCACACAGAAGCCCCTACCATTAAAATAAACAATAAACCCTTTTTCATCTCAATTTATTTTAGTAAATAATATAATGCAGTTTGTGTTACGCTATAACAACAACTCTACAGGCTCTAAATCTTAATACTAAAGAGATATAAATCTCCACCCTTTTTCTATAAATTTAGTGCAAATATAGAAATTTATTGTAATACACGCAAAAAAACTCGTAAAAAAACATTTCCCCATGATATTTATATGAGATGATAAAAGTGTTAGATAGGCTACAGCCGTCTTAGCCAACATTTTTGAAAGAAAAACAAAAGCAAAAAAAATAACCAATGATATCGATTATCATTGGTTATCCTTCCTTTTTCCGTTACATTATCAATATACCAGTTTTACATTATCCACCCATAATGAATTTCCGGGTGAGCCGATGTAAGCTCCGCCGTGGCTGGCTGTAAACTGAATATACAGGTGAGTCGGTTCGTCATTTTCATCTCCCCATCCTACTTCATGGATAGGCACACTCTCACCTTTACTGTTGACTGTATAGTTCTCCGTCACCTGCAGACGCATCATATGAGGTTTATATTCGGGACGGCTGGTGATGTCTCCATACATAATTTCATACGTGGCATTATTCTTCCAGTCGGTAGAGTGATAGTAATAAGTCACCAACGTTCCGATGCGCTTGGCATAAACATTTCCGTCGGCATCTTCCCAGCGTTTCTGCAAAAATAAAATAGCAGCCGGATAATCCTTGCCCGCTACATCTGTAATTTTACTGAAACCGGTAGCACGAATACGGTTTTCCCTGCCGGACATCTTCACTTTATAGTCAAACTGGAGAGCGACCGGTTTCTTTGTAAACGGAATCCCGGTCTGCAGCATTTTCTGTGGGTTCTTGGTGCCCTTGATCGGTTCGTGCACAGATCCCGTAAAGATAGAGCCGGCGGCCAATACGGTAATATTGACAAGTCCCAATACCTTCACACTTTCCATACGTGTATCTAGACGTGCGCAGTAACCATCTCCCCGCTTTTCCGGGAAAACCGACGTATTCGTTTTGGTAATACCCGCTACTTTCGCCATCACGTTTGACGTCGCCCACGGCGAGCCACCCATATTCTTATACACCTGATCTCCCTTGACCACGCTCGTCGGACCTATCGCATATACATTCTTCGTATTTCCCCCGATAATCCCCGACTCTTTTATCTGGCGGTCTACCCACTGGTCCATATCCCCGAAGGGGACCATTTCCACTTTAGGCTGCGCCATCAAAGACAAGGAAGAAAAAAATGCAACGAAGCCTGTCAGAAACAGGCGATGAACCATTTTCTTAATCATCAATACTTATCCTTTCTTTTATAAATTATAATCCCATTGTTTCAAAGCAAAATCCCAGTTTTCTTCTACCAATCGAATTGTCCGGTCGTCATATTTATATTTATTCTTCTTGTATCCCTTCTTGCCGCCGACATATTTCGCGATATCTCCTTGTGCTTCGGCGAAGCCGGGGATAGAAAGTGACTGATAAATATTCTCCGTCATTCCCATCGCGTCCGCTTCGAAGTCTTCAAACTTCACTTCGATCAGGTTGCCTTCGGGAATGTATTTCTTATCCGATTCATACTTATGATACAGCTTTGCATAGATAGAAAGGATATTCTCCTCCAATTGTTCATTGCTGATATCTTCCAGTTTCAGGGGTTGGATGGTATTTGTAAAGAAACTGCGTGTAGATTCAAATACCGTATACGGGTTACGCATCAGGTAGATAAACTTGGCGTTCGGGAACATTTTCACCAGTTCTTTCACCCTGCCCGTATGAGGAGGGTTCTTGCTGAGAAATTGCGTACCCTTGGTGTTCCACAAAGAAATCTTGATCAATTTCGTGAATACCTCTTCAAATACTTTCAGTTCCTCGTCGCTGATATCATCAAACAGCAGATACTTGTCCGCATATTCCTGTTGATATTTAGGCAGGAACCAGAAGTTATAATAGGTATAAGGCATCATGTTCGACAAGGCAAACTCTTCCTCCTGAGGAAGATCCACAGCCAGTTCCATATTATCAGTCGGACGTTTGTCCGGCATCAGCCAGCTCATATTCTTCTTGAAGAAAGGCTGTCCCCACATCATCAGATGCGGGAATACAGTCTGGTAAGTCGTATTATAGCCAAAATGCTTATCGCAAGAAAATACGTTATGTACAAAAGTCGTTCCACTCCGCCAATGTCCCAGAATGAATACCGGATCATGTTCGAGCGGTTGATTTGCCAGCAACTTTTCGTAACGTCTATCCTGCAATGCAGCCAGCGGAGAAAGCAGGCGGCACACCGCTTTAGTCAACCGATACTTCCCTTTATAAGCAGCATCAATATCACGACCGGCAGTGATCGCCTTAAACGTTTTCCAGTCGGCACCTACCAACGTATTAATCGGAAGTTTATTAAATTCTAATAATCCCATCGTTCTACATTTTATTTAATCACTTTTATGGAGAGTCCCTGGCGTTCCAGTTCCTTCACGGCTTTCTCTATGGCAGCGTGATGTTCCGGAGCGATGTCCAGCTTCGACAGATCCAGTACGGGGATATCGTCTGTGGCGGCCATATCTTTCATTTCTACCCGGTCGATAATCATACCTACGGCAGAAGTATTGTTCGTAATCGGATCGATCAGAATAAACGAACCGCAAGATTTATTTTTCTGATAAGGATCAAAGAAAAGCTCCTTGGCAGTAGTCAGCACAACGCGGGCGATCTGATTGAGCTGCAATGGCAAATTGTCCTTTGTCAGTTGTCCATTGTCAATGGAAAGATGCTCCATCGTGTTGACATCCACTTTGTATTTGATCGCGTCGATACGGGTACGGCTTAAGTTGGTCGTCTGCTTGATAAAGAAGGATTTATTGATATCCATCGGTTCTTCATCCATCCATACCATCATTGCTTCAAAGTTACGGTCGATCACCGGCAGGTTATCCGGGTGCACCAGCATTTCACCGCGGGAGACGTCGATCTCGTCCTCCAGTGTCAGCGTAACCGACTGCGGCGGGAAAGCATACTCCAGTTCGCCGTCATACGTCACGATGCTCTTCACTTTGGAAGTCTTTCCGGAAGGCAGTGCCATGACTGTATCTCCTTTGCGTACGATACCCGATGCTACTTTACCACAGAAGCCGCGGAAATCAAGATTCGGGCGCAGCACATACTGTACGGGAAAACGGAAATCCGTGAAGTTATGGTCATTATCGATCTGTACTGTTTCGAGGAAGTCCAGCAAAGAGATTCCTTTATACCACGGCGTACGTTCGGACTTGTCTACTACGTTATCTCCGTCCAGTGCAGAAAGAGGAATACAGTTCACATCCGGAATACCCAATGGTTCTACAAACTTCTTGTATTCCGCTACGATTTCATTGAACCGTTCTTCAGAAAAGTCCACCAGGTCCATCTTATTGACAGCCAGCACCACATGTTTAATGCCCAGCAAAGATACCAGAAATGTATGGCGACGTGTCTGAGTGATGACACCGGTGCGGGCATCTACCAGAATAATTGCCAGATTGGCCGTAGAGCCACCGGTAATCATATTACGTGTATACTGTTCGTGTCCCGGAGTATCCGCAATGATAAATTTACGGCCATTGGTAGAGAAGTAACGGTAAGCCACGTCAATCGTGATTCCCTGTTCACGCTCCGCTTTCAAGCCATCGAGCAACAAAGCATAGTCTATATGTTCGCCTGCATTCCCTACGCGCTTACTGTCACGTTCCAATGCATCCAGCTGATCTTCGTACAGTTTCTTACTGTCGAACAACAGACGTCCGATCAAAGTCGATTTTCCGTCATCTACCGAACCGGCGGTCAACAGTCTCAGCAAGTCCTTCTGTTCATCTTTGTCCAGAAAAGCCTTTATATCCAGCTTATTATCCATTTCCATTTTTAGTCTCTGATTTTTAATTGCTTAAAAGTACCCTTCACGTTTCTTCTGCTCCATACTTCCTTCCTGATCGAAGTCGATCACACGGGTAGTACGCTCGCTCTTGGTAGTTGTCATCATCTCTTCCACGATCTCTTCAATGGTAGCCGCACTGCTCTCTACCGCGCCTGTCAACGGCCAGCAGCCCAATGTACGGAAACGCACCATCTTCATCTCGATCTGGTCACGGTATTTTTCCGGCAGACGTTCATCATCCGCCATAATGATATTACCATCCAGATTGATCACAGGACGCTCTTTAGCATAATATAGCGGAACAATCGGGATATTCTCCAGGCGAATATATTGCCAGATATCCAGTTCCGTCCAGTTACTGATCGGGAACACACGGATACTTTCTCCCTTGTGCACACGGGCGTTGTAGATATCCCACAATTCAGGACGCTGATTTTTCGGGTCCCACTGGTGGAATTTATCACGGAAAGAGAAGATACGTTCCTTGGCACGCGATTTCTCTTCGTCACGACGAGCGCCGCCGAATGCGGCATCAAATTTATATTTATCCAGCGCATGCAGCAATGCCTGCGTCTTCATCAGGTCCGTATGTACCTTGCTTCCATGCGTGAAAGGTCCTACCCCTGCATGAAACGCTTCCATATTACTTTCCACAATCAGGTTCCAGCCATATTTTTTGGCATATTCGTCGCGGAACTGGATCATTTCCTTAAACTTCCACTTCGAATCGATATGCATCAACGGGAAGGGAACTTTTCCCGGATAAAACGCTTTTTCAGCCAAGCGCACCATCACCGAAGAATCTTTTCCGATGCTGTACAGCATCACCGGATTCTCAAATTCCGCCGCCACCTCGCGGATGATATGAATTGACTCGGCTTCGAGTTCTTTCAAATGGCTCAGTTTATATTCTTCCATCTTTTTTGAGATTTCTTCATTTATTTCTTTTCTATTTTCGGCAACACCATCTCCAACAGACGATTGACCGACTCTTCCAGACTCAGCTTCGAAGTATCCAATGACAACGCCGGATGTTCGGGCACTTCAAACGGTGCAGAAATTCCGGTGAAATTCTGAATTTCCCCTCTGCGTGCCTTGGCATACAGCCCTTTCACATCCCGCTTTTCGCATTCTTCCAGCGGAGTACTTACGAAAACTTCCAGAAAATCATCCTTTCCGATAATATTCGCCGCCATTTCACGGATATCATTATTAGGGCTGATAAATGCCGCAATCGTAATGATACCGCTGTCCAGAAACAGTTTGGAGACTTCGGCGATACGACGGATGTTCTCCACACGGTCGGTTTCGGAGAAGCCCAGATTGTTATTGATACCGCTGCGGATATTGTCGCCGTCCAGAATACGGCAAAGCAATCCGCGCTTATGGAGCTCGCGCTCCAATGCAATCGCAATCGTGCTTTTTCCCGATCCGCTCAGACCTGTAAACCAGATCATCACGCTGTGCTGTCCCAGAAGTTCTTCTTTGTCCTTCCGCGTCATCATGCGGTCAAAGATCGGATATATATGATTCTTTTCTTCCATTTATAAATTATGTTTATTTAAAAGTTCCAGATCAACGGGATCAGGATAACAGAGATTAAGAAAGTGATAATATTGAGCGGCAGACCGATACGGACAAAATCCGTAAACTTGTAGTTGCCGATACCCTGCACAATCAAATTCGTCTGATAACCGATCGGTGTGGAGAAGCTGGCAGACGCAGCCATACAGATCACGACGAAGAAAGGAGTCGGACTTACGCCCAACTGTGCCGAGATAGACAGTGCCAAGGGGAATGCCAGAGCCGCTGCCGCATTGTTCGTGATCAGTTCCGTAAATAAATTCGTGATGACAAACAATATAGCAAGTAATACATGCGGTCCGTAATCGTCACTCAAACCGATGATAAATCCTGCCACACAATCGGCCACACCGGAGTTCACCATAGCCTTACTGATGGCAAACGCGCAGGCAATCGTAATCAGAATATCCCACGAAATATATTTGGTATATTTACGGGCAGGGAAAATATTGGTCCACGCCATGATAATAGTAGTAATGCAGACAAAGAAAAACATATCCAGCTTGATATCGGGAAACATCTCTTTGGTTGCCGGCAGTTCGCCCACCGTAGCACCGACAATCATCAATACCAGCAAGATCAGCGCCAGCCAGCGCTTCTTCTTTCCCGAAGTATCCGGATCATTGCCGTTGGTAAGCAGCACGAATACCGAAGATTCTCCCCAAGTCGGGATAAACGTATCATCCGCCATCACCACAAGCGTATCACCCTCACGGAGCACTACATCCTCCAGATGATCGACATAGCGCTGACCGTTACGTGTTTTGATCTCTTTCACTTCCGCACCATAGTGACGCTGGAAATTGAAATCACTCAGTTTCTTGTTGATACCGGGGAAACGGGCTCCCAATACAGCTTCTACACGATGCAGCTTCTCTCCTTCCTCCACTTCTTCATCGGGCACAGCCGTATCCGGACGTGCATCGGGCAAGAGCCGTTTGGAGAAAATGAAAAGATATATGATACCGGCAATGGCAATGAAGATGCCGACCTTTCCCAGTTCGAACATGGTGAAGCCTTCATAGCCGGCTTCCAGAATCATGCCGTGCACAACCAGATTGGTAGAAGTACCGATCAGCGTACAGATACCACCCAGAATGGTCACATAAGAAAGAGGAATCAGGAACTTGGTGGCCGGAAGCTTTACCGATTTCGCCCAATGCTTGATGATCGGGGCAAAGATGACTACAACCGGAGTATTATTCAGAAAAGCAGAAATGAATGCTACCGAAGGCAGAATACGCAACTGTGCCTTAAACACCGTCGTTTTTCCCTGCGGAAGCAGTTTTTTGATCACCTGCCCCAATGTACCCGACTGACGGATACCCTCACTTACCAGGAACAACAGGGCAACGGTAATCATCCCTTTATTACTGAAGCCCTCGAGCATTTCTTTCGGAGTCAGAATGCCGGCACACAGGAATAAAACCACTACCGAAAAGAGCACCATGCCCGGTCGCATCTTATCTGCGATCAGGGCAGCCATCATTCCTAATAAGGATAATAGTACAAATACAATTTCGAATGTCATATAAACATTAATTAGTGTTCTCTTTTTGCTTCAACAATAAACCACGGATTCAGCAGATCCTCTTTGTTGTATCGCAAAGGTTCCTCTTTTCCAGCCTGATACACTTCCATTCCCGCGGCACGGGCTATCGCATGTCCGGCAGCCGTATCCCACTCCATCGTCGGAGCAAAACGCGGATAGACATCCGCCTTTCCTTCGGCAACCAGGCAGATTTTAATAGAACTTCCGCTCGATATCAGTTCCACACTGCCGTGTTTCTTTTTTAAGTCTGCAATATATGTTTCTGTTTCAGGCGTCAGGTGCGAACGGGAAGCGACAGCAATAAAATGGTCGCGCGCATCCGCCAATGGCATCCGTTCCGATTTCCCAATCATCTGTTGCAGGGTCACTCCCCCGTCTTCCAGACCGACAATGCCGGAACACTTATAGGCACCTGTCCCTTCCACTGCAAAATAAAGTTCTTTTTTTACGGGCACGTAAATAACACCCATTACAGGTACAGCATTCTTCACCAAAGCTATATTTACCGTAAATTCTCCGTTACGCTTGATGAACTCCTTCGTTCCGTCCAGCGGGTCTACAATCCATAAAGTATCCCAATCACGCCGCACCGCATAGTCCATATGCTTTCCTTCTTCACTAAGAACCGGAAAAGGAGTTTCATTCAAAATGGCAACAATCGCCTCATGGGCTTTTCTGTCTGCTATCGTTAAGGGAGAGTTATCCGCCTTCCTCTCTATTTCAAAATCCGACTTCGGATCTTCATAGATAGAAAGGATTTTTTCACCTGCTTTCAACGCTGCATCGATAGCAGCCATTACATATTTCTGTTCCATTCAATTTCATTATTAAAACCTCTTTTACACTAAGGCAATAAATCCTCCAAGATAAGAGTTGACAAAAGTAAAAACTTTCTTTGCTATAAAAGTTTCCCACCTGCTATTTATAACTTCTTTTAGTAGAATGATAAAAATTTCTAAAAAACGAATTTACATTGTGCAACAAAAAAGCAGTAACTTCCCAGTTACCGCCTTCTTATTTCGGGAAAATAATTCATTCATCCCGATATATATTACCAAAAAGAAATCAATAAATGCGATACAGCAACCAAGCTCCCTGGAAGTCTGTGCGACTCGGGTATTTAGCCTTGAATGCATTACGTGCATCGATAGCAGCCGCTTTATCAGCGAATGAGCTTACAATCACACGGTACATTGCTTTTTCTGCATTGAACGCAATTGTAGCGTTGTAACCCTGACCGTCCAACCAGTCTTTCAAGCCTTCCGCATTTGCCTTCACGCCAAAGCTGCCCACTACTACGCTGTAATCTTTCAGTCCGTCCGTTCCGGAAACAACTGTAACCTTTTCCTGACGAACGCCGGTTGTATCTGTAGCCTTAGGTGTTGTCACAGGAGCTGCAACTACTGGAGTCACTTCTACCGGAGCTTCCACCTGCGGTTCTGCCAATTCTTGCTGTTTTGCTTTCTCGTAAGCTTTTTTATAGGCGCTCTCACTGGATTTACAAGATGCAAACGCAAGCACCATGCATACTCCCATTCCTAATACGACCAATTTTTTCATATCCAATACTCTGTATTTAATTAATAATTCAATAATCTTGTTCGTTCACATTTAGTTTTCGGGCAACAAAATAATAGAAATTTTATCATCCGGCAAAGAAATCCGGCGAAAAAACGTCTATTCTGCCTTCTTCTTATAAGAAATAGTGCCTGTTGCCTGATAAGTTGGCATCAAAAGCACCTCTGCAATCTGAATATGCGCGGGAGCCGAAGCTGCATAATACACCGTTTCGGCCACATCGTCTCCGGTCAGCGGACGTATCCCTTTGTAAAAATTGTCAGCCGCCTGCTTGTCGCCACGATAACGTACTACTGTAAAGTTTGTTTCTACCATGCCCGGTTTGATATTCGTCACCCGCAGCGGAGTATCCACCAAGTCTATCCGGAGTCCGTCCGAAAGTGCCTTCACGGCAGCTTTGGTAGCACAGTAAACACTGCCTCCGGGATAAGCGGCATCTCCGGCGATAGAGCCTATATTAATAATGTGTCCGCGTCCGCGCTCCACCATGCCGGGAACAACCAGGCGCGTCATGGCCAGCAGACCTCTTATATTCGTATCGATCATGATATCCCATTCATCCAGACTGCCTTCGAACTCCTTGTCTACTCCGATCACCAGTCCGGCATTATTCACCAATACATCGATCGATTTCCATTCTTCCGGCAATGCTTCCAATGCGGCAGCAGCCTGTTTCCGGTCGCGGACGTCAAAAGGCAGCACACAGACCTGTACTCCATATGCCTTTTCCAGCTCCTCCTTCAGTTCTTCCAGCTTCGAAACGGTGCGGGCATTCAAAATCAGGTTCCATCCTTCCTTCGCAAATTTGCGCGCGCATCCCTGCCCTATTCCGCTGCTTGCTCCGGTTATAAAAACAATCTTTGCTTTCATTATGTTCTGAATTACAATATTGAATGACAAAAGTACGCCTTAAGTCCCATTTGTTAGTCCAAAAGTCTAGTTAAATAAGATTAAACCATAAAAGAAATCAAGAATGATAAAAAGAGAGTACTTTTTTCTTGCTTTTGCGAACAACCTTTTAAGAAAAATGTTATATTTGTTGTATCATAATCATTTTAAACAGTATAAATTATGAAAGGATTAAATGTATTAGCAGCTTTTTTGGGTGGTGCAGCCGTAGGCGCAGCCCTTGGTATTTTGTTTGCTCCTGAAAAAGGAGAAGATACCCGTCACAAGATCGCAGAAATTCTTCGTAAAAAAGGAATCAAGCTGAATCGCAACGAGATGGATAATCTCGTTGATGAAATTGCAGCTGAAATTAAAGGAGAAATAGGAGAATAAGTAAGTAAAGGACTAAAACAGAGCGACCATGTTTGCAGACGATAAGAGTATTGAGAACTTTCAACAGTTGTTTTTTGAGTTCAAAAAGTATCTGGAACTTCAGAAGGAATACACCAAATTAGAATTGACGGAGAAGTTAACCATACTTCTTTCTACGTTGATCATGATTGTAGTACTTATTATCCTCGGCATGGTGGCCCTGTTTTATCTGTTATTTGCTCTGGCTTATGTACTGGAGCCTTTAGTAGGCGGACTCATGGTAAGTTTCGCCATTATAGCCGGTATCAATGTCCTGATTATGGCTTTAGTCATTATTTTCCGCAAGCAGCTTATCATCTCTCCCATGGTAAACTTCCTCGCCAACTTATTTTTAAACGATTCAAAATAATTTAAGTTATGAGTGCGCAAACACCTGCCAAAATTACATTAGAAGAGATTACTCAACGCAAAAAGAAGCTCTTGAACGAGATTCATGCCCAGAAACGAGCCATGACAGCTACCACCCGTGAGATATTCGCTCCGCTTGCGCCCGCCACCAATAAGGCGGATTCGCTCATGCGTTCGTTCAATACCGGTATGGCTATCTTTGACGGAGTAGTGATGGGCATCAAGATCATGAAGAAAATACGCGCCTACTTCCGGAAGCTGAGATAACATTCAGGGTAAGACAATCCAATCAGCCTCTTACCCCGTCCCATTTCATTACCACCATCCACTCTGCCGGCTGACTGTTTCCATAAGGCCGGTGAGGAACTGTACCAATCACCAAGTCACAATGGGCTGTCAATACCGTTTTCAGTTCCTTCAACAATACATTCAACAGAATTTCCAGATGTATCTCATCCATGATACAGTTCATCACGCGCACATATTGATAGAGGTGTAAGTCTTTCCCTTGCCGCATGGCACACACATCCCTTCTGGAAACATGTATTTCCGTCTCCAGAAAAGAGATGGATACTGACGGATCGACATTCATTAAACTCACTACCATATTTCCCAAAAACTCATAAGGTCCATGATTGTTTTCTTTTGTCATGTTTGCTCTTTGTTTAAATATTTATAAAAAATAGATTTATATTTGGTTATTCAACCTGTTTCAACCTATGAAACCGCCTCCAAATCCGTATTCTTTACCTTTGCACCCGTTATCCCGATAGCGGGTGCAAAAGTAATTCTAAAACTTCAAAATCAAATGAAAGTACTCGAAGAAATTAAAGTTTCCGTTTACGAAAACGTGTATTCTAAAAAACCAAAAGTCATGTCTTTTCTCGAAGTCATCTTTATGTGTATCCATCCGGTTTATGCCTCCATCATTCAGGCGATCCGGCGGTATCATCAGGAGGGAGACCATGAAGCGGCACAAAAAATAAAAAGCCAGCTCCCCTGCTTCACCCCTGCCGGCACTTTCGACGGAGCGCATGCCATCCGAAATTTCCGGCTGCCCAGTCACATTATCGGGCTCGACTACGACCACGTTCCCAACCGGCTGGAGATCATCCGTCTTTGCGCTGCCGACCCTCATACCGTAGCTGCTCTGGAAAGCCCTACGGACGGCGTGAAAATCTTCGCCTATGTGGAAGGCATCGAAGGCCGTCACCGGGAAGGGCAGCTACTGGTCAGCCGTTACTACGACCAGCTGACCGGCCTTACCAGCGATCCCGCCTGTAAAGACGAAAGCCGCCTGTGTTATTTCACCTATTCACCGGACGGATACGTAGCCAGTCTTTATCAGTCATTCGTTCTGGAAGCGGCTGTGGAAACACAACCGTTCCAGCCGACAGCAGAAAACCTCCCCTCTCCTCCGCTACCGGCAAAAACAAGCGAAACCTCAGAGAACTTCTCGGAAGAGGAAGTCAGCTTGTTCCTTTCGTCCTACATTTTCTTAAATCCATTGACTGCCGGGCAACGACACACCAATCTGTTTAAACTCGCCTGCGAAGCTTGCCGGAGAAGGTATTCGCAAGAAAGCATATTACGCGGGATTACGGTTTATTTTGAGCACTCCGACTTTCCCGCTCAGGAAATCAGGAGCATCCTACAATCTGGTTACCAAAAAGTTACCTCTACCCCACATGTCTCCGCCTCTCCGCTTTGCTCTTCTCCTCATAAGGACAAAATGACAAAAGCGACATATAGCCCATCCGAAAACGTCTATGAAGCAGATGAAGCATATTGGCAAGGCGAAGAATTCAGAAAAAAAACGCCCTGTTTTCCCAAGAGCGTGTACAAATATCTGCCCGATCTGCTGAACGAATGTATCCTCGAAGAGGAAGGTGATCGTGAACAGGATCTTTCCTTTCTCTCCAACCTCACCGCATTGAGTTCCGTACTGCCCGCCACATTCGGCATCTATAATCACAAAAAGTATTCGCCCCATTTCTACAGTTTCGGCATTGCCCCCGCCGGAAGCAACAAGAGCATTGCGCAAACAGGACGTTATCTGCTGGAAGAGGTCCACGACTGGATACTTTCCAATAGCGAACTTCAGCAGAAAATTTATAACCATAAATACACCCAATGGAAACTGGACTGTACTTATAAGAAAAAGGAACATAAAGAGTGTCCCGAAGAGCCGGAAAAACCGGCTTACAAAATGCTTTTTCTCCCTGCCACTACCAGCTACAGCCGTATGCAAATCCAGATGCGGGACAACGGCCCGCAAGGAAGCATCATATTCGATACCGAGGCGCAGACGCTGGCTACAGCCAATCATCTGGATTGCGGTAACTTTGACGATATGCTCCGCAAGGCATTCGAGCATGAGAATATTGATTCCGCTTTCAAGATCAATGGCTTAACCCCCATTTATATCCGTTTTCCCATGCTTGCCATGTTCCTCACCGGCACCCCGAGTCAGATGGCTTCACTGATAGAGACTTCGGAAAAAGGACTTCCGAGCCGTATCATGCTCTACACTTTCCGCAGCATTCCGAAGTGGAAGCCCATGGGAGATGACAGTATCTCGCTCGAAGAGTCTTTCAAGCCGCTTGCCCATCGTGTTTTCGAACTTTATCATTTCTGTGAGAATCATCCTGTATTGTTTCACTTCAGCCGTTCTCAATGGGATTATCTGAATCATACGTTTTCCAAGCTGCTTGCCGAAGTGGTTCTGGAAGGTAACGATGACCTTCAGGCCGTAGTCAAGCGGTATGCCTGTCTTGTGATGCGCATCAGCATGATCCAGGCACGCATCCGCCAGTTCGAGGCGAATGATGGCGCACCGGATATCTATTGTAAGGATGTAGATTTCGAGCGCTCTCTCCAGATCGTTCTCTGCTGTTATGAGCATAGCAGGCTATTATTGTCTTCCATGCCGTCTCCCCAGTTCCATCCGTTGAAAGATCCGAACAGTACACGAAAGTTCATCGGCGAGTTGCCGGAAACATTCACTACCGAAGAAGCAATACAGATTGGCGTAAAATACGATTTCAGCCGCCGCAAGATCAGCAGACTGTTGAAATCGCTCATTGACGTCAAAATCAATAAGATATCTCATGGGAAGTATCAGAAGATCTCATAAAATAGTCCTATCTGTCCTTTTGGTCCTTTTGTCCTTTTGAAGACTCCCTGAAAACATTGGGAAGTTTGAAAAAAACGTCTCAATGATCGGATGCAAACATTGGGAAGATTCAATACAATCTTCTCAATGTTTTTTCCTTTTATCAGTGCGTCTGTGTGCGTCACTGCACATCACGAGCACTTGCTCATGTAGTATCTTTGCTAAGTAATCGGTTACAGGTAATAAGTATTAAGTAATAAGTATTAAAAATTATGGCACAGAATTATGTTGTTATGGCTCGCAAGAACCTGTTGAAACCTAGTGAAGCACCCAAGTATTATGCAGTGGCACGCAGCGGACGCAAAGTTACCGTTAAGGAAGTCTGCAAGCGTATTACGGAACGTTCCTCGTACTCCAAAGGAGAGCTGGAAGGCTGTATCGGTGAGTTTCTGCTCGAAATCGTCAATGTACTGGATGAAGGGAATATCGTTCAGATGGGCGATCTGGGGAATTTCCGCATGAGTCTCAAGACGGCAACGGCTACCGCAACGGAGAAGGAATTCAAAGCATCGTGTATCGAGAAAGGTAAAGTGCTTTTCTATCCGGGAAGTGATCTCCGCAAGTTGTGTAAAACGCTGGACTTCGCACTGTATAAGAGTGACGGCAAAACTGATTCGGGAGACGAACCGCTGCCGGACGATGGAAAAGGCGGAAATACAGATGGCTCAGGTGACGACGAAGAAGCACCGGACCCGACCGTTTAATTGATTAATCATTAAAATTTAAATCGTATGAAAAAACAAGTTTGGAAGAATATTCTTCAGTTCATTGTGACAATTGCAACGTCTATCATTTCTGCTCTCGGAGTAACGTCCTGTGCGGCTCATCTGTAATACATCCGTATGGAAAGTTCTAAAGATGAGTATCTCCCCAGAGAGATTAAGTTGTTGGTGATTCATTGCAGCGCTACGCGCTGCAATGTTCGCTTCAGTGTAGAACAGCTTCGCGAATGTCATTTGCAACGGGGCTTTCTTGATATCGGTTACCATTTTTATATTACCCGTGACGGAGTTCTTCACCATTGCCGTCCCATCTCTGAGATGGGTGCTCATGTGCGTGGATTCAACAGGCATAGTATCGGAATCTGCTATGAAGGCGGACTGAATGAAGATGGCAAACCGGCGGATACAAGAACTGCCGCGCAGCGTTTTGCCCTGATCGATCTGCTGACGATTCTCAGGCATCAGTATCCGGAGGCGCAGATAGCGGGACATTATCAGCTTAGTGCCTCGATTCATAAAGCATGTCCTTGCTTTGATCCGAAAAAGGAATATTCAGGGTTATAAAAAAACTGCGGGAGATAGCGAAAGTGCTGCCTCCCGTAGTCATTGTGATGAATAATAAAAGGATTTTGAGATTATAAATCTCCCGGCTTACCCAAATAGTAAGTAATCAACCTTACTTCCCGCACAGAAAAAGCTTTCGTTTTCGGATGAAAATCCGTAGAAAGTATCTCATCCATTAATGGCTGACATCTACGCATCCAACGACGAAGTTTATTTACTGAAGCGCGAACTGTTATATCAGGAAAATACATTTGGGCTAAGTCTTGTTTATTGTAGCATTTCACTACAAAATCTGGTTGATTCATTGTATCTTTATGCTTGGTTTATAAGCTATAAAGATACAAAATAAATCATCCTTTTTCAACGTTTTTTTCATATTTATTTCAAAATTACTAGTCTTTTCTTTCACTTTTGGTCTGACCATATCCATAGCCGTAACCATAGCGTTTGCCATAGCCGTAGTGCTTACCGTACTTGCCGTAGCCGTAGTAATAACCGTATTTTCTCTTTTTCAAGTCCACACCGTTGATTACGGTACAAAGATTAGGAAGTTTCTTCTCAATAGACAACTCATTGATCAATGTATATTCGGCTTTATGAGTATAGTCGGCACGGCATACGTAGACGGACAAGTCAGCTACACGGCCTATCAATAAGGTATCGGTTACCATACCGATAGGGGCAGTATCCATTATTACATAGTCGAAGTGCTTCTTCAAGGTTTCTATGGCCTTGTCCAGTCCGTTACGAGCCAGCAGTTCGGTCGGATTAGGAGGAACAGTGCCACCCAAAAGGATATATAGGTTCTTATTGATATCCGAAGGCTGTACCAGTTCCATCAAATCCGTTTCAGGATTGGAAAGATATTGGGTAATACCTTTTTCCCTGTTCGAAAGCTGGAATACCTTATTAAGTCCCGGCTTACGAATATCAAGACCGACAATCACCACTTTCTTTCCCAAAAGAGAAAGACTGATAGCCAGGTTTGCCGAAACAAACGATTTTCCTTCTCCACTAACGGTCGAGGTCACAAGGATAACCTTCTGGTCATTATTGAGCATAAACTGAAGATTGGTTCGAACATTACGGAAAACCTCACTCATCAGATTGTTCTTATTCTCAAATACCGCAATAGAACCATTTTTATCATTCTTTTCGTCTGTCAATGGAATATCACCGACAACAGGGACAGTCGTTAGCTTCTCTACATCGGCACGACCTTCGATTTTGAATTTCGTCAGGTCAATCAGGTAGATGATGCCAACAGGGATTCCAATACCTAACACCAATGCAATCAAATAGATCATAGATCGCTTGGGAGACACTGGAATATCATCAGCTATCGCTTCATCAATAATCTTTGCATTATTCGCTGTAGCAGCTAGCGCGATCGCATTCTCTTCGCGTTTCTGTAACAACATCAGATACAAGCCTGCTTTAATCTCTTGCTGGCGGGCAATACTTACATAAGCTCGTTCCTGCCCCGGAGCATTACTGATACGACGAGAGTAGCGGCTCGCTTCACGGTCTAGGTTTGATTTAGTGATCATCAATCCCTGCAAAGTTCCTTCAAGGGTAGCCTGTACATTGGCTTTCATAGCACGGATGCTCGTATCCAGATTCACAATAGTTGGGTTATTTTCAGTTGATGTACGTAACAGACGTTTACGTTCCACCAACATTTCATTATAGCGTTCAATCGCACCAATCAAGGCAGCATCCTGTAAACCCACATTACTCGGCAATACTTCATATTCATTACCTTGCATATATTTACGAAGGTCATTTACCAAACTGATTTGAGTACGATTCTCCACGCTCTTCTTTTCATATTCAGCATTACCGGCCAAAGCAATCTGAGCTTCACTCGTCAAATCTGTGATACCCGCATCACGCTTAAAAGTCTCTAAATCCGCTTCTGTACTTCCCAATTCTTTTGAAATAATACTAATACGTTCATCAATAAACTCAGCTGTTTTCTGAGCAATTTCATTCTTATCATTATTCGTATTGCGATTATACATTTCCAGTAATTGGTTGATGAAATCCTGCCCACGCTGCAAACTGGAGTTCTTCAATGAAATCACAGCCACAGAAGTAGTTTTGGAAGTAGGCGCAATAGACAGGCTTTTACAATAGCTTTTTGCCACTTTCATCGGTTTGTTGATAGTCGCAGTTATATGACGTACATTCTTCTCTATTCGAGATACTTTCGTCCCATCCTGCAAAGCTACCGAATCCGCTTCCTGAAAGAAAGCCAGTGTACCTTCATCAGTCGGAAAAATGGCAGGCAACTTTTCAAAATGCTTCTGATATCCTTTCTCACCTACAGTCACGTTCACATCCATACTACCCTTAGGTTGCAGTGTCATTTCCACTACCATCGGAGAGCTTAGTTTCTCAGCCTCCTGAGGTGTCAAACTCACTTGTACCGGAGACGTCTTATATAAACCTTTAGCTGGGAATTCATCCTCATCTGCATAAGTTATATACAGATTTAATTGATTAACAACCTCTTTCACAAGCGTTTTAGAACGTAAAACCTCCAACTCATTGTCAATATTTTTGGAGGAAGTCATCAGACCGCTTAAGCCCATATCCTCCAATTCCGAAGAGAGTCCTACACCTCCACCTTTCTTCTCATCTTTTATAAGAACAGTAGCTGAAATATTATAAATAGGTGTAGCCCAATGCAGATAAAGCCATGCAGCAACAAGACATAGTAACACTGCCGTTACAAACCAAGGCCAATGGATAATATATTTAAAAAGTAACGCCTGAAAATCTATCTGTTCTTCACTAGTGACATGACCTTTCTCATATTGTTTTTCTTCTTTCATAACTCTTTCTTTTTATTTCAGGATATTAAACAACAAACTGGCAATCGACACAAGGATAGAAGTAGCAGAGAACCACAAGCTCGTACTAGTACCGATATCTGAATTTCGAGCTTTTGCCTTATTCGGAGTTACGTAAATAATATCATTCTGCTGCAAATAATAATAAGGAGAAAGGATAGTCTCCGCTTTATTCAGATCCAAAGGAATAATTTCCTGTTTGCCATTGGCATTCTCTCGTATAAGTTTAACATCATCACGCAGACCATATACAGTCATATCTCCTGCCATAGCCAAAGCTTCTAAGACATTCACCTTTTCATTAGAAATAGTAAATGTACCGGGACGGGCAACCTCACCAATCACAGAAATCTTATAATTCACCATACGGACCGTTACAATAGGGGATTCCGTTATATAAGGTTTCAGTTTTTCTACGATCATCTGTTCGGTCGCCTTCTTGGTCAGTCCGCCTACATGGAGTTCCCCCAGTACAGGGAAATTTATATTACCGTCATTATCCACTAGATATTGCTGTAGGACCGGCTGAGTGGTAGCATAATTCAAGGCCATATTATTCTGTGTTGCAACAGTCAAATTGAAAGGTACTGCCAATTCAGGACTGGTGCACGAAACTACAATGGTTAACAAATCCTTTGGCATAATCTTTGCGTCATATAGTTGCGCATCTTGAGTACTATACAATACCACTTCAGCATCCTGTAGGTAAGGCACTTTTTTGTAAGACTGACAGGCTGTTAATAGAAAAGCTGCCAATACGTAATAGATTAATTGTTTCATTCCATTCATAATATTTCTTTCTATTGCTTTTATTTTATCCTATTAAAACTCAATTCCTTTTTATCAGTAGCATTCCTCGATTCATTATATACCCATCTTTTACTTCAAAAATAACAGAAGACGCTATAACATTTATGTATACCCATACCTCCTTCAGGTATTTGGATATCTAATTTACCTTCTAAAGGAGATAGTATTTGATGTAAAACTTCTTCAGAACTTTTTTGTCTTATCACATCATCATAACAGAAAGCTGTTTCATATAGATATTTCATAGATAATTTCTTCTAATTTAGCAACAAGACATATTACAGTTTCTGCTGTCTTTGCATGTCGATGAATAAGCATTTCTATTTTTGGCTGATACCAGCAGATAAAGTACGTAAGTCGAGGAAGTAATGTAAACGTGGATTTTTCACCACTTGTTCAAAGAGTTTTCCTAATAGTTTTTATCTAATTTCATTGTTATCAGTTATTAGGCAATCTGTTGGGTTTTCTTAGAATGAAAAGATATCGGCAGAAAATCCAAACAGAAACAGGTAGCATCTCCATTATTTTACAATAGCCTCCTTGATACTCTCCACAATATAACGTACATCATCATCCGTCACATACGGACCAGCAGGCAAACACATACCGACCTTAAAAACAGCCTCCGATACTCCATTCACGTATGCAGGAACATCTTTGTATACCGGCTGCTTATGCATCGGTTTCCATACCGGACGTACCTCAATCCGCTTCGAAAGCATGAATACGCGTAGTGCCTCCACATTATCGTTCGGTTGACAGTCTGTAGTCGGGCAATCCACTACATGAATTACTCCAGCAGCACCTCCCACGGCAGTTTTAATAACCTCTTTGTAAACATTCTCCTGACCCTTGATTTTGATAGAAGGATCTAAGATGATGGTGCAAAGCCAAAAGTTTGAATCATACTCTCCTGTAGCTGGTTGTTTGTGTACAGTTACTCCCGGAACATTCGCCAATAGTTCCTCATAGAGAGCCTGTACATGCTTATGGTGCGCTATATGAGCATTCACCACCGTCATCTGACCACGACCAACACCTGCGCAAATATTCGACATACGGTAATTATAACCAATTTCCTCATGTTGGTAGTAAGGATAAGCCTCACGAGCCTGAGTAGCATACCACATAATCTTATTTTTGAGTTCTGCATTTTCACAGACTAATGCGCCACCTCCAGAAGTTGTAATCATTTTATTTCCATTGAAACTCAACACTCCAAACTTGCCGAAAGTACCTAAAACACGACCAGCAAACTTCGAACCAAATCCTTCAGCAGCATCCTCGACCACGGGTATATCATAACAGTTAGCTATTTCCATGATGCGTGTACAGTTATAAGGCATACCATATAAAGCTACAGGCACAATCGCCTTCGGTTTATTGCCAGTTTTAGCAATACGATCCTTGATCGCTTCCTCCAACAAATCCGGATCCATATTCCAAGTATCAGGTTCCGAATCTACAAATACAGGCGTTGCACCAAGATATGTTATCGGATGTGAAGAAGCACAGAATGTAAAACTTTGCACTAACACCTCATCGCCCGGTCTCACACCACAAGCTAGCAAAGCCAAATGCACTGCTGCTGTTCCTGACGAAAGTGCCACAACTTCATTTTTTCCACCTACAAAGTTTTTCAAATCTTCTTCGAAAGCGTTCACATTAGGCCCCAAAGGAACCACCCAATTTGTATCAAATGCTTCCTTTACATATTTTTGTTCGATGCCCCCTTCGCTCATGTGAGCAAGACAGAGATAAATTGTTTTTCTTTCTTCCATAGGTCTATTAGCTTTATTTATTTTTAAATTATTTCACCAGCATACTGTATCCGCTTACCCAAAATGGTAGCAAAAATCATTTGAATATCTTTTATAAAACTGTAATTATGATAATAATAACAGTTTATGCGTACTTTATCTGGATAAATAATATTGTCGTTATACCAAATAGCAATTTGTTCATCAGTCATTCTCGTAAAGTCTACCTCTTTGTATTGATTGAGTATAGACAAATCTCTTTTTTTTACCTTTCCAACAAACTGTGCTATCATTTCTTCTTCATCTCGATATTTAAGAGAGGCAGGTCCCGTAATTCCCGGACGAAGCTTCAATACATCTCTATCAGAATCTTCCAACAGATCCGCATATCCCGGAACATCCGGACGAGGTCCCACAAAGCTCATCTTTCCGATAAAAACATCCCATAATCCAGGTAACTCATCTACTTTATATTTACGAAGTTTTGAACCTAATGGTGTTATACGAGTTTCACCTGCAACACTAACTGTAGAACCACCATGATCCACTTTCATTGAACGAAACTTATGGCAATTAAACACTTTTCCTCCTTTACCCACTCGTTTCTGTACAAACAGCACAGGACCAGGCATTTGTTTTTTAATCAACAGAGCTACGATTAACAATAAAGGCCATAAAAATAATAAGCCGAAAAACGCTACTATTCGGTCAAAAAGATATTTTGAAAACATTTTTTACATTAGCGTCCAATCTAGATATATAATGTATTGGAAAGTACTTCTCAGAACTTTCTACATATATAAATATCAAAATGGACATTGTTTTTTAAATTTTATTTTTGTTTTAAACCTATAGTCATCGGTAAGAGATTTTCATAACACCAATAATTCATTACTATTTCTTTAAAGAATTTATTAAAGAATTCCAAAACTGAAATACCATGTATTTAGATATAAAAACAACAGGAAGCCTTCGTCAACAATTCACCTCTTAGTGGATGACTGTCAGCCAACCAAACACTTAATTTACTTTGAAATGAACCAATAACTTCCTAGCTTATTAAATTAAAAAAATCTGTTTGAGTGATAATCTCGCTGGTTGAAAAATCCGTATCTGGAAGAGGTTAAGAATTGAATGTGTCACCAATCAAATCACTTGAAATACACGTAATGTCATCGTTTTTTATCCAATAGCCAAGGTCATCATTTTATGCTTTTAAGTTAGGACATCAAAATTGGACGCTTATCGGAGTTATCCCTCGTTTTATTTATGAATTTTATTATAGATAAGACATTTTTTGCAACAATTCCATTACGACAAACAAACTTGTGTTTCTAAGTCCAACCTGCTCCCCCCCTTCAGAAGACTTCAGAACCCATGACTCCACTTATTATGTTAGAGGATTGGCTATTTCATCTTTTATTGATAGCGGAAAAAGATATCTTGTATCAGAGAGGGACTTTCTGCTCCTTTAACTGACAAGTCTTCTTAAACCTGACCAACCAATCAAATTCCACACCTCATCCTTACAATACTTACACATACGATATTACGGTTTTAATTGTAGTCCTACATGACCTTTCTAACACTCTTTGCTTTCTTTTTTGTCGTTTTCATCAAGAAAAGAATAAACACATTTGTTCTGATTCATAGAATACTAAGCTGTATTGACGGCCTACCCTTTAATATATTAAAAAATTGATCTAAGTATTTGGAAGGTACATTTTTCATACAACAAATGCTGCTCTAGTTTATCTAAATATTTTATATACAATTTTCTTGACCCAAGGAGGAGACACTAGCATACCAAACATCATATAGCCAAATACAGTGGCCCCACCCCCATAGCCAAGTGTCTTATTTATAATTTTGCGATCATGCAATTGCTTCTTTGCGAAAGCCCAACCGTTGCGCCTCTTTTTGAATAATGAGTTAGTAAACCGAAAATACAAAACAACATCTTGTAAATTCGCATGTTGTGTACCGGCTTTCATACCATCAAACCAAAGCATAGTATCTTGATTTTGTCGATATTCAGGACGATACTTACAGCCTGTCTTATCGAAAAAACTCTTTCTGAACATCACAGCAGGATGAGCATGAGGGTTTCTACGAGAGAAGAAATTATAGCATTCTTTGGGAGTTAAAGGGTATACTATTCTCTTGCCTCTACTTTCACTATTTTCATCTATCTCCTCTATAGCTCCACCTACAACATCAATATTGGGATGCTTCAGTAGATAATCCATTTGCTTTGCAAAACGTTCCGGCATAGATATGTCGTCTGCATCCATACGAGCAATGTATTCATAGCCACTATCGAAGCAGATATCAAGCAAATCGTTAAGAACAATGGCAAGTCCTCGATTCTCCTTAAACCACTTTACCGTAACATGCTCATAGTGCTCATACTGCTGCAAACATTCTTTCAGATCATCACCGACAGGACCATCCACTCCAATATAGAGGGATAAGGCCTCGTAAGTTTGGTTTAGTATACTGTTAAAAGACAACTTAATATACGGAACTTTATCGTTTTTATATACCGGTAAAATTACTGCAATACTTTTCATATAATTATTTCATAAGACGTTTACTTCTGCTAATCGCTCTAATTAATGAGAAATGCCGTCCTAAAAGCAGTTTACCTAAGAATTTTGCTTTCAGAGACATATGATTGTAATCTATGGGATATGCCTTATCAAGTTTGTCTATTAAAGAGATATACAGACTTTCAATTTTTTTTCTATACTCTTCCCTTTTGTAATTTACTGCCAATCTATCCGCAGAGACGGCAGCAGCCGTTAAAATGAAAGCATTAACTGTATCTGCGTATTTAGCATAAGATCCATTATCGAGAGTCTTTGCTTTAAGAGCCAAAGCCACTTCCCCCCATGGGTCATCCATTTTTGTATGCGACAAACTATCCGCCCGCAGAATGTAAAAATATGCCGGCTTCTCTATAAAAGCAATTGTTTGGGAATAATATACCGAGCAGTATGTAAACAGTGCTTCTTCACCTACCTTATGATTCGAATACTTGATGTTATTCTTTTCAAGAATTTCACGCTTCACTACCTTTCTGACACCACCCCAATTTATTTTACCTGTCATCTGCGCACGCATGAAGTCGTCTTTTTTCATGTTCTTATATACTGAAAGATACTCCTTGCGAACTATAGATCCATTTCCATCTACAGCTTCAACATTAATAAAAACGACATCCTCAGTATGGTTTGATAGTAACTCAAAGTAATATTCAGCCACATAATCATCAGAATCGATGAATACAATATACTCTCCCAATGCCTTGGTAAGCCCTGTATTTCTTGCCGCACCTGCTCCTGCATTCTCTTGATGCATAACTTGAATACGGTCATCTATCTCAGCATACTTCTGACAAATCGCCAAACTATTATCATTTGAACCATCATCAACCAAAATCATCTGCCAGTCACCGAATGTTTGAACTTGCACACTCTCAATACAACGCCCGATATAACTTTCAGCATTATAAACCGGTATAATAACACTAATTTTCATCTATTCATTGAATCAAATATTACTAATAAGATTAGCAGTATAAGAGGGAGTTGAAGATTCAAAATTGGATACAAACTCATCAAACACTTTCCTATCATGAGTATCTAAGAAATTAAGTAATAAGTGAATATCAAAATCTTTATTTTCATTAATTAATATCGCATTACCATACTTTTTAAGTGGTTCTATACATGGATCCTTGTCCCAAGTATAAAAATGGATAATTGGCTTACCCGTCGAGATATATTCATAAATCTTTGAAGGCGCCATAGGACTTTCTTTATTACCTATACTTAAAAGAACATCTGCGTTATCTAGATATTTTAAAGCGACATCATGAGGCTGCATACCAATATACTCAATTGCATTGTTTGTTTGCCTTTGATAGTTGCGCAATATATCAAAACAGTCTCCTCCTCCCATAAAAACAACTTTCATATCTATATAGGTAGTTAGACTCTTAAGAATTGTACAAGAATATACAGGGTTTCTGAGTACTTTGTATAATGTTCCTACATACACGAACAACTTTTTTCTACTATCCTTTTTCTCTTCAGCCATTTTTGTTTCTATGGGTCTAATAACCATTGGAAAATTCGCAAAAGACATTTTACTAAAAAACTTTTCAAATCTATTAGTTTTATAAAACGGAGCATGACATTCCATAATAATTATCTTATCAAATGCGGAGAAAAAATCATGTTCCCACTCAAACCCTTTTTTTTCTCTTTTTTCTGAAGTGAGAAACCCCGCATCTCCTTGCTCGTTTGATAAAGTATCTGTCGAATAGTATACAGTCCTTATATCTGGGTACTTTTCTTTTATCTTTTTTAATGCAACAACTCCCTCCAATGGAGTGTATGATGCTATTATCGTTGTTTTATTAACATCATCTATCAATGGAAGAATAGTCTTAACATAGCGTCCCACTAGAGTTGTACTTCTTAAAGGATATTTATTAATGTGGACTAATTTTGCTAGAATTGATAGAGCTCTTATTGCTAACACAAATAACGGTATATTATTTTTTACATCTCTAAGATAGACAGGAGTTGGTATATAAAAAACCTTAACATCATCTATTACTTGTACATGATAGTTTCTATCAAAACTATAGCATACCGTTGCTACTGATTCTCCTCTCTTAGCCAATTCTGTAGCAACATTATGCACACACATGCCTGTTGCTCCTGGTTTAGGAAGATATTGATTTGTCAAAAAGATATATTGTTTCATAATAACTACGAGAACAATTTATTAATATTATTAAGGACTCTTGCATTAAATGAATGTGATTCGGCAAGTTCTTTTTGAAGCCCTTGATATATTTCATCATTTGTGAGAACCCAAAAGATTTTTTTTGCTAATCCATCTATATCACAAACAAAACCATTCTTATTATTGTGAATAAATTCTGATGCAGATCCAAAATTTGTAGTAACTACAGGAGTATTTAATATCATTGCTTCATTGAATACCATTGGGCAAGCTTCTGATTCTGACGTACACACATACAAATCAGAATTTACAAAATAACTATATGGATTTATTTTATTACCTAAATAATGAACATAATTATCTACACTATATTTTTCAATATTAGCTTCAAGCCTATTATATTCATCTCTTACAGCAATAGGTCCCAATATATACCATTGAAAGCATAAACCTCTATCTATTAATTCTTTAGCAATCTTCGGTATAGATGAAAATCTTTTCACAGGGTCTATTCGCCCTGCAGAAATTATGACACTTCTTTTCCCAATTTCAAATCGATCGTCATCTATAGGCTTTCTAGATTTTACAAGAATTGATTCTGTATCAATAAGATTATAAATAGAACTAACCTTAGCATTTAAACGTGGATATCGAGATACGAAAAGCCGTGAAGTATATTCTGATACACAAATGATATTCTTATATTGACTGTAAATATCTTCTTCGCTTACTCCTAGAGGGCAATACTTATTATAGTTACAATGAATCCACGCTATTTTATTCGCATTTTTAAAGTATAACACAAACTTAGTAGGATAACTTTCTTCGAAGGCTACGACAAAATCATAAGTATATTTTTTCTCAATAATATGTGTCATCCGTTTATACAAATAATCTAATATATCGTACCCTAATAACCTTCTTATTATGGTTCTAATAGTCTTTAAAACCAAAACAGCAAGACATTTATACCATTTTTCTTCGATAGCATTCACATGAAAAGCAGAAATTATAAATGGCGAATACCTAACAACTTCATCAAAGTTATATTCTGCATTACGTTGGTTCGACAATGTGAATACAGTAATGTCATATTGTTTTTTGATATTTGAATATAAGGCAGATAGTGATGAATTCGTTCCACCAGTTTTTAGGCCAGGGATAACAAAAAGAATTTTATACATACGTTTTGGGTTTTGTATAGAAATAAATACCTATTAAAAGAAGTAAATATGTAGGACTTAAAATATCTGAGACAAAATCAGCTGCACCTGCTCTAGGTGCATAAATAATTGCATTTACCATATAGAATGAGATAGCGCAAATCCATACATTTTTTCTTGCCCAAACAAAGAATTTTGCTAATATTACTCCATAAACGACACTAAAACCAACAACACCCAAGTAACCAAAATCCAGCCAAGACTCCGCAATGAAACTTGATCCCATTCCTCCTCCAGCAAGATATCGTTGGGTTTGATAAGTATATGTCAAGTAGTTAGCGAGAGAATGGCCATTGATTGCAAAATCAACAGTATTAGCTTTAAATGCTTGTCCAATACCCAATATTTGGAATAGAAAATTATTATCATAACTATCTATAACTCTACCAAATGACCATATTCTATATGGAATACGATCTGCATTTTCATAAGAAACTCCAAGAACTTCAAGAATACTGCCTTGCTGATAAATAGAGTTTATTACCATATCCACAAAGCTAATATTACTTACAGAAGACTCCCCTCTCATTAGCATTACAATAAACATTAAAGCTGTAATGAAGGGCAATGAAAAAAGAATCGCTATTTTCACCTTTCGTGTCAACCAAGGATCATAAGGATCGATTCTATTACGAAGTAGTAAATATACCAAAAGTGTTATAAGGCTCATTATAAATCCTGTGCGTGCCCCTGTTAATAATGAGAAAACAGCAACTAGCATAAATACAATCAGTATTGGCTTTGCCTCTTTTTTAGAAGGCAACGTTACAAGAAAGAGATAAAAGCAAAGTGCATTTGTTGAAGCAAACTTACTTAAAACTGTAGGCAAACTGTTACTGTAATCAATATAGGAATCCATATAGCCATATGCCGCAACAAAACTAAAACGAGTATATATTGAATAAACGACAAGAATTACAGATAGCAAGTATAAATACTTTGATATTTTGCGAATTTGGGTTATTTGATAGCTGTTTGGGTCAATATTCAGCCTATAGTCAGAGTTAATATTTGCACTCACTAAGTTGAATCCTACTAAAGCTCCGACCAGCGACAGAAAACATGCTCTTGCTACAAAATTATGCACATCCTGACTAAAACTCATTGAATAGAGTTGACTATCCTGTATAAAATCATTTATATAATACTCAGGAATAACAATTCTTGTCATACAAAAAACAAATACCGTAAAAGCAAAAAGCATGAGCAGTACTCGTTTTTCAATATTTAACATACAGTAAAACATCAAAGCCACCCAAAAAAGAAACGATATATGTACATCATATTCTGGTGTAACAATTAATACAATCCCTAAAATGACTGCTAGAGGATATATTAAGTTTTCAATTTTAATCATATAGAATGTTGTTTATTGATTCCCATGTAATCCATACATCTCATCAGACAAATAATACACAATATTTTACAATTTATACAATTATATTTGTTTTAGATTAAAAATCAATTGAACATCAGATATAGCTATAATTATCATAGCTTATTTTTAACTTTTTCAACAAATACTTTTACTAAATACTGTTCATCCTTTGACAAAATAATGAAATAAGCTGCCCCAGCTGAAAAGAGTATAGATATTATTCCGACAATAGCAAGTCTGCCCCAAGACTCGCCCATCAAACTGTGAATAACAAATGGAATTAGCGGAGTTATTAGACTGAAAAGCAAACATGGTAACAAGACCTTTCTATAATAATCAAGATAGGAATAATTAAAAACCTTCCTTAACAAAAACATACTTACAGGCTGATTAATCAAATTAACAATTATCAACACAACAAACACCATATAAGCAGGAGTTCCATCAGCTAGAATTAGCCAAGAAACAGGAAGAGCACTTATTACAATTACACTTCGTACTGTTTGATAAATTCTAATTTTTCCAACAGCTTGAATCGCCTGCGAAATTGGAAGATTAAGACTTCCTAGGAGCATATTTAAAAGAATTAAATTGGTAAAAATTGAAGTATATTCTGGTACTTCCCCCCCTAACCACATATTCAAAATATATTCAATTTCAATAGATATTGGTAATGATAATACAAAAACCATTAGGTAGCACAACCTAGACATGCAAAACATCAAATTCTTTGTTCTTTCAAATTCGTTCTTAGCATAACTTTCTACCAACTGGGGTTTGAATGCAACAGCAATATTTTCGGTGAAACCACTAAGCGCTGCTTGTACCTGATAGGCAACACCGCGTGCAGCATTAACTACTGGACCAAAAAATACGTTCATTAGCATATTCAACCCCTGCCCTTGCATAGTGTAAGCAAAAGAATCAAAGACATTCCACCCCGAAAAAGCCAACATACTTATAAACTGCTGTCGATAAAAGACATGATGATACCTAATCTCCTCAAAGTTTTTTTTAGCATATACAAAATAAAGGAATATATTCGCTATTGATATTATCAACATAAAGATTCCATAATAAATCAATCGATCATAAGGAATATATGGAAGAATAAAGGCAATAAACAATTTCAGGATTACATCAACCATACTTACGATTGCATAAAAACCCATCTTTTCATGTGCCACTACCGCAGCTCCATATGGGATTTGCAGTATTAAGAGAAATAAAGAAATTACAGAAAATTGGAAAACACACATTGCTGCTGAAATTCTATCAACAGGAATTACCATTTTATTATTTATGTACCAAATACCGATAATCTCAAGTAAAACAACAGTTATTATCCCTAGTGTTATTTGAATTTGAAGTGACGTTATATATACTTTGTTAAGGTTGTCGCTATTCGAATTTCCTCGTTCAAAGTTAAAAAAACGTTGTATTGTATTTGTCATTGAAGAGTTCAAAAAAGCGAACATTAGCACAAACCCTGCAACAACATTATATATACCATAGTCCACTACTCCTAATGCATTAAGAATGGCACGAGTAGAATATAAAGATACAAGTAATACAAATATCATTCTGATATACAGAAACAAAGTATTCTTGGCTATTCGTTTATTATTTGATGTATTGTCTGACATTATTAAAATAGCATTAAAAAATCGCTACAATATTCTACAAATAAGAGATACAATCCCACTTATTTTCTTTGACTACCATTTCCTTTATTTATATTACTCTTCAACTTCAGTACAAGGCTTAGCTCCAAAGACTTATTTTTATAAAAACATAATAGAACCTCAGATAAGTCAATCCATTTTTATTCGTTTCTACCATTATTATAATGTAAATCTACCTGTGACAATAAGCAAAAATCGTCTTTTACAACTTCCATTATTATCTATTTGTCCGCAATAAGATTCCTTTATGGAATTTTATAAAACATCTACAGCCTATTGAGATATGTATAATCCTCTAAAAAACATCTTAGAGGATTCCTCCAAAGATGTACATTTATAAGACTAATAATTTAATATCATCGTGCCACTTAATATAATCTTGTATTTCTATATTTATTTTGTTACCTGTTAACGTGTAAATTCTGAAGCAAGTGAGAGTATCGGACCTTGTATTCAAATGAGAGCTACCTGTACACTTACTTAACCTCATATTATGAATTAATGGAATAGAAAGGAAAAAGGGCCTACATTTCCTTTCTCCAAACCATCTTATTAACCACCCCTACGTAAGACTGGATAATCTTCACAACCTTATTAGAGACATCATCAGTATAGTTAGGAACAGGGATACCATGATTACCATCCTTAGTCATACTGACTGCAAGATCAACCGACTGGAGAAGTCCCTTAGTGTCAATACCAGAAAGAATGAAACATGCCTTATCAAGAGCTTCCGGACGTTCTGTACTCGTACGGATACATACTGCAGAGATTGGCTTGCCGATAGATGCATAAAACGAAGATTCCTCTGGAAGTGTACCACTATCACTGACTACACAGAAAGCATTCATCTGAAGACAATTGTAATCATGAAAGCCAAGCGGCTGTTGTACTTGTACCCGAGAATCAAGTTTGAAACCAGAAGCCTGCAAGCGATTGCGGGAGCGCGGGTGACAACTATAAAGAATTGGCATATCATACTTATCTGCCATAGCGTTGATAGCAGTGAAAAGTGAGAAGAAATTCTTCTCGGTATCTATATTTTCCTCACGATGAGCGGAGAGAAGAATATACTTGCCTTTCTCTAAGCCAAGACGCTGGTGCACATCGCTTGCTTCTATTTCTGCGAGATTATTATGAAGTACTTCTGCCATAGGAGAGCCTGTAACGTAAGTACGCTCTTTAGGAAGACCGCAATCTGCAAGATATCTTCGCGCATGCTCTGAGTATGCCATATTTACATCACTGATGATATCAACGATACGACGGTTGGTCTCTTCAGGGAGACATTCGTCTTTACAACGGTTTCCAGCTTCCATATGAAAGATAGGGATGTGCAAACGCTTGGCTCCTATAACACTGAGACACGAATTAGTATCGCCTAGCACAAGCACACCATCAGGCTTTGTCTGCGCAAAAAGTTTATAGGAACAGTTGATGATATTGCCACAAGTGGCTCCCAAATCATCGCCTACAGTATCCATATATACTTCAGGCTCTGCCAACTTCAAATCTTTAAAGAATATACCGTTGAGGTTGTAGTCGTAATTCTGACCGGTATGGGCAAGAATCACATCAAAATACTGACGACATTTGGTGATAACAGCTGCCAAACGGATAATCTCGGGACGAGTACCCACTACGATGATAAGCTTCAACTTACCATTATCCTTGAACTTTATATCTGAATAATCGAATTTGGGTTGTTTTTCCATGATCATTTTTTCACTTTATCAAAGTATGTATCCGGTTTATCCGGGTTGAATATCTCATTGCAGTACATAACCGTTACCAGGTCTTCCGTATCGGAGAGATTGATGATGTTATGGGTATATCCGGGAAGCATGATAACGGATTGTATTTTGTCACCACTTACCTCGTAGTTCAGTACTTCGTCTGTACCTTCCTTGCGGAGTTGGATAAGTCCATGACCGCTGACAACGATAAATTGTTCCCATTTGGTATTGTGCCAATGTTCACCCTTAGTAACACCCGGTTTGGAGATATTTATACTTACCTGGCCACAGTTCAAGGTATGTACAAGTTCTGTAAATGAGCCACGCTGATCTACATTCATCTTCAGATCAAAGATTGCTTTTTCTTTGGGCAAATAACTCAGATAAGTGCTATACAATCTTTTGGCAAACGAGTCTGACGGGATTTCAGGGATCATCAGCGTCTCTGGCATTTCTGCAAACTGATGCAGCAAATCAACTATTTCACCTAATGTAACCTTATGGGTAACCGGACAATAACAGTATCTGCCATCCACCAATGGATGTACATCAAGACCTTCAAACTCGCAACGATATTCCTCGCCTTTCAAGGCATGAATCATCTCGTCTACGAGATCGTCAATGTAAAGCAGCTCCAGTTCTACACGTGGGTCATTGACTTGTATCGGAAGGTCGTTAGCGATGTTGTTGCAGAATGTAGCGACAGCACTGTTGTAGTTGGGACGACACCATTTGCCGTAAAGGTTCGGAAAACGATAAACCAGCACTTTGGCTCCCGTATCTTTACCATACTGTAGAAATAAATCTTCACCAGCCTTTTTGCTGCGACCGTATTCGCTGTTGCCAAAACGACCTGTCAGAGAAGCTTGTGCACTGGAAGAGAGCATGACAGGACAAGTATTATGATGTTTCTTCAGTGTATCAAGCAATGTGCCTGCAAAACCGAAATTACCTTTCATGAACTCCTCATTGTCTTTGGGACGGTTCACTCCGGCAAGGTTGAACACAAAGCCGGCTTTCTGACACCAGACATCTAATTGTTCGGAAGTGGAATCGAGATCGTACTCAAAGACTTCATCAATCTTCAGATCACCATAACAACGAGCCTTTCCGTTTTTGATATTATTAAGTTGGGCACAAAGATTTCTACCAACAAAACCTCCGGCACCAGTAACTAAAATATTCATAACTCTATTATTGTACGAAATTACCCTCGCCACTCAATTCCTTTTTGATGTAATCAAGAGCAGCTATTTTAGCCTTGGTCTCTTCTACATTCAATATATAAGTATTATTAGAATTGAACTCCGTAAGTGTGTTACGTTCCGTTTCACCTTCTTTGAAGAATTTGTCATAGTTCAATCCACGATTATCTGCAGGAACGCGATAGAAATTGCCCATATCTTCTGCCTTGGCACATTCCTCATTGGTGAGCAATGTCTCATACATCTTCTCACCATGACGGATACCGATAACCTTGATATCTTCTTTCTTGCCGCCAAATAATTCACAAACAGCCTCCGCCTGAGTCTGAATAGTACAAGCCGGAGCTTTCTGTACGAGGATATCACCGTTCTGCCCATGTTCGAATGCAAATAATACAAGGTCTACTGCTTCTTCCAGCGACATGATAAAGCGCGTCATCGTAGGCTCAGTTAGTGTTATAGGATTACCGTTGCGGATTTGGTCAATCCAAAGAGGAATTACAGAACCACGAGAGCACATCACATTACCATAACGGGTACTGCAAATCTTGGTCTTACCTGAATAGCGGCTCTTAGCTACAGCAATCTTCTCCTCAATAGCTTTCGTGATACCCATAGCATTGATAGGATAGGCAGCCTTATCTGTTGAAAGACAGATTACAGCACCAACGCCAGCCTCAATAGCAGCTGTCAATACATTATCTGTACCGACAACATTAGTCTTTACTGCCTCCATCGGAAAGAACTCACAACTTGGAACCTGTTTCAAAGCCGCAGCATGAAAAATATAGTCAACACCAGGCATTGCATTCTTACATGACTGCAAATTACGTACATCGCCAATAAAGAACTTGATTTTATGTGCCACATCAGGATACTTTACCTGATATTCGTGACGCATATCATCCTGCTTCTTTTCATCCCGTGAAAAAATACGGATTTCGCCGATGTCGGTACGGAGGAAACGATTCAAAACCGCATTGCCGAAAGAACCTGTTCCACCAGTAATCATAAGGGTTTTACCTGCAAAAATGCTCATAATGATTTTATCTTTTTATTTTTATATAATCGATTTATGGATGTTATTTAAATGTGCCATAATACTTAGCATACCACCCCGCAAACTTTCTCAATCCCTCACGTAGTGATGTTGACGGTTTAAATCCAAAATCTTGTTCCAAAGGGGTCGTATCAGCATATGTCACAGGCACATCCCCAGGTTGCATCGGTACCAATTCTTTGTGCGTCTCAAAATCGTAATCATCAGGAAGTACCTTGGCTGCTATGAGCTCTTCCTGAAGAATGGTCACAAAATCAAGAAGATTCTCGGGTGAGTTGTTACCAATATTATATACCTTGTATGGTGGAATTGGAAGTCCGTCATCGCCATTCTGTTTCTCAGGTGCATGTCGCATGATCCGAACAACGCCTTCCACAATGTCATCAACGTAGGTGAAATCTCGTTTGCAGTTACCGTAATTAAAGATCCGAATAGTCTTGCCTTCACGGAGTTGGTTGGTGAAACCGAAGTATGCCATGTCGGGACGACCGGCAGGGCCATATACCGTAAAGAACCGCAAACCTGTACTTGGTATGTTGTAAAGCTTACTGTAAGCGTGAGCCATTAGTTCATTACTCTTTTTAGTAGCAGCATAGAGTGATACAGGATTATCCACCTTATCATCGGTACTATAAGGCACTTTCTTATTACTTCCATATACACTACTGGAAGATGCATATACCAAGTGCTCGACACCATAATGACGACAGGCTTCTAAGATGTTATAAAATCCAATAAGGTTACTTTCAATATAGGCATCAGGGTTAGTGATGCTATAACGCACACCGGCTTGAGCAGCAAGATTCACGACTACCTGTGGGTGGTGGTCAGTGAAGATGGAGTCAACAACTCCCTTTTTAGCAATGCTGTCTTTAATGAAAACAAATCTGTCACCATAAGCAGACAATTCTTGCAAGCGTTCATATTTTAAACGTACATCATAGTATTCGGTAATACTATCAATACCGACAACCTTCACGCTATCAAATTCATTCAGCAAGCGTTTTACCAAATTGGCTCCGATAAAACCGGCTGCACCAGTCACCAAAACCACTTTATTCGCTAAACTAACATTGTATGTCACCATAAAGTTAATCTCTTTGGAAAATGTCACGGGTATATACCTTGTCTTTCACATCATCCAGACAAGAATCGTAGCGGTTGGCGATGATGGCCTGACTTATTTCCTTGAATTTGATCAGGTTATTGACCACTTGGCTACCAAAGAATGTTTCACCATCCTGCATAGCAGGCTCGTAAATTACAATAGTAGCGCCCTTCGCCTTGATACGTTTCATAATCCCCTGAATGGCACTTTGACGGAAGTTGTCAGAATTGGACTTCATGGTCAGACGATATACGCCAATGGTTATTTTTTGCTCTTTCTGGGCATCCCATGAACAGGAGGCAGTATAATACCCCGCTTTACGCAGCACTTGATCTGCGATGAAGTCTTTTCTTGTACGGTTACTTTCTACAATAGCACTCATCATGTTCTGAGGTACATCCTGATAGTTAGCCAAGAGTTGTTTCGTGTCTTTAGGCAGACAATAACCGCCATAACCAAACGATGGATTATTATAATGTGTTCCAATACGAGGATCAAGACCAACACCCTGTATGATTGACTGAGAATCCAGACCTTTTATCTCTGCGTAAGTATCCAATTCATTAAAATAACTGACACGCAAAGCGAGATAGGTATTAGCAAACAGTTTGACAGCTTCCGCCTCCTTTATTCCCATAAAAAGTGTAGGAATATCTTCCTTGATTGCACCTTCCTGAAGCAATGCTGCGAAAGTATGCGCAGCTTTCTCTAGGGCGGGAACATCAGCAATGGACTTAATTGCTTCGTTTTCCTCGTCAAACTGCTCGCCATCAATCAGTTTTGGATAGCCAACAATGATACGACTTGGATATAAGTTATCATAAAGAGCCATACTCTCACGAAGAAACTCCGGAGAAAAAAGCAGGTTAAGCTTCCTGACTCCCTTACGGGCATACTTCAAATAAAGTCCCCGGCAATATCCAACAGGAATAGTAGACTTGATTACCATTACCGCATCAGGATTGACACTTAAAACCAGGTCAATGACATCCTCTATATGATGGGTATCGAAATAATTCTTCACAGGATCATAGTTAGTAGGAGCCGCAATGACCACAAAATCAGCGTCACTGTATGCCTTGGCACCGTCAAGCGTAGCAGTCAGGTTCAATGTCTTTTCAGACAAATACTTTTCAATATATTCATCCTGAATAGGTGATTGCTTACGATTGAGCATATCTACTTTCTCAGGAATCACATCGACTGCCGTCACCTGGTGATGTTGCGACAAAAGTGTTGCTATGCTAAGACCAACATAGCCGGTACCTGCAACAGCAATCTTCAAATCTTTTGTATCCATTGTTGATTTATGTTAGTGTTATAGATTATTCCGGTTGCTTATCCAGAACTTCAAATCGAGGTGAATTCTTGGATTTAAACTCAGGCACCACTTTCTTCATCAGCTTCACTGTATCCATGATCTTTACCGTACGGGATAGCTTCTCAAACTCTGTATAAGTATCAAGGATATCAGCATATTTATAGTGACGTACCTTCGCTATCATTATCTTCTTATTCTCAGTAGGAATCGTATTCTCCTTATCACTCAAGACTTCTTCATAAAGCTTCTCACCGGGACGCAAGCCCGTAAACTTGATCTCAATATCTTCACCAGGACGATAACCGGCAAGTTCAATCATACGGGTAGCCAGGTCGACAATCTTCACAGCCTTTCCCATCTCAAAAACAAAAATCTCATTGCCCTCACCCATCGTAGCGGCCTCCATTACCAGACGACAAGCTTCGGGAATTGTCATAAAGAAACGGATGATATCAGGATGAGTCACTGTGACGGGACCACCATTCTCGATCTGCTCTTTAAAACGGGGAATGACAGAGCCGTTACTACCCAATACATTGCCAAAGCGGGTAGTGATAAATTTGGTATGGCCTTTCACTTTGCCCTCACGGATAGCACATCCCAGACTCTGTACATAGATTTCGGCTAATCGTTTCGAGCATCCCATGACATTAGTAGGATTCACAGCCTTATCGGTAGAAACCATGATCATCTTCTCAGCTCCGTATTCCACTGCCATATCGGCAACCTGACGGGAACCGACAACATTGACCAATACAGCTTCACAGGGATTTTCCTCCATTAACGGAACATGCTTATAAGCAGCGGCGTGAAAGATTATCTGAGGCTGATAGATATCGAACACCATACGAAGACGTTCTTTCACGCGGACATCTCCAATGACAGGAACAAAATCAAGACCGGGATAATTCTTCTCAAATTCAAGACGGACATTATGCAAAGGAGACTCAGCGGAGTCAAACATAATCAGTTTCCTGATGTTCATCTGAGCCAGTTGCCGGCAAAGCTCGCTACCAATACTACCGGCAGCTCCCGTTACCAACACGACCTTGCCACAGAACTCGGTCATCACTTCCTCCATATTGATATGAATCTCTGAACGGCCTAGTAAATCCTCAATTTTGATAGGACGTACCCATTGATGGAAACTTCCGTTCTCATCGGCCTCACTAATACTTGGAGATATTAGTGTCTTCAATCCGCTTCTTTTGCAATACTGGAGCAGGCGGTCTTCCTCTTCACGGGTATTTTCATAGCGGGCAAACAGGATGCCTCCGATACATTTCTTATGAATCAGTTTGTTGAAACATTCTTCATCCTTAAAAGAATAAACGGGAAGGTCAGCCACACGCCGGATAGAATCTCCTGTTCCATAAATGCAAAAACCTACAACTTTATAGTGGGAGCTATTCATTAGACGGACTTTCAATGCCACACTCTTATCATCAATACCATAGATCAGAATATGCATATTCTTCTTATTCAGCAGATTCAGCAAGAACTCATAAACCAGAATCAACTGGATACGGAACCCTACCATGACAATAAAAGTAAGCATGCCATCGAACAGTACAAAGACTATTTTCTGACTGTTGTGCAAGCCCGTTTGAGACAGGAGGAACCAGATGGCAATTGCTAAGCAGACGGCCTTTATCAGTGCACTCCCCGCCAGTCGCCACAATTCCTTCAACTGGGAAAAACGGATCGTATTGCGATAGGTATGAAATAAAACGGAACCTAAAATACTGGATACAACAGAAATTGCCAGAATATAAAATAACGCGGTAATTTCCTTGGGAGTTTCCGTAATATAATGAATGCCGATAAATGACACCCAGGTACAAACCAAAGCTATGAATGTATCAATTCCCAATACAATCCAATAACTAAAGTAATTTTTCTGCAAGTATTGAACAAAACGGTCAAATGCGTGTTTCATAATTAAATACCCCAATAAATTATAAAGTCTTTATAAAACGTAATTCATAGACATACTATGATAGTAGTTCATTGTAAATGGTGTGTAACCGATTTTTCAATGGTGAGGAGAATAGATTTTGTATAATCTTTTGAGAACGAATAAGAATGGTTTGTTTTTTTATCTCATCTTCAGGATTAGCATACATAGATACACTATATCCCATCAAAAGAGATAAACATAAAGCAGCTTCCTGCTCGGTTGTTTCACCATGATAAAGATACAGATCATTGATCTGTTCATGAATTTCCTTATTGAGTAGTGCTAGATCGTCGACACATATACAGCTCGCATTCTCACCCATATGGAGCAAAGTATCAACTGTTTTTTGAAGTTTATCTATTTTCCCCTGTATACTAGTGAAGGTCCCCATCACCCACTTAATTTCTCTCGTCAATTTGCTCTACATATCCGACAGGCATATCGACACAAGCGCATCCCAGCATATCCAAACGAACTGCTATTTTGTTTTTGCCATCTAATGCAACAAGCTCCCCTACAAGTCCCGTCAAAGGTCCTTTGATAACACGAACCTTTTTACCACGGGCCAACGGAGAATAACTCATACAGATTGCCTCTTCCGAATAATCGAGCATAAAACGGAAACGAGCCATCTGTTCATCAGGAATCACAGCAGGCTTCCCCTCACCACGCAACACCATATAACGGCTTACGGTAGAAAGAGTCAGAGCAGCCATGCGTTCTTTAGGATCAGCATGAACAAATACCATCATCGGAAGAAGAACGGTCTCGACTAATTTGCGGCGATCACTCCATTGATGAATTTCTTGCTGGACAGGAACAAAAGTCTCAATTCCCATTTTCCCCAAATACTCAGCTACTTTTTTTTCGTGATGTATGCGAACATGTGCCACATACCAGCGTTTTAAGCATGCTACGCCCTCCCCTGTCCCATTTTTGGTTCCGAGGATGGCTGATTTCTCTTTTGTTAGAATCATGTTTTTTTACCCCATATGTTTCCGTTACTTCTTAGGTAACGGAAAAAATCATAACTATACTGTACCAAAAGAGAAAAGTTAAAAACAAAGACAAATAAATGAATGAGGGCGTGTACACCCTAAGAGAAGGGGTATATTCCAGTGGAAATTAGGTATATAAGTGGCTGGACATAAAAATAAGCATTTTTCATGTCACAATATATTTTTGCCTTATATTTCGGATAAAACTAAAAAAAATGTGGTTTTATTTGTTCTCTATTTATGTTTTTGTCTATCTTTGCGTCAAAATCAATTCCGTTACCTAAGAAGTAACATACATACTTTAGTGTTGATTATTAAAATTTTGAATATTTACACCCGAGAATTCGGAGCACTCCTCACGTAATATAAATTCATTCGATTTACTTCCGTGCGCTCCCGCAGTTCAAAACCCTTCAAGTAGATTTGTGTCGTCTTTATTGATTTATGCCCCAACAACTCGCTAATCATTTCAATGGAAACTCCCCGATATTTTGCCGTAGTAGCCCAAGAATGACGAAGCGTATAAGAAGTCACGGGAGAAGTAAGGCGCAAGGCCTTCGCAAGCCCTTTCAGCCGATTATTAAATCGACGGAGAGCAGACTGATATTCGCGGTAGCCACTCTCATCTTTACGCTTCTTATCTCCCGAGAGGATATTAAATAGGTAGTCGGGACAATTCGGATGAGGAGGCTGACGATTGCGAAGCTGATTAATCATATCTTTAGCTGTATCCAGGATTTCTACGCTTATAGGCGTTTTGGTCTTGACGCGATTGTATCGAATGACATTCTGTTCTAAAGATGATTTCTCCAGATGAGCCAGATCGGCAAAAGACATTCCGCAAAACTGAAACATCAAAGCAGCAATCATTTGCGTATTCCGCAGATAATCTGACTTGGGATCTTCATAGAGAAGTCTGCGAAGCTCACCTACAGGCAATGCCTTCTTCTGACGAACATCCACACCCGTATACACCTCATGAAACAAACGGTGCACATATGGAGCACTACCGGCTTCCACCCCCCGATTGTAAATGCTCCGAAGCATACGCATATAGGTAGAAACGGTGTTGGGCTTTAAACCGGCTTCATAAAGATACTCCCCATAACGCCGCAAACGCTCGCGGGTGATGTGTCTGAAAGCTATACTTTTTGTGCCACAAAACTTGGTAAAAGAGAAAAGGGCATTCTTGTAAACATGGGCAGTAGAATAGCGCCCTTCTTTTCGTAAACGACCGATATACAACTCTGCACAACGGCTAAATCCATTTTTATTCATCTTATATAATCACTAGTAATTTTATACAAGTATAAGACGAAAAAAGCGATTTAACAACAGATTTTTAAACCTTTCCAAAAAATATCAAAAATAAAGTGGAGGTAAAATCCGGCTAATACCATAAAATAGCAAACTAAGGAAGTGCATAATGCTTTTCATTAATCTGTTTGATGGCTTCTTCAGCACACCTTTCTTTCTATAACGCAAAGCAGGCGAGAAAGTTTTTCTCGCCTGCCCGGTCTATACTTTTATCAATAATATTGTCTATTATTTATACGTATGTTTCCAGCAATTTTACGTTTCCAGCTTCCGGAGTAATTGTTACATCCTGTGTGGTAGCAGGAAGCAGAATAGATTCTCCGGCACCTACTTTCAGTTCATTACCTTCATTGTCTTTTATCCTGCATGCACCTTCCATACAAATGAAGATCACGAATGAATCGAGTTCTGAATAATCACAGCTGATTTCTTCGGTCATATCATACACGGAAGTAGTGAAGTACGGACAAGCTACAAGTTCCACCGGCTCATCTTTCACTGCCTCGTATTTGGTACGGTAATCATCCAGCACCTCGTAATTGATAGCCTCACGCGCCAGGTCGGTATGCAATTCACGAGTCTTTCCGTTTGCATCCTTACGGTTGAAGTCATAGATACGGTAAGTGATGTCCGAAGTCTGCTGAATTTCGGCAATAAACGCACCGGCACCAATACTGTGAACACGTCCGGCAGGAAGGAAGAATACATCTCCCGGCTTAATCTCATACTCCTGCAACACATCGGTGATCGTATTGTTCAACACACGCTCTTTATATTCTTTCGGGGTGATTTGCTCGGAAAAGCCAGAACGCAGCTTCGCTCCTTTATCAGCATCCACTACATACCACATTTCCGTTTTACCCATTGAGTTGTGTCTCTTCTTTGCCAGATCATCCGCCGGATGCACCTGGATAGACAGATCCTGCTTCGCATCGATGAATTTAATAAGCAACGGGAATTTGTTACCAAAACGAGCATAATTCGCTTCGCCAACCAATTCCTCGCGATATTTTCTCACCATATCAGCCAAGGTTAAACCTTTGTCCGGGCCATTAGCCACAACAGATTCATTGTCCTCTACGCCGGAAATCTCCCAGCTTTCTCCTACTCCTTTCAAGTCTGAGTTCAAATGCTTGAACGGAATAATTTTGTCGCCCCCCCAAAGCGTCTGCTTCAGAATAGGTTCGAATTTTAATGGATACATTTTTGTTTTTCTTGTTAATAAACTTAGATTAAATTCTCCCGGATTATTATAATCCGGGAACAAACATACGAAAAAATGTTCACTTTAAAAGAAAAGAAGGATGAAAAATACAGAAACCTAAGTGAGAACGCTAAACTTTCCTAAACTACCCACTATATTTAGCCGGAATAATTTGTGAGTAACAAAGAATTTACCTTTATTTGCAAGAAAATTTTAAGAATACCAGACATGAATAACACATTCCCAACAGAAGGGAATCTATCAGGGCTCAGCCGGAAAGATTTCCAAAAGGAGATAAATGATAAAGAAACTGATTTATTTATCCTCAAAAACAAAAAGGGAATGGAAGTCGCCGTAACTAACTACGGATGCGCCATTCTCGCTATCATGGTACCGGATAAAAATGGAAAATATGCAAACGTTGTCCTCGGACACGACAGCATAGACCACGTTGTCAACAGCCCGGAACCATTCCTCAGCACTACTATCGGACGCTACGGCAACCGTATCGCCAAAGGAAAATTCACTTTGTATGGAGAAGAGCATGAGCTCACTATCAATAACGGACCCAACTCCCTGCACGGAGGACCCACCGGTTTTCACGCCCGCGTCTGGGATGCCGATCAACTGGCTGAAAATATAATCCAATTCAATTATATCTCAGCCGACGGCGAAGAAGGTTTCCCGGGCAACCTGGAGGTTGAAATGGTTTATCGCCTGGAAGAAGAAGAAAATGCATTGGTTATCGAATATCGTGCCACAACGGACAAAGCTACTGTAGTCAACCTGACTAATCACGGTTTCTTCAATTTGGCTGGTATCAGCAATCCTACTCCTACTATCGAAAACAACATTGTTACTATCAACGCTAATTTCTATACGCCTATTGATGAGGTTTCCATCCCGACTGGAGAAATTGCCAAAGTAGAAGGTACTCCGATGGACTTCACCACTCCGCATGCCGTAGGTGAACGCATCAACGATAAATTCCAACAACTGATTTACGGTGCCGGATATGACCACTGCTATGTACTGAACAAGATCGAAACAGGTTCATTGGATCTGGCTGCTACTTGTTTCGAACCGAATAGCGGTCGTACCATGGAAGTATATACTACCGAAGCCGGCGTACAGCTTTACACCGGTAACTGGCTGAATGGATTCGAAGGTGCTCACGGAGCAACATTCCCTGCAAGAAGCGCTATCTGCTTCGAAGCACAATGTTTCCCCGACACTCCGAACAAACCGCATTTCCCCTCGGCTACTTTATTGCCGGGTGACGAATACCAGCAGGTGACTATCTACAAATTCGGTGTGGAAAAATAAAAGATGAAAAAATAACTAACCTAATTTTATAAACTAACATTTTTAATAGAACCATGACACAAGAAAAAAAGAATGGAAAAATCATTGCCATTATCACGATGATTTTCCTTTTCGGTATGATTTCATTCGTTACTAACCTCGCAGCTCCTATGGGTATTGTGCTGAAGAATCAATTCGACGTATCCAATGCCTTGGGTATGCTGGGAAACTTCGGTAACTTTATAGCTTACGCAGTAATGGGTATCCCGAGCGGTATCTTGTTGCAACGTGTAGGATATAAGAAAACAGCCCTCATCGCAGTAGCTATCGGTTTTATCGGCGTAGGTATCCAATTCCTGTCCGGTCATTCAAGCCCGGAAATGGCTTTTGCCGTTTATTTGATTGGTGCATTCGTAGCAGGTTTCTCTATGTGTTTGCTTAACACTGTAGTAAACCCGATGTTGAACAAACTGGGTGGCGAAGGTAACAAAGGTAACCAGCTTATCCAGGTGGGCGGCTCTTTCAACTCAGTAATGGCTACCATTACTCCGATGTTCGTTGGTATCTTGATCGCCGGATCTATCGAAAAAGCTACTATTTCTCAGATTTTCCCTGTAATGTACACTGCAATGGCTGTGTTCGCTTTCGCTTTCTTCGTACTTTTGTTTGTACGTATTCCGGAACCCAACGCTGCTACTACAACTGAACCGATCAGCACACTGATGAAAGGTGCTTTGAAGTTCCGTCACTTTGTATTAGGTGCTATCGCTATCTTTGTATATGTAGGTATTGAAGTAGGTGTACCGGGTACTCTGAACCTGTTCCTTACTGACCCTGTAGAAAAAGGCGGTGCCGGTATCGCTTCTACTATCTCCGGTTTCGTAGTAGGAACTTATTGGTTCCTGATGTTGATCGGTCGTCTGGCCGGTGCTTCACTCGGTGCAAAAGTTTCCAGTAAAGCGATGCTTACATTTACATCTGGACTGGGATTGATTTTAGTATTCCTTGCCATCTTCTCTTCTACAGGAACATTGGTTAATCTGCCTGTACTTCAACAAAGTGCAACCGGCGGTTTGTCATTCGGTTTTGCAGAAGTGCCCATCAACGCTATGTACTTAGTATTAGTCGGTTTCTGTACTTCTATCATGTGGGGTGGTATCTTCAACCTTGCTGTAGAAGGATTGGGTAAATATCTTGCTGCTGCTTCCGGTCTGTTTATGGTATTGGTATGTGGTGGAGGTATCCTGCCTGTTATCCAGGGATGGGTAGCTGACGTTGCCGGTTTCATGCCAAGTTACTGGGTAATCATCATTGCTCTGGCATACTTGCTGTACTACGGTCTGGTAGGTTGCAAAAATGTAAATAAAGATATTCCAGTAGAATAAAACTCTGAATTTAATTTATTCACCTTATAAAATTGATTTATCATGGATATAGAACACGTAAGAAGTCGCTTCATTAAGCATTTTGATGGAACTACAGGATTTATATATGCCTCTCCGGGTCGCATCAACCTGATTGGCGAACATACTGACTACAACGGTGGATTCGTATTCCCCGGAGCTGTGGACAAAGGTATGCTTGCTGAAATCAAACCGAACGGCACTGACAAAGTAAGAGCTTATTCTATCGACCTGAAAGATTATGTAGAATTTGGCCTGAACGAAGAGGATGCTCCCCGCGCAAGCTGGGCAAGATACATTTTCGGTGTATGCCGTGAAATGATCAAACGTGGCGTAGACGTGAAAGGATTCAATACTGCTTTCTCCGGTGATGTGCCTCTGGGTGCCGGTATGTCTTCTTCAGCTGCTTTGGAAAGTACATATGCTTTCGCTCTGAACGAACTGTTCGGTGAAGGTAAGATCGATAAATTTGAATTGGCTAAAGTGGGTCAGGCTACTGAACACAACTATTGCGGTGTAAACTGCGGTATCATGGACCAGTTCGCTTCTGTATTTGGTAAAGCAGGCAGCTTGATCCGTCTGGACTGCCGTTCACTGGAATACCAGTATTTCCCATTCCATCCGGAAGGTTATCGCCTGGTATTGATGGATTCAGTAGTGAAACACGAACTGGCTTCTTCTGCTTACAACAAGCGTCGTCAGAGCTGCGAAGCTGCTGTTGCTGCTATCCAGAAAAAACATCCGCACGTAGAATTCCTGCGCGACTGTACAATGGATATGCTGGAAGAAGCTAAGGCTGACATCAGTGCTGAAGACTATATGCGTGCCGAATATGTAATCGAAGAAATCCAACGCGTACTTGACGTTTGCGACGCGCTGGAAAAAGACGATTACGAAACAGTAGGTCAGAAGATGTACGAAACTCACCACGGTATGAGTAAATTGTACGAAGTGAGCTGCGAAGAACTTGACTTCCTGAACGATTGCGCTAAAGAATATGGTGTAACCGGTTCACGCGTAATGGGTGGCGGCTTCGGTGGTTGTACTATCAACCTTGTCAAGAACGAACTGTATGACAACTTCGTTGAAAAGACAAAAGAAGCTTTCAAAGCTAAATTCGGCAGAAGTCCGAAAGTATACGATGTGGTAATCGGTGACGGTTCTCGCAGAGTAGAATAAGCTATTATTCATCAGAATAAATAAGAAGGGCGTCTTTCCGGAATGGAAGGACGCCCTTACTTTTCAATTAACAAAAAAGCTAAAACCTATTATCTAACCTAACCCTATAATTTACTGTTTATTGTACGCCTTCCGTTGTCATCTGAATGCGTTTCATGGTACCATCCTCGTTATAATACAAGCGGTCTATGCAGACAGAACGACGGAAACTGCCTCCGGCTGTATTGATGCTTCCATTATGATAAATGAAATACCAGTCGCCCTTGAACTCGATAATAGCCTGATGATTGGTATTGGAATTGCCGGCTATCTCATTAAGGATGCCTTTGTATTCCCAAGGTCCGGTAATGCTACGGCTCATGGCGTAACATATCTTTTCCGGAAATTCAGAAGCATATGAAAGGTAGTACCACTCTCCACGCTTATGTATCCACGGAGCTTCCGTATATCGGGGCAGATGAACCGGTACGATAGGACCATCCAGCTCAATCATATTCTTTTTCAGTTTGACATAGTAGCATTGGGTATTCCCCCAATAAAGATATGCCTGTCCGTCGTCGTCAATAAAAACAGTCGGGTCGATATCTTCCCAGGAGATCTTGGTAAATTCGGTCGTCATATCATTGGTGATCAGTGCGGAACCACGGGCATCCACAAAAGGACCGACAGGCGAATCAGATACGGCTACACCGATGGATTTTCCGTGAATAGTGCCATGTTCCACTGTCACATACCAATAGAACTTTCCGTCACGTTCTATCACCTGACTAGCCCATGCTTCCCCTTTTGCCCAACTGAAATCTTTGGCTTTCAAAGGAACTGGATGCTCCGTCCATGTCTTCATATCGGGAGACGAGAATACACACCATTCATTCAACTGGTAATGTTCTCTGGGAGGAGGACATTCGTCATGTCCGGCATAAATGTACACCTTACCGTCATGCACCATAGCACCCGGATCGGCTGTATATTTATATTTTATGATGGGATTGCCATTGGCTACAAAAGTAGTGTCATTCTGCGCAGACAGCCCGGAAAAGGCTGCCAATGCGCATGAAATCATAACTAGTTTAACGCTATTCATTTTATTTCTTCGTGAATTTATAAACTGCAAATGTGTTCGGTCCGAGTTCGGTGGTTAACGCATGACCATTGATCGTTACCGGTGTCTCCTGCGGAGTGATGGCAAACGGTTGTTCAAGCGTATTATCTTTGTCCTGATCGAGTGAGCTAAGAGTGATGCAACGTCCTTCGGACAATACATCCTGCTTTTTCAGACCTTCGAAAGTCAAGGATACAGGCTGTGTCTTATCGGAAGTATTAGCTACTTTGACAATCAGTTCGTTCTTATCCTTATCATAGACTGCACTGGCAAAAAGTCCGTTTTGTCCTTCCGCCCCCGTTACCGGTTTCTTGTTCATAGTGAGAGGAAGTACATTCGTTCCTTTGTTCTGTGCGTACAGCTGCTGCACATAATAACTTACGGTACGCACCGAGTTAAGATTATCAAACCAAATCATGTCCGGACGCCATTGCCATCCCTCCACATGAGCGAAAAGCGGCGCATAAGTAGCCATATGTACGATATCGGCATTGCGTTCCAATCCGGTCATGAAGGCTGCTTCGAGCAAGGCAGCATGGAAGTGGTTCCATTTCTTTCCTTTTCCGTGACAAGCATATTCGCCGGCAAATACTTTCGGTCCTTTGCGGTCATAGTTATCATAGCGTGCTCCCTGACTGAGGAACCAGCTTTCGGGACGGTAGAAGTGTTCGTCTACCAGATCAGCTTTCAGACGTTTCATCTCAGGCCACAGGTAATCGAATTCTTTTCCTTCGGAGTTCGGGCCGGAACTGCCTACAATCATGATTTCCGGATGCGCCTTGCGAAGAGCCTTGATAAACGGTTCGAGACGTTCGGGATACTCTTTTCCCCACTGTTCATTACCGATGCCCAGATATTTCAAATTAAAAGATGCCGGATGTCCCATATCGGCACGTACTTTCCCCCAAGTCGTGTTCACGTCTCCATTGGCAAATTCGATCAGATCGAGTGCATCCTGAATATAGCTGTCCAGGTCGCAAACTGCTACGTGAGCTTTTTCTTCATTGTTCTGATACTGACAGGCAAGTCCGCAGTTCAGGATCGGAAGCGGTGCCGCTCCCATTTCTTCAGAAAGAAGAAAATATTCATAGAATCCCAGTCCGTAGCTTTGATAATAATCCGGATAGAAACGATGGGTAAAGGTATATTGCCAACGATTTTCGTTCAATGGACGGTTTTCTACCGGCCCCACGGATTTCTTCCAGTCATAACGGGTTTCGAGATCCGTACCTTCAACGATGCAACCACCGGGGAAACGGAAGACTCCCGGATGAATATCCGCCAAAGCCTGTGCAAGGTCTTTGCGAAGACCGTTCTCATGTCCCTTCCAAGTATCGACAGGAAAAAGGGAAATATGCTCCAAGTCTACCGTACCCTGGGAAGCAAGGAAAATACGAAGCGTTGCTTTGGGATTGGTAACACCCGCTTTTAAGATTACCTGATACTTCTTCCAGTCTTTGGAATCAATGGTCAGTGTCTGAGAGGCAAAAGCCTGATGTTCGCCCATAGATTTGGTATCTACAAGTTCCACACGTATCTTTTCACCTGTACCTCCGTGCGGCAGACGTGCCCACACAGAGAAGCGGTATTCTTCACCTTGCTTAACCCCGATGCCGAAGAAGCCTTCATTATCCAGTCCGGTATGCTTGTGGGCATGTCCCGGATTATCAAGACGCACATAATGCGGATTGCGTTCAAAAGGACCGTCATCCTGCAAAGTCACCTTTCCATAAGTCTTCCATCCCATCAGACGCTGGGGAAATTCGAATGAACGGTTCTTTACCAGTTCGGCATAAAGTCCGCCATCGGCAGCATAATTGATGTCTTCAAAAAAGAGTCCGTACATTGTCGGCTGGATTTCAGCACCCAACTTCTTAGCCTGGATCACCATTTCATTGGTTTGTGCATGAAGTGCCATGCCGGTAGATAAGGCTAATGCAGCCAGTAATTCTGTGTATCTTCTCATGGTTTTCAATAAAATTATATATAGTTATTTGATTCTTTTTCCCCAGACAGAACGTCCCCGGCTATCGAGTCCGGTAAAGAGAATTGTTTCGGTTTCGTTCTCCCAATCGTGTCCTGCAAAGATAACCAGATTCTCAATCTTCTCCGAGTTCAAATCTACCATTAATAGATGTTTTTCGGTCAAAAAGGACCATTTTCCATTCATTTGAACTATATTCCATTCGTTATCGGTCATCTGCCCTTTGCACGTGCCGTCTTTTGCCAAAGTCATTCGGGTGGACAGGTTCCACTCCTTCTCTTTCAGTTCTCCTTCTCCCCATAAAATCTGTCCGGCTTCCAGCTGACGTTCGTATGCCGGTTCCTGCACTCGTATGATTTCCCATTCACCGACCAGATCTTCTTTGCTGAATTGACGCGAAGCAGTCCCTGCATATCTCTCGGGAGAAGCGACTGGCCAGCCTTCGGGAGTGAAGAACAACTGCCGTATATGCAACACCATTAACTGATTTTGCGGTGACAGACGTCCCTGATGCGCCATAAAATAGTTTCCCTCATTATCTGAAAAGACAGCACAATGTGCAGTACCCGCCCATCCGGTATGATTCTCAAAACGGTATGGTGCGGTCAGTATCGGAAAATTATTGGTTGTATCCTTCACTGCCTTACCGAAATAGTCTGTAAACGGACCTTCGGCGGCATCCGAACGGCTGACACGTACATTATAAGTCGTCATCAGCGGATCATAGGAAGTGAAAAGATAATATTGTTTCAGCTCCGGATGATAGATAATTTCCGGTGCTTCGAGATTATCCTTCCGATAGTTGGCACGTCGTGCTACAAGGTGGCCCCAATCGCCTTCGTTTAAAACCAATCCGGTTTCCGGATTCAGTTCGACGCAATACAGACCACCGAAGAAGGAGCCGTAGTGCATCCACCATTTACCGGTACTCTCGTCAGCTATAACACTTGGATCGATGGCATTCATCGCGGTAGAATCATCTGTTTTAACGATACAGCCCTTCTGCGTCCACGGCCCTTCGGGAGAAGTTGATTCGGCAAGTCCGATATAGGATGTCTTACGTCCGAATGCGGATACGCAATAATAGAGGCGGTATTTATCTTTATAAGGAATGATATATGGTGCCCAGATATTAGTTGCTCCCTGCCCATTCGCATGAGATTGTACCCATTGGACAGCTTCTTCCGGTATTTCCGGAAATGCCCATCCCAGAAACTCCCAGTGTACCAGATCCTTGGAACGGCGCATCTGGATAAATCCCAACGGCACGCCTTTCTCTCTCGCCTCTTTCCGGTTTTCACCGAAAATTGCATCTGTAGAATACATATAGTAATAGTCGCCCAACTTCCGGCAGGACGGATCGTGTACATTGTATGTTCCCCATTGACGGTAATCTTCCATTTTGGCTACTGATAAATAATTATCATCCCAAGGATTAGCAGAAGGAGTCGGAGTAAACACGGCAGAAGTGCAACTTGCAAAGAAGCTGCCTGCTACTAAAAGAACTGGCAAAAACAAGTTTTTCATAATATCTGTGTATTCGTTCATCAATTATGCTACAAAAATACGTCCCGTTTCCCCTATGAAAGGTGGACATACGAACACGATTGGTGGACAATCCGATAATCTGCTGAAAAGAAGTTCTTCTCATTTTTGTGATTGAAGAGATTCTTCTAACTTTGCCCTTATTAATACGTACATATATGAAAAAACACCTACTTATATACCTTATAATATATAGTATCTGTTCACTGGCCGGGCAGGTTCGGGCACAGGAACGTTTTGCCGACCGCTATAATATTACGTATGTGACCATGAACGAGGGGCTTCCACATAATTTTATCGACGATCTGTACAAAGACAGCCGGGGATTTATGTGGATTTCGACTGCCGGAGGCGGGCTTTCCCGTTATGATGGCTATGAGTTTGTAAACTACACTCCCAATAATCACCAATGCAAACTAAAAAGCAACTTTATACGCAATGTCTGTGAAGACGCCTTCCAACGCCTTTGGATCGTCTCCGAAGGGGGAACGGATATTATTGACTTATCCACTTTAAAACCGATTATCCCCCGTGACCCGAAAGGGATACTTCCAAAGATACTGGAACTACCGGCTACCCGTATCATGAAAGATACGCAAGGCTGTATCTGGCTTCATTGCGACAATGCCCTTCACCGTATCGAATTCAATGACAAAGGAGAAGTGCAAATCCTGTCTACCCTCAGTCCCGTCTATCTGAATGGTCCGGACATTGCTCTGAAAGACATTGACGAGGATGGAAAAATATGGATGGGAAACAATGGAGAAATACGAAAAGTGGCATTAAGTCCGCAAAAGAGACTGATAACCATCCCCATAGCCGACTGCCTGAAGTTCGAAACGGGAACTTATATTTCGGATTTCCTCTGCAAAGAGAATGAAGTCTGGATCTCCAGTGACCGCGGACTATTCCGTTATAATAAAAGCGGCAATGTGATAAAACGATATGAGCATGATTCCGGCAATTCCTATTCGCTATCGCAAAATTACCTGACAAGTTTAGCTATCACCAGCGACAAACAGTTAATCGTCGCGACGCTACGTGGCATTAATATCTACAACCCGATGACGGATAATTTTGAACGTATAGCCTGTGACCTTCCGAATGGCGGTACCAATCTGCTGAACAGCAACTTTATTAATTGCATATTGACTGATGGAGAGCATATCTGGTTCGGTACGGAAACCGGAGGTATCAATCTGTTAAATCCACGACAACTATCGATACGGAGCTACCGACATGACAAGGAAAACCCGTCAAGTCTATCCTATAATCCTGTCAATGCAATTTATGAAGATGCATACGGAACCTTATGGGTAGGGACAGTGGAAGGCGGACTGAACAGAAAAGAACGGAACAGCGAAGATTTTACCCATTATACACGTGAACACGGAGGACTGAGTCACAATTCCGTCAGTGCCCTGACTTCCGATGCCGACAACCACCTATGGATTGGCACATGGGGAGGAGGTCTCAACCTGCTTGATCTGAAAGCTCCCCGACAGATACAGGAGGTGATTTCCTCACAGACCAGCGGAGGCTTTCCGATTAATTTTATTGGGGTATTGAATTATGACCCTATTAATAAAGGTATATGGATAGGCGCCAATCAAGGACTCTATTTTTATGATCCGATAAAAAAAGAGATAACTGCTCCATTACCGGATAAGATTGCTGAAAATATCCATGGCTGTATCGGTTCTATCATCGATAAGGAGGGTAAACTCTGGGTCGGTTGTCTGGAAGGGGTTTATATCATCGATTTGCATTCCCGTTCCTCCAAAGGAGAATTCCAGTACAGGCACCTGAACTACAAACTGGACGATCCGTCCTCCCGCCTGATTGAGAAAATAACCTGCTTTTATGAAGGTAAGGACGGTACTTTATGGCTAGGCAGTAACGGATATGGCATTTATCAACGAAAAATCGATGCTCAAGGAAAAGAACAGTTTATCTCTTATAGCACAGCGCAAGGACTACCGAACAACAGTGTTCGGGGAATACTGGAAGATAACAACGGTAACTTATGGATCAGCACCAATAATGGACTCTCCTGTTATCATCAGGCAGAGAATCGCTTCATTAACTATACCATACAGGATGGTCTGATTGACACACAGTTTTATTGGAACGCCTCATGCGGTTCTTCTCATGACTTACTCTATTTCGGCAGTGTAGGCGGATTGGTTGCAATCGAAAGCAATCGTCCGGCGGCGTCTCTTCCGGCTGCCAAAGTCCGTTTCACCCGCCTGCGGATAGGTAATGAAGAAATATTGCCGGGCAGCGAATACCTGTCGGAAGACATTGCCATAACGACGGAACTGAGGCTGCATGAAAAAGAAAAATCTTTCTCACTCGAATTTGCAGCGCTCAACTTTGAGTCAAACAATACAGCCATATACAGTTATCGTCTGGTCGGTTTTGACGATAAATGGGTACAGGTTCCGGGGAACCGGCGTTTTGCCAGTTATACGAATTTACCTCCCGGTTCATATGCTTTACAAGTCAGATATACTCCTGACGGTGAAAACGAAGGAGAAAACATAACGGAACTGAAGATTACGATTGTACCTTATTTCTATAAAACTGTATGGTTCATTCTACTCACCATCGCATTGTTGTCTGTCAGTGTATGGCAATTCTATCAATGGCGCATCCGCAATCTGAAACGGCAGAAAGAATATCTGCACCGCACGGTAGAAGAGCGCACTCATGAACTGGAACAGCAGAAGCATCTGTTAGAGAATCAAACGGAAGAACTGTCGCGCCAAAATCAGATGCTGATTCAGCAGAATGAGAAAATCACGAGGCAGAAGGCACAACTGATTCGTATGTCCCGCAAAGTGCAGGAATTGACGCTTGACAAGATTTCATTCTTTACGAATATTACCCACGAATTCCGCACGCCGATTACTCTCATTATCGGTCCTATCGAACGTGCATTGAAATTAAGCTACAATCCGCAAGTCATTGAGCAATTAAACTTCGTAGAACGCAATTCCAAATATCTATTGTCTCTCGTCAATCAGTTGATGGATTTCCGGAAGGTAGAGTCCGGCAAACTGGAGATTGTGAAGACTCGGGGAAATTTTCTGAAATTTATCGATTCACTGATCACTCCGTTTGAAGTATTCGCCCAAGAGCGGAACATTGTGCTCAAACGCTATTACCGGATGGAGATGCCGGAGATTTTGTACGATGAGGAAGCAATGCGTAAGGTGGTCACCAATCTGTTGAGTAACGCTATCAAGTTTACTCCGAACGGGGGAACTGTGTCTCTCTACCTATCTGCTTTTTTCGCCAAAGACAGTGAAAAGGAGACTCTGTATATTTGCGTCAAAGACAGTGGTTCGGGCATCCCTGAAGAAGACCTCAACCGAATTTTCAACCGTTTCTACCAGTCGCAGAATCAAGTGAAATATCCGGTATACGGACAAGCAGGCACTGGCATCGGTTTATACCTCTGCAAGCGGATTGTACAAATGCACGGCGGAGAGATCAAAGCATTCAATAACCGTCATGCAGGATGCTCTTTCCGCATCCTCCTCCCCTTGCAACGGGAAGAAGGAAAAGACGAAAAGACAATCATTATTGATCACAACGATTCGTCCTCAATCCCTGTTCAGGATTACGGCTCTCCCAAAGAGAAAGAAGCTTTAAATATGCTGGTTGTGGAGGATAATGCTGATATGCGGGGATATATCCGCTCTATTCTTCGTGAACAGTATCATGTGCTGGAAGCTGCAAATGGCGAAGAAGCGCTACATATACTTAACAGTAATCCAATAGACTTTATTATCAGTGATTTGATGATGCCTGTCATGGACGGAATCGAGCTGTCCCGAAAGGTAAAGGAAACATTTGCCATTTCGCATATTCCTTTCCTGATGCTGACTGCCAAAACCTCACAAGAAGCCCGACTGGAAAGCTATCGTATGGGAGTGGACGAATATCTGCTGAAACCTTTTGATGAAACATTATTATTGACCCGTATTCAAAATATTCTGGAGAACCGGAAACGATATCAGCGTAAATTTACACTTGATATGGACGTGGACATACTCAATATGGAAGAAGAATCCGGTGATAAGAAGTTCCTCAATCAGATAATGGAGGTTATCAAAGAGAACTACAAAAACTCGTATTTCGAAGTCAGCGATTTTTGTGAAGCCGTCGGGGTAAGCAAAAGCCTGCTGAACAAAAAACTGCAAAACTTAATCGGTCAGTCCGCCGGACAGTTCATCCGGAATTACAGACTGAACATCGCACGGGAATTGATTCTGAAGAATCGGGAAACAAAGAATATGAATATAGCGGAAGTTGCCTACGAAGTAGGATTCAATGATCCCAAATATTTTACAAGATGCTTCACGAAACATTTCAATGTGACACCAAGCGCACTGCTGAATAACGAAGAATAACTGATATAAGGGTTGCTATTATGAAACAATGATAGCAGCCCTTCGTCTTTAAATGAGCTGATTTTAAGAGACATCCATCCGAGATTATACTCGAAGTGTAAAAAAGACACTTATATAGTCGTTTATCCACCTCGAAAATTCATTTGTCCACCTTTAATATACTCATCGGTTGTATTTTTGCGACACTACAACGAGTAGAATTATTGTTGAACCATTAATATCAATATCTATGAAGACAAGGAAATGGCCGTTACTACTTATGGCAATTCTTACCGTTCTCAGCATGAGTTCTTGTCAGGATTGGGGAGAAGCCGATCCACCGGCAGGAAATCAAAAACTTCCGGCAAAGCCGGATACCTCCGCTAAATTAATAGCTGAATTTACATTTGACGAAGATTTCAACTCTACTGCCACCGAAGGCGAAACACCTGTATCGGGAGAAGGTTTTGCATACAGTGCAGATCAGGAGATACCGGAAATCGTACAGGATGACGAAAGAGAAAGTGGAGTTATGCACGCCAACGGCGGATATCTCCGCATTCCCAACCCTCTTATCGGTGCAGATATCCAGACAGGAGTCTCATTCAGTTTTTTCGTAAAGCCGACTAAAACAGACCATACAGGTGCACTGATCTCTTTCAGTGATGGAACGAACAAACTGTATTTCACTGCAAATGCTTTTCTGAGCTATACCGGCACAGGAGGCTATCTGGACGTAAATGATCCGGAAGTCAGTGTAACGAACGCAATACCTTACGGGACATGGCATTATGTTGCCTTGACTTTCACAGGGAAAGGATACGCCATTTATATCGATGGCACCAAGAAATACGATACCAACAACCATGCCAGCATCAGTTCCGGAAAGACAAGGGCTGTGAGCGTAGGTGACTTCGATTATTCCAATATGATCGATTTATTGTCATCTGCCACCTATATATATTTAGGCTATGGTTCGGATACGGAAACAGCCGAAGCCTATTACGATGATCTGAAGATCTGGACAAATACCTTCTCGGACAGCGATGCTCAGGGACCGAATATCGGTGGCGGAGTATATGTGCCGGATCCTGTTTATCAAGCTACTTTCGAAACGACTACCGGACTACAGATCATTGGCGGTGGCAGCTTTGTTACAGATGATAATAGCGCCTTCGGAACCGTATTCAAGAATATCCCCGGAGGAATGCGTCAGAATTACTTGTTGCTTCCGGAAGATGTTATGTCACATTCTGCCGAAACGAAGGAAATGTCTATCGGTATGTGGGTGAATGCGAAGGATGCCGGAATCTCATCCACTTATATGTGGTCACCATTATTCAGCGCTCACGGACAGGCACCGGGCATAGCAGGTACTGCCAATACAGACAACTGGCCTATGTTTGCATTGTATGTAAGAGGAACATTACAACTGAATAATGCCGGATGGTGCAACTTTGATGATGCACAGAATGTAAATGGTACCAATGCTCTATATCATGACGCCACTGACTGGTTAGCCGATCATGGGTGGCATTACTATACAGTAACTCTCACCGCTACTTCCGCCAAAGTATATATGGATGGCGAACTGAAGAACGAATGGCAGGTAGCAGGTACCGGAGATAACAATACAATTGAAGGTGCATTCATTTATGGTGCCAACTACAAATACATCACTTTAGGCGGAAATCAGGCGTTCGACTGGGGCGATCCCGATCCGGGATTCATGTTTGACGACTTCGCAGTCTATAACAAAGAATTGTCTCCGGAACAGATCAAGCAGATTATGGAAGACAAGACATTGGCTCTGCCGACTCCCGTCTACATCAATACCTTTGAAGAAGGAGCCGGAGATGCAAAAATCGTAGGTTCGGGCAAAATAGTTTCAGTGGAAGACAAAGGTTTCGGACAAATATTCCAGAACGTAGCCGGCTCTAAAGGCACTAATTATCTGATGTTGCCTCAGGATGCTCTTTCCCACTCCGTAGAATCTCAGGAAGTGAGTATCAGTGTATGGGTGAATGCCAAGAATGCCGGAGGGTCGGATGATTACCGTTATTCACCGCTGTTCACAGCGTACGGAAATGAGCCGTCAGCAGGATCAGAGAATATATGGCCATTGTTTGTCCTGCAATCCCGCGGACTCGCCCAAATAAACTGTAACGGATGGACAGACTTCACCGCCGCACAGAACGAGAAAGGTGTCAACACCGTTTATTGTTCGGAATATGCAGCAGATGGAATCGTTTGTGAGGAAGACTGGCTGAAGGATCATGAATGGCATCTTTACACAGCTGTTCTCACGACTACCACCTGCAAAATCTACCTCGACGGAGAAGTCGCTAATTCATGGACAGTATCAGGCAGCGGTGACGGCAATACCATCTCCGGAATATTCACCAACGGTGCAGACTTGAAATACATCTCATTGGGCGGAAATCAGGCATGGACATGGGGCGATCCGGATCCCGGATTTATGTTCGACGACATCGCTATCTACAACAAAGCACTGACAATCGATGAGATACAGGCTATTATGAAAAAGAAAAAGAATTAAACCTTAAAGTTTAGTATACATGAAGAATTTTATACTGATACTCTGCCTCGCTACATTCAGCCAATGGGTGTATGCGCAGAACAAGCAGATCACCGGACGGGTAGTTGATACCAAAGGCGAAGCCGCCATTGGTGCAAGCATACTTGAAAAAGGAACTACGAACGGAACCATTACCGACTTTGACGGTAACTTCAAACTGACGGTCGGACCGAAAGCCGTGTTACAAATCAGTTATATCGGCTATAAGACACAGGAAATTCCTGTAGCCAACAAGACGAAACTGAATATCACTATGGAGGAAGACACGGAAGTGCTGGATGAAGTCGTAGTAGTCGGCTACGGTGCACAGAAGAAAGAGAGTGTGGTAGGTGCCATCTCGCAGGTTTCTTCCAAAGAACTGTTGAAATCTCCGGCAGCCAATATTTCACAGGCGATTGCCGGTAAGATTTCGGGTGTAATCACTTCTCAGACTTCCGGTGCGCCGGGGGCTGACGATATGAAGATTTATATCCGTGGCCGTGCTTCTTTCGCAGGAGACAACCAACCGTTGATTCTGGTAGACGGCGTAGAACGCGAGTTCTCACAGATTGCTCCGGATGATATCGAATCGATCTCTACGTTGAAAGATGCTTCCGCTACTGCCGTATATGGTGTACGTGGTGCAAACGGTGTGATGCTGATTACAACGAAGCGTGGTAAGGAACAGAAACCGACCGTCAGCCTGACCGCCAACTGGCAAATACAGTCCCCTACCCGCCAGGATACTTATCTGGATTCTTACAATTCGGTTGTATTATTGGAAGAAGCGCTGGCTAATGACGGACTACCTTCTCAATATTCGGCATCCGATATCGAAATGTATAAAAGAGCCTCAGCCGGACAACTTAGCGGAATCGATGCCCTCCTCTACCCGAATGTAGACTGGTATGACACCGTTTTGCGCAACAGTGCACCGGCACAACGCTACAATGTCAACATACAGGGCGGTACCAAACGTATGCGTTACTTTACTTCTGCCGAATATTACAACCAACAGGGATTGTTCAAGGAATTCAGTCAGGACGAATACGGAAACAAGTCGAACTCAAGCTTCAAGCGTTTCGCTTTCCGTGCCAATCTCGACTTTCTGATGACCAAAGACCTGACTCTTTCAGTCAACTTCGGAACACGTTTCGAAGAACGCAGAGGCCCGAACTCGAATGAAGCGAGGGACGGATCCTACAGTCAGGCTTTTTACGAAATGAATCATACTCCGGGATGGTTGTTCCCGGTATCCTACACCGTGGGTGAAGGCGAAGACCAAAAGACATTATATAGCGGCAGCTCACAATATCAGAATAATATCGTAGCACGTTTAGCCAAAGCCGGTTTCTACCGCTCCACCAATACGATCAATGAAACAAATTTCATTGTGGATTATAAGATGGACTGGCTCACCAAAGGGCTGGCAGCAAAAGGAATGGTATCTTTCGACTACGACGCTTACTATATGCGTGCTTTCAATGCCGACTTTGCCACTTATGAGCTGAATGACCGTACTAATTATAATTCAATAGACGCTTATACCCAGTTCAATACAGATACGGAACTTGCTTATCTGGGCAATAACCAGACTACTACTTATAAACTTTATATGGAATTCCAGCTGAACTGGGCACGCAAATTCGGGAAACATGATATCACCGCTATGGCACTGTACAACCAGAATGACTACCGTTATCAGGCAGACCTTGCCGAACGCTACCAAGGACTGGTAGGGCGTGCCACATACGGCTACGACGACCGTTACCTGGCAGAAGTCAACTTCGGCTATAACGGTTCGGAAAACTTCATGCGAGGCAGACGCTTCGGTTTCTTCCCTTCTTTCTCCGTAGGATGGAGAATCAGCAACGAAGCTTTCATGAAAGGAACGGAAGACTGGCTGAACAATCTGAAAATCCGTGCATCCTATGGTGAAGTAGGTAACGATGTATACAAAGTGAATGGCGTAAAACAACGTTTCCTGTATCAGGCAGTGTGGACACAGATAGCCAACGACTATCACTTCGGAACAACCGGATATACCGGTATCTATGAAAGCCAGTACCCTAACTATGCAGTGACTTGGGAGCGTGCTCACAAATACAACCTGGGACTGGAATTTGGTTTATGGAACGGACTGTTGAACGGTAATATCGACGTATTCTACGAAAAGAGAAACGATATCCTGACTCCTTACCTCACCCGTCCGCAATGGGTAGGCGTCAATATGGCTGCCGGCAATCTGGGAGAGACCAACAACAAGGGCTTCGAAATCGAACTGAAACATGCGAACCATATCGGAAAGGACTTTACCTATAATGCAAGTCTGACTTTCTCACACGCCCGCAATGAAATCCGGAACATGGACGAACCCGCCACAAAGACAGCATATCGCAAACAGGAAGGTCATCCGATCAACCAATACTTCGGTCTGGTGTGCGATGGTTTTGTGACCCAAGCCGACCTGAACAACCCCGATTTTCCGGTTTCTACTTTCGGCAACGTACAGGCAGGCGACCTGAAATACCGTGATATGAACGGAGACGGATTTATCGACAGCCGTGATGAAACATTTATCGGCTATAGCGATGTTCCCGAAAACACTTACGCCTTGTCTCTGGGATGCGAATACAAAGGCATCGGATTCAGCATCATGTTTCAGGGAGTAGATCATGTTTCCAGATATTATGATGCAGAGGCAATGTACGCTTTCGTGAATGGCGGTAAGGTAAAAGAACATCATCTGAACCGCTGGAATCCCAACCAGTCGGAAGCATACAACCTTGCCAATGCCAGCTATCCGCTGCTCCATTATGACAGCTACGGTGACCATAACCAGCGTAAAAACTCGTTCTTCCTGAAAAACGGTAACTTCCTCCGTCTGAAGAATATCGAACTAAGCTACTCGCTTCCGGCCCGATGGATCAGAAAAGTAGCCATGAACGAATGCCGCGTCTATGTGAATGCAAACAATCTCATCACATGGGATAAACTGGATGGTCTTTGCGATCCGGAAAGTGAAGGTTCCAACCGTTACCCGATTATGAAGACGGTAAACTTTGGTGTAAACATTAAATTCTAACAGATATAAGACATGAAAAAGACAATCATATATACCGCCTTTTGGTTGGCAACCGCCGGAATCGCCCTGACTTCCTGTGAAGATATATTCGGTGGTTTTCTGGACAAACAGCCCAGCAACGAACTGACAGAAGAAGAGGTATTCAGCCAGTGGACTACTACCCGCGAGTTCCATTTCGATACTTACAACTTCCTGCGCCACGGTGCCTGCCGCATCAACAACTCATGGATGGATGCAGCCACCGACTTAGCCGAAACCAGCTACGCCAGCGGCGGCACGCGTACAAGTTTCAACATCGGTAACTATTATGCCAGCAGTGCCGCCACTGAACTCACCGACACATGGGAACACTATTACCGGGGTATCCGCAAATGCAATATGCTGTTAAAGAATATCGACGACGTGCCCAAAGCTACGGACGACTCGGAAGAAGCACACGCTACCTATGTGAAACAATACAAGGCGGAAGCTCATTTCCTCCGCGCTTATTTCTACTGGGAAATGTTTCTCCGCTACGGCCCCGTCCCTCTGGTGACAGATGTACTCGATCCGGACGGGGACTTGCTGAGCAACTATACCACCCGCCCTTCCCTGAAAGAATATGTAGTTGACTTCATTCTGAAAGAACTGAAAGATTGCGAAGAAGGATTGATGGATAAAGCTACTTCTGCCGAATCGGGCAACCCCGGACGTATCAGCCAGCCAATGGCTCGTGCACTGTATTCCCGCATTATGCTTTACATGGCAAGCGACCGTTTCAGAAGCGAATCGGGTATCAGCTGGCAGCAAGCCGCCGATGCAGCGCAAAGCTTCATGACGGATTACGGAACGCTCTACGGACTTTACACGACCGACACCGATCCGAAGACCTGCTACACCAATGCTATTCTGAAGAACGCACATGACGAGAAAAATAACGAAACGATTTTCTGGCGTAATGATGTGGCTGTAGGATGGGGAGCGATCTATAACGATACGCCGGTAGGCGAAGGCGGCAACGGAGGTTTGTGCCCGTCACAGAATTTAGTGGATATGTACGATATGGCAAACGGGCAGTCTCCTTTCAGCAGTTATGATGAAACCGGTGCCCCTGTTTATAATGGAACAGCCACTCCCGCCATCAACAACACCAGCGGATACAAGAGCAATGATCCTTACAGCAACCGCGACCCGCGTCTGGCAGCTACCGTACTCTACAACGGTGTGAACTGGGGTAATGGCATAATTAATGTACTCAAAGGACAACGGGATAACCCGCAAGGAAATGCAAATGCAACGCCGACCGGATACTATACCCGCAAGTATATTCCGGAAGTGATCCTGAACAATAACCATACCGGCAGCAACTACCGTAACTGGATTATCATCCGCTATGCGGAAATCTTATTGAACTATGCAGAAGCCTTGAATGAAGCCGGCGGGTCACGTGCCGACGTACTGAATGCCATCCAGCCTCTCCGCGACCGTGTAGGGATGACTGCCAAACTCACAGACCGCAGCGATCTTCAGACCATTGCCGACCGCCGTAACTTCATCCGCAAGGAACGTACCGTCGAACTCGCTTTTGAAGATCATCGCGCATGGGACGTACGTCGCTGGAATGTAGCGGAAAAAGCATTGGCACGTCCTGTCTACGGAATGGAGGTTACCAAGGAAAACGGAAAGTTTGTCTATACACGTAAAGTTGCCCAGAACCGGGTATTTACGGAGAAAATGTATCTCTACCCGATACCGGAAGGAGAAGTATGGAAAACGAATATCGAAAACAACCCGGGTTGGAACAATTAACTGAATGAATATGCAACCGATGAAATTAAATAACATACAGACAGGATTCAAAAGAATCCTGCTCACCGTAGCCACAGCTTTCATGCTGGGCAACGGATGGGCGCAAGATGCTAAAGTCCTGAAAGGACGAATCGTAAATGCAGAGGGTGAACCTATCGCAGGTGCGGTGGTCAACGTAGCGGAAGCAAGCCGCATCGCACTCTCGGACAAGGACGGTTTCTTCACTTTGAAGAATGTAAAACCTGCCGACGAACTTTATGTAAGCAGCGTAGGTTATCTGCCGACAACGGCCATTGCCGACTTCGAAGAGAATTTCAAGATTGTCATGGATGCCGACCTGGATGAATATGCTCATACAACTCCGCTTCCTTTCAACCGCAAACCCAAGAAGTTTGTGACAGAGTCCACCTCCATCGTCACCGGAGAAGAACTGGAAAAACATCCGGTAACCGTTTTGCAGAATGCGTTTACCTCCACTGTCACCGGTGTAGAGACGTATGAAGCGCAATCCGAACCGGGATGGAGTGAAACGGCTATGTATATCCGTGGCATCCGTACCATGAATGCCAGCGCACGCAGTCCACTGATCATCGTCGACAATGTGGAACGTGACCTCTCATTCCTCGATGCCTACCCTATTGAATCGATTACGATATTGAAGGATGCCGCCGCCACCGCTATCTATGGAATGCGTGGAGCCAACGGCGCAGTACTCGTAACGACCAAACGTGGAGAAACCGGTAAGACTAAAATCAACTTCACACAAGAAGTCGGCTTCCAGACTATTGCCGGAATCCCCGAAAGCCAGAATTCTTATAACTATGCGCTGAGCCGTAATCAGGCACGATACCTGGACGGATTAAGTCCCGAATATTCCGATGAAGACTTGGAATACTACCGTCGTGTCTGCAACGGTGAGCAGTTGGAAGGAATGGCCAAATACAAATACTTCAATACGAATTGGCACGACACCATGCTGCGGGATGCAGCTCCGCAATACCGTACCAACCTGTCTGTCAGCGGCGGTAACGCACGTGCACGCTACTATGTCTCCTTCTCTTATCTCCGCCAGGAAGGTTTGTTCGACACCAAATGGACGGAATGGAACGAAGGCTACAGCACACAGGAAGTATTGAACCGCTATAACCTGCGTTCGAACATCGACATCGATGTAAACAAGTTCCTGAATGTATCGATGGACTTGGGCGGACGTATCGACAATATCTCCCAACCGGGCATTGACGTATGGAACCTCTTTACCTGGGGAGCCGGCGAAAACCTTCCGGTGTATCCCGTATTCTGCCCGAACGGTGAATTCTTTATGCCGACCAGCAGCGACAGTAAAAACGGTGCCGCACAAATCGCCGGACGTGGTGTGGAACAGAACCGCCGCCGTAACCTCTATACAACCGTAACGGCTACCGGAAACCTGGATGCCCTCGTTCCCGGACTGAAAGCCAAGATGACGTTCAGTTTCGACTCTTACGAAACATTCCAGAAGGTGCAGCAAGCCGATGTCAATGTCTACTACTATAACTATATGGCTGATGTCAACGACCCGTCGGAATATACATACCAACGCATGAGAACATACAAAGCACTGCCCAATGCCACCACTTCTCCACGTGACTATTACTATAATCTCAATATGAACGGAGGACTGGCATACGAACATACCTTCGGCAAACATGCCGTCAATGCTCAGGCTTTCATCCGTACTTATCAGAATGTGGTACGCGGACAGGAATCATCCAACCGCTACCTTTCTTATAACGCGCAAGCTACCTATGTATATAACAACCGGTATATCCTTTCCGGCAATATCTCCCGTATGGGCAGTGATAATTATGCCGACGGCGAACGCTTCGGAACATTCCCCGGCGGTTCCGTGGGATGGGTACTTTCCGAAGAATCATGGCTGAAGAACTCGTTCGTGAATCTCCTGAAACTCCGTGCTTCTTACGGACGGGCGGGACAAGCTGTGACAGGCGTCAGCCGCTACCCGTACCAAGGTACATTCACCGAAGGAGGCGGATATAATTTCGGTACTTCCCAATCTTACACGGAAGGTGTATATGAATCGACAGCCGGCAACAAGAATATCAAATGGGAAATCTCGGACATGGCAAACTTCGGCGTTGACTTCGACTTGTGGAACAAGAAAATCTACGGTTCCGTGGACTTCTTCAAGGAATGGCGTTCCAATATTCTGGTATCCCGTTCCACCGTGCCCGGCTTATTCGGTGTAAATGCTCCGCAAGACTCTTACGGCAAGGCCGAAACGAAAGGTTTCGAAGTCACTTTAGGACACAGCAACCGGATCGGTGATTTCGAATACTATATCGACGGTATGCTGACTTTCAACACCAACAAGATCACCGAAATGGATGAACTGACTCCCGATTACGCTTATCAGACAAGAACCGGCAACCGTATCGACCAGAGCCAGCTCCTGATCTGGAAACAATGGGCAAGTAATCCCGACCTGATTCCGGAGTCTTATGAAGACGCTGTTGCCAATCCTCAGAAATATCCGTGGAACGCTGCCGGTAAATACAAGCTCGGCAATGCCGTATTCCAGGATACGAACGGCGACCGTAAAATAGACAGCTACGACAAAGTACCGACCGGATACACGAATATTCCGGAATTAATCCCGACCATCCGTTTAGGTTTTAGCTGGAAAGGGTTCGATGCACGTGCCGTGCTGACGGCTTATCTGAACCGCACCGTTCCCTGTCGCGAGAATATGGACTATGGTTTCGGCTGGGGAGGTACTTCCACTCATGAAATCACCAACACATGGGGATATTATACCGATGATCCGACAGACCCGCGCAATATCAACGCCAAATATCCGCGTCTGTCTACTTCCTTCAGTGACCTCGACCGGAACTATCCGTACAATGAGTCTACCATCTGGGTAGTCAACGGAGATTTCCTGTCATTGCGGAATGTGGAAGTCGGCTACTCGCTTCCTGCACGACTGATTTCTAAAGTCAATATGACGAAATGCCGTCTTTACTTCAGCGGTTACAACCTGTGCAACTGGAGCCATCTGCCTAAAGGCTTTGATCCGGAAAACCCGACCAACTATATCTGGGCATATCCCAAGACACGTTCATTTACGTTCGGTGTGAATATCGGATTCTAATCATTCAATAAAACAGCAAAGAATTATGAAAAGAATATCAACTTATATAGCTACTCTGGTCCTCGCACTCGCAGGCAGTTCGTGCAGCGACTACCTCGACAAAGAGTACGATGCCTCCTTGTCTGAGAAGAAAGTGTTCAATAACCAGAACCTGACACGCGAGTTCCTCGCCAACATCTACACGAATCTGCCGGATGGGCTGGCGCCATTGTCGGACGACCAGTTCACAGGTGCTTCACGTGACTGTATGACGGACAATGCAGTGACCTGCTGGGGACTTCATTATTATACAAAGATCGGCAGCGACGGATACACCGCCGGCGACCATCCCCTGCTGGGCTTCTGGAACACCGACTTATACGGGATTCGGAAATGTAATATGTTTCTGAAGAACGCCAAGGCATCCGTAGTAGGAAATACGGTGAAGGACGGCGACGACAACCGCCTTTACGACCGTTACTGCGCAGAAGCCAGACTGCTTCGCGCTATCTTCCATTTCGACTTAATCTGCTGGTTCGGCGCTGCCCCTGTCATTGCGGAAGATGAATCCGGCGAACCGATCATCTTCGACTTGTCCGATCCTTCGGCAATGAACATGTCCCGTACTCCCGCTGCCGAAGCACTTGAATGGGTAGCCGACCAATGCGACCAGATCAAAAACCAGCTTCCCTTCCGCTACAGCGATGAAGCATCCAACTGGGGACGTGTCAACGGAGCCGCCGCTTATGCTTTAAAGGCAAGAGCCCTGCTCTACCGTGCTTCCAAACTGAACAATCCGGACGGCAACACCGCATACTGGGCGAATGCGGCGCAGGCAGCAGCCGACTTCATCACTCAGAATAACAAGCAAAGTTATCCTTACCGACTGTACAATACGGGAAATCCGGAGAATGACTATTACGAATGTTTCACGACCAATCCGGTATACAACAATGAAATTATCCTTGCACGCTCCGTATGGAATACCAATCAGGTAGAAAAAGTATTCCTGCCGGTAGGCTTTACCGGTTCTTTCTCCGGAAACGGACGTACCAACCCGACACAGAATCTGGTGGACGCTTACGAAATGAGCAACGGCAAACGGATCGATGAGAACGGCAGTACCTACGATGCCGCCAATCCGTATAAAGACCGTGACCCGCGTCTGGCACAAACCATCTTCTATCAAGGCATGATGTGGGGACGTGCCGACAAAGAAGAAAGACGTGCCATCGACGTACGCTACAACTCGGATGCGGACAAAGGAGTGGATTACACCTCAGCCATGGGAGGTACCTACACCGGATACTATCTGAAAAAGTACGTGAATAACATATCCTGCAAAGAACCGGCCACCTATCCTCACGCATGGATGATTTTCCGTTATGGCGAAATTCTGCTGAATGCCGCCGAAGCCTATAATGAAGCGGAAGGTCCTGCCAAGGCATACAGTTATATCAATGAGATACGCGCCCGTGCCGGTATGCCGGCCTACGCAGATATGTCGCAAAGTGAACTCCGCGAACGTATCCGCAACGAAAGACGCATCGAACTGGCTTTCGAAGATCATCGTTTCTTCGATGTACGCCGCTGGAAACTATATGACAATGTAACCTCTACGGGAGAAACCGGAAAGCCCCGTTACAACCAGTTGCTGAATCTTTATGGAGTGAAAGTCACCGGCAGCGCAGATACTCCCTCCTATACCTTCGGACTGGCAGAAACGGTCAATTCACGCACGTTTGTCAATCCCAAGAGTTACTACTTCCCGATACCTGCCAACGAAGTGAAACGGGCACCCAATCTGGGACAGAATCCGGGATGGGACACCGGAAGCGCTTCTAACGAATAAACATCAAAACAATCTAAAAAAAGAAAGACTGAGATATGAAATACTTAAAGACCATCTATCTTCTACTCTGTTGCACGCTCGCTCTGGCAGCGTGCAGTGACGATGATGAAAACTCCGCATCAGGAGCTTTAAGCATCACAACGCCGGCATATACGAATGTGGGGTACAACAAAGCAACCTTATCCGCCAATATCAGCGGAACGGAAGGAGTGAATATCGTCAAACGGGGATTCTGTTATGGCACGGCATCCCATCCGGACATTTATGACACGACCTCCGAAGTCAGAGGATCGGAAATCAGTACGACCCTGACCGGCCTGACTCCACAGACGACGTATTACGTAAGAGCCTTTGTCACCCTTTACAACGAAGAGCCCAGATACTCGGAGGAAACTTCTTTCACGACTCCCGCCGAGACACTGAGCGATGAACTGGCAGCGTACGAAGCACCCACGTATGTAGACGACTACACAAGTTTCTCAGCCTGGAGCAACCGTTATGACTGGAACCTTGCCAACGTACACGACCCTACGGTAATGAAAGCCGATGACGGATATTACTATATGTATCAGACAGACGCTTCTTACGGAAACGCGCACAGCGGAAACGGACACTTCCACGCAAGGCGTTCCAAAGACCTCGTAAACTGGGAGTACCTGGGAGCAACTATGAGTGAAACACCCCCGACATGGATCAAAGAAAAGCTGAATGCCTACCGTCAGGAGATGGGACTGGAACCGATTGACAATCCGTCTTACGGATACTGGGCACCTGTTGCACGAAAAGTATCGAACGGAAAATACCGTATGTATTATTCCATCATAATCACGAACTACATCCAAACCGGAAAACCGGAAATTGAGAACAACGGCAACTTTGACGGTTCATGGACCGAACGCGCGTTTATCGGACTGATGGAAACTTCCGATCCAGCAAGTAATATATGGGAAGACAAAGGATTCGTTGTCTGCTCTGCCAGCGATAAGGGAAAGACGGATTATGGGCGCAGCAGCATCAATGACTGGGAAGGGTATTTTAAAATCAATGCGATAGACCCTACTTATATAATAACGGAAAATGGCGAACACTGGCTGATCTATGGTTCATGGCACAGCGGTATCGCTGCCCTGCAGGTAAATCCGGAAGACGGCAAGCCGTTGAATGCTTTGGGAAATCCCTGGAACATCACAGGGGAAGACAATTCGGGTTATGGAAAGATAATCGCCACACGTGGCACCAGCCGCTGGCAGGCATCCGAAGGTCCCGAAGTGATCTATCGGGACGGTTATTACTATCTGTTCCTGGCTTACGGTTCACTGTCGGTAGAATACAACACACGTGTCTGCCGTTCCAGAAACATCGACGGTCCTTATGTAGACATACACGGAAATTCCGCTATGGGAAGCGCGCAACTATATCCGATACTGACTGCTCCTTACCGGTTCGACAACAGCTACGGCTGGGTAGGAATTTCCCATTGCGGCATCTTCGATGACGGAGCCGGCAACTGGTTCTATACTTCACAAGGACGTTTCCCCGTGAACGTAGGCGGCAATGAATACTCCAACGCCATCATGATGGGACATGTACGCAGCATCCGCTGGGATGCCAACGGATGGCCTCTCGTTATGCCCGAACGTTACGGAGCCGTTCCGCAAGCACCTATCACGGAAAATGAAATAGCGGGAGACTGGGAACATCTGGCATTGACCAACAATACAGGCACCCAACGGACTTCCGAAACGATGACCTATGATCTCGACACGCATAAGATAACTTCCGGCAGCTGGAAAAATGCTACATGGACATTTGATGCAGCGACTCAAACCATCACGACAAGCGCCGGAGTAGTACTCTATCTGCAACGCGAAGTCGACTGGGAAGCCAGTCCGCGGACACATACGATTGTGTATGCGGCCCAAGGTAATCAAAAGACATATTGGGGGAAGAAACTCCAATAACTCTCTATAGAAAAATAAATATGTGTTTTGCTGTCACCGTCACAAAACAGAGCATAACTCGCTTATAATGAAGAAGTAAAGCTGTGACAGCAACCAGTGACAGCACTGTGATGGCAATTTTTGCCGTCACAGTGCTGCTATATCTACCGGACTTTGCCGACAGGTCATGCGTAGGTCCATTCGTTTCCATATGCCGGAACCAACGGTTCCAAGCGGATGAAACTCTAGTTTCAAGCAGAGGAAACTTTAGTTTCAAGCTGAAGAAACTTTAGTTTCAAGCTGGTGAAACTCTGGTTCCAAGCCCTAGAAACTATCCAGCTCTATATAGAAAGAGAAAATGCAATACAACGATCCCGCTCCGAAGATGGGAACATGCGATAGTTTTATACGTAACAGTAAAGTTCTTATCCTTTTATGTTGCACAACATATACAAGTGTATTTGATACACCAAACAAAAGTGTTACTTTTACACCCAAAATAAGATAAGCATCTCATTTACATTAAAAATAAAACCATGAAAAAACATTTTCTACTTGCAGGAATTGCCGCGCTGATGCTTGCCGCGTGCAATAACAAGCCGGCTTCCGAGCTGACTTTATCCGGTCTTGACCCGGCAAAATTTCAAACAGAAGTGAACAATGCCCAAACAGCTCTTTATACCTTAAAGAATAAGGCGGGTATGGAAGTATGCATCACTAACTTTGGCGGACGTATCGTATCCATCATGGTGCCCGACAAAAACGGTAAGATGCAGGATGTAGTTTTAGGTTTTGACAGCATTGCTGATTATATTAATGTACCCAGTGATTTCGGTGCTTCTATCGGCCGTTACGCCAACCGCATCAACCAAGGGCGTTTTGTACTGGACGGAGATACCATCCAACTGCCGCAAAACAACTTTGGCCACTGTCTGCACGGAGGTCCGAAAGGATGGCAATACCAAGTATACGAAGCCAACCTTATCGATCCGGCAACATTGGAACTGACTCTTATCTCTCCGGACGGTGACGCGAATTTCCCCGGAAATGTGACTGCTAAAGTAACCTATCAACTGACAGATGACAATGCCATCGATATCAAATACAGCGCTACTACCGACAAAAAGACAATCATCAACATGACCAACCACTCTTACTTCAATCTGGCTGGTGATCCGTCAAAAACATCGACAGACAACATCATGTATGTAAATGCAGATTACTATACTCCGGTAGACAGCACCTTCATGACAACCGGCGAAATCGCTCCGGTCAAAGATACTCCGATGGACTTCACTACTCCGAAAGCGGTAGGCAAAGATATCAACAACTACGACTTCGTCCAACTGAAGAACGGCAACGGATACGACCACAACTGGGTGCTCAACACCAAGGGTGACATCTCTCAGGTAGCTGCCAGACTGACGTCTCCCGAAACCGGAATCACACTGGAAGTATATACCAACGAACCGGGTATTCAGGTATACACAGGTAACTTCCTCGACGGAACCGTAAGCGGAAAGAAAGGTATCGTTTACAACCAACGTGCTTCTGTCTGCCTCGAAACACAACACTACCCCGACAGCCCCAACAAAGCCGACTGGCCGTCCGTTGTGCTGGAACCGGGACAAACGTACAACAGCGAATGTATCTTTAAATTCTCGATAGAGAAATAATATTAACTTATAAATCAAATTTATTGTGGAAGCATTAGATTGGCTAGTAATTGGAGTCTTCTTTTTGGCTCTGATAGGTATTATTGTTTGGGTAGTCAGACAAAAACAAAATGACTCGGCAGATTATTTCTTAGGCGGACGTGACGCAACATGGCTTGCGATCGGTGCCTCTATCTTCGCATCAAACATCGGTTCGGAACACTTGATCGGCCTGGCGGGAGCAGGAGCTTCAAGCGGTATGGCGATGGCTCACTGGGAAATTCAGGGATGGATGATCCTGATTCTGGGATGGGTATTCGTACCTTTCTATTCACGAAGCATGGTATACACGATGCCGGAATTTCTGGAACGCCGTTACAATCCTCAGTCACGTACCATCTTATCGGTCATTTCTCTGGTAAGTTACGTATTGACCAAAGTAGCGGTTACAGTATATGCCGGAGGTCTGGTATTCCAGCAAGTATTCGGTATCAAAGAACTCTGGGGAATTGACTTCTTTTGGATTGCTGCCATCGGACTGGTTGTTCTCACTGCACTATATACGATCTTCGGTGGTATGAAGTCGGTACTTTATACTTCTGTACTTCAGACTCCGATTCTTCTGTTAGGCTCATTGATTATCCTTGTTCTCGGTTTCAAAGAACTGGGAGGCTGGGACGAAATGATGAGAGTTTGCGGAGCCGTTACGGTCAATGATTACGGCGATGCCATGACCAACCTGATCCGTAGCAATGATGACGCGAACTTCCCTTGGCTGGGTGCTTTGATCGGTTCTGCCATTATCGGTTTCTGGTATTGGTGTACTGACCAGTTCATCGTACAGCGTGTACTTTCGGGAAAGAATGAAAAAGAAGCCCGTCGCGGTACTATCTTCGGTGCTTACCTGAAGCTGTTGCCTGTATTCCTGTTCCTGATTCCGGGTATGATTGCTTTCGCATTACATCAAAAATATATCGGTGCCGGTGGCGAAGGTTTCCTCCCGATGCTTGCCAATGGTACTGCCAACGCTGACGCCGCCTTCCCTACCCTGGTAGCTAAATTGCTTCCTGCCGGTGTGAAAGGTCTGGTAGTATGCGGTATCCTCGCTGCCTTGATGAGTTCGCTGGCTTCACTGTTCAACTCATCTGCCATGTTGTTTACAATCGACTTCTACAAACGCTTCCGTCCGGAGACTCCGGAAAAGAAACTGGTAGGTATCGGTCAGATAGCAACTGTAGTGATCGTAATCCTCGGTATTCTCTGGATTCCTATCATGCGTAGCGTAGGTGACGTACTTTATACTTATTTGCAGGATGTTCAGTCTGTATTGGCTCCGGGTATTGCCGCTGCCTTCCTGCTGGGTATCTGCTGGAAACGTACTTCTGCCCAAGGTGGTATGTGGGGATTGATCGCCGGTATGGTCATCGGTCTGACTCGTCTGGGTGCCAAAGTATATTACAGTAACGCAGGTGAAGTGGCAGATTCTACCTTCAAATATTTATTCTACGATATGAACTGGCTGTTCTTCTGCGGATGGATGTTCCTGTTCTGTATCATCGTAGTTATTGTAGTCAGCCTTGCCACGGAAGCTCCGACAGCGGAAAAGATTCAGGGACTGGTATTCGGCACAGCTACTAAAGAACAAAAAGCAGCTACCCGTGCAAGCTGGGATCACTGGGATATTATTCATACAGCAATCATCCTTGCTATCACTGCTGCTTTCTACTGGTATTTCTGGTAATTAAATAAATTCATTCAAACGATGAAAAACTATTATAGTTCGAATCCTACCTTCTATCTCGGTATCGACTGCATCATCTTCGGTTTTAATGAAGGCGAAATAAGCCTGCTGCTGCTGAAGAGAAACTTCGAACCGGCAATGGGCGAATGGTCACTGATGGGAGGATTCGTGCAAAAAGACGAAAGCGTGGACGATGCTGCCAAACGTGTACTAGCTGAACTTACAGGTTTGGAAAACGTATACATGGAACAGGTGGGAGCCTTCGGCGCCATCGACCGCGATCCGGGCGAAAGGGTAGTTTCGATTGCCTACTATGCGCTGATCAACATCAATGAGTACGACCGCGAACTGGTTCAGAAGCACAATGCTTACTGGGTAAACATCAACGAACTCCCCGCACTGATTTTCGACCATCCGGAGATGGTCGATAAAGCACGGGAGATGATGAAACAGAAAGCATCTGTCGAGCCTATCGGATTCAACCTGTTGCCGAAGCTGTTCACACTGTCCCAACTGCAAAGTCTCTACGAAGCTATTTACGGCGAACCGATGGACAAACGGAATTTCCGCAAGCGTGTCGCAGAAATGGACTTTATCGAAAAGACGGATAAAATAGATAAACTGGGTTCCAAACGGGGTGCAGCCTTGTATAAATTCAACGGCAAAGCCTACCGCAAGGACCCGAAATTTAAATTATAATCAATATGCTGGAAGAACTGAAAGAAAAAGTATTTCATGCCAATCTCGAATTGGTGAAGCATGGATTAGTCATCTTCACATGGGGAAATGTTTCTGCCATCGACCACGAGACGGGACTGGTAGTCATCAAACCCAGTGGAGTCAGTTATGATGATATGAAAGCGGAAGATATGGTAGTAGTGGACCTGGATGGCAAAGTCGTCGAAGGACGGCTGAAGCCATCCTCAGATACTCCTACTCACGTGGTACTCTACAAAGCATTCCCCGAAATCGGCGGAGTGGTACACACCCACTCTACTTATGCTACCGCATGGGCGCAAGCCGGTTGTGACATTCCTAATATCGGAACAACTCACGCTGATTATTTCCATGATGCCATCCCTTGCACAGCGGACATGACGGAAGCTGAAGTAAAAGGTGCCTATGAACTGGAAACCGGAAACGTGATCGTAAAACGTTTCGAAGGCCTGAACCCTGTACATACACCGGGAGTATTGGTCAAGAATCATGGGCCTTTCTCTTGGGGAAAAGATGCACATGATGCAGTACACAATGCAGTAGTGATGGAACAAGTTGCCAAAATGGCAAGTATTGCCTATGCTGTAAATCCGAATTTAACAATGAACCCGCTGCTGATAGAGAAACACTTCAGCCGCAAGCATGGTCCGAACGCTTACTACGGACAATAAAATAATTGACAATTGACAGTTGACAATTGACAATTAATGCGAGAGGACATGAAGGATAATGTAGTAAAAGATAAAAGTTTGGAGTTCGCTGTTCGGATTGTGAATTTATATAAGTTTTTAGTAAATGAACAAAAGGAGTTTGTGATGAGTAAGCAAATATTGCGATCCGGGACCAGTATTGGTGCCAATATTCGTGAGGCTGAGCAAGCACAAAGTCGGGCTGATTTTATTAATAAGTTGAATATAGCACTTAAGGAAGCGAACGAAACAGAGTATTGGCTGGAATTATTGATTAGAACAGAGTATATCACTCGGGAACAATATGAGAGCATCAATAATGACAGCACAGAAATAAACAAATTATTAATATCTATAATTAAAACAACAAAAAACTATTAATAATAACCCGCAATTGCCATTTGACTTTCGACATTCTCTCATTGTCAATTGTCAATTGTCAATTGTCAATTCAATAAATTATGAATAACGTATTTGATCAGTATGAAGTATGGTTCGTAACAGGAGCACAGCTCTTGTACGGAGGTGATGCAGTAATCGCAGTAGACGCACACTCTAACGAAATGGTTAACGGTCTGAATGAATCGGGCAAACTTCCTGTTAAAGTAGTATACAAAGGAACGGCCAACTCTTCTAAAGAGGTGGAAGCTGTATTCAAAGCAGCCAACAACGATGACAAATGTGTAGGCGTCATCACTTGGATGCATACTTTCTCTCCTGCTAAAATGTGGATTCATGGTCTGCAACAATTAAAGAAACCATTGCTGCACCTGCATACTCAGTTCAACAAGGAAATTCCTTGGGATACAATGGATATGGACTTTATGAATCTGAACCAGTCAGCTCACGGCGACCGCGAGTTCGGACATATCTGTACCCGTATGCGCATCCGTCGCAAAGTAGTGGTAGGCTACTGGAAAGAAGAAGAAACATTGCATAAGATTGCTGTCTGGATGCGTGTTTGCGCAGGTTGGGCTGACTCTCAGGATATGCTGATCATCCGTTTCGGCGATCAGATGAATAATGTAGCCGTAACCGATGGTGACAAGGTAGAAGCAGAACAACGCATGGGCTATCATGTGGATTACTGTCCGGCAAGCGAACTGATGGAATATCACAAAGAAATCAAAGATGCTGATGTAGATGCTTTGGTAGCTACTTACTTCAATGATTACGATCACGACGCTTCTCTGGAAGACAAATCAACCGAAGCTTATCAGAAAGTATGGAATGCTGCCAAAGCCGAACTGGCTCTCCGTGCTATCCTCAAAGCGAAAGGCGCCAAAGGATTCACTACCAACTTTGACGATCTGGGTCAGACTGACGGTAGCTATTTCGATCAGATTCCGGGACTGGCTTCTCAACGCCTGATGGCAGAAGGCTACGGATTCGGTGCTGAAGGCGACTGGAAATCGGCTGCTCTTTATCGTACTGTATGGGTAATGAATCAAGGACTTCCGAAAGGCTGTTCATTCCTCGAAGACTATACACTGAACTTTGATGGTGCCAACAGTTCTATCCTACAGTCACATATGTTGGAGATCTGTCCGCTTATCGCAGCTAACAAGCCTCGTCTGGAAGTACACTTCCTCGGCATAGGTATCCGTAAGAGCCAGACTGCCCGTCTTGTGTTCACTTCAAAGACAGGAACAGGCTGCACCGCAACTGTAGTGGATATGGGTAACCGTTTCCGTCTGATCGTAAACGATGTAGAATGTATCGAACCGAAACCACTTCCGAAATTGCCGGTTGCTTCCGCACTCTGGATTCCGATGCCTAACCTCGAAGTAGGTGCAGGCGCATGGATTCTGGCCGGTGGAACTCACCACTCTTGCTTCTCATACGACCTGACAGCAGAATACTGGGAAGATTATGCAGAAATCGCAGGCATCGAAATGGTACATATCAATAAAGATACGACTATCAGCTGCTTCAAGAAAGAACTTCGCATGAATGAAGTATATTACATGCTGAACAAAGCGCTTTGCTAAAAACCAATCACTGAGTCCACTTAAAAAAATCGGTACCATCTCCATTGGTACCGACTTTTTAGTCACACACAGTATGGATACTGGCGACTTTTAATTCAACCCGAGTTAAAGACACTTCCGCCTTTTGAAAGCAGACTCAGTTTTTGTTCTCCACACTTATTGTTATACCTTAAAATATCGGTTTCAACATGAAATTAGATGCAAAATCAACCATAGAGACAGGTAAAGCCATCCTTGGCATAGAACTCGGTTCTACACGAATAAAAGCTGTTCTGATTGACCAGGAAAACAAACCTATCGCTCAAGGCAGCCACACATGGGAAAATCAACTGGTCAACGGACTTTGGACTTACAGCATTGATGCCATCTGGTCCGGACTGCAAGATTGCTACACCGACCTCCGCTCCAACGTGAAGAAATTATACGACACAGAGATCGAAACTCTGGCAGCCATCGGTGTCAGCGCCATGATGCATGGTTACATGCCTTTCAATGAAAAAGAAGAAATCCTCGTGCCTTTCCGCACTTGGAGAAATACCAATACAGGCCGTGCTGCGGCAGAATTATCCGAATTATTTGTCTATAACATCCCTTTGAGATGGAGCATTTCTCATTTGTACCAGGCTATTCTGGACAACGAAGCGCACGTCAAAGACATCAAGTTCCTGACAACTCTTGCAGGTTATGTACATTGGCAGATAACAGGCGAAAAGGTGTTGGGCATTGGTGACGCATCGGGTATGCTCCCCATAGATCCGACTACCAACAACTATTCCGCCGAAATGGTGGCCAAATTCGACAATCTGATTGCTTCGAAAGAATACAGTTGGAAACTGGAAGACATTCTGCCCAAAGTATTGTCGGCTGGTGAAAATGCCGGTGTCCTCACACCGGAAGGCTGTAAAAAGCTTGATGCATCCGGTTATCTGAAGGCAGGAATACCGGTCTGCCCGCCGGAAGGAGACGCAGGCACCGGCATGGTAGCAACCAACGCCGTCAAGCAACGCACCGGCAACGTATCGGCAGGTACTTCTTCTTTCTCTATGATCGTATTGGAAAAAGAATTGTCGAAGCCATACGAAATGATCGACATGGTCACCACTCCCGACGGAAACCTCGTAGCCATGGTACATTGCAACAACTGTACTTCGGATCTTAACGCATGGGTCAACCTGTTCAAAGAATACCAGGAACTTCTGGGTATACCTGTAGATATGGATGAACTCTACGGCAAACTTTATAACATTGCCCTCACCGGTGATACCGATTGCGGTGGTCTCCTCTCCTACAACTACATTTCAGGTGAACCTGTAACGGGACTTGCCGAAGGAAGACCTTTGTTCGTACGTTCGGCCAATGACAAGTTCAACCTTGCAAACTTTATGCGGGCTCATTTGTACGCCTCAGTCGGAGTTCTCAAGATTGGCAACGACATCTTGTTCAACGAAGAAAAGATCAAAGTCGACAGAATCACAGGCCACGGAGGATTGTTCAGAACCAAAGGAGTCGGTCAAAGAGTACTTGCAGCAGCCATCAACTCGCCCATATCTGTTATGGAAACAGCCGGTGAAGGCGGTGCATGGGGAATTGCCCTGCTGGGTTCTTACCTGGTAAACAATAAAAAGGGTCAATCTCTTGCCGATTTCCTGGATGAAAGTGTATTTGTCAGCGATGCTGGTGTCGAGGTATCACCCACCCCCGAAGATGTAGCCGGCTTCAACACATACATCGAAAGCTACAAGGCAGGTTTGCCTATAGAAGAAGCAGCCGTCAAATTCAAATAAGCGGCTTCACGGAGACCTTTCTCCCCCTTTCCCTGAATTTAGTATTAACATAAATATCCTCATTCCCTCTCCTTTTTGGAGGGGGTCAGGGGGAAGCTATTATCATGAAAACCACCTCGTTCATACTTGCCCTTATTATATCCATCTCCATCGGAAAAGCCCAGACGAACCATCAGGTCTCTTACTTTTCCCTTCAAGATGTGAAGTTATTAAGCAGTCCTTTTCTGCAAGCTCAACAGACTGATTTACATTATATCTTAGCTCTCGATCCGGACAGATTATCGGCTCCTTTCCTTCGCGAAGCCGGACTGACACCCAAAGCCCCAAGCTATACCAACTGGGAGAATACAGGACTGGACGGCCACATCGGCGGACATTACCTTTCCGCACTTTCCATGATGTATGCCGCCACCGGAGATACGGCGATATACCACCGTCTCAACTATATGCTCAACGAACTACACCGTGCACAGCAAGCTGTCGGCACAGGATTTATCGGAGGAACACCCGGTAGCCTCCAACTTTGGAAAGAAATCAAAGCGGGTGACATTCGTGCCGGAGGCTTCAGCTTAAACGGCAAATGGGTACCCCTCTATAATATACACAAAACGTATGCCGGACTGCGGGACGCTTACCTGTATGCCCACAGCGATCTGGCACGTCAGATGCTGATTGATCTCACCGACTGGATGATTGATATTACTTCCGGTCTTAGCGACAGCCAAATGCAGGATATGCTCCGCAGTGAACACGGCGGCTTAAATGAAACGTTTGCGGATGTAGCGGAAATAACAGGCGATAAGAAATACCTGGAACTGGCACGCCGTTTCTCTCATAAAGTCATTCTCGACCCGCTTATCAAAGACGAAGACAGGTTAAACGGAATGCATGCTAACACACAAATTCCTAAAGTAATCGGATACAAACGGGTAGCCGAAGTTTCAAAGGATGACAAAGACTGGAATCATGCAGCAGAATGGGATCATGCAGCCCGTTTCTTTTGGAATACCGTAGTCAATCACCGTTCCGTGTGTATCGGCGGGAATAGCGTACGCGAACATTTTCATCCATCGGACAACTTTACGTCTATGCTGAATGACGTTCAGGGACCGGAGACTTGCAATACTTACAACATGCTCCGGCTGACCAAAATGCTTTATCAGAACTCCGGAGACGTTGACAACTCCAACAAACCGGACCCACGTTATGTAGATTATTATGAACGTGCACTCTACAATCATATCCTGTCATCACAAGAACCGGATAAAGGCGGATTCGTCTACTTTACTCCAATGCGTCCCGGGCATTACCGGGTCTATTCGCAACCGGAAACATCGATGTGGTGCTGTGTAGGATCAGGTCTGGAAAATCACACTAAGTATGGTGAGTTTATTTATGCACATCGGCAAGATACACTTTACGTCAATCTTTTTATTCCTTCACAACTGAACTGGAAAGAACAGGGTGTGACATTAACACAGGAAACCCTCTTTCCCGATGATGGAAAAGTAACCTTACGAATAGATAAAGCATCTAAAAAGAAACTGACATTAATGATTCGTATACCAGGATGGGCAGGAAGTTCTAAAGATTATGCAATCACGATCAACGGTCAGAAAAAGAAGTATGCCATACGTCCGGGAGTCAGTACTTACCTACCCATCCATCGTAAATGGAAAAAAGGAGATGTGATCACCTTCAATCTGCCGATGGAGGTCAGCCTGGAACAAATTCCGGACAAGAAAGATTACTATGCTTTCCTGTATGGCCCCATCGTTCTGGCAGCTTCTACAGGAACGGAACATCTTGACGGCATCTATGCAGACGACAGCCGTGGCGGCCATATTGCTCACGGCAAACAGATTCCTTTGCAAGAGGTTCCGATGTTGATTGGAAATCCCGTCTCTATCCGTACTTCTCTTCATAAACTGAACGGAAACAAATTAGCTTTCAGCTATGATGGTAATATTTACCCGGCACAGATGGGTAAACCATTAGAACTTGTTCCATTCTTCCGCCTGCATAATTCCCGTTATGCTGTTTATTTCCGCCAAACCAGTGAAGAGCAATTCAAGGCGATTCAGGAAGAAATGGCTACAGCCGAGCGAAAGGCGACAGAATTGGCTAACCAGACAGTCGACTTAATCTTCCCCGGTGAACAGCAACCGGAATCCGATCATGGGATTCAATATGAAGAATCTGAGACCGGAACCCATAAAGACCGCCATTTCCGTCGTGCTAAAAAGTGGTTCAGCTACAATCTGAAAGTAAAAAAAGAAGCAAGTCAATTAATGCTGACCATACGAAAAGAGGATCGGAATAAGACAATGATCTTACTGAATAACGAGAGACTAACCCTTACTCCGACTATCAGCAAAGCTGACAAAGACGGCTTTATCACGCTCAACTATCTTCTGCCTCAAAAATTAAAAGCAGGAAGTTGTGAGATTCTTTTGAAGCCGGATGGTACAGAGTGGACCTCTGCCATTTACGAAGTACGTCTGTTGAAATAAGCGTAAGAATGAGAAAATGACCATTATAAAAATCAAACATCTATATAACCATTTAAACAAATTCCATTTATGAAAGCAAAACTATTAGTCAGCACGGCCTTTCTGGCAGCCTCCGTATCTCTTTCTGCACAAAAGAATGCTACCATCACTGTACATGCCGACCAAGGCAAAGAAATCATCCCGAAGGAAATCTACGGTCAATTTGCCGAACACCTGGGCTCATGTATCTACGGTGGTCTTTGGGTAGGCGAAAATTCGGATATTCCTAATATCAAAGGATACCGGACAGACGTATTCAATGCATTAAAAGAGTTGTCCGTTCCTGTTCTTCGCTGGCCGGGCGGCTGCTTCGCCGATGAATATCACTGGATGGACGGAATCGGTCCCAAAGAAAATCGCCCGAAGATGGTGAACAACAACTGGGGAGGCACGATTGAAGATAACAGTTTCGGAACACACGAGTTCCTGAATCTTTGTGAAATGCTGGGCTGTGAACCATATATCAGTGGAAACGTAGGTAGCGGTACGGTAGAAGAGCTTGCTAAATGGGTGGAATACATGACTTCCGACGGTGACTCTCCGATGGCAAACCTGCGCCGTAAGAATGGTCGTGACAAGGCATGGAAAGTAAAATATCTCGGCGTAGGAAATGAAAGCTGGGGATGTGGCGGTAGTATGCGCCCTGAATATTATGCCGATCTGTATCGCCGTTATTCTACTTATTGCCGTAACTATGACGGTAATCATCTGTTTAAGATAGCCAGTGGTGCCAGTGATTACGACTATAACTGGACGGATGTACTGATGAATCGTGTCGGTCACCGGATGCAAGGTCTATCCTTACACTACTATACAGTTACAGGATGGAGCGGCAGCAAAGGCGCGGCAACCCAATTCAACAAAGACGATTATTACTGGACTATGGGCAAATGTCTTGAAGTGGAAGATGTACTCAAAAAACATTGTGCCATCATGGACAAATATGATAAAGACAAGAAGATTGCCCTTTTGCTTGACGAATGGGGCACTTGGTGGGACGAAGAACCAGGAACGGTCAGAGGTCATCTGTATCAGCAAAACACATTGCGTGATGCTTTTGTTGCTTCTTTAAGTCTCGATGTATTCCACAAATATACCGACCGTCTGAAAATGACGAACATCGCTCAGATAGTCAACGTTCTGCAATCTATGATCCTGACTAAAGACAAAGATATGGTACTTACTCCTACTTATTATGTATTTAAGATGTACAAAGTGCATCAGGATGCAACCTATCTTCCACTCGACCTGACTTGCGATAAAATGAACGTACGCGATAACCGTACAGTTCCTATGGTCAGCGCAACAGCTTCTAAGGACAAGAACGGAGTGATCCATATTTCTCTCTCCAACGTGGATGCAGACAACGCACAGGAAATCACAGTCAATCTTCCGGACGTAAATGCCAAAAAAGCGATTGGAGAAATCCTGACTTCTGCTAATCTGACCGATTACAACTCTTTCGAAAAACCTAATATTGTAAAACCGGCTTCCTTCAAAGAGGTAAAAATCAATAAAGGAATTATGAAGGTAAAACTACCGGCTAAGTCAATTGTTACTTTAGAGTTACAGTAACCTAATAGTAAATACTTACTGTATTGTAAACAAGAAGGCTGTTAAAAAGCCTACAAAAAAGATAGCTCTTTTGGATGGTTAATTACACATAAAGAGCTATCTTTGCCAACATTATGAGAAATATGCCAAGTAATTGGCACATTGACAGACTAGCAAATCTATTAATTATTAAAGATATGAACGATAATAAACTTATGAATCGTGCAGCGGATAACATCCGTATTCTTGCTGCTTCAATGGTTGAGAAAGCCAATTCCGGTCACCCGGGTGGCGCCATGGGTGGTGCTGACTTTGTAAATGTACTCTTCTCTGAGTTTCTAGTATACGATCCTGAAAATCCGCGTTGGGAAGGTCGTGACCGTTTCTTCCTTGATCCGGGTCATATGTCTCCGATGCTCTATTCAACTTTGGCATTGACCGGTAAATTCACTCTGGACGAACTGAAAGAATTCCGCCAATGGGGAAGCCCTACTCCGGGACATCCGGAAGTAGACATCATGCGTGGCATTGAAAATACTTCCGGTCCGCTGGGACAGGGACATACTTTCGCCGTAGGTGCCGCTATCGCAGCTAAATTCCTGAAAGCTCGTTTCAACGAGGTAATGAATCAGACAATTTATGCATACATCTCCGACGGTGGTATTCAGGAAGAAATCTCTCAGGGTTCCGGACGTATTGCCGGTGCATTGGGACTCGACAACCTGATTATGTTCTACGACTCCAACGATATTCAGCTTTCTACAGAAACGAAAGATGTAACGGTTGAAGATACCGCCATGAAATATGAAGCATGGGGATGGAATGTACTCAGCATCAATGGTAATGATCCGGACGAAATCCGTGCAGCTATCAAAGAAGCGCAGGCTGAAAAAGAACGTCCGACACTGATTATCGGTAAAACGGTAATGGGCAAAGGCGCACGCAAGGCAGACGGCAGCAGCTATGAAGCTAACTGTGCTACTCACGGTGCTCCGCTCGGTGGCGACGCTTATGTAAATACAATCAAGAACTTGGGCGGTGATCCTACCAATCCGTTCGTAATTTTCCCGGAAGTTGCCGAACTGTATGCTAAACGCGCGGCAGAATTAAAAGAAATCGTAGCTGAAAGATATGCAGCAAAAGCCGAATGGGCTAAAGCCAATCCGGAACAGGCCGCTAAGCTGGAATTATTCTTCTCAGGCAAAGCTCCGAAAATAGACTGGACTGCTATCGAACAAAAAGCAGGTACTGCTACTCGTGCTGCTTCTGCAACCGTTCTGGGAGCTCTTGCCACACAAGTAGAAAATATGATCGTTGCTTCTGCTGACCTTTCCAACTCTGACAAGACTGACGGTTTCCTTAAGAAAACTCATTCTTTCAAGAAAGGTGATTTCAGCGGTGCATTCTTCCAAGCCGGTGTATCCGAATTATCGATGGCTTGTATCTGCATCGGTATGTCACTCCACGGTGGTGTGATCGCTGCTTGCGGTACTTTCTTCGTATTCTCCGATTATATGAAACCTGCTATACGTATGGCTGCCTTGATGGAACAACCTGTGAAATTTATCTGGACTCACGACGCATTCCGCGTAGGTGAAGATGGTCCTACTCATGAACCGGTAGAACAGGAAGCTCAAATCCGCCTGATGGAAAAGCTGAAAAATCATAAGGGACACAACTCTATGCTGGTACTTCGTCCGGCTGATACAGAAGAAACAACTATTGCATGGAAACTTGCAATGGAAAATATGTCTACCCCTACAGGCTTGATCTTCTCTCGTCAGAATATCGCCAACCTGCCGGTTGGAACTGATTACGAACAAGCAGCTAAGGGCGCTTATATCGTAGCCGGTTCTGATGAAAATCCGGATGTGATCCTGGTAGCTTCAGGTTCCGAAGTATCTACTTTGGTTGCCGGCACGGAACTGCTCCGCAAAGATGGTGTGAAAGTTCGTATCGTATCTGCTCCATCAGAAGGTCTGTTCCGCAGCCAGTCTAAAGAATATCAGGAATCTATTCTTCCGGCTGACGCTAAGATTTTCGGTCTTACTGCCGGTCTGCCTGTTACTCTTCAAGGTTTGGTAGGTTGCCACGGTAAAATTTGGGGATTGGAGTCTTTCGGTTTCTCTGCTCCTTACACAGTATTGGATGAAAAACTTGGTTTTACTGCCGAGAACGTATATAACCAGGTAAAAGCAATGATTTAATGAAAACAATCGGATTAGCATGCGACCATGCCGGTTTTGAACTGAAGGAATATGTTCGCGGCTGGCTGGAAGTAAAAGGCTGGGCTTACAAAGATTTCGGAACTAATTCTACCGCAAGTGTAGATTATCCGGATTATGCTCATCCGCTGGCTATCGCAGTAGAATCGGGCGAATGTTATCCCGGTATTGCAATCTGCGGCAGTGGAAACGGAATCAACATGACTCTGAACAAGCATCAGGGAATACGTGCTGCTCTTTGCTGGAATGCAGAGATTGCACACTTGGCCCGTCAACATAATGACGCCAATATTCTTGTGATGCCGGGACGCTTTATCAGCACAGAAGAAGCGGACATGATACTGACTGAATTCTTCTCGACACAGTTTGAAGGAGGTCGTCATCAGAATCGTATTGATAAGATTCCTGTTAAATAAGGCCTAATAACAATTTAAATATAGATAAAGCTGTTCTTCTTTCTCGGAGAACAGCTTTATTTGTAGATACTGATTACAAAAAAGCGATTGCATCGTCTTATTATATGACAAAGTTAAAAACAGAAGTTATGGGCAAACTGAATATGAAAGACTGGATCGACCAAACGATCCAGAATAAAAAAACGATCGCAATTCCTATCATGACACATCCGGGCATTGAGCTTATCGGAAAGAGTGTTCATGATGCAGTAACAAACGGACAAGTCCATTATGAAGCGATTAAGGCACTCTGTGATAAATATCCTACCGCTGCTGCAACAGTTATCATGGATTTAACAGTGGAAGCAGAGACATTCGGAGCGGAAATCGTATTTCCGGAGAATGAAGTTCCAAGTGTATCCGGTCGATTGCTGACAGACGAAACAGCTATTGAGGCATTGGAAATACCGGCACTGAATAAAGGACGCATCGCACAATACCTTAAAGCGAATATGCTGACTGCAAGAAATATAACAGATCGTCCGGTATTTGCAGGCTGCATCGGTCCTTATTCATTAGCGGGACGATTGTATGATATGTCCGAAATCATGATGCTGATTTATATCAATCCCGAAGCAGCCAATACTTTACTACGAAAATGTACCGATTTCATTATCCGTTATTGCATGGCTCTGAAAGCAACCGGAGTAAACGGAGTTGTGATGGCGGAACCTGCCGCCGGATTGTTATCCAACGAAGATTGCCTGCAATATTCTTCTGTATTCGTTAAAGAGATAGTAGAGAAAGTACAGGATGATCATTTCACCGTTGTACTTCATAATTGCGGAAATACCGGAAATTGTACGCAAGCTATGGTATATACCGGTGCTGCAGCCTATCATTTCGGTAATAAAATCAAAATGGAGGAAGCATTAAAAGAAGTTCCTGTTCATGCTCTTGCGATGGGTAATCTTGACCCGGTCAGTCTCTTCAAGATGTCAAGTCCCGAGGAAATGAGACAAGCAACTCTTCAACTTCTGGAAGCTACCAGCGCACATCCAAACTTCGTCTTGTCGAGTGGTTGCGATGTGCCACCCTATACACCATTAGCCAATATAGACGCCTTTTATGCTGCATTGGAAGAATTCAATGCAATGCGGAATTAGCCTATAATCCGGCTAATGCTATTTAATGATGTTTGAACAAGAACTCACTTATCAAGACTTACATATCCCATCGTCCGAAATTTATGAAGCGATGGGATACAAAGATTCTATACCGGACCCAATGGTGATAGAAGAAACTCATACGTTGCTAAAACGCATTATCCCCCGGCTTCGTCCACGATACACTTTCTTTCTTACGGAAGGTACGGTTGATACAGAGAAAGAATCCCTGCATACGCATGATACCGTTTTCTCTATCGGTAAAACCATCGCCCGTCAATTAAGAGGTTCAGAAGCTTTTGCTTTTTTTGCAGCTACTGCCGGAATAGAGTTTGAGGAATTCCAGCATACATTGCAACAAGAAGGAGATATGGTCAAAATATACATCGCAGATTCATTAGGAAGCGTCATCGCAGAAAAGACAGCTGATTGTATGGAAGTCGCTTTAGCGGAATATATACAGAGCAAGAATTGGAAACACACCAACCGATATAGTCCGGGCTACTGTGGATGGCACGTTTCGGAACAACAAAAACTGTTTCCATTGTTTCCCGTCACTTCTCCTTGCGGCATTCGGTTAACAGATTCCAGCCTCATGATACCTATCAAATCTGTCAGCGGTGTAATCGGTGTAGGTACTGATGTCCGCAAGCTTGAGTATACTTGCGGACTGTGTACCTACGAAAACTGCTATCGCAAAAGAAAACACCAATAAAGCTATTATTCTTTACCGAATGATTCATCTTTTACCGGAGAATTCTTCTTTAATGACCATTAAAAAAGATATAAAGCCCTATCATAGTCACGATAAGCAATGCCCATAAGACAAGTACTATCCGGGCAGGCTTTGCTTCTATCTTCTCCATATTCAATATCTCAGCCTGAGGGGTTTTATCCAATAGACTGATAACCATCATTCCTATCCCGATAATAACAAACAGATAGAAAGACAATAACATAAAATGAGGCCACGCAGCATACTGGTCGGCAGGAAATACCCATAGATACAACACACCTACTCCGATACTGAATACCGTACCAACTGTGAGGGCTGCATTAGCAGCCAAAGTAGTCGTACGCTTCCAGAAAACGCCAAAAAGGAAAACCGCTGCCATCGGAGGTGCAATGAACCCCAATACAGACTGGAAAACATTAAATAAATTCAATCCATGAATGCTGTCAATGGCTATCGTTATAATCACCGATATCAGTGCACCGACTACCGTCACTATCTGTCCGACCCGAATGATCTCCTTTTGCCTGGCCTGTGGTCTGATCTTCTTCACATAAATATCCATCGTAAACACAGTACTCAAAGCATTCAGTGCCGACCCGATAGTACTGACAAGAGCAGCTGTCAATACAGCCAATACCAACCCGACCATTCCAACAGGGAATAAATGAGTTACCATAGTCATATACGCCTCATCGGGATTCTCTAACTGCGGAAACAAAGCCAGACAGATGATACCCGGAAGAATATAAAGAGGAACATCTAATATTTTCAGCCAACCGGTAAAGTTCGTTCCCAACTGTCCTTCCTTCAAATTCTTAGCAGCCAATACCGGCTGTACCATTGACTGATCCGTGCACCAAAACCATACTCCCATCACAGGATATCCCAGAATAATCGGCAGCCACGGGAAAGCGGGATCATCATTCGGCCTGAAAAGATTCCAGAAGTCTGCCGGAACAGCATCTGTCAAGGCAGAGATACCTCCAACCTTACAGATTCCTACGATAGCCAGTGTAGCTGAAACAAGAATCAACAGAATCATCTGATAGACATTCGTGTAGGCAACAGCCTTCAATCCTCCGAGCATTGTGAAGAATGCCGAAATAATCAATAAGATCAAAGCGGACTGCCACATCGGTATATCGAATACCTGACGAATCAGAACACCACCTGCGAATAAAGTCAATGCTAACCAGGAAATCAATATCGTAACAATTGTATACCATGCCAGAATATTGCGGGTAGACTGCCCGAACCGCTTTCCCATAAACTCCGGCAGAGTCGAAACACGGGTTCCCAAATAACGGGGAGCAAAAACAAAGGCAAGCAGACATATAAAGACAAACGCATACCAAGCATAATTGCCCGAGACAATACCGGTAGTAAACCCGGCACTGGCAGATGCAATCAGCATGGAAGGTCCCACGTTCGTTCCCCACATAGAGAATCCGATGTGGTGCCATCGCAAAGAACGTTCCGCCAAAAAGAGACTGCTCCCTTTTTTTCGTTTGGAACTTGCCCAAACACCTATGGCGATAAGAATCAGAAAATAGGCAATCAGAATACCCCAATCCAATGTATCCAGAAATTTCACATGCATAATTCAAGTATTAAATAAGTAACGTAAGTTCAATTATAGTTCTCTTTCAGGCACGGATTACACTGATTTCACGGTTTTAATAAACTATATAGTTAAAAACCAGAGGGACTATCCATCTGATTGTGTAAATAGAAAACTACGGGATTTTTCTCGTAGTTTTTTTATTTATGTATTAACTTTGTAAAAATCAGATTTAAT
>NZ_FNNN01000034.1 GCF_900106755.1 Bacteroides faecis MAJ27
TTGTTCCAAAGCCGCTAAAGCTGTCCGAACACGTGTCTCAATATCGGATACCGAATCGTCCCAACCTGCCTGACGTGCAATTTCCAATGCAGAACAGCTGACTTTCATACGTTGTCTGGTAAGGTCTTTTATAGCTTTCCAAATCTGTTGTATCTCACTAATACTTAGCTTCGTCTGGTTCAATAATATAAAATGCTTGTCTAGGTCGTTGTCACTATAAAGCACATAGCAACGTGCGCTGAGGCTGGGATCACGACCGGCTCTGCCTGCTTCCTGAACATAATTCTCCAACGAATCGGATATATCATAATGCACTACAAGACCGACATCTTTCTTGTCGACTCCCATGCCAAAAGCTGATGTTGCCACAATGATGCGTACTTGATCATTCATGAATGCATCCTGGTTTACAATCTTTTCATCAGGTTCCATCCTGCCATTGAAAGGTAATGCATTATAACCATCACGGGTTAATTTGATAGCCAGTTCCTCTGTACGTTTGGTACGTGATACATAAACAATTGTCGGACAATCGGATTCAGCCACAAGTTCCCTTAGTTTTAAATATTTATCATCGTCACTTTCAGCATATATGACGGAATAACGCAGGTTCGTTCTTGAAGCCGTTGACGCAAACAACTCTAAGTCTAAATCCAATGTATGTTTGAAATAATCACAGATATCTTGCACTACTTTTTGTTTGGCCGTAGCAGTGAAACAAGACACAGGTATCGGGCCCTTGCATTTTTTCTTTTGCTGGTATTCACTAATAAATTTACCTATATAAAGATAATCAACCCTAAAATCCTGTCCCCATGAAGAAAAACAGTGTGCCTCGTCTATCACAAACCTCACAACGTGGCGTCCCATCAATATTCTCTCGATGGTCTTTGAACGGAGCATTTCAGGAGATATGTACAAAAGCGAAGCTTCTCCGTCTTGTACTCTTTGTATTGACAGTGACCTTGTAATAGGGTCTAACAGACCATTAATGGTTACAGCATCAGTAATCCCCCTATCCGCAAGGTTATCTACCTGGTCTTTCATCAGCGACTGCAATGGCGAGATAACAACCGTAAGTCCATGTACAGAACGGCCTGCCATAAGTGCAGGCAATTGGAAAGTAAGCGATTTCCCACCGCCGGTAGGGAATATTGCCAACAATGACTTACCTTTCACCGCGGCCTGGGCAGCTTGCTCTTGAAGTGGCTCGCCTTCATATGTACGGAATCGTCCATATCCAAAAAATGCTTTTAAGTTATGGAGCACATCCAATTGGCTATTGCAATAAACACAGCCTTCGTTACAACTGGCATGACGCAGGAGTTTTATTACAAATTCCACTCCGGGATAATTGTGGAGTACCCATCCGGGAGTAATAGAACGATAGTCGGTAGTGGCAATTAGAGCCAATGCATATGCCAATTCGCAAGGATGTTGCCTGACCAACATGTCAAGATCTGCATGTTGACAGATTTTCCCTACGTAAAGGTTTCTTATTAGTTCAGATACCCCCTCATTGATATATTCCGCTCCCACCATGCTAAAAAAGCCCTCAAACTCTTTCTTGTCCTTTAACAACGAGGCAAATAGCCTGCGTTTTTCGTTTGGCAATAAATTCCAGCGTGTTATTTCGTCTAATAACAGATCTTTTGCTTTTTCGCAATCATTTACCGGATTGTTCATCTGCTCACTTATCAGTTTGTCATCTTTCACAAGCTTGTGGTAAGGACGTTCCGGAAACAATAAAGGTGAGATATAAAGTGTATCGACCAGAAGCCAGCGACATGCTTCATCTGTGAACAGATATCTGGCATCGTGATGAATGATATTATGTCCACAGACATAGTTTACGTCATTAAGAAATTCAAATAGTTCTTCTTTAGAAGTTTTATGATATATTGCACCATCATGACGGAGTGCACCAATATCATGAATCTTATGGTCCTTTAAACCAATCTCAACATCTACTATGGCATAACGTGAGGGCATCATATGGCACATATGGATTTGATTACCGATGACATTATTGGTTTCCTCTGATTTTCTAGTTCCTATGAATCTGCTCCATATCGACATACATTCAATATAATAAGGTGTTTTATAATCGGAATTTATTATGTATCTGCATGTTTCTCTTATTGTCGTTCAGGTATAATAACCCATACATACAAAGGTAAGGATAAATTCACTAAAATCGTCTTTTTTACAACTTTTATATATTGCTATCACACTGCTCATTAAGAAAAACTATACTTTCATAACTAAAAGCTGTTGTTACTGAATAATCATTCCCGGGGTTACACTATATATTACAACATATGTATACAAGTCATCAATATTACAAATATTTTGAATTTGAAGAAGAAAAACAATGCTAGTATTTTACTCATAATAAAAAATTAGAATAACAGATTTCTATTATTAGATTTCTCTTTTTGTAAAAAGATAGGGGGTTGTCTGACGCAATAGAAGTTAGCAGATTCCTCTCGCTTTATTTTTCTGTGATATGTATAAAAAATCTAAATAAAAGAATTGCCAATCAAATTATTTCTGTGCAATTTTATACGATTGGATTAGAGGTGTGAATCTCGAATAATAATGGTAATAAAAGTCTGGTTTATTTTGTTTTGAAAGGGCTTCTGTTCTCGTCTAGGGATATAGAGGTCCTTTCTTATTTCCGTGGGGTTAGCAGAAGGCGAAAAGTAAGTGAACAAAGTGAAACGACATACATAACTCCAGTAGGGAGATGAAAGTGGAATAAAAAGTTGTGCAAATCGTGTACATTTTATAATAGAAGTACATTTTTTGTGAATAAAATATTCCCCCTTCGGCTATGTATCTACTATCGTATAATCTTCTGTCTACGACTTACCCAATAAAGAAAAAAAAGAAAAGAAGCCAAGTCATGCTTTAGCCTCTCTCCTTATAAATATTTACCAAGAGCAAAAATTAGCAGGTTGGTCAAGTTTTACCAGGCAAATGAATATCTGTCTTCCCACGTTCCTTCTCCAGGTCTTTTCACTATCAACTCCGTTGGGTAACCATTGGAATTTAACGTCCATTTAAAATCATAGTCACTAAATGAGTCATGTGCATAGGGAGCATGCATCCTAAGCGGCAGATGCTTTGTAGCCGTGCCGAGCATACCTCCATAGTAAGCATATATCATTTCGTCCATGTCTACATCCAATAATTCGTCAAACATCATCAGACATCCCTTGTTTTCTATAGGAGTTGTAATCTCATCTGTTGTATAGTAGATTTCAGTGTCAGGCCATATATCTTGATTATCAATTTTCCCATCACCATTTATATCCTTGCCACCATCATCCAAGAAGGATTGGGTGGAAGTAGCCACCACATCACCATCCTTATAAGTAATCTTCGTTAACTCACCATCGCTTTCGGAACGTCTCATTTCAATCAAATGCCCCTCGGTATCGTATTCCATCTCCCAAGTAAACTCATCAGCGTCGGGAGTACCGGCGTGGTCTATTGATTTGCAGTATTTTACATAGCCATCACTGTTGAGCTGCAAGTTTAGTTCGGTCACATCGCCGTTTTCGTCCGTCACTGTTATTCTGGCTGAATTTATTGAAGCCTCCGCCCGTGTAACAGGAAAATATTCGAAGAGGGCCTTTTCGCCCTCATCAGTTGTAATGCTTGTCACCAATCCCTCTTCATTTTGGGAGATAGACATGCCTGAAACAGATTTGGGGAGCCCACCTGTAAATACTTTCTCCGGATTGACCACTGTAGTTGTGTTGTCGCCATCGTTACCATTACCATTCTCGTCATTGTCACTGCAAGCTGTGAACCCTAAGCAGAAAGCTATCCCCAGCATAAAAGCAGCCATAACTTTAAACATCTTCATAAATCGCGAATCTTGTTTTACCCCCATTCCTTGAAGGGAAATTATATACAAATAAGAAGTATAAGGAATGCCCTCTGAACCAAACAGAACGGATACTTCCAGTTATTATCAGATTGAATTCATACGATATCTTTTTTTGCAAAGAAAGAAAATTTTCACTTAATAAACAATATACGAGGTAAAATTAAAATATGAGAATTACCCTTGTCACATATTGAACTGCACCCCAAAAGTTGGACACAAAAGTTTAGGAGTGCAGTTCATGCGGCAGAGGGGAGGGAAATCTTTGAATATAATTAGAAGGTTATAAAGGTCTAATAAAAAGAAATCCGCCGTTTTATCGTGTTATTTCTCTTTTTTTAGTAGTTTATCAGAAAAAATATCTTTTTTGTTTGCATGTTTTCCAAAATATCTCCATCTTTGCAACGCTGTTTAGCTCCGTTACTTATGAAGTAACAGGCTTAAATTCAACACATTGCCACTGACATTGAGCGCTTTATAAAACCCACCACCTTTTTATTGGCTTCATCTATTTTCTTATTCCGGAAGGGTTTGAGATACGTCTCGGTCACTGTGATCGAAGAGTGTCCCATAGCTTCAGAAATAACGCCCGGGTGAATTTCACAATAGTAAGCTGTCGTTGCCCATGTATGGCGGGCAGTATACGAACTAAGTTTATCCCCCAGTCCTAACATTTCACCAAGCAACATCAGTTGCCTATTGAAATTGCGGAGTGCCAACTGGTATTCGTGATAAGCCTCCTTCGTCCCTTCCCGACTATTTAATAATGGAAATAAATAAGGAGATGACGTATCACGATTCATATACCTCTTTAATATAGCCATCGCTTCCGGAGTTAAAGTCACTGACAAAGGACGCCCGGTCTTCCGCCTGCGGTAAGTGATAACATTGTCGTGCAAATCACTTTTACGCAAATAGGCAAGATCGACAAAAGGCAGACCACGGAGCAGAAACATCAAAACGAACAGTTCCTGCGTACGACGCATGTCAGATGTCACTGCAGACGACTGCGGCAATTTGGTGAATACTTTCTGTATGTCTTCGGTATCCAATGCACGCTTACGGTCCGCACGCGTACCTGTGTACACAGAACGAAACAAATGCGGTACATAGACAGCCCCACGACAATCTACCGCACGATTATAGACCGCACGAAATGTGCGTAAATAGGCGGAAACAGTGTTCCAGCTACATCCCCGGCCACGAAGGTGAATCTCGAAGCCTTTTATCCACTCTGGGGTTACTTCATTGAACGTAAAATCCCCTTTCCCATGATAAGCAATGATGGCATTGAGACTGCTACGATAAACGTGCGCAGTACCAAAGTTTCCCTCCATCTGTAGCCCGTCGGCTACCTGCTTCATAAATGCTACTACTCTTAACATCTTACTTGTTATTAAAAAAATTATGCAATAAATATAATAGGTTTTGGACTAATGGAACATCTTCTGATACATATATTATATTTATTTGAAATTATCTAATCTATCTGCTATGTCCAAAGTTAAGAATAATAACAAAGCTAAAAGTATAGATGTTGTAGGGATAGAAATTTATGAAAAGCGGAAATCTTGAAAAATTTTGTTTGCTGACTACAAATAATCTAAATAAAATAAGGAATTATTGTTCAATAATCTTTAAATTACTTATAGCGTAAAAGAAGATTACTAATAGAAATAACCTCCTTTATCAAATGGTCATTATTTATTATGACTTTCTAGTTTTATATAAATAATAACTTAACTCATTTACCAAACACATAAATTTATAACTTTAGAATTAGCCTTATTTTCAGTCACAAAATCTCTTTCTATCTAAATATCTGTAACTTTCATTGACTCGTCAATATAATTTAAAACTGTGATTAACTTCTTGATATAAGAAATAATGATTAACTTTGCAAAGTAAGTCAATGTTGACCTATTGTTGACCCCTAAACTTACAAAGAGATAATTAACATGTTGATAACAAGGGGATTCAGTTGGTTAGAGCCTCAGATTGTGGTTCTGAATGTCGCCGGTTCGAGTCCGGTCTTCCCCCCCAAAAAAGAAATACTCAAAAACAAGTCCTGTAAATCTTTTGCTTTACAGGACTTATTTTTTATTTATCCAATAAACCTTATGGAAAACAACAAAAAACTGACCCGTTCCAGAAAAGAACGAATGATAGCAGGAGTATGCGGTGGTTTAGCCGAATACTTGGGCTGGGACCCTACCTTAGTAAGAATAGTCTATGTACTGGCTACCATCTTCACTGCTTTTGCAGGAGTCATCATTTACTTGATTCTATGGATCATCATGCCGGAAGAAAGATATAGCGACGGATATGGCGACAGAATGAATCAACGCTTACATTAACATGAAAGTCAAGAGTATTGACCATATTGTCATACCTGTATCCGACATACACCAAAGCCTCCATTTCTATACTGAAATATTAGGAATGGAAGCCGATACCAGCCACCAGCGCTTTGCCCTGAAGTTTGGCAATCAAAAAATCAATCTACATGTAGGGAAAGCACAATTCCTCCCTGCTGCCAAATGCCCTACCTTCGGAAGTACTGATATCTGCTTATTGGCAGATGGAAGCATAGAAGATATTAAAGCGGAAGTAACATCCAAGGGAATAGAGATAGAATACGGTATTGTACAGCGTCAAGGTGCCCAAGGAGCCATCCGGAGCATTTATTTCAGAGATCCGGATGGTAATCTGATAGAGGTCAGTACCTTAATATAATTCCAATCCGAACTCATCTTTCAGCTGCATCAGCGCCTGATTCTTCTGAGCCATCATCTGGAATTTCTCAACACGGCCAACCGCCCGAACCGTTTCCGCAGGTTCACTCACCCGTACTGTCATCGCCACCTTGCTATTCTTCAATCTTCCACGAAGATAAGTCTGCAGTTCCGGTATTAAAGCAGTAAAATCCTTAGCGGCAATTTCATTATCAACCACTACTTCAAAAGTAGTCGAATTATTCAATAACACCGGACGAATCACCTGCATACGCTTTGCAATAGCGACCTGTTCTTTGGGGAGCTGTCCTGCATATTCCTGCCAGTAATAGTTCAAATCTCTGTCGTTGAAAATAAAATCTTCTTCTGGTTGTTGAGTTTGCGTCTGGGCAACATTAGTCTTGGCTGCATTCTGAGCAGCCTGATCACGTTGCGGATTCTTAATAGACACGCCTAGACTTGACATCTTCATCACAGGAATCTTCCGTTCCTCCCTGGCAGTCGAAGAAATTCCCGCCCCTTGCGACGGAACAGAAGTTGTATTCACCGGAGTAGCAGAGCCTGCAGTTGCAGACGTTTGCGGCTGACGCACGGCAGTATTGGAAACAGATGGTGCAGCAACCGGAGACGGAGCAGAATGAACAGTAGTCTGTTGAGCAGACGGTGCAGAAGCAACCTGCGGCTGCTGAGCTGCGGCAGGCTGGGTGAATACGGGTTTTATGGTCTGCTTAGGGCCACGCCCACCACTTACATCATCCCCCTCGGTGGTAAGCTGGGCAACCTGTATCAAGGTCAATTCCACCAGTAAGCGCTTGTTCTTGCTGGCACGGTAATTCAAATCACAATCATTACAAAGCTTCATCGCCCGATACAAAAACTGCAACGGACACTTCTGTGCCTGTTCCTGATAACGCTGACGTATACTCGCCCCTACTTCCAGCAATGGCAAGGTAGCCGCATCCTTACTAACCAGCAAATCCCGGCAGTGCGAAGACAATCCGGTAATAAAATGACTTCCGTCAAATCCTTTATTCAGTACATCATTGAAAAGCAGTAATGCATCACTCACTCTGTTTTCAAGGAAACAATCCGTCAGACGGAAATAATATTCGTAGTCGAGAACATTCAGATTCTCAATTACACTCTTATACGTAATATTCCCTCCCGTAAAACTCACTACCTGATCGAAAATAGATAAGGCATCACGCATACCTCCATCCGCTTTCATCGCAATGACGTTCAGAGCTTCGGGTTCTGCCGTAATATTTTCTTTTGCAGCAACATAGGATAAATGATTCACCGTATCTTCCACACTGATCCGGTTAAAATCATAAATCTGACAACGGGAAAGGATAGTCGGAAGAATCTTATGCTTCTCCGTTGTAGCAAGAATAAAGATGGCGTGACGGGGAGGTTCTTCCAATGTTTTCAAAAATGCGTTGAAAGCGGAGGCTGAGAGCATATGCACCTCGTCGATAATATATACTTTATACTTGCCAATCTGTGGCGGGATGCGTACCTGTTCCACCAGTTGACGGATATCGTCCACCGAGTTGTTGGAGGCAGCATCAAGTTCATGGATATTATACGACCGCTGTTCGTTGAAAGCCACACACGATTCACATTCGTTACAGGCTTCACCATCCGCAGTAGGCGTCATACAGTTGATGGTTTTGGCGAAGATACGCGCACAAGTAGTCTTTCCCACCCCGCGCGGTCCGCAAAACAAATAAGCATGAGCCAATTTTTGGGTAGCGATTGCATTCTTTAATGTAGTAGTCAGCGCTCGTTGTCCCACCACCGATTCGAATGTGGACGGACGGTATTTACGAGCTGATACAATATAGTTCTCCATATCCGGGATTCTCTCTGTTTTTTTTGATTTTTCGCTTTCAGTGCAAATGTACACAAAAAAGTGATAAGTAATAAAGGATAGAGAAAGAAGTTTTGAACCTAAAGCGGTAAGTTTTTAAGTTATTAGTTTTATCTTTGCGGATATAAAAAAGAGAAATTATGGATAAACTGATCACTATCTGGAGTTTCATATGCCGGCGTAAGTATCTTATCACCGTCGTAGCATTTGCTGTTATCATTGGTTTTCTGGACGAGAACAGTCTCTTCCGCCGTTTGGCATACGAACGTGAAATCAGCCAACTGAAAGAAGAGATAGAAAAATACCGGGCAGACTACGAAGAGAACACCAAACGTCTCAACGAGTTAAACAGTAATCCGGATGCCATCGAGCAGGTTGCCCGTGAAAAGTATCTGATGAAGAAGCCAAACGAAGATATTTACGTTTTTGAAGATAATAAATGAAACAATTAGTACCTGCACTTTTCGCCGTAGGCGCAATTATGGCTCTCACAGGAGCTGCTGTATATATCACCGGATGGAACTATGCTCCTTATATCTATACCATCGGAGCCGGATTCATCGCATTGGCACAAGTAAACACGCCGGTTAAAGGAAAAAGCAAAATATTAAAACGCCTGCGCATCCAGCAGATATTCGGAGCACTGGCACTGATTCTCACGGGAGCTTTCATGTTTACCACCCGCGGTAACGAATGGATTGCCTGTCTTACTATTGCCGCCGTACTTGAACTTTACACTGCTTTCCGCATTCCACAGGAAGAAGCAAAAGAAGAGAAATAAAAAAAGCCTATTCAAAGCTTCACAGTCTTGAACAGGCATTGATTCATTAAAATTATGAATGTCCTCAGGAAATCCAAGGACTTAAAAAAGACATTTTTTATTTCTTAGCAGATGAATATCTGGCATTCAATCCATCTACGATTTCTTTAGTGATATTAAATGCGCTGTCAGCATAAAGCAGGTTATCAAAACCAGTATTACTGAAAATCAAGCTATATCCACGAGTTTTATTATATTCTTTCAGGAAAGCGTTGATAGAATCACGGAAAAGCAAGCTATTTGTGTTGTTATCTTCCATCAAACCATTCTGAAGTTTATTGCTCAATTCCTGCAAGTCTTGTTCCATTTTAGCCAAACGGTTGTACTCCTGCTGAGCTCTTTCCGGTGACAGGAAAGCATTGCTTTCATATTTCTTCTGAAATTCCTGTTTTTCTTTGTTCAAAGCAGTCATCTTCTGGTTCAATGTCATACGAACATTCTCGCTCTTCTTTACCATAGCCTCATTCAAGTCAATACAGAAATTGTATTTAGCCAGCAATGTGTCTATTTCAACATAAGCTATTTTCATCCCTGACAATTCAGCAGTAGCCGAAGCCGGAGTAGTTGCAACTTGATTATCAGCTTTGCCGGCGCATTGTGAGAATAAAACGATAAACGCAAGTGCAGCTAAACCGTTCATGAGGTAGTTTATTCTATTCATAACTATAAAATATTGTTTTTAATTAATTAGTTCATACTATCGTTCAAGGCTTTTTCCAACTCATCAATAGAAAAACGTGATTTCTTTTGTGCTTCACGATCCTGCGACTGCGCACAACCGATTCCTTTTTTACGCAACTCTTTATTACCGCTCACATGACCATTCGGGAACTTTCCCCCCTTCGTAAAGAATACTTTCACCCCTAATAATAATAGGGAAATAGCAACTATTAACAAAGTTATCAGTATAGTCTCAACCATTTCTATTAATTTTGTGAGTGCAAAGATAGGCTTTAATGAGAAACGAGTTCAGATAAGTCAAGCAAATTAACCATATTTAGCAATAAGAGGAACCGAAATGAACCTCCTATTCCTATTATAAAAGAAAACAGCATGGAAAAAAAAGATCTTAAGCCGGCTGGCGTATTCAAGTATTTTGAGGAAATCTGCCAAGTGCCGCGTCCTTCCAAGAAGGAAGAGAAAATAATTGCCTACCTGAAGGCATTCGGAGCAAAACATAATCTGGAAACAAAAGTAGATGAAGCAGGAAACGTACTGATCAAAAAGCCTGCTACTCCGGGCAAAGAAAATCTTCAGACTGTCGTACTGCAGTCTCATATCGATATGGTGTGCGAAAAGAACAACGATGTACAGCACGACTTCCTCACCGATCCCATCGAAACAGAAATAGACGGAGAATGGCTGAAAGCCAAGGGAACGACTCTCGGAGCCGATAATGGTATCGGCGTAGCTACCGAGCTGGCTATCCTGGCGGATGACAGCATCGAACACGGTCCGCTGGAATGCTTGTTTACCGTAGATGAAGAAACCGGACTGACCGGAGCTTTTGAGTTGAAAGAAGGCTTCATGAGCGGTGATATTCTGTTGAACCTTGACTCCGAAGATGAAGGAGAAATCTTTATCGGATGTGCCGGTGGCATTGATTCCGTTGCGGAGTTCGCCTATAAAGAAGTAGAAGTTCCCGCAGGATATTTCTTCTTCAAAGTAGAAGTTAAAGGACTGAAGGGCGGACATTCCGGTGGTGATATCCATTTGGGACGTGGTAATGCAAACAAGATACTGAACCGATTCCTGTCCCGAATGGCGAACCGTCAGGATCTGTATCTCTGCGAAATCAACGGAGGTAACCTGCGCAACGCTATCCCCCGTGAAGCATACGCTATCTGTGCAGTTCCCGAAGATGCCAAACATGACGTCCGGACAGAACTGAACATCTTTACCAGCGAAGTGGAAAACGAACTATCCGTTACCGAACCGGACCTGAAACTGGTTCTTGAATCGGAAACTCCTCGTAAAACGGCTATCGACCAGGATACTACCGCCCGCTTGCTGAAAGCATTGTATGCTGCTCCTCACGGTGTATATGCCATGAGCCAAGACATCCCCGGACTGGTAGAAACTTCGACTAATCTTGCTTCTGTCAAAATGAAACCAAACCATATCATCCGCATCGAAACCAGTCAACGCAGTTCTATCCTATCCGCACGCAATGACATGGCAAATACAGTTCGTGCCGTCTTCCAATTGGCAGGTGCCAATGTCACCTTCGGCGAAGGTTATCCGGGATGGAAACCCAACCCTCATTCAGCAATCCTCGAAGTGGCAGCAGAATCTTACAAACGGCTTTTCGGTGTAGATGCGAAAGTGAAAGCAATTCACGCAGGACTGGAGTGCGGTTTGTTCCTCGACAAGTATCCGACATTAGATATGATCTCTTTCGGACCGACCCTTACCGGAGTGCACTCTCCCGACGAACGGATGCACATTCCTTCCGTTGAGAAGTTCTGGAAGCATTTGTTGGATATTCTGGCACATGTTCCTGCCAAGAAATAACAGTCAGATAAGACATGATAGAAAAGATTATGGTGGTAGCACAGAAAGACTTGCTATCACCGTAATCTTTTTTATGATGCTTTTTTTTACCTCCTCATATATCACAGGACAAGTTTCTTTCAGTGGAAAAGAATCGTCCACGAACAAGCAGTTCATTTCCCAAAAGAAGTCTTCCGACGAAGAGCGAGTTCCTTTTCGTGTCATGAGCTGGAATGTAGAAAACCTCTTCGACACGCATCATGACACACTAAAGAACGATAACGAATTCCTTCCCGACGCCATCCGCCACTGGAACTACACCAAATATAAAAAGAAGCTGGCCGACATAGCCCGCGTCATTACTGCTGTCGGCGAATGGAATCCACCTGCCCTTGTAGGTCTTTGCGAAGTAGAGAACGACAGTGTATTGCGTGACCTCACACAGCGCTCTCCCTTAAAGGAACTGAATTATCGCTACGTCATGACAAATTCTCCCGATCTGAGAGGAATCGATGTTGCTTTACTATATCAACGTGACCTGTTCAAATTAATATCTTTTCATTCCATCCCGATCCCTTCTTTCAAGCAACATCGCCCTACAAGAGACTTATTACATGTCAGCGGACTATTATTAACCGGAGACACACTCGATGTAATCGTCTGCCACCTTCCGTCCCGATCCGGCGGAGCCAAAGAATCCGAACCTTACCGGCTCCATGCTGCCCGAATACTGCGCACGGAAGCCGACAGCCTTCTGAGTATCCGTCTTCATCCACAGCTGATCATCATGGGAGATTTCAATGACTACCCAACCAATAAATCCGTCAAAGAAATATTAGAAGCCACCATGCCGCCCAACGAAGCCACCACTTCATCCGGCTCTCCATCATCGACAGAGCCTCAACCGGCAACCACCTCCCCTCCCCCTTCCAAGCTTTGTCATCTACTTGCCCGGAAAGCGATGTCCCGTAATTTCGGCTCCTATAAATATCATGGAGAATGGGGGTTACTCGATCACTTGATCGTATCCGGCACTTTACTCGATACCTCCTCCAGCTTCTTCACCAAGGAAAGCAAAGCAAACGTTGCCCGCCTTCCTTTTCTATTGACTGAAGACAAGAAGTACGGCGACGACGAACCTTTTCGTACCTACAAAGGAATGAAATATCAAGGAGGAATCAGTGACCATCTCCCCATATACGCAGATTTTGAACTGATCGTATACTAACCGACAGATAAAAGGCAATAAATCCACTGCTACCAGCTATTTTACAGGAACATAGACAGGGAGGAAAAGCCATCCCCTTTGCCTACTGACGGGACATACCGGACGACTATCCGTAACATCCGGACAAAAGGCTTGTGCCACCGTGTTGGCACAACTATGCCACCGTATTGGCACTGTCGTGCCATCGCATTGGCACAGTTGTGCCACTACGGTGGCAAAGATGTGCTAAGCCAGTGGCAAAGACATCCCCCCGGAAGTTAACCTGAACGAAGTTAGTCCGAATATTGATATACCTTCAGATCGAACTTCGGCACCATCGCCAGCAGATGATCAAAGATATCCGACTGAATCCGTTCGTATTCTTTCCATACCTTATTGCGGGAAAAGAAATAAACCTGAATAGGTACTCCGTACATGGTAGCCTCCTTCTGACTGATAATCAAATCCAAATCCTGATTCACCACAGGCAGGCTACAAAGATACCGCTCGATATACACCCGATAAACCTGCGAATTGGTAGGCACCACCCCTTCCTCCGGCTGATAATCCGCCATTAAAGGAATCTCTTTCCGATAGCGGTCGAGCATTTCCGGCGTACAGAACTGGAGGGTAGTTAAATCCAGTGTGATATTCTTCATCACCCGCCGTCCGCCGGACTCTTTCATTCCACGCCAGTTCTGGAAAGGGCTGCTGACCAGTGTATAAGGAGGAACTGTAGAAATCGTATTATCAAAGTTCTGAATCTTCACCGTGTTAAGCGTAATCTCCTGCACCGTGCCATTCGCAGCACCGGAAGGAAGTGTGATCCAGTCTCCCGGACGCACCATATCATTGGCGGAAAGCTGAATACCTGCCACAAATCCCAAAATGGAATCCTTGAATACCAGCATCAGGATAGCTGCCGAAGCACCCAATCCTGCAAACAGACTAGCAGGCGATTTATTCACGATAATAGCGATAATCACAATCCCTCCGATGAAAAACAGAAGTACCTGAAGCACCTGAATAAACCCTTTCATAGGCCGGTTCTTCATCGTCTCCTTTCCATCATAGATATCCATTATCATCAGCAGAATCCCGTTGATGGCCAGCAGCAGGGAAAAGATAATATAAATGGCACAAGCCTTCTGCGAAATCAGCAACAGTTCCTTACCGCGCATGAAAGCCATCGGCAACAGGGCATAGACAAGGATGGCAGGAATTGTATGAATCAGGTTATGAAACACCTTACGCTTCATCAACAACGTATTCCAGAGATGCGGTTTCCTGCGGGTGTACTGCTTCATACCTCCCACCAGAATCGCCTGACAGAGATAATTCAGTACGACAGCAATCGCTATCATCAGTATGGCAATAATTGTTTCATCAAAGCGATCGGCAACCTTCGGGTCCATCCCCCAATCTATCAGGATTTTGTTCATCCACTTTCCTAAATCGACTACTAACATAAGCTTTATCTTTATATATCATGTTTATAGTAGGATAACAGTGAAAACCCTCGTTTGGTTTAAAAAAAAGACTGGCGCCTGATTTACAAGAAATCAAGGCCGCCAGTCCCACTGCTACTCTCTAAGCATTTCTTTTATAATGGCAGACCGTAACGTCCATCTACAATTTTCTCCAGCTGTTCTGCCATCTTCTTTACCTGTTCCGGATACTGATCCGCCACATTATTCTTCTCGCCCGGATCTTTCTTCAAATCATAAAGCTGCGGCTCCTTACTGTTTCCCAACTCGATATTCACCGCTTTCAGATATGCGGGTCCATTTCCCGGACGGAGATATTTCCATTTGCCGTCTGTCACCGACAGGTTATTCTGGGCATTCTGAAGTACCAGCCATTCGCGTCCCTTCTTCTGTTTGCCTGTCCATGCTTTCAGCATCGGTTCGCTATCCGGTGCCGCACCTTCCGGCAAGCGGACATTCAGCATTTCGGCGAAGGTAGCAAACCAGTCGATCTGACAAAGCAACGCATCCGAAACGGTTCCCGGACGAATCACGCCCTGCCAGCTCCAAATACAAGGGATACGTGTACCGGCTTCGAAAGAACTGTACTTTCCTCCGCGATAAATACCGCCCGGAGTATGGTCGCCCAGCAATTCTACTGCCTGATCCTTGTATCCGTCATCCACTACCGGACCGTTATCGCTGGAAAGAATCACTAATGTATTCTTGTCCAAGCCCAGTCGTTCAAGTGTATTCAGGATTTCTCCTACCGACCAGTCAAATTCGAGCAGACAATCGCCGCGAGGGCCCATGCCGCTCTTCCCTGCAAACTGTGGAGACGGAACACGGGGCACATGCGCATCCTGCGTAGCAAAGTACAGGAAGAAAGGAGCAGACTTGTGTCCTTCAATAAAGGAAACGGCTTTTCCTGTCAGTGTCTCCGCAATTTTCTCGTCCTGCCAGAGTGCCGACTTTCCGCCCTTCATATATCCGATACGGGAAATACCGTTCACGATGCTCTGATCATGTCCGTGAGAAGGGTGCATCTTCAGCAATTCCGGGTTATCCTTTCCGGTCGGTTCTCCCGGGAAGTTCGCCTTGTAGCTTACCTGAATCGGGTCGTTCGGATCAAGATTGATCACCTGATCATTCTCGACAAACACACAAGGTACACGGTCGCCCGTAGCTGCCATAATGAATGAGTATTCAAAGCCGATATCGTTGGTTCCCGGTTGCAAAGGCTTGTTCCAGTCCTGCTCTCCGCCTTTGTCGCCCAGCCCCAGATGCCATTTACCTACGACACCTGTGTTATATCCGGCATCCTTAAACAAGTTTGCCATCGTATAGCGTTCCGGACGGATGATAGCCGCAGCGTCTCCGGCAGCAATACCTGTTCCGGCTTTTCGCCACGCATATTCACCGGTCAGCATCGCGTAGCGGGAAGGCGTACTGGTAGCAGCCGCACTGTGTGCATTCGTAAAACGCACTCCCATCTTGGCAAGACGCTCTACATTGGGAGTATGGATAGTCTTTGCCCCGTTGCAACTCAAGTCGCCGTAACCGATATCATCTGCATAGATAAAAACAACATTCGGACGATTGGACTGCTTTTCCTGAGCAGTGGCATGAGACGCCAAACAGGAGGTTAATGCTAAAGGCAATATGCCATAAAATTCTTTTCTCATCTTGTCTTTTGATAAATTATTAGGTTAGAATGAAAGTCTGGTTAACTTTTTAATAAGGTTCATATCAAGGAGCTACGGTCACTCCGATTTCGTTCATTTCTACTTGCGCCGTTGTAGCTGTAGGGGTAGTAGCCTCCAGTTTGATAAAACGTGCCTTTTCCTTCTGACCGAAAGTAACAGTCTGCGGCAACGGATTGTGCATGATATTGCTGAACTCACCGTTTGCAGGCACTTCCTTCCAGTTCTTGCCATCTGCGCTCACATAGAATTTGTAGCGGAAAGCCATCGTCGGTTTCGCTTCTGCTTTCAGAGGCGCATACGTGAATGCGGAGATTTCGACCTCTTTACCCAAATCAATTGTCAATGGAGAAGCAGCTACCTGTTTCCAGGAGGCACGAGGCAGATTATTCCAGTTTTCCGTCCGGTTCTCTTCTTCCAGAGATTCTGCATAGTAAGCTCCTACCTGACTGATATGAGCCGTCAGACGACACTCATTGACCTTCACCCGCAGCTGGCTGGCTTTTACCGCTGGAAAACGTACCATACGTTTATATCCTACAGTCGTTCCCTTCGCAACTTCCTGCCAGCCTTCTTCCGTCAATGCCTCTACTGTGAAAGACTCTACCCGTTGTCCTTTCGTAATATCTTCCTGTAGCATCACAACATTGATTTCTGACTCCGGCTTCAAAGAATAGACAGCCTCGCTTCCGGAAACGGCCTCCCAGTCTTTTCTTCCTTTTTCTACCCGGTTGTTGGTAAATATCTTCTCCCGATAAGCAGCAAACTCATTCAACCGCTGTACATCCGCTTCATTAATCAAGCCTCTGCGGTCGGGAGGAATATTCAACAAGAGTACCGAGTTATAACCCACAGACTGGAAATAGATATCAGCCAGATGCTTCAATGACTTCACTTTGCTGTCTTCCTCCGCATGATAAAACCATCCCGGACGGATAGACACATCCACCTCCGAAGGATACCAGAATAATTCCGTTGCCTTTTCCAACATCGCACGACTTCCCAGATCCTCCGCTTTGCTAAAGACACCCAGCCGCTTGTTGTTTTCTTCAGAACGGGCATAGATTCCCGGAGTCAGTACCGTTGCACTCCACTCCGTTTCGCGTCCCAAGCCTTTTTCATTACCTACCCAACGGACATCGTCACCCATAATTGCCATAACCGCTTTCGGCTGCAACTTCTGAATGGTCTTATAGAAAGCATCCCAGTCATAGATTTGCTTCTTTCCGTTCGGTCCTTCTCCGTTCGCACCGTCGAACCATACTTCGTGTACCTCACCATAATTAGTGAGCAACTCTGTCAATTGCTGAATGAAGAACTCATTGTATTTAGGAGAGTCTCCGTAGCATTCCGCGTTCCGGTCCCATGGAGAAAGATATACTCCGAACTTCATATCATATTTATCACAAGCCTTACGCAGTTCTTTCACTACGTCTCCCTGACCGTTTTTCCAGGGAGAAGAAGCTACCGAATGTTTCGTAGTAGCGGTAGGCCACAGACAAAAGCCATCATGATGCTTTGCCGTGAGAAGTACCATTTTGAATCCCGCGTCTTTCAGGCTGCGTACCCATTGTTCCGCATCCAGTTCCGTAGGGTTAAAGATAGCAGGATCTTCCTTGCCGTCGCCCCATTCCCGTCCGGTAAACGTATTGATGCCGAAATGCAGAAAAGCAGTCAGCTCCATTTGTTGCCACGCAGCCTGTTGGGGAGTAGGAACCAACCTTGCTGCCATATCTATTTTCTGTTCGAGGGTCGCATCCTGTGGAAATTCAACATGCTTCACATAGTAGTTTTCTTTCGTCAGTCCACAGCCGCCCAACGTTATCACAGAAGATAAAAAGAGAGAAATTAGTAGTTTGTTCATCATAATAAATATTGATTTAATGCTAATGAGACAAAGATAATTATAAAGGAGTGAACTTCATGACTTTCCCGAAGCACTTTTCATTAAACTTCGCTAAATCCATGCCATTCGCTCCTTTATATTCTATCTCAATGCAATATTTCTATTCAAATGCAATCAGTACCACCGGTTATTTTACCGGATAAAGCGTAAATTCAAAACTCTGTTTTTTCACCGGTACCAGATATTGCGGCAATACACCCGGTCCGCAGGTTGCTGTTCCCACTCCTGCCTGTTCAGCATCCAGATGTATAGTCATCATTCCGTCACGCTCCAGCTCATTAATATGGTGCGCCTTCTCTAATAGTACATCCGAGAAGGGGATGATACTAAACTGGAAAGGACGATTCGATTCCATAAATACACCTTCACCTGCCTGATCCGTCAGTTTAGCCCAGCGCACATCCGTCCGGTTACCTGTTGACTGCGGCGTTGCGTAATAGTGGAACATCCGTTCTACGGTCGTGTCATACAGATCTATCCTGCCGGACTGATTACGGTCGATATACGTCTCATGATCGCCACGTCCCAGATAAGAAACTTGGTCATACGTATCCGCCATACGGAAAGTCAGCCCCAAACGAGCCATTGACTTCACGATAGCCGTATCAGGTTGGAAAGTTGTATGTACTTTCAAGGCACCATTCTTACCGAGCGAGTAAACGAAATCAGCCATTCCTACTTTCTGTCCTTTCCCGTTGAGAATCTCAGCACGGACAGTAGCCGATGTCCTACCTTCTTTAAGCGATACCACCTTCTGAGTCAGATTGTTCAATCCTGCCTTACGCCACAAACGAGCACCGTTCCGATCCCGGTTGTCATTATCCGTAGCCGGACGGAACAAACTCAAAGTGACGGGGGCAGCCAGCAGTTCCTTCCCATTCAAAGTCAGAGAAGAAAGTGCTCCGGTGTTCTTATCTACAACGAAAGCTGTTTCTCCTGCCTTCTGCGGGCGGTGAGCCGTGGCATTTTTATTACCGGCAAGTACAAACTGGTCGTACGCCACTTCCCAGTCGGCATCCACCAGCGGAGCAGCCTCTTTGCGGCTCCAGCTAAGGTTCAGATAAGCTTCCCGTACAGAAGCCGGAAGTTTGACAGCGCCCAGCAGAATCTCTGCTGTAGCATGCGGCTCACAGTCCACTTCCTTCGTACCTTCGGCAAGTAGCGTTCCATCCTCCCCTTTCACATTCCAATGCAGGATATATTCATTCAGATTAGAAAAGTCATACCAATTCTTGATGCTGACCTTCAGGTTCTTCGGGTCAGATAGAGTCGCTTTGATGTTCTGATAAATTTTCTTCACTTCAAGCAGATGCGGATGTGGTTCACGCACAGCGTTCACCAGACCGTTGCCACAGAAATTACCGAAGCTGGGGATTCCTTCCGGTCCGTAATCACCTCCGTAAGTCCAATACCACTTCCCGTCTTTGTCTATCTCGCGGAAATTCTGATCTACCCAGTCCCAGATGCAGCCACCTTGCGCCATCGGCTCATTTTCAAAAACGTCCCAGTACTCTTTCATTCCACCGCAACTATTCCCCATAGCATGCAGGTATTCACAGAGGATGAAGGGACGGTAAATATCTTTTTTAGCCACATAAGCCTTGATTTCGTCCACACTTCGATACATACGGCAATAAATGTCCGTATTATAATTCAGTTCGGCACGTTCATATTGCACGGGGCGGCCTTTCTCTACTGATTTCAACCAGTCGTAAGTACGTTCGAAATTGATACCGTTGCCGGCTTCATTCCCCAGCGACCAGATCACGATAGCCGGATGATTCTTGGAACGTTCGTACATACGGTGCGTACGGTCCATGTGGGCAGTCAGCCAGGTACTGTCTTTTGCGAGGGAAGCAGGTCCGTATCCCATACCATGCGATTCGATATTCGCCTCATCAATCATATACAGTCCGTAACGGTCGCAAAGCTGATACCAGTACGGATGAGTCGGATAATGTGAGTTACGCACCATATTGATATTATGCTGTTTCATCAGTCGGATATCCTGCTCCATCAGTTCTTTGCTTACGGTACGTCCCAGTTGTGAATGTTCGTGACGGTTCGCTCCTTTCACCAGCACCGGAACACCATTGATGCAGAAACGTCCGTCCTTGATTTCCGAAGTACGGAAACCAACCTCGCATCCGGTCAGTTCAGTCACCTTTCCTTGTGCGTCTTTCAGTTCGAGCACCAAAGTATAAAGATTAGGATACTCCGCGTTCCACGCTTTTACTTCCGCAATCTTCTTCTCATCGAAAGCGATGAAGTTGCTCAATCCACGGGATTTGATCCGGACAGCATCCTGCAACACAGCTTTTCCCGAAGCATCTTTCAGTGTATATGCAATGGAGCCGGCTGTGGCAGAAGGTCCTTCTACCGTCACTTCCAGATTGAAAATACCCTCTTTGTATTTCTCTTTATCAAGAGAGGCACTTACTTTATAGTCAGCAATATACTGTTTGGGAGTACTATACAGGTAAACATCCCGTTCGATACCGCTCAGGCGCCACATATCCTGACACTCCAGATAAGCACCCGAACTCCAGCGATATACTTCCAGCGCCACCACGTTCTCACCTTCACTCAGTACATCGGTAATGTCCCATTCGGCAGCCGTCTTCGATCCCTGATTATAGCCGAGCAACTTCCCGTTCACCCATACATAATAGAAAGAAATCACACCCTCGCAGCAAAGTACTACCCGGCGTCCTTTCCAGTCGGTGGGTACTTTGAATGTACGACGATAAGAACCGACTTCGTTTTCGGCAAATGGTACCAACGGCGGATTCTTCTTGAAGTTGAACATCTTATCGTCAAACTCATAAGTTTCGTTAACATAAATCGCTGTTCCATATCCCTGTCGTTCCCAGTTGCCGGGCACATTAATATCCGCCCATCCTCCGGTATAATAAGAAGGCTGGTAGAAGTCTTTCGGGCGGTTATCTGGATTCTTTACCCAGTGGAATTTCCACTTTCCGTTCAGGCTCATATAATAAGGAGACTCTTCATATCCTCCCGGTTTTTCAATATCGGAAGCGTCGGCATAAGGCCATACGTAGGTATGGGGAGCGAGTTTATTCAGTCCTACAGCATACTGGCTCTGCCACTCCGGCTGCGACTGTTTCTGAGCCGAAGCGAAGGTAGCAGTCAGTGCTGCCATCAAGATTAAAAAAGTTCGTTTCTTTAATTTCATCGTTATTATATTAGTTATTTAGTAACTGGTTATTCGATTATCAGTTCATCGAAATAGACTCTTGATTCTTGTCCGGGACGGACATGGTTGAACGGACATTCTCCCGCTCCTTCCACGGTCACCCGAACATAGCGGGCAACGGTTCCCCTCATATCTACCGAAAGGTCTTCGACAAAAGTTCCCTCACGGAATATCTCTTCGGGAGTATATTTCAATTCGTTGATATCCCGATAAGTCGCCTGATCGTCCGAAACAGCTACCTTGATGGATTTCGGTTTATGCACTCCCATTCCATAATTAGTAATACAACCGATCGTCAACGTGTTCATCTTCTCCTTTTGCAGCAAATCCACAGTGAAAGAGAAGCGGTCGTTTCTTGTCCAGCAGCACCATTCAAAGTCCGTCTGTTTCAGGCTTCCTCTGATTCCGTTACTCAGCACAGCTTCATTCGCTTTATTGCCCAGCAACGGTTTGGCCGTTGCCTTATTCCAATGTACCGGAAGCGTCAATATTTTCCCCATCTGCTCTCCACCGGCAAATGTTGCAGCATTGATTGTCCGGGCATCCTTTACAACCAGCGGCTGTTCATAGAGCGGTGAAGCAGCTGTCGGCTTACTTCCATCTACCGTATAACGGATTTCCACATCCGGACGGATACATTCCAGTGTTACATTCAGTGCTCCGTCTTCCGGCTTCACCGTATGCTGTATATTGTACATCGAACGAGCATACGCTATTCCCTTGGCTGCCAAGTGTTCATTGAACGAGTCCATTCCTTTGAGGAACGAAACCCAGTCTTTCTTTTCCGGCTGTGTCCACGCCACTTCCGCCAAAGCTGCCAGACGCGGGAATACGAGGTAATCCACATCTTCCGGCTTATTGCAGAACTCCGTCCACATACAAGCCTGTACTCCCATCAGCAGATCCGCATATTCCGGTTTCCAATCTTTCTGAACCGGCTCATAGTCATACACATCTTTCAGCGTGTTATTGCCGAAATACGTCAGCGGCTCAAACCATTGCGGCCCCTGATAACGAATCAGGTACATGATGCGTGCAGGAGTCATAATGAAGCGATGTCCCTGTTCGGCAGCCTTCAAGGCAGCCTGTCCGTATCCCTGCCAACCCAAGACAATAACATCTTCCGGCAAAAAACTACTGTTAGTCAGTTCATCCCAGCCAATCACTTCACGGCCTTTGCCGCGTACATACTCGCTCATCCGCTTCATGAAGTAACCTTGCAGATCCTCTTCATTGGCCAGTTTCTCTTTTTTCATCCGTGCCTGACACAACGGGCATTTCTCCCAATAAGTCTTGCGGGCTTCATCGCCTCCGATATGAATATACCGGGAAGGGAACAAGGCCATAATCTCGTCCATCACATCCTGAAGGAAAGTGTAGACGCTGTCGTTTCCGGCACAATAGATAATTTCGGAGTTCCGTCCTCCCAAACCGGGAAGCACTCCGATATACTCCTTCACCACCGGACAGGCAAAATGAGGATAGGCCGCCAATGCCGAATTACTGTGTGCAGGCACATCAATTTCCGGCACTACTTCTATCTGGCGTTCGGCCGCATAGGCCACCATTTCCTTTATATCTTCCTGTGTATAGAAGCCTCCTACCGGGGTCGGTTCTCCGGGTTCCGGATTACGCCGGGCAGGGAAAGGCAGTCCTGTACGATCCACCCTCCAGGCACCTACTTCCGTCAGACGGGGATATTTCTTGATTTCCACACGCCAGCCGTTATCATCTGTCAGATGAAAGTGAAGCGTGTTTATTTTCAGCATCGCCATACAGTCGATGATTCGCAATACATTCTCTTTAGGAATAAAGTAACGTGCCGCATCCAGCAGTAATGCCCGGTAACCAAACCGCGGTTCGTCCTGAATACTCACTGCCGGAATACTCCATTTTACCTTCTTATCCGCCACTTCCTCTTTTTCGATAGCTGCCGGAAGCAACTGGCGAATCGTCTGCAAAGCATAAAAGAATCCTTTGGCATCCGATGCTTCAATTATAATTTCTTTTGGAGACACTTCCAGCGTATACGCTTCACTCTTCAAAGTTGCATCTGTCTGGAAACGGACATTTCCCTTTTCTGCATCATCACCTACGGTCAACTTCGGAGTAAAACCTGCCGCACGGGTAAACAAAGCTATAAAGCCGCGCGCCACTTCCGCCTGCTCCTCATTTTCTACGGCAAATACTGTCTTACCGGAGAAAAGGTAGTTTCCGCTACCCGGCACCATTTGTGCCGGGCGTGGAACCAAGGGTATGTCATGTGTCAAGTTAGTATCGCTACATCCGGCTACCATCGAAGACAGAAAGCCTATCAGTAATATTAAAATCGTTCTTGTCATTGTATTATTCGAGGGTTATTCCTTGTCCCTTTCCGGAGAAAAGCGGACGGGGTCATTATATTGTTCCTGTAGTTTCAGCAGTTCGTCTTTCAGTTCCTTTACTACCGGTTCATATTCAGCCTCACCATAAAGGTTGTGCATTTCTGTCGGGTCTGCCTGCATGTCATACAGTTCCCACCAGTTGATATCATTATAAAAATGAATCAGTTTATAGCGTTCCGTACGCACTCCATAGTGACGTTTCACCATGTGCTCGGCAGGATATTCGTAGAAGTGGTAGTACAGTGACTTTCTCCAGTCCTGCGGATGTTCTCCTTTCAGCAGAGGCAACAGTGATACTCCATGAATGTCTGCGGGAATCTCTGCTCCTGCCAGTTCGAGGAAAGTAGGCGCATAATCGATGTTCTGTACCATTTCTGTGATGTCTCCCCTGCGGTCGAAACCTTTCGGCAGACGCATGATAAGCGGTGTACGCATGGATTCTTCGTACATGAAACGCTTGTCAAACCAGCCGTGTTCACCCATGTAGAAGCCCTGATCGGAAGTATAGACTACCAGTGTATTGTCCAGCAAACCTTTTTCTTTCAGATAATCGAGCACACGCCCTACGTTATCATCAAGAGACTTCACGGTCTTCATATAGTCGCGCATGTAACGCTGGAATTTCCAGTTGGCAAGCTCTTTTCCTTGTAGATTCTGTTTGTAGAAATCATCGATAATCGGAGCGTAGAACTTATCCCATGCGGCACGCTGCCCTTCATCCATACGTCCGAGGAATCTCTCATAAAGTGATTTCAGACGTGACTTCTCATTCGGGCGAAGCATCTTCAAGTCATAAATCATATCCATGTCCTTCACGATACTCATTTCCTGAGCAGCCGCAGCAGGGCGACCTTCATAATCGTCAAAGAAATTATCCGGCAACGGGAATGTCTTGTCCTCGTAGAGAGCAAGGTTACAGGTATCCGCCATCCAGTTACGGTGAATTGCCTTATGATGAATCAACAGGCAGAACGGTTTCTCCGGATCACGCTTGTTTTCCATCCAGTCGATAGCGTCGTCGGTAATCAGATTCGTGATATATCCATGCTTCTGGATAGTATCGTTGTCTTGCGTAATAAAGGCAGGATTATAGTAATCTCCCTGTCCGGGAACTATCTGCCAGTAGTTGAATCCGGATGGCAAACTTTCCAGATGCCATTTTCCTACCAATGCAGTCTGATAACCTACCTTTTGCAGAAGCTTCGGGAAAGTCTGTTGAGCACTGTCGAATACACAAGTGGTATTGTCATAGAATTTATTGGCACAGCTATGTTTCCCCGTAATCATACAGGCACGGCTGGGACCGCTTAATGAATTAGCCACAAAGCTTTGAGTAAAACGTACACCATCCGCCGCGATGCGGTCCAGGTTCGGTGTTTCCATGTAGCGGGTGTCATAGCAACTCATCATCTGAGCTGTATGGTCATCTGTCATGATGTAAACGATGTTCAACGGCTTTTGTTCTGTCGATTTCTGTTTGTTTGCACAAGATGCAAGCGAAGCAACAGCCGCTGCTCCTGCCAGAGAATAAAGCAAGTTTGATTGCAGGTTTTCCATAATGATTAATTTATTTAGATTACAATGGCAAAGATAAGGAACATATGTAAAATCAATGTATACAAATAGCTAATGTATTTACAATATTCTTTATTTCCGCCCGAATGAGTGCAAATGCCGGAAGCAGATCGCTGTTGTACGACGGTCTTCCGGCATTGAACTTATTTCGTACTATTGAAAACGGTTCAAAGAAAACCAGAAATTAATAGAACTGGTAGAACTTGCCCGGAGCCGAAACTTTATAGTCTCTGTTCACCAGTTCATCCGCTTCCCGTTTATAGTTATCATTTACATAGAAACGAATCCAGTCTATTTCCATTCTCGGACCTTCCGTTGCATAATTGGCAGGATTAATTGATTTCAGTTCAGTATCCCAACCTGCCGGAAGCTCAGAAGAAACACTATTACCTTCTCCGAACAAGTCCATTCGCATTACTAAATAAAGACCCTTCGCTCCAATTGATGTCCCTGTAGAAGCTTTGGTAAAAGGCCATGAATCCAACATATCCCTTGTGACTTCCAAAGTTGTAGAACCATTGATACCTAACTTTATCGTACTTTCATCGACTAGTTCCACCCAATAAATATTATAATCTTCTACCTTAGGAATAGCGGTTACTACACTCTTTGCATCACTGATAGCCTCTCCCCTCACCGACTGAGTGATTGCAGAACCAGAAACATTCTTAAGTATACAGATTGATTGCTTGGCTTCTTTACACGTAGTGGCTGTTGCTGGATTCTTCACCTCTATCATTGGTACAAACCCTGTTCTATTACCTCCTAAGCGAACTTTCATTTCAATACGCATACCCGGATAAATACGAGTTACATTCTGTGCCCACATCTGTCCTAAAGATTTACAGCAATGTATTCCTGCTGTTCCGTAATTAGTACCTTCTACACCTACACAAATATTCAGTTCACCCTCATCAGTGACTTTCGCATATTTGGTCCAATCAATCTTTAAAACACTTCCTCTATTGGCATCCGTTGCATTACCTAATTTTTGATAATCTCCCGATGTCGAGTTTTTATGGAACTCGATTGCATAATCAAACTTCCACTGGCTGCCCAGTTCCGCATTCGGATGTGCTGTTCCTTCATCCATCTTAGCCGTCTCTTTACCCGTAAACCAGTCATCATCATAAGAAATAAACATGATATTCGGATTCTCATATACAGTTGTCATATCATACAAATCAGGATCAGCCATCGATTCCAGGTCTGTCATGGTAATCATCAAGGTAGAAGCGGTCATCGGATTGGCAGAAGAATTACTCTCCATATTCAATACCAACTGCAAGTCACCTGTCATTTCATAGTCCTGTTTGATAGTCACGGCAGCACTCTTCACCGAAGTTCTTCCTGCGGGAATGGTTAGGGTAGAAGGCAGATTGTCATACCTGTCCTCTTCTCCTTCCTTCGGAGTGATAGTGACTTCGAGAGGCACAGAACTCGGTTTGTCCACCTTGGCAACCAATACAAACTTACCCCCTTCCGTCACCACGTTCTCTGTATTATTTTCCAGAGACATGGATATCCGATAATAATCAGACACCTTGATTCCCTGACTGGAATTAGCGATCTTATATCCTCGTGCAAAAGCCACAAATTCCATCGTGGTAGTACCCATCAGGCCGGATGTTTTCACCGGGAAATCCACCTGAATCTGCTTCTCTCCTTTGGGAAAAGTGACAATACTGCTGAACGGTTCGAATACATTCGCAACATCATCCGTTCCGGCCTTTGCCGTAAAGTAAATATCGAAATCTTCGTTAGCCACCACCTCATTACCATCGGCATCGGGTTCCACTTTGATATCCACTTTCAAGTGTTCTCCCATCACAAATGCCTTTTCATTGATGCTCATTGTCAAAGGTACAGCTTCCGGCAGAGGACGATATTTAGTCTCATCCTCACATCCCGTCAGGCCGATAGTCAACAAACATACTGGAAGTATTTTATATAATATGTTCTTCATATCTTTATCTATCTAATTGTCATAAATGAATCTTGTTCCATTCTCCTATTTCCGTTGCCAGCCCGGATTCTGTTTCAGCTCATGATTCAACGATATCTCACTCGGAGGAACCGGTAACAGATAATCGCGGTTGGAATCAAACTGATAGCCTCTCGGAAGAAGTTCTTTCTGCGGGTCCAGCCAACCGTCTGTAGTCAGAATCGTTTTCAAATCCGCAGCACTTTTAGGATCGAATGCTTTGTACAACACACCGTCTGTGCCAAAATAAGCACCGGTTCCCCGTTTGCCCTGAATCAGTTTATGAGCTCTCCAGCGCATCAGGTCATCGAGGCGGAAACCTTGTAAAGCCAGTTCCGCACGTCTTTCCCGACGGATTTCCTGCAAATTGGCGGAGATTGCATAACCAAAGTCCGTAAAATTAGGATCGATTTCAGACGGATCGGCGTAAGTCACTCCGGCGCGTTCGCGTAATGGTTTCAAGGTCTTTTCCAAAACAGCAGGAGTACATTTCCCCAGTTCTTCCGCTGCTTCCGCATAAGCCAGCAGTGCTTCCGCATAGCGGATCATCGGAAGTGACGTTTCGCCCTGACCACTTACATACGTGGTATCGATACTCATACGGATGTGATAACCTGTGGCGTTACGTGCCGGACCACCTTCAGTCAGATAAGGAGGACGCACCACCGACTTGTTCTCTTCCGAATATTCCTCTACCAGCATCGCTTTCGATTTTGATTCCGGTGAGGTTGACTTAAACTTACAGTTTGAATGCATAACCGTTGCCAGCAAACGTCCGTCACGGCCCTTAAAAGTCAGATTGAAATCTTTAAAAATTCCATCCTCAGGATCGATGGGAGTTCCGTCAGCATTCAGGTAATTATCAACCAGCGACTGAGACAAACCAGCCGGTCCGCTATTGTCTACATAACCGGCTCCCAGATTACTGCTCAAATTATGAATCACACCATCCGCTATCGAATACTTCTTCCAGAAAACAACCTCTGTCATATCCGACAAGTCTTTTGAATTGAACACGTGTGCATAAGCATCTTCTATATTCACAGCACTCTTGTCAGTAGCCTTGGTGTTCAGCGTAAGTCCCATACCAAACAGTTCATCGCCCAGTGTCAGCACCTGTCCCAGCAAGTCTGCCGATTTATCTTCAGCAGCGGCAAAGTCCGTTCCCTTGTGATATTTCTCCCAGGTACCTTCATAAAGCGCCACTCTCATAGCCATAATAATAGCTGCTTCCTTACACACTCTCAAACCTTTATACTGGCTGCGCGGATGAAGCAATTCTTTAGCGGTATTCAGGTCGTCAAGAATAAACTGCGCTACTGCCGAACGGTCGCGCGGAGGAATCTGCAAACCACCGACAGTTGCATTTCTGTCCCAGAAGCTATCCATCACCGGGATACTTCCAAATCTGGTCAGCAGGTAGAAATGCCAATAGGCACGGAAGAAATAAGCTTCCCCTTTCATCGAGAGCACATCTTTTGTTTCTTCGGTTTCCGGCACTTTATAGTATTCAAAGAAATAATTCACATTACGTAGGTTCTGGTATCCTTTCTGCCATTCGGTAGAACCTCCCCCGTTTTCCTGCAACTCTCCGTTCAGGCGCTTGTCATAAACTTCCGCCACGATGTTATCGCTATTCTTCTCTTCTCCGCGCACTCCCATATCGTACGTTCCGAAAGAAGGAAGTGAGATATACAAGCCGTTGATATAGTTGTTCACGGCACTTGCATTGGACAGGAATGTCTCGCTATTGGGGGTTGTCAGAGGCTCTCTATCCAGAAAATCCGAACATGCTGACATCATGAGACTGGCCCCTACCACTAATAATATATATAATTTTTTCATCGCTATTCTCTAATTAAAAGGTGAAATCAAGTCCGAATACGAAGTTGCGGTTCATCGGGTATACCATACCGTTACCGTTCTGCTTCATAGGAGAAGTCAGACCCGGAGCCGTATTTTGAGCATCACCGCCAGCCGACATATTTACCTGGTTCAGCGTTTCCGGGTCAAATTGTTTCGGCAGTTTCGTTACAGTAAACAAGTTATCGCAAGTCACATATACTTTCAGATTACTGATACCGATATGTCTCAACTGTTTTTTGTTGAAGGTATAACCAACCGTCAGGTTCTTCATACGCATGTAAGCGGCATTCAGCAGATAACGAGTAGTGTTATATCCGGTATTTACCAAAAAGTCTTTGTCATCCTTCCAACCGGTCAGGCGCGGCAAGTATCCATTCGGGTTTTCTGTACTGAAGTAATCGAGATGTTCCTTGAAGTTGTAGTTGTTGCCACCAAACATATAGTTACTTCCGGAAATCGGGAAATCTCTCTTAGCCACTCCTTGCAACAAAGTAGATATTTCGAACCCTTTATATCCCAGATTCAAATTGATACCGAATGAATATTTGGGGGTCGTATTACCGATAATCTGCAAATCTCCGTGATCTGCCAAAGTACCTTTACCTCCGTCTACCCTACCGTCACCATTGGAATCGATATATTTCAAGTCACCGCGACGCCAGAGATCATTCGATTTGAATGCTGTCAGGTTTACATTTCTCAGGTAATCATCAATTTCACGGTTCGACAGGAAAAGATCGTCTGCACGATACCCCCATATTTCGCCAATATCCATACCTTCATAGTAACCTTTATTGGCAGCCAGACCTGTATGATTATTGTAAATGATACCTTCCGGATTATTATACTTCGTCACCACCGCCTTGTAGTTGAACACATTGAAGCCGATTCCATAGCTGAAACCACATTTCAGTTTATCATTCCAGCTCACGGAAAGTTCCCATCCACGATTGCGCAAAGTAGCATTGTTTACTTTTGCACGGTCATCCGAAGCAATACCACTGATGCTCGGAATAGACTCAGCCGGACCGATCATGTCACGTGTCGTACGCTGATAGAAGTCAGCGGTAATCGACAGACGGTTCTTTAACAACATCAGGTCAAAACCCAGGTTGGCATTATCCACCTTCTCCCAGGTAATGTACGGACTGATCATTTTCGGAGTCTTGGCTATCGTTCCTTTGGAAGCTGTAGAAGACGAGATACCGGGCAACAGCCACGCATTGGTACCCTGTGCATCCAGTGGCATTTGAGCAATGTAGTCATATAAGCCGGCACCGTTCTGATTACCCAGACGACCGTAGGACACACGTACTTTCAGCTGAGACACCGGAAGTGCCAGTTGCTGGAAATAAGGAGTACGGGCGATATCATAACCGGCAGAGAATGAAGGGAAGAATCCCCAGCGATGTCCCTTTGCAAAACGAGAAGAACCATCATAACGTCCGCTGAACTCCAGAAAATAAATATTATTGTAGTTCCAGTTCAGACGAGTGTAGAATCCCATCGTAGCCCAATGCGAACGGGCTTCACCTGCTATCACGTTTCCGCTGGCATTATCAAACGAATAAATGTCGTTGCTCAACATACCATCTTTGTACATATATTCTTCCGAATATTCCTGTAGCTCCATCTGATAACCTGCCATTGCCTTGAAGAAATGACCTCCCCACTGGTGGGTATAAGAGCTGGACAGATTAGGCGACAAATAATAATTGAACATGCTACCGCGGGTATAAGAGCCGAAATACATATTTTTCCAGCTAATGCCCGGATAAGCAAATCCTTGTCTCTGGTTGGTTGCATCACCCGGCTTGAAAGTACCCGCAGGAGTTTCATACTTCTGGTCGTCTTTCATTTTCAGGTCATTATTTTCCACATCGAAACGGATTTTCATTTCTCCGGTGATATCCCATCCCTCCAAAGGAGTGACGGTAGCCGAAAGTGACAAGGCATCTGAAATACGGTTTCTCTGATAATTTGAATTTTTCAGATACAACATTTCATTCCAGCTAGGTATATTATATTCCGATTCAACCGGCAACTCAGTCACCTGAGTCGGACGGTGGCTACCGATCTTATTATACAGGATCAGCTGATTGGCCATCGGACGTTTGATCATCTGCAAAGTAATATTGTTGTTCAGGTTGAAACGCAGCCAGTCACTTGTCTTAAACTGCAATTTCGTGTTCAGGTTATATTTGCTCAAATCATCCTGTACCTTATCCAGCAGACCTTCCTGATAAGTGTATCCCATACCGATATAGTAGTTCACTTTGTCAGAACCGCCCTGTACACTCAGATTGTGAGAGTGACGGACAGACTTGTCTTTGAAATAATAGTCAAACCAGTCTGTATTACCGTATTGATTGTAATAAGCTCCTGCCCAGTCATCACCGGTAGTATTCGGTTCTATTCCCGGAAATTCAGCCGAATAAGGGTTTTGCATAAATCCCTTGATCTTTTCGATAGTCTTATCCGAAATCTTCTGCAAACCGGAAGAAGCTCCTCCATTATCATACTGCTGGTTATTATATGCTGCATACTGCAACGCATCCATCATCTTCGGCATGTTGATAGGTGAACTGAAACCTACCGTACCACGATAAGTAACACTGGCTCTTTCTTTTTTACCACTCTTGGTCGTTACCAAAACCACACCATAAGCAGCACGCGCACCATATACGGCAGAAGCGGAAGCATCCTTCAGTACACTGATGCTGGCAATATCAGCAGGGTTCACATTCTGCATGCTCTGCTCTACTCCATCCACCAATACATAAGGCTCGCCACCATTGATAGAGCCGATACCGCGAATACTGAATTTAATATCGGCACCGATTTCACCGCCGACACCACCGCCTACTGCATCCGAAGCAAAGTTCAAACCGGCAATATTACCCTGCAAAGCACTGGTAACGTCGGTCACAGGACGATTCACGATCGCATCATCTTTCAATGTGGCAACGGCTGCCGTAATGGTATTTCTTTTCTGTGTATCCATACCTACCACCACAACTTCATCCAATACTTTGGCATCTTCCTTCATCACCAGTTTGTTACCTTCCTGTTTGGTGACTTTTACCTGTAGCGGAGCATATCCGACGTATGTAACAGAAAGAGTACTGCCTACTTTTCCTTGAATAGAGAAATTACCGTCAATATCTGTAATCGTTCCTCCGGTTACACCTTTTATCATGACCGTAGCACCGATGATGGGTTCTCCCATTTCGTCTACCACCTGTCCCTTTATCAATTTTTGTTGTGCCAACGCACCCAGAGGAAACAATAACAGGAGCATCAGAAAAAGAACAAAGCGTCCTTGTTTTCTCACGAACTTCTTTTTTTCCATAATATTATATTTACTAATTAAGATTCTATTTTTATTCTACAGTAGGGTTGGCGTAGTAATTAAACTCTTCTTTCACAACTTTCAACAAAGACATTTCGTGCGTCACATCTACGTCCGTAGCCAAATCCCAGCTCATGATACCTCCAAAACCATTTTCACAAACATACTGTGTCTTCTCGCGAATTGTCTTCTGGCTGTTGAGCGTATAGCTCTTTCCGTCATAACTCCATTGATCTGCAGAAGTATTAGTCAGATTACCCTTGCCGACAAGGTCAAAATAGGCAGCCTGTTCGCCGGCAGTTCCCGTAGTTCCGTAGAAAGGTACTCCCATCACCAGCTTATCCTGAGGAATTCCATATTCCACAGCAGCCTTGCCATCCGATTTGAAACGTTCCATAGAGAAAAGTTCTACCGAAGGACCATAGCATTGCAGTGAGATAAAATCAGCAGCAATAATAGCCTCTGCACTTATTTTATAAGAAACGGGATGCAGGGATACAGTGAAGAATACATCTTTTCCCAATACTTCACGCAGTTGTACAATGGCCTTACTATAATTAGCCAGATCATTGGATGAATAAGCCCATTCGAAATCAAGGTCTGCACCATCCAGATTATATTCTTCGAGCACTTTCTTTACGTTGTTGGCAAAATTGGTACGAGCTGTCGCGTTACCTACCATTTTCAGCCATTCGCCGCCGGCAATACCCAGACGTAGCTTCCGGTCGCCCGCCTGTCCGTTCAATGCAGTGCGGATCTGTTCCAGGCGGATAGCCCATGTATGTGAATCCTTACCGGGTTTGGCAGCATCGTCATATTTCCAGTAAGCAAGTGTTTTAGTATTATTCCATGTATCAAAAGAAATGGGATTTTTGCCCAGTGTACCCACCAGCAGACTGTTCACGAATGTTTCATCCAAATATCCTTTCAGTTTTTCTCCCATCACAAAATCCGCACGGGTATTAGGAACCGAAGCAGGCAGCGAGCCTGTAAAGTCAGTAGCAGCATTATTATCTATATATAGCTTAGCAGTACCGCCATCATAAGTCACCGCTACATAATGCCATGCGCCCGGTTTCAATGCACTGTTCGTAACTGTTGCAGAAGCACTTCCGACAGTCAGTTTCAGATTGCCTTCCGTTGCTCCCAGCTGGAAAGCGATGATAGTAGTATTTCCGTCTGCCTTCTTAAACAAGCAGGCGCCGTCCACCCATTCGCTTACATATATATAAGTACCGAATGTGAACTTCTTGAAAGCTCCGTCCGGTGAGTGCAACAGACCGTCGCCGGCATTCATTTTTCCGGTACCTTCAAATTTCAGTACTCCGCTGCGACCGCTATAAGAAGAAGTATATGTGGCTGCTCCCGTTATGGCAGCATCATTCACAGGCAGGTCAAAAGTCAGGTCACCGTTGGCATAAGGACGTGCTGTCAGATAAATCAAATCGTTGCAGGCGCCCATACTTGCTCCGGAAACTCGATTCGTTTCAAAAAAATCGCCACGGATATAAGAACAGTTGATAAATGTCTTCACTGTAGGATCAGGATCATCGGGGTCTTCCGTCTCGCCCGGCTTTCCCGTAACTGAACCTTCGGGAGGAGTACCGGTTGGAACATCTACCCATTTTGTGTCTTTGCAAGCTGTCAACATTCCAAAGAGGAAGAGACAAAGAAATAGGAATTTGCTTCTCATAAGTTTATTAATTAAGATTACCTTTTTATATAAATAGTGAGGTCTTTCCTGACATTCACTGCCACAAATTTAGGTTATATCTAAGATTTCAAATGTTCTATTTTAGCTATGATTCTTCCAAAAATGTCTAAAATAGTCCATTTCATCGCATTTTTTATAGCGACCAAACATTATCAGACATCTTTCGAGACAAAAAAAGAAAGGCGGCAATATCCGTTTCCGAAAATTCCCGTCTTTCATTTATATGAATGTGCACAATGTACTGACTGCCCTAAAATGTCAGCTTTTTCACAAATTCTTCTGCCCGTGCCAACGTCTCCGGCTTGCCGATATCAATCAGTTCCAACTTCTCCGCAAGATAACCAGAATAATCCGTCTGCCCGCAAGTAGCCAGATAAAAATCCATGATGGAAAACTTGCCTTCCCAGCGCGGTGCCTCCATCAACCGGAAGACAGCAGGCGAAAAGACATGAATACCGCTAAAGGCATACTCCCTATAGAGCGACTCATCATAGTGGAAACCTTCGGGTTTTACCTGCCCCGTATCCTTGTTTATCCACCCGCGCAATTTTCGCTCCGTATTAAAAAGCAGATAACGGGAAGTTGTACGCCGGCTGGCAAGCAAAGTAGCTACGCTCCCACTCTGCATATGAAAGTCATACAGTTCTTTCAGATTCATATCCGAAAGGATATCCACATTATGTACCAGGAAAGGCTCACCGGAGTTTTCAAAAAAAAGACGGGCTTTTCTGATTCCTCCCCCCGTATCGAGCAGCCGATCCCGTTCGTCGGAGATATGTATGGTAAGTCCGAAGTCGTTATTAGTCTTCAGAAAATCGATAATCTGCTCACCGAAATGATGAATGTTAATCACTATCTCGGTAAAGCCGGAAGCTTTCAGCTTTAAGATCACATGTTCCAGCATCGGACATCCGGCTACGGGAACAAGAGCTTTGGGCATCGTGTCGGTCAGTGGTTTCAGCCGGCTGCCTAGACCGGCGGCAAATATCATTGCTTTCATTATACAATAGCCTCAAAAGTCCGCTCAATATTCTGTTCACGGTGTACCAGTTCCACTTTCACCCCGAATTTTCGGTTCAAATGCTCTGCCAGATGCTGCGCCGAATAAACCGAACGGTGTTGTCCTCCCGTACAGCCGAAGCAAACGGACAAGTTACTGAATCCCCGCTCCATATATCGCTTTACCGAAGCATCCACCAACGCATAGACAGATTCGAGAAAACGGAGAATTTCTCCATCCTCTTCAAGGAATCTGATTACCGGTTCGTCCAGTCCCGTGAAAGGCTTGTAGCGTTCGTACTTACCGGGATTGTTCACCGCACGGCAATCAAAAACATAACCACCGCCATTGCCCGTAGGATCATCGGGAATCCCTTTCTTGTAAGCAAAACTCATTACTTTAACAGTAAGCTGCCGTTTTTTAAGGTCATCGGTAAACTGCTTGAGTTCGGTGAGTTCGCGTAATACCCGGCAGAGGTACGGATATTCGGGATATGCTTCTTTGAGCAGGTCACGCAGGTTTTGGATAGCAAAGGGAACACTCTGGATAAAATGAGGTTTCTTTTCAAAATACCCTCTGAAACCATAAGCTCCGAGCACCTGCAATGTACGGAAAAGAACAAAATGACGGAGCTGACTATAGAAATAAGGCTCATCAATAGGCTGGTATTTGCGCAGGGCATCCATATATTCCTGCAATAGTTCCTTACGGAGACTATCGGGATACTTCGCCTTGGCCTGCCACAGGAAAGAAGCGACATCATAATAGAACGGTCCCTTTCGTCCGCCCTGAAAGTCGATAAACCGCGGTTCACCGTCTTTAATCATCACATTGCGGCTCTGGAAATCGCGGTACATGAAGGTAGCGGAAGAACTGCGCAGCAGCACATCGCTCATCTTCTGAAAGTCGTCCTCCAGTTTGTCTTCCTGAAACTCCATACCGGTAGCTTTGAGAAAGCAATATTTAAAGTAATTCAAATCCCACAGAATAGAACGCTGGTTGAACTCCGGCTGCGGATGACAGCGGGAGAAATCAAAACCGTCAGCCCCCGCAAACTGTATGGCAGGAAGCAAGCGGACTGTCTTGCGAAGCAGTTCTTTTTCTTCTTCGGAGAATACACTGGTGGCACGCCCCTTCTCGATTGCATGAAACAACAGGATATCTCCCAGGTCCTCCTGAAGATAATAGCCCTTATCTTCGGAAACAATATAAACCTCGGGAACAGGCAGGCCGGACTTGCGGAAATGAGCAGCCATATAAAGGAATGCATCATTCTCCTCGACAGACGTTCCGGATACACCGATCAGGGTTTTCACACCTGTCAGCCGGAAATAACGGCGGTTGGATCCGGAAGATGGTAATTCTGTAATATTCTCAGCGGGGACTCCCGTATATTCCTGATAAAGTTTCTGTAATTCTTCGGTAATCATAGTCATACATTTTCGAGCAAAGATAAAGATTATGGATAAATTAACGCCATCTTTGCCAAAAACTCTTTGTACATTTTACTCATTATTCATCCGAATGCATTATCTTTGCTTCTGTTTACTCGACCTAATCTCATGAAAACAAGACTCTATATCGTCCTATGCATCGCATTCATCATACAAATGGCCGGTGTCCTTCCTTTACAGGCAGGGCATTACTATTACAAGCAGATCTCCCTGAAGGAAGGTCTTCCTTCTACCGTCCGGTGTATCCTTACGGATGAACAGGGATTTGTGTGGATAGGCACCCGTTCCGGCTTGGGACGGTTCGACGGTCATGAGCTGAAGAAATATACCCATCAGGCGAACGATCCGCATTCACTGCCCCACGACCTCATTCTTCAGATTGTAGAAGACCGTCAATACAATGTCTGGATTCTGACGGACAAAGGAGTGGCACGCTACCAGCGGCAAAGTGACGATTTCTACCTGCCAACCGATGAGAAAGGAAAAAATATTACGGCATATTCCGCCTGTACCACCCCGGACGGAATTTTATTCGGAGCCAAAAACAAGATTTACTTTTATAACTACCGGGACGCCTCTTTCCGCCTGCTACAGGAATTTAACCAGACGGACCTTCCCAACTTCAACGTCACAATTCTCAGCCTTTGGGACGAACACACCGCACTCTGTTGCAGCCGGTGGCAAGGTCTGCTCCTGCTCGACCTGAAAACAGGAAAATGCAGCCGTCCTCCTTTCGACTGCGGAAAGGAAATTATGAGTATGATCATCGACTCGAAAAACCGGATATGGATTGCCCCCTACAATAACGGACTCTATTGCTTCGACCGGAACGGAAAACAACTGGCATCATACACCACCCACAACTCATCCCTGAGCAACAACGTCATACTCAGCCTTGCCGAACGGGAGAATAAACTGTGGATCGGAACGGACGGAGGCGGCATCAACGTACTCGAACCGGAAACCGGACAGCTTTCCCTGCTGGAGCACATCCCCGGAAGAGACAACTATTCACTCCCCGCCAACTCCATTCTGTGCCTCTACAACGACCAGAACAACAATATGTGGGCCGGAAGTATCCGTAACGGACTGATCAGCATCCGCGAAGTGTCGATGGTTACCTACACGGACGTAGTGCCGGGCAACAACCGGGGACTGAGCAACAACACCGTTCTCAGCCTTTACCAGGAGTCTGATGATAAAATATGGATCGGAACAGACGGCGGCGGAGTCAATCTTTTCAATCCTCTCACAGAGAAGTTTACCCATTATCTCTCGACATGGGAAGACAAGGTGGCATCCATCTGCCAGTTTACTCCCGGCAAACTGCTGATTTCCCTTTTCTCACAAGGAGTATTCGTATTCAATCCGTCTACGGGAGAAAAGCAGCCATTCACCATCATAGATACGCCAACCACCACACGCCTCTGTAACCGGGGAAAGACTGTCAATCTCTACCAGAACAGCCCTAACAGCGTGCTGCTTCTCGGAGATCACGTCTATCAGTACGACCTGAACAAACGTACCTTTTCCATCGCAACCGAACAGGAGGGACAAGACATTATCGGCACACTTCTCCCCATCGCCAACCACGGAGATTACACCTACCTGAATGACACCAAGCGTATCTACCAACTGGACAACCGCAGCAATGAACTAAAGCCCTTGTTCCGGTGCTATAATGATACGGTCATCAATTCCGTCTCGCGCGATGAATACGGAGATTTCTGGATAGGAAGTAATTATGGGCTCACCCACTATGATCCCACGACCCGAAAACGGACTCCTTTTGCCACCAACCTATTCACAGAAGTGACACTCATCGTATGCGACCAGCAAGGCAAGGTATGGTTTGGCACAAACGATATGCTTTTCGCCCGGCTGATCAAAGAAAAGAAATTTGTACTGTTCGGCGAATCGGACGGTGCCATTCAGAACGAATATCTCTCCAAACCCCGTTTGCTGAGCAAACGCGGAAACGTCTACATGGGAGGCGTCAAAGGACTGCTCTATATCAACAGCAAACTGCCCCTGCTTACCTCCGAATCTCCTAAATTACAATTATCGGATGTGATCGTCAACGGAGAATCCGCCAACAACGAACTGAGTGGTAACCCAACCGGGATTTCCGTTCCCTGGAACAGCAATATAAGCATCCGCATCATGTCAAAGGAAGAGGATATTTTCCGGCAGAAAGTGTACCGGTATCAGATAGAAGGACTGAACGATCAGCAGATCGAATCGTACAATCCGGAACTGGTCATCCGCTCACTCCCACCGGGCGATTATCAGATTATGGCTTCCTGCACGGCCAAAGACGGCAGCTGGATTCCCAGTCAGCAAGTACTGGAACTGACCGTACTCCCGCCCTGGTACCGTACCTGGTGGTTCACACTGGGGTGTGCCCTGCTCGTCACCGGCATCATAGTCGAGACGTTCCGGAGAACACTGAAACGGAAAGAAGACAAGTTGAAATGGGCCATGAAGGAACACGAGCAACAGGTGTATGAGGAGAAAGTACGTTTCCTGATCAACATCAGCCACGAACTACGTACCCCGCTGACACTGATTCACGCTCCACTCAGCCGGATATTGAAATCTCTGTCTCCGGGAGATACGCAATACCTGCCACTGAAAGCGATCTACCGGCAGTCCCAGCGAATGAAGAATCTGATTAATATGGTGCTCGATGTCCGTAAGATGGAAGTGGGAGAAAGCAAATTGATCATACAGCCGCATCCGCTCAACGAATGGATCGAACAGGTATCACAAGATTTTGTCAGCGAAGGCGAAGCGAAAAATATACATATTCATTACCAGCTCGACCCACGCATCGAAACCGTGAGTTTCGATAAGGACAAGTGTGAAATCATCCTGAGCAATCTGCTTATCAATGCACTGAAACACAGCCCGCAAGATACGAGAATCACCATTTCCTCCGAATTGCTGTCCGAAGAAAAAAGAATACGCGTCTCCATTACCGATCAGGGATGCGGCCTGCAACAGGTGGACACCCATAAGCTCTTCACCCGCTTTTATCAGGGTATGGGAGAACAGAGCGGAACCGGTATCGGGCTGTCTTACTCCAAGATTCTGGTAGAACTGCACGGCGGCTCTATCGGTGCACGTGACAATTCGGAATCGGGAGCTACCTTCTTCTTCGAACTGCCGCTGAAACAAGAGTCGGAAGAGATTATCTGCCAGCCCAAAGCCTATCTGAATGAACTGATGAGTGACGACAGCGGCAAGCAGTTACAAGAAGAAGACAGTTTTGACACCACTCCATACAGTATTCTGGCAGTAGACGACAATCCCGACCTGACGGACTTCCTGAAAAAAGCGCTGGGTGAATACTTCAAACGGATATTGATTGCCGCGGATGGCGCAGAAGCACTGCAACTGATCAGAAGCCATACTCCCGATATCATCGTCAGCGACGTCATGATGCCCCGGATGAACGGATATGAGCTTTGCAAAAACATAAAGGAAGACATTACGATCAGTCACATCCCCGTCATCCTGCTGACAGCGAGAGACGACAAACAAAGCCAGATGAGCGGCTACAAGAATGGGGCGGATGCCTATCTGACCAAACCGTTCGAAGTGGAAATGCTGATGGAGCTGATCCGTAACCGGTTGAAAAACCGTGAACACACCAAGAAAAGATACCTGAGTGCAGGATTGATCCCCGCTCCGGAAGAAAGCACGTTCAGCCAGGCAGATGAAACTTTCCTGCTCAAACTGAACAAGATCATTCAGGAGAACCTGGACAACAGTCAGTTGGACATACCCTTCATCTGCAAAGAAATCGGTATGAGCCGGGCTTCCCTCTACAACAAACTGAAAGCGCTCACGGATATGGGAGCGAATGACTATATCAATAAGTTCCGGATGGAGCAAGCGATGATACTGATCACCAGCACGGAAATGTCATTCACGGAAATCGCGGAAAAAGTGGGATTCACGACGTCCCGCTATTTCAGTACCGCTTTCAAACAGTACACGGGAGAAACCCCGACCCAATATAAGGAGAAACATAAAAAAGAAACAGCCAAAGACGATTAATCAACAAAACCCCTGATATATAAATATCTTAACACATTATTTTTTATGGATTACAAATTATTTTCTTTAGTAAGCGGCACGCTTATTCTTTCAGGTCTGTCTGCCAATGCGCAGAAAAACAACACAAAGCCGAATATCCTTTTCATCCTCTGCGATGATATGGGATACGGTGATCTGGGATGTTACGGTCAGCCATACATCCGCACCCCCCATCTAGATGCGATGGCAAGCGAAGGCATGCGCTTCACACAGGCATACGCAGGAAGTCCTGTCAGTGCTCCTTCCAGAGCCTCCTTTATGACAGGACAGCATACAGGACACTGCGAAGTACGAGGTAACAAGGAATATTGGACGAGTGCGCCTACAATCATGTATGGCAATAATAAGGAGTATGCAGTAGTGGGGCAACATCCTTACGATCCCGACCACATCATCTTACCCGAAATAATGAAGGAGAACGGATACGCTACCGGCATGTTCGGCAAATGGGCGGGAGGCTACGAAGGTTCCTGTTCTACTCCGGACAAACGTGGAGTGGATGAATACTACGGCTACATCTGCCAGTTCCAGGCCCACCTCTACTATCCTAACTTCCTCAACCGCTACAGCAAGGCACTGGGTGATACGGGAGTGGTACGTGTCGTTATGGACGAGAACATCAAGTATCCGATGTACGGCCCCGATTATCATAAGCGTCCGCAATATTCCGCCGACATGATTCACGAGAAAGCGATGGAATGGCTGGACGGACAGGACGGCAAGCAACCTTTCTTCGGAGTACTAACTTACACCCTTCCCCATGCGGAACTGGTTCAGCCGGAAGATTCTATCTTAAATGAATACAAGGAGAAGTTCAATCCGGACAAGAGCTATGGCGGCAGCGAAGGATCACGATACAATGCGATCACACATGTACACGCACAGTTTGCGGGAATGATTACCCGACTGGACTATTACGTAGGAGAAGTGCTGAAAAAGCTGAAAGAGAAGGGACTGGACGAGAATACACTGGTCATTTTCTCCAGTGACAACGGCCCTCACGAAGAAGGAGGAGCCGATCCTACATTCTTCGGCAGAGACGGTAAACTACGTGGTTTGAAACGCCAGTGCTACGAAGGAGGTATCCGTATTCCATTTATCGCCCGTTGGCCGGGACACGTACCCGCAGGTACAGTGAACGATCACATCTGCGCATTCTACGATCTGATGCCTACTTTCTGCGAGATCATCGGAGAAAAAAACTACGTAAAGAAATATACCAACAAGAACAAAGAAGTGGATTACTTCGACGGCATTTCCTTCGCCCCGACCTTGCTGGGAAAGAAAAAGCAGAAAGAACATGACTTCCTATATTGGGAGTTCAATGAAACAAACCAGATCGGCGTGCGTATGGGAGACTGGAAAATAGTAGTGAAGAAAGGTGTACCTTTCCTTTACAATCTGGCTACGGACATTCACGAAGACAACAATGTGGCCGACCAGCATCCGGAGATTGTAGAAAAAATGAAGACAATTATCTTTGCACAGCATACACCTAACCCTTATTTTTCTGTTACACTGCCGGAGAAGAAATAAGATAATCAGACAACGACAAATCATTATTCATAAGGTTTGGTTAGGAATGTAAGAACAAAAATGTAACTTTGCCATAACGAAAAACTTATTCCTAAAGTTACAAATACTTTACTTTGGGAAACAACAAAGGGGCTGTGTCAAAACTAAGGCACATCCCCTTCTTTTTTTAATATAAAATAGTCGTTCCTCTTTTTTGTCTATGCGACTATTTTTTCAGTAATTAGGTAATAAGGCTTAATATTCGTC
>NZ_FNNN01000025.1 GCF_900106755.1 Bacteroides faecis MAJ27
CAAATGAATCAGAAAAAAGCATCATAAGCAAAAGAAAATATAGCAGGACTGTAAAACGTAAAAAAAAGGTTGTGCCAACGTTTTGACACAACCTCCTCTTTTTGGTTGGGTATGGAGGTATTAGTATACCTCCAATTCATAGATTCTTGCAGCCTTCAGACTGTTGTTCTGTGTAGACTGTGTTACCAATAGTCTGACGTAACGTACTGAAGTCGGCTTAAATTGGCGAACTACCGTATTCTTCTTGTTATTACTCAGCTCATCAATTGTTTTCCATTCTTCGTCCGGACTGTTTTTACCTTGTAAGAAACAAGTATGGGTGATGAAGACACTGCCTTCGTTTCCGGCATTCACTAACTTCCATCCACGAATCGTCTGTTCTTTTCCGAAGTCAAAGTCAATGTAGTTGGGAGCCGTGTTTGTGTCGCACCATTTAGTCTTTACATCACCGTCTGTGGCATATTGGGCGGCTTCGTCTGCATTAGTCTCACCGGAACATTTAATCAGCTTGGCCTGTTTCAGCAGATTCGTTTTAGCCGTGGCTTCTTCTCCGTTACCAGCTTTCAGAGCTGTGCGGAACAATTCCGAAGCCGGAGATATGGCAGGATACTTTTCGTTGACCAGTGTTGCGGCAAATAATACGATAGAAGAGTTGTCCGGCAACGTGACTGTAGTAGCTCCTTTAGGAATATCCATACCAAATTTGAACATATATGTGAACTCGTAGGCTTCGTCTTTATCGGCAGAATGGCGATGGGTACCGACATAAGCAATCTCAGCATCTTTCAGGAAACCTTCCGTATGTCCCAGATGTTCCCACTGGCCGATGAATCCGGTGTATGAAGGTACGGTGACTTCCTGCGAGTTGTTACCGATACGGAAAGTCGCAGTAGCATCTTCGCCGGCAGAAGCTGCCAGGAAATAGATACGGTTGTATGAATGTCCGGTCGGTAATTGAAGCACATTGCCTTTACAAGTCAGTCCATTCGCTATTTCTTTCTCTCCCAGGCGGAAAGAAATGCCATCAGCTTCCAGAATGGAGTCGGGGAGAAGTTCTGCTGCGTAACTGTTGCCCGACTCGAAGTTTCCTTCGTGGCGGAAAGCATTCCAACTGAAGCATTTGCGGTCATAATCCAGCGGCAGACAGGCATATTGCGGAGTCTGGACAGTTGCTTTCTTCTTCAGTTTCACTTTAAATGTCTGTATGCTGTAGGGTTCGATAGATACATTCAACTGATTTTTGTTGAAGTCTGCGCTTCCTATTTCTTTTTCCGTACCGTCTGCAAGCACTGCCTGCTCTATTTCACCGGCAAAGGTGATGGCTGCCTGCTGGGCAGTTGCGCCTCCGGTTTCATATACGCGTACTACATATTCATCCGATACTTCCGCTTTTTTCAGTGCTTTGATGACAACCCGGTCATTGCTTGAACGGACGAAAGCGAATTCCTTGCCTAGTGTTCCGGCATGTTTCGGACTGCTGAAAGCTTTGATCGGTTGATTCAGAATTTCCGCTTTAATGGCGGTGGCAGGTTTGTCCAGTGCTCCGTCATGTCCTGTGATACTATAGGTAAATGTATGGAAACCAAAATCCTGACGGTCCTGATAAGCATAATTACCTTTAGTTTCGGGAGTATGAAGCAGAGTCAGGCGGATGGTATTATGATCCGGTTTATCCCATCCATATTTACTGTCGTTCAGGATAGATACGCCGTAACTGTTATTTTTATCTGTCAGGTCTGCCCATTGCTGTGCGTACACTTCATAAGCGGTCTGTACATTATTTCCTCTTTCCACGCTGCCGATTCCCAGATCGTAGGTTGCCTTTTCATTTTCTATATTCAAAGGAAATTCCGCTTTCAGTAAGGTGTTTGTTGACTGCCAGTCTATTTCATTGTAGAAGTCTATGCGGTCGGCACGGCTGCCTTCGTAGAGGCGGATATATTGTTTGAAGAGTGATTTGCCATACTTCTTCTCGATACAAAGCGCTTTCCGGAGTGCTCCGTTTTCCACTAAAGTGACTTTAGCGTCATCTGTGATTGAGACAGGCTCACGATCAATCGTTTCTTTCAGAATTTCCCAGGCCGGCCATGAATACGACTTGTTTTCGGTGAAGAGTGCCAGACGAATCGCTTTTCCGTCTTTCACGAGTTCTTTGTTGTTACGTTTATCGGTCAGCGAGATGATGTCTCCGTTTTTATCCAGTGTAATTTTGTAAACAGAGTTTTCAATGGCAGAAGCAGGTGAGGGAGTTATTGTCTTTTCCGATCCCCCGTTGCGGACATCGTAGACTGCATAACCGTTTGCCGGCAATGATGCTGCAACCAATATGTGAGCGCGTCCGTTTTCGTAGCCGATCAGTTGAGAAGCGACTTTCTTGCCCTGCGCATTGTATACAGTGAATCCTTTCGGAGCTTTGGGTTGTTCAAGGATGATCTCAGTCAGGTCGGATACGGGGAAAGCATTGGCGTTATAAAGAATGACAGGCGTTCCTTTCACACGTGTATCCATCTGTCCGGCAATGGCGTTGACGGAAGAAGTCAGCACTTGTGAGAATTGCTTCAGAGAGATCAGTTCATCGTTCCATGAGAATTCATAGGCACGGGGAATACTCGTTCCTGTCAGGTCATCATGGAATTGATGGAAGATGAAGCGTTTCCATGCTTCCGTCAGTGTATGTTGCGGGTAGCTGGCTGTACCCAACCATTCGGCAGCGACAGCCGCTCTTTCTGCTGCATCGCCCAGCTGTTCGTTTTGTCGGTTGTACAACTTCATGGCTGCCTGCGAAGTGTAGCAACCTGTTCCGTGAACATCCATCAATAATTCTCCGTCGAATACAGGCAATTCGGGGTGGTTATTGAATGGCAGATAATCTTTATACAACTGATCGCTGGTGGCGCTGATCACTTCCACCGGTCCGTCGCCCTTGATTCCTTGCTCTACAGAACGTACCGAACCCAATGTCGGTGAACCGCCGATATCTCCTGTTCCATAGTAGCGATAGACCGTATTCAGCGGAGTACGTTTGGCCAATCCTTCCAGATATTTGTTCTTCGAGAGGTCTTCGTTGTTCCATCTGCGTCCGTAGTCGTACCCGTGGGCTAACATTACCTGTTTGCCATCGATACCCTTCCAGAGGCCGATAGTAAATGGATGTTTGCTTTTTCCATAAAAGGGATGATTGCGCCAGTCCAGTTTCTGTGAAGAAAAACCAATCAGTCCGCAGTGTGCGGCAATGGTAGGAAGTGTCCATCCGAATCCGAAGCAGTCCGGCAGGAAGATGTCCGTTCCTTCTTTTCCAAACTCTTGCCGGTAGTACGTCTGTCCGAGCATGATGTTGCGGATGGAGGCTTCGACGGAAGGAACCAATACATCGCTGGCTTCCCAGCTGCTTCCGGCAATGTGCCAGCGTCCTTCTTCGATGAATTTCTTCATCTCTTCGTACTGCTCGGGATAGTATTCTTTCATCCAGGCATATTTCACTCCCCCTTCAAAGTTGAAAATGTATTCCGGATATTTCTTTAGCAGAAATAAGTTCTGACTGATGGTATTCCATACATATTCGTTGATTGTTGTCTGGATGTCCCAGTTCCACTGGGTGTCGAGGTGGGCGTCCGACACCATATAGGCTTTCACCTTTTTCCCGGAGGCATCGTTTTGTGCATAGCCGCCTCCTGCCAAAACAAGGGCGAGGGCTACGGCAATTACTTTTTTGTTCATCATGGTTTATTTTAACAAGTTTAGTAGTTTACAAATTGGTTCTTATTCAATATGTTTACAAATGTAGTGATTCGGAAATGGATATCTGTTCTCTGTCGTGACAATATTTAAGCAAATGTATATTGGCAGGTCAGAGTACTGGCTGATCAATTAGAGTATGACGTAATTGTTTGTATATCACCGGATAACGTCTCAGTCTGTACAATTGAAGTACATATTGTGGCAGAGATGATAAAAGGAGCTGCAAGGAATGAACAATCCGTATTCATTTTGAATGGTAAATTCCTTGCGGCTCGTATCCAATCAAACAGAAAGAGTTTGTGAAATGTTAGGGCAGCGGATCTGCGGCGGCAGGTTTCTTCGGATTGTAAATGGCCGTACCTACTTTGGAGTCTGCGCAACCATAATACAGATACCATTTATCCTTGTAATAAACCATTCCTTCGATGAACACTGTTCCGTCTACATACTGGCCGCTCTTTTCGAAACTATCCATCGGGCGGAAGAACGGTTCGTCCAGACGGGTGATGAAACGGGTTGGGTCATTGGCATCAAAGAGAGCTTGCCCGGCAGCATATACATTAGCTGTATAGCGTTTGTCACCTCTGCTTGCACTGTTTTTACCATTATACAGAAGCACAATTCCTTTCGGAGTATAGATAGCCGGAGGACCGCATTCGGTCAGATGACTGTCGAAGTATCCGTCACGTGGAGAAAACAACTTTCTCAGGGAGCCGTCTGTATTTACATAAGGAGTCCAGTTGATTAAATCTTCGGAGGTAGCGGCAAACACATGTTCCTCTCCCCAGTACATGAAGTATTTTCCGTCGATTTTCTTGATTACCTGCTTCCCGTCGACAACTTCGGTCAGAATAGAGCCGGACTTACATCCTAAATTAAAGAACTTGCCGTCATAAGCTTTGGCAAAAGCAGGACCGTGTTTCGTCCAGTCTTTCAGATTGCGGGAAGTAGCGATTGCCAGGCGTGGAATGTGGCGGTTCCATTGAGTATACGTCATCACGTATAGTCCTTCTGCTGTGACGGCAATACGAGGGTCTTCGCATCCTCCCGGCCATTCCAGCTCTTTTTGGGTGTCGTTATCCGGATAAAATACCGGAGTCTTTTCCCGCTTGAAGTGAATACCATCACTGGAAGTGGCATATCCGAGACGCGAGGTACGGTGACCGATGCCGACACCGGATTTATCTTCTGCCCGATACAGTACAACAATCTTGCCGTTATAAAGAGTAGCTGCCGGATTGAAAGTGTCATTGGACTCCCATGCAACGTAATCTTGTGTCATCGGACAATAGAATTTCGTACTCTCTATAGGAGAAATCACCGGATTGGCCCCTTGCGGACGTTCAAAACCTCCGAATGCCCAATCGGGTAATACGTTCTTTTTGTCGTTGGAGGACTGTCCCAAAGCGGTACAGGTCATCATGGTTGTAGCAACTAGAAATAAAAAGGTTGATTTCATATTATATAAATTATTATTGGGGGAGTAATATATACTCTCTACATTTAAAATAAAAATAAATATTTGCTGTCATCTGTCACATAAACAAGGGTAAAAGGCTGAGTATGTGTAAGTTTTGAGGTGACGGCACGGTGTGATAGCAGTGTGACAGTATTTCTGCTGTCACTGTGGCGAGAAGAGTTGGTTTCCTCGCCTTGATACCAGAGTTTCATCGGTACGAAACTAAAGTTTCATCGGTGCGAAACCAAAGTTTCATCGGTGCGAAACCAAAGTTTCATGGGCGGGAAACTCTAGTTCCAACGGTGTGAAACTTTAGTTTCAAAGGCATGAAACTCCTTGTTTCATACAATGAAACGATTGGTTCCAATGCATGGAACCATCGGTTTCACCGTATGAAGCAGTTATCTTGCAAGTAAGGGGCGAGGTAGAAACTACTGAATACTGTTCAGTAAGTCTGCCTTTCCTTCATTGACCAGTTTGAGGATGAGTTCTCCGAACAGTGTGTTTTGCCATGCAAACCATGCACGGGTAAAGTTTTTCGGATCGTTTTTGTTGAATGATTCATGCATGAAGCCGGTGCCTGCATCGGTATCCATCAGCATCTTGATACAAGTCTTGATTTCTGCATCATTCTGGCTGGTAAACGCTTTCATCATAATGCTCATAGGCCAGATCATGTCGTATCCGATGTGCGGACCGCCGATACCTTCTCCGGCAGTGCCTTTGAAGAAATAAGGATTGTCTTCGCTCCACACAAACTTGCGGGTATTTTGGTAAATCGGATCGTTCACTTTCACGTCGCCCAGATAAGGTAAAGCGATGAGGCTCGGCACGTTGGCATCATCCATCAGCAGTTGGTTGCCGAATCCGTCTACCTCGAAAGCATAGATTTTACCATATTTCGGGTGGTTGTAGACAGCATATTTCTTCAATGCTTTTTCAACTTCATCCGCCAATGTGGTACATTCTTTGGCCAAAGCCGGTTTCTTGTTCACTGTGTTCAGTATTTCGGCTGCTTTGCGCAGAGAAGTTACGGCAAAGAAGTTGGAAGGAACGAGGAACTGGAAGGTTGTAGCGTCATCCGAAGGGCGGAAAGCGGAAGCGATCAGTCCGACAGGTTTCACCGGATTACCCCAGCCGTCGTTGGTCATGGTGTCGAGTGCGCGTTCGGTTTTGCGTTGGAATCTGTACGGACCTTTCGCATCGTCCTTGCGCTGTTGTTCCTTGAATGTTTTCAGTACGTTTGCAATAGCCTGCAGCCATTCGTCGGAGAAGACGCTGGCATCCCCCGTTGTTTTCCAGTAATGGTAAGCCAGACGGATCGGATAACACAGGGAGTCGATTTCCCATTTGCGTTCGTGAAGTTCCGGTTTCATGTCCGTCAGGTCACTCATCCATTCGCCTCCTTCGGAGTTCATATTGAAGGCGTTGGCGTATGGGTCGATATTGATACATTTGAATTGGCGGTTGATGACTCCTGCCAGCATTTTTTTCAGTTCGGGGTCTTTATTGGCAAGCTGCACATACGGCCATACCTGGGCACCGGAATCGCGAAGCCACATGGCGTGGATGTCTCCGGTGTATACGAAAGTATCCTCTTTTCCGTCAAAATGAACGGTCGTATCCAGTGTGTTCGGGAAACAGTTTTCGAACATCCAGGCCAGTTTCGCATTCGTCAGTAATTGCTTGATGCGGGCAATTTGTTGCTCCACTTCCTGCGATACGAACAGGCGTTTGGATACTTCGGGGCGGTTGGTCTGATAAGTGTTGACCCGCGTGTTGTCTTGTTTGGTGACAAGTTCGCAGTTTTCCATTGCTTGTATGCCGGCAGCGCCCGAAAGTGCCGCGCAAAGGCAAAGTGTTTTGGTTATATTCATGGTGATTGTTTTCTTTAATTCATGTAATGGTTAATAATCAAAGTTTCATTTCTCGATCTCGGCGAATAACTCGATCAGGCAGGCATTATCCAGCAGCCATTTGTAAGGTTCCTCGTTATGTCCCGACCAGTCTCTTCCCAGCAATCCGTTGGCATCCCGGTAATTTCTCCATGCATGGAGAGCATTCTCCGCCATCGCATTGACATAAGTCGGGTTGTGGTCAATCTTCTCCAGCGCCTTGAAGCCTCTGAACAAAATCACATTAAACCATGACATGTCTTTGTGTACCTTGACTGACGGATCTTTCTTATCGGCTTTCGAACGGAAAAAGGCATCGGTCCCTGCGGCTGTCTTCTGGGCATCGCGCAAGTATTGTTCGTCTCCTGTTTCCTCGTACAGCAATACGCCTGCCTGAATCATTTGTCCACTGTTGTAGGCATATTTATCTTTAGAGACGCTTCCTTTCAGGTTGATATTGTCCCAGTAAAGGAAATCGGTGGGATCACATAAGTTCTTTCTGGTCCATGCGTAAGTTTCCTTTGCTTTGTCCAGATACTTTTTGTCCTTTGTTAGGCGGTATAGCTTGACACCGAGTACTGTTGACGGAGCATTGGAACAGGTATGCTTCGCTTCTTTCTGCTGTTCACACCAGAAGATTCCTCCGCCGAGTTCGTCGCTCCATCCGCTGTAGATGTATTCGTACAGTGCGATGGCTTTTTTCAGATAGTCGGCTTTGTGGGTGAGACGATAATAATCACAATAATCCAGTGCAATCCAGATGTTGTCATCGTAGTAGCGTCCATGCTGGCCGTATTTGGCGGGGTATGACTGATAGCATGCCGGAAGGCGTTCCCCGTCCCAGTACTGTTCCAGTCCGGGCAGGATGCGCTTTTCCAGTATCTTCTTGTACTTTTTGTCTCCGGTGGCCTGGTACATGGCCACGCAACCGGACATCATTCCGGAATAGGGCCACAGGAAGGAGGCTTTCAGCGTTCCGTTCTGTTGGGCTCCACCCGCCAGATAAGTGATTTTCTGGTCGGGATTCACGGGATATGTTTCGGTAAGCAGTCCGTCCTCCGTCTGATATAAATTCAGGACATTGTCGAGAATGGAGTCGGCAATGGATATGAAGGGATGATTCTTAGCCGTTTTTCCGGAAGCGGAAACAAGGCACAAGAACATGCAGGCTACAAAACATATATTTCTCATATCAGTATCAGATTATAAAATGAAGTATTCGGGTTTATTTTTGCTGACGTTGGTCAAACTCCAGTTCCACTTTTACAGGGAAATGGTCGGATGGCGTACGTGCTTCATAAGCCTTAATGGTGATCTCTTCCGGACAATCTCTCACGTCCTCCTTTTTACTGTTTTCCCGTACACTCCGATAGGTATCGGTCAGTACACCGTATCTCTTGACGTGGAAAGAAGGGGAAACGAAGATATGGTCGATGCGGCTTTCGGTAAAACTGTTCGGATCGAAATCGTTGAAAGTACCGTTGGTCGCATATCGGTAGTCACATTTCTCATAAGAATCACAAAGTACTCCTTTGCTGACAAATGCATCGTATGACTGGTGAGTCTGGTCGACATTGAAGTCACCCGTCAGGATGACCGGCAGATTTTTGCCTCTTCCCAGCTCCTTCATCTTTTCCTGTACGAGGAAAGCGCTCTCCACACGGGCTTTCTTGCCGATATGGTCCATGTGGAGATTGAAGAACAGGAACTCAAAACCGGTATCTTTGCATTTGAAATGTCCCCAGCTGCAAATACGAGGCAATACGGCATCCCAGCCTTTGCTCGGGACATCCGGAGTTTCCGACAACCAGAAATCTCCTTTCTCTACGATATCGAATTTGTCAGTGCGGTAGAAGATAGCAGAGTGTTCACCTTTATCTTTACCGTCATCGCGTCCTACGCCGATATAATCATAACCGGGGAGGGCTTCTTTCATATCTTTCAATTGGTGAAGGAAACATTCCTGTGTGCCGAAAATATCGAAGTCATGGTATTGCACAATCTGGGCAATCACCGGATAACGCTGTCCCCAACCGTTTCCGCGGGCGGAGTCGGAACCATTGGCATTTCTCAGGTTGTAGGAGGCAACAGTAAGCGAAGTAGGCTGATAGCTCTGGCAGTTGCAGAAGACTATGGCCGCAAGGACGATAAATAAAAGGTTTCTTAGTTTCATGTTTTCTTTAGTTTGTTTGGATTAGATCATTCTTTAAAGCATCCAAAAATACGACATTTTATTCAAATGAGAGGGAATAGGGAATATCTTTTTCAGTCGTTCCCCGTTGTTTGTTCGGAGTCGGACTCATCTGGTACTGGATATTCGCACCCTTCAACAATTGGTCGTGTGTCAGATAATTGCGTGTGAATGTTTTGCCATTTACCTTCATATCCTTCACATAACGGTTGTCGGCGCTATTGTTGTTCGCTTTAATGGTGACGGTTTTCCCATTTTCCAGATGCAGTTTGGCTGACTTGAAAAGAGGAGTTCCCAGAATATATTGATCTGTTCCCGGACAAACGGTGTAGAATCCTAAAGCCGAGAAGACATACCAGGCAGAAGTCTGACCGTTGTCTTCGTCGCCGCAGTATCCGTCGGGACCTGCTGTATACAGCTTATCCATGATTTCGCGTACCCAGTATTGAGCTTTCCAGGGTTCTCCCGAATAGTTGTAAAGGTAAACCATGTGCTGGATGGGCTGATTGCCATGAGCGTATTGCCCCATGTTCATTACTTGCATTTCGCGCATTTCATGAATCATGCCACGGCTTTCCATGCCTAGTTTACCCGGAATGATAAAGACGGAATCCATCATAGTATTGAACTCTTTCTTGCCTCCCATCAGATTGATTAAGCCTTCCGGATCGTGGAATACGCAGAAACTCCAGTGCCAGCTGTTACCTTCGCAGAACTCACCGCTCCAGTCTACTGCATCAAATTTCGGGTTGAATACCCCCTTGTCGTCCTTACCTACCATCAGTTTGCGTTCCGGTTGGTAAACGTTCTTGTAGTTGAGGGCACGTTGCTTGAAGATATCGATTTCGCTTGCCGGTTTGCCCAGTTTCTTTCCTAATGTGTAGATAGTCCAGTCGTTGTAAGCATATTCCAGCGTGCGGGCAACATTCTGACCTACACCGATATTGTTGGGGACATACCCCAGTTGGTTGTATGCTTCGTAAGCTACACGTCCGGAGGCGGTGCCGCGAAGATGGGCGTTTGCATCGTGTTTCAATGCTTCCCAAAGCGTTTCGATGTCATATCCGCGGAGCCCTTTTATATAGGCATCGGCTACAACAGAAGCGGAGTTGTTGCCCACCATGCAGTCACGGTGTCCGGGACTTGCCCATTCCGGTAGGAAGCCGCTTTCTTTATAAGCATTGACCAGACCTTCCTGCATCTTCTGGTTCATAGACGGATACATCAGGTTCAGGAACGGGAACAGGCAACGGAAAGTATCCCAGAAACCGGTATCTGTGAACATATAGCCGGGCAGTACTTTGCCATTGTAAGGGCTGTAGTGCACTACTTGACCTTTGGCATCTATTTCATAGAAACTGCGTGGGAACAGCATGGAACGATACAAGCATGAATAGAAAGTACGCAGGTTGTCGATATTGTCATCTTCTACATCAACTTTGCTCATTTCACGGTTCCAGATATCTTTTCCTTTAGTGACTAACTGGTCGAAGCTGTTGTTGCCCAATTCTTTGAGATTCAGTTCCGCCTGTTCGTAGCTGATAAAGGAAGAAGCTACACGGGCATGAACGATTTCTCCTTTCTTCGTGGCGAATCCGATGATTGCTCCGGTATGATTGCCCTCAACTTCTGTTTCGTTCGGGAGGATGTTATTCTCTTTTACACCGGAAGTAAAGGTAAACGGCTTGTCGAACTTGATGACAAAATAATTCTTGAAGTTCTCCGGCACCCCGCCGCTATTCCTGGTGGAATAACCGATGATTTTGTTCTCTTCCGGAATCACCTTTACATACGAACCTTTATCGAATGCATCGAGAATGACATAAGCATTCTTGGTTTCCGGATACGTGAAACGGAACATAACGGCACGCTCCGTGGGTACAAGTTCCGTAGTAACGTCGTGGTCTGCGAGATACACCTTATAATAATAAGGTTTGGCAACTTCCGCTTTGTGCGAGAACCAACTGGCACGTTGGTCTTGGTCGAATACGAGTCCGCCGGTGATTGGCATGATGGCAAACTGACCATAATCGTTCATCCACGGACTAGGCTGGTGTGTTTGTTTGAAGCCACGGATTTTGTCGGCATTGTAAGTGTATGCCCAGCCGTCGCCCATTTTGCCGGTTTGCGGTGTCCAGAAGTTCATTCCCCACGGCAATGCCGTAGCCGGATATGTATTTCCGGTCGATAACTCAAACTTGGATTGCGTTCCTACCAGCGTACTGACATAGTCTACCGGATTCTTGACGGCAGAAATATGCATGCTGTACAGCACCGCACCCCCAATAAATAACAGGTGTTTAAATGAAAGATGTGTTTTCATGAACAAATGAATTTATGTATAAAATTAGTTTCTGTGACGAAAATAGAGAGAAAAGGAATGCATCTGCAGGAAGTGGAAATACTAAATCGCTCCGTGGCGCTGTAATTAACCAAACTGGCACGCATTTTTACATATATTCTGCGCCAAAAAAGTGCTGGATAGTTTTTTTGTTTACCTTTGTCATATTGCAAATCTAAGGATTCTATGCCATGAAAAAACATTGTATTTTACTTTTCTTCTGCTGCCTTAATATACTGATGAATACAGCCGGCGCCTATAATCTGAAACAGGTTGCTGACAAAGAATATATGTCTAACAGTGCTATAACTTCGCTGTGCCAGGACGACAAAGGACTGATGTGGATTGGCACTTGTGATGGACTCAATGTCTATGATGGCCGGGCGGTCGAAGAGTTTAAGATCTGTGACAAGGAAGGTTACTTGTCCGGCAATCAAATTGATAATATTATCTATACCGGTGACGATACTTATTGGTTTCAGACTTATTATAGTTTGATTCGTCTTGACCGTAAAACGAATTCTATTACACGTTTTTATGAATTTCAGAAACTGTTTCCGATGAATAAGGATAATCATGGTACCTTATTTATTATTAAGGATAGCGACTGCGTTTACTATTTTCATAAAAAGGAAGGGGTCTTTAAAAAAATCAATGTTGCTGGTATTCCGATTTCAGATGTTATTACTTTCTTCTTTGATAATAATAATCGCATGTGGGTAATAATGAGAGGGTATAATCGGTGTTACGATCTTCAGCAGGATTCCGTTACTGGTAATATTACGTTGACGTCACAAAAAAGTGGTTTGGAACACCACACACCGTTGATTTATTGTACTCATGATGACGGGACTATCTATTATGTAGATAAGGAATACAATCTTTATACATTTTATATTGAAAGCAAGCAGAAAGAGTTTGTTGTTAATTTGGGGACGAAAATACAGGCACATGACAGAATTTCCACGATTATTAAATATCATGATAGCTTCTTTGTCGGATTAATGATTGATGGTGTTCTTATATTGGAAAAACCAAAAGGCAGCAATGAATATCAGATTCAGCCGTTACCTATAAACAGCGGAGTGTTCAGCTTGGTGAAAGATCGCTTTCAGGATCTTATCTGGATAGCTACAGATGGGCAGGGTGTTTATCTTTATTCGAATCCTCTTTATTCTATAAAGTCGGTTGTGTTGAGTAACTATACCGAAAAGATAGAACGTCCCGTGCGTGCGCTGTTGCTTGACAAAGAACGTACTTTCTGGATCGGCACTAAAGGAAATGGTATACTTAAGATCTATGATTATGAGGTAGATAAGGATATTTCAGACTGCCGTTCGGAGGTCTTGACAATATCTAACAGTGGTTTGGGTAGCAATGCGGTCTATTGTATCAAGGGAAGTAACCGTAACTTACTATGGATTGGTGATGAGGAAGGATTGAATTTTTATTCGTATCGTGAGCGACGTATTAAGAAAATTCCTCTCTGGATTGATAACGAGGAGATTAAATATATACATGATATTTATGAAACGGAAGATTCGGAATTGTGGTTGGCTAGTGTGGGAATGGGAATAGTAAGAGCGCGTATCGGAGGCACACCGGATCATCCGGTTCTTGAAAATATGCAGCGCTATGTGGCTAATGCCGGAGAGTTCGGTTCCAATTGTTTCTTTACCATTTGCAAAGGAGACAGCTTGGGGTTACTATTCGGCAATATGGGGTCTGGAGTATTTCGTTTCAATGAAATCAGTAATGGATTGGAGCCGTTGACCACTCATAAGTATGAGAATATGAATTTGAACAAGGTAGTGCCCATTGTTAAAGATGACGCAAACAATTATTTGATCGGTACTACTTATGGAGTAATCAAGTATACTTCAGAAAACTCTTATAAACTGTTTAATGCGAAAGACGGTTTTCTGAATAGTACTATTCATGCCATTCTGAGGCACTCACCTGATAACTTCTGGCTGAGTACAAATCAAGGCTTGATTAATTTTGATACCAAAAGAGATGTATTCCGTTCTTATGGTTTTGGTGACGGGCTTAAAGTTGTTGAATTTAGTGATGGTGCTTCTTACAGAGATCCGCAAACAGGCACCTTGTTCTTTGGAGGAATCAACGGATTTGTAGCCATTCAGGCAGACGGACGTCCCGAACAGCTTTATATGCCTCCCATTTATTTTGATAAACTCTCTATCTTTGGAGAACAATACAATCTGGGAGAATTCATCACCCGGAAAAAGGAGAATGAAGTGTTGAACCTGAAATATGACCAGAACTTCTTTGCAGTTTCATTCACTTCTGTCGATTACTTGACCGGAAATAACTGTACCTATTCCTATAAGTTAAAAGGCTTGAGTGACCAATGGATCAATAATGGAAAAGAAAGTTCTGTCTCCTTTACGAATATGGCCCCCGGCGAATATACCTTATTGGTGAAATACTACAATAGTGTATTTGATAAAGAGAGTGATGTCTATTCTTTGTTAATCCGGATAGGTGACCCGTGGTATGCTTCTTGGTGGGCATATCTTATTTATACTTTATGTCTGCTGCTGATGGTCACTCTGCTGGTACGCTCATTTATCCTCCGTACTAAGCGGAAAAAGCAGGAACTGCTCAATGAAATAGAGCAGCGCCATCAAAAGAATGTATTTGAGTCGAAACTTCGTTTCTTCACTAACATAGCTCATGAATTTTGTACTCCATTGACCCTTATCTATGGTCCTTGCGGGCGTATTCTGTCATCGAAAGGACTCAGCAAATTTGTCATTGATTACGTTCAGATGATTCAGACGAATGCGGAACGCTTGAATAACTTGATTCACGAACTGATCGAGTTCCGCCGTATCGAAACGGGGAATCGGGAAGTGCGTATAGAGACTTTGAATGTATCTTCTTTAATGAAAAATACGGCAAAGATCTTTGTTGATATGGCTAAATCCCGAAATATCACTTTCTTGAGTAAGATACCGGAGCAAGTTTCCTGGAACTCAGACAAAGGTTTTTTGAATACCATTATTATCAATCTGATATCCAATGCTTTCAAATACACCCCGGATGGGAAAAGTATTAAAATAGAAGTGGATACCAATGATGAAAACCTGCTGGTCCTCCGGGTTGCCAATGAGGGAAGTACAATCAAGGAAGAAGACTTCCAGTATGTATTCAACCGTTATGCTATTTTGGATAGCTTTGAAAATCAGGATGAAAAGAACTTCTCCCGCAATGGTCTGGGGCTTGCTATCTCTTACAATATGGCCCAACTGCTGAATGGAACGTTGAAAGTGGAAAATACTCCTGACGGCTGGGTTTTGTTTACGTTGTCATTACCTCCATTGAAAGTGAGCACTGGTGTATCATCTTCTAAACGAATAACTTCGGAGTATATCCCTAAGATAGAGTCGCAACTTGCCTTGAAACTTCCTCACTATGAATTTGACAAGATGAGGCCAACGCTACTGGTTATCGATGATGAACTGGAAATGTTGTGGTTCATTGGTGAAATCTTCTCTAACGATTTCAATGTGGTTACTTTGCAAGATCCGGAGCGGATTGAACAGGTCATGAATGAAGTCTATCCCAATGTGATTATCTGTGATGTCATGATGCCGGGAATTGGAGGCATTGAACTGACGAAGCGAATTAAATCAGTGAAAGAAACGGCTCACATTCCTATTATCATGGTATCCGGACGGCATGAAATGGAGCAGCAGATGGCTGCACTTTCTGCAGGGGCAGAGATGTATATCACCAAACCGTTTAATGCGGAATATCTTCGCATTTCCGTCTGCCAGATGCTAGAGCGTAAGGAGGTGCTGAAAGACTATTTCAGTTCAGCGATCAGTTCTTTTGAAAAAACGGACGGAAAACTGACACATAAAGAATCAAAGAAATTCCAGCAATCTGTTTTGAAGATAATCAATGACCATATTCAGGAAAAAGAACTGACTCCTCGTTTTATAGCCGATCATTTGGCAATCAGTGTCCGCAGCCTTTACCGGAAAATGGAAGAAATTGGTGAAGAAAGTCCTACGATTTTGATAAAGGAGTGTCGTTTGCATGTGGCCAAGGATTTATTGTTGAAGACCCAGAAGACGATTGATGAAATAGTCTTTGAATCGGGCTTCTCAAATAAGGTTACTTTCTTTAAAGTATTTCGTGAAAAGTATGGATGTACGCCAAAAGAATTCCGAATGAAAAACTTGGAGGAAGTCCGGAAGTAGACCGGATGATAATATGTCTCCTGTTCTGTTGGAAAGGAAGGGTGAAAAGCCTGAAACGTCTGTAGTAAACGTTGGTGCCAGAAAGGTAAATATGAGGCATAATGCCTTTTCATCATTCCTGTTGATTTAATCTCTGTTTTATTGGCGAGGATTTTGATTCTTTAATTGAGGTAGAAATATTATCAAATCATGCCAAAATAGTAAATATCCCTGCCGTGTGAAGCAAAAGATAATGGTCGAAATATAAGAAATCTGGCAAACATACTAATTTTGCTGCTGCATTAGAAAAGCAAGAATATATAATTTGTATAACTAAATATCTTGAGAACTATGAATCAACCACACGATCCTCCTCCACTCATCTTATCTTTTTGTATGTAGTGTTTTCCTTTATCTTTTATTTTTTTTGTTTGAATTAAATTTAATAACTTATGAAAATTGAATTATTAAAGAAGCGCAAGCTTGAAATCGGATTATCTTTATTTATAGGGATGTCTGTATTTTGGGGGTGTAACAATGATTTGACCCCAATAAATCAAAGTAAAACTTTTCCTCCTGATTTGAATGCACCATCAGTGTTTGAAAGTTTCTCTCCTGACAGTGGTGGTATTGGCACCCAATTGATTATCCGCGGAAAGAATTTTGGTTCGGATCCCAATTATGTGAAAGTTACTGTTAATAATAAGGAAGCGGCTATTGTAGGAATGGACGATGAGGTAATCTATGCCATTGTCCCTGCACGTGCAGATACAGGCTATGTTCGTCTGTTTATAGGTAAAGACGATAATATAGAAGAGTATGCTTCTGAGACAAAATTCCGTTATCAGTTTAAACGTAATGTGACGACTATGGTGGGACAACACGGTATGAATGGCCGTGAAGATGGTAGCTATGCTAATTCTAAGCTGCAAAGGACGTGGTTCTTGCTGACTGATAAAGACGGAACGGTATTTTTTGTAGATGAAGGTCGTGGTCAGACACAGAATGGTGCTTTGCGCCGTGCTCGTAACGGTGAAGTGGAAACATTGGTGCAGTGTTCTAGCGGTCCGTTCCAATCGCCTACATGTTTGGCTTTCAGTCCGGATCAGGATACACTGTATATTTCTCAGTATTCATATACAGATGAGGAAAATACGAAAACAGACTTCAACATTATTTATGTGACACGAGAAGGTGGTTTTGTGGATGTAAGAGGACTTTGTAGAGCAAAGAAAGTCGGAACTACAGGGCTTGCCGTACATCCGAAAACAGGAGAAGTATTCTTTTGCAATAAAGGAACTGGTTATATCTATCGTTATGATGGTCCGGAGTATGAGGATTTCACTCCTCTTTTCAGAATAAACAATGCAATGGAAATAGAAACCCGCATGACTTTTAACTCCGAAGGTACTATTCTTTATGTAGCGGTGTGTAATCGTCATTGTATCTATCAGGTTCCTTATGATGCTTCTACTCGTACTTTCGGTGTACCGGTTCTTTTTGTCGGAGCATGGGACGAGAGTGGTTATGTAAATGGGACAGGAGCTACTGTGCGTTTGAACAAGCCGGAACAAATGGCATTTGATGAGGATGGCAATATGTTTGTACCTGAACGTAATAACCATATCATTCGGAAAATTACTCCTGCAGGTTCTGCTACTTTATATGCCGGGCGACCGGAGCAAAGTGGTTTTGGAGACGGACTGCCAGAAGAGGCAAAATTCAATCAGCCGGAATGTGTAACGGTGTATCCGGATAACTCAATATATGTGGCTGACCGTGATAACCATGTCATTCGTCGTGTGACAGTAGAATAAATAATTTATTAAAAGAATTATCCATGAATAATATTCAAAAATATATCGTATTACTCTTGATGGTAATGCTGTTTGTGCCGAATACTGCATGGGCACAAACGAACAAGCAAGAATTTGTAATCAAGGGTGTAGTAGAAGATAATCTTGGTCCTGTTGCCGGTGCGTCGATTATTGCTAAAAATCAGCCGGGTGTGGGTACGGTTACTAATCTTGATGGAGAGTTTTCTATTAAAGTGGGGCCCTATGATGTGATTCAGGTGACTTTCATTGGTTACCAGACAGTTGAGATTCCTGTATTATCCATTAAAGATCGAAACAATTTAAAGATAAAGATTGTAGAAGATAATACAAAGATCGATGAGGTTGTGATAACATCTAGCGGTGTTCAGAAAAAGAAGACACTGACAGGAGCTATTACTAATGTTGATATCAAACAGCTGAATGCTCCGGGTGCTAATCTTTCCAATGCGTTAGCTGGTGTTGTACCTGGTATTATAGCTATGCAGAGTAGCGGTGAACCGGGTGAAAATATGTCTGAGTTTTGGATTCGTGGTATGAGTACGTTTGGTGCAAAATCGGGTGCTTTGATTCTCGTAGATGGTGTTGAACGTAGCTTTAATGAGATTCCGGTAGAAGATATTGAATCATTTTCTGTTTTGAAAGATGCGTCGGCTACTGCTATTTACGGACAGCGTGGTGCAAATGGAGTGGTTCTGATTACTACCAAGCGCGGTGAAAAAGGAAAAGTAAAGATAAATGTGAAGGCAGGCTTCAACTGGAATACTCCTGTAAAAGTGCCTGAATATGCCAGTGCTTATGATTGGGCGCGTTTAGCAAATGAAGCGAGAGTAGGACGTTATGAGTCTCCATTATATACTGACGAAGAAATGTCTATTATTCAACACGGGCTCGATTCAGATTTATATCCGAATATAGACTGGAGAGATTTGATGTTGAAAAGTGGCGCACCGAGTTATTATGCGAATATAAGTTTTTCAGGAGGTAGTGATAATGTACGTTATTTCGTATCGGGGCAATATACAAGTGAAGACGGACGTTATCGAACTTCCAGTTCAGAAAATAAATATAATACTAATTCTACATACGAACGTTATAACTACCGCGCTAATGTAGATATGAATCTGACTCGTACAACTGTTTTGAAAGTAAATGTCGGTGGATGGCTGGTAAATCGCAATTCTCCTTCTAGCAGTTCGGGAGATATTTGGGAATCTTTTGCTGCTTTTACTCCGCTTTCGTCACCGCGTAAATGGTCTTCTGGTCAGTGGGCAAGTGTGAATGGGGCAAAAACTCCAGAATATCGGATGACGCAAACGGGGTACCGCACCATTTGGGAGAATAAGATTGAAACTAGTGTGGCTTTGGAACAAGACTTAAAGTTTATTACAGAGGGGTTGAAATTCTCCGGGGTCTTTGCATTTGATACATATAACAAAAATACGATAGTTCGTTCTAAGGAAGAAGAACTTTGGGAAGCAGAGTCCTATCGGGATGAGAAAGGCCAGTTGGTTTTGAAAAGATTGCAGAATGCTTCCGCAATGAGTCAAAGAAAAGAGGTGAGTGGGGACAAACGCTATTATTTGCAAGCGTCATTAGACTATAGTCGACTGTTTGCACAGAAACATCGTGTTGGTGCGTTTGCCATGGTTTATCAACAGGAAACTTCAGATATAAACTTTGATGAGAGTGATTTGATAGGGTCGATACCACACCGTAATTTAGCTTATTCTGGCCGCTTTACGTATGCTTTTAAAGATAGATACATGGCTGAATTTAACTGGGGATATACTGGTTCGGAAAACTTTGAGAGTGGTAAACAATTTGGCTTTTTCCCTGCCGTATCTGCCGGATGGGTCGTTTCGGAAGAATCGTTTATAAAGAAGGCCGCTCCTTGGTTGGATATGTTCAAAATCAGAGCTTCTTATGGTGAGGTGGGTAATGATGAATTGCAAGGGCGTCGTTTTCCCTATATTTCTTTGGTAAGTACGGATGATGGAGGTTCTTATTATTTTGGTGAATTTAGAACTAATAGAGTACAAGCTTATCGTATTAAAACTTTAGGAACTCCGAATTTGACATGGGAGGTAGCCAAAAAGTATGATATAGGAGTTGATTTCAGCGTTCTCAATGGGAAATTCACAGGAGCTGTAGACTATTTTGTGGATAAACGTGATGATATTTTTATGCAGCGTAACCAAATGCCATTAACGACCGGACTTGCTGACCAGACTCCAATGGCAAATGTGGGTAAAATGAAATCTTTCGGATGGGATGGTAATATAGCTTTCACTCAGCAAATAGGTCAGGTAAATCTACAACTCCGAGCTAATTTTACTTATCAGACTACTGATATCCTTGATAAGGATGAGGCTGCTAATGAGTTGTGGTATAAAATGGATAAAGGTTTTCAGTTGAATCAAAGTCGCGGTTTTATTGCCTTGGGACTGTTTAAGGATCAGGAAGATATAGACCGTAGTCCATCACAGGCAGGATTGGCAAATAAAGCAGTCCTTCCGGGTGATATAAAGTACAAGGATGTAAACGGAGACGGAATCATTAATGATGATGACATTGTGCCTTTGGGATACAGACAGCAACCAGGACTTCAATATGGTATTGGTCTGAGTGCAAACTGGAAAAACTGGAATCTCAGTATGTTATTACAGGGAACAGGAAAATGTGACTTTTTTGTGGGAGGTAACGGACCGCATGCTTTCCATGATGGTCGTACCGGTAATATTCTGCAAGTTATGGTAGAGGGGAATCGTTGGATTCCAAAAGAAATTTCGGGAACAGAAGCTACGGAAAATCCGAATGCCGATTGGCCACGTTTGACGTATGGCAATAATAAAATGAATAATCGGGCTTCTACATTCTGGTTGCACGACAGAAAATATCTGCGTTTGAGAAATGTAGAACTATCTTATGATTTTCCTCAGTTATGGACACGGAAATTCTATGTAAACAACTTACGTATTGGATTTATCGGACAGAACTTATTGACTTGGGCTCCATTCAAATGGTGGGATCCGGAAGGAACTAGAGAAGATGGAAGTAACTACCCAATCAATAAAACATTCTCATGCTATCTCCAATTTAGCTTTTAATTTTAAAATGTCGAATTATGAAGAAATTATTATATACCATATTGTTGTCCTTAGGTACGTTTTTATTTACTGCATGTACCGATTATATCAATGTGGATAAATATTTTTATGATCAGGTATCATTAGATTCTGCTTTTTCCAAGCGGGTGTATGTAGAAGGATGGCTGTCAAGTGCATATAGTGTAATGGATAATATTGGTGAGTATCGCGAACCGTTTCGCTGGGCAAGCGATGATCTTTATCATCCGGATATGAAAGAGTATGTGGAAGGAAATTACAGTGCCGACCATCAGCTTAGTGATGATGATAGAAATAACTCACGCTTGTGGAAATATTATGAGGGAATCCGTAAAGCGTCTACTTTTATAGATAATGTAGATCGTTGTCCGGAATTGACGATGGATGAAAAAACGGATTTGAAGGGACAGGCACGTTTCCTACGCGCTTATTGTTACTGGGCATTAATACGTGTTTATGGCCCGGTGCCTTTAATCCCGACAGAAGGGTTGGATGTGAATCTTTCCTATGAGGAACTGTCATTACCCCGTGAACCTTTTGATAATGTGGTTGATTTTATAGACGCAGAATTGGCTGAGACTGCCCGCTCGCTGCCAATCAAAAGGACAGTCAACAATTTGGGACGTCCCACCCGTGGTGCTGCATTAGGGCTTCGTGCCAGAGTTTTGCTTTATGCTGCCAGTCCGCTTTTCAATGGAAATATCGACTTTTTTGATGTGAAAGATTGCTATGGAAATCAATTGGTATCTCAAACTTATGATGAGACTAAATGGGCGAAAGCGGCAGCTGCAGCTAAGGATGTGATTGAATTGGCTAAGGCGAGCAATTTGTATGAACTTTATGTTATAGCTCCGAAAGCTACGGTTTTACCTTCTCAGCGTCCACCTTATAATGAACTTTATTCGGACAAGAACTATCCGGAAGGTTGGGCAGATGTCGATCCGTTGCTTTCTTATAAATCAATTTTTGATGGTACGATACTTGGATCGAAAAATCCTGAGTTGATATTTACTAGAACAAGGGAAGGAACTGCGTATATTAATGACTGGGCGTATCAGTCGACTCCTAAAACATTGAGAGGAAATAATCGTTTGGCAGTTACACAAAAGCAAGTCAATGCTTATGCAATGAATGATGGACGTTCAATTACAGAGGCTGCTAGTACGAATGACTATGTGACAGAAGGTTTTACAACACAGGCTTATGCCGCAGAAAATCCATTCTTACCGGCTAAAGTTAATCTGATGTATAATAATCGTGAACCTCGTTTCTACGCATCGATTGCTTATAACGGATCAGTTTGGGAAGCTTCCAGTGCTTCCGAGTCCGATTATCGTGATAAACAAATATTTTATTATCGTGGTTTGAACGATGGTAAGCAGGGATTTAAGGAAGAATGCCCTTTGACGGGAATTACTTTAAAGAAGTTTTATAATTCGGAAGATTCGAGAACGGAAGGCGGATATCTCGTTGATAAGACAGAGATGACAATACGTTATGGTGAAATACTGTTGATTTATGCTGAAGCTTTGAATGAGCTGACTTCCGGACAAGTATATCATCTGACGACTTATACAGGAGCTGATGTTGAAATTCAGCGTAATGTCGATGAAATGCGGTATGCTATAAAGCGTATCCGTATGCGTGCCGGAGTACCTGACTATACTGATGAGACCTATAATAATCCGAATGATTTCCGTGTGAAACTGAAGAGAGAGCGTCAGATTGAGTTATTGGGAGAAAACAGTATGCGTTATTTTGATTTACGACGTTGGAAAGACGCGATGACAGAAGAAAACCAGTTGTTGCAAGGATGCAACATAAATATCAGTGATGACGAAAAGCGTGTAGCTGATTTTTACAAGCCGACTATTATCACTTCGGTGCATAAGGTGTTTGAACAAAGGATGTATTTGTGGCCTTTCCCCACTTATGAACTGAAACGCAATGTAAATATGACACAGAATCCCGGATGGTAATACTTACTAAATTTAGCATGTTATGAAACAAAAAAGATATATATATGGAATCGTGGGATGCCTGCTGATTTCGATGATGTTAGGAATCTCCTCATGTGACGGACTGGAAGACGAATTGTTTCAGAAGAACTCGTATATTGTCCACAATGGATGGCAAGATTATGCTTTAGAAGTGGCTGAGGATAATACGACTATACTTCCGATTTATTTTGGTGTGAATGGCACTTCTGCTAATGACAAGGACATTTGTCTGACCATGGAGATAGACCCTGATACATTACAGAAATATAATTGGGAGAAATATAAAAATCAGTCGGACTTATACTATAAGATATTGCCGGCAGGTACTTATACATTTGATGCAGACTCATGGACTATTCCGAGTGGGGAGCTGAATGCGACGGCTGCTATTAAAATCGATTTGAACAAGATAGAGGAATTAGGAAGCTTGTATGATGATTATGTACTTCCACTTCGCATCACTTCTTCGACTGGTGAACCTATGGGGCAGAACAAATATACCAAAGTGCTGGCACATATCGGGTTTAAAAATGATTATTCTGGTACGTATAGTGGAAAAGGTATTATTACGCAGCAAGGAACTACATATACGACTGAGATTACCAGTACACAGCTTTATGCAATTAACAATGATATTTGCTATATGTTTGTTGGTGAGAAAACTCGTGCAAATACCCCAGACTATTTGAACTATGTGGTTGAAATAAAGCGCGATGAATGGGGAGGTATTACATTATCAAGTGAGGTAGGTAGCTTAGAGTTTAAGTCGTATAATAGTAAACTCAGTCGTAAATATACTTATAATTATAACGACCAGCGATATTATACTGAGATTACCACCGTTGAGCTTGCTTATGAGTATCTGGATAAAACTCAGAGTGAAGATTTGCGAATGACATTCGAAGGATCTTTCTCTATGTCAAGAGATGTGTTGAGAGTGGAATATCCTAATGTAGATGTAGAAGAGTAATTTACCTTAGTTATAATATATATATGAAAGTAATGAAATATTTCGTTTTCGCGTCATTGCTTTGTCTTTGTGCATGTAGCGATGATAACGATAACAAAAATAATGAGATACCCCAAGACCTGGTGGAATTGAAAGTTGACGCCAGTGAAATCAGTATTGCACAGGGGGATACCAGAACTGTAAAAATAACGTCAGGTAATGGCGAATATGTGGTAACTTCGGCAAACGAAGAAGTGGTAACGGCGGAAGTGAATGGCGATCTGGTGACACTGACAGCTGTAGAAGGGCAAAATAATGCTCAGGGAGTAGTGTATGTGAGAGATAAATACTACCAACGTGCTAAAATTTTGGTTAATACGGCAGCAGAGTTCGAATTGAAACTGAATAAGACATTATTTACACTTTATTCGCAAGTGGAAGGCGCAGATGAGGCTATAGTCAAAATCTATACAGGAAATGGAGGTTATTCATTGGAAGTGGTCGACGAAAATAATTGTATTGAGGTCGATCAGTCTACACTTGAAGATTCGGAATCATTTATAGTGAAAGGTATCGCACAGGGAAATGCAGAAGTTAAGATAACAGATCGGAAAGGAAAAGAAGCTTTTGTCAATCTGAATGTGATTGCTCCTAAGCAGATAACGACTGATGCTGATGAAAAGGGTGTGTTGATTAATGCTAATCAAGGTTCTCGGCAAGTGAAGATTCTTACAGGGAATGGAGAATATCAGATTCACGATGCTGGTGACTCGAAAATAATTCGTCTGGAAGTTTATGGTAATATCGTGACTGTTACCGGAAGAAAGGCAGGAGAAACTTCGTTTACTTTAATCGATGCCAAGAAACAGATATCCCAACCTATTCATGTAGTAATAGCGCCGGAAAAGCGTTGGTATATGAATTTAGGCAGAGATTATGCAGTTTGGACTCACTTTGGTGAGATGACCGGTGATGGATTAGAAAGCATCAAGGCTGCTACTAATGATTTCAAATTGAAAAAGATGACCTGGGAGTTGGTAACTCGTATTGATGGAACGAACTGGTTACAGACTTTCATAGGTAAGGAAGGCTATTTCATTCTTCGTGGTGGCGATTGGGAAAACAATAAGGGCAGACAGATGGAACTTGTCGGTATAAGTGATAAACTTAAACTTAGAACAGGACATGGAGCTTTCGAACTTGGAGCATGGACGCATATAGCCTTGGTTGTGGATTGTTCGAAAGGAAAAGATGACTATAATGAAAAGTACAAGCTTTATATTAATGGTAAACAACTTCAGTGGACTGATACTCATAAAACGGATATAGATTACTCTGAGATAGACCTTTGTGCAGGCAATGATGGTGGAAGAGTATCTATCGGAAAAGCTAGTGACAATAGACGTTTCCTTGATGGTGCTATACTCGAAGCACGTATATGGTATGTTTGTCGTACGGAAAACAGTTAAAGGCTAACGCATGGAATCTTGAAGAAGTCAATCCGGAAGGATTATTGGCTCGCTGGGATTTCTCAGCCGGTGCACCGGTTGCTTATATTGAGGATGGCACTAATTCCGACCATGAATTATTAATGCATATCTCTAAGTACGATAGTTGGAATGCTACGGAATTCCCAATGAGCAGATTCGGGGAAGCTCCTATCGAAGTACCTTTTAAGTAATCTCTAAATTTGAAGAAAAATGAAAGCAATATTCAAACTGTTTATATTGAACCTCTTGGCTTTGGCATTACTTCCATCTTGTAGTGATGATGATCAGTCAAACTCAGAACAGAATGATCCGGTCAGTGGCAATATTTCTCCGGTAGGTTCATTTTCCGTAGAAGCTACCAATAACGAGAATGAACTTCTGGTGAAATGGACCAATCCCAGTAATCGCGACGTGGATATGGTAGAACTCTCTTACAGGGACGTGGAAACGAGCTTGTCTCGTGCTACCGACTTCTCACCGGGACATATCATCATACAGGTAGAACGTGATGTTACACAGGAATATCTGTTGAAAGTTCCTTATTTTGCTACTTACGAAGTTTCTGCCGTAGCTATCAGTAAAGCCGGCAAGCGATCGGTACCCGAAAGCCGTATTATGATGCCTTATCATGAAAAGGTGGATGAGCCGGAACTGAAACTGCCGGAGATGCTGGACCGTGCACATTCTTACATGACTTCTGTCATTGGATATTATTTCGGCAAGAGTTCCAGAAGCTGCTGGCGTGGTAATTATCCTTATGATGGAAAAGGTTATTGGGATGGTGATGCGTTAGTTTGGGGACAAGGTGGCGGTCTTTCGGCATTTGTCGCTATGCGTGATGCAACCAAAGAGAGCGAAGTGGAGAATCTTTACGGTGCAATGGATGATATGATGTTCAAAGGAATACAGTATTTCTGCCAGTTGGATCATGGAATTTTGGCTTATTCCTGCTACCCGGCTGCCGGTAACGAACGTTTTTACGATGATAATGTATGGATCGGGCTCGATATGGTCGACTGGTACATGGAAACGAAAGAGATGCGTTATCTGACACAGGCAAAGGTGGTGTGGCGCTACCTGATTGATCACGGTTGGGATGAGACCTGTGGAGGAGGCGTGCACTGGAAAGAGTTGAACGAACATACTACCAGCAAGCACTCTTGCTCTACCGGACCTACTGCTGTGATGGGCTGTAAGATGTATCAGGCAACTCAGGAACAGGAATATCTGGACTGGGCGATCAAATGTTACGACTATATGCTCGATGTATTGCAAGATAAGTCCGACCATTTATTTTATGACAATGTGCGTCCGAATAAGGATGATCCCAATTTGCCGGGTGACCTTGAAAAAAACAAGTATTCCTACAACTCCGGACAACCATTGCAGGCAGCCTGTCTCTTATATAAGATTACCGGCGAACAGAAATATCTGGATGAAGCGTATGCGATTGCTGAAAGCTGTCATAAGAAATGGTTTATGCCCTATCGTTCCAAAGAGCTGAACCTTACTTTCAATATTCTTGCTCCGGGACATGCCTGGTTCAATACGATCATGTGCCGCGGATTCTTTGAACTTTATTCTATAGACAATGACCGTAAATATATCGATGATATCGAAAAGTCAATGATTCATGCGTGGAGCAGTAGCTGTCATCAGGGCAACAACTTGCTGAATGACGATGATCTGAGAGGGGGGACTACCAAGACCAGTTGGGAAATACTCCATCAGGGAGCATTGGTTGAATTGTATGCCCGGTTAGCAGTATTGGAACGTGAAAACCGATAGTTGAATGATTCCCGTTCAGGGAAAATAAGAAAATAAAAAAGCCATCCCCGGAATAGACGAAGTAGGGATGGCTTTTTTGTAGTGTGCTTACTATTGTTCGGCAGACTATGTTCCGTGAGTTTTTGGAAAGGTTATTCCTTGACAGGCTCAGCCGGTTTGTCTTTGGATGCAGTGTCAGTAACGACTGTATCGTTGACAATAGCGGTCGGTGCACTCAGTTCTGTCTTAACAGGTTCCTCGCTCTTGGTTACAGTATCTTTTACTACTGTATCATTAACGATAGCTGTTGCATTAACTTCTGTCAGGGCTGTCGCAGCTTCTGCAGAGTTCTGAGCCTTAACAAGGAATGAACCACCACAAACAAACATAAACATTGCTACTACTAATACTAATTTTTTCATAATCGTTTGCTTTAATGATTATTAAACATATATTTTCAATTCTCTCTTATGTGTTAGGGAATCGGTTGTTACGTTATCTAACGGCTAATTAAAGGTCAAAGTGTGTGCCAAAGACTGATGCATGCTGTTAATGCGTTGATTATAAGTGAAATATGTAGATTGTGTACATTGTCTATAGTGTGGAAACGTATGGGAAATGTGTGGAAAATGGGGCAGGGAGTGTGGAATATTTCTACAGTAATATACTTTGCTAAGTAACGATAAATAATGCGAGAATGGTTATGATACAATCAATAGCTATTCTATTTTTCTTTCGTATCACCTAGGTTGAACAATTGAATCACCTAGGTAATACATTCGTCACCTAGGTACTACGAAATAAAATAACTAATAAAAATGAAAGTTTCGGCAAATAGAATGCTTGTTTAGCGGTAACTTACCCTAAACGGCATGGAAATGAAATACCTGACTAAACAGTTGAAAACTATTCGATTTCATCCGGCCAAGGACAGGGCTTACCTGTGGCTTTGACAGTCGGACGCTGGGCATTTACTTTTCTCAAATAGGTTCCTAATTCTTTAGAAAGGTGTCTGACAATATCCGGATGTTGCGTGCTGAGGTCATGACTTTCGCCTATATCATCGGGAATATTGAATAGCTCTTTTTTGCCTGTGCCATAGTAATAGATCAATTTCCAGTCACCATTGCGTACGGCACAATTAAAGTTGATTCCCGGACCGTCGTTTCCCCAGTTGTTGGGCATGTTCCAAAAGAGGCTGCGCCCTTTGGAAGGATTTCCGGTTTGTTTCAGCAGAGGCAGGAAACTGATACCATCGATAGGCTGAACCGTTTGGTATTTTTTGATACCTGCCATTTCGAGGATAGTGGGATAAAAGTCTTCTATCAGCAGATAATCATTGCATTTGCTGTTAGGCGCTACGACACCGGGCCAGCTGACGATCATCGGCTCACGGATGCCACCTTCATAGGTGGAGCCCTTACCACTATTCAGTGGATGGTTTTGTGTATGGAGTTTGCCGTCACGCCAGTATGATTCGGCGGCAAGTCCTCCGTTGTCGCTCATAAAGATGATGATGGTGTTGTCAGCTTCTCCGCTTTTTTCCAGCCAGTCCATTAAATCACCCAGACTCTTATCCATACCTTCTATCAGCGTGGCATAAGCGGCTTCGTGATCGGTCATGCCTTTTTTCTTGTATTTGTCGTAGAAACGTTTGTCCTTGTCCAATGGGACATGGATGGCGTATTGAGACATATACAGGTAGAAGGGTTGGTTGTACTTCTTGGCTTTGTTCAATGCTTTGATGGCTTCCAAGGTTAATGCTTCGGTAACGAAGGTTTCCGTTCCCCAGTACTTCTCAAGTCCGGGAACGGCCATGAGCGATATCGGTTTTCCGTTTTTGTTGTGACCATAATTTTCTTCTCCCAGATAGCTGGCAAGTCCTCCGGCTGCGTGTCCGGCTATGTTTACTTCGAATCCCCAGTGGTGCGGGTCTTCTCCCGGAGTATCTATGGCGCCGAAATGTGCCTTTCCGCAATGAATCGTATGATAGCCGCTGTCTTTCAGCAGTTGTACGAAAGAAGTTCCTACGAATGTATTGTTGGTGCCAGGCACCTGACTTACTCCGTTATAGTTCCAGTCTGGTACTTCCAGCACTTTATCTTTACGGTCTGTTTTTATATTCTTTTGCAGTGTCCAGTTGGTTACTCGGTGACGTGCCGCGTTCGTTCCGGTGATGAGGCTGCATCGGGTGGGAGAACTGATACTGCTCGCATACGCTTGTGTAAACATCATGCCCTGTTTGGCAAGTCGTTCCATGTTGGGTGTTTCATACAGCTCATTGTAGTCTGTCTTTTGTGTCCAGAAGGGGAGCGAAGTGTCCTGCCATCCCATGTCATCTACCATAAAGAGGATGATGTTAGGACGTTTGTCCACCCGTTGTGTCTGAACGGACTTCTGTGCTTGCAGACTGGTACTAACCAGTGGTATGAGCGTGAGGGGGAAAAGTATTTTTTTGTTCATCGGTTGATTATTTAGTGTTATTTCTTTATTTCAATTCTACCGGTCTTTCTTATGGGTATACTCCGTAATTCCTGCTTTTTGCCGGAATCAGCCCATATTCTCAATGTGCCGGTACAATGGACGTCCAGTATCAATGTATCTGCACTACGTTCAAGTATCTGCACGGTAGCAGGCGACAGATATTTCTCTTGTATGCCGATAACTGCCCAGCCTTTGCGGATAGGACAAAGGTGGAACAGGCAATCTGTGAATCCGGATAGCTTTATTTTTCTTTCGGATGCGGTCAATACTTCTGCGCTTTGTTTTTCCCAGTTGAATGCGAGAATGCTATCGGAAGAAAAACGAGCGGATTCTTCGATATTTTCCCGTAAAAAGTAATCTTCCCGCTTGATGAAGCTTTCTACTTCTTGGTAAGAGGGGGAGGTGTTCAGATTGTAACAAATGACTGAGGTGGCTTCGTCCCCTGTAGGTGCAAATACCCGGTAGGCTTTGCCGCTTTGCAATGGATTGGTCAGTATGCATTCCGGAGTTGGAACGGCTGGGGCTGAGGGACGGAATATCTTTCCGGCTTCATCAATCAGGGGACGGATATTAGCTGCAATAAATTCAGTTGGTGAGTCTGATAGGTAAACAGGTCCACCGGAGATGGCCTTTGAACGTGCCATCAGACTACCGCAAATGGTATCACAAGAGTGAAACATGTCGTGGTCAGGCCAGACGGTTTGTCCCTGCATGAGTGTATTGGTATACGACTGGAACAGATGTGACTTTGCCATATTTTCGTCATATTTCTTGTAATCTATGCTGACACGCGTCACACTGCTGTACAGGGTGTGGTCCATGTTCAGAACATTCTGTGCCATGCAGTTCATTAGTCCCATTTGCAGGCGGTGTGTCTGGTGCTCCAAAGCAAGGTTGCAGTCTTTTGCCTGACGGATAACCTGTGTGCCACCCATGTAGAGTGGGAGAGTGAATGACTGATTGTCTATCTTTAGAAAATCAAATCCATATTCTTTCATCGTACGGATATGATATTCGTACCATGCTTCTATCTTGTCCGTGCTTGTGCCGGGCAGTAGGCTGCCATTGTAGGCATATAAGGTTTGCCGGATTTCCGGTGGAAAGTCATTATCGGCAGAGATTCCCAGCCAATAGCCGGAAAGACTGTACCATAAGCCTATCCATCGGATTTTGTCTGCTTGTTTGCGGTTCATGATACGCATCCATCCGTTAGGGAAACGTTTTTTATCGGGAACGAGACTGGTCAGTTGGCGGTTCTTATTCGCAATGTGACCATCGTCAATTAATATGTAACGTACAGGTATGCCCGATGATTCAATGGCGTCGATATCATTGAGTATTTTTGTTTCATCGATATCAAAATGATAATGTTCCCAAGTACACCACCCCAAATAGTTAAAAGCATCGAAATACTGTTTGTCGGTTCTTTTACGGAGAGTGGGCACTGCTGCATTATCTGCCGTTAACGAATGGTAGGCATCGCTGAATACATGATATACAGATGAAGATTTCCGGATAAGAAGGAGAGGGAGTTGTCCGTTTAGTGCGTCTTCTCCCAACGTGGAGATATACAGCGTGATTGTCCCGTCCTGATTAACTTGAAACCAGCTGAGGCTGTTGTCGCCAGCAATGGCCTTGGCGAATAAGTACTCTCCATCAGAGAGTTCAAAGAGTAGTGCATCACCCGATACGGACGGTAGAGCATTGGAAGGGATACCTTCATAATCGCTTCGTGTAAGGTCTTCCAGGCGGCTGAATACCCAAGGAAGTAACCGGTTCGTGTTATTCGGCCATTGATAGTCGTCGGGACGGGAATCACGACTGAAGAATATTCCACGAACATACAAAGGAAGTGCAACTTTATACGAAAGTGTACCCTGATGTTCCGGTACTTGCTGTTCGTATATTATGGGGGTAGATGGAGTATAGGTATTCAGGTCGATATTTTTTTCCATCCGGTAAGCTGCAACATCTTTGTATGTTTTTCCTTTATGGTAGGTAAACGGGTTCTGGGCAGACAGCGATGCTGTAGCAAAGATGCCCGTCAATGTCCATAAACAGATGTGGATAAATCTTCTCATGCCTCTTGTCTATTTTACAGAATATGCGCTGAAATTAATAATATCCGGCAATGCGATCGATTCGGTTACAGTCAGTTTTAATGCAGTGGCTTCTACCGGTTCAAACTTTTCGATCCGTTTGTGTCCTACCGATTCTCCTGTGCAGACGGTTTGCCATTTTCCGTCCACTTTGGCTTCTATTTGATATTGTCGGATGCGTTCTCCGTTTTTAATGTTTTCCTGGATAATACAATAATTGACCGGTTGCTTCTTTTCAAATTTCAGTGTCAGGCTTTTCTTTTGTCCCGAAATGCGGGCTATCGGAGAGGAAAATCGACGATTGATTTCGTCTCCCATTTCTTTCAGGCGCTGTACATCTCCGACAGGGATTAACCCGGTCGGGCCAGGAGTTAATCCGAGAATGAGGGTAGCGTTTCTTCCTACTGACTTTTCATATTTGTTCATCAGAGTGTTTAGCGGATAGATATTATTTTCGTCATCCGGTTCCCAAAACCATTCATGGCGACCGTTTGCTCCTCGTAGCGGAGTGTCTGCCATTGCAGGTACCCAGTATTTGCCGTTCTTGTCACCGTGCTTTAAGAGTTCGATCTGATCGATGTTACTTTCAATGCGTTTATGATGTGAACAGGGAACGGGAAAGGTAGACCAGCAAGGATATTCTACTGTACCTGTTTCCGAACCTCCCCATCGGAAGTCGGCACGGTCGATGTTATGATAGAAAAGACAGTTGGGCTGATACTTATTAACAATCGGTTCTACGTCCGGACCGTCGCCACGTGGATCATCGGCTCCGCCGTCAAACCATATCATATATAAATCTCCGTAGCGGGTACAGAGTTCTGTAACCATCTTCTCGCACAGACGCTTGTACCATGACTGGCGGTTGCGGGCGAATTCTCCTTCTCCTTCGGCTTTGAAGTTATGAATACCTAGCAGTGAGTTCCAGCGGATGCCGATGTAGATGCCCGGTTGCAGCCCGTATTTGCGACAGGAATTTACGAAGTCGCGGACAATATCTCCTTTTCCGTCTCTCCATTTCACAGCTTTCAGGCAATAAGGGTTGACATCGCTTTGCCAGAGTCCGAAACCTGTCTCGTGGGTGGCTGTCAGTACGGCAAATTTACATCCGGCAGCTTTAGCGGCCTGTACCCATTGGTCGGTGTTCAGTTCTGTCGGGTTGAAGATATTATAATCTTCGATAGGATTGATACGGTTGTTGCCTTGCCCGTAGCGGATGCCGTCGAACACATGCAGGTCATAATGGAAGACAGCACCCATTTCAGCTTCATGCCATTTGAGTTGATGAGGCTTGGGGGTGGGTATGTCCTGCTGTTGGGCGAAGCTGTAAGCTGAGCATAAGATAAAGAGGGAGAGATAGCAAAGTTTTTTCATGGTGTTTCTTTAGTTATGGTTTCAGATAATGGGCAAATGAATCATTGGTATGGAGTAGCCATGCCTTGAGTTGTTTGTTGAATTGCCGGACCAGATGGGGGGATTGTCCGGCAATATTATCCATTTGATATGGGTCTTTGGTTCGGTCGAAAAGAACTGTTTCGTCTATTTTTCCATTGGTTGCGTGAACTGCGAATGTGTGGGTTGCCGTACGTAGGCCGCGATATCCGGTAGCGTGATTGTCAAACTGTACATAATAATAAGGTTGCACAACCTCTTTTTTACTCTTTCCCAGAATCTGACGGGATAAGTCGAAAGTTTGTACGGTTTCGGGTATTTCCTTTCGAAATCCCATCAAGGATAAGAGAGAAGGATACAAGTCGGCAAAAGCAATCATTAAACGGTCGTCTTTGCGCGGCTTTATCTTTGCCGGCCAAGAGATAATCATGGGGATACGCATGGATTCTTCGTAAAAGATATCCTTTCCGGCAGCATTGTGAGCTCCCATGCAGATACCATGATCGGACGTAAATACAACGATGGTATTCTCAAAAAGTCCATTGCTTTTGAGCGTTTCGATGATACGTCCTACGTTCTCGTCTACTCCTGTGATACAGGCGTAATAGTTGCGTATATTATTTCTGAAATAGTTTCCCATTTCGGTACCTTTGGCGGGTATGTCCGGTCGATTGGCACAGAGAGCTTCCACATCCATATCCTTATATAAGGCTTTGTATCTGTCAGGAACCAGTTCGTAACCGGTATGTGGAGGGTTCATTGAAACGACCAATGCGAAAGGCTGTTTACTCTCTTTTTGTGCCTGAATGTATTCGATGGCTCTGTCTGCTTCATAAGCAGGTCCCCATTGGTTGACATAATAGAAACTGTCACGTGGGGCAGTGGCGTTCCAGTACATTGGTTTCAGATGATAATCGTAGGTTCCGTATGCTATCCAGTGTTCGAATCCATGACGGCGTTCGGGAGGACACCATTCGTTCCATGCTACTTTACCATGATTGTTGTAGGTATCTACATAGGGTTTATAAGGAGAATCCAGATGCCATTTTCCTATATATCCTGTACGGTAGTCCATGTCTTTTAGTACATCACTCCAGCAGCGTGCCTCCTGCGGAAGTTCTACTCCGTAAGGTGCTGTTTGTGAGTTACAGTTTCCTACCACTTTGTTATGGAGAGGATACATGCCTGTCATCAGCATGGCCCGGGCAGGCGATGAAACAGGATAACTGCTGACAGCATTGGTGAATAGCACTCCTTCGGAAGCCAGATTATCCAGGCAAGGGGTCTTTACAGGTTCTCTGCCCAGGCAGCCTAGTGCGTCACCCCGATATTGGTCTGCCATGATGAAGACAAGATTCGGAGGTGTCTGGGCGGCAAGCGGAAGAATCGGAACGACGAATGTAGCTCCGATCAACCATTTATGATAATATTTAGTCTTTGGTATGTGCATTATCATAAAAATAGTTTTTTTGTGTCTGACAAGTTAAGATCAACTAAGGTCATCGTATGTATTATTTAAAGGTGTACATGAAATTGTTATACGGTTGCAAATGTATGCAAACAATGTGGTTCCGAGTATACCTGTTTCTTTCATTCAACATACATGTTTAATTCAGAAGTCCATTTCTTCATTCTATTTTTTGTATGTTTTGACTTAATTTCGTTTATTTGCTATAAATTGATTAATAGAATGAAGCACTTAAATCTAATTCTGACACTTCTGATTCTGATCTGTTATCCGCTGCATCCTGCTTATGCTTTTTTTGATAAAGATATTCAATTGCTGACGATGAGGGATGGATTGGCAGATAACACGATTCCTTGCATATATAAGGATGAAGACGGATTTATGTGGTTTGGTACGGATAACGGATTAAGCCGTTATGATGGAAAAACGATTCAGAACTTTAAGCCTGCTGAGGCTTATGTCTCAGTTTCCGGTATTGTGAGGTTGTCAGATGATCTTTTAGGTGTCGTATCTGATGGATTTCTTTATTACTTCAACCGAAAGCTGGAAACTTTTCTTCCGAAATGCGTTGATTCTGCTATTTCGACAGGTGTTACTCATGTCTTAGTTGCTGATGATTCTTCCTATTGGGGAATATCAGGAAGCAGGCTGATACTTTATCAATGGGAGATAGAACAAGGTGAGGAAGAGGGAGAATATGCTGTTCGGGTAAACATACAAAAGGAGTTTCAGTTATTAGAGGAAAAAACGGAGCTCTTTTCTTCTATCTGTTATCGTGAAGAAGATAAGAACGGGATATGGCTGACTACTAATCGGGGGAATCTGATTCTGTTTCATCCGGATACTCCGGAATCGTATCAAAAGATATCGTTGGCAGACGGAAAACCGTTACAAGTTACTTCCATTTTAAATAAAGACGGTATCGTCTGGATTTCAACCATTGCCAAAGGTATTGTACGCTATCATACGAAGTCGGGACATATTGACCGAATTTCGTTTGGTGGAACAGGAAAGGAGAATCTCCTTTCCCATACAGATGTTTATCAGATTGTATTTGTTGGTAACAATCGATATCTGGCAGTGACATGGGGTGGCTATACACTATTGATGCCGGATGAAAAGCAGCCGGAAGAATTGACATCAGAGATTTATAGCAATACACATACGCAGATTTACCGGAATCTGGAAACGCGTATGATTTCTGCTTATTATGATCCGAATGGCCTTCTTTGGATTGGAACTAATGGGGGAGGGGTGATGTATTCGGATTTGAGGTCACAGTTCTATGACCGTTATTATCAGGACAGACATAACGAAATATGCAGTATCCTTCTGGATGATAATCATCGAGTGTGGTTAGCGACCTATCATAAAGGAATCATGCGAAGTGACATGCCATACGTACAAGGGAAAAAACTTAGTTTTTCTAAAGTAGATACAGGAAGTGGAAAATCCGAAGAAACGATGTTATGTGCTCTGGAAGACGCAGACGGAAATCTGTGGTTTGGCAATATAGACGGCACTTTGACTGTCTGCCACATCCGGACCGGTCGTTTTGTTGTTCATTCATTGTTGGTGGATGGTGTTGCCAACAGGGCTTCGGTATGGGCTTTATATATGGATAATAAGAACAGGCTCTACGTAGGTACGGGCGATGGGCTGCTGTTGTATAATCATCAGGAGAGTACATGCGTCAAGTTATCTGCTGAACGGTATTTGAATGAGAAAAGACAACCCTTTATCCGTGCGATTGTTCAGACCAAGGATGGGACAATATGGCTGGGGACAAGTAATATGGGAGTTTGCAGATTGGTTGAATCTGCTTCCGGAGATATATCCGTAGAAAACGGATATGAGGGAAGAATGAATATGGAATATCGTTCGGTACGCTCATTACTGGCATCTTCGGATGGAAATTTATATATAGGTTATACGGATGGCTTTGCTGTCCTGTCTCCCCGAGAGAATTCAATCAGCGCGCATTATACAACGAATAACGGATTGTGCAGTAACTTTATCGGCTGTATGGCAGAAGACAACGAGGGGCATGTCTGGCTGGGAAGTAACTCCGGCATATCGCGTTATGGCCGTCGCCAGCATCTTTTCTATAACTACTACATAGCGGGTAGTAACCGTTCTGCTATATTCAGTGATAAGACTTTATTCTTCGGGAATAATCAGAGCCTGACTTATTTCAATCCGGAGGAAATAAATGCTTATCCAACGAATGAGCGTGTATTGATAACTGGTTTGGAAGTTGATAACCGTCCTGTTGGGATAGGGGAAAAGGTAAATAATCAGATTATACTCAATCAAATAATCTCTTCTGCAGAGCGGATTGTACTGGATAATGATAATAGGGACTTCTCCTTGAGTTTCAATAACTTGTCCTATTCGGATGAACGACAGAAATATAACTACCGGCTTTTACCTTATCAGGGGAATTGGCTGATCTCTGATGAGGGAGAGAGAGCTTCGTATACCAATCTCCCTGCCGGAGATTATGTGTTTGAAGTGAGGAATATTTATCCGAATGGTGAGACTGGGGAGGTAACTTCATTGAAGATTGTTATTCTCCCTCATTGGAGCCAGACTTTTGTTTTTCGGCTTTTCGTCTCTCTGTTATTGTTGGGAGGAGTAGCTTATGGAATGCGGTTGATAAAACTTCGCCAAAAACGAATGGAACACGAAATGCAGATGAAGCATGAACTGCTGACGGTCAGCCTGGAGCGTGAGAAAGAACATCAGATACGTGTGGAACGTGAGAACTTTTTTACGGGAGTTGCCCATGAACTGCGTACACCGCTGACTCTGATTCTTGCTCCGGTGCAGGAACTGATGAAACGGTATAGTCCGTCGGAGGACTTTTATAAGAAATTGCAACTCATATATAAGAATGCGACTTCACTGCATACTTTAGTCGATCAGTTGCTTTATATACAAAAGATAGAGGCTGGAATGGTCAGGCTTCAATTGTCAGAGACTGATTTGGTGCAGTTGGTTCGTAATGTGTCGGAACCGTTCCGGCAGATGTCCGAAATTAGACAACTGCACTTTGATGTTGATTTACCCGATGAGAGGCTTTTGTATTGGGTAGATGAGGGAAAGATTACTTCGGCTGTGCAGAATCTTCTTTCTAATGCCTTTAAGTATACGCCTCCGGGAGGACATGTTCTGCTCTCCGTATCTCCTGCCATGAGAAACGGTCAAGGCTATTGCCGGATAACGGTTTCGGATACGGGTGCGGGGATTCCGGAAGAGTTGCAGAAACATATTTTTGAATCGTTCATAACAGGCGATAATAGACCGGAAATGTCAACAAAGGCAGGAGTGGGACTACATATTGTGAAGACTACGATGGACTTGCATCATGGATTGGTTACTTTAAAGAGCGTGCCTGATGAAGGGAGTACCTTTGCCCTTTATATTCCCGAAGGAAAAGCGCATTTTGCAAAAGATACTTATGAGCTTGTAGACGCTCAGCAGGAAAAAATAAAGGATGAGGATTTGGAACCAGAGTCGTTTTCTCCGGCGTCGGAAAATAATGTGCAGGAGGCGGGAGTTAAAAAGAGTCTGCTGATAATAGAAGATAATGAAGATGTCCGTGAATATATCCGGAGCTTATTTGCTTCCAGATATACTGTCTATGAAGCCGGGGATGGGGAGGAAGGAGTGCGGGTGGCAAAAGAACAGTTGCCCGACCTTATAATCTCGGATGTGATGATGCCCGTAAAAGACGGTTTTACTTGCTGTCGGGAAATTCGTAGGCAGCAGGAGACTGCTCCTATTCCTATTCTGATGTTGACCGCTAAAGCGGAGGATATTGATATCATGCAGGGCTGCAATAGCGGAGCGGATGATTATATGATGAAACCGTTTAATCCGGAGGTATTAAAAACAAAAGTGGATAACTTGATTTTGCAGCGTGAGCGATTGAAACGGATTTATACAAAAGCTCTGATGCTGAAACGGAAGTCAGAAGAAGGAGAGAAAGAAGATGCCTTTTTGCAGCGGCTTATCTCTATAATAGAAGCCAATCTTTCTAATGTAGACTTTAATGTAAAGATGTTGGCGGAGCAATTGAACATGAGTCAGCCAACCTTATACCGGAAGGTGAAACAGCGCAGTGAATTGTCGGTTATTGATATGATCCGCAGTATACGTATAAGCAAGGCGGCAACATTAATTCTGGAGAACCACTATTCAATTCAGGAAATCTCGGAAATGGTTGGGTATTCCGACACCCGTACTTTGCGTAAGCACTTTATGGAACAGTTTGGCGTATCCCCCTCTAAATATATAAATAGCGCTGATTTATATTCTATAGGTTGATATTATATAGTTTCAGTTTATTATATAATGTCTTCCGGTCGATATTGAGCAATTGTGCTGCCTTACTTTTATTATTTCCGGTCTGGCGCAATGCTTCCAGAATGTGTTCTTTCTCCGTCTCTTCATTGCGTAGCGCCATACTTGCCGGACAAGCAGTAGTCGTCTCCAGCAATTCGGTTCCTAATTCAAGAAGAGTGATGAAACTGCCTTGTGCCAGTAAAGTAGCTCTTTTAACGATATTCTTCATCTGGCGTAAGTTGCCCGGCCAGTGATAGTTGAGCAAAGCTTGTGATGCTTTCGAGTCGAAACCGATCAGGTGTTTGTCAAGCTCCTTGTTTGCCTGGTCGAGGAAGAAATTGGCAAACAGCAGTATGTCTTCTTTTCGTTCTTTCAGGTCGGGCATCCGCAGGGTAAATTCGTTGATACGGTGGAAAAGGTCTTCACGGAAAGTTCCCTTTTCGATGGCCTGTTCCAGATTCTCGTTGGTAGCAGAAACCAGACGGATATCAACCGCTACTTCCTGTGTGGAACCGACCGGACGGATCTTTCTCTCTTGCAGGGCACGGAGAAGTTGTATCTGCACCTCATAGCCGAGATTGCCTATCTCATCCAAAAAGATAGTACCGCCATTGGCTGCAACAAACGCTCCTGTTTTGTCAGTCAGTGCTCCTGTAAAAGAGCCTTTCACGTGACCGAAGAATTCGGATGCGGCTAATTCTTTGGGAATCGAACCGCAATCTACCGCGATAAACGGTTTATCGTTTCGTTTACTCAGTTGATGGATACGGTGTGCCACATACTCTTTTCCCGTTCCGCTGGAGCCGTTGATCAGTACGGACATATTAGTTGGAGCGACCAGACCTACATAATTATAGAGTTGCTTGGCGGCATCACTTTCTCCTTCCAGATAAGCATGATGAGTCTCGGCATTATTGGAGGATACGGCAGAAGTACTTTTTTTTGCAGGGGCTTTGGCAGTGTTATGAACGGCTGAGGTTTCTTTCGCTTGCAAAGCTTCCGACATTTTTTTCAGCAATTCTTCCGGGTTCACCGGTTTGGCAACGTAGTCACGTGCTCCCAGTTTCATAGCCTGCACTGCCGATTGGATATCGGCATAGCCGGTCATAATAATCAAAGGTATATCGATTCCCTTTTCGTTCATCCACTTCAGAAGATCGATACCATCGTGATCGGGTAAACGCAAATCGGACAGGATCAAGTCTGCTCCTTGTCCTTCAATGTGCTTCTGGGCACGGGCAATGTTACTCACTGACGATACTTCAAACCCTTTTTTTCCTAGCCAGGTTTTCAGCATCATTCCGAAAGTGATATCGTCTTCAATAATTAATATGGATTTCATCATACTCTCTTTTGCCTCTTTTTAATGCTGCAAAGGTAAGAGGATTTGGGCGAAAGTAGTATATTTGCAAACTTAAATTAAATAAAAGTGTTATGAAAAAGATTGCATACTTACTATTAACCATATCGTTTTGCGGACTTACAGCCTGCAAAACCGGAACAAAAAAAGGAGGAAATATGGACAACGAAACGTTGGTTAAGATTGAAACAACCTTGGGAGACATCAAGGTTAAGTTGTATAACGAGACGCCTAAACATCGTGATAATTTCATTAAACTGGCGGAAGAGGGTGTTTATGAAGGAACGCTGTTCCATCGTGTTATCAAAGATTTCATGATTCAGGCAGGTGATCCGGATTCAAAGAATGCACCGAAAGGAAAGATGCTGGGAGCAGGAGATGTGGGTTACACACTTCCGGCTGAGTTTGTATATCCGAAGTATTTTCACAAAAAAGGTGCTTTGTCGGCTGCCCGTCAGGGAGACAATGTGAATCCGAAGAAGGAATCTTCCGGTTGCCAGTTCTATATTGTAACAGGTAAAGTCTACAATGATTCCACTTTGCTGGGCATGGAAAGCCAGATGAATGAAAATAAGATCAATGTTATTTTCAATACATTGGCTCAGAAGCATATGAAGGAAATCTATAAGATGCGGAAAGAGAACGATGAAAACGGTCTCTATGAATTGCAGGAAAAACTTTTTGCGCAGGCTCAGGAAGAAGCTGCCAAGCAACCGGAATTTCATTTCACACCGGAGCAGGTCGAGGCTTACACGACAGTAGGAGGTACTCCGCATTTGGACGGCGAATATACGGTCTTCGGCGAAGTGGTAGAAGGGATGGATATTGTGGATAAAATCCAGCAGGTGAAAACCGACCGTAGCGACCGCCCCGAAGAAGACGTGAAAATAGTAAAAGTAGAAGTACTAGATTAAGTAGAATGAAGATTAACAGGCATATTCTGGATAATGGGTTGCGTTTGGTACACTCGCAGGACGAAAGTACACAGATGGTAGCTCTTAATATATTATATAATGTGGGAGCACGCGACGAACATCCCGAACATACCGGCTTCGCCCATTTGTTCGAACACTTGATGTTCGGAGGTTCGGTGAATATCCCCGATTATGATATGCCGCTGCAACTGGCAGGCGGTGAGAATAATGCCTGGACCAATAATGACATCACCAATTACTACCTCACTGTACCCCGGCAAAATGTAGAAACCGGTTTTTGGCTGGAATCTGACCGTATGCTGAGCCTCGATTTCAGTGGGCGGAGTCTGGAAGTACAGCGTGGAGTAGTAATGGAAGAATTCAAGCAACGTTGCTTGAATCAGCCTTATGGAGATGTTGGTCATCTTTTGCGCCCTTTGGCATACCGGACACATACTTATCAGTGGCCTACCATTGGGAAAGATTTGTCGCATATAGCCAATGCGACACTGGAAGAAGTGAAAGCATTCTTCTTCCGTTTCTATGCCCCGAACAATGCAATCTTGGCTGTAACGGGGAATATTGCTTTTGAAGAAGCAGTCGCATTGACGGAGAAATGGTTTGGGCCTATCCCTCGCAGGGAGGTTCCTCAACGGAATCTTCCGCAGGAACCGGAGCAGACGGAAGAAAGGCGGTTGACGGTAGAGCGAAACGTACCCCTTGATTCTTTATTCATGGCGTATCATATGTGCAGCCATGATCATCCGGATTATTATGCTTTTGATATATTGTCGGATTTGTTGAGTAACGGTCGTTCCAGTCGTTTGAATCAGCATCTGGTGCAACAAAAGCAACTGTTTTCAAGTATTGACGCTTATATCTCCGGTAGTGTGGATGCCGGATTATTCCATATCTCCGGCAAACCTTCGGCAGGTGTATCGCTGGAACAGGCGGAAGCGGCTGTGCGTGAAGAACTGGAGCGTTTGCAACAAGAACCTGTAGACGAACAGGAACTGGAAAAAGTAAAGAATAAATTCGAATCGACACAGATATTCGGCAATATCAATTATTTGAATGTCGCTACCAATCTGGCATGGTTCGAACTGTTAGGCAGAGCGGAAGACATGGAAAAGGAAGTGGACCGTTATCGCGCTGTTACTGCCGGACAGTTGCAAAGAGTTGCCCAGTCTGCTTTCCGGCAAGAGAATGGAGTGATACTTTATTATAAAAAACAAGTGTCCTGATTCTCTCCTTTGGAGTGGGACATTTTATAGAGGCAACATCGGGATGCAAAGTTGCCGGGATATGCGATTAACTACGGAAAAATAAATGAGAAATATCTATAGTATATATAAGGAACATTACAAGGCACTGCTCTCTCTCGGATTGCCCATTGTAATCGGGCAAATAGGAGTTATCGTGCTTGGTTTTGCCGATACGTTGATGATTGGACACCATAGTACGATAGAACTGGGTGCTGCCTCCTTCGTTAATAATGTATTCAATCTGGTGATTATTTTCAGCACAGGTTTCTCGTATGGGCTGACTCCTATTGTAGGAGGCTTGTATGGAACTCATCAGTATGCTCCGGCAGGACAGGCATTGCGCAACAGTTTGCTGGCAAATTTATTGGTAGCACTCTTACTCACAATTGCTATGACTGTCCTTTACTTCAATGTGGAGAATCTGGGGCAGCCGGAGGAACTTATTCCTCTGATTAAACCTTATTATCTGGTTCTGCTGGCTTCACTTGTCTTTGTGATGCTTTTCAATGGCTTCAAGCAGTTTACGGATGGAATTACGGACACTAAAACTGCCATGTGGATATTACTCGGTGGAAACGTACTGAATATCATTGGTAATTATATCCTGATATACGGAAAGCTGGGCTTGCCGGAAATGGGTTTGCTGGGTGCCGGTATCAGTACGCTGTTCTCGCGTATCGTGATGGTGATCGTGTTTGTTATTATCTTTATGCGGAGTCCGCGTTTTCTTCGTTTTAAACTCGGCTTTTATCGTTTGGGATGGTCTAAAACTATCTTCGGACGTTTAAATTCTCTGGGCTGGCCGATTGCTTTTCAGATGGGGATGGAGACAGCTTCGTTCAGTTTGAGTGCGGTGATGATTGGCTGGTTGGGCACGATTGCACTGGCTTCTCATCAGGTCATGCTGGCCATTTCTCAGTTTACTTTCATGATGTATTATGGGATGGGAGCTGCTGTAGCTGTCCGTGTGAGTAACTTTAACGGGCAGGGCGATATACTCAATGTACGTCGTTCGGCTTATGCCGGTTTTCATCTGATGATGGCGTTGGGTGTTGTGCTTTCTTCTATTGTATTCCTTTGCCGCAATTATTTGGGAGGCTGGTTTACCGACAGCACCGAGGTGGCGGCTATGGTGACTTCACTGATTTTCCCATTCTTGGTATATCAGTTTGGCGATGGATTGCAGATTACCTTTGCCAATGCTTTGCGTGGAATCTCAGATGTGAAATTAATGATGCTGATTGCCTTCATTGCTTATTTCCTCATTTCGCTTCCGGTCGGTTACTTTTGCGGATTTGTGCTGGAATGGGGGATAATAGGTGTCTGGATGGCATTTCCTTTTGGGTTGACCAGTGCCGGTCTGATGTTATGGTGGCGTTTCCATCAGAAGACGAAACTTCCGTCCCCGATTCAAAATAAATAATTCAAAATCTTTATTTGCCTATGGCTTCCTTCCGCTTCACCAAACTGAAAATAACCATTGGCTATATTTTGCTGTTGGCGATTCTTCTCTTTTCTCTGGTGTTTGTGCATCAGGAAATGGAAACACTGTCGGCTGCAGACGATCAGCAGAATCTGAGAACAGACAGTCTGCTGACCCTTCTTCACGAAAAGGACCAGAATACCCTTCAGATGCTGCGGGTATTGAGCGAGGCGAATGACAGCTTGCTTTCCGCTTCAGAAATTGAAGAAATCATCTCCGAACAGCAGGATTCGGTGATTACCCAGCAACGGGTACAGCATCGGGTCATTACCAAACGCGATTCTTTGATAACTACCCCCAAAAAGAAAGGCTTTTTCAAACGCTTGGGGGAAGTGTTCGCACCTTCTAAAAAAGATACTGCCGTGTTGGTCAACACTTCTCTGGAAGTGGCTACCGATACAATTCTGGAACCTGTTAAGTCGGCGGATTCTCTTCAGCATAAGATTCGCATGGCTACCGAAGAGAAACGCTTGCAACGGCGAAGAACGATCCGGCGTACCAGTACGAGGTATCAGCGGATGAACACACAGTTGACCGCAAGAATGGATAGCCTGATTAAGGGGTATGAGGAGAAAATGACTGAACGTGCCCGTCAGGATGCGGCACTTCAGCAGGAGGTGAGGATGCGTTCGGCAAGCATCATTGCAGGCATCGCTATTGGTGCTGTATTCCTGTCTGCTTTTTTTCTGATTCTGATCATGCGGGATATCACTCGCAGCAATCGTTATCGAAGCCAGCTTGAAGAAGCGAATAAGCGGGCGGAAGATTTGCTTGTCGCCCGTGAAAAGCTGATGCTTGCTATTACCCATGACTTCAAGGCACCGTTGGGCTCTATCATGGGATATACGGAACTGTTGTCCCGGCTGACCGAAGATGAACGGCAACGATTCTACCTGGACAATATGAAGAGCTCTTCGGAACATTTACTGAAGTTAGTAAGCGACTTGCTTGATTTTCACCGTCTCGATCTTAATAAGGCAGAAGTGAACCGGATTGTTTTTAATCCGTCCCAGCTATTTGAGGAAATCCGTGTTTGCTTTGAACCGCTGACAGCGGCAAAAGGCTTGGTATTGCAATGTCATATTGCTCCGGAGCTATCGGAGAAGTATATCAGTGACCCTTTGCGCATTCAGCAGATTGTGAATAATCTCTTGTCCAATGCTGTGAAATTCACTCAGCAGGGTGAGATAACGTTATCTGTCAGTTATGATGCTTCGAAGCTGACCATTGCGGTCTCGGATACCGGAAAAGGCATGGCGTCAGAAGATCGGGAACGTATTTTTCAGGAATTTACCCGCCTTCCCGGTGCGCAGGGAGAAGAAGGATTCGGGCTGGGATTGTCTATCGTACATAAGTTGGTTCTTCTGCTTGAAGGTACCATCGATGTGCAAAGTACCTTGGGAAAAGGAAGTTGCTTCACTGTCGTGTTGCCACTCTTTCCGGTAGGTAAGTCGATTGTGGAGAATAAGCCTTTTGGAAGCAGAATCAGAAAAATACCGGCAGGTGCAGAGGTTCCCGGAGAGGATGCTTCTTCTGAAGAGAATACATTGAATGAAGAAACAGACGCTATCCCACCTATGAAGGTTATCCGTGTGCTTCTGATTGATGATGATAAGATTCAGCTGAACCTGACTGCTGCCATGCTGAAGCAACATGGCATTGATGCAGTCTGTTGTGAACAATTGGAGGAACTGACAGAACAATTGCGTTCTTCAACTTTTGATGTACTGCTGACTGATATACAGATGCCTGCTATCAACGGCTTTGATCTGGTAAAATTATTGCGTGCCTCTAATATCCCTCAGGCCCGTAATATTCCGGTAATTGCTGTCACGGCACGCAGTGAAATGGATGAAAAGGCGTTGCATGAACATGGCTTTGCCGGATGCCTGCACAAGCCTTTTACAGTAAAAGAACTGTTGCTGACCTTGAATGAAGGTCAGATGGCGGCTGATGAGGCACATATAACACACGATATGCAACTGACAACAGATGCACTACCTGAAGAGAATCCCTCGACAGAGATTGATTCAAAGCGTGAAAGTGCTCATCCTTCATTCAATTTCTCTGCACTTACCGCCTTCTCGGAAGATGACCCGGAAGCAGCACGTTCCATTATCCGGACTTTTGTCGAAGAGACCGGAAAGAATGCCGAACGGATGCAGCAGGCATTGGTTGACAGGGAGGTGGACGGAATTGCCGCCATGGCTCATAAACTGCTTCCTCTTTTTATTTTAATAGGTGTTTCTGAGTCAGTTGCTCCATTAAAATGGCTGGAGTCTTGTCGTGGAGAAGCGTTCTCCGATGATATAGAAAAGACTGCGTTGGAAGCGCTGGAGGCAGTTCGCAAAGTGATTCGCGCTGCTGAAGATTATGGTCTGGAGGCATGTTAGATCTCAGCTACTATGTGCTTCAGGTTAAGCTCCCGGTGTACGACCTGTGCCACTCCGTTGTCACACTTGTGCCAAGGGCTTGGCACGGTTGTGCCAAAGGCGTGGCACAGTTGTGCCAAAGGCGCGGCACAGACATAGGCTAGTAGTAAAAAGAGAAGATGTCGCTGGTTTTCTCACATTTTAGCTCTTCGACAAACCTTTTTTCAAAGTAATTTGTTTACTTTGTATCACTTTTACACTGACACATCCTGCATGAAACGAAAATGGATAAGACGGGTGAGCTGGATATTGCTTACTCCTATAATACTTTTTGTAATACTAATGGTATTACTTTATATACCGCCTGTTCAGAATCTTTTGCGACGGGAGGTTACTGCGTATGCTTCTAAGGCAACCGGAATGCAGATTCAGGTAGAACGGATAGACCTTCGTTTCCCGTTAAATCTGTTGGTACGGGGAGTGGAAGTCATACAGCAGCCGGATACTTTATTGTCTTTGGAAAGCCTGAATGTTCGCGTACAGGCATGGCCGTTATTAAAGGGAAAAGTAGAAGTGGACGATGTCACTTTGAGTCAGGTGGCGGTTAATTCTGCCGACCTGATAGAAGGAATGCAGATAAAAGGCGTTCTGGGACGTTTCTTCCTGCAAAGTCATGGAGTCGATTTATCTAATGAAACAGCAGTTGTCAACCGGGCGGAGTTATCCGATACCCATATACAACTCTTGATGAATGATACCACGACTACTCCCAAAGATACGACGGCGTCCGCGCCTGTGAATTGGAAGGTGGACCTTCATCAGCTGAAGTTGAAGAATATATCATTCGATATGCAACTGCCTGCCGATTCCCTGAAGATGGCAGCCTATATAGGTGAAGCGACTGTTGACGATGCCAAAGCGGATTTAAAGAACCAGTTCTATGGGTTGAGGCAGTTTCTTTTGTCGGGTGCCTCTGCCAGTTATGATACCGGAGAAGCCGGTCCGGCAGAAGGTTTTGACGCTTCCCATATGGCAGTCCGGAACATCCGTATCGGTCTGGACTCGTTGCTCTACGAAGGCAGAAACATGAATGCCGTCATTCGCGAAATAACCATGGAAGAACGTTCGGGACTGAGCATTACGTCGCTGACAGGACGACTCTTTTCTAATGATTCTATTATCCGTATTCCTGATTTGAAGCTGCAAACTCCTCATTCAGAGATCAATTTATCCGCCCAGACTTATTGGGAACTTGTGAACATTCCGACGACAGGCCGTTTATCCGCCAATTTTAGTGCCTATATAGGCAAGGAAGACGTCATGCTTTTTGCCGGCGGATTGCCTCAGACGTTCAAAGAAGCATATCCGTTCCGTCCGTTAGTGGTGCGTGCCGGTACGGATGGAAATCTGAAAGAAATGCAGATTTCACGTTTCACTGTAGATCTGCCGGGTGCTTTCTCGCTGAAAGGAGGAGGTATTTTGGAGAACCTGACAGACAGTTTGAGGCGTTCGGGTACTATTGGTCTGGATATGGTCACTCAAAATCTGAACTTTCTGACGGGACTGACCGGAGTGACACCCGATGGCTCTCTGGTGGTTCCAGATAGTATGAGCCTTAAAATGAAGATGGAGATGAACGGGCCTCAGTATAAGGCAAAGCTTGACCTTAAAGAAGGTAAAGGCAGCATGAATGTAAATGCTGCATTAAATAGCTTGACAGAGGTCTATACAGCTGACTTAAAAATAAATGACCTGCAGCTTCATAATTTCCTTCCGAAAGACTCAATCTATGAACTGTCTCTTTCGGCAGATGCCGCTGGTAGAGGATTGGATGTTATGTCTTTCCATTCTTTTGCCAAGCTGAATCTCTCCTTGGATCAACTTCATTATGCCCGCTACCATCTTTCAAATGTCCATTTGACGGGAAATCTCAAAGGCGCTTTGGCGACGGCTCAGCTTACCAGTGACAATGAGCTTCTGAAAATGACTGCTAATGCAGAATATAATTTAGCTCACAGTTATCCGGATGGAAAAGTAACCGTTGACGTCACCCAGCTTGATTTGCACGAACTGGGGCTTATACCGAAGCCGATGAAGCGTCCGCTGGCATTCAATTTAAGCGGAGAGGCACGGCAGAACCGTGTTTTCACCTATTTCACATCCGGTGATATGAAACTGAATCTGAGTGCCCGTGCCGGTGTATATCCGCTGATTCGTCAGTCTACCCGTTTTGTCGACGTGCTGATGAAACAGATAGATGAAAAGTTATTGGATCATGCTGCTTTGCGTGAGGCATTGCCGTCCGCCATTTTCTCTTTCTCGGCAGGGAAGGAGAATCCGTTGGCATATTATATGGCAATGAAAAATATATCTTTCCATGATGCCTCCATGAAATTTGGCACAGCCCCCGATTGGGGAATCAATGGAAAAGCAGCCATTCACGCCTTGAAAGTGGATACCTTGCAGTTGGATACTGTCTTCTTCACGGTCAAGCAAGATACCACCCGCATGAACCTGCGTGCCGGAGTCATTAACGGACCGAAGAATCCCCAATTCTCTTTCACTACGATTCTGACAGGAGAGATTCGTGACCGTGATGCCGAACTGATAGCAGAATATAAGAATGGAAAAGGAGAAACCGGTGTATTGCTTGGTGTCAATGCCCGTCCGCTGGTTGGAGGACGCGGGAAAGGAGACGGACTGGCTTTTACGCTGATTCCGGCAGAACCGATTATTGCATTCCGTAAATTTCATTTCAATGAGAATCACAACTGGATATATCTGCATAAGAATATGCGTGTCTACGCCAATGTGGATATGTGGGATGATGAAGGCATGGGATTCCGTGTCCATTCGGTAGAGGGGGATACGGTTTCTTTACAGAATATTGATGTTGAAATCCGGAGAATCCGTCTGGATGAAATAACGAGCGTACTGCCTTATTTCCCCGAAATAACCGGATTATTCTCAGCCGAAGCACACTACATACAGACGGAAAAAGACCTTCAGCTTTCTGCGGAAGCATCTATTGATGAACTGACTTATGAACGCCAGCGTATTGGTGATGTCACTCTGGGAGCTACGTGGTTACCGGGTGAGCAGGGAAAGCAGTATCTGAACGCTTATCTGAATCATGATAAAGTAGAAGTACTGGTAGCAGACGGTAAGCTGCTCCCTACTTCGACGGGTAAGGATAGCCTGGAAGTAAATACGACGCTGGAACACTTCCCGCTGCATATAGCCAATGTCTTTATCCCCGACGAACTTGTTACGCTTGCCGGTGATATGGACGGAGAACTGAGCATTACGGGTAGTACCGAACAACCTTTAATCAACGGCGAACTGATACTGGACAGCGTATCTGTCCTGTCACGCCAGTATGGTGCTAACTTCCTGTTTGATAACCGCCCTGTACAATTGAAGAACAATCGTCTGATCTTTGATAAGTTCGCCATTTACACCACAGGAAAGAATCCGTTTACGATTGACGGTTATGTCGATTTCCGGGATATGTCCCGCCCGATGGCAAGTCTGAACCTGTTGGCGGAGAACTATACCTTATTGAATGCAAAGCGCACCCGTGAGAGCCTTGTCTACGGAAAGGTATTCGCTGATTTGCGGGCAACTATAAAAGGACCATTGGACGGATTGAATATGCGTGGCAATCTGAATCTGTTAGGCAACACGGACGTTTCCTATGTGCTGACCGATTCACCGTTGACTGTGCAGGACCGTCTGGGAAGTCTGGTGACATTTACTTCATTCAGCGATACCACCACAGTTGTCCGCCAGGAAGTGCCTACGGTGTCTTTGGGGGGGCTGGATATGGTAATGATGGTTCATATTGACCCTTCTGTCCGCGTGAAAGTGGATTTGGATGCAAGCAATGATAACCGTGTCGAGCTGGAAGGAGGCGGTGATCTTTCGATGAAGTATACTCCGCAGGGCGACCTGACCCTGACCGGACGTTACACCCTGAGCGGTGGATTGATGAAGTATTCCTTGCCTATCATTGCTGTCAAAGAATTTGCCATTGATAACGGCAGTTACGTAGAATGGACCGGAAACCCGATGGACCCCATGCTGAACTTCAAGGCGACCGACCGTATCCGTGCTTCCGTGTCCGAAGGAGAGAATGGAGGAACGCGAATGGTTAACTTTGATGTTTCCATTGTCGTGAAGAACCGGCTGGATAATCTTTCTTTTGCGTTTGATGTAGCAGCTCCGGAAGATGCGACCATACAGAATGAACTGACTGCTATGGGAGCAGAAGAGCGGGGAAAACAGGCGCTTTATATCATGTTGATGAAAACTTATCTCGGCACCGGACCGATTGGCGGCGGAGGGGGCGGCCTCGGCAAGTTGAATATGGGTTCTGCCCTGAATTCCGTGTTGAGCAGTCAGATAAACTCGCTGATGGGTAACCTGAAGAATGCAAGCGTTTCTGTAGGTGTCGAAGATCATGATGCCTCGGATACTGGCGGCAAGCGTACGGACTATAGTTTCCGTTATTCACAACGCCTCTTTAACAACCGTTTCCAGATTGTGATCGGCGGTAAGGTATCTACAGGAGAGAATGCGACGAATGATGCCGAGTCCTTCATTGATAATATCTCTTTGGAATATCGTCTGGATCGTACGGGAACCCGTTATGTCCGTTTATTCTATGATAAAAACTACGAAAGTGTACTCGAAGGGGAGATTACGGAAACCGGAGTCGGTCTGGTACTTCGCAAGAAACTGGACAAACTCAGTGAACTGTTCATCTTTAAGAAAAAGAAGTAAGAATGAAAGATATACGTATTAACATATTAGCAGGCTGGCTGATCAGTGTAGTCTTGTTTTCGGCTTGTTCGGTGACGAAACATCTGCCCGAAGGTGAAATTCTCTATACCGGAGGAAAAACGGTGGTTGTCAATAAATCATCGACACGGGTTGGCGAAACAGCTTTGACGGAAATCAATGCAGCTTTGGCCAAAACTCCCAGTACTACCTTGCTGGGAGGCTTTCTGCCTATTCCTTTTAAAATGTGGATGTATAACGACTTTGTGAAGTATAAGAAAGGATTCGGCAAATGGATGTTTAACCGCTTTGCCGCCAATCCTCCCGTGTTTATTTCTACGGTCAATCCCGAAGTGCGTGTCAAGGTAGCTACCAATCTGCTCCGTGATTATGGATATTTCAATGGAAAGGTGACTTGCGAAACATTGGTTGATAAGAAAGACAGTCTGAAAGCAAGTCTTCTCTATACGGTAGATATGAAGAATCCTTATTTTATTGATACCGTTTATTATCAGCGTTTCACTCCCCAGACTCTGAAGATTATGGAACGTGGGCGTCGTATGTCCTACATTACCCCCGGCGAACAGTTTAATGTGGTCGATTTGGATGAAGAACGTTCCCGCATCAGTGCTCTTTTGCGTAACCGCGGATATTTTTTCTTCCGTCCGGATTATATGACTTATCAGGCGGACACCACTTTAGTGCCCGGCGGTCATATCAGCCTTCGCCTGATTCCTGTTCCGGGTTTGCCTACTGCTGCCCAACGTGCTTATTATGTGGGAGACGCTTCGGTATATCTTTTCGGAAAGAATGGAGAAGCTCCTAACGACAGTATCTTGTATAAGAATCTGAATATTCACTATTATGATAAGTTGCGGGTTCGTCCTAATATGCTTTATCGGTGGATGAATTATCAACAATTTGTGCGGAGCAAACAGATGAGAGCTTCCAACCGTACTCGCCTTTATAGCCAGTACCGTCAGGAACAGGTTCAGGAGAAACTGAGCCAGCTGGGTATATTCAGCTATCTTGATATGCAATATGCTCCCAGAGATACGACAGCCGCTTGTGATACGCTGGATGTCACTATGCAGGCTACGTTTGCCAAACCGCTGGATGCAGAACTGGAACTGAACGTGGTAACGAAGAGTAATGACCAGACTGGCCCCGGTGCTTCTTTTGGTGTCACCCGTAATAATGTATTCGGAGGTGGCGAAAGCTGGAATGTCAAATTGAAAGGATCTTACGAATGGCAAACCGGAGGCGGAGAGAAGAGCTCGCTGATGAACAGTTGGGAAATGGGACTTTCTACCTCTCTGACTTTTCCGAGAGTCGTTTTCCCGCATTTGGGTAAACGGGAATTTGACTTCCCCGCTACGACGACTTTCCGTTTGTATATCAATCAGTTGAACCGGGCTAAATACTATAAACTGCTGTCCTTCGGGGGCAATGCTACATACGATTTCCAGCCTTCCCGTACCAGCAGGCACAGTATTACCCCTTTTAAACTGACATTTAATGTCTTGCAGCATCAGTCTGAGGATTTTAAAGAAATAGCTGAAGCTAATCCTGCACTGTATGTCAGTCTTAGGAACCAGTTTATTCCGGCGATGGAATATACGTATACGTATGACAATGCTTCGGTCCGCCGGATAAAGAACCCTATCTGGTGGCAGTCTACCGTCACTTCGGCGGGTAATATCACTTCCCTTATTTACCGTGCTTTTGGCAAGCCGTTCAATGAAGAGGATAAGAGTTTGCTGGGGGCTCCGTTTGCACAGTTTGTGAAGTTGAATACGGAGTTGCGTCATTTGTGGAACATAGATAAGAATAATGCGATAGCCAGCCGCATGGCAGTAGGTGCACTGTTTACTTATGGCAATGCCACGATAGCTCCCTATAGTGAACAATTTTATGTAGGTGGTGCCAATAGTATCCGTGCTTTTACAGTGCGCAGCGTCGGTCCGGGCGGTTATCATCCGGAAGAGGGAAAATATTCCTATCTCGATCAGACAGGAACCTTCCGTTTTGAGGCGAACGTGGAATATCGTTTCCGCATTTTCAAGAGTTTTTGGGGAGCCACTTTTCTGGATGCCGGAAACGTGTGGTTATTGCGTAAGGACAGGAAACTTTTAGCTGATGGAACAGAAGCACGCCCCAATTCACAACTTCGTCTGAAAACTTTTCCTAAACAAATCGCTTTGGGAACCGGTGTCGGTATCCGTTATGACATGGATATTCTTGTATTCCGTCTCGACTTTGGTATTCCTCTGCATCTGCCTTATGATACGGACCGTAGCGGTTATTATAATGTAACCGGAGCTTTCTTAAAGAATTTGGGAATACATTTTGCTATCGGTTACCCGTTCTAATGAATGATTTTTGTACGATATTAGTGAAGAATGATTGATATTTGTCCTGTTGGATTCAACTATTTTCGTAAATTTGCAACGAAATCTGATGCCGTTGACATCACTAACCTTTTAATATTACACAATTTATGAAACCAACTTTATTCTTATTGGCTGCTGGTATGGGTAGCCGTTATGGAGGCTTGAAACAATTGGACGGACTGGGTCCGAATGGCGAAACTATTATGGATTACTCTATCTATGATGCTATCAATGCCGGTTTTGGTAAGCTTGTATTTGTAATCCGCAAAGATTTTGAACAGGATTTCCGCGAAAAGATTATTTCTAAATACGAAGGCCATATTCCTTGCGAATTGGTATTCCAGTCTATCAATGATCTTCCGGAAGGCTTCACATGTCCGGCAGACCGTACAAAACCATGGGGTACAAACCATGCGGTAATGATGGGAGCTGATGTGATTAGTGAACCGTTTGCGGTAATCAACTGTGATGACTTCTATGGTCGTGACTCATTTCAGGTAATGGGCAAATTCCTGTCTGCTCTTCCCGAAAACTCCAAGAACGTTTATTCAATGGTAGGCTTCCGTGTAGGAAATACCTTGAGCGAAAGCGGTACGGTATCTCGCGGTATCTGCGGTACAGATGCCAACAACTTGCTGACTTCAGTTGTTGAGCGTACGAAGATTCAACGTATGGACGGAGAAGTAAAATATATCGATGATAACGGTGAATGGACCGCTACTCCTGATACAACTCCGGTAAGTATGAATTTCTGGGGCTTTACTCCCGACTACTTTGCCTATAGCCAAGAGTTCTTCAAAACATTCCTGAGCGATCCGAAGAACATGGAGAACCTGAAGAGCGAATTCTTTATCCCATTGATGGTGGATAAATTGATCAATGACGGAACTGCAACTGTGGAAGTTCTGGATACTACCAGCAAATGGTTTGGTGTGACTTATCCGGAAGACCGTCAGAGCGTAGTAGATAAGATTCAGGCATTGGTAGATGCCGGTGAATATCCTGCTAAATTGTTCTAAAGAAAAGCTTTTGATAAAGATAGGAAGCAGTCATTCATAGGAATGACTGCTTTTTTTGTCTGTCATAACGGATAATACTACCCTTTTTCCAATAATTATTCATTATCTTTGCAATCCAAAATCTTATAAATCAGAGACAGAAGTGATTTCAGTAGAAGGACTATCAGTAGAATTTAATGCGACACCGCTCTTTGCGGACGTCAGCTATGTTATCAATAAAAAAGACCGTATCGCGTTGGTCGGTAAAAACGGTGCGGGCAAATCGACTATGCTGAAAATATTGGCAGGTCTGCAAAACCCGACTCATGGCGTAGTAGCCGTTCCCAAAGATGTAACGATTGGTTATCTGCCACAGGTGATGATCCTTTCGGATGTCCGTACGGTGATGGAGGAAGCAGAGCTAGCCTTCGAGCACATTTTCGAACTTCAGGCAAATCTAGAACGGATGAACCAGCAGCTTGCCGACCGAACCGACTATGAATCCGAAGAATACCATCAGTTAATAGACCGCTTCACACATGAAAACGACCGCTTCCTGATGATGGGCGGAACCAACTTTCAGGCGGAAATAGAACGTACCCTGTTGGGATTGGGGTTCAGTAGAGAAGACTTTACTCGTCCGACTTCCGAGTTTTCCGGTGGATGGCGTATGCGTATCGAGCTTGCAAAGCTTTTACTTCGCCGTCCGGATGTACTTCTGCTCGACGAGCCGACCAACCACTTGGATATCGAAAGTATACAATGGCTGGAAAATTTCCTGTCTACCCGTGCCAATGCCGTAGTACTGGTCAGCCATGACCGTGCATTTCTCAATAATGTAACTACTCGTACCATTGAGATTACTTGCGGTCAGATTTACGACTATAAAGTGAAGTATGATGAGTTCGTCGTATTACGCAAAGAACGTCGTGAACAGCAACTCCGTGCTTACGAGAATCAACAGAAACAGATACAGGATACGGAAGACTTTATCGAACGTTTCCGTTATAAGGCAACCAAAGCCGTACAGGTACAAAGCCGTATCAAACAACTGGAAAAAATAGACCGCATTGAAGTGGACGAGGAAGACAACTCTTCCCTCCGTTTGAAATTCCCCCCTGCCAGCCGTAGCGGAAATTATCCGGTTATTTGCGAAGATGTACGTAAGGCATACGGACATCATGTTGTTTTCCACGATGTGAATCTGACGATTAACAGAGGAGAAAAAGTAGCATTTGTCGGAAAGAACGGAGAAGGTAAGTCCACACTGGTAAAATGTATTATGGGCGAGATTGATTTTGATGGCAAACTGACGATTGGGCATAACGTACAGATCGGCTACTTTGCACAGAATCAAGCGCAGATGCTGGATGAGAACGTGACGGTATTTGATACGATCGACCGGGTGGCGACGGGGGATATCCGGTTGAAGATACGTGATATTCTGGGTGCTTTCATGTTTGGCGGTGAAGCTTCGGATAAGAAAGTAAAAGTGCTTTCCGGCGGAGAACGTACCCGTCTGGCTATGATTAAGCTGTTGCTGGAGCCGGTGAACTTCCTGATTCTGGACGAACCTACCAACCATCTGGATATGCGTTCCAAAGATGTATTGAAGGAAGCTATCCGAGAATTTGACGGAACAGTGATACTTGTCAGCCATGACCGTGATTTTCTGGACGGACTTGCGACTAAAGTATATGAGTTCGGAGGTGGAACAGTGAAAGAACATTTGGGTGGCATCTACGATTTTCTGCAAAAGAAGAAGATCGATAGCCTGAATGAACTTCAGAAAAGTGCTTCTCTTTCAGCTTCTCCTACCGCGTCTGCCAAAGGTAACGAAGCGGATTCGGAGCAGCCTTCAGAGAACAAACTTTCGTATGAGGCGCAGAAGGAACTTAACAAAAAGATAAAAAAACTCGAACGGCAGGTAGCCGATTGTGAAGCTTCGATAGAAGAAACAGAATCTGCCATCGCTATTTTGGAAGCAAAGATGGCAACTCCCGAAGGAGCATCAGATATGCAACTGTACGAACGGCATCAGAAGTTGAAGCAGCAATTGGATACCACTGTTGAAGAATGGGAACGTGTTTCGATGGAGTTGGAAGAAGTGAAAAACTAATTTATTATACAATATGAAAGTAACCAAGTATTTACCAATTCTTGCCGTATGCCTTATGACAACAGGATGTAATAGCAAGAAAGAGGCCGTACTAACGTCCGGTATCGACCTTGCTAATCTGGATACCACGGCAATGCCGGGTACAAGTTTTTATCAGTATGCCTGTGGTGGATGGATTGAAAGTCATCCGCTGACAGACGAGTATTCACGTTTCGGCTCTTTCGATATGCTTCACGAGAAAAGCCGTGAACAGTTGAAGGAACTGATTGCCGAACTGGCTGCAAAGACGGATAACGCTCCGGGCAGCGCTGCTCAGAAAGTGGGTGATCTTTATAATATCGCTATGGACAGCGTGAAACTGAACAAAGAAGGAGCGGCTCCGATCAAAGAAGAAATGGAGGCCATCAATGCACTCAAAGATAAGGAAGAGATTTATACCTACATCGCCGAAAGTCAGAAGAAAGGAATACGTCCTTACTTTACCATGTTTGTAAGTGCGGATGATATGAACAGTTCCATGAATATGGTTCAGACCTATCAGGGCGGTCTCGGAATGGGACAGCGCGATTATTATCTGGAAGATGACGAACAGACTAAAAACATCCGCGACAAATATAAGGAACATCTCGTTAAAATGTTCCAGTTGGCTGGCTATGACGAAGCTACCGCACAGAAAGCAATGACTGCCGTAATGAATATCGAAACACGTCTTGCCAAAGCTGCCCGCTCACAGGTAGAGTTGCGTGACCCGCATGCCAACTATAATAAGATGGATATGGAAACGCTGAAAAAGAACTTCCCTACTTTCAACTGGGATGTTTACTTCACTACTTCCGGGCTGAAAGACCTGAAAGAAGTGAATATCGGTCAGCCTGCAGCCATGAAGGAAGTGGCCGATATCATAAACACAGTACCTCTTGAAGATCAGAAGTTCTATCTTCAATGGAATCTGATCGATGCAGCAGCCTCTTTCCTGAGCGATGATTTTGTAGCACAGAACTTTGACTTCTATAGCAGAACCATGTCCGGCAAGAAAGAAATGCAGCCTCGTTGGAAACGCGCGGTAAGTACCGTAGACGGCTCTTTGGGCGAAGTCGTAGGACAGATGTATGTAGAGAAATATTTCCCTGCCGCTGCCAAAGAACGTATGGTTGCACTGGTGAAGAACCTGCAGAGCTCTTTGGGTGAGCGTATTAAAGCATTGGAATGGATGAGCGAACCGACAAAGGTGAAAGCGCTGGAGAAACTGGCTACCTTCCATGTAAAGATCGGTTATCCGGATAAATGGAAAGATTACTCTGCTCTGGAAATCAAAGATGATTCTTATTGGGCCAATATCGAACGTGCCAGCCAATGGGATTTCAATGATATGATTGCTAAAGCAGGCAAGCCGGTTGACAAGGACGAATGGTTGATGACACCTCAGACGGTGAATGCTTATTATAACCCGACAACCAACGAAATCTGTTTCCCTGCCGCTATTCTGCAGGCTCCGTTCTTCGATATGAACGCTGATGATGCGATGAACTACGGTGCTATCGGTGTGGTAATCGGTCATGAAATGACTCACGGATTCGACGATCAGGGTCGCCAATACGACAAAGACGGTAACTTGAAAGACTGGTGGACGGAAGAAGATGCCAAAAAGTTCGAAGAACGTGCTCAGGTAATGGTGAACTTCTTTGACAGTATCGAAGTGGCTCCCGGTGTGCATGGTAACGGTGAACTGACTTTGGGAGAGAACATAGCCGACCATGGTGGCTTGCAGGTTTCTTTCCAGGCTTTCAAGAAAGCTATGGAAGCAGCACCGCTGGAAGTTGTTGACGGATTTACTCCCGAACAGCGTTTCTTCCTCGCTTATGCTAACGTATGGGCAGGACATATCCGTCCGGAAGAGATTCTCCGACTGACCAAACTCGATCCTCACTCTTTAGGAAAATGGCGTGTGGACGGTGCGCTGCCTCATATCCAGAATTGGTACGAAGCATTCAATATCACCGAACATGATCCTATGTTCGTAGCTAAAGACAAACGTGTGTCTATCTGGTAATATTTATTGATTATAACTAATATGCGCAAAGAGGCGTTGACTTTCCACTTGGAATAGTCAACGCTTTTTTTTATTAATTCACACCTTATTTATTACGTACGATAAACAATATTTCGTAACTTTGCACACCAAATACTTAATAAGCAATTCAATGTCAGAGTCTAAAAGAATAAAAACTGCATTGGTATCTGTATACCATAAGGAAGGTTTGGATGAAATTATTACCAAACTTTACGAAGAAGGAGTAGAGTTTCTGTCAACAGGCGGAACTCGTCAGTTTATTGAATCACTAGGATATCCTTGTAAGGCAGTGGAAGATTTGACCACTTATCCTTCAATTCTGGGTGGCAGAGTGAAGACATTACATCCGAAAATCTTCGGAGGTATCCTTTGCCGTCGTGATCTGGAACAGGATATTCAACAGATTGAAAAGTATGAAATCCCCGAAATAGATTTGGTTATTGTCGACTTGTATCCGTTTGAAGCTACCGTAGCTTCCGGCGCATCCGAAGCAGACATCATTGAAAAAATCGATATAGGTGGAATCTCTTTGATTCGTGCTGCCGCCAAGAACTACAACGATGTGATCATCGTAGCTTCTCAGGCTCAATATAAACCATTGCTGGATATGTTGATGGAACACGGTGCTACTTCTTCGCTCGAAGAACGCCGCTGGATGGCAAAAGAAGCATTTGCCGTTTCTTCTCACTACGATTCAGCTATCTTCAATTATTTCGATGCCGGCGAAGGTTCTGCTTTCCGCTGTTCGGTAAACAGCCAGAAGCAACTCCGTTACGGTGAAAATCCTCATCAGAAAGGTTACTTCTACGGAAATCTGGATGCTATGTTCGACCAGATTCACGGTAAGGAAATCTCATATAACAACCTCTTGGATATCAATGCTGCCGTTGATTTGATCGACGAGTACGAAGATCTGACTTTCGCTATCCTGAAACATAACAATGCTTGTGGTCTGGCTTCCCGTTCTACCGTACTGGATGCATGGACAGATGCGTTGGCGGGAGACCCGGTTTCTGCTTTCGGAGGTGTATTGATAACCAACGGAGTGATTGACAAAGCAGCTGCTGAGGAGATCAACAAGATTTTCTTCGAAGTAATTATCGCGCCGGACTATGACGTAGACGCACTCGAGATTCTGGGACAGAAAAAGAACCGCATCATTCTGGTTCGCAAAGAAGCCAAATTGCCGAAGAAGCAATTCCGTGCTTTGCTGAACGGTGTATTGGTGCAGGATAAAGATACGAATATAGAAACGGTGGCTGATCTGAGAACGGTGACAGACAAAGCTCCTACTCCGGAAGAAGTAGAAGATATGTTGTTTGCCAACAAGATCGTAAAGAACAGCAAGTCAAACGCTATTGTGCTGGCCAAAGGTAAACAGCTTCTCGCAAGCGGTGTGGGACAGACTTCACGTGTAGACGCCCTGAAACAAGCAATTGAAAAAGCCAAGTCATTCGGATTCGATCTGCATGGTGCGGTAATGGCGTCAGATGCCTTCTTCCCTTTCCCGGATTGCGTGGAAATTGCGGATAAAGAAGGTATTACAGCAGTCATCCAACCGGGTGGATCAGTGAAAGACGATCTTACTTTTGCATACTGCAACGAGCACGGTATGGCAATGGTGACTACTGGTATCCGTCATTTTAAACACTAATATTAATGAAGAGTGAAGAACTAATAATGAAAAATGCCTGTCCATAACAGCATTCCCCATTCTTAATTCTTCATTCTTAATTCTTCATTTAAAAATATGGGATTATTCTCTTTTACACAAGAAATAGCGATGGACTTGGGAACAGCCAATACCATCATCATCACAAATGGGAAAATTGTGGTGGATGAGCCTTCGGTTGTGGCCTTGGATCGCCGTACAGATAAGATGATCGCCGTTGGGGAAAAGGCGAAGTTGATGCACGAAAAGACCCACGAAAATATACGTACTATTCGTCCGTTGAGGGATGGAGTGATCGCCGACTTCTATGCTTGCGAGCAAATGATGCGCGGTTTGATTAAACAAGTAAATACTCGTAATCACTTGTTCTCACCGTCTCTCCGTATGGTGATCGGTGTACCGTCGGGAAGTACGGAAGTAGAACTCCGTGCCGTTCGTGACTCAGCAGAGCATGCCGGCGGACGTGACGTCTATCTGATATTCGAACCGATGGCTGCGGCGATCGGTATCGGTATTGATGTAGAAGCGCCCGAAGGAAACATGATCGTGGATATAGGTGGTGGATCTACTGAAATTGCCGTTATCTCTTTGGGAGGTATCGTTTCCAACAACTCTATCCGTATCGCCGGAGATGATCTGACCGCAGATATCCAGGAATATATGAGCCGTCAGCACAATGTGAAAGTCAGCGAACGTATGGCAGAACGTATTAAGATCAATGTAGGTGCTGCCCTGACCGAGCTTGGCGATGACGCTCCGGAAGATTATATCGTTCATGGTCCGAATCGTATTACAGCTCTTCCGATGGAAGTGCCCGTATGTTATCAGGAAGTGGCACACTGTCTGGAGAAATCCATTTCCAAGGTAGAGACAGCCATCCTGAGCGCATTGGAAAATACGCCGCCCGAACTATATGCGGATATCGTACACAATGGTATCTATCTTGCCGGTGGTGGTGCATTGCTTCGCGGACTGGACAAGCGTTTGACGGATAAGATTAACATACCTTTCCACATTGCTGAAGATCCTTTGCACGCGGTAGCCAAAGGTACAGGTGTGGCATTAAAGAATGTAGACCGTTTCTCTTTCTTGATGAGATAAAATAATACGGATCATTATTCATGCGGAATTTAATAAACTTCCTTTTGAAATACAATTACTGGTTCCTCTTCATCGTATTAGAGGTAGCCAGTTTTGTTTTGTTATTTCGGTTCAACAGCTACCAGCAGAGTACTTTTTTCACTTCTGCCAATGTGGTTGTTGGGGCAGTTTATGAAGTTTCAGGAGGAATAAGCTCTTATTTTCATCTTAAGTCGGTCAACGAAGACTTGCTGGACCGTAACATGGCACTCGAACAACAAATCACTAATCTGGAAAAGGCGTTGCGGGAGCATCAGGTAGATTCTGTCACTGTAAACAGTATCAAGGAGATACCTCAGACAGATTATCAGTTGTTCAAAGCACGTGTCATAAAGAACAGTCTGAATCAGGCGGATAATTACATTACGCTCGATCAAGGCTCTTCTTCCGGCATCCGCCCCGAAATGGGAGTGGTGGATGGAAACGGAATTGTGGGAATTGTTTATGAAACATCCCTTTCCTATTCGGTAGTGATTTCGGTGTTGAACAGTAAGTCGAATGTCAGTTGCAAGATTGTCGGAAGTGATTATTTCGGTTATCTGAAGTGGGAACATGGAGATTCCCGGTATGCTTATCTGAAAGATTTGCCTCGTCATGCAGAGTTCAATCTGGGTGATACGGTAGTGACAAGCGGCTTTTCTACCGTATTCCCCGAGGGAATCATGGTCGGAACAGTTGATGATATGTCCGACTCACATGACGGGTTGTCTTATTTGTTGAAAATCAAGTTGGCTACCGATTTCGGAAAGGTGAGTGATGTGCGGGTGATAGCCCGGAACGGTCAGCAGGAACAGAAAGAACTGGAAAATAAGACTACGAAATAATGATAATTACCTATATACATAGAATTGGATGGTTCGTCGGGCTGGTACTTCTTCAGGTGCTTATCCTGAACAATGTACATATTGCCGGATATGCTACTCCTTTTCTCTACATTTACTTTATACTGAAGTTCGCTTCCGGAACTTCCCGGAATGAATTGATGCTGTGGGCTTTCTTTTTCGGACTAACCATTGATATCTTTGCCGATACTCCGGGGATGAATGCTGCGGCAACCGTGTTGCTGGCCTTTCTGCGTCCGTCATTGCTGCGTCTGTTTACTCCGCGTGACAATCTGGACAGTATCATCCCGTCTTTCAAGAGCATGGGTATCACTCCTTTTCTGAAATATACCACGGCAAGTGTTTTCGTGCATAGTCTGGCATTACTCAGCATTGAGTTCTTCTCATTTACCAGCATCTGGCTGTTGTTATTGCGGGTGATCTCATGCACCCTTCTGACTTTAACCTGCATTCTTGCTGTAGAAGGAATAAGGAGATAGGAATGGCAAAAGATTATAGATTAGAGAAGCGGAAATTTGTTATCGGGGGTATTGCTTTAACTATTGTGTTGATCTATCTGATACGCCTCTTTGTCTTGCAGATAACGACAGACGACTACAAGAAAAATGCCGACAGCAATGCTTTCCTGAATAAAATTCAATACCCCTCGCGGGGAGCTATTTACGATCGTAACGGCAAACTGCTGGTGTTCAACCAACCGGCTTATGACATCACCCTCGTTCCGAAAGAGGTGGAAAATCTGGATACACTCGATTTATGTGAGTCGTTGGGTATCACCCGTGCTCAGTTCCTCAAGATTATGAGTGATATGAAAGACCGCCGCCGCAATCCGGGATATTCCCGCTATACCAACCAGCTTTTCATGTCGCAGCTTTCTGCTGAAGAGTGTGGCGTCTTTCAAGAGAAACTGTTTAAGTTTCCCGGTTTTTATATTCAGCGGCGTACGATCCGGCAATATTCTTACAATGCGGCTGCCCATGCTTTGGGAGATATCGGTGAGGTATCTGCCAAGGATATGGAGGCGGATGAAGAAGGATATTACATTCGCGGAGATTATATAGGAAAGTTAGGTGTCGAGAGATCTTACGAGAAATACCTGCGTGGAGAAAAAGGAGTGGAGATTCTGCTGCGTGATGCTCACGGACGTATTCAGGGACGTTACATGGATGGAGAGTATGACCGTCCTTCCATTCCCGGCAAGAACTTGACATTGAGCATGGATATTGATTTGCAGATGTTAGGTGAACGGTTGCTGAAGAATAAAATCGGAAGTATTGTAGCTATCGAGCCGGAAACCGGAGAAATCCTTTGTCTGGTATCATCGCCGAACTACGACCCACACCTGATGATTGGTCGCCAGCGTGGTAAGAATCATCTGATGCTGCAACGTGATAAGCAGAAACCATTGCTCAATCGTGCGTTGATGGGAGTCTATCCTCCGGGATCTACTTTCAAGACGGCGCAGGGATTAACCTTCCTGCAGGAAGGAATCATTACGGAGCAAAGTCCTTCTTTCCCCTGTTCTCGCGGCTTCCATTATGGACGTCTGACAGTGGGCTGCCATACTCATGGTTCGCCTTTGCCTTTGATTCCGGCTATTGCGACCTCTTGTAACTCTTATTTCTGCTGGGGATTATTCCGTATGTTCGGCGATCGTAAGTACGGCTCTCCGCAGAATGCCATAACGGTCTGGAAAGATCACATGGTTTCTCAGGGATTCGGCTATAAATTAGGAGTCGACTTACCCGGAGAAAAACGTGGTCTGATACCTAATGCTCAGTTTTATGACAAGGCTTATCGCGGACACTGGAATGGACTGACGGTGATCAGTATCTCTATCGGACAGGGCGAAATCCTCTCTACCCCTCTTCAGATAGCTAATCTGGGAGCAACAATCGCTAACCGCGGACACTTTACTGCGCCGCATATTGTGAAGGAGATTCAGGATGCGCAGTTAGACAGTATTTATCGTCATCCGCGCAACACTACGATAGAACGCAGACATTATGAATCTGTAGTAGAGGGAATGCGTGCTGCCGCTACCGGAGGTACTTGCCGCATGCTGTCCGTAATGGTTCCGGACCTTGAAGCCTGTGGAAAAACGGGAACGGCACAGAACCGGGGACATGACCATTCTGTGTTTATGGGTTTCGCTCCGATGAGCAAGCCTAAGATCGCTATCGCTGTTTATGTGGAGAATGGCGGATGGGGAGCTACTTATGGAGTACCGATCGGTGCATTGATGATGGAACAATATATGAAAGGGAAGTTGTCACCGGAGAATGAGTTAAGAGCAGAAGAAATCAGTAACAGAATCATCTTATATGGTAACGAGGAACGATAGTTTGTGGAAAACATTGGATTGGGTAACGATTGGTATCTATCTGCTTTTGATTGTCGGCGGATGGTTCAGCGTTTGCGGTGCGAGCTATGACTATGGCGATCGTGACTTCTTTGATTTCTCTACCCGTGCCGGAAAACAGTTCGTATGGATTATCTGCTCCTTCGGGCTGGGGTTTGTTCTGCTGATGCTGGAAGACCGGATGTACGATATGTTCGCGTACATTATATATACGGGGATGATTGTGCTGCTTATTGTCACCATCTTTATAGCGCCGGATACGAAAGGATCGCGTTCGTGGCTGGTGATGGGGCCGGTCAGTCTGCAACCCGCCGAATTTGCCAAGTTTGCTACGGCGCTGGCACTCGCGAAATATATGAACTCATACTCATTCAGCATAAAGAAAGAGAAGTGTGCTTTCGTTTTAGGCTTCATCATTCTGCTTCCGATGCTTTTGATTATCGGACAACGGGAGACAGGCTCGGCACTGGTCTATCTTGCATTCTTTTTGGTGCTTTATCGCGAGGGTATGCCCGGAGTAGTGCTTTTTGCCGGTCTGTGTGCGGTGATTTACTTTGTTGTCGGCATTCGTTTCGACGAAGTTTTTATAGCTGATACTCCCACACCTTTAGGAGAATTTATCGTGTTGTTATTGATCCTGTTGTTTGCCGGAGGAATGGTCTGGGTGTACCGTAAAAAGTGGGAACCTACACGGAATATCATCGGGGGAAGTCTGATCATTCTGCTTGTTGCCTATTTGATATCTGAATATGGGATACATTTTAGCCTGGTATGGGTGCAATGGGGGCTTTGTGTCATTGTGGTAGGCTATTTGCTCTATCTGGCATTGAGGGAGCGTCAGCGTTCCTATTTCCTGATTGCTCTGTTTGCTATCGGCTCTATCGGCTTCCTGTATTCCAGTAACTACGTATTTGATAACATCTTGGAATCCCATCAGCAAATCCGTATCAAGGTTGTACTTGGTCTGGAAGAAGATCTGACAGGAGCGGGATACAATGTCAATCAGTCAAAGATAGCCATTGGCTCCGGAGGCTTGACCGGGAAAGGATTTCTGAATGGAACACAGACCAAGCTGAAATATGTACCCGAACAAGATACTGACTTCATATTCTGCACAGTAGGAGAGGAGCAGGGATTTGTCGGTTCGGCTGCCGTCCTGTTGGCTTTCCTTATATTGATTCTGAGGCTGATTGCTTTATCCGAGCGGCAGACTTCCACCTTCGGACGTGTCTATGGATATTCGGTGGTCAGTATTTTCCTTTTCCACCTTTTCATTAATGTGGGTATGGTACTGGGACTGACTCCGGTAATTGGCATTCCTCTGCCGTTCTTTAGCTATGGAGGCTCTTCGTTGTGGGGATTCACCATCTTGCTGTTTATCTTCCTGCGACTGGATGCCGGAAGAGGCAGAAGGCTTTAAGACGGATTTATTCTTTTTGTCTTTCGATTCGGATGCCGACGTCATTGAGTCCGGTTAACTTCTCATCCTGCATTCCGTGCATGATTTTGATGGTATAGTTTCCGGGATGCAGCGGGCGGACGGACTTGACAAAAACAGCAGTCTGATAAATGCTTCCCCATCCATTTCCCAGCCATCTTCCTGTCGTATCTGCCAGATTGATTGCTATCGTGTCGGTACGCCACACGGTAGAGTCAAGGAGATTCTCCTGGATGAACAGGTAAAGGTTGTGGTAAGGATATTCACTTCTGTTGCGCACTTCCGCGAATAATCTGAGTGTAGCAGGGATGCTGTCTGTAACAGGACACTGAAAAGAGAGTGTATCACTCTTTGCCCATCCCTCGTTGGGCAGGGACTGGTAAGAGTGATACACGGTATTTTCATTGCAGGCTGCCATGAGGCAGACACCGAGCAAACAAAATAAGTTATTCCTGAGCAGGCTTCTCATTATTTTGCGGTTTCTCTTGATTCGGATTTCTTTCAGGTCTCGGAGCACGTTCCTGATGGGGCTGCTTTCCTTGTTCCTGTGATCGTTCTTGATTCTGCGGACGTTCCTGATTTTGAGGGCGTTCCTGTTTCGGCTGGCGTTCTCTATTTTGTGGACGCTCCTGGTTGGCCGGACGTTCCTGATTCTGCGGACGGTTCGGATTTTGTGGACGCTCTTGATTCTGTCCTCTTTCCGGACGTCTGTTTTCATTATTTCGTCCTTGGTTCTGTCCTCTGTTCCGGTTATTATTATTTCTCGGGCGATTTTCTCTGTCTCCTTTTTCCCCTCTGTTTCCGTTTTCTGACGGTTGCGGACGGTTTTCGTTCTCTCCTCTCTGAGGTTGTTGCGGACGATTTCCACCTTCAGCCTGTGCCTGCGGGCGGTTATCATTGTTTCCTTTCCTTTTCTTCTTATTCCGGTTGGCGTTGTTTCCTTCCTTGTTGTTCCGGTTGCGGTCGAAGCGGGTGAGACTTTCCTGTTCCAGCAGGTCTGTCGGCTTTTTGGGTTCTTGCTTGACTTCAGCTTCGAGCAGACTGTCGGGCTTCATTCCCTTCTTGTTCATGGCAATGACCTCGAAAGCACGTTTTCCGCTGATTGTAACCAGATTGGCAGGGAAGTTCTTATCTGTCGAGTAAGAAACCTGATTGCTCAGGATATCAGCTTTGAAGAAATAGAAAGTGCCGTCTTTCGTTTCCAATTCGATTTCTCTGGAAGGAAGACGTTTCTGGGCTTCCACATAGCAGTCTACCTCATAGTTCAGACAACATTTTAGTTTGGCGCATTGTCCGGCAAGCTTTTGAGGATTCAGTGAGATATCCTGAAAGCGGGCAGCGCTTGTAGACACCGATACGAAACTCGTCATCCAGGTGGCACAGCAAAGCTCCCGTCCACAAGGACCGATACCACCGATACGTCCGGCTTCCTGTCGCGCACCGATCTGTTTCATTTCAATACGGACGCGGAAAGCTTCGGCAAGTACCTTAATCAGCTGTCGGAAGTCCACACGTTCATCAGCGATGTAGTAGAAAATAGCCTTGTTGCCATCCCCCTGATATTCTACGTCACCGATTTTCATATCCAGATTCAGGTTCAGTGCAATCTGGCGGGCACGGATCATGGTCGCGTGTTCCTTTGCTTTCGCTTCGTTGAATTTCTCCATATCCACCGGCTTGGCTTTTCGGTAGACTCTTTTTATTTCCGCATCCGTCTTGAAGTTCGCTTTCTTCATCTGTAGCGGAACAAGTCTTCCGGTCAGGGTCACTACACCGATGTCATGTCCGGGAGCAGCTTCCACGGCAACAATATCTCCCTTTTCCAGTTTGATTTTATTGCTGTTGCGGTAATAGCCTTTCCGGGTATTTTTAAATTGCACTTCCACCATATCGCACTCTTCCGCATTGCCCGGTATGTCTGCCAGCCAGTCGTAAGTGTTCAGTTTCTTATCTTGTCGGGAGCATCCTTTGCAGCAAAGACCGCCACTCCCATTATGAAGCTTATATTCCATAGTTTATATATTTATTATTGCTTCAACAGTACGATCATCTTCAGAGAGAAGTCGAAGAATACCATCTTGGCATTTACATTTTGTTCTATATGCAGTTGCGCTTCGCTCAGTTCATCCATGATGCCCATCACGTTTCGTTCGTTGACAAAAGGGGCAAAGCGAGAGGCGAAATTTTGTTCATTGATTGTCATATACGTCAGGTCACGCTGATGCAGGTTGAATATGAAGTTCTCGCGAATCATACGCTGGCAGTATTCCAGAAAGTTCTTCTGGCGTTCACGTCCCATGCCGGCAACCTGTTCGCTCCATAGTTTCATTTCCCTGATTTTCCGTTGATAGGACAATCGCATCAGGCTAACAAATAAGTCGAAGAATAACTGATTCTCTTCGTTCAGATGAATGGTTTCCAGTGCTTTGATGAAGTTTCCGTTTGCCAGGTGGGCAATGGAAAGACTGTCGGCAGGCTGGATGCCATATTTAGTCTGTAATATCCGGTCGATAGCCGGTTCGTCAATTTTTCGCACGTTCATGCGCTGAGTACGGCTCAGAATGGTGGGCAGAATCATTTCCGGAGCTTCCGATACGAGCAGGAAGATGGTTTTCTCCGGCGGCTCTTCAAGCAGTTTCAATAGTTTGTTGGCGCATACCGGATGCATCTTTTCGGGTAGCCAGAGAATAGTGATCTTGAATCCTCCTTCGCTCGATTTGAGGCTGAGCTTTTTCAGAATCTCGTCACTCTCTTTCGCATAGATGATGGCCTGTGCATTCTCGGCATCCATTTCTCTCAGCCAATGATTCAGGTTGAAATACGGATTGTTGAGTACGAATTGTCTCCAGTCCGCAATATAATCGTCGCACACTTCCCGTTTTCCTTTTGAGCTTTTCACGATAGGGAACACGAAATGTACGTCCGGGTGTACCAGTTTGTTGAATTTCACACATGACGGACATGCTCCGCAGGCATCCGTTTCACCTCGGTTGGTGCAACTGATGTAGCGTGCATAAGCAATAGCCAACGGCATTTTGCCGACTCCTTCGGGACCACAGATGAGTTGGGCATGCGGTATGCGCCCTTCACTCACTTCCTGAATGAGCCGCTGCTTGATTTCTTCTTGTCCGATTACGTCTCTGAAAAACATGTCAATAAATGATTTTAGCCACTTCTTTGATACTGTCCACTGCTCCGATGGAGTAGAAGTGGATACTCGGCACTCCATGTGCCATCAACTCCTTGCATTGGGCGACGCACCATTCGATGCCTACCTGCTCGGCTTCCTTGTCATTCTTGCATTTCAAAGCCTCTTTCACCAAATCTTCCGGCAAGTCTACTTTGAATGTCTTGGGTACCATGCTGAGTTGAGATAACTTCTTGAATGGCTTGATGCCCGGAATGATAGGTACATTGATGCCTGCTGCCTTTGCTTGTTCTACAAATTCGAAGTATTTCTTATTGTCGTAGAATAACTGTGTCACTGCATATTCGGCGCCTGCTTCCACTTTCTTTTTCAGCCAGAAGAGGTCGGACTCGATGTTGGGGGCCTCTTCATGTTTCTCCGGATAGCAAGCCACACCGTAGGAGAACGGGCTGTTGGTTACTTTCATTTCCGAACCGTCGACAAAGATTCCCTTATTGAAATTGTTGATTTGCTCTTGCAGTTCGATCGCATGATGGTATCCGTCTCCTTCGGGAGTGAATACTGACTCATGCTTGGCTTTATCGCCCCGGAGTACCAGCAAATCAGTGATATTCAGAAATTGCAGGTCGAGCAGTACATATTCTGTCTCTTCGCGGGAGAAACCGCTGCATAGTATATGCGGCACTACCGTGATATTATATTTGTTCTGGATAGCGGCGGCTACGGCAACAGTCCCCGGACGTCTTCTCAGCCGGTTTCGTTGGAAAAGTCCGTTACCCAGGTCTTTGTATACGTATTCGCTGCGGTGCGTGGTGATATTGATATATTTCGGATCAAACTCCCGAAGGGTATCGACAGTCTGATACAGCTTTTCGATGCCTGTACCTTTCAGAGGAGGAAGGATTTCGAAAGAGAAAGCTGTTTTTTCGCTGTTATGTATTAAATCAATTACTCTCATTCTTTTTCGTTGATGTTCGTTGTCTACTTGAATTAAACGTGCATATTGGGACAAAAATACGAAAAAAGAAAGATTTCTTCTTGATTTGTTTGAAAATAGTTTGGTTTTTATCGCACTATTACGTAAAAGTGGGGATGGATAAATAGAACGGACTCTTATTTATAGTGTTCTAAGAAATTCTCCAGAGCGATGATCTTGTCATTCCGCAGGTACTGCATGTCTATGACCGGAATGTAACTATATGGAATAAACTGTAACAGTCGTACGGCTGCAAATTTCTTATCAGCCGACATGAGGACATCCAGACGGAGGTTTCCGCCCTTTTCTTTCTTTATGTTGAAACTGTTGGAAAAATTCCCGGATTCAATCATTTCTTTCAGTGATTCCATATACTTCAGGTTGAATGAATAGTTCTTCTCTTTGACAACACTTTTGGTTGGCAGGTATTTCATTTCCTTAGACCGGAATTTGAGCTGGTATATACCTATAGCACAGATTAGTATACATGTGATAAGATATAAAATGTTGCCCGATGAAATCTCATCTATATTAAGTAGAACTGCTTCGGGCAAGTGAGAGAGTCCTATTAGCAGGATGAGTACTCCAATGATCGTTTTTTTTACGTTCAATCGTTTTCTGATATCTTGATTGGATAATCTGTCTGTTTTTGATAATTGATTTTGCATAGTCCCTTCATTTGATATGTTAATACCTATTATATCTACGCACTTGTAGATAAGTGCGGTTGCAAATGTAGAGGGAATAAAATGAAATCTGCTGTTCCAATCCGGATAGAAATTGTTCAAAAGGAGTTTAAAGGAATATAAACTTTTGTGCGTCTTTGATGTGTGTATATGAAAAAGGCAATCTCAGCGAGGGAATGTCTTTTAATATTCTCTTTTTAAGATTGCCTTTTACTCACTTTCTACTGGGTGGGAAATTACTTTTCGAGAAATGATTTTTTCATTCTGGCAATGTCAGTCAGGTAATCCTGAAGATCTTGCTCATGTTCTTCTTCTTCGGCAAGAATATGTTTTGCAATATCACAGGTGGTGAAATCTTTTCCATTAGTGAAGTCGGCAATTTCTTGATAACGTAGTATTGCGCAACGCTCAGAAGCTACATTATCTTTCAGCAGACTTACAGAATCAAATCCTTGGGGAGCATCATATTTGCATCTTGCCAGTTCGAACCATTTCTTCGGGTCCAATACGGGTACTCCTTCCAGTTCGATAATGCGGTCGGCAAGCAGTTGCGCATGTCTGCGTTCTTCTTCTGCATGTTCTTCGAACTCGCCTTGTACGTCTGCACGCATAGCGCCTTCTACTACTAATGCGCCTACCCAATACTGGTAGTATGCCAGCCATTCTTCAGACAATGCTGCATTCAACTGTGAAATCAAGCTTTCTACATCCAGCTTTCCTTGTAAGATTTTTACGCTTTCTCTAGCCATAATTTAAAAGTTTAGGTTACTATATTTAAGTTCGATATGTAACAGACAGGAGATGTTTTTGTTTGGGCTCGTGTAAGTTTTAACAGACTGATTTTTTTTTGCCTGCTCATACATCCCAATCGTTTTTTTGTTTAATCTCTTTTTATTGTATGTGTAAACTGTCGCATTTATAACTTGAATTCAGCAATTCAGCTCCTGTTGCGTTAGTCGTTCTTCGTCACTTTTTACCATCAAAAGTGACGAAGAACCCTTTTCTTTGGATTCCTCGGATAACTCGGTTGTCTGATAAAGGGTATATGTTCTTGTTTCTGTTTTCATATCATTGTATGTTTAGAAGTTCTTTGATAGGTAGGGCAGTTTGTTCTGCTCTGTCTTTTCTGTTTCTATGCGTTGGTGCACGCTGCGAGCGTCTCATGTACTTTCTGCTCCTGCTTCCTGCTATAAATCCACTCTGCACGCCTTTCACCGTTGTAGGTGAGGTTTGCACGGAACAGACCGTTCAAACCTTTCAAGACGTTCTTTATCGGTTTGGTGTCCCCGAATACGGCAATCGCTTTTTCGCTGTACTCCACGATTTCAAGATTGAACGGGGAAAGGTCTGCGGATGTTGTCGGCTGTTGCTCTCCTGCTTCCCTCTGCGGTGCTTTCAGACAAATGTTAGCTTCATCCCCTGCGGTATAGGCGTATCGTTCGATGAACTTTTCAAGGTCGTAAATTTCTTCTTTTGAAATCGTCCAACTGCTGTACTTGTTGCATCCCAAATACATGCCGTCCCATACTGTAGTTTTCATGGTGTTCGTATTCTTTGTCATATTCTGCCAAATAAGCCGTTCTCTCAAAATTGGCGGCATACTTGTACATTTCGGGAAAAAGGTTGCGTGTATGGGTGGAAAAGCCTAAAATCACGGTTCTTTCTATACGGTAGTCGTAGTAGTCCGTATAGCTTTTGCACTCGCTCACCCGTAATTCACCGATAATAACGGCTTTCGCATCATCGTAATAGATACCTATCCCGAATTTTTCCGACAAAGGTCGGATAAGGTCGGAAGTATGAAATTCGTAGGTTAGCAGATTGATAAGATGATAGGTTATTCTCCACTTATTGCGGGTCACTTCATACATTACATAACTGTCGTAGTTGTAGCCTTCCAATACTACCACTTGATTGACTGAAATGGTCTGTTCGTCTCTGTCGTAACTTCTGTTGTTACACTCCTAATAAATGCACATTGTTCATAATGAGTTGTTTTTTAATGATTAATATTTCGTTTCAGAGTATCACGCATAAAAGGATGATGAAAAGGACAAGCACGAAAATAGAGAGGAAAGCGGAAAGAATATGCCACACGGCACGGATGAGGAAAACCACTACCGCCAAAACCGCCAACGTGGGCGGAATACCGCCTAAATCTGTCACCACACCACCAACAGGCTCACATGAAACGCACCGCCACGTACACCACGAAACCGACCAACGACTACTTTGCTAAATTTTTTATGCCTTGTCGGTGGCTTCACCTTGCTCGTTTCAGGGGGCAGCTACGGTCGGAGTCCCTAAAAATCTGCAATGGGAAGTCATGACGGGGTAATAAAATTGAGGAAATTGTTATATGGGAAAAAGAGATAAGGAAATACGGCAATACGGCAAGATTTGAGTACTAGCTATTGAGACAAATTATGCTCACACTAAACGGAGACGTTTTATCATTTTATATCTTTGCCAAAGCTATTTACAATATTCATTCTGTGGGTTAGAACAGACTTTATTTGCCAACCCAGCTTTTCAATATAGGAACCTTGTTCTTACTTATTGTGAGTTCCGCATTAGAATAGTTTTTAAACGGAGGATAAGTTTTCCTCTAAAATAATTTTCTAAAAACAATATACTGTCTATATTCACGATGTACTGGTGGTTCGCACGGAAGAAATGTTTGGGGTTGAGTTGTTTTTCTAAATCGTACATGTTAACAGAAGCCGCTTCGGAAGTACCGTTGCACAGAAACAGATGTACAATTTTGTTTTCGGTAAAACGGCGGAGACAAGGTAGTTGTTAAGGGCTGTAAAGAATGCTGATGCATAGATGTTAAAGCCCGGCAATAGAAATGAGATACCATAAAGCCGAAAATCAAATGTCGTCAGGGAAAGGAGCTTTTTGTTGTTACCGACAAAAATACTTGCTTACGGGAATATGAATATTTCGGTAAAAGTAAACAATAATAATCCTGAAATGCCGGTGAAGTGCAGACTACCACGATACATATTTTTGCAGTTCATCAAGCCTTCCGGTATCATAGTTATAATTGATAATCGGAGCTGTACCTATGCCGAAGCTTAGAAATACCGCAAGAAAAATGAGATTGGCATATTGGATGCCCCCAAAGGCAGTTATTTCATTTTCTCAAATAAATATGGAAGTATTGCGGACCACTTTTTCCGTTTCACGTGCCATTTTTATCACTTCGCGCAGATTTCAATAGTTGAGGATAGAAATGTGTAGTAATTTTACATCCGTGATCTTATAAACAAAAAACGATGATAACCAAAAGATTCCTTTGCTCATACTGCTGCTGTTACTATGCCTTACCATTTGGCAGCTTGTAATAAAGACGAACCTATTTCTTGTGGAGAAAGGACACCGAAGAAGGAACCAACTGATAAGTTCAAGGTTGTGTGGAATATACTCATAGACAATGAGATTTCCATAAATGAAATATTCATCGGGAACAAATATTTAGGAGTCCCAGATTGGCCTTGCAATGGACATCCACCGCATATATTTCCAGGTGGCACCTTTCCGCAAAGTGCTTTTGCAACTTCTTTTGACAGGGAGATGACCAATGACAAACATCCGATTAATGTTTATACCGATTTTAGTGAGCCGTATATTGCCACAATCGAATATCCAAATGGGATTGCATATATGCAATTTCTGAAAGATATTTTGGAATCAGATGAATGCCGAAAATGCAAAGGCCATATACCTAAATTGCACAAGTTTCGGGTGGAACAAACTAAAGAAGTGTCAAACATAAAACTCTTCTTTCCTGACAATGAAAGGTTAGGAGAAACTATTGAACAGATTGTCAATTAAAAAATCACTACGAAGAAGGTAAAGAGTTGGGTCGTAAGTGAATTTATTTTCAGAGGATTTATCATCACTATGGATACACCTGCTCAAGGGATTTTCATCGATTTATCTGAAAACATCAACAATCTTGCTTATGTACGTAGGATAACCTATGGGGTAACAGGGTATTTCGTGATTGCCGGTAACCTAACCTATCAGGAGGTATTGACATATCTTACGAAATCATCTATATCATCTACCTCACCGATCGAGCCATTTTTTCAGCAACGGAGCTTTATCTTTGCTAATGATTATTTCCACGTCGGGATATCCTTTCAACCGTAGGACGAGTTTACCCCCAAAGTAATTACCCAAATATTTGATGCTTTCCATACGAACAATGTACTGGCGGTTCGCACGAAAGAAGTGTTCGGGGTTGAGCTGTTTCTCTAAATCGTCCATGCTGACAGAAACCGCTTCGGAAGTGCCATCGCGCAGAAACAGACGTACAATCTTATTTTCGGTGAAAACATAACAGATATCATTCACGGACACAGTTTTGTAACCGTCACGATAAGGAATCAAAAAACGCTCGCGGTATTTATAATTACTGCGTTCCATAGCTTCGATGAGCTGGTGAAGATTATCTTCCGTAGTATTCAAAGCATATTGTTTCACTTTACAGATGGCTTGGGCCAGCTCATCCTTATCGACCGGTTTCAGCAAGTAGTCGAAACTATTGTATTTAAAAGCCCGAATGGCATACTCATCATAGGCTGTTGTAAAAATCACCGGAATGGGTGAGCCAGCTTCTTTGAGTGCATCAAAACTTAAGCCGTCGGATAACCGAATGTCCGACAAAATCACATCGGGAGACGATTGAGTTTGCAAATATGCGATTGTGTCTTTGACACTGGTCATCGGACCTGAGATTATGAATGTCGGGTCGATTTTCTGCAACAGACGTATCAGTCTGTCGGCATTTCGCTGTTCGTCTTCAAGTATAAGTATATTCATGACGTTAGTGAGTATTATTGAGTATTGGTAGACTGACCGAATAATCCCGGTCGGTCTTTTGGATGATAACCTCTTGATGGCTTAGGAGCGCATACCGTTCGCGGATATTTTTTTGTCCGAGGCCGGTAGACTCTATGGAAGACAACAACGGCGATAACAGGTTACGTACAACGATATGGTTTTCAATTCGCAGGATGTCTATAGATAGAGGCGCGTCAGGAGAGTGCCCGTTATGTTTGATGGCGTTTTCCACCAACAATTGCAGACAAGCAGGGGGAATGGATTTCTTTTCCTTTCTCAGTGAGTCTTCGATATGGACTACGACGCTTTCACCATATCGCATTTTAATCAGGTAGAGATAGGAATCGAGGAATCGTATCTCTTCGCAAACGGAAATAACGGTACGTTCTAAATTTTGAATAATGTATCGGTATACTTTCGACAGATTACTGAGGAAGCATTCGGCCAATGCAGGATTTTCTTCGATTAATTCGGATAAGATACTGAAATTGTTGAACATGAAATGCGGGTCGATTTGCGCTTTAAGGAACTGAAGCTGTGATTGAAGCGCAATTTCCTTTTCTTTCATCAAAGCGGTTTCCAACCGACTTTTTTCATCATTTGCCTGTATGTAGGATTCAAGATAGATGGCACAGGAATAGATGCAGGAGATGAAAGTGGCTATCATGCCGTAGATGTAGACGTTCTTCATGTAGAATGCCTCACCGAAGGAGGATTCTAACAACCGGTTATACGCCTCGGTCATCCCGTAGGCCATCAGGTTGTTGAGCAGGAACAACAGGCAGGTATAGATGACCAGCCTTTTGTAAGACCGCCCTTCCGACGGGATGAAGCGAAACAGCAGATGACTATAGAGTAAAGACATGAATGTGAAGAGAATGCACAATACAAAGTCAATGAGCATCTCCGCCATGAAAGACCCTCCGTTCTCAACGGTCAAATCCTCGTCGCCGACTATCAGCCACAATATAATGTATAACCCGTAAGCTATCAACGACAAGGATATGCAGTTCTTCCAATTCAATATATTTGTTTTGCTTTCTTTTTTCATATTACGACTATTTGTTCAATAATTATATTTTGCCTTATAACGTTTCAAACAATAGGTTGTGAACATAAGCGCTCCTGTTTCTACAAACGTGATAGCAAGCCAAATTTTGTCTATGTCAAAAAGTACAGGAATAACAATGGCTGTGATGCTCTTGCATACGATCGTGTCGTATATCCATGTGCTATTTTGTTGTTATAAAACGGATACAAAGATACTTATTACACAAGGCTTTGGAAAGAAAAAAAATCTCAAACCGCTAAAAAAACATTTGAAACGACAGAAAGAGGGTTCGTATCACCCAGTTTATTCTTTTAAGAATAGGACATCATCCAATTTTATAATTTTCTAAGACGAAATATCCAAGGGCGCATTCAGGCGTTTCAACAGCGGATACTGGCGGTTGGGTATAATAGTGCTTTCGTTTTGATAAGGCAACCGATACATTTGTTTCTGTTTTTCGATTCTATATTTTACTAATTTATGGAGATGATAAGAAGAGTTTTGATAGCGACCATTGTTTTACTCTCAGGCAGTACACTTTTCGCCCCAAATAAGTATTTTAAACGGAATGACCAAGTAAAAGCAGCCCGACACTCTGATGAGAAAGGACAATATAAAGATGTGTCTCTTGCTTTAGGCGACTGTCTGGAAGATGAGATTATGCCTGAAGTGGATTACAGGCTGGACACCTTGGTACAGTCTGCTACAGATAGCATTATCAAAAATAATCTGTTTCAGCGGATTTACAGATACTTTCAACAATCCAATGAAGTCCGAAACGATAAAAAAATCGATTTCAGTATCATCGGAGGACCGCATTTTTCCAAAGATACTAAATTGGGATTAGGAATAGTCGCATCCGGCCTATACCGGTTGGATAGAGCCGGTATGTCTCTTTCTCCTTCTAATATATCTCTTTACGGGGATATTACTACTACCGGTTTTTATTTGTTGGGGATTGACGGGAATACCATTTTTCCCCGTGACCTTTACCGTTTGGATGTTAATATGTACTTTTTCTCTTTTCTCAGCCAATACTGGGGCATTGGTTATGGGAACGGAAAACGGAATGATGGGTACACCGAGTATAAAAGAAAAGAAATACAAATCAAACTGGACTTTTACCGTGAAATAGCTCTAAACACCTTTATCGGAGTTACAGGTATGTACCGTCATGTCAATGGAAAAGATTTTAAAGATATTCGTTTTCTGGAAGGCGAAAGAAATAAGATATCCAGTTTGGGAGGAGGTTTCATTCTTACTTATGATTCGCGGGATTTTATTCCCAATCCTTACAAAGGAACTTATGCTAAGATTGAACAAACCTTTTTTCCAAAATTTCTGGGCAATTGCTATTCTTTTCAGAGAACAGACCTACAAATCAGGCATTACGACGAACTTTGGAAAGGAGCTGTACTGGCTTACGATTTGAATGGAACATTTAAACCCGGAAATACTCCCTGGAGTATGGTAGCCCACTTGGGAAAGAAACTTTACCCAGTTATGGTTTAGGCTACCGCTGGGAATTTAAGAACCGGGTAAATATTCGTCTGGATTATGGAATAGGAAAAGGCCAAAGTTCGTTTTATTTCAATATCAACGAAGCGTTTTGAGTATTTTCTTTCTTATAACAAGGTATAGAGTCATTTAATAAAAAAGTACGAACAACTTATTTAAACCCTAAAAAATGATAGTTTTTAAGTTTCGACAGTTCATTCATCGTTCATTTCACAACCCGAAGCTGTTATTCTGGTTTTTTATCGGCATAAATCTGATTCCCAGTATTTGTCTGTTTTTTACAGAACCCTTTTCTATAACAGGAAAATTAGTTCTTCTTCTCTTTCCTCTGGGGCTTTATCTTTTATTTTTTAGTCTGTCAAAAGATACGGGCTTGATACAACTTGTTCTTTTCCCTTTACTTTTTCTCCACGCTTTCCAGTTGGTACTTTTTTACCTTTTTGGAGAAGCGGTGATAGCTGTAGACATGTTTCTGAATCTGGCGACGACTAATGCCAGCGAAGCCGGGGAATTGCTGGATAATATCTGGCCGGCCATTATTCTTGTTTGTGCATTGTATATCCCCACTATAATTGTTGCTGTTATTGCCTGCAAACTCAAGTTATATCTTCCGGTTTCCTTCCGGAAGAAATGGATAGCTACAGGTGCTTTATGGATGTTTTTGTCTTGTTTATTGTTGTTTACTTCTAATAATAACAATACAGGACGTTTCACGCTGCACGAAGATGTTTATCCGGTAAATGTGGTCTATAATTGTGGATTTGCCATAAATAAATGGCGTCATTCCCAGCAATACCCTGTCTTATCCAAAAATTTCACATTTAAGGCCCATAAAGATGTCCGGTCCTCGAAGCGGGAAATCTATGTGCTCGTTATCGGAGAAGCCAGCCGGGCAGAAAACTGGAGTCTTTACGGTTATCCCCGGGAAACGAACCCTCTTTTAGCGCAAACCTCCGGTTTAGTTGTTTACAAAGATGCCATTACTCAATCCAACACCACTCACAAAAGTGTTCCTCTTATTTTGTCGGCGGCTTCTGCCGAAGATTATAGTGTCGTTTACACGCATAAAAGTATTCTGACTGCTTTTAAAGAAGCCGGATTTACAACCATATTCCTATCCAACCAGACTCCCAATCGTTCTTTTACGGACTTCTATTTTCAGGAAGCCGACCATCATCAAAATATACGCTGTTCTCCGGACGGAGGTATGACTACCGTCAATAATTTCGACGAAGCCATGTTGCCCCTGCTGCAACATTATGTCGACTCCATTTCCGGGAATCTTTTTGTGGTTCTGTATACCTACGGCTCCCACTTCAATTACAAAGAACGTTATCCGGAAATTTTTTCCCTATATGAGCCGGATAATGTCGCCAATGTAAAAGTGGAAAACAAGGTTCAACTTATCAATGCTTACGATAATAGTATACGTTACACTGACAATTTTTTATATACTCTGATAGGGATGTTGAGAAAGCAAGAAGTTATTTCTGCCCTGTTTTATACACCCGATCATGGCGAAGATATGTTGGATGATAGACGAAAACGTTTTTTACATTCTTCTCCGAACCCTACCTTTTATCAATTGTATATTCCTATGTTTATATGGTTTTCGGAAAACTACCAAAGGGATTTTCCTGAAAAGGTCGGCTATGCAGTACAAAATAAGCCTAAACCAGTTGCTACAAATGCGGTCTTTCATATGATGCTGGATGTAGCTTTTATCCAGACACCTTATCTACAACCCGGCTTATCTTTAGTGAGTTCCGATTTTCAGACCAGACAGCGTATGTATTTGAACGATCATGATAAACCCATTTTTTTCTATAATGCCGGACTTAAAAAAGCCGATAAACAAATGATTGATAAACGGAAGCTATCACATTAAGTGTGCCTGTGATAAATGCTTAAATGTGCCCTATGGTTAAAAAAATAGCCGGAGTTGTGTGATTGGTTGTTTCAGATGCCGATTTAGGCGGTTCGGGAAGTTTCGGATTGTCTGGGTTTAAGGAATACGGTTATTTTGCTTTCTCAAAGTTAGGGAAAAATAAACGTAAAAATGGGTATTTTTTCCTATAACAAACACTTAAATTTCAAAGAGAATATGTGGAAACTAAAATTAAAGGTCTGTCTTATTAATTTCTTGGCCTATAGCTTGTGTACTTTTCTTCTGTACCTGTGCTTCCAACGGCAAGCCCTGTACAGACGGGACTTCGGATTTACTGCCATCGGTTACATGTACAAGCAGAAAGGTGAAAACTCCGGTTTCTCTCCTTCTATCGTTTCTCTACCCGATCCGCTTTCCTGCAAGATGAATTACTCAACGAAAAACAGATAAAATTATGGAACAAGTATTGCCATTTACTTTTGCCTTGATGATTCTCGGTACCGGTTCGTATAGCGCGGATAATGAAACGACATCGCAAGAATCGAAGCCCGAACACTCCCAAAACAACCTAATCGAAACAGAGCATGAATAAAATATATATAGTCTGGATATGCTGGCGGATATAATGAAAGCTGCACTAAAATATGCCGACCGTCCGGCATTCGTCATAGAAGACGAGACCTACACTTATAGCAGGCTGGTGGGACAGGCAATAAGTATCAGCCATACCCTCCGTAACCTGAAAGAAAACGTAGTAGGCATTGCGGCAGAAAACCGGATAGAAACGTATGCTTCCATATTGGCGGTATTACTGGCAGGAAAGACGTATGTAATCCTGCATCCCGACTATCCTGCGGAAAGGAAACGGCAGATAGCCCGGCAAGCCGGCATAGGATTACTGCTTTATGGTCCTGAAGGAAATACCGTATTGCCGCCGGATGTTGCTGAGCGTGCCGTTTTCCAATCGCAGCTTGCTTTACTCAATGACATTGCCGACCTGCTAAACCGCCACCATTGCCGTGTGCGCATTCTGATTAGTCCTGATTATAACCAGAAAGTGCTGCATCCCAAAGATAAAGAAATCTTATGCAAGCTATTCGGTGAAGCGAACGTGTTTGATTTTAGCGGTATCAATGAATATACCAATGATTACCATTATTATTATGAACAGGGACATTACCGTCCCCTGTTGGGAAAGAAGTTAATGGAACGAATATATGGACATTCTCTTTAGAGAAGTTAAAAAGTCGTTTCGATAATCGTTTTAGCGGGTTCGGTAAGAATTTGATTGTCCCGGGGCTCCCGACGGGTCTATCTTTGTATTCAAAATGATAATTAATAAGATGAAGACAACTATTATTTATTTAAGCATTTCCCTCCTTCTGGTCATGCTGGTGTCATGTAATAGCCAGGAGCAAGCCGGTGAACAACCAGACTATCCTGTAATAACCATAACCACTTCTTCTGCCGAGATAGTAGAAACCTATACCGGGTCTATTCAGGGCCGTCAGGACATCGACATTTATCCGCAAGTGGAAGGAAAGATAGAACGGGTATGTGTGGAAGAAGGCGAAAAGGTAAAAAAGGGCCAAACGCTTTTCATCCTTGACCAAGTGCCTTACAGGGCCTCCCTGCGCACGGCGGAAGCCAACGTCCATGCCGCAGAAGCCCAGGTGGCAACGGCGCAACTCGACTATGAGAGCAAACAGATACTTTTTCGAGAGAATGTCGTTTCCGAATATGAGTTATCTTCCGCGCATAATGCTTTGTCCGTGGCTCAGGCCGGACTGGAGCAGGCAAAGGCAGAAGCGGTGAATGCCCGAAACAGTCTTTCCTATACAGAGGTCAAAAGCCCGTCAGACGGCATAGTGGGCACGTTGCCCTATAAGGCCGGAGCGCTGGTGAGTGCATCCCTGCCGCAACCGCTGACTACCGTTTCGGACAATGCCGAGATGTATGTCTACTTTTCCATGACGGAGAACCAACTTCGCCAGCTTCTTCGAAAATACAGAATACCGGAGAAAGCGATTGAACAGATGCCCCAGATAGAACTTCAGCTTAACGACGGCTCGATGTACGGCGAGAAAGGGCGTATTGCCACATTCAGCGGCCAGATCAACCGCGAGACGGGCAGTGTTTCGGTACGGAGCGTTTTTCCCAATCCGGATAAAATGCTCTGGAGCGGCGGTATCGGCAACGTGATTATCCGTCGCACCGTGGACGACTGTATCGTAATTCCGCAAAACGTCACCTATGAACTCCAGGACAAGATTGTAGTATATAAGGTGGTGGACGATTGCGCGGTGGCTACTTTCATCACCGTGGAAAGGCTGCATGACGGAAAGACTTATATCGTAACCGGCGGTCTTCGTCCCGGAGATGTGCTAATCAGCGACGGTATAGGGCAGCTTAAAGACGGAATGAAGATTAAGATTGCAAACCAAACAAAGGAGGAAAAATGAATCTGAAATTTTTTATAGACCGCCCTGTATTATCCGCCGTTATTTCGGTTGTCATCATGTTGCTGGGGGCAATAGGCTTGGCATCGTTGCCCATAGAACAGTATCCCGAAATTGCTCCTCCGACCATTCAAGTCTACACGCAATATCCCGGTGCGAATGCGGAAACCGTGCAGAAGGCCGTTATCGTTCCGCTGGAAGAGGCTATTAACGGTGTGGAGGGACTTAATTACATCACCTCCACCGCATCGAACAGCGGCGATGTGACCATTAACATTTATTTCAAGCAAAAGACCGACCCCGATATGGCGGCTGTAAACGTACAGAATCGTGTATCGAAGGCACTTGGCCTGCTTCCGGCGGAAGTGACGAAAATTGGCGTGACGACTGAAAAACAGCAGAATGCCGAATTGAAGACTTTCGCTCTCTATGCGCCGGAGGACAAATATGATCGCCAGTTCCTGAATAATTATCTGAAAATTAATGTCGAACCGCGTATTAAACGGGTAAGCGGTGTGGGTAACGTAATGCAACTGGGATCGAACTACAGTATGCGTATTTGGTTGAAGCCCGACAAAATGGCGCAATATAAACTGGTCCCATCGGACATATCAGCCGTTCTTGCCAACCAGAATATAGAGGCCGCTACCGGTCAGTTCGGCGAGAATCATGACAATGCCCATCAATATACGATGAAATATCGTGGACGCCTTTCCCAACCGGACGAGTTTGAAAACTTGGTGGTGCGCTCGTTGCCCAATGGAGAAGTGCTTCGGCTCAAAGAGGTTGCCGATATTGAATTGGGGGATGAAGCCTACAATTATAATGTAACATTAAACGGACATCCGGCTGCCATGTCGATTATTTACCAGACATCGGGGTCGAATGCTTCTCAGACCATCAACGAGATAGACCGCGTGTTGGAGGAATTGAGTGCCGGCTTGCCGGCAGGAATGGAGTTTGTCACCCTGAACGACACCAACCGTTTTCTATACGCCTCGATACATGAAGTAGTGGAAACACTTCTCATTGCTATTTTGCTCGTGGTCTTTGTGGTGTATCTCTTTTTGCAGGATTTGCGTTCCACGTTTATTCCCACGGTTGCCATATTCGTTTCCATTATAGGAACGTTTGCCGTGCTCCAGGCTATCGGATTCTCCATCAACCTGCTGACCCTGTTTGCACTGGTGCTCGCTATCGGCACAGTGGTGGATGATGCTATTGTGGTGGTCGAGGCGGTACAGGCGAAATTCGATGAAGGTTGTCGCTCGTCTTATAAGGCTGCCATCGAGGCGATGGGTAACGTGGCTTCGGCCATATTAACCTCTACGTTGATTTTCATGGCTGTATTTATTCCGGTATCCATGATTGGAGGTACGTCGGGAGAATTTTACAAACAGTTTGGTCTGACCATGGCTATTGCTGTCGGCATATCGGCCATCAACGCTTTTACCTTGTCACCTGCACTGTGCGCCTTGTTGCTCAGGCCCTATAAGGACGAGTTCGGACGGGAAAAGAATAATTTCGCGGCACGGTTCCGTCGCCGGTTCAATAAGATGTTCGAGACTTTTACGGGCGGATACCTGAAAGGAGTAAATAGATTCGTGAAACGCCGTTGGGCGGTGTGGAGTATACTTACAGTCTCTGTTATGGCGCTTGTATTGTTGATGCACGGCACAAAGACGGGTTTGGTTCCCCAAGAGGATACCGGAACTGTTCTCATCAGCATAAACCTAAAACCCGGTTCATCCATGGAAGAAAACAAGAAAATGCTGGATAAATTCGGTAAAAGATTGTCGGAAATTCCCGCCATCCAATATCACGCTGATGTATCGGGCTATTCATTCGACGGTGCGGGCCCTTCAATGGGAATGGTGTTTGTTTCCTTGCGTCCGTGGGACGAAAGGAAAAGTGAGGAAGCGTCGGCTTACGGTGTACTTTACAGCATTTATGAACTTGCCACAGAATTTCCCGGTATGGAAATGTTTGCAATGACGCCTCCGATGATTCCGGGTTATGGCATGAGCAGCGGTTTTGAGCTTTATCTTCAGGATAAGCTGGCGGGCGACGTGCATGAATTCAAGAAAGTAGCCGATGCGTTTATTGCCGCTTTGTCGGAACGCCCTGAAATAGGCCAGGTGTACTCCTCCTTTAAAACTGACTATCCTCAATACTGGGTGGATATCGACGCAGCCAAATGCGAACAGGCCGGCATCACTTCCGGTGAAGTACTTCAGACTCTCGGCGCATATTATTCAGGAGAATATATCTCGGATTTCAACCGCTTCTCCAAGATATACCGCGTGATGATGCAGGGCACACCCGACTCGCGCATCACGCCCGAGTCGCTCAACCATGTTTTCGCACGTACGACAAACGGAAAAATGATCCCTTTGAGCCAGTTTGTAAAACTTACTAAGACCAGTGGTCCCTCGGACTTGTCGCGTTTCAACCTTTACAATTCACTGCCCATCAGCGGTATGGCTGCTGAAGGTTACAGTACGGGAGAAGCGCTGAAAGCCATCAAGGAGACTGCCGCCGAGATACTTTCCGCGAATTACAGCTACGAACTTGGGGGGCTGTCGCGTGAAGAGGAGAAAACCACCGGCAGTTCGGCCATTATATTTGCTATCTGCCTTGTATTGATTTATCTGATACTCTGCGCACTCTACGAAAGTATTTTCGTGCCGTTGGCAATTATCCTTTCCGTACCCTGCGGACTGCTCGGCTGCTTTATTTTTGCGCAAGCGTTCGGGCTGGAAAATAATATCTATATGCAGACCGGCATTATCATGCTCATTGGGCTTTTGGCAAAAACCGCCATTCTGCTGACCGAATATGCCGCGCAATGCCGGAAAGGAGGAGCGTCACTCAAAGAGGCTGCCGTGGTTTCTGCCAAGATACGTTTCCGTCCGATTCTAATGACTGCACTGACCATGATTTTCGGACTTATTCCGCTGATGTTTTCAAACGGGGCGGGTGCTTATGGAAACTTCTCCCTTTCATCGACAGCAGTAGGCGGCATGCTGATAGGTACGTTGGCATTACTTTTCCTTGTGCCACCGCTATTTATGGTATTTCAGAATATTCAGGAAAAGGTGTTCTCCGAAAAATCGGCGTATAATAGTACCGAAGAAGCGGTACAAACCGAACCGGATAAATTAAAGAAAGGATATGACTTATGAAGCGATTGATTATATTGAGCTTGACACTGGTTTTATTGGCAGGTTGCGGCGTTTACCGGAAATACGAACGCTCAGAACTACCGGCTGAGAACCTGTTTCTGAATTCAGAGACACAAGACACGGCAACCATAGCTACTATTCCGTGGCAGGAGTTTTTTACCGATACGCACCTCCGTGCCTTGATAGAACAAGGATTGCGGCAGAACACGGACTTCCGCGTTGCCCGCCTCCGGGTGGAAGCGGCGGAAGCGGTGCTGAGGAATGCCCGCTTGGCTTATTTACCTGCGATATCTTTGAACCCGGAAGCGTCCGTCAGTCAATTTGACGGATCTCGCGCGAAGAGTTATAATCTGGCAGTAGCGGCAAATTGGGAAATCGATTTGTTCGGCAAAGTAACGAACGCCAAACGAGGCGCACGATCGGCATTGGAACAGAGTCGGACGTACCGTCAAGCGGTGCAAACGCAACTGGTTGCAACCATTGCCAACAGTTACTATACACTTTTAATGTTGGATAACCAACTTGCTATCAGCCGGCAAACTTATGAAAGCTGGACGGAGACAGAGCGTACCCTCGAAGCACTGAAACGGGCAGGTCAGTCCAACGATGCAGCCGTACTGCAAGCACGCGGCAGTCGGCTGGCTCTCGAAGCCTCCATGCTGACGCTGGAGAAAGAGATTCGGAATACCGAAAACAGTATTTGTGCATTGCTTGGTATGCCCTTGATGCCTATCGAACGGAGCGCGATGGCCGGACAACTCTTTCCCGATACATTGGCTGTCGGTATCCCGGTGCAATTACTCGCCAACCGGCCTGATGTGCGGCAAGCGGAGCATGTCTTGGCAGAGGCTTTTTATGCAACAAACACAGCCCGGGCAGCTTTTTATCCGAGTATCAACCTCTCCGGCAGTGCAGGATGGACGAATAACAACGGCGGTATAGTGCTCAACCCGGGCAAATGGCTTCTCAATGCCATGGGGGCATTGATCCAACCCTTGTTCAATAACGGACGGAATATCGCTAACCTGAAAGTCGCCAAGGCCCGGCAGGAAGAAGCCTCCCTGCTTTTCCAACAGTCGTTATTGGACGCCGGAAAAGAGGTTAATGATGCGCTGATCCAATGGCAGATTGCCCATCAGCGAATCCTTATCGGTGTCGAACAGATAGCTGCACTGCAAGAAGCTGTACGCAAAACGGAATTGCTGATGCGCCACACTTCGACTAACTATCTGGAAGTGCTCATCGCCCGTCAAAACTTGCTCGAAGCACAACAAATAGCTGCGCAAGACCAATTCGACAAAATCCAGGGAGTGATAAATTTGTATCACGCATTGGGAGGAGGATGGTGAAAAAATAGTATTTATTTCTTCTAGTTCTTAAAAACAAATTGATTACGGTAAAAGCAGATATCAAGTATATATTCAACGTCCAACTGGTGAACAATACTGTGACAGTGGAAAATGTGGACGGCAAGATTGCTGAATGCCGAAATTATATAGACTCCAAATAAATCAGATAAGATACTAACGAATTATAAGCCTGTATCACAGATTTATAAAATAGAACTATTAAATTATTTTGTCGCAGATAAAAATACTAATATGTAAATGAGTCAAATCAAGTATTCTAAAGTAGATAATCTTTCATTTATGCTCCGGTTAAAAATTATATCTGGATATATACCACTACTTCTTTTATTTAAGCATCATTATAGGTTTAGTATGACTGGTATACAAAAAAATGGAAAATTTGGGGCATGAAGAATTATATATTTAGTCAAAAAAGAGAAGCAGTAAATCAAACTTTTAAGAAATTACTTGATTTCTCTTTCTCTGATGATTTTCTACTGCTTCGGGATAATGACAAATTCGATGAGTACCGGATAAAGCGTGAAGTGGCAACAAGTGCCCTGAGCGGATTAAAACAATATTATACGAGCGACGTTCAACATTCACAAATAGATAAAATATCTGCCTTGTTACAGGAAAAAGAAAACCTGTTGTTTGGAGTGATTATCACTGAAAAATAGTTTTCTGATTTTATTGTATTATAATAGTATTTACCACCAAAAGCTCCTGTTGATTAAGTATATGTTTTGCTCCCATGCTCTCACTTTTTGCTTGTATCGTCTTATTCATCGTTGTTACAGCTGTGATAGCAGCTGTGGTAGCAAGTGTGGTAGCAGGCATTTGCTCTCACTCTATATTCATGCTTTAATACACATTTTTCTTGATATTGTAATCTTGTATTCAGTATGTTAACCTCTTATCTGTCAACTATTAATAATTGACGTTCCATCTGTTAATAATTGATATATCAGGTATTAAGATCTGATACTCCCTCTATTATTGTGTGATAAATGCTTTTTTCGCTTATGTCCATACTCCTGTTCTTCCTAAGAGAACAGGTTAATCGGGACATTGTTATGGTCGGGTTGGTTGAATCGTGCGGTACTTTTACTCCACTCGTGCGTTCATTTCACTCCAATCATGCGTTCCTCCTTATCCACTCATGCGGTCCTCTGCTCCCGTCTCCGGTTGTTTCCTGAAGTTTCTTGCCTCTTGAAACTCCAGTTCCAGATGGTTTGAAACTTTAGTTTCCCCTGCTTGAAAC
>NZ_FNNN01000020.1 GCF_900106755.1 Bacteroides faecis MAJ27
GTTTCAAGCAGGGGAAACTAAAGTTTCAAACCATCTGGAACTGGAGTTTCAAGAGGCAAGAAACTTCAGGAAACAACCGGAGACGGGAGCAGAGGACCGCATGAGTGGATAAGGAGGAACGCATGATTGGAGTGAAATGAACGCACGAGTGGAGTAAAAGTACCGCACGATTCAACCAACCCGACCATAACAATGTCCCGATTAACCTGTTCTCTTAGGAAGAACAGGAGTATGGACATAAGCGAAAAAAGCATTTATCACACAATAATAGAGGGAGTATCAGATCTTAATACCTGATATATCAATTATTAACAGATGGGACGTCAATTATTAATAGTTGACAGATAAGAGGTTAACATACTGAATACAAGATTACAACATCAAGAAAAATGTGTATTAAAGCATGAATATAGAGTGAGAGCAAATGCCTGCTACCACACTTGCTACCACAGCTGCTATCACAGCTGTAACAACGATGAATAAACCGATACAAGCAAAAAGTGAGAGCATGGGAGCAAAATCTATGTTTAATTCACTTGGAGAGAAATCCTAAGTTCAAGTCATAAATGAGACAGTTGATTGAGAATATCGTGTAGAAATATAATTTTAGAGAGAAGAAGATGAAAAAACTCATCTTTCGCTGAATTCAAGTTATAAATGAGACAGTCCAAAAGAATTAGGTATATATCTAATTCCAGATAACGGGTCTATGTAGCTATTTCGAATTATTACGGAATAAACAAAAGTGAGATTTCACAGAGTAAAAATCACAATTCTAAAAGAAACTCCTTCCCCCCTCTTTACAAACAAAAGAATGCGAGAGCCGGAAAGGAGTATCAATTTTACTTTATGATTGTTTCTACATGTCCATTCTTGAAAAAAAGATAAAAAGAACTAGAATACATCCACTGCACCTCTCCATTTGATTCTGAAACTGTCTGTGGTTTACCAAAAGCCAGCAAACATTCATCTTCTGTCATGCCCTTTACCGGTTTTCCGATGCTTATCTCATTCCAGTGGCTGATAGGAGAAAGTTGGTTAGTACTAACAAAGTCAAACATCTTATTCAGCATTTGCGATTCTATATGCACAAAATCATCCATTGTTTCCTTATGAGAAGTCCTCTTCTCCGGCTGTAGTTTTTCCATCGGAGTCAATTTCTTCATTACAACAACCAATGATTCTATCTGAATATTGGAAAGATAGTAAACCAATTTTCCGTCTTTTACCTGAAACTGAGCTGTACAATAATATGTATTCTTTTGTTTTGCATCCGCTTGAGAAGTAAGCACCAGGTTGCAACTAAAACTCTTGGCAGGAACGCTTACTTCCGTTATTCCCTCACGCTGTACGGAACAGACGTTTTTGATAGTCCATAACAGAGCATTGGCATAAATATTTTCATCACTCATCGGACTGAAAGGAATGAATCCATTGACTACATATTTACTACCATCTGCACTGACCGGATAAGTTTTCTTTTGTTCTGTAAAAGTTTGTGCAATCAAAGAGGGTAATATCCCACCCAATAAAAATACAATTGCCAAAAGTCTCAGTCTTGTTATCATATTCTGTTATTTTAAGAAAACAGCATTCACTTTCTTTTCTTTTTATAGAAAAGACGTGAATGCTGAAATTTATATGCTTAAAAAGGTTGTTTCAATTAAAAAGCGATACCCAGACGAATCATAAAGTTGCTAGTCTTAATGCCATCAGCATCGGTAAATACATCAATGAATCCACGCTGATAAGTAAGATCCAGATTGAAACGGTCGTACCATACGCCTACACCAATATTCATACCTGCATCGAAATGATTATAATCTACTTCAAGAGCATCAGCAAAATCTCCCCAGCTAATGCTTTCTCCATCTTCTTTCATTTTGCTGGTATAGTCATAACTTGCAAAAACTCCTAAGTGCGGATCAATACTAATATTATCTGCTACTCCGATTTTCCATCCGAAAGTAAACGGTGAATATTGAACATTGTGTGCGATACATTTCATGTCGTCAACTTTAAATCCACGAGAACCAAGAGCGAACTCCATTCCCCAATAAGCTCCTGCACCACCCAATGACTTCTGATAGCCTAATGTTGCATTATAGCCGATGTTTGAATCTGTTCCATCAATTCCGTCACCACTAAGGTTCATCATGTTCACGCCTGCACGCAAGAACCATTGTGTATTACTAGCTTGCTTTTGAGTCTTAACGATTGTGCTTCTGGATGATACAATCTGTGCCTGTGTTCCTACGCACAACAAAAGCGCAGCAACAATTGATAATACTTTTTTCATTATTGTCTATGTTTTTAGTTATTAATTCTTATTCTTTATAACGGGGGCTATTTTCGTTCTATCATCAGCACCCGAAAGTTTTTGAATGCGTATCCATTCGTAGTCTTCTGTCGTAGCAGTATGCCAGTTTGTGAACACTCCCGGATAACCTACGACCGTAACCGTATATCCTCCCGATTTTTCATCGTCTTCTATCTTAAAAGTAGCTCCCATGATCACATCACAGTCATTCTTGATAGTGGACAAATAAGTTCCCCATGCACGGATATTATCAAGTTCCCCTTTCATGGCAACTTCCACTTCTTCTTTGCTCAGTGTCCATTCATCCTTTATACGCCCTTTTTCTTCGAGTATTTTCACCTCAACAACTGTGGGTTTTACACAAACCTCAGTCACTGCATCTCCTGCACGTGCCTGTGCATCACGAAATTTGAAGACAGTCTTTTGTGCATATGTCCCGATTGCACAACCAAAAGCCAGCATGATAATTAGAAATAGCTTTTTCATTTTCTTTTGTGATTATATGTTAATACAGCGCAAAGATATGCTAAAGGAGTATACTTGTAGAGAAAAACATAGTTCCAAGAGCGATACAAAACTGTGTCCTATTTGGAGACACTCAAAGAAACCCGAACATCAATGCTATCAGAGAGGTCACGAAAAAAATCATGTTCGAGAATACAGGAGATACGCCAAAGGAGATGAATGTCAATATTTTCTTTCTGAAATATTTTATAGACATTTGGACGTGTACAACACAATTGTTCAGCGAACCAAGTGACCGTACGCCCTTGGTCGTGAAGTGTGCGTTCAATAAGTCGTCCTGCATGAATCATACTATTTTTATCTATACACATCTCAAGAACAAATAACTATCTGGTCTTATGCTCTTTGCACGAATGGCAAGAACACCGATGCAATCATACTTTCTCTATTTTTTCTATTTCTTCCCATTATTAACCAAATTCATATTAACTACTCAGGCTGTTTTTTGAATTTAGCAATAATTGTATAGTCAACTTCTTCGTCTTTCCATTGAAGTGTCATCTCATCACCTTTGAGAGATTTGACCTGCCATTCTTCAGTCCAACTATCACTCAATGCAACTTTGATTTTGTTACCAGATATAGTCCAGGCAAAAGAGTAATGTCCCATCAGTTCCAAAAGCTGGTCGCTACCACTGTCTATATCCCCCTCATACTTACCATCTGCCAAATGACTACTGAAGTTAATGTAATAGTCATCACCATTATAGTTACTCTCCCATGTTTCGCCATCCTCACTCCAACACTGATAATAACAAACCCAATATCCAGTGACGGATGCGGTGTTTACATCCGTATTATCATCCTTACTGCACGCTGCAAAAAGCAGACAACACATGACCAGCGCAAAACTGGACCTCATTATAAACTTTTTCATACACAATAATTTTAGTTAATATTCTTATCTATTAAGATATAGGTCACAAATATATATAAAATTATTATTGGCGTTTTTACGCAAAATATCTGTTTATGATTAAACGGCTAAAAGGGATGATCATTCTATTTAAAAAGATGTTTATTATGCATATTTTTTAAGCGCAAAACCGGAGAGCATTGATAAATATTTCCCTATTTATTGTTTTTCTCTTCAAGAATGTCAGAACATATTATTTTATGTAAGATTTGTACGATGAAAGTATTTGCTCTATCTCATTTAATTCTTCAGCAGTAAACTCCAGATGGTTTAAAGCTTGCAAATTATCAGCCAGCTGATTTACTGAACTAGCTCCTACAATCACCGATGTCATCCGTTCGTCTCTCAACACCCATGCCAATGCCATCTCTGCCAGTGTTTGCCCACGACGACGGGCGATTTCATTCAATTGCCGGGCGACCTCCACTTTTTCAGGTGTCACCTGCGAACGTTGGAGAAAAGTAGAAGAACGTGCCGCACGCGAACCTTCGGGGACACCATTCAAATACCTATCCGTGAGTAATCCTTGTGCCAAAGGAGAAAAGGCTATAAAGCCGGAACCATATTCGGCAGCCAGCGGAAGATTTTCAGCCTCAACTGCACGGTCGAACATACTATAACGATACTGGCTGATAAGACAGGGGACACCCGCTTTTGCCATCATTTCATAAGCAAACCGTGCTTGCCGAGGAGGATATTTAGAGATTCCGATATACAGTGCTTTTCCTTGTCTGACAATATCGATCAAGGTCTGAATCGTTTCTTCTACCGGAGTGACTCCGTCATAGCGATGGCTATAGAAAATATCAAAATACTCCAGCCCCGTACGACGGAGGCTCTGATCGATACTTGCCATCAGGTTCTTACGGGAACTGTTTCCGCCATAAGGCCCCGCCCACATATCATGCCCGGCCTTGGAGGAAATTATCATTTCATCCCGGTAACCGTGAAAATTCTCCTTCAGAATTCGCCCGAAGTTTGCTTCAGCACTCCCCGGAACAGGACCGTAGTTGTTTGCCAGATCAAAATGGGTGATCCCGTGATCAAAGGCATACTTAATCATATCCGCTGCCACGACAAAGTCATCAACACTACCGAAGTTGTGCCATAATCCTAAAGAAATAAGAGGCAGTTGCAATCCGCTTTTACCACAATACTTATATTTCATCTGATCATAACGACCAGTAGCCGGTTGATAATTGTCCATAAGAGTCAATGATTTTTCTTTCTACAAAGAAAAAGAAAATATTTCAATAACGATTATTCTATTCACTCTAAATTTCATTCTTCAAGATAACCGTAAAATATTGGAGAATGTATGTCTCACACAGAGATACATCCTCCAACAGTTCAAGAAACAAACCCTAAAGAAACTTACTCCAACAAATTCTCTTTGAATTCTATTTCTACAATGCGTAATTCGTGCCCGGTTTTATCGCCATCCTTTGCTTTAAACAAATCCAGTTCATTGGCAACAGGGGCAGCTACTTCTACTATTTGCCCGAAAGCATCTCCTTCCTTACTTGTACCCTTGAGCCGGATAGTGATTTCATTCGTCAACACAGGCTTCACATCTAAGTGGACATATCCCAGACTCTTGTCTGTATCTCCGCTCCAAATCAATTCTTTACCCGCATAAATTTCCAGCGGATAGCTGCGCATACGCCATCCGGTCAACTTCAGACAGACTTCATCCACACGTGCGGCACGTTCCAACTGATAGGTTATCCATGCAGTACCCGCTTTCCCGTCATTCCGCCATTCACTCAGTTCATTATCATCAAAGCTGTTAACCGCACACTCGCTATTGGCACCTGCTATGGCAGAGACAATGCCGACATCGACCTTTGACACCTTGTATGAAGGAGTTTGCGGAGTCTCCCCACGAGTCAGCCTGCCTTCCAGTTCATCACCGGGGATATAATCGCTCAAACCGTTCTTTACTTCAACAGGCATAGAAGCGAAGCTAATTTCTGCCGGTTTCAATCCGGTAGCCTTCGCCGTGATACGAACTGTTCCGGCAGTGGTGAGCGAACGGATCAACGCACGATTGATGCCACACTCTACCGGCAAATCTTTTGAAAGAATATAATTATTTTCTCCTTGTGCGATACCGCCTCGCCATTCGGCAGGCCCTTCCACCTCAAAGTGGATCAAGTCATTTGCCAGCGGACAACGGTTCCCTTCTTTATCCATCACTTCTACCTGAAGCAATACCATATCCGCACCATCCGCTTTCCATCCTTCAGGACTCTGAATCAGGCTCAACCGGATTTGTTCCGGCTTACCTGCCGTCTGCAATTGAGTGCGGCAGCATTCTTTTCCGTTTTCGTCATATCCCACAGCTTCCAACTTGCCCGGCACAAAAGCGATATCTCTGAAAGTATACAGGAAATGGTAGCCCCGTTCGCCATTCCCCAACGATTTCCCATTCAGGAGCAACTCTACCTTATCGGCACTCGATACGACATATACAGGTTTCACTACCGTATCATCATAGTTCCAATGGCCGACAATATAAATACGGGGACATTCCGTATCTACCCAGCCGTCCCACATCACCTGATGTGCAAAGAAAGGATCTTTAGGGATACGCATGGCATCAGTCACCCCGCTACGACGATAATTTTCGACTCCACGGTAATGCGTATTGGTATCGGAAAAGATAATCTTCACACCACCCGAACTGACACGATCTCCCGTTCCCGGACGTTCCCGCCAATAATCGAACCAGCGAATGATATTCTCGACAGTAAAGGAATCCTGATTACGGTTGTAGACACGCGCATCCACCTTCTTCTGTACCTTATTGGTGACAGTAGATTTATAAGAACTACTGCCCTCTCCATCCTTGTGATAAGGATAAGAATAATCATCCCAATATTTACGTAACCCCTCGTCACGGCAATACTCCATAGCCCACATCGGATGATGCGCACTTTTATTGATATAAAGCATTTCGCCGCCATATTCCGCTTCACGGATATCCAGCATTTCGCGGGAACCGATTGCACGCCCGCCATGAGGATCATACAGATCACGGATTCCTTTCATTTCTATCATGTGCTCACGACTGATAGACTCATTGCCACATTCATAAAACAGGATACTCGGATTATTGCGGTTATAAATGATAGCGTCACGCATCAATTCCGTACGCTGTTCCCACTGACGTCCTTCACAATCTTTCTCGGCATCACCGGCCTGCATAGCCTGAATCAATCCTACACGGTCACACGACTCGATATCCTGTTTCCACGGAGTGACATGCATCCAGCGCACAAGGTTCGCATTGCCCTCTACCATCAGATGATTGCTATAATCGCTCAACCAGGCAGGCACGCTCATCCCGACTCCCGGCCATTCATTGCTCGTCCGCTGTGCAAAGCCCTTCATCTGAATAACGCGATCATTCAGCCAGATCATTCCTTTACCGAAACGCGTTTTACGGAATCCGGTACGGGTAGCGACCTCGTCTACTTTCCTGCCATCTACCCACAGACTTGTCTTTACCGTATACAAATAGCCGTATCCCCAACTCCAGAAATGCAGGTTGTCTACCTCAGATGCCGCTTTCAGTGTGATTGTTTCACCCGGTTTCACCACCGCTTGTGTTTCTCCGAATGTCTTGACGGATGTCCCGTCACGGTCTATCAGTTCCACTTGATAAGATACTTGCTTATCACGATTATATTCGTTCTTGATTTCCGACTCCGCATGAATGACAGCTTTCTGTGATTTCACACGAATATCTTCAGCATAGACGTAGACTCCGGTCGTTTTGAGATTACTATATAAAGGTAAAGTCTGATACAGACGGTCGGTGACATGCAACCATACATTTTTCGGAATGCCTCCATAATTGGCATTAAAATTCTTATTGCTCCACTGATATTTCGTACCTGTTGCCCGTTCTTTATAATTCCAGTCATTGTCGATGCGAAGTGCTATTACATTTTCCTGTCCATACTTAATGTAAGGAGTCAGGTCGAAGCCGACAGCCATCACGCCATTTTCGTGCAGACCGATATGATGACCATTGATATAAAAATCCGCCCCTTGACGAACTCCTTCGAACTCTACAAAGACCTTCTTATTTTTACTATCGCCCGGCAGACGAAAATGCTTCCGATACCACATAATCGTATCGGTCAGTTCATCAATACTTAAGCGAAAAGCCTCATCTTCATTGAAAGCATGCGGCAAAGTCACTTTCTTCCAGTCCGAATCAGAAAAACGTATTTGCTTTGCTTCCGGAGTATCACCCACATAAAGCAACCAGTCTGAATTGAAATTATATTTATTACGGACATCGGACGATGTCACGAACTGGCTTATTCCAATAAAAGCCAAAAAGAAAAAGAGGATTCTATGTCTCATAGTATGTCTATTTATCTGTTCGTGGCAAAGCTAGCGCAAAATACCACACCTGTCCATAGACTAAAATACAGATTGCATAGAGATTTGTTCAGAAAGCATAGAAATGAAGAATGATGAATGAAGAATTGGCTGCGCTATCACGCTGCAAAGTAATTCTTCATTCATCATTCTTCATTCATTTAAAACTGGAAATAAATAAACGGCTGAATCTCCGAACTCTTCATCTGGATAACCAGATAGATCAAAGCTACCATCAGCAGGGCTTTCCCTAAAAACGGCAGACGAATGACTCCACGACAAGCAGCATTTTCCCAACTATCCGGGGTGAAATGGAGTAAAAAGCCGAGTAGCATCAAAGCAAACACACGCCAGTAACCCTCAATCAACTGTGGGAAAAGTTGCGGACGGAAGGTGGTGAATATCTGCCTCAGCATGTCCATCGAGTTCTGAAAATCGGCATTACGGAAGAAAATCCAGCAGAGACAGACAAAGTGGAAAGTGATAATGACTCCGAATACACGACGCCAGCCATGACTTTGCTCTCCTTTCTTACGACCGGTGATGGACATCCACATTTTATGCAACGCCAAAGCGATGCCGTGAAAGGTCCCCCAAAGCACAAAGTTCCAGGAAGCACCGTGCCACAGTCCACCCAAAAACATGGTAATAATCAGATTCAGATACTGGCGGAACTTGCCTTTCCGGTTTCCTCCCAAGGAGATGTACAGGTAATCGCGCAACCAGCTGGACAATGAAATATGCCACCGCCGCCAGAATTCGGTGATAGAAGCAGACTTATAAGGAGAATTAAAGTTGAGATTGAAATGAAAGCCCAGTAATAGAGCAATACCGATAGCCATATCACTATATCCGGAGAAGTCACAGTAAATCTGCAAAGCATAACCATATACTCCCATCAGATTCTCAACACCGGAATAAAGGGTGGGATTGTCAAAGATACGCTCTACAAAATTGACACTGATATAATCGGAAATAATAGCTTTCTTGAACAAGCCGGAAAGAATGAGGAAGATTCCTCGCCCGAACATTTCCTGAGAGACGAAAAGCGGTTTCCTGATTTGCGGGATAAAGTCACGGGCACGTACGATAGGCCCTGCCACCAACTGCGGGAAGAAAGATACATAAAACGCATAATCCAGTATGTTTGTCAAAGGCTTGATGTCTTTCCGGTAAACATCGATAGTATAGCTCAATGACTGGAAAGTGAAGAATGAGATACCCACAGGCAAGAATATATCGAGTGCGGTGAACTCTCCTCCCATCAGCGAGGCAATCACTCCTCCCAGGAAATTAGTGTATTTAAAATAAGCAAGAAGTCCCAGATTGACTCCCAGACTCAGCGTTACCAGCCCCTTACGCTTCCAACGCCCTTTGGTACGATCCATCCATTGCGCCAGCAGAAAGTCACAAACCGTGACCAAAGCCAACAGAAAAAAGTATGTACCACTACTCTTATAATAGAAATAATAAGAGAAAAGCGTTACAAACAGGATACGGGCTGTATACTTACGCTGCAACAGTGCATATACCACCATAAAGGCAGCAAACAGCCAGAGGAAGATACCACTACTGAATATCATCGGTGCCTGCGGATCGTAGGCAAGCACATCTTTTAAACGACTGAAGTCAATATCAATGGGAAACATAATCGTTATAAGCTTGGATAAAGGCCTGGTATAATAAATTTCCCTGCAGGATGTATCCTTCGGGTAAATAATGTACATGATCGGGACGCATCAGTTTCGCTTCCGTCCAGTTGGTGCAGGCACGTCGCTTGCCCCCTACTACATCGTACATATCCCAAACGAGCAGGCGGTGGTCTTTGGCGTAGCGACGAATCGTTTCTGCCGCTGTAACTGTGCGGGGATTGATGGCGTATGTCCGTTTCCGCCGTCTCTGCCGGAAACTTTCGTAAGAGCCCGGAGGAGTGGTCAGGAGAATGGGGATATTGGGAAGGCTGTCACGCAACAGTTTGATAAGCTCGTCCATCTGGTTATAATGCAGATTGACATTATACCGGCGATTGTGACTCTCGTTTGTTCCAAAAGAGAGAATCAGCAATTCGGGCTTCAAGGCTACAATATCCGCAATACGTCCCGGATGGGTAAACGTCAGACAAGTGGCTCCGTTCACTCCCATATCCGTATAAGAGACAGCCCCAAACGTTTCTTTCAGCAACGTTCCCGTAGTTTGCGGATAGATATGCCCCCGAATATGGCTGTCACCAATATGAAGAATACGCACCGTATCTTCGGAAAGGCCGGCACGCACCTGACGAAGCCGTTCAAATACGGGTGTCAACAAAGCAATGCTGTCGATAATCTCATTCCTGCCGGTTTCGCGGAAAGCGGAGGGAAAAGATGTCTGCACCGAGATCGTGTCATTTGCCCAGTTCATTTCCCGCAAAGGCTTTATGTGCTTCAAGGTCTTCCCCAATGGAGGACAAGCAGGGATACGGTCTTGCGCCATTCCCTCCGGAAGAAAAGAGAAAACTCCGGAGAAGACTAAGATAAAGACACGCAACAGGCTACTTTTGCTCATAAGCACGCCTCCTGTCATATTGTTCCTTACCGTATATCAATGTTTCATAAAGCAATCCGGCCAGATGCTTGCCTCCGCGGAAGTTGATATGCGTATAATCATAGTTCGCCATCGAAGGTTTGGCATGTACCAGATTCGCCATACTGCCCTCGCCGCCCATCGCTTCGAACATATTCCAAAAAGCAATGCCGCTCTCGGCAGCAATGTTCTGCTGATAGCGAATCAGGTTCTTGACTCCCGGCATAGTACGAAGTTCACCGTCTTCAGTCTTATAATCACGGTCACCGACACTTAACAGCAAAATACTCGCCTGTGGGAAACAGTTCTTCAGATGCTCGATAGAAGTAAGCAGCCCTTTCTGATAGTTATCATAATTGCGTCCACGCTCGGTAGCCACGTTCAATCCGTATTCAAGAATAATCAGGTCATAAGGACGTTGCTCGTTAAACTGACGGAGCATTTGTTGCGGAATACCACGCAATGACAAGCCGGAACTACCACGCAAAGAAAAGTTATCGAGAATGATTCCTTTCTTACCATCCATGGCCAATCCGTAGAAAAGGGTGGAGTCGGCACGATCTACCGTCCACCGTACAGAGCCGATACGCCCCTCTACAGAAATCTTTTGCAAATCACCGGAAGGTGCTAAAGAGTAGTTCTTATTCTCTCCCCGGTTCACACGTGCAGTAAGATGAACGGAATCTTTATTGCAGAAGAAAATCGAAGCTCGCTGGCAAGTGTCAAGAAGCGAAGCATATTTGCTTTGTCCTCTCAACTCGACGTATGCCCCTTCACGGGGAATAAAGTAATGTCCGGAAATACCTTGTTTCTTTTTATCGAAATAGACACTGTCCGTCACCGCATGGCTGGACCATCCCCCGAAGGTATGGCGCACAGTAGGACGATAGCCACTCGTCATCGAAGTAATCGTGACAAATCCCACACCACAACCGCCAAAACGCTTCTGAAGCATTTCGCGCAAATCAGCCGTAAATATATCCGCCTCTATGAAAGAATCACCGAAAACGGCTATACGCACCAGTCCGTCATCCTCCGGATTCGAAGAAGAAGTACGATCGAGTGCTTCATAAAAAGAAGCCATACCACAACGGGTGGAGTCACCGTAATCTTCAATACAAGTCATGCCTGCACGACATGTATCAACAAAAGCCGGCTTTACAACCGGAGGTAAAGGTATACTGTCAGAATCGGCTGCCGCCACTTCTTGCTTCGGATAGCGAAGATCACTTAAAATATCGACACGCCTCATCGTGTGTCCGTCGATTGTTATAGCCGGAAGCCAGTAAAGTCCGAGCAGCGCTGCAAACACTGTCAGTACAAACCATAACGAATATTTCAGGTAGTTTTTGATAATCTTCATCTTATAAATAGATATAGGCTCTCCTTTTCGTTCTTGTTTTTTACCCGGTGCCGAACCACCCCTTCATCGGTGCCGGAGGAGGTCTTCATCGGTGCCGGAGCACAAGTTCATCGGTGCCAAACGTTTTCGGGCTACAAAGATAGACAAAAGAGAGAATAAAGAAGGGAGAATCTACATTATTTATAGATTCTCCCTTCTGATTATTTATTCACAGTACGAGCGCTAGATCGTCCGTTCAATGTTCCATACAAATGCACGTAAGCCCAACTGTTCGGTCTGCAAGTCCATCTTGTGCAGTGTATCCAGCAACGGGTCAACTTTATTGTCATCAACTACCGTAAGGATAGCAGAGCACATGCTAGGCCAGGCATGGCTGCCGAAGTGCGGATCACCTGTCTTTGAACCACGTCCCTGCACCTTTTCCAAATATGTAAAGCCACGGCAGTTCAGACGGTCGAGCAATGCCATAATCCGTTCGTAATAAGCCTGGTCGAATGTTATCAATACTGATTTCATATTTCTTTTCTGTTATTTCTTAATAATTTCGTCTTTATGTTCCTGGAAGTAAACATCCAACTCGCGCTGACGATGAAGTTTACGACGTCGGTTCTTGATACCGGTTCCGGCAAATACACAGTACAAGGTAGGAATCAGAATCAAAGTAAGAATAGTCGATATTGTCAGACCACCGATAACGGCAATCGCCATCGGACTCCACATTTCAGAACCTTGTCCGCCACCGATAGCCATCGGGATCATACCCAAAACCGTAGTGGCTGTCGTCATCAATACCGGACGCAGACGGCTCTTGCCGGATGTCACCACAGAGTTGATGACTGCCATACCCCGCTCTCGACAGAGGGTGATATAGTCAATGAGCACAATACCATTCTTCACCACAATACCAATCAACATGATACCTCCCAGCAAACTCATTACACTCAACGTACTGCCTGTGAAGAACAATGCCATCAAGACTCCACTAAATGCAAACGGCAGAGAGAACATGATAATGAACGGATAAGTCAGTGACTCAAACTGTGCTGCCATTACGATGAACACAAGAATGACAATCAGGATACCCAGTGTTCCCAAATCACGGAACGAATCCTGCTGGTCCTCGAACGAACCGGAAATCTGAATGGTCACTTCACCCGGAAGTTCCATCTTATCGATAATCTTATTTCCGGCTGCTACTACGTCACCCAACGGAGCTCCCGAAATAACGGCGGACACAGTTACGATACGTTCACGGTCTTTACGTTCGATGGTAGGGGGCGCGAAACGTTCTACTACCTTTCCGACATCCTTCACGCGTACTGATTCTCCTTTTGCATTATAAATAAGGATATTCTCGAGGCTTTCCAGACTGGTACGATATTCGGGTGCATAGCGCACTTTGATATCATACTCATCTCCATCCTCACGATATTTGGAAGCAACGGCACCATTGATACGATTACGCAAGTAATTACCTGCAGTAGCCAGGTTCAGTCCGTGCATCGCCAGTTTCTCGCGGTCGAAATCAACCTGATACTCAGGCTGGTAGTCGCTACGGCTGATGTTAACCTCAGTTACACCTTTCACGTTCAGCAATTCACGTTTCAAACGGGCGGCCACGCTATCGGTCGTCGTCATATCATATCCGTATATCTCAAAATCGGCACTTGCCTGAGCAGACATACCGGTATTACTACCTCCCAGAATAACCTGTGCTTTACTGAACTCCGGATAAGCTTTCAAGTCCTGACGCATCTCATCGCAGACTGCTTCCAGCGAAATATCACGGTCGCCCGGGTCCACCAGACTGATGTTGAAGGAAATGATATGCGAACCGTTGTCCTGCATAGAAGCCCAAGTATTATCGGAATCTGCCTGACCTACAGTATAGTTACATACCTTCATGATGTCCTTATACTTCGTCAGCCACTGATTAGTCAGTTTCTCTGAAAGTTCCTGCGCTATTTCCTTTCGTGTACCGATCGGCAACTCAAGCTGAACAGCGATACGGGCATTATCCTGTGCAGGGAAGAACTCCGTACCAATGCCTTTTGCACAAAGCAAACTGACAACAAAGAAAGCGATACAGCTCACAATCACAATCGGACGATGACGAACTGCCCAGTTCAGCATCTTCGCATACCCGGTATCGAGTCCGTCTAACGCCTTCTCAATCGGAGTAAAGAAGAGCTTGAACATTTTCGACGGTCTCTTTTGCAGGCGGAGTAATTGCGAACAGAGCATCGGGGTCAGTGACAATGCCGCCACAGTAGACACAAACATGATGGCACACATCATCCAGCCCAACTGCTTGAAAAGTACACCGGACATACCGCTTACCATTGTCAACGGAAAGAACACGGCAATCATGGTCAGTGTAGAAGCGATTACGGAAATCGCCACCTCATTCGTTCCATGCACTGCAGCCTGTTTCGGGTCCGAGCCACGCTCAATATGCGTCGTCACATTCTCAAGTACCACAATCGCATCATCCACCACCATACCGATGGCAATAGACAGAGACGAAAGCGAAATAATATTAATCGTATTTCCGGTAATTGCCAGATATATGAAAGAGGCAATCAATGAAAGCGGAATCGTGATACAGATAATCAACGTCGCGCGCCAGCGTCCTAAGAAAAGGAACACGACAATCACAACGAACAACAGAGCGTACATTACAGTTTCTGCCAAACTGTCAATCGTGTTCAGGATGTTATCGGAAGTATCTACAATCACTCCCAGCTTCACGTCACTCGGCAGATTCTTCTGCAAGCGCGGAAGGGCTTCTTCTACTTTACGGGAGATTTCTACAGAATTGGCTCCCGACTGCTTCTGAACTACAATCATTGCCCCCTGCACACCATTATTGTAAGTCTCCTGCGCACGTTCTTCTACTGTGTCAACAATTCGTGCCACATCACGCAGAAATACATTGGCTCCATTGTGCGTACCGACTACGATATCCGCCAACTGCCGGGAATCGTCAAATTCTCCTTCCACACGGAGTGCATACGTCTCACTACCGATATCGAAGTTACCACCCGGAATATTCTTGTTTTCGGCTCCGATAATAGAGCTGATTGTCTCAATGCTCAGATTATACGCTTCCAGCTTATTGGGGTCGCAGTATACCTGAATCTCACGCTGCGGTGCACCACTGATGGACACCGTACCCACACCGGGGATACGTGCCAGAGGGTTAACCACACGGTCATCCAATATTTTGTAAAGCGCAGCCTGGCTCTCATTAGCCTGTACCGAAAGCAATACAATAGGAATCATGTCCGTACTGAACTTGAAGATGATCGGATTCTCGACATCATCCGGAAGCTGAGAACTTACCATGTCAAGTTTGTCACGCACATCATTCGTCAGCACGTCAATATCATTACCAAACTCAAATTCCAGCGTAATCAATGACATGTTCTCGGAAGAACGAGAGGTAATATGTTTCAGGTTACTCACCGCATTCAAGGTATTCTCCAGCGGTCGGGTAACGTTATTTTCTATATCCGAAGCACTTGCGCCAGGATATGCGGTCATTACCATGATCGTATTTGTATCAATATCCGGATACAAGTCGATAGGTAACTTAGACAAAGAGAAAAGACCAAAAATCACCACTGCCAGAAAGCAGAGGGAGGTCATAATCGGTTTCTTAACCGCACCTTCGTATAAACTCATTTCTTTATCGTGATTAGTTTAATAGTGATTTTACTTCTCGATCTCTACTTCTGTACCGTTTATCAGACGTGCCTGTCCGGCCACTACCACCTGTGAGTTATCGGGCACACCGGATTTCAGCTCATACTCCGAGCCCATACGTCTGCCTAACTCTACTTTGTTGTAAGACACCTTGCCATCTTTATAAACGTACACATAGCGATCACCGGAACCTGCCTGTTTCACAATAGCCAAGTCGGGCACTACGACATTATCCGCCGTACCGAAGTTCAGAGTAGCACGGGCAAACATTCCCGGACGTACACGCTGATCTTTGTTGTCCAACTTGATCTCGATCTGGAAAGTACGGGTAGTTGCGTCGATAGTCGGATAGATCAGGCTGATAGTTCCCTTGAACAGTTCGTCACCATATACATCCAGCTTCACATCTACCGGTTCACCTTTCTTCACTTTCGTGAAATAGGTTTCAGAAACGTTGATCATCAGCTTGACCGGAGTAATCTGCTCGACTACCAATACCGGACTGCCTCCGCTATACATATCACCATTATCATAATTACGGGCAGTGATTACTCCATTGATCGGGCTCAACAGGAAAGTATTCTCCACCAGATTATCATAGGCAGTCTGCTTCACATCGAGCTGCATCTTCGAAGCATCCCACTCTGATTTAGAAGCACCACCTACTTTATATAGCTCGTCAATACGATTAAATTCTATTTTCTGATTGTCCAGTTGCAGTTTCGTTTGTGTCAGATTGGCTGCATCCATCTGTACCAACTTCTGACCTTTGGATACACGGTCGCCCACTTCTACCAGAATCCGGTCGATGCGGACAGGTGACGAAGGAGCAATGTTGTTCTTTACTTCAGCTTCCACCGTCGCTGTGTAATCCTGTATCTGATCTACGGGACGGGCCGTTACATCAGCCACTTTTACTCTAGGCTTCTCGTCTTCCTGTTTCAAAGCAGCCTTATCTTTTCCACCCGTACATGAGGTCATAACTACTGTCAATAGCAGAGCCACTAATTGGATACCTTTTTTCATATTCCTTAGTTGTAATTTTAGTTGTCTATCTTCTTTATTGTTTTCCCAAAACCTGATCAAGGTCAGCCTTCGCTGTCAGGTAATCGTAGATTGATTGATTATAAGTAAGTTGTGCCTGTGTCAGGGATACTTGCGAACTATTAAGTTCGAGTACGGTTCCCTTACCTACTTCGTAACGTTTTCCGGCAATCTGCACCGCTTTTTCAGCTTGCATCACGTTTTCCTTGTTGCTGACAACCTGTTCTGAACTGGCAGTCATATTGTTACGGTAGCTTACTACTTGCATATTCAGCTTTCTCTCCGTATCAATGCGGTTCCAGTCGAGCTGGCGCATCTGGATGCGGGCTGATTTTACTTTCGTAAAGTTGCTCGCTCTATACAAAGGAATACTCAGATTGAACATCAAAGATGAACTGTTGCTCCATGTATAATCAAAGAAATTGATATTCGGATTATACAAAGACTGATACTGATAAGAGAAACTCATCGACAAAGTAGGTATAAAGTTCGTTCTCAACGACTTCACGTTCTTTTCGAGCAACTTCATATTCAACTCAAACTGCTTCATCGTCGTATTATTATCCAAACTCATATCTTCTTCTTTCAACTGATTGGCAAACAGCATTGATTCGTAGTTTGTCAGATTATCGTCAGTCTTAATATCTACATCTGCCGTAATTCCCATCAGCACTTTCAACTGGAGTTTCGCCAGCGTCACAGCATTAGCGGCAGAAATTACATTTGGTTTGATGCTACGCATCTGCACCTCTGCACTGATCTTATCAAATTCGCTGACTGCTCCTTGTTGATATTTAGCGTTCACAACGTTGAAATTATCTTCTGCCAACTTATAACTGCCCTGAAGTACTTCATAACTATCCTGAGCAAGCATCAGCTGATAATAAGCTTTAGTTACCTGATTGATCAGATCCAGTTCGGAAGCACGTGACTTCTCTACCGCCAGTTCGATATCCGTCTTTGTCATTGACATAGCCCGGTAAACTGCCGGTGCAAACAAAGGTAGGTTAATGCTCAGTCCGGCATTAGCGGTATTCGTACCGTCTTGCCCCATCTTGAACGACATGTCGTTCAGTTTCATTTCAGCCGCTTTGATCGTGTGATCCAGTGATCCGTTTAGGCTTGCTTCAGGTAGCAGACTCTGCCACGCTTCCTTACTTGCAACTTTCTTCAAGGCAATTTCTTCTGCTGCCACCTTTATCGTAGGATTCTCATCCAACGCTATTTCCAGGGCTTTATCCAGCGTCAGCGTCAGCGTATTCTGCGCTGTCTGTTCTGTCTGAGCCTTTGCAAAGCCAAACGCACAGAGCGCCATTGCTGTCAGAAGCATTTTCTTGCCTGTCAATCTTTTCAATCTGTTCATAAACTCGTTTCTATTTGATCCTTAATTGTTTGTCATCCGAATCTTACTCCTATTGTTGTTCGACCCGGTTTTTACGATATTCTGATATAAATTCTTCTAAAACTCTGGCTCCTTTTTCCGTGGAAATACCACGTATATAAGTAAACATGATGGATTCGTATACTTCTATAAAAGGATATTCGTTGCAAATATCCGTATTCAACAACACATCGAACTGTTCGCGTACCAACAGGTTGACTATCTCAAAGTTGACATCCGAACGAAAAATACCTTGCTCCACACCCGACTTAAAAAAAGACATCGTCTTTTCCGAGTCACTTTCACTACGGTCTTTCATCATTGCATACACCTTCGGATATTTCTTGATATCCTCAAAAAAGCGTTTATTTGTCTGGTGAAAGATCTCAATACTCTTCTGAAAAACAGCAAGTATAACCTCCAGCACATTATTAGATTGTTCGTATATTGCCTGTAAGTATTTGTCTCTTTCAGCCTGTTTATGCAGAATACACTCCTTCAATAATGATTCCTTATCTGCAAAAACCTCATAGAGCGTACGTTTGGAAATTCCCAATGCTGCCGCAATGTCATCCATCGTAATACACTTAATACCTTTCAAAGTAAAAGCTTCTGTCGCGGTCATTATGATCCGTTCTCTCAACTCTGCCTTTTGGGACGCGTCTCTTCCATGCTCCATCATCACTCTTTTTTAGATTTTGTTAGACTCAGTTTACTATAAATTCACCACTTTAGGGGAAAAACGGAACAAAGATATATAGAAAACTCAATTAACAAATCAAGTTTCCTTTTATTTATAGCCCATTTGATAAATATTATCATTCACTAGAGGTATATGAAAACAAGTGTTAATAGGAAATACAGAGCAAAAGTAAGGAATAGCGGTATATGAAGTAAAGTTTTATCGTTATGAAGAGGGAAATAACCGGTAAATGCCGGATAAATACCGATAAGAATCGATATGTTATCCGGCAGTAACAGTCACCCATTATTAACGATAAACAAAAGGAGGTTTAGTACTCTAACTTAGTCCTTTTTAAAAAAGCAACTGTTTTATGTATCTCTTTGTACATCACGATGTCATCTTTCACAAAAGGCACTTCTTTCCGATAAGCATTCAGGAAACTCTCCAAAAGCGGAGAGGTTTTCAACGGACGGCGGAAATCGATACCCTGTGCGGCATTCATCAGTTCGATAGCAAGGATATGCTCCAGATTATCCATCACTTTATAAAGTTTAGTCGCGGCATTGGCGCCCATACTTACGTGGTCTTCCTGTCCATTAGACGAGACAATGGAATCGCTTGACGCGGCATAACAGTACATTTTGTTCTGGCTGACCATAGATGCAGCGGCATATTGTGGAATCATGAAACCGGAATTTAGTCCCGGATTGGCTACCAGAAACTCCGGAAGTTCACGGAGCCCCATGATCAATTGGGAAACACGACGTTCGGAAATATTTCCCAGTTCTGCCAAGGCAATGGCTAGAAAGTCATAGGAGATAGCCAACGGCTGACCGTGGAAATTTCCACCGGAAATGATTCTGTCTTCGTCAGGGAAGATCGTTGGATTGTCCGTGACGGAATTGATTTCGGTCAGCAGTACGGAGGAAACATAGCGGATAGCGTCTTTCGTAGCACCATGCACTTGCGGGATGCAACGGAAAGAGTAAGGATCCTGTACGTGCGCCTTGGGACGTTCGATCAGTTCGCTGCCTGCCAGCAGTTTACGGAAAGCCTCTCCTGTCTCGATCTGTCCGGGATGAGGGCGTATCTGCTGGATGCAATCCATAAACGGGTCGATGCGTCCGTCGAAGGCTTCAAGAGAAAGAGCAGCTATCAGGTCGGCTTTCTTGGAAAGGCGGAAAGCTTTGAGAATGGCAAATACACCGTTGGCACTCATGAACTGGGTACCGTTGAGCAGTGCAAGCCCTTCCTTGCTCATGAGCCGGACGGGTTCCCAGCCAAATTCGTCGAGCACGCTGATTGCTTCGCATTTCTTTCCTTTATAGTTGACGTCGCCCACACCGATCAAAGGAAGGAACAGATTGGCTAATGGGGCGAGATCGCCGGAAGCTCCCAAGGAACCGCGATCATAGACGATGGGCAGTACGTCGTTATTGAAAAAGTCGAGGATACGCTGTACGGTGATTAGTTGCACGCCGCTATGTCCCAACGAGAGAGCGTGGGCTTTGAGTAACATCATCAGTTTGATGATGACAGGACGGATTTCTTCGCCTACACTGCAGGCATGGCTCTTTATCAGGTTTTCCTGCAAGGTTCCCAATTCGCCGGAAGAAATATTTTTAGTGCATAATGAGCCGAAGCCAGTGGTGATGCCATAAAGAGGTTCTTCGGAAGAAGCTATTTTATGGTCTAGATAATCACGGCATTTCTGAATGCGGAGCTTGGCTTCGGGAGCCAGTTCCAGCTTCAGATTCTCGTTGATGATCCGTTCGATGATTTCGAAGGTCAGTTCTCCGGAACCTATTTGATACACATTCTTGCTCATACGCGTAAGTCTTGGTTGACGGCATCCAGTAATTCTTTCTCTTTCCGGCAAGCGGTTTGCTCTATCCGGTCCGCTTCGGCTTGCAAGCCCAAGACAAATTCTTTGTCTTTGAGTACCCCCAGATTAATGCGGACATTCAGCAATGCCCCCAATACGGCGGATCGTGCCGCCATCATGGCTACACAAGCGTCTGTAATAGCGTTCCGATTCCCCAGACGGGCGATGTCTGCTATGACGGGCATCACTTCGAGTGCTTTTCGGGCAACTTCCATCGGAATGAGGGCGGCATGCCTGGTGGCTTCCTGAATGGCAGCGCTACGGACAGCTTTTTCTTCATCGGTAGCTTTGGGAAGTTTAAAACAGGCAAAAACTTCATCATAGGCTTCGGAGTCTTTATCAATCAAGGCGACGAATTCTTTTTGGAATCGGGTGGTAAGCGTCTGTGCGTGCTGCATTACTTCTTCGCTGGCTTCATATCCTTTCTTTCCGATGGTGAGTCTCGTCACCATCGTGGCCAAAGCAGAAGCCAGCGCTCCGCCTAAAGCAGCAATACTGCCACCGCCGGGTACCGGATCATTGCCGGCTACCTTATCTAAAAAATCTTTTACGGTTAAATCTGCTAACATGGTATTTTATGCTTTTAGTTATCAATTGACGGGGTATAACATACCGCCTTTAATAGTCATGATGACACAGTTCATGCCTACGTAGTATGGCAGAATGTGATAATTGTCCGAATTCAGTATGACAAAGTCACCTTGCTTGCCTACTTCGATACTTCCGATCCGGTCTGCCCGATGAAGGGCAGCAGCTCCGTTCAGTGTCAGGGCAGTGATGGTTTCTTCGATGCTAAGTTTCATGTAAATACACGCCAAAGCAATGGTCAACGGGATGGAACCGGAGAAACAGCTTCCCGGATTCAAGTCTGTGGCAAGTGCCACGGCACAGCCGGCATCAATCATTTCACGACCGCGTGCATAAGGTTCTTTCAGTGCGAAAGCCGTCAGAGGCAGCAGGGTAGCTACTACTCCTGCGTCGGCCATTGCACGGATTCCGGCATCGGAAGCCTGAAGCAGATGATCGGCAGACAAAGCGCCCAGTTCGGCAGCCAGCTCAGCGCCACCAAAGGAAACGATTTCATCGGCATGGAGCTTTAACAGGAAGCCTTGTTCTTTGGCTGCCTGAAGGAGGCGGCGGGACTGTTCGACAGAGAAAACTCCTTGTTCGCAAAAGACATCACAACATTCGGCAAGTTCGTTCTCGCGGATAACGGGGAGCATTTCACGAATCAGAAAGTCGATGTATTCGTCTCCTCTTCCTTTATACTCTTCGGGAAGGGCGTGGGCTCCTAAGAAAGTGGATACAATGTCGATACGTTTGTGCTCGTCATTGTTCAGGCTGCGCATTATTTTCAGTTGCAGCAGCTCTGTTTCCCGATCGAGTCCATAACCGCTTTTACCTTCTACCGTGGTGACTCCCATAGCACTCATCTTCTTCAGAAAGCCTTCGGCTGCCGAGCGAAGTTTCAGGAAATTCATTTGCCGGGTAGCTTTTACGGTACTGGCTATCCCTCCGCCACGTTCCATGATGGACATATAGCTTTCGCCTTTCAGCCGCCATGAAAATTCTTCGGAACGTTCTCCGCCAAAAACAAAATGGGTATGCGAATCGACAAAGCCCGGAAGCAGGCAATGTCCCCGGGCGTTGTAATGCCAGTAATGCTGGTAGTAGCCGTCACGATCTTCGCCACGGCTCTCACCGACGTAAGTGATGATGCCTTTGGTCACTTCTACCGTTCCGTTTTCTATGATACGGAGTTGTCTCATTTCCGCACCTTTACGGGCGGAGATTCCTGTCGGGGTGACAATACGGGCATTGAATATAATCAGGTTTTCACTCATTGATCTTTTATTATTCGGTTCTTACTATTTCAATCATAATTCGATATAAGTTTCAGCAGTTTTATATCGGACGCACATTATTTTAATACTCCGGGCGCTATTCCATGATACGCGCTTCCAGCACCTGCTGCATGGAGAAATTCTCCAGTCCTAAATAATAGGAGGCCGTATCTATCAGCGCTTCCATCGGCACCAGACCAATGATCTCACTTCCAACAATCGTCACTCCATAGCGGCGGGCCTCAATACGCACCAATTCGAAAGCACGGTAAAGGGCGGTGCGGGTGTAATCGGTCATATTAATGGATACTTGGGTGATATTCCGCTCTTTCAGTTCCACCCCCATTGCTTTGACGTAGCGGAGACCGCCGTTGATATGCCGGATATTTTTTGCTATCTTCGTGGCTATTTCAAGATTATTGGTACTCAGATTGATGTTATAAGCAACCAGCGGCATTCGGGCACCGATAGCTACCGTTCCGGCAGTGGGATGACGCTCGGCAGGACCGAAGTCGGGCTGCCATTCGGGAAGTCTGATTTTCTCCGCCATTCCTTCAAATTCTCCCTTACGGACGGAGGCCAGATTTTCCCGATGCGGAGCTGTGGCGGACTTTTCATACAGAAAGACTGGGAGATTATATAGTTCCGCCACCCGGGAAGCCACTTCTTTCGACAGGGCGACGGCTTCTTCCATCGTCGTATTCTTGATCGGAATGAAAGGAACCACGTCCACCGCTCCCATGCGGGGATGCTGTCCGCTATGATGATTAAGGTCTATCAGACGGACAGCAATGCCGATAGCTTCAATGACTGCATCGCGCAAAGCTTCCGGTTCGCCAACCAAAGTGACTACCAGACGGTTATGATCTTCATCATTGCTATAGTCGAGCAGCTTCACGCCGGATTTGCCACGAAAAGGGGCTACTATCTTGTCTATTTTCTCCAAATCACGTCCCTCGCTAAAGTTGGGGACACATTCGATGATCTTACTCCAATTCATATTTATTTCTCTATTTCGTTACTTTCTATTACAATGCTTCTTTTATTGTCTTTTTAATCAGCTCGTCATCAGCCAGATAAGGCATCGTTATATGATACCCTTCCGAATGTGATTCATTGAAAGCGTCACTAGTTTCCATTGCATGCGGATTGCGGGCCCACGAGCGGCGGGCTACTCCGCCCATCACATCCCAAAGCATAGCCGAGCGAAGTATCTCGTCTACCCGTTCGCTGCCGTCACATACCATGCCGAAGCCGCCATTAATCGCTTTTCCGATACCGACTCCGCCGCCATTATGCAGGGCTACCAAGCTCATGCCACGCGCGCAGTTTCCGGCGAAACACTGCACGGCCATATCAGCCATGACATTACTTCCGTCTTTGATATTCGATGTCTCACGGAAAGGCGAATCGGTTCCACTCACATCATGATGATCGCGGCCCAACATGATCGGTCCTACTTCTCCCCGCCGTACCATTTCATTGAAACGGAGGGCGATATTCATTCTTCCTACGGCATCCTGATAGAGAATACGTGCCTGAGTACCTACTACCAGCCTGTTCTTTTCGGCGTCGCGTATCCAGTTATAATTATCCAGATCCTGTCCCCGTCGATTGACATCAATGCACTCCATTGCGGCACGGTCCGTTTTTATCAGATCTTCGTGCCTACCGCTCAGACATACCCATCGGAAGGGACCATAGCCATAATCAAAGAGTTGGGGTCCCATGATATCTTCTACATAACTCGGCCATATAAATCCGTCTTTCTCATCAACTCCATTGCGGGAAATCTCTTTCACTCCGGCATCATAAATCGCTTTCATAAAGGAGTTGCCATAATCGAAGAAGTAAGTGCCGCGTGCCACCAGTTTCCGGATTACCTCAAAATGGCGGCGCAAAGAAGCGTCTGCCAGACGGCGGAACTGATCAGGAGATTCATGAAGAAGGCGGGTCCGCTCTTCGAAAGTCAAGCCTGCGGGACAGTAGCCTCCTTCGTAAACGGCATGACAAGAGGTCTGATCGGACAAAAGTTCAATATGAATCTGCTCGCGTTCCGCATATTCCAGCAAATCAACGACGTTGCCATGATAGGCTATCGAGCAAGGTTCCCGACGTTCCATCGCTTCTTTTGCCAGGCGGAAAGCTTCCGACAGGTCCTGTGTGACATGGCCTACCCATCCCTGCCGATAACGTGTTTCGATACGGGAGCTATCGACTTCGGCTATAATAGAGGCTGCTCCGGCTATTTCGGCTGCCTTTGGCTGTGCCCCACTCATTCCTCCCAAACCGGAAGATACGAAGAGGTGGCCACGCAAATCTTTGTCCTGCGGAATGCCGAGTTTCAATCGTCCGGCATTGAGTAATGTATTGAAAGTGCCATGAACAATACCCTGCGGACCGATATACATCCAGCCGCCCGCCGTCATCTGCCCATAGTTGGCAACTCCCATTTGTGCGGCAATGTGCCAGTCGTGCTGATTGTCGAACTGACCTATCATCATAGAGTTGGTAATAATAACGCGGGGAGCATCGGGACGGGAACGAAACAGTCCCAACGGATGTCCGGACTCAATGACCAGTGTTTGCTCAGGAGTAAGTTCTTCGAGATATTGCTTGATCAGGAGGTATTGCATCCAGTTCTGACAAACTTGGCCGGTTTCACCATAAGTAACAAGTTCATAGGGATACAACGCGATATCAAAACAGAGATTGTTGTCAATCATTACTTGAAAGGCTTTGCCTTCCACACATTTGCCACGATATTCATCAATCGGTCTGGCTTTCAGATCGCCTGCGGGGCGGAAGCGGTATCCGTAAATTCGCCCACGGGTACGCAATTCTTCCATAAATTCAGGTGCCAGTTGCTCATGCAATTCCAAGGGGATATAGCGCAATGCATTCTTCAATGCCGTAGCTGTCTGCGCCGGCGTAAGCGTATAACTACGGTCGGGGGCCCTCCGGATACCTTCTATGAAAGCTGGGTAGGGAGGTAACGTGTTGCCAAGAGTTATCTTCATAATAAGCAGAATTAAGGATTACAAACTGTAAGCAATACAGTTCTATAACTCTTCGCAATATAGAAAAAAAGAAGAGAAAAGACAAAGGTTTTGGTAGATTTATTATCAGAAAGGTATTATTTATTCTTTCTGCTGCTCACCACACAGCATTTGCAGATACTTGAAGGTATGCTTCGCTTCCTGACTGTCTTTTGTAAGGTAGGCTTTTTTCCATTCCGGATGTTTTTCCAGCAGTTGCGCCATCTTTTCTTTTCCTACAAAATCAATCTTTCCGGTCTCACCGTTCAGCTCATAGCAGACCCGTTTAGTAACCAGACTTGAAGCAGCAAGAGCATCTCCCACATTTCCGCCCAGTTTCACATCATCTTCTTCTGCAAATGTCCCACCGATTACCGACCCTAATGGCATCGCACAGAAATAAATATTTTTGCCCAACTGAACAGCCGGAGCATACCACGCCCCGAAACGCATCTTTTTATAACGCAACTTACGACAGTTGATAAATAAGTCTCCTTCAGAAGTACGCACCGCAAAACAACGCTTCTTCAACTGGCGGCACATAGATTCATCATTGCCTGCCGTTATCCGGTAGTCAGCCCCGCCTGTCAATAGAATCTGGCTTCTGGAACGCTTCTCTACTCGCAACACTGCAAGGGTATCGCCATCTTGAACCATCAACTCCTTCAAGTTTGAATAAATGATATTCTGCGCAACTACCGGAAGGCTAATCACGCTTATCAGCAACCACAAAACATATCCTTTCTTCATAAGCCATCCTCCTTTCTTCATTCAACGCCTTTTCGAGTGGAAAGTTATAAATTTTAGCGCATAAATGCAAGAATGGAAAAAGAAATGTTGAAAAAAGAAGCCAAGAAGCCTCTTTCGCCTTCTTGGCACAGCACCTCTTACACGCAATTATCCCGGAAGCAAGTCAATCGCCCCCGAAGTTTGTTTACTCATGAGATACGGTTTATGGTTCTTTTTATAATCTTATCTTGTCTTTTTCCATCCTGAATATCAGGTGTTTTATCTGGTATATCAAGCATTAATACCTGTTATGACCGATATTATGACTTATACTGTGCCCCATACTGATGTAGCATACATAAGTAATCATAAAGAATAAGTTGTGACAATTTACATGGAAACAGACTCCATTCATATCCGTTTAAGTTTGCGACAATGTTTATCCGGACAAAGAAAGGATAAGCACCCGGGAACAACAGCAAATGAACGATTCATTATGCTATTATGCAGGCATGATTAATATATTCCGTCAGTAACAACAAATCGTTTCACGTACATGCTCCCATCAGTCCACGTACGTAAACCATTGAGCTCACATACGTGAACCGAACAGATCACGGACGTGAAACGAAAATATGAAACGAACAAAATATATTAGTCAAACCTTGTTTACAGGTTAAGGTTGCCGAGTCTTGTCTTAATATAGGCGGCATACAGGAAGTAATATATGGCATAAACAACGTACATTCATGCCTAAAAGGGAATTCTTAACACAAATAGGCAAAGGCTTTAAAAGAGTACACTTTCTACTGATAATCAACAAATTAACCGTATTATCTATTAAAAACAGGTGATAATAGAAAGCAGAAAAACATCTATTATCACCTTATTATCACCGGTTATTATCACCATTACTTGACTAATTATAAGACACTTATCACACAAAGGTGACAAGTGACAATAACAAAGTGTGTTTATTTCCTATGTAACTTTGCTCTAAACCATCACAACTTGCTTCATCACCGATTACTGAATGACCGTTAATAAAGAGTAAATCTGCTCTTTACAAAAACACGCTCCCATTCTGCTTTTTACGAATTATATTACCTTTGTCCGAAAAGCAATATAATCGTATGGAAAAACAAGAAAATATTATAGCAACCTATCAACAAATCATTCAGGAAACAGAACAACAACTACAAAAAGCGCAGAAACGCATTCGCTATATCAGCCTTCTGAGACTGATCTTATTCGTAGAAGCAGTAGCCTCCGCCATTATTTTTTGGTCTGATGGATGGTTAAAGCTCATCGTCTTTACCGTAATTCCCATCATCGCTTTCATTTGGCTGGTGCAAAGCCACAACCGATGGTTTTACTGGAAAGATTATCTCAAAAAGAAAATAGAAATCAATCAGCAGGAACTACGAGCACTGCAATATGACTTTTCCGACTTCGACAACGGAAAGGAATACATCGATCCGTCTCACCTCTATACTTTTGACTTGGACATATTTGGCGAGCACTCACTATTCCAGTATATCAATCGTACTTCGACCCCCATCGGCAAACAGCGTCTTGCCAACTGGTTCAATGCACATCTGGAAGAAAAAGAAGCTATCGAACAACGTCAGGAAGCGATTCGGGAACTATCTTCAGAACTTGAGTTTCGGCAACAATTCCGCCTGCTCGGATTACTTTATAAAGGCAAGCCATCCGACACCTCTGAAATTAAAGAATGGGTAAACAGTCCGAGCGACTATCGGAAACACGCTTTCCTCCGTATCCTCCCGACAGCAGTAGGTATTATAAACCTCCTATGTATCGGCGCAACGATTCTGGGATTTCTCCCTGCAAGCATCAGCGGGATAGTATTTGCATGCTTTGTCGTATTCAGTTTTATCTTCTCAAAAGGAATAACCAAAATACAAGCGACGTATGGCGAAAAACTACAAATTCTGTCTACTTACGCCGACCAGATTCTCATCACCGAGAAAAAAGAGATGCACAGCCCTGCACTGCAACAACTGAAAGCCGAACTTACAAGCCAAAATCAAACAGCTTCCCAGTCCGTACATCGCCTTGCTAAACTCATGAATGCACTCGACCAACGAGGTAATCTGCTAATAAGCACCATCTTGAACGGCCTCCTATTTTGGGAACTCCGCCAAGTCATGCAAATCGAGAAATGGAAAGAAGTACACTCCGCAGATCTCCCCCGCTGGATCGAAGCTATCGGAGCAATTGATGCTTATTGTTCTCTTGCAACATTCTCATACAACCATCCGGATTACATCTATCCTCAAATAACTTCTCAGTCTTTCCATCTGCAAGCCGAAGCCTTAGGGCATCCGCTCATGGACCGCAATAAATGTGTCCGCAATGGAATCGATATGGAGAAACGCCCGTTCTTTATCATTATTACCGGCGCCAACATGGCAGGCAAAAGTACTTACCTGCGCACCGTAGGTGTCAACTACCTCTTGGCTTGCATTGGTGCTCCTGTATGGGCTGCGAAAATGGAAATATTTCCCGCTCGTCTTGTCACCAGCCTCCGGACAAGTGATTCACTCACCGACAACGAATCTTACTTCTTCGCCGAACTCAAACGACTGAAACTAATCATTGATAAACTCAAAGCCGGAGAAGAATTATTTATCATCCTTGATGAAATTCTGAAAGGAACTAACTCTATGGATAAACAGAAAGGTTCTTTTGCCTTAATCAAACAGTTCATGAGCATGGATGCCAATGGTATTATCGCTACTCATGACCTACTGCTAGGCACACTAATAGATGCTTTTCCACAAAATATCCGGAATTATTGTTTCGAAGCGGACATTACCAACAACGAACTGACATTTTCATACCAGATGAGAAGCGGAGTCGCACAGAACATGAATGCGTGCTTCTTAATGAAAAAAATGGGGATTGCCGTCATCGACGGTTAATCCCCACATGTCAAATTATTCCTTAAAGCCTGCTTGTATCTAAGCTATTAAGACATAGAAGTGCGATATTCAGTAATTATCAATCCATTATCCATTTATCCCTGCATCCCTGCACTTGACTATCTTAGAAATGATCTTCTGATGAATGACAATTCGCCATCAACATGAACACCATTTGGCATTAAGCACTTTAATTCAATTGACTTTTAGTCAGAAACGCAGCAACAGCTGCAGCTGCATCATTGGTAAAATAATGCACAGCAGTCACCGGCTGATATGTATAAGGTACAAACTGGAATAGCTGTACAGCTGCAAATTTATTATCAGCAGATAGTATCACGTCCATACGTATATTACCACTTGCCTCACTCTTAATCTTTGAATCCGCAGAAAATGAACCGGAATTAACAAGGTCAGTCAACTTGTCCATATGCTTCAGATCAAAGAAAACACTACGCTCTTTCGTTATGCTTCCTGTCGGAACATAGACCACTTCTTTTGACTTCCAGAAAAGCCGGAATATACCTAAAAGGAACAATCCTGTTCCAAAGACCATCAGAGCCATACTGACAGTAGACGATTTATCTTCCAGTTCGAAAGTAGAAGCAAAAGATAAAATACCAATCAGTAACATTACACAAGAAATTAAAAGACCGGAGATACTCGTACGTTTAGCGATATCGGGATGTGAAGATGCAAATATAGTAGCATCAATAGCTTGAGTTGCCATAATATTGAAGTTTAAATTATTAGTAAAAATATGAAGATAATAAAGACTGACCGGCACTATATAATTAACGCCAGCAATCCGTAAAATAATACCAATAAATAAACGTCTAAATAATAATATGCCTTAAAGTAAATACATAATATTCACTTGCAGGCTGGCAATAATAGGAAGTTGTAGTATTATAAATCCTTCCCCAATGCTGTGACAGTGAGTTATCACGGTCTGCACAACATTGCAGTACATTTCTCAGAGAAGAGAAGTATTCACCGATTTGCACACGTTGGATGCGTGTCACCGATATCTGATGGCTTTGCAAATTAGTTAATTCAGCCACAGGAAGATAAGGAGATTCTGGAGCATTAATCTGCCCCTGCGGTTTCATAGAATATGTAACAGCATGCTCTGGTTGTTCCACCTGTTTTTCAGTGAAAACATTGCCTGCGACCCCATGAAGGGCAACTGCCAGCAACAGAAACAATATTACCTTTACAAATTTTGCCATATTCTCCTGCAAATATAACAGATAATTCTTACGAAAAGTTCATTCGGTAAATCTTTTAATGTATCTTAGTATAACTAAAATATAAGGATACAAAAAAGGCTACCCGTATGAGTAGCCTTTTTTATATGTATAAGAATAACTGTAAAATTATTCAGCTGATTCAGCTTTTGGTTCTTCAGTTGCAGGAGCTTCAACAGCAGCAGGAGCAGCACTCTTCTTAGAACGACGAGTACGAGTAGCTTTCTTAGCAACTTTTTCTTTAGCCATGTTTTCATTGTAGTCAACCAACTCAATGAAACACATTTCTGCATTGTCACCTAAACGGTTACCAGTCTTGATGATACGAGTATAACCACCCGGACGGTCAGCAATCTTAACCGAGATTTCTTTGAACAATTCTGTTACTGCAATCTTATCTTGCAGGTTGCTAAATACAACACGACGAGAATTCGTAGTATCTTCTTTAGACTTTGTAATCAAAGGCTCAACAAACTTCTTCAAAGCTTTAGCCTTTGCCACAGTCGTAGTGATTCTTTTGTGCTTGATCAAGGAGCAAGCCATGTTAGATAACATAGCGCTTCTATGAGAAGCAGTACGACCTAAATGATTGAATTTTTTATTATGTCTCATTTTTTATTCTTTATCTAATTTATATTTAGAAATGTCGGTTCCAAACGATAGATTCAGACTTTCCAGCAAATCATCAAGCTCGGTAAGCGATTTCTTTCCGAAGTTTCTGAACTTCAACAGGTCAGTTTTGTTGAATTGTACCAAGTCACCGAGAGTTTCTACGTCAGCAGCCTTCAAACAATTGAGGGCGCGAACTGACAAGTCCATATCAACAAGCTTAGTCTTCAACAGCTGACGCATATGCAATACTTCTTCATCAAACTCTTCATTGCCATCAGTATCGTTACTTTCAAGCGTGATCTTCTCGTCAGAGAACAACATGAAGTGATAAATCAGAATTTTTGCAGCTTCTTTCAGCGCTTCCTTCGGGTGTATAGAACCGTCGGTACTAATCTCAAGCACTAGCTTTTCGTAGTCTGTCTTCTGTTCTACACGGAAGTTTTCTACAGCATACTTGACATTACGTATCGGTGTATAAATAGAGTCGATTGGAATTACATTAACATCCGTGCAATATTCGCGATTTTCATCAGCAGGAACATATCCACGACCCTTGTTAATAGTAATATCAATCTGCATAGTTGCCTTAGAATCTAAATGACAAATAACTAATTCCGGATTTAACACTTCAAATCCAGTCAAATACTTACCTATGTCACCTGCTTTAAATTCACTTGAATTCTCGACAGTGATGCTCACTTTTTCGCTCTCGAATTCTTCAACTACTTGCTTGAATCTCACTTGTTTCAGATTCAAGATAATGTTGGTAACATCCTCTTTTACTCCAGGTACACTAGAAAATTCATGCTCCACACCATCTATTCTGATAGTAGTGATAGCAAAACCCTCTAATGAAGAGAGCAGGATACGGCGTAATGCATTACCTACGGTAATACCAAACCCCGGTTCCAACGGACGAAATTCGAATTTACCGAATCTGGAGTCCGCCTCCAACATTAATACTTTATCAGGTTTTTGAAATGCTAATATCGCCATGAAATTAATTATTATTTAGAATACAATTCAACGATCAAATGTTCTTTAATGTTCTCAGGAATGTCTGCTCTTTCAGGTATATGCAACATTTTACCAACCTTAGAAGTTTCATCCCACTCCAACCAAGCGTATTTGCTGTGATTGAAACCTGCAAGAGAGTTAGCAATTACTTCCAAAGATTTAGATCTTTCACGAACACCAATCAATTGTCCTGGTTTTACTGCGAACGAAGGAATGTTTACCACTTCACCATCTACAGTAATATGCTTGTGACTAACCAACTGACGAGCAGCAGCACGTGTAGGAGCAATACCCAAACGGAATACTACGTTGTCAAGGCGGCCTTCCAGCAATTGAAGAAGCACCTCACCGGTAATACCTTTAGCGGTAGCGGCTTTTTCAAACAAATTGCGGAATTGTTTTTCTAAAACTCCATAAGTGTATTTCGCTTTCTGCTTTTCACGAAGTTGCACACCATATTCAGAAGTTTTTCTTTTTCTTGAATTTCCGTGTTGTCCGGGAGGATAGTTCTTCTTTGACAAAACTTTATCAGCTCCAAAGATGCCTTCACCGAATTTACGGGCTATTCTTGATTTTGGTCCAGTATATCTAGCCATTTCTTTTAAATATTTAATTGTTTATTCATGAACTTAATTTGTTGCAGCCGCGATTGCAGAGAAGAAATTATTGCAATCCAAAAACAAAATCAAGATCATTTTAAGTTAAAGGTAAATTAAACTCTACGTCTTTTCGGAGGACGACAACCATTGTGTGGAAGTGGAGTTACGTCGATGATCTCTGTAACCTCAATACCAGCTCCGTGGATAGTTCTAATAGCAGACTCACGTCCGTTACCTGGACCCTTCACATATGCTTTTACCTTTCTCAGGCCAAGATCAAATGCAATTTTTGCACAATCCTGGGCAGCCATCTGAGCTGCATAAGGAGTATTCTTTTTTGAACCTCTAAATCCCATCTTTCCTGCAGATGACCAAGAGATTATCTGCCCTTCACTGTTTGCAAGAGAAACAATAATATTGTTGAAAGATGAATGAACGTGTAACTGTCCATTAGCGTCTACTTTCACATTTCTCTTCTTAGCTGCAACTGTTTTTTTTGCCATATCAACAATTATTATTTAGTAGCTTTTTTCTTATTAGCAACGGTTTTCTTTCTACCCTTACGAGTACGCGCATTGTTCTTAGTGCTCTGACCTCTAACCGGCAGACCAATACGATGACGTACACCACGGTAACAACCAATATCCATTAATCGCTTAATGTTCAATTGGATTTCAGAACGAAGATCACCTTCTACTTTATACTCTGCACCGATAATCTCACGAATCTTAGCAGCTTGATCATCTGTCCAGTCTTTAACCTTCAGATCTTTATCTACACCAGCTTTATCTAAAATTTTTGCTGAACTACTGCGACCTATTCCATATACATAGGTCAACGCAATTTCACCTCTTTTATTCTGAGGTAAATCTACACCAACTATTCTTATAGCCATATACTAAATTATTTTTTTTGCAAAAATAACAAATTATCCTTGACGTTGTTTATACTTAGGATTTTTCTTGTTAATAACATACAAACGGCCATTACGTCTAACGATCTTACATTCTGGCGTGCGTTTCTTTAATGATGCTCTTACTTTCATATCTTAATTTTATTTATATCTAAACACAATTCTTCCTTTCGATAAGTCGTAAGGAGACATTTCGACTCTCACTTTATCTCCCGGCAAAATCTTAATGTAATGCATACGCATCTTACCTGAAATATGTGCAGTAATCTCATGTCCGTTTTCTAATTCAACACGAAACATTGCATTAGACAATGCTTCAACTATAACTCCATCTTGTTCTATTGCAGATTGCTTTGCCATATTATATTGCTTTATCTCCTAAAACTTCTTCTATGAATTTGAATGAAGACAAAATATCAGCCTCACCAACTCCAACAGCTACCGTATGTTCAAAGTGCGCAGCACATTTACGATCTCTGGTCCTCACAGTCCATCCGTCACCTTCCATAATCACTTGTCTGTCTCCCAACGTTATCATCGGCTCAATTGCAATGCAAAGACCTCTTTTCATCAAAGGACCATATCCTCTTTTACCATAATTAGGTACCTGGGGATCTTCGTGCATTTCCTTACCGATGCCGTGACCGACAAACTCACGCACTACACCATAAGAATGAGACTCACAATATTGCTGAATAGCATATCCGATATCTCCGATTCTTTTTCCATGTACTGCATTCTGAATACCGATATATAACGCTTCTTTAGTTACCTTCAATAAGTTACGAATTTCTTCGTCTACCTCTCCTACACAAAAAGTATAAGCAGAATCTCCACAAAAACCATTCATATAAGTTCCGCAATCCACAGATACGATATCACCGTCTTTCAAAACAATATCCCCCGGGATTCCATGTACTACCTGGTCATTTACAGAAGTACAGATGGATGCAGGAAACGGGTCTCCATATTGATTCGGGAATCCTTTAAAAGTTGGAGTTGCCCCATTATCTCTAATGAATTCTTCAGCAACTTTATCCAACTCACGTGTAGTTACACCAGGCTTCACCACTTTAGCAACCTCAGCTAGAGTTCTACCGACAAGCAGGTTACTCTGACGGAGCAATTCTATTTCATCTTCTGTCTTAAGAAATATCATTTCTATTCTAAAGAATTAATATGCCGCTACACCAGCGCGTCCCTTAATACGACCTGATTTCAACAGACCATCATAATGTCTCATCAACAAATGACTTTCAACCTGTTGCAGTGTATCAAGAACAACACCTACAAGAATTAACAAAGATGTACCGCCGAAGAATTGAGCAAATCCAGCTTGAACCCCAAATATACCAGCAAAAGCAGGCATAATAGCAACCAATGCCAAGAAGAAAGAACCCGGTAAAGTAATACGAGACATGATATCATCAATATACTCTGCTGTTTTCTTTCCCGGTTTGATACCAGGGATGAAACCATTATTTCTCTTCATATCCTCAGCCATCTGAGTCGGATTGATTGCAATTGCAGTATAGAAATATGTAAATAATATAATCATTACCGCAAAAACAAAATTATACCAGAAACTTGTATGATCTGTAAACGCATGCAAGAAACCGCCTGCGTTATTTACATTATTGGAAAAACCGATAAATGTAATTGGAATAAACATGATTGTCTGAGCAAAGATAATAGGCATTACACCAGCAGCATTCACCTTCAAAGGAATATACTGTCTTGCACCACCATATTGTTTATTACCTACAATTCTTTTAGCATATTGTACAGGAATCTTTCTTGTACCTTGTACCAACAGGATTGCAGCACCAATTACTAACAATAAGAATACGACTTCAATTATAAACATAATCAGACCACCACTCTTATTTGCTACTCTGGATACAACTTCTTGTATCAAAGCATCAGGGAAACGAGCGATAATACCGATCAGGATGATAAATGAAATACCGTTACCAATACCTTTATCAGTTATTCTTTCACCAAGCCACAAAATAAACATACTACCTGCTGCCAAAATAATGGTAGAGGTAACCATAAACAGAGTCCAATCTAATGAAGCATTTAAGGAAGGGCCAGCCTGCATTTTAAGATTGAGCAAATAAGAAGGGGCCTGAACTAACAATATAGCAATCGTCAGATAACGAGTATATTGATTCATTTTTCTTCTGCCGCTCTCACCTTCGCGCTGCAACTTCTGGAAATACGGCACAGCGATTCCCAATAGCTGAATAACGATAGATGCAGAGATATAAGGCATGATTCCTAATGCAAAAATAGAGGCATTAGAAAATGCTCCTCCAGAGAACATATTTAACAAGGCTAAAAGGCCTTCACTTGTTTGTTCGTGCAATTTTGCCAGCATTGCCGGATTAATACCCGGTAATACGACATATGATCCGAAACGGTAAATTGCCACAAACAATATGGTGATGAGGATCCGCTGTCTCAGATCCTCAATCTTCCATATATTCTTTAATGTTTCAATAGCTTTTCTCATTGAATCAGAGTTTTACTACAGTTCCACCAGCAGCTTCAATAGCAGCAGCAGCACTCTTAGAGAATGCGTTAGCTTCTACTTCCAGCTTGTTAGTCAGAGCTCCGTTACCCAATACTTTAACCAATTGATTTGAAGAAATAAATCCTGCTTCAATAAAGTCGCTAATACCAACTTTTGTCAGATTCTTAGCGTCTGCAAGCGTCTGAATTGTATCCAAGTTGATAGCCTTATATTCTACACGATTGATATTCTTAAAACCAAATTTAGGTACTCGACGTTGAAGAGGCATCTGACCACCTTCAAAGCCAACTTTCTTAGAGTATCCAGATCTTGATTTAGCTCCTTTATGACCTCTTGTAGAAGTGCCACCCAAGCCAGAACCGGCACCACGTCCTATTCTCTTTCTTGTCTTAGTAGATCCTTCTGCAGGTTTTAAATTACTTAAGTTCATATTGTAATTCGTTTTTTTATTCAACAAATAATTACTTAACAATGGCAACCAAGTGTTTTACTTTATCTACCATTCCAAGAATTGAAGGAGTGCTTTCGTGTTCAACCACACGGTTCAGTTTGCGAAGTCCCAGTGCATCAAGAGTTCTTTTCTGATCAGCTGGAGCACCAATTCTACTTTTAACTTGTTTAATCTTTATAATTGACATATCTCCTCCTTATCCTCTAAATACTTTTTCAACACTAATACCTCTGTTCTGAGCAATCATTCTTGCATCACGCATCTCACTCAAAGCTTCAATTGTAGCTTTAACAAGGTTGTGCGGATTTGAAGAACCTTTAGATTTTGCCAAAACGTCAGTAATACCAACACTTTCCAATACAGCACGCATAGCACCACCAGCTACTACACCGGTTCCGTGAGATGCAGGTTTGATGAATACTTCAGCACCACCAAACTTAGCTGATTGTTCATGAGGAACAGTACCTTTCAAAACAGGTACTTTCACCAGGTTCTTTTTAGCTGATTCTACGCCTTTAGCGATAGCAGCTGTTACTTCACCTGCTTTACCAAGTCCCCAACCGATAATACCTTCTTCGTTACCTACAACAACGATTGCAGAGAAACTAAAAGTTCTACCACCTTTGGTAACTTTAGTAACACGATTAATAGCAACCAATCTATCCTTCAGTTCTATATCGTTAGTAACCTTAACTCTATTATTAACTCCTGCCATAATGATTAAAATTTAAGTCCACCGTTACGAGCAGCATCAGCTACTTCTTTTACTCTCCCATGATACAAGTAACCATTACGGTCGAAAACAACAGTAGTTATACCTGCTTCCTGAGCCTTTTTAGCAATCATTTCACCAACTTTAGCAGCTTGTTCTTTCTTTGCGACTTTCTCAGCCATACCTAAAGAAGAAGCAGCAGCCAGTGTCTTACCAGAAAGATCATCGATAATCTGGACATAAATTTGCTTGTTACTTCTAAATACACTCATACGCGGACGTTCAGCAGTACCTGAGATCTTATTGCGTACTCTATATTTGATCTTAACTCGTCTTTCTATTTTTGTTGTCATAATAATCTAATTTTATATGATTTACTTAGCACCGGCTGATTTACCAGACTTTCTACGAATTACTTCGCCAACAAACTTAATACCTTTACCCTTATATGGTTCAGGCTTACGGAAAGAACGTATTTTAGAGCAAACTTGACCAAGCAATTGTTTGTCACACGATTCCAATATAATAAGAGGGTTCTTATTTCTTTCAGACTTAGTTTCAACTTTCACCTCAGCAGGCAATTGAATGAAAATATTGTGTGTATAACCTAAAGCCAGTTCAATGATGTTACCTTGGTTAGAAGCACGGTAACCTACACCGACAAGTTCCAGTTCCTTTTTATATCCTTCAGACACGCCCACAACCATGTTATGAACTAAAGAACGATACAAACCGTGGAAAGCATGTTTTTGCTTCGGGTTATCAATCATTTCTTTTTCGTTTTCTGTTAAAGTCACGTGTCCGTCTTCAATGGCAACATTGATAGCAGGATTCACATATTGGCTAAGTTCGCCTTTGGGTCCCTTAACGGTAACCACATCATCCTTCAGAGTGACTGTCACTCCAGCAGGGATACTAATGGGTAATTTTCCTATTCTTGACATTGCTTATTCCTCCTAAATTAATATACGTAACACAAGACTTCACCACCGATTTTCAGTTCAGCAGCTTCTTTGTTAGTCATTACACCTTTGGAAGTAGATATTATAGCAATACCCAGCCCATTAATAACACGCGGCATATCTTTGTAACCAGTATACTTACGCATACCCGGAGAAGATACTCTTTCTAATTTTTTGATTGCGTTAACTTTGTTAACAGAATCATACTTCAAGGCAACCTTAATAGTTCCTTGAGGACCATCTTCTACAAACTTATAGTTAAGAATGTAGCCTTTTTCAAAAAGAATCTTAGTGATTTCTTTTTTCAAGTTCGAAGCGGGAACTTCTACAACTCTGTGCTTAGCACCAATTGCGTTCCGCAACCTCGTCAAATAATCTGCTATTGGATCAGTCATATAAAAATAAATTAAATTAATCAGGACTTCCCTGACAATATTTAAACAATAATTACCAGCTTGCTTTCTTTACGCCCGGGATCAGACCGTTAGATGCCATCTCACGGAACTGGATTCTTGAAATTCCGAACTGACGGATATAACCTTTTGGACGACCAGTCAGTTTGCAACGGTTGTGCATACGAATCGGATTTGAATTCTTAGGCAACTCTTGCAATTTCTGTGCAGCTTCAAAAGCATCGGCAGGTTCACCTGTTCTCACGATTTGCTTCAAAGCAGCTCTTTTCTCGGCGTATCTGGCTACTAATTTAGCACGCTTTACTTCACGTGCCTTCATTGATTCCTTTGCCATATTCTATTAATCTTTTTTAGCGTTTTTAAAAGGTAAACCGAATTCCTTCAACAAGGCATAACCTTCTTCATCTGTCTCCGCAGAGGTTACAAAGGTAATATTCATTCCGAGAATTCTTGTAATACTATCGATATTTATTTCAGGGAAAATGATTTGTTCCTGAATACCAAGGGTATAGTTACCTTTACCATCAAACTTACTTTCGATACCTTTGAAGTCACGAATACGAGGAAGAGCTACACGAACTAGTTTTTCCAAGAATTCATACATTCTCTCACGGCGCAAAGTTACCATAACGCCAATCGGCATTTTTTTACGTAACTTAAAGTTTGCGATATCTTTACGAGAAATGGTAGCTACGGCCTTCTGACCTGTGATAGCTGTCATTTCATTGATTGCTACTTCAATAATCTTCTTATCAGCAACAGCCATACCTAAACCTTGATTGATAACAATCTTCTTAAGTACGGGTACCTGCATCGTTGAAGAATACTGGAATTGTGATTTCAATGCAGGTGCAATACGATCTGCATATTCTTTCTTTAGGCTAGCAGTATTACTCATTACTAAATCTCCTCTCCTGATTTTTTAGAATAACGCACTAAAGTTCCTTCAGAACTCTTTCTTCTCCCAATACGCGTTGCTTTACCAGTTTTTGGATCAACCGGGTTCAAGTTTGAAATGTGGATAGAAGCTTCTTGCTTCACAATACCACCCTGCGGATTCTTTGCATTCGGCTTAGTGCTCTTAGATACCATATTGATACCCTCAACAATTGCACGACCTTCTTTAACAAGAACCTTCAATACACGACCAGTTTTGCCCTTATCTTCGCCAGCATTTACGTAAACTGTATCGCCTTTTTTAATATGTAATTTACTCATTACTCAAATCTTTTACAAAATTAAAGTACCTCAGGCGCAAGTGACACAACCTTCATGTTTGTAGCACGAAGTTCTCTTGCTACAGGACCGAAAATACGACTTCCTCTAATTTCACCTGCATTATTAAGCAACACGCAAGCATTATCATCAAAACGTATATAAGAACCATCAGGACGACGGATTTCTTTCTTCGTACGTACAATCAAAGCCTTTGATACTGCACCTTTTTTAACATCACTCGAAGGGATAACACTCTTTACGGAAACTACAATAACATCTCCTACTGAAGCATAACGACGACCTGTGCCACCCAATACACGGATACACAAAGCTTCTTTAGCTCCACTGTTATCACATACTGTAAGTCTGGATTCTACTTGTATCATAATTACTTAGCTCTTTCAATTATTTCTACTAATCTCCATCTTTTAGTCTTGCTCAAAGGACGAGTTTCCATGATGCGTACAGTATCACCGATATTGCATTCATTCTTTTCATCATGAGCATGGTACTTCTTCGTTTTACTAACGAACTTACCATATATAGGGTGTTTTTCTTTAAACTTGGCAGCAACTGTGATAGTTTTTTCCATCTTGTTGCTCAATACAACCCCTGTTCTTTCTTTTCTTAAATTTCTTGCTTCCATCAAGCTGATCATTTATTGTTAAGTTCTCTTTGGCGTAATTCTGTTTTCATACGCGCAATAGTCCTGCGTAATTGTTTGATTTGAGCAGGATTTTCCAAAGGAGAAATAGAATGATTGATAACCATCTGGTTATAATTAGCTGTTTCTGCCTCTACTCTTTCTACTAAATCATTAGTAGTCATTTCTTTAATTTCTGCAATTTTCATAAACCTTACGCATTTTGATTTTGAATATCATAATCACGTCTTACGACAAACTTCGTTGTAATAGGAAGCTTTTGAGCAGCTAAGCGCAATGCTTCTTTCGCGATTTCGTAAGATACTCCTTCAGCTTCAATAATGATTCTACCTGGAGTTACAGGAGCCACAAATCCCTCGGGAGCACCTTTACCTTTACCCATACGCACATCGGCAGGTTTTCTAGTAATTGGTTTATCCGGGAATATACGGATCCAGATCTGTCCTTGACGTTGCATATATCTTGTTACTGCAATACGAGCAGCTTCGATCTGACGGCCTGTAATCCATTTAGTTTCCAAAGCCTTAATGCCAAAAGAACCGAAAGCCAGCTGGTTGCCTCTCTGAGCATTACCTTTTGCACGGCCTTTTTGTTGTCTTCTGAATTTTGTCTTTTTCGGTTGTAACATAGTTTCCTAAAATTCAAATTCGTTTAGCGATTATTTTTCTTTCTTTTGAAGTTCTTTCCGCCGTTGTTTCCACCATTGTTTCCACGACCACTTTCTTTGCTTTGTGTAAAGTTCGGAGCTAATTCTTTCTTACCAAACACTTCACCTCTACAAATCCAAACTTTGATACCTAAAAGACCCACTTTAGTCAATGCTTCAGCATGACAGTAGTCGATATCAGCTCTGAAAGTGTGTAACGGAGTTCTTCCTTCTTTATACATTTCAGAACGAGCCATTTCAGCTCCATTCAAACGTCCTGAAATCTGAATTTTGATACCTTCAGCACCCATACGCATTGTATTTGCGATAGCCATTTTAATGGCACGGCGGTAGGCAATTTTACCTTCTACCTGGCGAGCAATGTTGTTAGCAACAATTACAGCATCCAGTTCCGGTCTTTTCACTTCAAAGATATTAATCTGAATATCTTTGTCGGTAACCTTCTTCAACTCTTCTTTTAACTTATCAACTTCTTGGCCACCTTTACCGATGATAATACCCGGGCGAGCAGTGCAAACGGTAATAGTAACGAGCTTCAGCGTACGTTCAATTACGATTCTTGATACACTTGCCTTTGCAAGTCTTGCATTAAGATATTTACGGATTTTGCTATCTTCCAGCAAAGAATCACCGTAATCATTTCCACCATACCAGTTAGAATCCCATCCTCTGATAATTCCTAAACGGTTGCTTATTGGATTAACTTTTTGTCCCATCTACCTTAATTTTGATCTTCGTTATTACTTTTAGCACCAACGAACAATGTTACGTGATTTGAACGTTTGCGAATTCTATAACCTCTACCCTGCGGTGCCGGTCTCATTCTTTTGAGTGTAGCGCCACCATCAACAAAAATCTGCGTTACGAACAACTCGCCGCTTTCTGCTTTACGTTCGTTTTTCTGTTCCCAGTTAGCAATTGCAGAGCGAAGCAATTTTTCCACTCTTGCAGCAGCTTCTTTTGAAGAAAATTTCAAAACACCAAGTGCTCTGTTCACTTCCATACCACGAATCATATCAGCGACTAAGCGCATCTTACGTGGAGAAGTAGGAACATTTTGCAATTTAGCAAAATACATGGTCTTAAGGGCTTCTTTTCTTTTTTCAGCCGATATTTTTTTTCTTGCTCCCATTATATTTATTACTTTATTATTTCAAATAATTCCTGTTATCTTTTCTTGTTACCAGCGTGTCCTCTGAATGTACGAGTTGGAGCGAATTCGCCCAACTTGTGTCCTACCATATTTTCGGTAACATATACAGGAATAAATTTATTTCCATTGTGAACTGCAACTGTATGGCCTACAAAATCAGGCGAAATCATTGAAGCTCTGGCCCATGTCTTTACTACGACTTTTTTGCCAGATTCATTCATGGCAAAAATTCTCTTTTCAAGCTTTACGTTAATATATGGACCTTTTTTTAATGAACGACTCATAGTTTACTCAATTAATCAGATTACTTTTTTCTTCTCTCAATAATGTACTTAGACGATTGTTTCTTAGGAGCTCTAGTCTTAAGTCCCTTAGCGTACAATCCCTTACGAGATCTTGGATGTCCTCCGGAAGAACGTCCTTCACCACCACCCATCGGGTGATCAACCGGGTTCATTACAACACCACGGTTACGAGGACGACGACCTTGCCAACGAGAACGTCCAGCCTTACCTGAGCGTTCCAATCCATGATCTGAGTTACCAACACTACCGATAGTAGCTTTACAAGTGCTAAGAATCTGTCTTACTTCACCTGAAGGCAATTTAATCACACAATACTTACCCTCACGAGAAGTTAACTGAGCAAAGTTTCCAGCTGATCTAACCAGAGCAGCACCCTGTCCCGGACGTAACTCAATATTGTGAATTACAGTACCAACCGGAATGTTCTGAAGGGGAAGAGTATTACCAATCTCTGGCGCTGCTGTTTCACCCGACATCAGAGTCGCACCAACTTGCAATCCATTGGGAGCAATAATATATCTTTTTTCTCCATCAGCGTAATATAACAAAGCGATACGAGCCGAACGATTCGGATCGTATTCAATTGTCTTAACCACTGCTGGTACACCGTCTTTGTTTCTCTTGAAATCAACAATTCTAATCACCTTTCTATGACCGCCACCAATGTAGCGCATAGTCATCTTACCTTCGTTGTTACGACCACCAGATGATTTCTTACCATATACAAGAGACTTTTCTGGTACTGATGCAGTAATTTCTTCGAAAGTACCAATAATTTTATGTCTTTGCCCCGGTGTTGTGGGCTTTAATTTACGTACTGCCATTTTTATTAAATATTACTATAAAAATCAATAGTATCTCCTTCTTTCAATGTTACAATTGCTTTTTTGAATGCATTCGTACGGCCATTGATGATACCTGCTTTAGTATAACGGCTTTTATTTTTGCCTGCATACTTCACTGTATTCACATCAACTACAGTAACATTATAAAGAGCTTCAACTTCCTTCTTAATTTCCAGTTTGTTAGCATCAGGACGTACAACAAAGCCGAAACGATTCAGCTTATCAGTGATTGCAGTCATTTTCTCTGTTACCAACGGTTTAATAATAATTCCCATTATTTAAGCCTCCTTTTTAAATTAAGATATTGTCAATAGCCTTCAAAGAGTTTTCTGTAAGCACAACAACCCCAGCATTCAATACTCTGTAAGTATTTAATCCTGAGACAGTCTGCACGTTTGCACCCTCTATGTTACGAGCTGACAAATATACGTTTTTATTTGCTTCCGGTAAAATTACGAGTAGCTTTTTATCGGAAACTTTAAGATTTTTTGTCATAGCAACGAAATCTTTTGTCTTAGGAGCTTCAAAAACGAAGTCTTCAACAACAATAAGCGCGTTGTTCTGAACTTTATAAGACAATGCTGACTTACGAGCCAATGTCTTAACTTTTTTATTCAACTTGAAGAAGTAGTCTCTTGGTTTCGGACCAAAAACACGAGCACCACCAACGAGCACCGGTGAATTCATATCACCACGACGTGCTCCACCACCACCTTTCTGGCGACCGATCTTACGAGTAGAGCCACTGATTTCACTTCTTTCTTTTGACTTATGAGTACCCTGACGCTGGTTGGCCATAAATTGCTTTACATCCAAATAGATAGCGTGGTCGTTGGGCTCAATTCCGAAGATAGATTCGTTTAACGTAACCTTTCTCCCAGTGTCTTCACCTTTAATGTTATATACGTTAACTTCCATTATTTCTCAATTATTACGATTGAACCTTTGCAACCCGGGATAGAACCTTTGATCAAAAGAAGGTTATGATCCGCGATTACTTTTAATACCTGCAAGTTTTGAACAGTAACTCTGTCACCACCGAGCTGTCCGCCCATGCGCATTCCTTTGAATACTTTAGCTGGATAAGAACAAGCACCGATAGAACCCGGCTTACGAGCACGATTATGCTGACCGTGAGTAGCTTGACCTACACCACCGAAACCATGTCTCTTAACTACACCCTGGAAGCCTTTACCTTTAGAAGTTCCGACAACATCTACGAAAGTAGCGTCATTAAACATCTCTACAGTAATAGTATCACCCAGATTCAACTCTGTTTCAAATTCTTTGAACTCGGCCAAGTGTCTCTTCGGTGTTACTCCAGCTCTCTTAAAGTGACCCATCAACGGTTTAGTTGTATGTTTTTCCTTTTTGTCCTGAAAACCCAACTGAACAGCTGCATAGCCATCTTTTTCGACAGTTTTAACCTGAGTAACAACACAAGGACCTGCTTCGATAACAGTGCATGGTACATTCTTACCATCAGCACTGAAAACGGATGTCATTCCGATTTTTTTTCCTAATAATCCTGGCATTTCACTAATTTTTAATTATCAAACTTTAATTTCTACTTCCACACCACTCGGCAACTCAAGCTTCATAAGAGCATCTACTGTCTTAGCAGTTGAGCTATAGATGTCGATCAATCTCTTATAAGAAGAGAGTTCAAACTGTTCACGTGACTTCTTGTTAACGAAAGTCGAGCGGTTTACTGTAAAGATACGCTTGTGCGTAGGCAGAGGAATTGGACCACTAACAATAGCACCCGTAGCCTTTACGGTTCTTACAATCTTCTCAGCTGACTTGTCAACCAAGTTGTGGTCGTAAGATTTCAATTTAATTCTAATTTTCTGACTCATTATGGTTTTAAATTAATATATTTATAAATAAGATAAAGCGGCAGGCTAAGAGTCATTCGCTAGCCTGCTGCTTTTGATATTCTTTTAGAGTAAATCAGCACGTCCTTTTACTTCTTCCAATACTGCCTTAGCAATAGAGTTAGAAACTTGAGCGTGATGAGAATATACCATTGATGAAGTTGCGCGACCTGATGTAATAGTACGTAACGCTGTTACATAACCAAACATTTCAGCCAGTGGCACCATTGCTTTCACGATACGAGCACCGGAACGGCTAGATTCCATCCCTTCAACCTGGCCACGACGCTTATTCAAGTCACCGATCACATCACCCATGTTTTCTTCCGGAGTAACAACCTCCAGTTTCATGATAGGCTCCATCAATACCGGACCAGCTTTAGCACATGCATTCTTATATGCCTGAATAGCACAGATTTCGAAAGACAACTGGTCAGAGTCAACCGGGTGGAATGAACCATCAATCAAAGTTACTTTCATTGAATCCAACGGATATCCGGCCAACACACCGTTCTTCATTGCGCTTGTGAAACCTTTCTGAACTGAAGGAATAAATTCTTTAGGAATATTACCACCCTTCACTTCATCGATAAACTGCAATCCGCCTTCTTTGAAATCTTCATCAACAGGACCGATCTTAACGATAATATCTGCAAACTTACCACGACCACCAGACTGTTTCTTATAAACTTCACGAAGATCAACTGTCTTAGTGATAGCTTCTTTATAATTAACCTGAGGTTTACCTTGGTTACATTCTACTTTAAATTCACGTTTCAAACGGTCAATAATGATATCCAAGTGCAACTCACCCATACCAGAGATTACAGTCTGTCCTGTTTGCTCATCAGTCTTAACTGTAAATGTCGGATCTTCTTCAGCGAGCTTAGCCAAACCGTTAGACAATTTATCCATGTCTTTCTGAGTTTTAGGCTCAACTGCAATACCGATTACCGGTTCTGGGAAGTCCATAGACTCTAATACGATCGGAGCTGTTTCATCACAAAGCGTATCACCTGTATGAATATCTTTAAAACCTACACCTGCACCAATATCACCAGCACCGATTACTTCAACCGGATTCTGCTTGTTTGAATGCATCTGGAACAGACGAGAAACACGTTCTTTCTTACCAGAGCGAGAATTATAGATATAAGAACCAGCTTCAATCTTACCCGAATATACACGGAAGAAAGTCAAACGACCTACATAAGGGTCAGTAGCAATCTTAAATGCCAAAGCTGATGTTTTCTCATCATCACTCGGTTTACGATCTTCTTCTGCACCTGTATTCGGATTTGTACCAATCACATTCTCAGTATCCAATGGAGAAGGCAAGAAAGCACAAACATAATCCAACAATGTCTGAACACCCTTATTCTTAAATGAAGAGCCACACAACATTGGTACAACTGCCATCTGAACTGTTGCATTGCGGAGAGCTCTCAACACTTCTTCTTCTGTAATAGTAGAAGGATCGTCGAAATATTTCTCCATCAAAGCATCGTCAAACTCAGCTACCTTTTCAAGCATTTTATCTCTCCATTCATTTGCTTCATCAACGAGATCTGCCGGTATTTCTTCAACTGTATAGTCAGCCCCCATTGTTTCATCATGCCAATAGATAGCTTTCATTTTAATCAAGTCTACTAGACCTTTGAAGGTTTCCTCAGCACCAATAGGAACAACGATTGGACAAGGATTAGCACCCAAAACAGCTTTCATCTGGCGTACAACCTCAAAGAAGTCAGCACCCGAACGGTCCATTTTGTTTACGTACGCAATACGTGGCACATTATACTTATCAGCTTGACGCCATACAGTTTCTGATTGAGGTTCTACACCACCTACTGCACAGTAAGCAGCCACAGCACCATCCAGGATACGTAACGAACGTTCTACTTCAGCAGTAAAGTCAACGTGTCCCGGAGTGTCAATCAAGTTGATTTTATAAGTATCACCAGCATATTTCCATCTTGTTGTTGTTGCAGCAGATGTAATAGTAATACCACGTTCTTGCTCCTGTTCCATCCAGTCCATTGTTGCAGCGCCATCGTGTACCTCACCAATTTTGTGAGTCAATCCAGTGTAGAACAGGATACGTTCAGAAGTTGTTGTTTTTCCGGCATCAATGTGAGCCATGATACCGATATTACGAGTCAAATGTAAATCTGTCTTTGCCATTTTCTTATTCCTTTACTTTAAGTTTTTAATCTAAATCGGTTATATTCTTATAGTATTAGAATCTGAAATGGGCAAATGCACGGTTAGCTTCAGCCATTCTATGCATATCTTCTTTACGTTTGTATGCACCACCTTGTTCGTTAAAGGCATCCATGATTTCAGCAGCCAATTTGTCTGCCATAGATTTACCACCTCTTTTGCGAGCAAACAGAATCAAGTTTTTCATTGAAACCGATTCTTTACGATCAGGACGGATTTCAGTAGGAACCTGGAAGGTAGCACCACCTACACGACGAGATTTTACTTCTACTTGCGGAGTTACATTATCCAAAGCCTTTTTCCAGATTTCGAGAGCTGATTTTTCTTCGTTAGGAAGTTTTGCTTTCACTGTTTCCAGAGCGGCATAAAAGATTTCATAAGACGCATTCTTTTTACCATCATACATCAAATGGTTTACAAACTTAGAAACCTTTTGGTCATTAAAAACGGGATCCGGAAGGATTACGCGTTTTTTGGGTTTTGCTTTTCTCATTTGTTTGAAAAATAATGTTTTTGTTCTTGGTTGTCTACTTCTTGACTTCTTCAACTCTCCCACCGGAGAATTTACTCAACCTTTAGCATTTCCAACAAACTAAAACGTAAGTTATTACTTTAATTCTAATTAGGTTTTAATCCTTATTTTTTCTTAGCCGGCGCAGCTTGTCCTGGTTTCGGACGCTTAGCTCCGTATTTAGAACGTCTTTGAGTACGACCAGCAACACCTGCAGTATCAAGTGTACCACGTACAATGTGGTAACGTACACCAGGAAGGTCTTTTACACGACCGCCACGTACCAAAACGATTGAGTGTTCCTGCAAGTTGTGTCCTTCTCCCGGAATGTATGAGTTAACCTCTTTTTGGTTAGTCAAACGTACACGAGCTACTTTACGCATTGCAGAGTTCGGCTTCTTCGGAGTAGTAGTATATACTCTCACGCAAACGCCACGTCTTTGAGGACATGAATCCAAGGCTGGAGATTTACTTTTCTCCACCAGCACTTCGCGTCCTTTTCTTACTAATTGCTGAATTGTAGGCATTTTAATTGTTTTTTGATTTATATTATTGTTATATTAATTTCGTAACTATACATTTTGGGCTGCAAAAATACGAATAATATTTGAATATTCAATGCGCTACAACTTTTTTTTCTTTTTTAATGTTTTTATATCAACCTCATGCTTCGCCTTTTACAACACTTAGCGGAGGCATCGGTGACTCTTCAGAAATACGAATAGGTCCAAAAGCACGTTCATACTTTGCTATGTTATCCTCCAATGCCCGCAACAAGCGTTTTGCGTGTTCTGGAGCTACTATAATACGAGATTGCACTCCTGCTTTCGGCACTCCTGGCATAACCCGTACAAAGTCTAGAATAAACTCTGAGCTTGAATGAGTAATGATTGCAAGATTCGCATAAGTTCCTTGCGCTACTTCTTCTTTCAACTCGATCTGTAACTGGTTGTTATTTTGTTCTTCCATATTAAATAAGATAAAATGTTTTTTTGCAAAATAACAAAATTTTATCGAGATAAGAATGATACAGTCAGGTAAAAGAAACAAAAAAAGGAGCAACTGCCCTATTACAGCAATCGCTCCTTTTTCATATAGTCAATTGAATTGTATTATTCTACTTCATTGTAATCAAGTACTGTCTTCTTGTTCGCCAAGATACGATCATACTCTTCTTTTGAACCAACGATAATCTTTTCAAATTCACGCTGACCTGTACCTGCCGGAATTAAGTGACCGCAAATTACGTTTTCCTTCATTCCTTCAAGTTTATCTGTCTTGCCATTGATAGCAGCCTCATTCAATACCTTCGTTGTTTCCTGGAAGGATGCAGCTGACATAAAGCTTGAAGTCTGCAGTGCAGCACGCGTAATACCCTGAAGAATCTGAGTAGAAGTTGCAGCTACAGCATCACGTACCTCAACAGGTTTCAAGTCACGGCGCTTCAGCATACTGTTCTCATCACGCAACTTGCGGGCAGTCACAATCTGTCCCGGCTGCATATTCTGAGAATCACCTGCATCAACAACGACTTTCTTACCCCAGATACGATCGTTCTCTTCCATAAACTCAAGCTTATCCACTACCTGTTGTTCCAAGAAGCGAGTATCACCCGGCTCATCGATCTGAACCTTACGCATCATCTGGCGAACGATAATCTCAAAATGCTTATCATTGATCTTCACACCCTGCAGACGGTATACATCCTGAACTTCATTCACAATATATTCCTGTACAGCCGTAGGACCTTTAATTGCCAGGATATCAGCCGGAGTAGTAGCACCGTCAGATAATGGAGTACCAGCACGCACATAGTCGTTCTCCTGAACCAGAATCTGTTTGGACAATGCAACAAGATACTTCTTCACTTCACCTGTTTTCGAAGTTACGATGATTTCACGGTTACCACGCTTGATCTTACCCATTGTAACCTCACCGTCAATTTCAGAAACGACAGCAGGATTAGACGGATTACGTGCTTCAAACAACTCAGTAACACGAGGAAGACCACCCGTGATGTCACCCGCCTTACCTACAGCACGCGGAATCTTCACGATTACTTCACCGGCTTTCACTTTCTGACCATTTTCAATAATCACGTGACCACCTACCGGTAAATTATAAGTACGAATCAAATCACCGTCTTCTGTCAGGATATGAGCCGAAGGAACTTTCGTTTTATCCTTAGATTCAATAATAATGATTTCACGAAGACCGGTTGCTTCATCCGATTCCACTTTATAAGTAACATTCTCAATTACACCTTCGAATTCAATCTTACCAGTTGCTTCAGTTATAATAACGGCATTGAACGGGTCCCATTTAGCAATTAACTTACCCTTTTCAACCAGATCACCATCCGAAACATATAATGTAGAACCATAAGGTACATTGTGCGTAGAAAGAACGATACCAGTATTTACGTCCACAAAACGAACTTCAGCCAAACGGCCTACCACTACTTTTGCAGCTTCACCCATTTCGTCTACGATATCTACCGTACGAAGTTCTTCAAATTCCAGACGAGCACTGTTCTTAGCCACAATACTTGCATTTGCCGCAATATTCGCAGCAGTACCACCGGCGTGGAATGTACGCAATGTCAACTGTGTACCCGGCTCACCGATTGACTGAGCAGCAATTACACCGACAGCCTCACCCTTCTGAACCATGCGGCTTGTTGCCAGGTTACGTCCGTAACACTTAGCACAAACACCCTTCTTCGCTTCACAAGTCAATACAGAACGGATTTCAACGCTTTCAATCGGAGAATCCTGAATCTTCTTAGCAACTTCTTCTGTGATTTCTTCACCACCGGCAACAAGCAATTCGCCTGTAGTAGGATGAATAATATCATGTACAGAAACACGACCTAAGATGCGTTCATACAGGGTAGCGATTACTTCATCGTTATTCTTCAAGTCTGTACAAACCAATCCACGAAGTGTACCGCAGTCTTCTTCTGTGATGATCACGTCGTGAGAAACGTCTACCAGACGACGAGTCAAATATCCGGCATCGGCAGTCTTCAAAGCGGTATCCGCCAAACCTTTACGGGCACCGTGAGTGGAGATAAAGTACTCCAACACAGAAAGTCCCTCTTTAAAGTTTGACAAGATCGGGTTTTCAATAATCTGACCACCTTCAGCACCAGCTTTCTGGGGCTTAGCCATCAAACCACGCATACCGGACAACTGACGAATCTGTTCTTTAGAACCACGGGCACCCGAATCCAGCATCATGTATACAGAGTTAAATCCTTGGTCATCCGAAGAAATAGTTTTCATCAAGATGTTAGACAACTCAGAGTTCACATGTGTCCAGATATCAATTACCTGATTATAACGTTCGTTGTTGGTAATGAACCCCATATTATAGTTATTTACGACTTGTTCAACTTCGTCGTAACCTTTTTGTACCAATGTCTCTTTTTCTTTCGGGATAATAATATCACCCAAGTTGAATGACAAACCACCCTTAAAGGCCATTTGGTAACCTAAGTTCTTGATTCCATCCAAGAAGTCTGCAGCTTTAGCCACACCACAAACCTTGATTACATCACTAATGATATCACGAAGAGATTTCTTAGAAATAATCGTATTGATATAACCTGCTTCAGGAGGAACAATTTCATTAACAATCACACGTCCTACAGAGGTTTCACGCATAACGTCAACAATGTTACCATTTTCATCAACGTCTTTCACGATAACCTTTACCGGAGCATGAATATCTACCTTACCTTCATTATAAGCAATTAATGCTTCTTCCGGTCCGTAGAATGTAAGTCCTTCTCCCTTAGCACCGGCACGCAACTTGGTAATATAATACAAACCAAGAACCATATCCTGTGCAGGCACAGTAATAGGCGCACCATTTGCCGGATTCAGGATATTATGTGACTGAAGCATCAACATCTGAGCTTCAAGAATTGCTTCGTTACTCAAAGGCAAGTGAACAGCCATCTGGTCACCGTCAAAGTCGGCGTTGAATGCCGTACATGCCAACGGGTGCAACTGGATAGCTTTGCCTTCGATCATCTTCGGCTGGAATGCCTGGATACCCAAACGGTGCAATGTCGGAGCACGGTTCAACAGTACAGGATGTCCTTTCATTACGTGTTCCAGAATATCCCAGATCACCGCTTCCTTACGATCTACAATCTTCTTTGCAGATTTCACCGTCTTAACGATACCACGTTCAATGAGCTTACGGATAATAAACGGCTTATAAAGTTCGGCAGCCATCAATTTAGGAATACCGCACTCACCCATCTTCAGTTCCGGACCAACGACAATTACCGAACGTGCAGAGTAGTCAACACGTTTACCCAGCAAGTTCTGACGGAAACGTCCTTGTTTACCTTTCAAGCTATCAGACAGTGATTTCAACGGGCGGTTAGCATCCGTCTTCACTGCACTTGATTTACGTGAATTATCGAACAATGAGTCTACAGATTCCTGAAGCATACGTTTCTCATTACGCAAGATTACTTCCGGAGCTTTGATTTCGATCAATCTCTTCAGACGGTTGTTACGAATGATAACACGACGATAAAGGTCATTCAAGTCAGAAGTAGCAAAACGACCACCATCCAATGGAACCAATGGACGAAGTTCGGGCGGAATAACCGGTACGATACGTACAATCATCCATTCCGGCTTGTTACGTCCACGTGATGCACGGAACGATTCTACAACCTGCAGACGTTTCAATGCCTCATTCTTACGTTGCTGTGAAGCATCATTGCCTGCACGGTGACGCAATTCATAAGACAGAGCATCCAGATCCAAACGAGCCAGCAAATCATAGATTGCTTCAGCTCCCATCTTAGCGATGAACTTATTCGGATCATTATCCTCCAGATATTGATTGTCCTTCGGAAGTGTATCCAGAATATCCAGATATTCTTCTTCAGAAAGTAAATCATATTCGGCAATGCCATCTTCAGCCTTTACACCCGGCTGAATAACAACATAACGTTCGTAATATATAATCGAATCCAGCTTCTTTGTCGGCAGTCCGAGCAAATAACCGATCTTATTTGGAAGCGAACGGAAATACCAGATGTGTGCCACCGGCACCACCAGCTGTATATGTCCCATACGTTCACGGCGTACTTTCTTTTCTGTAACTTCTACACCACAACGGTCGCAGACGATACCTTTATAACGGATACGCTTATATTTACCGCAATGGCATTCGTAATCCTTAATGGGACCAAAAATGCGCTCGCAGAACAAACCATCGCGTTCGGGTTTGTACGTACGGTAATTTATGGTTTCAGGCTTCAAAACTTCACCACTCGAATTCTCTAGGATTTCTTCCGGAGAAGCCAGACCAATTGAGATCTTCGAGAAATTGCTTTTCGTCTTATTTTCTTTTCTAAAAGCCATACTCTATATAATTGAGATTTGATAATTGAATCATTGGAAATTGAAGAAGATGCGAATGTCAACAGACCTTCATCGGCCTATTGACATCCTGCATTCTTTCATTATTTTATTCTAGGTTGATACTCAAACCTAAACCTCTCAACTCGTGTAACAATACGTTCAAGGATTCCGGAATACCGGGTTGCGGCATCGGTTCACCTTTCACAATTGCTTCATAAGCCTTAGAACGTCCTACTACGTCGTCAGACTTAATAGTCAAGATTTCCTGCAGGATATGAGCAGCACCGAAGCCTTCGAGTGCCCAAACCTCCATTTCTCCGAAACGCTGACCACCGAATTGTGCTTTACCACCAAGAGGTTGCTGAGTAATCAATGAGTACGGACCGATAGAACGAGCGTGCATCTTGTCTTCAACCATGTGCCCCAGCTTCAGCATATAAGTCACACCTACGGTTGCTGCCTGGTCAAATTGCTCACCTGTACCACCATCACAAAGATAAGTTTTACAGTAACGTGGCAATCCCGCTTTGTCTGTCCACTGATCCAAGTCGTCCATCGTAGCACCGTCAAAAATAGGAGTTGCAAATTTCACGCCCAAAGTTTTTCCGGCACGACCTAATACAGCTTCAAAAATCTGACCAATGTTCATACGAGAAGGCACACCCAACGGATTCAGTACAATGTCAACCGGAGTACCATCTGCCAAGAACGGCATATCTTCCTGACGTACAACACGTGACACGATACCCTTGTTTCCGTGACGACCTGCCATCTTATCACCTACACCAATCTTACGTTTCTTAGCAATATATACTTTAGCCATCTGAATGATACCAGCCGGAAGTTCATCACCGATAGTGATAGCAAACTTCTTACGTTTCAATTCAGCATCCAGTTCTTTGTATTTCTTGATAAAGTTCATAACCAGATCACGAACCATACCATTAGTATGGTCATCACTAGTCCAGTTACTCAGCTGAATAGAAGTAAAGTCAAGTGAATCAAAATCAGAAGCACTGAACTTAGATCCCTTAGCAATAACTTCTGCGCCCAAGTAGTCTTTCACACCCTGAGAAACCTTGCCTTCAGTCAAAGTCATCAGTTTCTTAACCAGAATACGCTTCAAGTCTGCAACCTTTGATTCAAACTCATCGTCAATCTTAGGCAACAATGCTTTATCCGCCAGTTTAGAGCTACGGTTCTTGATTACACGTGAGAAAAGTTTCTTATCAATAACAACACCTTTCAAAGAAGGAGAAGCTTTTAAAGAAGCATCTTTCACATCACCTGCCTTATCACCGAAGATAGCACGAAGCAGTTTTTCTTCCGGAGAAGGATCAGATTCACCTTTCGGAGTAATCTTACCGATCATGATATCACCCGGTTCGATACGCGCACCGATTCTTACGATACCATTTTCATCCAGGTCTTTAGTAGCTTCCTCACTTACATTCGGAATATCAGAAGTCAATTCTTCCATACCGCGCTTCGTTTCACGAACTTCCAGAGAGTATTCTTCTACGTGAACAGAAGTCAACAAGTCCTCGCGAACCACGCGTTCGTTCAATACGATAGCATCCTCATAGTTATATCCCTTCCATGGCATATAAGCAACCAACAGGTTTTTACCCAAAGCTAATTCACCCTTTTCGGTAGAATAACCTTCAGTCAGGATGTCACCCTTCTTCACGCGCTGACCTTTGTCACAAATCGGACGCAAGTCAATAGTCATGTTCTGGTTCGTCTTACGGAACTTCGGAATTCTATATTCTTTCAAAGCAGGCTCGAAGCTTACAAATTCTTCGTCTTCTGTACGGTCATACAAAATACGGATCGTAGTTGCATCAACGAAGTCAACAACACCATCGCCTTCTGCAGTAATCTGCGTGCGAGAGTCTCTCACTAACTGACGTTCGATACCTGTACCTACAATCGGAGCTTCACTTCTCAACAAAGGAACTGCCTGGCGCATCATGTTTGATCCCATCAATGCACGGTTAGCATCATCATGTTCCAGGAACGGAATCAGTGAAGCAGCAATCGATGCAATCTGCTGAGGAGAAACGTCCATCAAATCTACTTCAGACGGTTCTACAACCGGGAAGTCAGCGTCCTGACGAGATTTAACTTTATTGCGGACAAATGTACCGTCATCATTCAACGGAGCATTACCCTGTGCAATAATCTTTTCTTCTTCTTCTTCAGCAGTCAGATAAACCAGACCATTATCGGAAAGATCCACTTTTCCGTTTTCCACTTTACGGTACGGAGTTTCAATGAATCCCAGCTCATTAATTTTAGCGAATACACACAAGGAAGAGATCAAACCGATATTCGGACCTTCAGGAGTCTCAATCGGGCATAGACGACCATAGTGTGTATAGTGAACGTCACGAACCTCAAATCCGGCACGTTCACGAGAAAGACCACCAGGCCCCAGTGCAGACATACGACGCTTGTGCGTAATTTCAGCCAGCGGGTTTGTCTGGTCCATGAACTGTGACAAAGCATTTGTTCCAAAGAAAGAGTTGATCACAGAAGAAATAGTCTTCGCATTGATCAAATCGATCGGAGTAAATACTTCATTGTCACGAACATTCATACGTTCACGAATCGTACGAGACATACGAGCCAGACCAACAGCAAACTGATTAGAAAGCTGCTCACCAACTGTACGCACACGACGGTTACTCAAGTGGTCAATATCATCCACATCCGCTTTTGAGTTAATCAACTCAATCAGATATTTAATGATTTCAATGATATCTTCCTTCGTGAGGACACGCACGTCCATATCAGTCGTCAGATTCAACTTCTTGTTAATTCTGTATCGACCTACATCACCAAGGTCATATCGTTTTTCTGAGAAGAACAAGTTGTTGATAACTTCACGTGCACTTGCGTCATCAGCCGGATCAGCGTTACGCAACTGACGGTAGATATACAACACAGCTTCCTTTTCCGAGTTACTCGGGTCCTTCTGCAGGGTATTATATATAATAGAGAAATCAGATTGATTCGGCTCGTCCTTATGTAAAAGGATGTTTTGAACTCCCGATTCCAAAATTTCATCAATATGTACTTCCTCCAGCACGGTTTCACGGTCGATAATAACCTCGTTACGTTCGATAGAAACCACTTCACCGGTATCTTCATCAACGAAATCTTCAATCCATGTTTTCAAAACACGTGCAGCTAACTTACGACCTAGAACTCTCTTCAGATTTGTCTTGTTTACCTTCACATCTTCTGCAAGGTTGAAAATCTCAAGAATATCCTTATCGTTCTCGAAGCCAATCGCACGTAACAAAGTAGTTACCGGCAATTTCTTCTTACGGTCGATGTATGCATACATCACATTATTGATGTCAGTAGCAAACTCAATCCACGAACCTTTAAACGGGATAATACGAGCCGAATAAAGTTTCGTACCATTGGCATGTACACTCTGACCGAAGAACACACCCGGAGAACGGTGAAGCTGTGACACAACTACACGTTCGGCACCGTTAATGACGAAAGTAGCCTTGTCAGTCATATAAGGAATCGGGCCGAGGAATACGTCCTGAATAACTGTATCAAAATCCTCATGATCGGGGTCAGTACAGTACAGCTTAAGTTTCGCTTTCAAAGGAACACTATATGTGAGCCCACGCTCTATACAATCATCGATGGTATAGCGCGGCGGATCAATATAATAATCCAAAAACTCAAGAACAAAATTGTTTCTTGTATCGGCAATAGGGAAGTTTTCAGCAAATACTTTATACAAACCCTCATTCTTGCGCTTTTCAGGTGGGGTATCTAATTGTAGAAAGTCTTGGAATGACTTCAATTGTACTTCCAGGAAATCCGGATATTCAAGCGGATTCTTAGTCGAAGCAAAATTAACTCTTTGATTTACAGTATTTGAAGACATCTGTGAATGAATTTGGAGAACTTAATTTGAAATATATACACAAAAAGGTTAAGAATCCTCTTGCGAAGGATTCCTAACCGAATTACCTGATTACCAGGCTAATGTTATTTAAGTTCAACTTCAGCTCCAGCTTCTTCCAATGTTTTCTTCAATGATTCTGCTTCGTCTTTAGCCAAACCTTCTTTTACTACACTAGGAGCACCGTCTACCATGTCCTTAGCTTCTTTCAAGCCAAGACCACAAGCTTCCTTAACGGCCTTAACAACCTGAAGTTTAGCTGCACCAGCACTCTTCAATACTACGTCGAAAGAAGTTTTTTCTTCTACAGCAGCAGCACCAGCTGCAGGACCAGCAGCAACAGCAACAGCTGCAGCAGCAGGTTCAATACCGTATTCTTCTTTAAGGATAGTTGCAAGTTCATTAACTTCTTTTACTGTCAAGTTAACTAATTGTTCTGCAAAAGCTTTCAAATCTGCCATTTTTTGTATGATTTTAATTGTTTAAATACTTTGTTGTTTTTTGAAAATTATTCGGGTCTCTCACCAAGAGTTTTGAGAACTCCGTGAAGGGTGTTACCACCTGATTGAAGAGCAGAAATAACATTCTTGGCCGGAGATTGCAACAATGCAACGATATCGGCGATGACTTCGTTCTTACTCTTGATAGCAACGAGAGCATCCAATTGGTCTGCACCAATATAGAAGCTTTCTTCTGCATATGCAGCTTTCAGTCCGGGAATTCCGTCTTTAGCTTTGTCCTTGATCAGTTTAGCAGGTACGTTTGCAGTGTTGCAAAACATAACAGCTGTTGTACCTTTCAAAGAACCGTAAAGAGGAGAGAAGTCTTCTTCCAGGCTCTCAAGAGCTTTGTGAAGCAATGTATTCTTAACTACCATCAATTTGATGTCAGATTTGAAACAATCTCTTCTCAATGCACTTGTAGCAGTAGCGTTCATCGCTGTAACGTCTACCAGGTAGAAGTGGTTATATTCCTTTACTGTAGCAGCAATTTGCTCTATAATCGAATTTTTATCTTCCTTTCTCATTATTTCTCTGTTTTATTAGATTTCTTCCACTGATTTCGGGTCGATCTTGATACCCGCACTCATTGTACTAGAAAGATAAATACTCTTAATATATGTACCCTTTGCTGCGGTCGGTTTCAGTTTGTTCAGAGTAGAGATAAACTCTTTCGCGTTGTCGCGAATCTGATCAGGACTGAATGATACCTTACCGATAGAAGTATGAACGATACCGCTCTTATCAACTTTAAAGTCAATCTTACCTTGTTTTACTTCTTTTACAGCTTTAGCAACATCCATAGTTACAGTACCACTCTTCGGGTTAGGCATCAATCCACGAGGACCGAGTACACGACCGAGTGCACCAATTTTACCCATGATAGATGGCATAGTGATAATTACATCAATATCAGTCCATCCACCTTTGATCTTTTCAATATATTCGTCAAGACCAACATAGTCAGCACCAGCTTCTTTTGCAGCAGCTTCAGCATCCGGTGTACAGAGTACCAAAACACGTACTTCTTTACCAGTACCATGAGGAAGTGAAACAACACCTCTCACCATCTGGTTAGCTTTACGTGGGTCTACACCTAAACGTACGTCAATATCCAGTGAGGCATCAAATTTAGTGAAAGTAATTTCTTTTACTAAAGATGCAGCTTCTTTCAGTGAGTATGCTTTCCCTGCTTCAATTTTTTCTGCAGCTAACTTTTGATTTTTTGTCAGTTTACCCATTACAATTGAAGTTTATTAGTTATTAACCGGGAACTCCCCTTTTACAGCGATACCCATACTTCTAGCTGTACCAGCAACCATTCTCATGGCAGCATCCACAGTAAAACAGTTTAAGTCAACCATTTTGTCCTGAGCAATCGTACGAATCTGTTCCCAAGTAAGCTCGGCAACTTTCTTACGGTTAGGCTCAGCAGAACCACTCTTTACCTTAGCTACTTCAAGCAATTGAATAGCAACGGGAGGAGTCTTGATTACAAAATCGAAAGACTTATCTGCGTAGTAAGTAATGATAACAGGCAAAATCTTACCTGCCTTGTCTTGGGTTCTGGCATTGAATTGCTTGCAAAATTCCATGATATTAATACCCTTGGAACCCAAAGCAGGTCCAACTGGGGGTGATGGATTTGCAGCGCCTCCTTTAATCTGTAACTTGATTAGTCCAGCAACTTCTTTAGCCATTTTTTTATTGATTTATATATAAACATTAAACGAAGAACAACAACAGCGTAACAATTCCGCGTTATTCTTTTTCCACTTGCATAAAGCCTAATTCAAGCGGCGTTTTGCGCCCGAATATCTTCACCATGACCTTTAGTTTCTTCTTTTCGCTATTCACTTCTTCAATGATACCACTGAATCCGCTGAAAGGACCAAAAGTAACTTTCACAGTCTCACCCACTACATACGGAATATTGAGTTCTTCACCCGTTTCCTGTAGCTCGTCTACTGTACCAAGTATACGATTCACTTCTGATTGTCTGAGAGGCACCGGTTTTTCGGAGCCACCTAAAAAGCCTATCACATTCGGAGTATTGCGTAGGTGATGAGCGACCTCACCGACCAAAGCAGCCTCCACTAAAACGTAACCAGGGAGATAACTTCTCTCTTTCACAATTTTTTTACCATTGCGAACCTGATACACTTTTTCAGTTGGAATCAATACCTGAGATACATATTCACCAAGGTCGCTGTTTTTAAGATCAGCTTCAAGATATTCCTTTACCTTAGCTTCTTTTCCGCTAATAGCACGCAGAACGTACCATTTCTTTTCAATCTCAGCCATTTTCAATTCCTATTTTTTTAATGTGGATAAACAATTTTTTCCATGAAGTTCTGGAAACAGACATCCATACCCCATACTACCAATGCAATAAGCAGGGAAGCATATAAAACAACTACTGCACTGTTAGCAAGTTCGGAATACGTAGGCCACGATACTTTATGAACAAGTTCGTCGTAAGATTCTTTAATATAAGCTATTACCTTTTTCATTTCAATAATATTAGCACGGGAGGAGAGGCTCGAACTCCCGACACCCGGTTTTGGAGACCGGTGCTCTACCAACTGAGCTACTCCCGTTTGTACATAATCAGTTCCCGATGGTAAAACCGGGAACTGATTAATTATTGTTGTATTAGTCGATAATTTCAGTAATCTGACCAGCACCTACTGTACGTCCACCTTCGCGGATAGCGAAACGAAGACCTGGGTTCAATGCTACTGGGTAGATCAACTCTACAGTGATAGTTACGTTATCACCCGGCATTACCATTTCTGTTCCTTCCGGCAAAGTGATTTCACCTGTACAGTCCATAGTACGCAAGTAGAACTGAGGACGGTATTTGTTGTGGAACGGAGTGTGACGACCACCTTCTTCTTTCTTCAGGATATAAACCTCAGCTTTGAAGCGAGAGTGTGGTTTAATCTGACCCGGTTTACAAAGAACCATACCACGTTTGATTTCGTTCTTGTCAACACCACGGAGCAACAAACCTACGTTGTCACCAGCTTCACCCTGATCCAACAGTTTACGGAACATTTCAACACCAGTTACAACTGATTTCTTATCTTCACCTAAACCAAGGATTTCAACTTCATCACCTACGTGGATGATACCAGATTCGATACGACCTGTTGCTACAGTACCACGACCTGTGATAGAGAACACGTCTTCAACCGGCATCAAGAATGGTTTATCAACATCGCGCGGAGGAAGCGGAATCCAGTTATCAACTGCATCCATCAGTTCCATAACTTTGTCTTCCCATTTTTCTACACCGTTCAATGCGCCAAGAGCAGAACCCTGGATGATAGGAGTATTGTCACCATCGAAATCATAGAATGAAAGAAGTTCTCTCATTTCCATTTCAACGAGTTCCAACATTTCTTCGTCGTCTACCATATCGCACTTGTTCAAGAATACAACCAGACGAGGAACGTTTACCTGACGAGCCAACAAGATATGTTCGCGAGTCTGAGGCATCGGACCATCAGTTGCAGCACAAACGATGATAGCACCATCCATCTGAGCAGCACCAGTTACCATGTTCTTTACGTAGTCGGCGTGTCCCGGACAGTCAACGTGTGCGTAGTGACGGTTAGCTGTTTCGTACTCAACGTGTGAAGTATTGATAGTAATACCTCTTTCTTTTTCTTCAGGAGCGTTATCGATAGAATCGAAAGAACGCAACTCAGAAAGACCTTTTTTTGCCAACACCGTAGTGATAGCAGCTGTCAACGTTGTCTTACCGTGGTCTACGTGACCGATTGTACCAATGTTTACGTGCGGTTTGGTACGTTCAAATTTCTCTTTAGCCATAGCTTTACTTGTTATTTATTTGATTAATAATCAGCATTTACATCTTTATGAGCTGTTACCGGGATTTGAACCCGGGACCTCTTCCTTACCAAGGAAGTGCTCTACCACTGAGCTATAACAGCAAGAAAAAAGAGCGGAAGACGGGGCTCAAACCCGCGACCCTCAGCTTGGAAGGCTAATGCTCTATCAACTGAGCTACTTCCGCATTCTTGCCAAAGTTGTCACTCTGATTGTGGGCAAAGATGGATTCGAACCACCGAAGTCGAAAGACAGCAGATTTACAGTCTGCCCCATTTGGCCACTCTGGTATTTGCCCTTAATACTTAAAACGAAGAATTAAAATCAAAAAGCGAACAATACTCCGAAGACAGATGTTTTATTCTCAGTTCTTCTTCTAATTCTTTCCTCGCTATGCGAGCCGGAAGACTTTCATCATCCCTTCGAGCCTCTTGTCGGATTCGAACCAACGACCCCGAGATTACAAATCACGTGCTCTGGCCAACTGAGCTAAAGAGGCGTTCTAGCTAAAAAATGCAACCGTCACGTTCTAACGCGAGCGAAACGGCTGCAAATTTAGTTATTTATTTCTTTCCCGCAAAATATTTGCGATTTTTTTATTTGCTACGCTGTTTTTCCTTGTATTTCACCAGTTGTTTTTCAAGCGCTTCTACATCCAGGTCAATTGCTTCCTCAAATGTATCACATACTTTACTTGCATAAAACTCACCATTGGGGATAAGTATTTTTATGCCTGCCTCTTTATTTTCGGCAGCCTCCGGCTTAATTACCTTTAATGACACCTCTACTTTCTTTATATCTTCGTAATATTTTTCCAACTTAGACACTTTCTTCTGAATAAATGCCTGCAATTGCTCTGACGCATCAAAGTGAATTGATTGAATTCTAATATCCATACTTACCTCCTTTTTTTTAAGCTCTTGGATGAGCTTGTTTATACACTTTTTTAAGTTCTTCAAATGTGGCATGCGTATAGATCTCGGTAGTTGCGATACTCTCGTGACCCAAAAGTTCTTTTACCGCGCCCAGTTCCGCTTCATTATTCAGCATCGTGGTAGCAAAAGTATGCCTCAACACGTGAGGACTTCTTTTCTTCAGCGTCGCCACCTTTGACAGGTTCCGTTTCACTAAATTATAGACCAGATTCTTATAAAGCCGTTCACCACTCTCCTTCACGAAGAAGGCTTCCGACCTTTCCGGAATCATTTCGTTTCTTATATTAATATATTCAAGCATCAACTCCCGCAGTTCGTCACCGAACGGTATCAGCCTTTGCTTGTTTCTTTTCCCGGTTACTTTCAAAAGAGAAGCGGAGAAATCCACATCCTTATCATCCAAACCTATCAATTCTGAAAGCCTCATGCCGGTGGCATAAAACATTTCAATAATCAACCGATCGCGACAGCCTTTAAATCCTTCGCCAAAGTCCGTATCATCCAGCAACTTATCCATTTCGCTCTCTTTCAGAAAAACAGGTAACGGTTTTTTATTCTTAGGTCCCGTTATTTTCCTTAACGGATCCACTGTCACCTCTCCTTGCCTTAAAAGATACTTATAGAACGACCGGAGCGAACTCAACTTACGATTTACAGAAGTCGAAGTATATCCCCTATCCATTAATGAAACAATCCATTCACGAATCAGTTCACCTTCCACCTCCAACGGATCAAACTTTCCGTACTCTTCTTGAGCAAACTCCCGCAGCTGCTTTATATCCTCGCCATACGCCAGAACGGTTTTTTCGGAATAATTCCGCTCATACCGGAGATAATCAAGAAAAGATTTAATTAACATAATATCGCTACATCTAAAATCGTGCAACGAATGTATGAAAAGAATTCAATAATTCAAAGGAAATTACGAATTATTAATCTTCTACTTGCTGAAGTTGTTGTACATAAACCGCACGTTCTTTCTTAAGTCTTTTAGTTACAGACGGTTTATCAAATTGCTGTCTGCTTCTCAATTCTTTTACGATACCAGTTTTCTCAAATTTTCTTTTAAACTTCTTCAGCGCTTTTTCAATGTTTTCGCCTTCTTTTACAGGTACTACAATCATTTTGTTATTATTAATATGTTATTGGTTAAAAATTTCCGCAGTCAAATTGCGCCGCAAAATTACACATACTTTCTTTATTCACAAAACTTTCGGCAAATATTTCTCAAAAACTATTCATAAACAAATCATTAACCACGAAAAGTTAGTACCTTTGAAACTCTTAAATATGTCTATAATTAATATAATAAGGTATGAAACAGAGTATAAAAGAGCGTCTACACGCGCTACGGATGACATTTCATCCTAACCATATCAAAGCGTTCATCATTCCCAGTACCGATCCGCACCTGAGTGAGTATGTAGCTCCTTACTGGATGTCCCGTGAATGGATTTCCGGTTTTACGGGTTCCGCCGGAACAGCCGTTGTCTTAATGGATAAAGCCGGATTGTGGACAGATTCCCGATATTTTCTACAAGCGGAAAAGGAATTAGAAGGCAGCGGTATTACATTATATAAGGAGATGTTACCGGAAACCCCGAGCATCACAGCGTTTCTCTGTCAGAATCTAAAGCCGGGAGAATCTGTGAGCATTGATGGAAAAATGTTTTCTGTGCAACAGGTGGAACAGATGAAGGAGGATCTGGCGCCATATCAGTTACAGATCGATATGTTTGGCGACCCGCTGAAAAGCATATGGAAAGACCGTCCTTCCATGCCCGATGCTCCGGCCTTCATCTATGACGTCAAATATGCAGGAAAAAGTTGTGAGGAAAAAGTTACCGCTATTCGTGCTGAACTGAAAAAGAAAGGTATTTATGCCTTATTCTTGTCCAGTCTGGACGAAATAGCATGGACTCTTAATTTGAGAGGAAGTGATGTACATTGCAATCCGGTTATAGTGAGTTACCTGCTGATTACTCAGGACGATGTGATTTATTTTATCTCGCCGGAGAAGGTTACCCAAGAAGTAAGCGAGTATTTGAAAGAGCAGAAGGTCAGCCTGAAGAGATATGATGAAACAGAGGCTTTTCTGAGTTCTTTTACAGGAGAAAGCATACTCATCGATCCCAGAAGAACGAACTATGCAATTTACACATCCATCAATCCTTCATGTAAGATCATCCGTGGCGAATCCCCCGTGACGTTACTGAAAGCAATTCGTAATGAGCAGGAAATTGACGGCATCCACCATGCGATGCAACGGGATGGTGTGGCACTTGTCAAATTCCTCAAATGGCTGGAAGAATCAGTACCTTCGGGCAAAGAGACCGAATTAAGTGTAGACCGGAAGTTACATGAGTTCCGAGCAGCCCAACCTCTTTATATGGGAGAAAGCTTCGATACAATCGCCGGATACAAAGAGCATGGAGCAATTGTGCACTATTCAGCAACACCGGAAAGCGATGTCACGCTTCAACCAAAAGGTTTCCTTCTGTTGGATTCGGGAGCACAATATTGGGACGGAACTACCGATATCACCCGCACCATTGCATTAGGTGAACTGACGGAAGAAGAAAAAACAGACTATACCTTAATATTAAAAGGTCACATTGCATTGGCAATGGCTAAATTCCCTGCCGGAACACGCGGTGCTCAGCTCGACGTATTGGCCCGTATGCCTATCTGGAGTCATGGAATGAACTTCCTACATGGCACGGGACATGGCGTCGGACATTTTCTGAGTGTTCACGAAGGACCTCAAAGTATCCGTATGAATGAGAATCCTGTTGTGCTGCAACCCGGCATGGTCACTTCCAATGAACCCGGTGTGTATAAAGCAGGCAGCCACGGGATACGCACCGAAAATCTGACGCTGGTCTGCAAAGACAGAGAAGGAATGTTTGGAGAATACCTTAAGTTTGAAACCATCACCCTATGTCCTATCTGCAAGAAAGGTATCATCAAAGAGATGCTGACGGCAGAAGAAATCAAGTGGTTCAATGACTATCATCAAACCGTTTACGATAAACTTTCTCCCAGTCTGAACGAAGAAGAAAAGAAATGGTTGCAAGAAGCAACAGAAGCTATTTAAAACTGTTTCCGTGCGACATCTGAGCCTAACACGAGGGAGGATGTGTCAAAATGGAAAAGTATTCAATAAAAACATCATCAAAAACAATATATTTTATGGCTTTAATCAAATCAGTTCGAGGTTTTACTCCCGAAATTGGAGAGAACTGCTTTTTGGCAGACAATGCAACTATTATAGGAGATGTAAAAATAGGAGATGACTGTAGCATCTGGTTCTGTACAGTATTGCGTGGTGACGTCAATTCTATACGGATAGGCAATGGAGTCAATATTCAAGATGGAACCGTGCTACATACTTTATATGAGAAATCAACCATTGAAATCGGTGATCATGTTTCGGTAGGACATAATGTGACCATTCATGGAGCAACTGTTAAAGATTATGCACTCATAGGAATGGGATCTACCATACTGGATCATGCTATAGTGGGCGAAGGAGCCATCGTTGCCGCCGGCTCTTTGGTATTGAGTAATACAGTAATAGAACCCGGAAGTATCTGGGGCGGAGTACCCGCTAAATTTATTAAGAAGGTAGACCCTGAACAGGCGAAGGAGCTAAACCAAAAAATCGCTCACAATTACCTGATGTATTCTCAATGGTATAAATAGAAAAAACAGCCTTCAGCCCTTTCAGCTTTTCTCGCAAACGACTTGCCAGAAGGGGATAGCGGCTGAAGGCGTGCTTTTACACCCCTTCTCTGACATGCTCTATGAAAGGGTAAATAGTTTCAGCCCCTTCAGCCGGAAAGATAAAATATTCGGAAACTACTAACTTCCGTCTCAATAGAGCCTGTATTGATCCCAAACAAAGGTTCTATCAGGAACAAACAGAACCTCTGTTTGAGGCAAACGAAGCCTCTGTTTTTTTTCTGAACTATAGATCGGTTTATTCATTTTAAATAACCCGGTATACTATCCATTTTCACTTCGGAGGCGGGTAACCTTCATCTCGGTGGTGAATGAAACTCATCTCCGAGCCTACAGAATTCAGCCCGTATGCTAAATGGCTATAACTTGCAGACAAAGTAGCCACAGCCAGTAAATTATGAATTTATATATGACCGAGGCTGAAAGGGGCTGAAACCACTCCCCCCTTCTCTAAGCAATCTGAGAAGGGGTATAAAAGTGTTCCTTCAGCCGCTCCCCCCTTCCGGCAAGTCGTTTGCGAGAAAAACTGAAAGGGCTGAATGCAGAAAGTATCCAAGTAGTAGTATGAACTAATAGCTGTACATCTTTCATTCAAATGTCGTACATCTTCGACTCAAACGTTGTACCAGAATCAAACAACTCAAGTACTTGCCACGAGCAAGTCTTGTACTTATCGGGAAGTACTCTAATACAAGTTTGGCTCCTATCATCTCTTAAACCATATTCATGCAATACCAAGCAGCTATATCAACAAGAACTCTACTATATAATCATATACAAAAAACATGGAAAATACTCATAGAAGATATAGCCGGAGATCACTATTGGCTAAACAAAGAGCAATGGAATTACTTATGGAAGCAGTTTCAGATGACAGGGCTACCGATGTACCTGATAATGGATAAGCAAGGAAACATCGTGAAACGTTTCACTCACATCACAGCTAAAGAGCTGAAAAATTTATTGGAACAAGAAATCAATAAAATATAAAAGCTATAAGCATTCACCGAAAGCAAAACTCCACCTTAAGAAATTCAAGCTGAAAGTTACATAGCCGGAAAACAGCTTTAAAAGAAAATCCCCCTATTTTAGCCTTATCCATAATGGAGTACTAAAATAAGGGGATCATTATTCTTATATATCAATCTCTAAAAGTTAATCATGTGCATAATCTTTTCCGTAGCTCCGGCATTACTGGTCACATAATAACCGGCATTCGCACCGGTTTCACGCATGAAAACATCATCTGTCTGGAATCGGTCCAGCAAGGCTTTGAGTTCATCATAATCCTTTATTGAGTATGCGCCTTTGGCTTCGAGCAATCGGATCGCCTCCATAAACTTTTGATATTTCGGTCCGAAGATGACAGGAATACCATATACAGCCGCTTCCAGCGTATTATGAATGCCGACACCAAAACCACCTCCAATATATGCCACTTCTCCATAACGATAAATAGAAGATAGCAGTCCGAAGCAGTCGATAATCAAACAATCAACTTTCAACACATTCTTTTCGTCAGCACGAGTATAGCGTACATAAGGACGTTTCAACTTACTGATTATTTCCACCAGATGATTTTCATCAATCACATGCGGAGCAATAATCAGCTTCATTTCCGGATGGCTGTTGAAATACTCCAAAAACAAATCCTCATCCGGTCCCCAAGAACTGCCCGCCACAAATGTAAAGGCATTGTCTCCTTTAAACATTTTCACCAGCGGAAGGTCTTTGGCCTCTTCGCGAATCTGCAACACACGGTCGAAACGAGTATCTCCCACCACTGTCACACGACTGATACCAATCTTCGACAAATAGCGTTTGGAGGCCTCATTCTGCACAAACAAATGATCGAAATCTTTCAACACATTGCGATAAGTTCCTCCATACCATTTAAAGAATATCTGATCACGACGGAAAATGGAAGATACGCTATATACTGGAATACGACGTTTATGAAGTTCATCCAGATAATTCTTCCAGAATTCGTACTTGATGAAGAACGCCATGCAAGGGTTTGCAATATCCAGGAACTTCTTCACATTCCGCGGTTTATCAAACGGCAGATAGCATACAATGTCCGCTCCCCGGTAATGCTTGCGCACTTCGTAACCGGAAGGAGAGAAAAAAGTAAGCAATATCTTATAATTGGGATATTTTTCCCGAATCATTTCTATTAATGGACGCCCCTGTTCAAACTCACCGAGCGAAGCAGCATGAAACCAGATATACTGTTCTCCTTTCTCCACTTGTTGACGTAAAAGCTCATATACCACCCAATGCCCCTTCATCATTTTTCGGGGTTTACGGCTAAACGGGGCAGCTAAATGAACCAGAAGGTCATAAATAACTATTGCCAGGTTGTAAAGCATAATTTACAAGTCCTAATTATTTAAGTACCTCTACGGCACGCTTCATACGAGCCAATGTCTCTTCCTTGCCCAGTACCCAAGAGATATCGAACATGTGCGGACCTTTTCCTTCGCCCACCAGCGTCAAACGGAAAGCATTCATTATATTACCCGTGTGGTAACCTTTCTCAGCAATCCAGTCCATCACTACTTTTTCCTGGCCTTCAATGCTGAAATCTTCAATGCCGGCAATGACTTCCGCCAATTCCGTCATACATTTTGCAGAGTCTTCCTTCCAGCGTTTCTTTACTGTCTTTTCGTCATATTCAGCAGGAGCTACAAAGAAGAAGCTACATACATCCCACAGTTCCTTGATAAAACTTACACGATCTTTCATCATACCAACTACCGTAACAACCTTCTCGAAAGGAGCTTCCACGCCATGCTCTTTCAGCACAGGCAGAAACAGTTCGGCAATCTCTTCATTCGGTTTAAGCTGGATATACTGATGATTGAACCAAATACCTTTTTTATAGTCGAATTTAGCCCCCGACTTACTGCAACGATGGATATCGAACAACTGTATCATCTCATCCATAGACATTACTTCCTGATCGTTGCCCGGATTCCATCCCAATAAAGCCAGGAAGTTAATCACCGCTTCGGGCAAATAACCTGATTCACGATATCCGGAAGACACTTCGCCCGATTCCGGACGCCATTCCAACGGGAATACAGGGAATCCCAGGCGGTCGCCGTCACGCTTGCTCAGCTTACCGTTTCCTTCCGGTTTCAGCAGCAAAGGCAGGTGGGCAAATTCCGGCATCGTATCTTCCCAACCGAATGCACGGTATAACAGTACGTGCAACGGAGCTGAAGGCAGCCATTCTTCGCCACGGATTACATGAGACACTTCCATTAAATGGTCGTCTACGATATTGGCAAGATGATAAGTAGGCAATTCATCAGCCGACTTATAGAGCACCTTATCATCCAGAATAGATGAATTAATAACTACTTCACCACGAATCAAGTCATTCACGTGAACATTCTCGTTCGGCTCGATTTTGAAACGAACCACATATTGCTTTCCTTCAGCAATCAATGCGTCCACTTCTTCTTTCGACATCGTCAGAGAATTACGCATCATCCCACGGGTAGATGCATCATATTGGAAGTTAGCAATTTCCGCACGCTTAGCGTCCAGTTCCTCGGGAGTATCAAAAGCTATGTATGCTTTGTCATTGTCCAGCAAAATCTGCACATATTTCTTATAAATTTCGCGACGTTCGGACTGACGGTACGGGCCATGTTCTCCACCGAAGCTCACTCCTTCGTCAAAGTGGATACCCAACCACTTGAATGACTCGAGTATGTACTCTTCCGCTCCCGGAACAAACCGGTTAGAGTCAGTATCTTCAATACGAAAAATCAAGTCTCCGCCGTGTTGACGCGCAAACAGATAATTATACAAAGCTGTACGCACACCGCCGATGTGCAATGCTCCCGTAGGACTCGGAGCAAAACGAACTCTTACTTTTCTTTCTGCCATAATTTGGGTTAGTATAGGTAAATCGTGGCAAAATTAAACCTTTTTTTCCACACTATTGTTTTTTTTTGTACTTTTCGCAAAAATTTCAATGCGTATGGAACATATGAAGAAAAAAAAGAGGTTCTCACGAAGAGATCTATTATATAAATCATTGCTGTTTATAGTCACAGTGACACTGATTGTCTATTTCCTGCCACGTGACGGGAAGTTCAACTATCAGTTTGATATCAACAAGCCTTGGAAGTACGGACAACTGATTGCAACTTTCGACTTTCCGATCTACAAAGACGATGCAGTAGTGAACCGGGAGCAGGATAGTCTGTTGGCTTCCTTCCAACCCTATTATCTGCTCGACAAACAGATTGAAAAAGATGCAATCAGCAAGTTAAAGGAGAATTACCATACTCATCTGAAAGGTATACTCCCTTCCGTAGATTATTTGCGATACATCGAACGGACATTAAAAGAAATATACGGAGCAGGTATCGTATCGACAGAAAACATACAAAAACTCCACAAAGACAGCACATCGGCTATCATGATCATCGATGATAAGCTTGCTAACTCCAAGCCTACCGATAATATATATACGGTCAAGAAAGCCTATGAATACTTGTTATCCGCAGATACGACCCACTTCAACCGTGAGATTCTGAGACAATGTTCCTTAAACGAATATATTACTCCTAATCTTACCTTCGACCAGCAACGGACGCAGACCGCCAAAGAAGAAATGCTTAATAATTATTCCTGGGCAAACGGATTGGTTGTCAGCGGACAGAAAATCATAGATCGCGGAGAAATCATTAGTCCGGAAACTTATAACATACTGGAGTCATTACGCAAAGAGTCCATCAAACGCAGTGAATCCATTGATCAGAGCCGTCTGATTCTTGCCGGACAGATTTTATTTGTCGGCATGCTGATGCTTTGCTTCATGCTCTATCTCGACCTGTTCAGGAAAGATTATTATGAGCGCAAAGGCAGCTTGTCGTTATTGTTTACACTGATTGTGTTCTATAGTGTGGTAACCGCTTTCATGGTAACACACAATATATTCAATGTATATATGATTCCGTATGCGATGCTGCCCATCATCATACGAGTTTTCCTTGATTCGCGAACGGCTTTCCTGACGCATGTCATTACGATATTGATCTGTTCTATATCACTGCGTTTTCCGCATGAGTTCATTCTGACGCAGTTAGCCGCCGGATTAGTTGCCATTTTCAGTTTAAGGGAACTCTCACAGAGATCACAACTCTTCCGTACGGCATTATTGGTGATACTGACTTATGCAGCCATCTACTTCGCTTTTGAGCTAATGACTGAAAACGGACTTGCCAATGACTTTTCGAAACTGAATGTCCGGATGTACACCTATTTCATTATCAATGGTATCCTGCTGCTGTTTACATATCCGCTGTTGTTCCTGTTGGAAAAAACATTCGGCTTTACTTCTAATGTGACTTTGGTCGAGCTTTCAAATATCAACAGCGACCTCCTGCGGCAAATGTCCGAAACAGTGCCCGGAACTTTCCAGCACTCTATGCAAGTAGCCAATCTGGCAGCAGAGGCAGCTATCCGTATCGGAGCGAAAAGTCAATTAGTACGTACCGGAGCCTTATATCATGATATTGGCAAGATGGAGAATCCGGCCTTCTTTACAGAAAACCAGTCGGGAGGAGTCAATCCTCATAAGAATCTGAATTACGAACAGAGTGCTCAGGTCGTGATCAGTCACGTGACAGACGGGTTGAAACTGGCAGACAAACACAATCTGCCGAAAGTAATCAAAGACTTCATCAGCACTCATCATGGACGAGGAAAAACGAAATTCTTCTATATTTCATGGAAAAACGAACATCCGGACGAAGAACCGAATGAGGAGCTGTTCACTTATCCGGGTCCCAACCCTTTCTCAAAGGAGACAGCTATTCTGATGATGGCGGATGCCGTTGAAGCCGCTTCACGCAGCTTACCGGAGTATACCGAAGAAAGTATAAGCAACTTGGTCGACAAAATCATTGACTCCCAAGTTGCAGAAGGTTACTTCAAAGAATGCCCTATTACTTTCAAGGACATTGCGACGATTAAGGCAGTATTCAAAGAAAAGCTGAAGATTGCTTACCACACCCGGATCAGCTATCCTGAGCTAAAGAAGTAAGCAGGCCGGCACAGGCATCTTCGAGCACATCCAGCACATACTCAAATCCTTCGGCCCCTCCATAGTAGGGGTCGGGGACATGATCGGCAGGAATACGGGTACAATACTCCGTCATACGGTGAATCTTTTTCCATTCTTCCATAGAAGGAGCTTTCTCTTTCAGATCGTCTATGTTACGGTCGTCCATGCCAATAATCAAATCAAAATTATAAAAATCCTCCGTTCGTACCGGACGGGAGCGATGAACCAGTTGATAACCACGACGGGCAGCATGGGCACGCATCCGGCTATCCGGCAATTCACCCTGATGATATGACAGGATTCCCGCGGAATCTATCACAAATTCTTTTTCCAGTCCGGCTTCTTTGATCAGGTGAAGCATTACCCCTTCTGCCGTAGAGCTACGGCAGATATTTCCTAAACAGACAAACAGTATTTTCTTCATCATTTACTTTTAATAATTGGCAGAATTAATTCGTCTCTGCTATATCAAAACGAATTCAGTATCTGATTCGCCCGGTTCACGGTAACAGCTGCCGGTATTTCCGGCATGGCCCCCAGTCTGAACGGAGCTAACATTTTCTCTATTTTCTTTAGTCCGGCTTTATCTCCCTTTTTCTCAAATTCCTGGCGGAGAATCGTTATTTTTTCGTGTGCCTGAATACCTTCGATCAAACGTTCGAAACGGATACAGCTACGAGCTCCCGGATATACCAGATAAGTATCTCCAGCCGCCCAGGTACGGAAACGTGAATCAAGCAATGGTTCCAAAGGCCAGCTATTGTATGCCCAGCGCAGATAGCCGTCCAGATGTTTCTTAGAGCAATAGTAACTCATCCAGGCAGCCTCAGCCGGATCGGAAAAGGTGAATGTATTAGGATGTGCTTCCGTACAACAAGTATAATAAGTAGTGCGCTTATTCTCAGCCAAACGACGGAGACGCACCTCTTCCGGGAAGTTCTGACCGATAGTTATGCAATAGTCATATAAATCAGGCTCTATCTCAGCATGATAGTTACCAGCCAGTGATACTTTAAACTCAGGATCTGCTTTACGAATCACCTTCAATGTTTTCTGCATCACCTCCATCGGACGCTCATCCATCGCAATCGTACAAATATCAAACCAGCCTTTCTCTTTCAAATGCTTGGAGAAGGAAGCAAGCATGGCAACCCATATCTCTTCATAAGCAGGTTCCCCCGGTGCTGTCTTCACAAATTGCAATGAATTCGTAGCCTGGTCAAAATACTGGAAAGATAATTCCCAGGGAACCATAGAGTAGCAGTTGATCTGTTTGTCAATACCGACACTCATCATAAATTCTACCCAACGGTCGAAAACGGTATAGTCAAAAGCCCAAGTACCGTCAGCACGTTTCATCCAAGTGACCATCGTGTCAAAATAATCTTCTGTCTGACCGTTCCAGGGCTTATGTGTCAAGGTAGCTGTAATAATCTTCTGTCCGGCATCCGCCAACATTTTCATCAATGGGCGCATAGCGTCCAAATGTTCCTGACTCCACAAGGGAACCTGATAATAACGGGCAACAGCAAACGGGCTCTGCCACAAATCCAGATGATAAGCCCATTCGGACGGTACAGGAAGTTCACGGGAAGAAACTACTATTTCAAGATTAAGCTGCTGCAACAGACGGGAACCGTCTTTTACCAGTAATGCTCCCTTATAAGTTCCGGGAGCAGCGGATTGAGGAATCCAGCATTGCACCCAGATAGGCTGAACCGTACGCGAAGGAAGAGCCAGAGATTTCAGATTCGTGTCAATCGGATCGGCTACCAGCAGTGAATCAAAATCCACAGCCTTTCGGTGCCCACATGCACCTCTGCCGTCCTTATTCAATTCATCGGTCATCACGTAACGGATGAAACCGCCCTTGAATGCTTCGTTCGAAAGAGAATTTCCTTTTTTATCTTTAAAATCAGTAAAGCTGAAGTTCAAGTCTTTCACTTCAGCACCTGTCCATACGACAGCCTGCGCATTTACACGTTCGCCGCGCCAGCCTTTCAAGACTGCAATTTGCTGTTTCTTCAACTGGGGGAGTTTGTGTTTCGCATACCGGACATCGGTAGTTCCCCAGGAAACCTGGGTGGTAATCACTGCTGCCCATTCTTTGTCAGAGGGGGGCGTAGGGTCAGGCAGTTCCTCGTAAGTCTCTATTGGAAATTTCGGTTGCCCCGTAGAGGTTCCACACTGAGTCACTCCTTGTTGAGCAAAAAGAGGACTCACACCAATAAGACATGTTAAGCAATAAATCGTAAGTCGTTTCATGGTTAATTAATTTATAAAGGTTATTATAAGAGAAAATTAGTGAGATCTATATGGAGGGCTACATCGGATCTACATCATAATAGACGATCAGAGACTTATAGCGTTCATCTTCCAGCATCTCTTTCTGAATACGTTGCAGCAATTCGCGTGCACGTCCCATCGGAGCATTCTGTTCGATCTTCAGCACTATCTTTTTTATGAATAAGGTCTGGATACGGGCAACGGGAGGTTTGTCCGGTCCCAATACCCGGTTGCCGAACACCATTCTTAGCTTATCTGCCATGACCGCTGCCATCTGATCCAGCAGTGATTCATTATGGTTCTTCAAATAAACATATACCAACCGATAGTAGGGAGGATAGTGGAACATTTGCCGCTCTGCGAGCTGACCATCCACCATTTCTTCATAATTATTGCCGATAACCTGGTGGATAATAGGATGTTCAATACTCTTCGTTTGCAGCACTACCCGCCCACGTTTATTCTTACGCCCGGCTCGTCCCGCCACTTGTGCCATCAGTTGAAAGGCACGTTCGTAAGAACGGAAATCCGGATAGTTCAACATGGTGTCGGCATTCAGAATACCTACTATACTTACATGGTCAAAGTCCAGCCCTTTCGACACCATCTGCGTACCAATCAGTATATCTGTTTTCCCTTGTTCAAAATCGGCGATAATCTTTTCATAGGCAGCACGGGTACGGGTAGTATCCAGATCCATGCGGGCCACAGCCGCTTCCGGGAAAAGAACCTTAATATCATCTTCAATCTTTTCCGTTCCAAAACCACGATTGACCAGTTCTGTACCTTCGCAGGCGGGACAGGATTTCGGCAGTTGATAGGTATAGCCGCAATAATGGCATGTCAGTTGGTTGATTCCCTTATGATAAGTCAGGCTCACATCGCAGTTCTTACATTTCGGCACCCAGCCGCAAGTACGACATTCTACCATCGGTGCAAATCCGCGGCGATTTTGAAAGAGAATGACTTGTTCTTTCTGCTCCAGTGCCTCTTTCATGTATTGTATCAGCAGCGGTGAGAACTGTCCTACCATCCGCCTCTTGCGATGAAGTTCTTTGATATCTACCGGGATTATTTCCGGTAACTGAATCTCTTTATATCGTTCTTTCAGCTGTACAAATCCATATTTTCCACTGGTAGCGTTCTGCCATGTTTCTATAGAGGGAGTGGCAGTTCCGAGAAGTGTTTTAGCTCCATACATGGCAGCCAGTACGATAGCTGCATTACGTGCATGATAACGGGGAGCCGGATCTTGTTGCTTATATGTATTCTCATGCTCCTCGTCCACAATGACCAATCCCAGATCACGGAAAGGCAAAAATACGGAAGAACGGACCCCCAGAATAATATCATACCCTTTCTCTCCCAGTTGTTTGCGCCAAATCTCTACTCGCTCGGCATCCGGAAACTTGGAATGATAAATCCCCAAACGAGAACCGAATACCCGTTGCAAACGCTCTGTGATTTGAGTTGTCAACGCTATTTCAGGCAAGAGATACAACACTTGTTTTCCCTGACGGATCGTTTCTTCTATCAGATGAATATATACTTCTGTTTTACCACTTGATGTAACTCCATAAAGCAGACAGACATTTTTCTCCTGGAAGGATTGTATGATCTCATCATGTGCCCGCTGCTGAAACTCGTTCAAGGCATTCAACTCAACCACATCTTTCACTTGCTGATTCAACCGACCGACCTCATGAAAGTAAATCTCAAATATCTTTTTTTCCACCAGACCATTCAGAATAGAAGGAGATACACCCGCACGTTGTAAAAGTTCTTTTTTCGAAACTTCTTTTGGCGTTTCTCTTCCTAATATTCCTGAACACTCTACATATTTCATCAGCAACGCCAACTGCTTCGGAGCACGGGACAGGATATCAAACAAGATATGAAGCCTCTTTTCATCAGCAGAGCCCGCTAATCGTACCCTTGCCTCTGTTTTTGGCTTGTAAGTACGACGCAATTCTTCTTTCACAAAAATGGCTTCTTTATCCAGCAGAGATTTAATGACGGTAAGGATATTTTTCATATCACTCTCCTTCTCCAGTTTAGTGACACACTGCTGGGAGTCTACCGAAAGCAAATCAAGAATACGCTGTTCTCTTTCTGACAATGGTGTATCCGCTTCAAAGTCAGAATTATATTCCACGATCGTTTCACTCTCCAACTTCAAGCCGGAAGGAAGTGCCGCTTTATAAACATCTCCTTGCGTACAGAGATAATAATCCGCCAGCCATTCCCAGAATTTAAACTGAGTGGGCAACAAAATAGGAGAAGCATCCAGCAATGCTGATATTTCCTTCACCTCATACTCCGTCGGAGCACAATAATGAACATTACGAACGATAGCTGTATAAAACTTCTTCCGTCCGAAAGGAACTATCACACGACAACCGATCTCGACCTCTTCCGCACATTCATCCGGCAGAGAATAGGTGAAATATTTCGGAAGCGGTAATGGTAATATGACATCTACATACTTTTTCATTGCAAGCACAAAAGTACAATAAAAAAATGGGGATTTAAAAGAGGAAAGAAGAACACTGAAAAGAAAAATTGCCTGAGAACAAGAATCTGAGAAAATAAATTCAGATTCACCGGCTGACACTTTGCACAAAATCCCGGAACAAAAAAGAGCTTCCTTAGATCAGAAGCTCTTTCTTTGATAGTATATAAAGTAACAGATTGCTTAGAAAATATAAGCAACGGATACTTGCCAAGTCTTGGTCTTGTATGAACCTTCAACATCCTCAAAACTAGCAGTCTTACCCAACGGAATGTTATAGTTGGCACCTACCTGTAAATGATTCAGCAACTTCACACCTGCACCGACATTAATGCCTACTTCCGCTTTCTTCTTATCAACCTTTGATGTCTTTTCAAAGTCGAAATAAAAATCAGGACCGGCAGCCACATAAAGACCTAACAGGCTTCCCAAACCAATATTATATTTCAAATTGACCGGAATATCAAGACCGTTCTGCTTAACAGTAGCTTCTTCGCCCCCGTCAGAGATCTTTATACCCCTCTGAGCAAAAAGCAAAGACGCATCTACTCCCAGTCCTACCACCGGAATATTAAACTCCGCCATCGGACCGATAAAGAAGCCTGTAAAATTATCCTTTTTAAAGTTTGTCTTCACATCTGAAAAGCTTGCTTTAGACAAGTTCAAACCACCCTTTACACCAAAATGCAATTGTGCCTGGGCAGGCATTGCCATACCGATACATACGGCAATCATTAAAGCACCAAAAATCTTTTTCATAAATTTACGTGTTTATAATTCGGGACAAAGATATATATTTATAATAAATAAACACAAATTATTGCTCTTTGTTCGTTTCAGAGACATTGTTGTTCATCCAATCCTGCCCCTGTACCTTTATATTTACCAATCAAGAATCACATCTTATCCCGGTCAGCCAGTAAGGTTTCCTTTGCTCCCGTCGTCATTGAAACAATACCATTATTGCAAGTAATAATACCGCTCTCCTTACGTCGCGTCAGCCAGTCAGTAATAAAATCCGGAGCATATCCTCCCGTACTAAATTCACCGTCCAAGGCTATTATTTTTTTATAGGCAGATAAATAATCTTCTTCCGTAGTATCGGGATAGACATTGGTATAAAGCCATAATTGAATGTCGTAAAGCATATAGGAGCGTGTATCGGCATGAAGTGCAAAGAATCCTTTATCAGTTACGATTTCTTCCGATACTTTACGAATCCATCGTTCCGTATCGACGGGATTATCACACTTCGAGCATAAATCAGACAGAAGTGGCGAGAAAGCTGCGGTACGAACTTTTTCCAACTCTTTCCTTTCATCTTCTTCCAACGTATCAAACACTTCTTCGTTGACAAGTCCACGAATAAAATCTTCAAAGTTATCGGCCAGCAAAGTGATATAATAATCATTCTCCTGATCGACATGAACGACTTTCGGTTCTCCCTGCGGACCACACTCCCGATAATCAAGGAAAATCATATCATGCCCGGCAGAAGGACAGTCGCAAATAGCCACTCCAATATCCGGATACCCCCATTCTTCAATCATGAAACGACTTCCGAGTTGTCCGCAAAGAGAATACATCTTATCCTTGTCCATTCCCATAATGCCGGTAATAGCCACATGATCATCCGCCCAACTAGTCGGTTCATCACAAGGAAAACAGACATTGAAAGGTATTCCACCGTTATGCTGTTTCATCAACCAGATATAGGACTCGGGCAGTTTATATCCCAGTTCGCGTTCTACTTCTTCTATCATCTCTTCCGTAGGGAATTCACCAATATATCCATTCTTTGCATATTCGTCATCATCCCAAAAGTCCGTAAAATCAAAATCTTCAAAAGTCCTGTTTTTCATAATCGCTGTTTTTAATTTGTATTCTTTGAGTTTTGCTTTGTGTGTTTACCACTTTTCACGAATATACAAAAAAACAAACATCATCAATTTGTTTCCTTTATTTATTTCATTTTTTTACGAGTACTTTGAAAAACAGAGAGAAAATGGGAAGATGCAAATATCTAACTTCAATGCTTCATCAAGGCCGGACGAGGGGGAGGATTTTATGTAAGAACAAGTATACCCAGTCGTACCAGTGAGATGCACTTAGTGGTACGACTGGGGCAAACGGTTTATACTATTACGAAAACAAATCATTTAATGCCTCACTCATGCTGGGATGAGTAAAAATGAAGTCGCGCAGGAAGGTATAGTCCTGCCCTGCCTTCATGGCGAGGGCGACGATATTAATAACTTCGCTGGAGTCAGGTGCAAACAGCATACAACCCAATATCTTTCCTGTATTCTTATCAATGACAGCTTTCAACAAACCGTCTGTTTCTCCCAAAGTCTTGGCTCTCGGTATCGCCATAACAGGTAACTTCTTTACGATAATATCGAGATTCTGCTTACGGGCCTCCTCCTCATTCAAACCAATACGGGCCAAAGGCGGATCAATAAATACGGAATAACTGACCGGATCACGATCACTTGTTTTTCGTTCCGCCTTTCCGAATAAATCTTCCCGGATAATCCGATAGTCATCCAATGAAATATAAGTAAACTGCAAACCACCTTTCACATCACCCACCGCGCGTATTCGGGGATTCGTTGTTTTCAAATATTCATCTACAATGATAGCTCCACGTGCATCCACTTCTACTCCGGCAGCTTCCAGATGAAGCTCTTTCGTGTTAGGCCTGCGCCCTGTAGCCAACAACACGGCATCGGCTTCAAGTTCAAATGCCTCATCTGTTTGCGAATCAGTGAAAGCAACCATTGCTTTTTCTGATGTATGGTTCACAGACTGCACCTTCGCGTTCATCTTGAAAACAATCCCTTTTTTCTCCAACGTTTCTTTCACACTTGCGGCAATGTCGCGGTCTTCACGGGCTATCAGTTCGGGATAGCTCTCCAGTACCGTTACCTGAGAGCCGAAAGAGGCGTACATAGACGCAAATTCCAGCCCGATATAACCACCGCCGACAATGACGAGATGACGTGGAAGAGCGGTCAGTTCCATGATTGAAGTACTGGTATATACAAAAGGATTATCCACAACTCCTTCAATAGACGGAATCACAGTTTCCGCACCTGTATTGATTATGATTTGTTTGGATGTCAATACTATCTCTTCCGTAGCGGTACGAACAGCAACGGTATCTGCAGAAAGAAAAGAGCCCATACCTGTATAAACCGTCACATTCGGATGATCCGCTAGGTTATGGTAGTTCTTGTTTCTCAGTATACCCGTCACAAAATCTTTCACAGCAATAGCATTACGGTAAAACTCACTTTTTTCTTCAAAAGTGACTCCCACCATACCGGAAGCGATTTTCGCCTGATGCACCAATGTTTTAGTCGGAATACAGCCAATATTGATACACGTACCACCATACATCTTATCAGAACGTTCTATAACAGCAACTTTCTGTCCGCGCTTTGCAAATTCAGCCGCAAGAGTCTTCCCACCTTTGCCGAAACCAATAATAATAACATCAAATGCTTTCATATCTATATATCTTTAATTAGAAATTATCTTATTAATGTCAGTATCTCATTGACATTTGCAAAGGTCGCACCTTTCCGAGAGACTATCAATAACCATTTTACCGGATGAATTGGCAATTGTTCCCGCGAAGAGTTAAATAACTTCGTTTTCAACAAAAAGAAGAGAAGATACAAAGATGTAATCTCATTGTCATTTGCACTTCATCTCAATCCTTTCTCTTTGCATATCTAATTAAGTTAAACAACATATTAAAAGAACAGATGAAACAAGTCAGATGTTTATCTTCCTGCCTGCTAATGTTATCTATCTCGATAGCTTGCAGTTATGCAGCCAACATTCCTTCCAAAAAAGGAATGACAGTAAAAGGTATTGTAACCGATACCCGTAAAAGTCCGATTTCCGGAGTAGTAGTGACCGACGGAGTTCACTTCACTCAAACGGATGAAAAAGGATATTATTATCTTCCATCCGACTTCAACCAATCCAAGTTTGTGTATGTGTCGGTACCGGCAGATTATCAACCCACAGTTAAGAATGCACTTCCTACCGGATACTATGCCCGACTGGATCAATCAAAAAAGACAAACCGACATGATTTCGAATTAGAGAAAAGGACGGCTCCGGATGACAACTTTACTTTCATAGCCATCTCCGACCCACAAGTAAAAAACCAGAAACAACTGGAGCGCTTTCGTATGGAAACCGTACCCGATCTGGAAGCGACCTTACGTACACTCAATGAAAAAGAAGTATACGGTATGATGCTGGGAGATATCGTATGGGATGCGATGCAATTATTCACACCTTACAAAGATGCAATCTCCGGACTGAACCTGACAATGTACCACACCATCGGAAATCATGATTTTGACTTGAAATATGCCGCACTGAGCAATTCACAAAACCCGGACGAATGGGGTGAATATGCGTTTGGCGAGAACTTCGGTCCTACAGACTACTCTTTCAATGTAGGAAAAGTACATATCATTTCAATGAAGGATATCGATTATCACGGACAAAAGAAATATGAAGAGAACTTCACTCCGGCACAGCTTGAATGGTTGAAAAAGGATCTCAGTTATGTCCAACCCGGTTCACTGGTGTTACTGAACGTGCATGCTCCTGTCGCTAATCGTTCTCACAAGGGCGGAGGTAATGCCCGCAATGCTGCCCAGCTCTTTGAGATACTGAAAGGCTATAAGGTGCATATTTTTTCCGGACATACCCATTTCTACGAAAACCGGATTATTACTCCTGATATTTATGAGCATAATATAGGTGCAGCCTGCGGCGCGTGGTGGGCAGGCCATGTGAACCGTTGCGGAGCACCAAACGGCTATTTACTGGTTAATGTACAAGGAGATGACATTTCCTGGCAATATAAAGCAACCGGACGCCCGCTGGACTATCAATTTCGTGTATACAAGCCGGGAGAGTTTCAATCACAGCCGGAGTATCTGGTAGTCAATATATGGGATTATGATCCTGCCTGGACTGTCCAATACTACGAAGACGGAATAGAAAAGAAAGGAGTACTGGAAGCTTTTGATGATGAGGATCAGGATTTCATCACTATGAAGAAAGGAAAAGGGACAGGTTACCATACGCTGCATCTTTTCCGTGTACGTCCATCATCGGACAAGGTGAAGAAAATCGAAATTACAGCGACCAACCGCTTCGGGCAAAGCTTCCGTCAAACAGTTGAGCTATAACGGTCAGTTCTTGTTAACAAGGTTGATACAAATACCATATAACTCCACAAGTGGTACAAAACACAGAGGTCAGCCCGTAGATTCGAGCTGACCTCTCATTTTATTCATATCAATCAATGATTCGGATGAATATCCAGTTTCACCGGCTTAATCATATTCTCCGGTTTTAAGATCGTATCCAGATCCTCTTTAGAGAGAATATTATGTTCCAATACGAGTTCATACACTCCCTTACCGGTCTCCAATGCTTCTTTGGCTATCTTGGTAGAATGTTTGTAGCCAATGACAGGATTCAGTGCAGTCACTACACCTATACTATTATGTACATCCCGACGGCATTTCTCCTCATTGGCAGTGATACCATCGATACACAAAGTACGTAGCGTATCAAAACCGTTCATCAACAAATCCGCAGATTCGAAACAGCATTGTGCCATCACCGGTTCCATTGCATTCAGTTCCATCTGTGCAGCTTCTCCGCTCATAGTCACACAAAGGTCATTTCCTATTACCTTATAAGAGACCTGATTCATCACTTCGGGAATAACAGGGTTTACTTTTCCCGGCATAATGGAAGATCCCGGCTGCATGGCAGGCAGATTAATCTCTCCCAAGCCGCAACGGGGACCGGAGGCCAGTAACCTCAAATCATTACATATCTTATTCATTTTAACAGCTACGCGTTTCATTGCTGACGAATATCCCACCATGCAGGAAGTATCCGAAGTAGCTCCGATCAGGTCATCCGCCAATTTGATATCCAGTCCTGTTATCTTACCCAGAGCAGCAATACATTTCTCCGCATATCCCGGTTCTGCGGTAATTCCGGTTCCGATGGCTGTTGCCCCCATGTTGACCGTCAGAAAATCCTGTGCGGCAAAATCGAGATTCTTCACTTCATGTTCCAGAATGCTGGCAAATCCGTTAAAGGTTTGGCCGAGCGTCATCGGTACGGCATCTTCCAGTTGAGTACGCCCCATCTTAATTATATTCGCAAATTCCTCCCCTTTCTTACGGAAAGACTGAATCAAAGTTTCAAAATGCTTCACTAATTTAAGATGTGTATAGTACAGGCCAATATGAATGGCTGTAGGATAAGCATCATTGGTAGACTGCGAACGGTTCACATGGTCATTAGGCGAGCAGTATTGATACTCTCCGCGTTGATGTCCCATCAGTTCCAGCGCACGATTGGCAATCACTTCATTAGCATTCATGTTGGTAGTAGTTCCGGCTCCGCCCTGAATCATGTCCACCGGAAACTGGTCGCGATACTTTCCTTCCAGTATTTCTTTACAGGCTTTGAGGATAGCATCCGTTTGTTCCTTCGTCAGCAAATCCAATTCACGGTTGGCAATAGCAGCCCCCATTTTTGTGATAGCCAATGCCTGAATAAACAAAGGGTACTCATTCAAATGAAACTTGCTGATGCGAAAGTTTTCAATACCACGGAGTGTCTGTACTCCGTACAATGCACTTTCGGGCACTTCACGACTACCTATCAAGTCGCTCTCTGTTCGAGTTTTTTTTGATAATTCTTGTTTCATATCGGTTGTTTTATAACAATAACACATTCGTTAGTTGATATAATAACCAGCGAAAGATGTTATTGTTTTAATAAATATGCAAAAACTATTCAATAACTTTTTTGTTGTTTATCTTAGAAACAGAGAAAAAACGAAGATAAATCTTTTATCTTTGTTTGAAACTTAAAACAACAAGCGATGATATTACAACTAGCATTTGTTCTGACAGCTATCATTATTGGTGCACGCCTTGGGGGCATCGGACTCGGTGTCATGGGAGGAGTAGGATTGGGAATACTTACGTTCGTCTTTGGTTTACAACCCACCGCACCTCCTATCGACGTTATGTTGATGATTGCCGCCGTCATTTCCGCTGCCTCCTGTATGCAGGCTGCCGGAGGACTCGACTATATGGTGAAACTAGCAGAACATTTGCTGCGCAAAAATCCTTCACACGTCACACTGCTCAGTCCGCTGGTAACTTACCTGTTCACCTTCATAGCCGGAACCGGACATGTAGCTTACTCCGTATTGCCTGTCATTGCAGAGGTAGCCACCGAAACTAAGATTCGTCCGGAACGTCCGCTCGGCATTGCAGTGATCGCCTCACAACAAGCTATTACAGCCAGTCCCATTTCTGCTGCTACGGTAGCTTTACTCGGATTATTGGCCGGCTTTGACATCACTTTGTTCGATATACTTAAAATAACCATTCCTGCCACGATCATAGGTGTGTTGGTAGGTGCTTTATTCTCCATGAAAGTCGGCAAAGAACTGATAGAAGACCCTGAATATCAGAAACGTCTGAAAGACGGTCTTTTCAATGATAAGAAGATAGAGATCAAAGATGTCAGGAACAAACGTTCTGCCATGCTTTCCGTACTCATCTTTATATTGGCGACTGCCTTTATTGTTCTTTTCGGGTCTTTTGAAGGCATGCGCCCCAGTTTCCTGATCGATGGCGAAATCGTCACACTAGGCATGTCTTCCATTATCGAAATCGTCATGCTGTCTGCGGCAGCCATCATCCTGATTGTCACCAAGACGGATGGAATCAAGGCCACGCAAGGTTCTGTATTCCCCGCCGGAATGCAGGCTGTTATCGCCATCTTCGGTATTGCCTGGATGGGCGACACATTCCTTCAGGGCAATATGGCACAACTGACTCTTTCTATCGAAGGGGTTGTACGCCAGATGCCATGGCTGTTCGGTATCGCACTGTTCGTCATGTCTATCCTGTTATACAGTCAGGCAGCCACCGTACGGGCATTGATGCCGTTGGGCATTGCATTGGGAATTTCTCCCTATATGCTGATTGCTTTATTCCCGGCAGTCAACGGATATTTCTTTATCCCGAACTACCCGACTGTAGTAGCAGCCATTAATTTCGACCGCACCGGGACAACAAAAATCGGCAAATATGTGTTGAATCATTCGTTTATGATGCCCGGACTGGTATCTACTGTAGTCGCTATTGCTTTAGGGCTACTTTTTATACAAATATTCTAATATATTATTAACCTAAACTCATTTCAGTTATGAAACAATTCAAGAAATTAGGTCTGGTAGTAGTCACACTACTATTGTCCGCAACAATGGCACTTGCCGCAAAACCGAATATCCATATTCTTGCCACCGGAGGAACCATTGCCGGCACGGGAAGCTCGGCTACAGGTACCAGCTATACGGCAGGGCAAGTTGCTATCAGCGCATTGCTTGATGCAGTCCCCGAAATTAAAGATATCGCCAACGTAACCGGCGAACAGATTGTAAGAATCGGTTCACAGGACATGAATGACGAAGTCTGGCTGACACTCGCCAAGAAAATTAATGAGTTATTAAAACGACCGGATATCGACGGAATCGTGATCACTCACGGAACGGATACAATGGAAGAAACTGCTTATTTTCTGAATCTGACCGTTAAAAGTGACAAACCGGTTATATTGGTAGGTGCCATGCGTCCATCCACAGCATTAAGTGCTGATGGACCGCTGAATCTTTATAATGCCGTAGTTACTGCCGCCGCCAAAGAATCGAAAGACAAAGGAGTATTGGTTGCCATGAATGGTCTGATTCTGGGTGCAGAAAGCGTTGTTAAAATGAACACAGTCGATGTACAAACTTTCCAAGCTCCTAACTCCGGTGCATTGGGATATGTGCTGAACGGAAAAGTATTTTATAACCAGATCACTCTGAAGAAACATACCACACAATCGGTATTCGACGTAACACGCCTTACTTCATTACCGAAGGTCGGTATCGTATACAGCTATTCTAATATCGAAGCTGATATAATGACTCCATTCCTCAACAATGGATACAAAGGAATCATCCATGCAGGAGTCGGAAACGGCAATATCCACAAAAATATATTCCCGTCATTGATAGACGCCCGCAGAAAAGGAATTGTAGTTGTTCGCTCCTCTCGTGTACCGACAGGTCCTACCACGCTCGATGCTGAAGTAGATGACGCCAAGTATCAGTTTGTTGCTTCCCAGGAACTGAATCCGCAAAAATCACGTGTACTGTTAATGCTTGCACTGACCAAAGCCACGGACTGGAAACAAATTCAGGAATACTTTAACGAATACTAAAAACCGGACCAACTTATGAAAAAACTAATGCTTATGCTACTCCTCGCGGGTAGCATACAGGCTATATATGCCCAAACGACAGAGAAGAAAGATAAATTCTCCCCCAATACTCCCCTTTTTGAGAAACTGACAGATGTAAAAAAGAAAACGGATAAGTTTAACTTATACCTGAATATGCAAGGAAGCTTCGACGCTCATTTCCAGAACGGATTTCAGGAAGGCGACTTCAATATGCATCAACTACGCATCGAAGCAAAAGGAAATATCAACAACTGGCTTTCTTACCGCTATCGCCAGCGCCTCAACCGTTCGAACGACGGAAACAACATGATAGACAACCTCCCGACCTCCATCGACTGGGCAGGTATCGGCATCAAACTCAATGATAAGTTCAATCTGTTTGCCGGTAAGCAAAGTGCCAACTATGGCGGCTTTGAGTTCGATCTGAATCCGATTGATGTCTATCAATACAGCGATATGATTGATTATATGAGTAACTTCCTGACCGGTCTGAATGTCGGTTATAATATGACTCCGGACCAGCAACTTAATCTACAGATATTGAACAGCCGCAACAGTTCCTTCGACAACACTTATGGCATCACAGAGGATGCGGAAGGCAATCTTCCCGATTTGAAATCCGGAAAAATGCCATTGGTCTACACCTTAAACTGGGTTGGCAATTTTAATAATGTATTTAAAACCCGCTGGTCCGCTTCTGTCATGAACGAGGCCAAAGACCACAATATGTATTACTATGCCGTAGGAAATGAATTGAATCTGGGAAAATGGAATGCTTTCATTGATTTTATGTACTCAAAAGAGGATATTGACCGCAAAGGGATTATCACAAACATCGTCGGTCGTCCGGGCGGACATAATGCGTTTGACACAGGCTATTTATCAGTAGTAGCCAAATGTAACTACCGTTTCCTCCCGAAATGGAATGCATTCGTAAAAGGAATGTATGAAACGGCTTCTGTAACCAAAGCCTCCGAAGGAATAGAAAAAGGAAACTACCGTACTTCCTGGGGATATCTCGCAGGTATCGAATTTTATCCGATGGAAACAAACCTGCATTTCTTCGTAACCTATGTAGGGCGTTCTTACGACTTCACCTCGCGTGCCAAAGTGCTGGGACAAGAAAACTACAGTACCAACCGGATTTCTGTAGGTTTCATCTGGCAGATGCCGGTCTTTTAAGCTCATCACAAAATAAAAAAATACCCGACAGTTTTTGAACAGCTGTCGGGTATTTTTTATATGTTCGGTTTCTTTTCTAAATCAATACTCTTCCTCATTGAAAAAGAAATCTTCTTTACTAGGATAATCCGGCCAAATATCTTCGATACTCTCATAGATTTCGCCCTCATCTTCCATCTCTTGCAGATTCTCTATAACTTCAAGAGGAGCACCCGAACGCATAGCATAATCAATCAATTCGTCCTTGGTTGCCGGCCAGGGAGCATCTTCCAGTTTTGATGCTAATTCCAATGTCCAATACATAATCTTGAGTATTAAAAGTGAATACTAATTTTCTTATTTTTTATTTTCCGGCAAAAGTATAATAAAATCTATCATTTCCAACTATTATCCCAGAATATTTCACTATTTTGTTCATCAAAATTAATTTTTCGGGATAAAACAAACAAATAATCTGATAATCTGTTGACAAAAGCTAATACTTCCGGAGATATTGTACAAGTTTCGGATAAGGTCAGGATACGCCGTTCAGCCCTCCGGCAGATAGTACGGCAAACATGACAAACAGCTGCCCCGCGGCTTCCTCCCGGAATAATAAAGGCACAGAGTTCCGGAAGTTGCTCATCCAGCTTATCAATTTCCTGTTCAATGCGTTCTATATCTTCTAAAGTAATAATACTGGCTGGCTTCAACTGAGTTTTTTCCTGATCGGTTGCCAGATGCGAACCGATAGCAAACAACTTGTGCTGTATGCCCAATATAAAATCCCGATCCGACTCATCCAACAAATAAGTATGTAACCATCCTAAATGCGAGTTCAATTCATCGATTGTCCCATAAGCTTCCAAACGGATATGGGTCTTCGACACGCGGCTTCCGCCAACGAGGCTGGTGGTTCCTTTGTCCCCAGTCTTTGTATATACAAGGCTCTTTTTCATAAACGTCTATTTTTCATTATTACTATATATAAGATTAACGTATGAGGCTTCTCAGAAGTTGACAATATAATGCTGTTTTATTTTTGTTGTATCAAAAAAAAGCAGACCTAAATCATACAAATCAAAAGTGATTCCCACCCTGTCATCCTTTTGCACCCGTTCCCATAACATCCTCATCGATTTAGAATAATGAATGCCATGAATGACAAATACACTTTCTGAAGTTGTACGGCGTGCACAAACCTTAAAAACCTCCTCCAGCATTTCAGAGTTCTGATAATCATTCAGATATAGAAAATCAACCGGAACACCAGCATCCAGAAACAACTCCGACAGGTCGGGAGCAAAAAGATACCCGGCAGTGGGTTTGGCCGACTGCAGATACAGAGAAGATATGGAAGGCCGCCCCACCTCTATAATAGTAGCCGGCTGCACTCTATTCACCAGCCGGAACAGGAAACGGTTGACTTTTTGTATTCCTTTGCACCGTCCCTGTTCTTTTATCATCTTCTTCTGTTCTTCTTTCAATGAAAAGTAAGCATAATAAGGCATCTTTTCATAAATCACATCTGTAATCAAGCTAAAAGCAAACGGCGAGTGTACGCCATATCCACAACGATAGCGGAAACGGGAAAGCCAGATAAAGGGTCGTTTTAAACAAAGTAGAAGATTCATACAACAATTATTCGTTTTCATTCGTAGCACAAAGATATGTTTTTTTATCGCATAGAACCAATTCGGAAGAAAAATGTTATAAGGGGGAATCATAACCTAAACAATTGACCCGAATTATGAAGAAAACAATCTTTCTGGCAGCGTTGACAGCAGCTATCTTCGCCGGTTGCTCGAGTGATAATCCGATGTTGCCCGTCGAAGGCGGCAACGGGAATAATGGCGGAGAAGGAAATAATGAACTTATCAGCCCGACAGTACGCGCTACGGTCAATACACCGGATAACGCGCAGAGTCCGATGAGCGGAATATTAGAAGTATATCCCTGCCAGGCAGGCACTTCCATTTATTATGGAAACTATGTGGAAGATGTACTGACTCCATTTCCCGGTATGTACACCTTAAAAGACGGAAACACTCTTGGAAACCCCGCACGTGCCATCTCACTTCCTGTAGGAACATACAATATGATTTATTGGGGAACTCCTAAATATGAGGAACCAATCTATAGTAATCCGGCAGTGAAGGACCCGCAACTGACTCTCGGCGGCGATCTGTCTCAGCAGTATTTCGGGCTCCGGCAAAACCTTCCTGATACGACCTATTATCCTGTTTTCGATCTGGTTTATGCGGTGAAGCCCGCCAATATCGGTACGGAAGAGTTAAACGCAGCGATGAAACGAAAAGTCGCAGGTTTGAAAGTGATTGTCAAAGACAAAAACAACGGAATATTAAGCTCCAGCATCTCCGGCATGAAAGTAAATATTGGAGGTATTGCAGAGAAATTGAATTTGTATACCGCAGAGCCGGTCAATCAAACCAAAACAGTCACCTTCCCTTTGGTACTTTCCACAGATGGCACACAGATGAGCAATGCTACTGTCATGTTATTCCCATCGGCTACAAGCCCTCTATTCCAACTAATTATTACATTAAAGAATGGAACTGTAAAAACCTTCAAGCAAACATTGAGCGCTCCTCTGAAGGCAAATACCCGGCTCACCTTAACATTAACTTTAGGCGACATCTTCTCGGAGGAGGAGACCGGAAATTTTACGATAGACAATTGGCAGGAAGAGAGCGAAACAATCGAGGTGCCAAGTTTGAACTGATCGATGAACAGTTCAGCAATTAAAGAATCTGATTTCAGCGATTAAATACAATGATAGTTTCAAGAAAAAGGGCCGGCTCCCGCGGTGGACCGACCCTTTTAATCATCTATTTCAAGTAATTACTGTAGTCTGAATACTACAGGTACAGTATATTTTACTCGAACTTTCTTACCGTTTTGTACTCCGGGTTTCCACTTGGGCATTCCACTTATCACACGGATAGCTTCTTTATCCAAGTAAGCATCTACCCCTCGTACAACTGTCGGACTAGTAATCGATCCGTCCTTGTCTACAACAAACTGAACAATTACACGTCCTTGTGAGCCCATCTCTTGAGACATTGTCGGATATTTGATATGAGTACTCAAATATTTCAGCAATTCAGCTGAACCACCAGGAAATTCAGGCATGATTTCTACACTTACGTGAATAACATCTTCCTCAACTTCTGCAGTTTCCACTACTGGCGGTACCCAAACAACCTTGTAAGGTTCATTCACATTGTCTGGTACTACTGAAACATTATCCGTCACCTCTTCGGTATCATCTACTATTTCGAACAAATCTGTTACTTTAGTTTCCGGTGGAGGGGGCGGTTCCAGTTTTTCTTCAGGGAATGTGATTGGAACGAGCTCCGTTACAAAGATGGATTCATCATCAGATGATAGTGCCGCAACTCTTACATCATGCTGTGTCCATTCGAACGATACGAACATGAAAGCAAGCGCAACAACCAAACCCATCAACAACCAAGAACCTCTTTGATTCTCAATTGCAGCCTTTTTTGATTTTTTGGCTTCCATAAAAAATGTGTTTAAGTAATTAATAATAGAAAATATATAGCATATATACTACTTTTCGTTTTCCTTCTTAAGCATTACTTAAAGTGCTCTCTAGCTGCAATAAATATAGTATTTTTATGGATAGGATGTAACTTTGCTTCTTGTTTATTTCATTCTTTTTCCTTCTTTTGGATAAAATTTATGAAATGGCACTCTGCCTTACTATCTCAGTTCACAAGCAAAATTTGTCTTGCAACTCTTTTTTATATTTCCTGGAAAGAAGTAATTCTGTCACGTTATCAAAGGGTGGATAGAATATACACTTATTATCCTTTATAATCATCAAATAATCAATATTAATAATATAGGATTGGTGTATCTGAACAAAACAAGGCGAATATTTGATTATCTGTTCGGCAGTCATTCCACGTCGTAACACCACTGATAATTTACTGTTAAGTATCACCTCCCATTGTTTACGTTCAGCGCAATAACGAAAAAAAACAATCTCAGCCGGACGCAAGGCACGCATATCATTAGTTGGTGTAAATACTATGAATGTTTGCCCCATATACAATGATGCTCCTATTGGCAATACCTTTTTTGGTTCTGTTTCCATTTGTGCCATAAAACGCGTAAGAATGTTTTTCAACTCCTGCCCCTCGAAAGACTTCAACAAATAATCGAATACAGATTCTCTAATAGCATGTATCATGTACTTTTCATAAGCTGTATAGAAAACCACCCGCATACCCCATGAAATGTTGTCATGCAGATCATGTAGCAAATCCAAACCAGTCATATCCGGCATTTCCACATCCAAAAACAACAAATCTGGTTGTATTTTGGTAATAAGTTTCTCTCCCTGTTTACCATTTCGGGCAGTTCCATCTAAAGAAAAGTATGGATTTCTTCTCAGTTCAATGCTTAACTTCCCAATAGCCACTTCATCGTCATCAACTATAACTACTTTATACTTATTCATATCTTCTGTGTTTTCTTCTGGTGGATATTCCCATAATATTTATCCAGTTACTATTTCATCAAGTGAGGATGCGGTGTACGAGGCACCTGCCTGGCTTTTTCTCTTATACCATATTGATCCGAAGTTTTAAACGAATTAAAATCTCGCAACGGATCATAATTTATATCCTTTGCAAAGAACTCTTCTAATACAAATGGCTCACCAGCTATTGTTTTAATTCTCTCTACAATCAGCTGACGCGATATTGTATTGAAATATAGACGGTTATCATCCATACAACTTGTAATTTCAGAGTGCCAGATACCACTCTTATAGCCCATCCCTCCTTCGAAAAAGCCTGTGCGGGGATACCGGGAATCATTCAGCAAGTGCTTCCAATAGACGCTACCCTTAGTATTATTAAAATCTGTCGTAAGGTTCAGACCAAGGGGAACCTCCCATGCCTGGCTTTCAATTGACTCAGCTGTATAGTTTGGGCTATCGTTATAATGATATTCATCTAATAGTTTACCAAAGCCATGTCCTCCACCTTCATGTACAAAAACATTTTTCCAGTCACCAGTACTTATACCAATACTAGAATTTCCAGACCATTGAAGATTCCCTTCTGTCAGCGGAATAATAGCGTAACTTAATCCGTTATTCCATATCCAACATATACCTCCATAGCGTGAATCATTAACTAAAAGAAAAACAGGAACTTTATCAATAGACGTTTTATTCTCTATGATATCCGGACAGGTAGAACTCACGAAATCGAAAATCTCATTATAATCTTTTACTTGCATGTCCGAGTAATTGTTTCCCCAACTTGTTTTAAAATAGGTGTTTCTCATTTTTCCCGTATCCGTATTTCCCGCACCAGTTTCTTCTGAAACAGTAGGAAGGATATAAACATTGAAATATTCACGATATGATTTATATGGCTCTACAGAGAATAAACAGTTTAAAGCTTCACGTGCACTACTTTCAAACAAGCCATTAGGCGCTAATTCATTGGTGGTAAATCCATCACCTGTTACAACCAGAGTTACCGGATGTTTTTCCCTCATTTTCTGATATACGATAACATCTCCTGTCGAATAGGTTTCGGGAGAATAAAGGCTGCCTTGCGTCACATTGACGCTTTCCCAGCTAGCTACACTAACGCCATTCAATGTAACCTGCCTGTCTCCCAAAACAGTAAGATGCATAATATAATGTACTCCGGAATCAAAAGTTTGGTCTAGTTTTATAAAAAAAGGACTCTCATTAATCTTCAATTCTATGGCTTGTTCATCAGAAAGATGCTGAGGCGGAATTAAAAGTGAAAATCGCCTTGAACTGTTATCAGAGGTTTCCTCTTTTAATTTCATAGCTTCAATACTCGTTACGGTTCCATGAGTACTTACCGCACCATTTTCCAAATTTAATGAACATTGGTTGCACGCTTTCAGATATATATTGGAACAAACATCTGATATCCCATTGGCATAATCCACTTGAAATGTAACTTGTGACATCAAGTGAGAAAAATGAATATCAACCGCTGCTTCAGATATAATGTATTCCTGTTCGGCAAATAACAAATCGCTTTCTTTCTGTTTATTCGCATTATTTTGCAGAGTTGCAACTTCAAATGGCAGAACAGCGTTTACTAATGGCTGCATAAATGGATAATAAGCTACCATCCTCATTTTCTGACCTTTATTCTCAGCAGGGAATGAAAACCGCTTACCGAGTGACCATTGATTGCCGTCAAAAATACAAGCTTGATTATATAAATAGCTGTCAGTAGAGAGCTGACTACCTTGTTCTGTTAAAAATACTCCGATAATATCTCCTGTATTAAAAGAAATACTTGAATCTTGTGGTTTTCCATCAGTTGACTGAAATCCATTAGATATAGATTGACTGATTTCAAAGTATATTCTTTCTTCTTCGTGTTCTGTAGAACAAGCTGCCAGAACAAGCAACATTACTAAGGTACGTAAGCCAGATAAATCAATGCGTTTCATATATCATTCATTTTATTGGACAGTTGATAAATCTATTGTTATCTTATACTCCTTTCCACTTTCTAATATAAGAGGCTCTTGCAATTGATAATGGTAAAAACGACCTTTATATTTGAAATTAATCCACTGTCCGACCGGAACGCTTTGCGGAATGATTATAGCCTCAGCTGTTTGCCTATTTTCGTCATAATACATTTGAATAACCTGTGGTGATATACTTGACTCATAGCTCACTTCTCTGGTAACTAGATTAACGATAGCTCTATTATAGACATTGGTCACTTGTACCCCATTCTTCATATCACTGTTTGCAATAGAAGTAGTATTTATGAATGAAACAGTTAATTTACTGAACAAGTGATTGAATAATAAAGGAATCCCTCCATTGTACTTCTCATAAATAATATCTGTAGTAGAAGCCCATAAGAAATCACTTTGTCTTAATAATTTCCGATTACTTTGATCATTCGGAAGCTGAAAGTAAACGTTTGTGAAGTCTTTATCTAATGTACTGCTAGCATAGGGATAATATCCTATCCCCATAAGTGTATAGGGAACTTTTTGCCAATACAGTTGCATCTCAGAATCCCAGCCAACACTTCCTTTATATTCAACGGGAATATTACTTACCCAACATTCGCTACCATATTTCCACTTTGCAGCTTTGTTCTGATCAAATAGGAAAATTCCAATTTTATCTCCTTCTTCAAATCCTCGTTCCATAGTCGAACGTGTGGATACACTGACAGCAGGAAGAAAGGTTATTATTTCTTTATCGCATTTATCAACTTCTCCACTACTACACGAATGGAATAAAAACAATAGAATAACAATCAGAGTTTGCAAGTATATAACCGTTTTCATAATTATTAGATCTAAAATAAAGAAGAACAAGCCTTATAAGATTAAGGCTTGTTCCTGAAAACATTATTTATTAATTAACGAATACGAGTAATAGTTGCTCCTTTAAACAAGGTGTTTTCATTTACAATCATACCGATATGAGCAATGCCTTTTGCTGTATTCCTATTACTTTCGTTTACATTCTTTACACCATTAGAGTTAAGAATCCAGCATGTATTTTCAATAGTGCCACCCAATTCTCCGTCCTGTCCAACCCCCCATGTTACAGTTTGAAATTGTGTTACACCAGCTGTTCTAGTGTACGTCCAACTGCTTGATTGCAAAATTGGGGTAAAAACTCCTTCTTTTATTTTCTTTGAAAAAGTCCAAGCAACAAAAGCATCCTTACCGGAACCATAAAAAGCAGGATTATATTCTAAAACCCATTGGTAATATTTAGTAGAATAAGCGCCAATGGTTGTTTCCCAACACCACTTATTAGTCTTAGCATCATATGTAACATTATCAACATATGCCATTGGTTGATTTTTTCCAGATTTCGTCGTGATTTCTTTCCTTATAAGTTCCCCTCGTTCACCGTCCTTATTAAATCCTAAGAGGAACAAAACGTGTTTAGTTTGAGGCTCCAGACCATAGAACGAAATTACATAATTATCATTAGGTGTACAGCGGTTTTCATCTGTCTTCATAACATCTATTATTTCTTCATCTGTATATCTTTCAATGAATGAAGCTTCAAACACCACAGCATAGAAATATGTTACATTGTTGCCATACTCAAAGTCTGTAGCAAAACAATCGCTCAACACAACAACAGTTTGAGCTGTCACATTACTTCCTGCTGCCAAGCCGGCTTTCTGAATAATTTTCACTGATTGAGAAGAGACACCTGACGAGGATATATTGAGTGTAACATCCCGATCAGCAGGTGAGTTATTGAAACTGTTTGCTGAAACTTTGATACTAGCATTTCCTACCCCGTTTGTTGAAGATACAGTCAGCCATTCGGGCACTCCACTAATACTCCACGCAGTATTACAAGTGATATTGAATGCTTGTTCTTTTCCCGCTTCTACAAGATTAATTTCTTTCACATCAACAGACAGGGACACAGAAACCCCTTGCTGCACTACAGATACAGGTTCAGAAATCTCGCCTCTTTCACTTTGTACCATAAGTGTACATTTACGTTCATCTATATCTTTGTTCTCTTGAGCTGTTAAAACAACAGAAGCATTTCCTTTACCCGATGAACTGGATAAAGACAACCATCCCGAAGCTCCGGTTATAAGCCATGAGACATTACTTTGGATTTTCAATACTTGCGAATCTCCGTCCGAAGAAAGGGTAAATACATTAGAAGACACTGCCAATCGTGTTTCCGCTTCATCATCGTCACTACCTCCGCAACTTGCTATAACAAGCGCAAGAATGAATGTTAGCAAATAATTTCGTTTCATATGCTCATTGTTTTGTGTGTATGCAGTCCCAGATCATACTGTTTTAATGTAACTGAATTTAATTTATATGAAAAACTATGGGGACTATACTAAATTAGCCATCGATATAAATATCTTTTCTTTTAAAAACAAGATAATTAGCATCAATAGTTCCATATATATATTTATTATAACCGTAAATATTCACTACTTAACCATGGAATCCGTCAGAGTATAAAAATTTAGATCGATAGAAAATGGTTATATTCTCTTTTTTTCAATTGCATGTAAGCTAAAATAATCATATTGTCCCCAACTACCAGAATAAGTGTAGGTTGCAGTTTCAAAATCTCCTTTTGTTTTATAGCCAAAGTCTTTCAATTGATATGCAGCTTCTATAGCATCAGGAGTAACCATCTTAACCACATTCAAAGTTACATTATATGTACTAGATTTATTAATTGAATATGAAAGTCTAATTGTATTCCCATTAAGACGCTCTAAATTAAGTTTAATATTCTTTCCCACTGTTTCAATTGATGTCTCTTTATAATAAGTGACCTTGTTATTGTTCATTGTATATGGTCTCAAATAATAAACTGTACCAAGTTCCAATTCGGAAAGATTGACAGTACGATAATATGTATCAATCATTTTTTGTGAAGTAGTTTTATCTGAAATAGTAGGGTGTGGTGACTTTCCATAACATATACCAGCAGTTAGGTAACTATCAGCAGTTTGATACTTATCCGGATTTGTGTAAGATATACTTAACGAAGCTCTATTAGGAAATATATTTGCAGATCCTAAATAAACATATAATTCTTCTGATTCGTCGCTCATAATATCTTCTGGATTCTGCGTACCTCCAGTACCTACAACAAAATTTCCATTCAAAGAGTTACTATCCTCCTTTCCATCAGACTCCCATTCATCATAGCCTTTATAAGTACCTTCAGATTCTGAAGTAAACAAAAGTTCCACTTCATAACAATGAGCAACCATTTTATCAATTATACGAATCGTGTATTCTATAGTTAATTCTGCTCTGTTTTCACTTGTCTTTCTATATATATAATATGTATCTTCTATTTTCCAGGATGTATCGGAAGGAATCATTGATATCACTCCATTAGAGAAAAAAGAGAGAGCCCAAGCAATTGAATTTGGACCTGAAGATAAGTTCAGACTTTTTCCAATCAGTGTTTCTGGCGCATAGCCTAAACTTTCACTACTATCATCTTTATTACTGCAGGAGTTTAAAATAAGACTAAATGATATCACTAAAATTGTCAATAAAGTTTTCATATCTATAGGTTATTTTATTGTAAATGTCCCTGTTATTGTTGTTTTCTTATTGTTTGCGTTAGTTTGAACTCCAGAATATGTACCTGCTATTTCTGAGATAAAAACTAAATCTATATCAAATTTAAAAGTCCCATAATTATATGTCCCATAATATGGAATATATGTCTTTTTTGTAGCTTCCAAATAATAGGCAGCTTGGTTTTTATTTGTTATTACATAAGAATAAGATGGAGGGTATTTTTCATAATCAACTGTCACGTTATTAACTACGACACCTGATTTGAAATGTTCTGCGGAAAGTTTGATTGTAGCATCATTATTTCTCAGTAGCAAAGTCTTTCCTTCTAATTGGAAAGGACAATATCCATTAGCTGATTTGCTTTCATCAGAATCTTCGCTACAACCACACAGTAACAGTATGATAAACAGACATAGAAAAATACAATATTTTTTCATGTTTTGAATGTGTATATAGATTGATTACTATTGGCAAAGATAAGAAACTGGATAAAATAAAAAAAACACAATAAATGCGAAATATGATTATCAGGTCGTTTCGAACGACTAATTGAATGAAATTCGTGCTTAAACGGGCAATAAATTATATCAATGTCTAACATAAGATATGATTTCAGATACTCTCGGACAGATTACCACTTTCACATCTAGATATTGGTAGAAATCACTTATATATTTCAAACTTAATACAGTTTTAGAACACAATATAAACAGCATTTTAGGTTTCAGTCAGCAAAACATAAAACAAAAATATACAGCATAGCATTATATTTTGCAGTATAGATCATATTATCGCATTTTAGTTCAACACCTATTTTTCACCATTTTTTTATTCACTTTTTTATTTATTACTTTGCATATATTGTTATGTGATTATCTAATACCGACAATCTCACATACTTAATAAAAAGCACTAATTAAGACAAACTAATAAATTATGCATGGAGAGACTACCTCTGTAAAAAAAGATATCTTTCCATTTAATCTATAAGCTTTATGTTAGACACAGGACAAGTTATAGCAGATAGATACGAACTACTCAAACAATTAGGAAGAGGTGGTTTTTCAGAAGTTTGGTTAGCACTGGATAAACTCACAGATGTTAAAGTAGCCATTAAAATATATGCGCCGGGTATGGGGCTTGACGATGCCGGGATTTCTCTCTTTACACAAGAATTTTCTTTAGTATTTGATATTAATCATACCAATTTATTACATCCTACTTACTATGATTGTTGGGAGCGAATGCCATATCTGATTCTGCCCTTCTGCAAAAACGGGTCTATATTCAAATACCTCACTGACAATAATCGAATCACAGAAACCGAAAGTTGGCATCTACTTCATGATGTTGCCGAAGGACTAGCCTATCTTCATGCAAAGCTTCCTCCTGTTATTCATCAAGATATAAAACCTGATAATATTTTAATTAATGATGAAAACGGGTATATGATAACCGACTTCGGAATCAGTACACGAATTAGAAGTACATTACGTAGAAATCAAGGGCAAGAACTAAGTGGAGGCACATTAGCTTACATGGGACCCGAACGTTTCGGTCCATCCCCTGCCCCTATTATGGCAAGTGATATCTGGTCATTAGGGGCGACAATGTACGAACTGCTAACGGGGTTACCTCCCTATGGTGATCATGGAGGTCTGTTGCAGAAAAACGGTGCCGATATTCCACTTATCAATAATGAGGAGTATTCACAAGAGCTTAAGGAGATCGTTTATAAATGTCTTGCTCTAAACACATGGGACAGACCTACTGCCAGACAAATCGCTGATTATGCCTTCCAGCATATCAATGGTAACTCGGTGCCTCTCAATATACAAAGTTCACAACAAACGACCTCTGATCTTTCATCAAAAGATGAGATAAATGAAATTCAAACTCCAGAAGGGCAAGAAAATTCTTCATTTGAATTAAAGGATAATCATGAGTCCTCATCCATTCATTCTGATGCAGAATTTCCTGTTATGCAATCATCCGATATAAAAAAGAGAGTTGCTACGCTGTTTAAAAGAGAGCATCGCAAACTCATTATTATTGCGGCTATAATCATTATATGTGCAACCATTGTTACTATCTATCTAGTAACAAGCGGAAAAGAACCGGAACCGGAGCCAGAGCCAAAACAAAAAACGACTTTAAAAACCAATATTAACGATAGCATCTGTATGACAATCATTCAAGAAGGCAATAATTACAAAAGCCAAGGTAACATCTTTCGAGATAAAATAGATACTTTAAGACAGAATAATGACTCCGTTTTTGAAGATTTCTATATAAATGCTATCAAGAAGTATCGTGAAGTAAATCACTACAAAGATTCCATTTCTAAGGGAGTATATATGAATGCAGAAGATCAAATAAAGCAAGTAGAAATTATATTAGATTCTGCATACAATCTTTTTATACTAAAAGCAGATACCATGAGAATGAAAGAGTATGACCAAATAGAAGCAGCTGAAGTTTTCGAAAATCGTGCAAAGAAAATAGAACCATATATAAATATAGACAACAATAACAATGAAGAAATGCATTAAGTTACTAATTCTAGTCTTCGCTCTTGCTATGCCAATAAGTACATGGGGGCAGTGTGCCGCCATTTACAAAAAAGGGGAGACAAGCATGAAAAAAGGAAGATACAGGGAAGCTATCAAGTCCTTTAAAGCAGCAATGAAATGCGACAGCAAACTGGAGCAGGATTGCAAAAGTAAGATTAAGGAATGCGAGGAGAAACTCAAACCGGCTCCCAAGTCCACTCCTGCCCCTGTCATCGAAGTTACCAGACTTGCCATTACCCCAGATTCTGTAAGATTTGGCTATGAGACGACAAAGGCCGAATACATCAAAGTAGATAGTGCTCCGGAAGAATGGACGGCAACTTCAGATTCAAACTGGTGTAAAGTGATTCCTCATGGAAAAAACTTATCTGTAAGTTGTGAAATAAACCAACTGACTTCAGAACGTAAAGCCACTGTTACCATTAGCAACGGGAAAATGGAAGAAACAGTCAAGGTCGTTCAAAGCGGTCAAAAAGAATTCATCAATATAGCATTGGACAAATTGGAGTTCGGTTCCAAAGGCGAAATTAAAGAATTACCAATAAAGACGAATACTGAATGGGAAGTAATAAATATTCCAAGTTGGTGCGAAGTCATAGCAAAGGACAGTGACAAACTGATTCTAAAAGTAGCTAAAACCAAAAAAGCCAAAGAAGGAACTTTGATAGTAAAGACAAAAGGAGGAGAAATTTCTTCCGCCATCCTCTCACAGAAAAAAGGAGGTATATTTTAAGATGATTAAAGATGAACATACATGAATCGTCATTTTAGGTGTCGACTTATTTATACTTTAAGTGGTTCAACAATTAAAATAAGTTCTTATGAGATGTATGAATTGTGGTTGGGACAATCTATCTGATACAACGGTCTGTCTAAAATGTGGACAAAGATTGAGTATTTCGACTGGTTACGCCAACAATCAAAATGATTTTGTGTCAAGAGAAGGTTATGGAGAAGCCACCCCCAAACCCACAGTGCTAAATGCAAATCCTAATAGAGAAAAGTGCAGAAAAACTGTTGTATTCCCCACTTTGAATGAAGCTGATACCCATTCTGCTATCACACAGCCTGCTACAGAATGCCCGAACTGCAGTTATCCGATAGTAGGTGAATTTACAAGCTGCCCTTGCTGTGGAACGCCTCTGGAAAGAGCCGATAAATCCGCAGACGACAAACATAAAAAAATAGAAGAAAAAACATCTTTCTTGCCGGAAGATAAAATGGCTTGTCAGGAATGCGGAAAAGAGATAGATATTACCTGCTCATTCTGTCCGCACTGTGGTATCCGTGTACATCGTCCCACTATCCGACGACAGATAAAAAATATAGCAGAAACAGAACCGGAAGATATTACACCTCATTGTTCTTTAACCATCATTCCGGAAGAGAATGAAAACATTCCTTCAGAAAAAATGGAATATGAAGGAAAATCGATCATTTTGAACCGGGAAAACACAGAAGTATCCAACCGGACTATCACCTCAAAGGAGCAAGCAGAAATAGTTTTCGAAGACGGACATTGGTATCTGCTCGACCGGAGTGAACTAAGGACAACCTTTATTCAGGCAAACAGAAAAATAGAGATCATACCTGATGATATTATCGTATTAGGTGACCGAAGATTTAAATTTGAAAGTGATTCATTGTGACCAACCAATCTGTCGATAGATGTGATTATAATGTAGGAGAATACATCGATAACCGTTATCGAGTTTCCAAAACATTAGGCGAAGGTTCTTTCGGTAAAGTATACCGAGTTACGGACAACGCAGGTAAGGACTATGCGCTGAAACTATTGAGACTTTGGGAGGTTCCACCCGAAATACGGAAACCATTGACAGATCGTTTTGAAATGGAATTCAAAACTGGGCAGATAGACTGTGAATATTTGGTGAGTTCTATAGACTATGGCATGGTTGGGGGCAATCCCTATATCGTCATGGAGTATTGCCCGGGAGGAGATTTGACACCCTATTTAGGCTCTCAAAACAGTAAAATCCCTTTAATTTGCCAACAAATCCTTCTTGGCCTACATTCTTTACATATCAGAGGAAAAGTCCACCGCGACTTAAAACCGGAAAATGTTCTTTTTAAGAGCAACGGAGTAGCTGCGCTAACAGACTTCGGCATAGCGGGCGATAGAAATAAACGCATGACGGAACGTAACATTTTCGGCAAGCCCAATCAAATATTCGGAACTTATGCCTATATGCCCCCCGAACAAGTGAACCGTATGCGAGGTGAAGCCACAGTTCTACCTACTACAGATATTTTTTCTTTTGGAGTATTGGCCTTCCAACTTTTGACCGGTAGCCTGCCCTTTGGTGAATTAACCAGCCATAATGAATTGGCTCTATACCAAAAACGAGGAAAAGATGGAGACTGGAACCGCCGGAAGTTAGCACAGATAAAAAACGAGAAGCAATGGGATCGACTTTTTTCAGGGTGTCTGAATCCCGATTTTAAAAACCGCTTTCAATCCGTCAAGGAAGTTTTGAAATATCTGCCGGAGACCCAACAGGTCCCTATGGAAAGGGGATATTGCCCACCACAAACTGTCCAAGGTTTTTGCATGCGTATCATGCAGGGCGAAGAGTATGGAAAGCTTTATCAACTAAGCGAATTTGCCACACATGGTTACAGAATACTTACTATCGGCAGAGAGCCTGATAATCTGCTGCCTGTAACAGAGCAGCAAAGTACTTATGTATCACGCCATCATTGTACACTGGAAACGACACCTTCCGGTGACCATTGGATTATTCGGGACGGACAATGGCAAAAAGAACAAAAAGTATGGCAGGAGTCCAGCAACGGCACTTATGTCAATTCTGCACAAGTCACCCAGCAAGGTTACAGGCTAAAGGTTGGCGATATCATATCTATTGGAGACGTAAAAATGAGATTTGAAAACTATTAACTATATATTAAGTAGTATGGATACACAAAATTACAAACGTACCCTAGCCGGCTCAGTAGGTGCCGGTATGGGAGCATTGATGGGTGCTTCAGGCAGAACTTACTTCATTCTGGAGCATAAGACTCCATCAAAGTATCATCAGGCAGGCGAATCTCAAAAAATCATTGTCGATCAAGTAGAGCTGGGTAGAGATGCCTCCTGCCAAGTACGCTTTGATGAAAGTTTCGAAACAGTGAGCCGCAAACACGCTGCAATTGTACGTGATGGTGAAAATTGGAAACTAATTCATCTCTCACACTCCAATCCGACATTAGTAAACGGACATCCGATTAATGGTTCTTACTATTTACAAACTGGAGATGAGATACAACTATCTGTAGGAGGACCACGTTTGGGATTTATTGTTCCGCAAGGTCGCCAAGCATTAACTTCCAGCATCGGATTGACGGAAAGAATGAGCCTTTTCCGTAAACAGGCTCTACGCCCCTACAAGACGGCATTGACCATTATGGGCATTGTTTTTGTACTGGCTGTTGCCGGTCTGGCTGCATGGAACTACAGCTTAGGTGTGAAAAATGAGTTACTGGCAGAGAAAACTGAACAACAAGAACTGCAATTAAGAGGTTATCAAAATCAGTTGGACTCACTAGGAACAGAACGCGCAACTTTAGAAACACAACAACGGGAACTAGAAGCTAAACTACGAAATAGTGATGGAAATACAGAAGCATTAAAGTCACAGTTAGCTAGTGTAAATAATCAATTAGGCAATGTAAATGCCAGTTTCTATAAAGTAAAATCTGACTTGGACAACCTTTCGAGCACCATAGCTGCTGAAAATGCAACACCAGCAGCAGAAGAAGCCAGTTATAAATCACAGACAACTCAACAGGCGAAAATTCAAGATAATGTAGAATCGGATGTGGCAGAAGAACAAAACAGTAATGTTTCAAAAGATCTGAAAGATTATTATGATCACATCTATACCATTAAGATTGACCGAATAGATATAGAAAAAGACGGTATCAGTTTTGATCCAGGCATTCAACTATCAGACATAGTATGCGGAACAGGCTTTATGCTTGACAATGGTACATTTGTTACAGACAGGCAAAACGTAGAGCCGTGGGTTTTCACAAATACTGAATGGAAAGAACTGTGGCGCAGACTATTAGCCGAATGCGTCGGAGGAGGTTGTAATGTTATTATCCATTACCGTGCATATAGTACAAAAGGTACAGGAAAACCCATTACATTTGTTAATTCCGACTTTAAAGTTGATCGCAGTTATGATGATATAACTCACGAAATAGAAGTAACAAAGTCACTTAGAATATTATTAAGGAAACAAGGAATTAAATTCACATATAGCCGTAGAAACTACGTAAAAGTCAGCATATATTCACCGACTTCTCGCAGCTACGCTTATATCAGAGGTAAAGGTACTTATGGAGAAGGAATACCTTTTGATGCAACAGCATCCGGCAATCTAAGTGGAGGTTCTGAAATTCATATGGTCGGATATACAGGTAACACTAATATCCACAATCCTATCCCGTCTCACTTCAATGACAGAACTAACATTGATGATACCAATAATGGTACTATCATATTACAGAATAGAGTAGGCGAACAAGGTTATTATGGTTCACCGGCTTTTCATTTAGACGAGGAAGGATATAAAGTTGTTGGTGTCATGGTAGGAAGTGTCCAAGGCAAAGACCGATTGGTTCCAATAAGAAATGTAATACATTAATAAATTATGTCTGAGATAGAAATTAAATTAGCGGCAGGCACCGATGTTGGTTTAGTCAGGAAAAACAACGAAGACAACTTCGTAGTAAACCGAGATTTAAGCCAATCGGAATGGATCATTCCTCAATCCTCCGAAACCATTCCATTAGGCAAGTATGGCACTTTACTGGTAGTAGCTGACGGAATGGGTGGCACTAACGCCGGAGAAGTTGCATCCGCCATTGCCATTGAGACGGTGCAAAACGCATTTACACCAGAAAAGCTGGACAAGATCGTAACATTTGAAGGTGAGATGGCTACAGAAGAAGCTATTGAAGAATTCTTGACCAAGACTATTAAAGCCGCTGATTTAAATATTGTCAATGCAAGTAAAGAAGATAGTAGTACCCAAGGCATGGGTACTACTATTGTCATTGCCTGGATATTAAACGAAAAAGCCTATATTAGCTGGTGCGGTGATAGCCGCTGCTATGTTTTCAATGGCAATTCGGGATTCTGCCGTTTATCCAAGGACCACTCCTACGTACAAGACTTGGTCGATCAAGGCAAGCTGGATCCGGAGAATGCTTTTGACCACCCCTATAGCAATGTCATAACTCGTTGTTTAGGCGATCCGACCAATCGTTCCAATCCCGATTTCCGCTCTTACAATCTAAAAAACGATGACATTTTTCTGCTTTGCAGCGATGGTTTATGCGGTTTATGTCACGATGAAGAAATTATGCAAATCATTGAGGAAAATCAAAATGATTTGGTGGCCTGTAAAGACCAACTGATAGAAGCCGCTCTTGCTGTCGGCGGATATGACAATGTTACGATAGTACTTTGTCACATTATCCGGAAAGAGACGGACGAGCCCAAAGCTAATCTGAACAACACTGTATTCAGCAAACCAAATAACCATAAATTTCGAAAAATAGTTCTATTACTTTTTGCCTTAGCTTTGTTACTGGGGGGGTATCTTTATAAAAACCCACAGCTATATGCAAAGTGGAAAACTAAGATTGATCCGGCAGATACAGTCATTGTTACAGAAACAGATACCTCAGCGATCTCTCTTCAACCAGATTGACAAACTTAAAAAAACATGCAGTTCAACAGTGGCGACATATTTGCTGAACATTATCAGCTGAAGAAAAAGTTAGGAACAGGAAGCTTCGGAGAAGTCTGGTTAGCCCGAAACACATTGGCAGATGTAGAAGTTGCCATAAAGTTTTATGGCCTGTTAGATGATAACGGCATAAAAGACTTTCGAGAAGAGTTCAAACTTGCCTATAAATTGCATCACCCCAACTTATTACATCTTAATCATTTTGATGTATTCGAAAGATGTCCGTTCCTGATAATGCCTTATTGTTCCAATGGTTCCTCCGCTACCTTGATCGGTAAAATGTCCGAAAAGCAAATCTGGCATTTCATACGTGACGTATCATGCGGACTCATGTTCTTGCACAGTCAAAACCCGCCAATCATCCATCAGGATATAAAGCCCGATAATATTCTAATCGGTGATGATGGTAAATTTATCATTTCCGACTTCGGCATTAGCCGCAAATTAGAGCATACTTTCCGTAAAAGTACTAACAAAGTAAAAAGTTCCGGAACACTTGCTTATATGGGACCGGAACACTTTTCTGAGAAACCATTTATTGCAGGTACCAGCGACATATGGTCTTTAGGCATGAGTATTTACGAATTGCTGACCGGTCACATTTTATGGGAAGGTATGGGTGGTTGTGTCCAACTGAATGGTGCACGTATCCCAGCCTTAGATAACGGCTATTCTCCCCAACTGGACCAGTTTCTTCATGCATGTCTCTCGCTTAACACATGGGATCGTCCCACAGCTCAACAAGCTTATAACTATGCTAACTCTATGCTAAAGCAAGAAGTAAACCATCTGCATTCACCATCAGCGGTACATACCTCAACACCTCCACTCCCACCAGCACCATCACGTTTACAAAAAAGAATTCATCTCTCCAATATAAACAAACGCATGGCAGGATGGATTATTCTCAGCATATTATTCCTATTCATGCTGATCAAAGGAGTTTCCGCATTCTTCGGAAGTATAGAGGAAGAACGCAGATATAATGCCTGCCAAACAACAGAAGATTTCCTACATTTCCTGAATCATTATCCTGCCTCATCCCATGCTGAATTTGTGAAACAGAAAATTAGGATATTGACAGAAGACAGCATAAAAAAAGAAATACAAAAGAATAAAGTAATCGCCCCAATAAGTGTAGATACTATAGAAGCGGAACAACCTAAAACGGAAGAAATAGTAGCAAAGCATCCTTCCTGGTCACGTCCAAAGCCTAAAATAGAAATCGTTTCCCCCGCTCCTGATACAAAAAAAGTCAAAAGAGAAGAGGAAGAACATATGTTCCTCAATTGTCAGACCATAACCGATTATGAGAAATATCTGCGACAATATCCCAAAGGAAAGTTCGCTTATAAAGCCAAAAGGGCAATTCAACAAATAGAGTCCGGAATGATGGAGAGTCATCCGGCACAGGAAATACACGTCAAAAAAAGCACTAGAGTAAGTTTCGGTCTATAAGCACCAATTCCAATATATAGATTATTTTCATCCTTTTCTCTATCACCTGTCACCACTTGTGTAGTCCAAATCATTAATGCTTATCACCTGAAGTATTAATAGATAAGTTTCACTCTATCGGAACTAAACTTCCTTTTCTCTAATAGATAACTTAATTTTTACCTATTACAAACTATAAACGCAAGCTTTGTTTTTATAAACGTAACCTTCATTTATAAAAACGAAGCTTGCAATTTTATAAACGAAGCTTGCGTTTATAGATTACCATTAGAAAAAACAACTTTACTGCCCAAAGAAAGGAACTTTACTATAGGAAGAGAAGAGCTTTTCTATTAACAGACAACACGCAAACCTATAATAGATAACGAACAAACCAGCATAAACTACCAATACAATAAAGAGCCTCAGAAGATGGTGAAAGAGAATATAAAAAATGGGAAAGTCTTTTAGGGACTATCCATCTGATTGTGTAAATAGAAAACTACGGGATTTTTCTCGTAGTTTTTTTATTTATGTATTAACTTTGTAAAAATCAGATTTAAT
>NZ_FNNN01000017.1 GCF_900106755.1 Bacteroides faecis MAJ27
CTGATAATCAGCCACTTAACCAAATTTTATTAGTTATATTACGTTAATTAACTCTCTCATTTTCAATCGATTACATAAGAATTAACAGAGTATTGTTTTAAATAACTGAGTAGATTTGAAGGAGTAAGATTTTATATCCTCTAAATATATTTTGAATCCTGGCTTTGTCAAAAGCTAGGATTCTTTTACTATAAAATAGATTTTCGCCTATGAGGGCTGGTCTACAAAATTCTGAGAGAGTGTAATAAATATCACCCTTTTATAGTTTTAATGAAATGAATTTCATGCATATTTTACTTTTCTTTTCCTTTTTTATGGCTATATAAAAGATTTCATATATTTTTGTTGGAAACATAAATAGATACAAACACCAACAACAATATATGGCATCTATCTGTCAAGGCACTTGGGATTGTCAGGATTGTCCGAAGGCCGTAGGCAATACAATTATTCACATTATATACCAGCGAGGTTTTCATAAACCTGCCCAGAAATGTGAGGAGAACTTCATCCTTTTTTTGATAAAGGGAGAGATGTTAGTCAATAGTCAGGAGTATGCGGGTACGATGCTCAAAGAAGGAGAATTTATCCTTCAGGCTATCGGTTCAAAATTTGAGATGCTTGCTATGACTGATTGTGAGTGTATCTATTATGGTTTCATTCAACCGGAGATGTTTTGTGATTCTCGTTTCAACCATATCATGAAAGATGTGCCTTCTCCGCTTATCTATTCCCCTTTAAAAATAATTCCTGAGTTACAATATCTATTAAGTGGGTCTATTGCTTATCTGAGAGATAATAAAATCTGCCGGGAACTGCTGTCATTAAAGCGCAAAGAACTGGCTTTCGTTTTGGGTTACTATTATTCCGATTATGACCTTGCGACCTTAGTACACCCTCTCGCTAAATATACCAATAGCTTTCAATGCTTTGTGCTTCAGAACTATAAGAAAGTAAAGACAGTGGAAGAGCTTGCCCAACTGGGTGGGTACACACTCAGCACATTGCGCCGTATTTTTACCAGTGTATTTCATGAGCCGGTATACGAATGGATGCAGGCACGGCGTAAAGAAGGTATTTTAGATGATTTGCATAATTCCAACTATAGTATATCTGAAATATGTTATAAATATGGCTTTGAATCCCTGCCTCATTTCTCCAACTTCTGCAAGAAGTTTTTCGGAGCTTCTCCACGCAATTTACGAAAGAACGAGTACGAGAATAAAAACAAACTATCTGATACGAAAGAGATTGAATACTCATCCGGTGGTTTATTATAACAGAATTGCTTCAGAGATTAACAATATGTTTTTTAATGTTGTATATTTGTAAGTCCCAATATCCGGGATAATAATTAAATATCTAAATAAATATATGAAACCTATGTATTACATGACAAAAAGAAATTTGCTGACTACTATCGGTATGTTGGCTGTAGTATCGGCTTTTGCCCAGAAAGAATATCCCTCTCGTGCGCCAATGACCCCTGCCATGTCAGAGTATTGGACACCTCAGCCTCCCATCGTTACTCCGGGAAAAGCACCGGCAGAAGCAATCGGTGCACCGTCTGATGCTATTATCCTATTTGATGGTAAAGACCTGTCTCAATGGGAAAACTCTAAAGGACAAGCTGCGGGATGGACTGTTCATGATGGAGTATTCACAGTAAAGAAGGGTACAGGTGATATCCGTACCAAACAGAAATTCAATGATTTTCAGTTACATCTGGAATGGTGTATCCCGGAAGGTATTGAAGGTACAAATCAGGCAAGAGGTAATAGCGGAGTATTTCTACAAGGTATCTATGAGATACAGATCTTGGACAACTACGAGAACGAAACGTATGTCAATGGTCAGGCCGGAAGTATCTATAAGCAGACTCCTCCTTTGGTCAATGCCATGAATAAACCCGGTGTATGGAATACATTCGATATAATTTATACTGCTCCTACTTTCAAAAAAGACGGTACTTACCGCACACCTCCACGTGTCACTGTCTTGCAGAATGGAGTACTGTTGCAGAACAATACGACCATTTTGGGAACAACTCCCTATGTCGGTTTTCCAGAAGTGGTTCAGCACGGCGATGGTCCTATCGCATTGCAGGATCATGGGGACCCGAGTGCTCCGATTAGTTTCCGTAATATCTGGATCAGAGAATTATAATTTCTGATTAGATGTATGCTGAAAATTAACTCATGGAAAACATCTGATCCCTATTGCTGAAATTACTAAGTGAGTTCATATAAAAAGAAAGTGAGTGTACAAACTCTCATAAACTAAAAGCCACCCTTGCTACAACTGTCTGGACTGCACCCCAAAAGTTGAACACAAAACTTTCGGATTGCAGTTCAGTCTGTGGCGGGGATGGTTTCGTTAAAATGAGAATTTTGACATATTCTCATTTCCATGAACCGATATGCTGCGGCTGGATGTGAGCCGATGTAAAAAAGGAGCTTTTGGAAAATTGCTCCGTATCCGTATGCCAGGAACTGTAACAAGCCTATTCTGTAATTTTTCAGAGAGTATGTCAAAGTTTCTTTTTTTCTTTGCACATATAGCGCTATTATCGTATATTTCTACCCATTTTCCTTAAAACCAGTCTAATACATCTTTATTACAGAGTTGTGCACTTCAAATAAAGCCATACTAAGGCGGAATAGGAATCTTGTTTTTTATCTCAATGATTTTTGAATTTATTATACCTACATACAATAACCTGAGTGTAAATGAAAAACCATGTAATGAAAACAAATCGAGCTTTTAAAGAATTCTGTGTATTAGGAGGCTTAGCTTATTCCGTTTGCGGAGTAGCTCAGGAACGTCCGAATATAATTGTCTTTCTGGTAGATGATATGGGACTTATGGATACTTCAGTCCCTTTTCTGGCGGATGAGAGCGGGCAACCGGTACGCCACCCTCTAAATGACTGGTACCATACTCCGAATATGGAGAGACTGGCCAAACAAGGCATTTGCTTTTCTACTTTTTATGCACAAAGTGTAAGTTCCCCTTCCAGAGCTTCGATCATGACCGGACAAAATGCGACCCGGCATGGAGTCACTAACTGGATTAACGCTGAAAGTAATAACCGGACTCCTTTCGGACCACCCGAATGGAACTGGAAAGGTCTCAGAAAGGATATGCCTACTATGCCCAGAGTCCTGCAACAAGCCGGATATAAGACGATTCATGTAGGAAAGGCACATTTCGGCTGTATGGGAAGCGAAGGAGAAAATCCATTGAATATTGGGTTTGATGTAAATATCGCAGGTTCCGGTATAGGCCATCCCGGCAGTTATTATGGCGAATGGGGATATGGCTCTATCAAAGGAGAAAAGGCAAGAGCGGTTCCGGACCTGGAGAAATATCATGGTACAGACACTTTTTTGAGTGAAGCTCTGACTGTAGAAGCCAATCGGGAGATCGCTGCCGCTGTGAAGGAGAAACGTCCTTTTTACCTGAATATGGCTCATTATGCTGTTCATTCACCTTTTCAGGCAGATAAGCGTTTCCTGTCACGGTATACTGATCCGGATAAGAGCGACCAGGCAAAGGCCTTTGCTACTTTGATAGAAGGAATGGATAAATCTTTGGGCGACGTGATGGACCAGCTCGAGAAGCTGGGGATAGCCGAAAATACTTTAATATTCTTTTTGGGAGATAATGGCGGTGATGCTCCTCTGGGAGATGAACGCGGATATGGTTCTTCTGCTCCTTTGAGAGGGAAAAAAGGTACGGAGTTTGAAGGTGGTATGCGGGTTCCTTTTATAGTGGGCTGGGCAAAACCGGAAAAGAAGAGTGCAGTACAAAAACATTTGCCAATTGAGGCCGGAGGCATACAGATGCAGCTAGGTACAATCATGGATATTTATCCGACAGTTTTGTCTGTGGCAGGCTGTGAAGTTCCCCAAAACTATGTGATAGACGGGTTCGACCTGAAAAGGCAACTGAGCGGTAAGGCGGACCGGAAACGTCCCGAATCTTTCCTGATGCATTTCCCTCATGCCCATCGTGGCAGCTACTTCACTACCTACCGTCTGGGCGATTGGAAACTGATTTATTACTATTCTCCTGAAACTCCGAAGCAACCCAAAGCTTTGCTTTACAACCTGAAAGATGATCCGGAAGAAAGAAAGGAACTCTCTTCTACGCATCCGGATAAATGCAGAGAGATGATTCAGGAGATGGCGGCTCAGTTGGAAAAGGAAGGAGCTCTTTATCCGGTTGATAAACAAGGAAATGAGTTGAAACCTTTTGTCTGCTTCTGAGATAAGGATGAAACCGGAGGATTGGAAAGGATGAACAACGGATAACATCCATACACAATCCATCAGCATCTGCCTGCAAAAAGAAAATCCCCCACCGGCAATGCCGGCGGGGGATTTATGCTATTAATCAAATCAAGCTCACGCTTAGTCTTTCAGCTTGGCGATGATAAAGTCGCGGTTCAGGCGGGCGATGTTGCTGATAGAGATATTCTTCGGACATTCAGCCTCGCAAGCGCGAGTGTTGGTACAGTTACCGAAGCCCAGTTCGTCCATCTTGGACAACATAGCCTTTGCACGGCGCAAAGCTTCCGGTTTACCTTGCGGAAGCAAGTTCAACTGGCTAACCTTTGCAGAAACGAACAACATGGCAGAACCATTCTTACATGCAGCTACACAAGCACCACAACCGATACAAGAAGCGGCATCCATAGCTTCGTCAGCGATTGGCTTCGGAATCAGGATTGCGTTGGCATCCTGCGGAGCACCTGTACGAACGCTTACGTAACCACCTGCCTGCATGATCTTGTCATAAGCAGTACGGTCCACCATCAAGTCTTTGATTACAGGGAAACCAGCCGAACGCCAAGGCTCAACAGTGATGGTGTCACCATCGTTGAAACGACGCATATAAATCTGGCAGGTAGTAGCACCTGTTGCAGGACCGTGCGGATGTCCGTTGATGTAAAGAGAACACATACCGCAGATACCTTCGCGGCAGTCGTGGTCGAATACAACCGGTTCTTTTCTTTCGCTGATCAGCTGTTCGTTCAGAATATCCAGCATTTCGAGGAAGGAAGTATCACCGGGAATATCTTTCATTTGGTAGGTTTCAAAAGCGCCTTTAGCCTTCGGGCCTGCTTGACGCCATACCTTCAGTGTAAATGATATATTTTTATCCATTTTCGTCTAATTCTTTTAAATGTTTAACTTCACCGATTAGCTCTTGTAGTTACGGGTCTGAACCTTGATAGCTTCGTATACCAGCGGTTCTTTGATCAATACAGGAGCTTTTTCATCGTCACCCTGATATTCCCAGCATGCTACGTAGAAGAAGTTTTCGTCATCACGTTTTGCTTCTCCTTCTTCAGTCTGGTATTCTTCACGGAAGTGACCACCACAACTTTCGTTACGGTTCAATGCATCGTAAGCAACAAGCTCACCCATAGTGATGAAGTCGTACAGACGGATAGCCTTGTCGAGCTCTACGTTCATACCTTCTTTAGAACCGGGGATAAACAGATTTGTTTCGAATTCCTTGCGGACTGCTTTCAGTTCGGCGATACCTTTCTTCAAGCCTTCTGCCGTACGTCCCATACCTACATATTCCCACATGATGTGACCCAGTTTCTTGTGGATAGAATCAACTGATTCATTACCCTGGATGCTCATGAACTTGTCGATCTTGGCTTGAACAGCTTTTTCTGCTTCAGCAAATTCAGGAAGATCGGTAGAGAAACGAGGAACAGTAATCTGATCTGCCAGATAATTCTGGATTGTGTAAGGCAATACGAAGTAACCGTCTGCCAGACCTTGCATCAATGCAGAAGCACCGAGGCGGTTTGCACCGTGGTCAGAGAAGTTACATTCACCGATAGCGAACAGACCCTTGATAGTAGTCTGCAATTCGTAGTCTACCCAGATACCACCCATTGTGTAGTGGATAGCCGGATAAATCATCATCGGATTATAATATTTCACACCACTGATTTCTTTGGCCAGTTCACCCGGATTAACGTCAGTGATTTCTTCATACATATCGAAGAGGTTGCCATAACGCTGGAGAACTACATCGATACCCAGGCGGTTGATAGCTTCAGAGAAATCGAGGAATACAGCCAGACCTGTGTTGTTTACACCGAAGCCTGCGTCGCAACGTTCTTTAGCTGCACGGCTGGCAACGTCACGCGGAACCAGGTTACCGAATGCCGGATAACGGCGTTCCAAGTAGTAGTCGCGGTCTTCTTCAGGAATATCGCTTCCTTTGATTTCGCCTTTCTGTAATTTGATGGCATCTTCTTTCTTTTTCGGAACCCAGATACGACCGTCGTTACGCAGAGATTCAGACATCAGAGTCAGTTTGGACTGCTTGTCACCGTGTACCGGGATACAAGTCGGGTGAATCTGAACATATGCGGGGTTGGCGAATACAGCACCCTTGCGGTAGCAAGAGATAGCAGCTGTACAGTTACAACCCATAGCGTTGGTAGACAGGAAGTAAGCGTTACCGTAACCACCGGTAGCGATTACTACGGCGTGAGCGGCGAAACGTTCCAGTTCACCTGTGATTAAGTTTTTGGCAATGATACCGCGGGCACGTCCGTCGATGATAACAACGTCCTGCATTTCGTAACGGGTGAACAGTTTCACTGTACCTACGTTTACCTGGCGGCTCAGTGCAGAGTAAGCACCCAGCAACAGCTGCTGGCCGGTCTGGCCTTTAGCGTAGAATGTACGTGATACCTGTGCGCCACCGAAAGAACGGTTGTCCAGTGTACCACCGTATTCGCGTGCAAAAGGAACACCCTGAGCTACACATTGGTCGATGATAGCGTTGGATACTTCAGCCAGACGGTATACGTTAGCTTCGCGTGCACGGTAGTCACCACCTTTTACTGTATCGTAGAACAGACGGTAAACAGAGTCACCATCATTCTGATAGTTTTTAGCAGCATTGATACCACCCTGTGCAGCGATAGAGTGTGCACGGCGCGGAGAGTCCTGAATACAGAAGTTGAATACTCTGAAACCCATTTCACCGAGGGATGCAGCAGCAGAAGCACCTGCCAGACCCGTACCCACAACGATGATATCCAAACGGCGTTTATTAGCGGGGTTCACCAATTTCTGGTGAGCTTTATAGTTGGTCCATTTCTCAGCCACCGGGCCTTCTGGAATTTTTGAATCTATCTTGATCATAATATTATTTACAATTTAATCATTTACAATTTACTATTTAGCAAGCACCGCCACAAAGAAGTGATTTCACGAAGAATACCACTACTACCAGTGCGAAACCGAGTACTACAATCGTAGAGTAGATGTTAGAAATACATTTCCAACGATTGATCCATACTTTGTTGTTCCATCCCAGTGATTGCATGGAGCTCCAGAAGCCGTGAGTCAGGTGGAACCACAAAGCAAACAGCCAAATGAGGTAGAGCACTACATAAACCGGACAAGAGAATGTCTGCTGGATGTGATAGGCACCGTTTGCTGCATAAGCCAGCGTCAGTGTGTCAGCATGCATGTCCAGATTGTGCATCAGTTCAGGCAACTGCATTTTTGCCCAGAAGTTGAAGAGGTGCAAACCGAGACCTACGATAACGATAAGGCCCAACACCAACATGTTTTGAGAAGCCCACTCTACAGTTTTCGGTTTGTCAACCACCGCATAGCGTTCGCTGCCGCGCGCTGTGCGATTCTGCATTGTCAGCCAGAACGCGTAGATGATGTGAATGATGAAAAGAGCAGCCAGTGCTGCGGTAGCTACCAGCGCATACCAGTTTGCTCCCAAAAACTCACAAATCATGTTGTAACCATCAGCCGAGATGATTGCAACCAAGTTCATCGCCATGTGAAATGTTAGAAACAGGACAAGGGCGATACCGGTAACGCTCATCACCACTTTCCTTCCTACAGATGAATTACTTAACCACATAAATGATTGAATTTAAATTATTTAATTGTTAGAACTAAAATTTCGACGTTTTACACCTCTTACAGACTGCAAAAATAGGGGAAATAGATTGATTGACCAAAGAATTAAAGAAATAATTCCTTAATCGGTGATCTTTCCGATTTTTTCGCCATTGGCTGCTTTCTTGCGTAAGGCGCGCGGAGTGTCTCCGAAAGAATCTTTGCAGAAGTGTGCAAGGTGGGAGAGGGAGTCGAAACCGTACCGGTTGCAGATCTCCGTAATTCGTAATTTAGAGTGCTGGAGGTCTTCCAGGATGCCTTCCCGTTTTTTCTCCAGTATCCATTCGTACACCGGAATGCCGTAGAAGTTTCTGAAGAGGCGGCGGAAAGTGGTAGTGGTATATCCGCCCAGATGTGCAAATTCTTCCACGTTCTTCACTTTGGTGTAGTTCTGCATGACAAAGTAATGGAAACTTTCCGTGTAGGAGCTGATCGGGTGGAAGAACGATTTCAGCTGGGGCAGGGGATAGTAATTGGTTATTAAGTAAACCAGTTCCTGGCATTTCAGGTTGATGAATTTGTTGCAGGGAGGAACAGGCTCGTCAAGATAAGCCGCCATATCGGTGACGAGGTTGAGCAGTCGGTGGTCCATCACCAGAGGGGTATAGGCTAGCGGAGCTTCCGCCTGGTCGATGATTTCGCGGTAGCGGTCTTCGCAAAGCAGCGGCAGTTCGTTGAACCAGAAGACAATGTATTCGGTATCTGTAAGTGCCAGTGCTTCGTGCTTCGAGCCGATGGCTTGCAGGATGAATTGCTTGTCGTGCAGGGTAGTTCCGGGATACTCGTCGCTGTTGACCAATAATTCACCTTTTATGATAAAGAGCATACAATTTTGCGTACACTTATCTTTCGGAATATGCTGACCCCTGAGCATATGTCTGTGGATAAGAATACCTTCTGTTGCTTTAGGACATCCTGCGCAATCTTTCTGTTGTATGCAAAGTGAGTCTTTGGACATGAGTTCTATCATGTGAATTATTGTCTTCAGGGACAAAGATAATCGTTTTTTTGTGATTTTTAGATTCTTTCTTCCATTTATGTTCTAGCATAAACCCGCACATAATTGTCTTTATGGAGATGTGATGATGGAGCTGGACTGGAGTGTCAACTTTCATAACACGGGTTTATGGGTAGGATATTATACTTCTGATATGGTTGCAGTGATTGACCTTGGCTCTTTGCAGCACATTTCTTCCGTAGAGGTTTCGGCATTGACCGATTTGAGTGCATGGATTATGGGACCGCAGGCTATTTCCATATTTCTCTCTTCGGATGGAAAGAGCTACAAACGGGTATCCCGGCAAACTTATCAGGCACCCACAGATGCCATGGGCGAGAAACGAAGTGAGTTGAACAGACTCTCATTCAATAAAAAATCTGCGAGATATGTAAAAGTGCTCGTAGAACCTTTTAAGGGATTGCCCAAAGGACATTCCGGCGAAGGCGAACCCCCTTTCTTATTTGTAGATGAAATACGGGTAGATTGATTTCTTCTCAACGAGTTTAAATATGAGTTTTGCTCTCATGCTCTCACAGTCTGCCTGTATCCCTTTATTCATCGGAGTTGCAGTGATGGTAGCAACTGTGGTGGCAAGTATGAGGGCAAGCGTTTGCTCTCACTTTGTTTTTGTTCTGTAGTATATTGTTTTCCTGATGTTATTTGTTGATCTCTAGTGTGTTAATACTTGATGTGTCAACTATTAATGATTGACGTCCCGGCTGTTAATAACTGATAAATCAGACGTTAATAGCTGAGACGTCATACATTATTAGCCGATAAATGGTTCAAGCCTTCTGAAAGAACAGGTGAATTGGAGCAACAGATCCGGTCAACCTGACCGGATGGTGCGGTTCATTCAGCTCTATCGACAGGTGTTTCAAAAAGTTTCAAGCGCTTGAAACACTTTGTTCCACCGCTTGAAACACTTTGTTCCACCGCTTGAAACACTTTGTTTCATTACTTGAAACAGTTTGTTTCATTGCTTGAAACACTTTGTTCCAAGGCATGAAACACGCTGTTTCAACGGTTGGAACTGAATTTGGAACTATTTGCTTGGGCTGACCGGCCTTGTTGTTCCCTATTTATAATAGTATTTCTCTAATAATTCCTGCATTTCCGGGTACTTTTCATCCGTATCTCCTACTTCTTTGCGAAGGTTCAGCATGTCCTTTTTCATCTGCTTGATGACAGGTGCATATTTAGGATCATTGTATGCGTTGTGATTCTCGTGCGGATCATTTTGCAAGTCGTAGAAATCCCATGACGGAGTGAAGTCGAAGTTTTCCGTGTCCGTCATATCCAGATTGCGGGCATAGTAGAAGATGAGTTTGTAACGGTCTGACCGGATAGCGAAGTGTGCCGGACGAATCGCGTGGTTAGTCCAGTAGCGATAGTAGATTTCTTGGTCGGAAACGTAGACAACAATGGTGTTATCTGCGATGCCCATTTCGTCCAATGTTTTCAGCAACTTGCCGATATTGTCGTCGACAGTGGCTCCGCAACGCATGTAGTCGCGGATAAACTTCTGGTATGCGGCTTTTCTGGCAGCGGTCCGTTGCATGCCTTCGGTGCTGAATGGCAGTCCGGGATAACGGCACCACCATTTGTCGGGGTCTTGCGAGGCAATGCGCCAGCGGCGTTCCAGTTCTTCGAGTGTCTGGCCGACGAAAGAACGCCCGTTGGTTTCCGGCCCCCAGTCGAGAAGGTTTTCCGGTTCGGGGAAGGTGACTCCGTCGTAGAGGTGCTCCATGCGTATCGGATAATCGTAAGGCTCGTGGGTCGCCTTGAAGTGGCAGCACATCATGAAAGGCTGCTTGCCGTCCTGCTGTTTGATCCACTTGATGGCTTTTTCTGTCACCAGATCGGTAGAGAAGCCCGGCACCCGTTCGCCGAAACGCCGGTTGCCCGGCCAGGGATCGGTGCTCTCGATGAATGTAGGATCGCGGTATTCGCCCTGGTCGAAGAAGATAGAGTAATAGTCAAACCCTTGCGGTTGCGACTGGATATGCCATTTGCCGACCAGTCCGGTGTTGTATCCGTTGGCTTGCAGGGCGGTTGCCCAGGGCGTGTATGGAGGTGGCCTGCATGTCATCCGTCAGAATAAATAAGACATTGGGAGGCGGCACTTCGCCGGCTGTTTTCGACTGGCACCCGATGGCGAGGGGCGTGAACGCCAGCGGCAGATATCGGGATATAAAAGAGTATCGGATAGCTGATTTCATATGAAGGGGGTATGTTATATAAACGATGTGTTATTAAAGTTTTAGACGCGAATCAAGCAGACAGAACGAATTACAAATAAATTCGCGGGACTACTTAATTCACGCCTAAAGATAGTGAATGTGATTTACATTATACTGTTTTCCCTACAAAAAATGTTGGTTGTCCAGTATATATCGCCCTTGGGCTAACCAACCGTTAGTTGTTGCTCTTCGTTTTGGTGAAGCATTGCTCAGGTCTCCATTCAATGATTTTTCCGGTCACCACGGTAGCGTCATTGCCATTGCCGGAGCTGTCGTGTACCACATCCCCTTCACCTTCGTCCATCTTCCAATAACCGGTAAGGTTGGAGCTGACAGCTACGGGGCCTCCCATGTTACTCTGAATTTCCGCTTGCGTCAGTGCTTTGTTCCATAAGCGTACCTGTCCCATCATATGTTCGTTCTTCGTGTTGGCATTGAAGAAGGTGATGGAAGTCATATCGGCGGGTACACCGGTAGCATCTACATCCTGCACCTTCTTGCCGTTGGCGTAAAAATGACATTTAGTCTGGTCGTATACCATAGCTACGTGTGGAAACAGCATGGCGAAGTTGAACAACCTGTCGTAATAGTGCATATACAACGTACGAAAAGCCTGCGAATCGCCTTCGGATACTGATCTTAGTATCTGCTACCCGTTTTCTATACGTTGATTTTTATTCATAGGTTCTCTTTTCTTAATATAGTAGAAGATGGTGATTTTGGCTGCAAAGAAACATACTTTATTTTGTTTTTCCTGGCATTTTTGGGGGGATGTTCTGTTTTTCATATTCTAAGGATAAACTATCTGTTGATTTTTGGAAGTATAATAGTGATTTTTGAACATCTGTTTGGGTGAGGTATGCGTATTTTTGCGACCTGAACCGATTAATTATCAATCATTATGCTAGTACCGAGAAAAATTGTATTCTTTCTTTTTTTGTTAGTAGGATTATCGTTGTATGCGCAACAAGACTATTTTGTCAGCTCCTATGTACGGGGTAATTTTTATAACCGTGGTCGTATTGCTGCTGAAAGTTTGAGGGCAAGCGATGACTTGATCTTTTTGAATGTCCGTCCCCATAAAGACGGTTCTCTTTCTTTTGAGAATCCCCGTGTTTTTCAGGAAAAAGGAGTGACGACCTGGGAGGAACTGATAAAGTCGGTCCGTGCCGATGTGAAGGGGACGAAAGCGAAACTTCGGTTGGGTGCCGCCGGTGGCGAATGGAAAGCAATGGTAGCGGATGAGGCTGCCCGGACAACATTTGCAAAAAATATAAAGAAGGTATTGGGAGAAAATAAACTGGACGGCATCGACCTGGATTTTGAGTGGGCAGAGACTGAGAAGGAGTATAAGGATTACAGTCTGGCTATCCTGAAAATGAGAGAAGTGTTGGGAGACAAGTATCTTTTCAGTGTGTCTTTGCATCCTGTTTCCTATAAAATCAGTAAAGAAGCGATAGCTGCCGTTGATTTTATCTCTCTGCAATGTTATGGTCCTTCTCCGGTCCGTTTTCCTATGGAGAAATATGCTTCGGATATACAGATGGTACTGGCTTACGGCATTCCCAAAGAGAAACTGGTGGCCGGCGTTCCCTTTTATGGAGTGACGAAAAATGGCTCGAAGAAAACGGAAGCATATTTCAGCTTTGTACAGGATGGATTGATTACCACGCCTGCACAGAATGAAGCGACCTATAAGGGAGAAGTATATGTTTTTGACGGGCAGGATCATATCCGTACTAAAACGCGCTATGCAATGGAACAGCAGCTGAAAGGGATGATGAGCTGGGACTTGGCGACGGATATGCCGCTGAAAGACAGCAGATCATTGTTCAGAACGATGCTTGAGGAGTTGGGAAGATAGTTTAAAAGCCCGATAACAGGGCAAAACACACCTCGGACACTTTCTGGACTTAACGGCTTATTGACTGACTTTGTTTCTTTATTCCTGTTTTATCAACTTCAGATAATCCGAAGGAGAAACACCAAATTCATCTTTAAAACATTGACGGAAATAGCCTGTACTATTCATCCCTACTTTATAGGCTATTTCTGAGATATTATATTTTCCTTCGAGGAGCAAACGTTCCGCATTCTGCATTTTTACTTTACGGATATATTCGTTTGTGGAAAGTCCGGTTAGTGCTTTCATTTTTCGGTAGAGTGTAGAACCGCTCATACACATTTTGTCAGATAAATAGGTGATATCAATCTTCTCTGATGAGAGGTTGTCTTCAACCAATTGTGTAATTTTCTCAATGAATTCATTGTCCAGCTTGCTGAGAGCTTCAGTGATGATGGAATGTTTCTCGTCCAAATGGACGCTGGAGGCATGAGTTGTTCCGGACTGTTGGAATTGAGCGATCAATTTCTTTCTCGAATCGAGCAGATTGTTGATGCGGCTACGCAGTAGAGAAGCACTGAAGGGTTTGGTCAGATAGGAATCTGCTCCGACCTGATATCCCTCTTCTTTATCTTGTAGTGAGTCTTTGGCAGTCAGCAGGATGACGGGAATATGACTGGTACGTACATCTTCTTTTAAGTGCCGGCATAGTGTGATACCGTCCATCACCGGCATCATGATATCACTGACTATAATATCGGGAATGCGGTTGAGTGCCTGCTCTTTTCCTTCTTCACCATTGCTTCCTGCGATCACTTCAAAAGAGTCGGAAAAGGATTCGGCGATATAATTCTGTATTTCTTCATTATCCTCAACAATTAGCAGGATAGGTTTGCTGTTCTCTGTTGTTGCTGTTTGAGAATCATCCGTGATTGTTTCCTGATATTCCGGTTTTGGAGTCATTTCTGTGGAGTCGGCATGTAAGGCATTCGGATAGGTGTTATCCGTCAGTAAACTGATATAGAAAGTACTTCCTTCATTCAGTGTACTCTCTACACGTATATCACCTTCATGCAGTTTGACAAGATTTCTGACTAATGACAGTCCGATGCCGGTACCTGATGCCTGATGTTTGCCGCTTTCCTGATAGTAACGGTCGAAAATATGCGGTAGGGCTTTCGCTGAAATACCGTATCCTGTATCACTGACCTTTATCTCTGTATAGGAAACTTCATTTCTTATAGTTTGATACAAACTAAGAGTTACACGTCCCTGCTCTGTGTATTTGATGGCATTGGATATCAGGTTGTCCAATATAATGGTAATGATTTCTTTATCAAAGAAAAGCAGTATCTCTTCTTTTTCTGTTTGAATCTGGAAATCAATCTTAGGCTTTTGATTCAGTTCTTTGTATTTAAGTCCTATTTCATAAATGAGCGGGGTGAGATTACCTTTACAGATACATAGCTTCTTGTTCTGCGTTTCCGTTTTCCTGAATTCCAGAATTTGGTTGATCAGATTGAGTAAACGAAGGGCACTCTGATGAATGACAGAAAGTTTTTGTATTTGTTTTGTCGGCAGAGATGTATCTTTTTGCATATCCTCCAGAGGACCGAGAATCAGTGTGAGAGGTGTACGCAACTCATGTGTGATATTGGTGTAAAAACGCAGGCGTTCCTGGTTCAGTTCTTGTTCCTGCTCATGATTTTTCTTTTCCAGTGTATAGAGGCTTTCCAAATCTATTTTCTTTTTGTAAGCATGTAGAATGAGATAAATGATGCTGATAGATGTCAGGATATAGATAAGCTTTGCCCACCATGTCAGCCAAATAGGGGGATTGACCCGGATGATAAGGGAAGTGGCTTCTTCCGGCCACTCCTGATTGTGTATGCGTGCTTTGATAAGGAACTCATATTTGCCGGGTGGAATATTTCGGAAGGTTACGCTGTTGTTCTCATTAACGGTATACCAGGAATTCTCAAGTCCTTTCAGCATATAGGTATAATCCATCTGATTCACAAAAGAATAGTTTTGTACATTGAATGTCAGACTGAATGTGTTCTGCTCATGTGTCAACTCTACTTCCTGTTTATCGGATAGTGAAACAAATACTTCGCTGTTTTTTTGATTCCCCAATCTTTCAAATATTCTCATCTCGGTAATGATGACAGGTGGTATCTTGAAATTGCTCATCGCAATATTGGGAGCAAAGCAGCAGAGTCCGTTGATAGATCCGAAATAAATGGAGCCATCGGTGTTTTTTGCTACACTACCTCTCATAAAGTTTCCGGCAGGAACATCGTCAGAGTGTCCATAGTGATAGAACCGTTTTTTCTTTGTCACGTAACATCCGATCCCCTTGTTGGTACTGAACCAGATATTTCCTTGCTGGTCTTCGGTAATTGCCTGAATGAAGGTGTTGGCAAAACCGTCTTTACGCTGATAGGTTTTGTAATCCGTATCTTCCGGTGAACGGAAACATACCAGCCCGTCACCGGTAGCCACCCACATCCTTTTCTCCTTATCCTTGTATATTTGATTGACGGTGTTGGAGCAAAATCCTTCTCTTTGTATATAATGCTTGATTAGGTGAAAGTCCGGACTATATACTCCCATTCCATCACCGAATGTTCCGATCCAGAAACGTCCTTTCTCATCTTGTTCAATTGTACGGATCAGATTACCGTGTAATTCGCTGTTGCCGGAATGATAATGCTGTATCACTTCCATCTTTTCCGGATCGTAAATGTATATGCCTTCACTACATCCTATCCAGATACGATGATGATTGTCTTCGCAGAAAGCACGTACATCTAAATTGGTTCTGCCCATTGGAGTGATTGAGCGGAATGTCTTTGTTTGGGAATTATAGAAGCTGACACTTCCCAGAAAGGTTCCAAACCATAAATTTCCTTTAGAATCCCGGAAAGCAGTCTGTACGGAATTGGACAGCAGTTCTCCTGTTTCTTTTTTGTAGATGGCTACACGCTTGTTGTTTTCAAAAACATTGATTCCTCCGCCATCTGTACCAATCCATAGACGTCCTTGTTGATCTGTACATATACTGCTTACAATCTTGTTATTCAAACTGTTGCTGTTGGTGGGAATAGGAGAATAATCGATCGTTGTGAACAAAGCAGGTTCACTGCTGATGAAGTTGATTCCTCCTCCCCATGTTCCGAGCCATACGTTGTCAAAAGAGTCCTGATAGATATAGCGTACGCTGGCATTGGAAAGGCTGCGGCTGTCGTCTCCTTCCCGGAGAAACTCAAAGGTGATTTGCTCGGGTGACAGGAACTGGCTTTGTTTTAAATCCAGTATTGCGATACCGCTTAGCTCGGAGGCAATCCAAAGTTTATTATTCTTTAGTTGTTTGATGCAGAAAATACGGGTGGAAAGTGTACCATATTTGTCGTTCCGATTTTGCTTGAAAGTGACAAAGCTTTGGGTAGTTGAGTTGTAAAGAGCCAACCCTCCATCTGTCCCCAGCCATATATTTCCATAACTGTCTTTTAAGATGGTACTTACTTCATCTCCCGGCAGACTGTTAGGATCATTGGGATCATGACGGAAGTTTTTTGTACTTCGGTCTTTTAATGAAAGGATGCTGAAACCGCTGTTGACATGACCGATATAGAGATTTTCATCTCCTCCGTCAAGTACTGTCCAGGTCTGTTCACTTTCTAATGTAGGGACAGTTTTTTTGTTATAGTGTGTGAACTTACCTGTAGCGATATCAAGATATTCTATACCTCTATAATAGGTACAAATCCATAAACCATCTGTGTTTTGGGCTGAGACGATGTCAGTAACATCATTCGTTATCAGGCTGTTTGGATTCTGCGGATCGTTCTGATAGGCAGTGAAGGTTTGTGAATGATAGTTGTAAGCGTTAAGCCCGTCACGCTGGGTGGCAATCCAGATAATAGGACGTTTCGGATCAGCATATACTTGGTTTAGTTCATTACCGGTGATACTTTGGGTATTGTTGGACGGATCATTCTTATAATAGGTAATAAAACGGGTACCATCAAACTTGTTCAGCCCTTCTTCTGTGGCAAACCATAGGAAACCTTGCTTGTCTTGTGTAATGCCTACTACATAATTATTGGAGAGTCCCTGCTCTATACCTAATCGCTTGATAATATAGGGTTGAGCCATCAACCAACAGGAGGATGTCAGAAGCAAAATCACAAGAATGATGTATCGTTTCATGATTTGTGTTTATTTGTTTTATATTCAATTCCAAAAATAGAAATAAATATTTTATTTTGGCTATGTAAATCGTGCATTGCATGATTTACATAGCCTCTCTGCATGATTTTTGTCTGTTATCTCTATGTTATTGGTCTATATTTGTGCAGTAAAACAGAAGAAATACTGTTTGGTTTCACTGCGAACTTGAGTTTTCTGAAATATCTATATTAACAATTAATACTATGATGAAAAGTTTATGTTGTAACTCTAAACAAAAGTTGTTAGTGGCATTATGTCTGCTATTTTGTTTGTCGGGAAATGCACAACAGGCGAACACTGTTAATCGTGCAGCTGCAAAGGAAAAGACTGTAGGAAAGCGTACTTTGATTGGTACTGTAATAGATGCAAGTACTGGAGATGCGCTGATTGGAGTCAATGTTAAGGTGAAAGGAACGGGAGAAGGTACTATTACCGATTTGGATGGTAAATTCTCTATCGGGGTAACGAGCCAGACGCAACTGGAAATCTCTTATATCGGTTATAAGACACAGACGTTAATGGTAGGAGACTTGGGGGTGATGACTGTTAAAATGGAATCTGATAATGAGATGTTGGATGAAGTGGTAGTTATCGGCGCCGGTACTCAGAAAAAGGTGTCTGTAACAGGTTCTATCGCTACAGTCAAGGGTGCTACACTGAAACTACCATCTTCTTCACTGACCAGTTCACTTGCCGGAAAGTTATCGGGTATCGTTTCTGTTACTAATAGCGGTGAACCGGGTTCTACTTCTGATTTTTATATTCGCGGTATCAATACTTTCGGCGGACGTTCTACACCGTTGATTTTGTTGGATGGGGTAGAAATCTCTTCTAATGACCTGAATCGAATTCCGGCAGAATCTATTGAAAGTTTTTCTTTACTGAAAGATGCCTCTGCTACAGCTATTTATGGTAATCGTGGAGCTAATGGTGTTATGTTGGTAACTACCAAAAGTGGTACTGAAAACACAAAAGCGACTGTAAATGTGTCTTTGGAAGCTTCTTATTTTCGCCCGATGAATCGGGTGAAATTTGCTGATGGAGCAACTTATATGCAGACCTATAATGAAGCTGCCCAAGCCAGAAGTGCAACGCAGATTACTTCTCCGAAGTATACGGAAGAGCAAATCACCAATACTGCAAATGGGGTAAATCCTTATGTATATCCGGATGTCGACTGGTATGACCTTATTTTCAGAGAAGGCAATTTCAACCAGCGTGCCAATGTAAATGTGCAGGGAGGGGGATCACGTGTGACTTACTATATGAGTTTGCAGGCAAATCACGATACCGGACTGTTAGATGCTCCTGATTATTACTATAGCCCTAATATAAACAACTGGGAATATAATTTTCAGAACAACATATCGTATAAGTTGACTAATACGACGACCGTTGACTTGCGTATGATGGCACAGATTGGTAACAAAAAAGGGCCTAATTATTCTACCTCCGATTTATATAAGATCGTCATGCAGGCTAATCCTGTAGCATTTCCTGCTTATTTCCCCAGTGAAGATGGTGATGAGCATATACGCTTCGGTAATGCAGAAATAAAATCCGGTGTTTACGGACAGAACCCGTACGCATATATGATGAGTTCTTTTAAAGAAGGCAACTATAATACGCTGAATACCTCACTGAATATTACTCAGGATTTGAGTTTTCTTACCAAAGGATTGAGCGTGAAAGCATTAGTTAACTTTAAAAACTGGTCGGAATCTACTTATAACCGTTCCATTACACCTTATTATTATAAAGTGAAAGATGGGTCTTATGATTTTGGAACGAATCAGTATGAACTTCAGACATTACAGACAGGATCGGACTATGTTAGCCAGTCGGATATCAGTAAAAGTGCCGATCAAACCTTCTACTTTGATTTTCGTGCTGACTGGAAGCGTAGCTTTGGTGATCATAATCTGACTGCGATGCTTATGTATATGATGCGTGAATATCGTAGTAGTGTATTACCTAACCGTAATCAAGGTTACTCAGGGCGTTTGACTTACGATTACTCCAGCCGCTATTTATTTGAATTTAACTTTGGCTATAACGGTTCTGAACGTTTGGCATCCGGTGAACGTTTTGAATTTTTCCCTGCTGCTTCCGTTGGTTGGGTGGTAAGTTCTGAGAAGTTCTGGGAACCGATGAGTAAGTATGTCGACCACTTAAAACTTAGAGCTTCTTATGGTTTGGTCGGTAGTGATGAGTTTAACGGCAGTGCTCCGCACTTCTTGTATCAAAATAATATCAGTATTGGTGCGGGACACAGTTTCTGGACCGGTCTTCCTTCCAATGAAATTAACAGAAAAGGTCCTGCTTTCTATGTATTAGCTGTTGAAAATGCAGGTTGGGAGCATGTGAAGAAGTTTGATGTCGGTTTTGATATGTCTCTGTTCAATCAGTTGAATATTACTTTTGATTATTTCCGCGATCATCGTGACCGTATTTTGATGGCACGTTCATCTTGGCCGAATATGTTAGGATACTGGGGATCTCTGCCTTGGAGCAATATTGGTGAGGTAATCAACCGTGGTGTCGAATTGAGCGTGAACTGGAATAAGCGGTTTGGCAAAGATTGGATTGTAGATTTCCGTGGTAACTTTACTTATAATCAGAATGAATATAAGTATGTCGATGAGCCGGAGTATCCTTATGTATGGCAGACTAAAACAGGGAAGCCATTGAATACCTTGACCGGTTATGTAGCTGAAGGATTATTTACCAGCGAGGAAGAAATAGCTAACTGGCCGGATCAGTCACAACTGGGAGCCAACATTATGCCGGGCGATATTAAGTATCGTGATATCAATGGCGACGGAGCCATTACAACGGAAGATCAGGTGATGCTGTCTCCCTATAATAGTGTTCCCCGTATTCAATATGGTTTCGGCTTGAATCTAACCTATAAGAAGTTTGATTTGGGTGTATTCTTCAATGGTTCAGCAAAACGCAAGATCATGATCAACAGCGGATATGCTCCTTTCCTTTCCGGCGGTGGCGATGGTATGACTACTGAAAGTCTGGAACGCAACCTGATGCAATGGATTGCTGATGATCATTGGTCGGTAGATAACCCGAATCCGAATGCGGCTTATCCTCGTTTGGGTATAACCAGTGCCGATACTTCCAATAATACTCAGCCTAGTTCTTACTGGATGCGCAATGGAAATTTCTTGCGTTTTAAGAGTCTGGAAGTAGGTTATCGTTTTCCATATTGCCGTGTTTACTTTAGCGGTGACAACCTGGCGGTGTTTAGTCCGTTCAAGTTATGGGACCCGGAACTTTCTTGGAATGCTTATCCTTTGCAACGAACCTTTAACTTAGGCGTTCAATTTACTTTCTAAAAGCACAGTTTAACTTATAACAGAAAAGAAGTATGAAACTAATACAAAAAATAATCCAAATATCACGGACCTTGCTGATCTCTTGCTGCCTGTTGACTTCTTGTAATTATCTGGACGTCATTCCGCCTGCACAAGCTGACTTTGATGATACCATGAAAGATGAAGCTGCTACGCTGAATTTCCTGTTTACTTGTTACGGCTATATTCCCCGTGTACATCCGTTCGAATTTAAAGCATTCGAACAATCTGCTGATGAACTTATATCACCTAAGATGTGGGATGATTATCAACAACAAGTAGCGTGGGGAACGATTTCGCCTTCTTATTACAACAGTTGGGGTGGTGATGACATGAATATCTGGACACCCAGCTACAACTGGCTGGGTTATGTGCATCATTTCCTGAGTCTGATAGATGAGCTACAGCCTACTGGAGTAACCGAAGATGACAAGGCACAATACAAAGCTGAATGTTATTTCCTGGAAGCATACTATCATTTTCGTGTGTTGCAGGCTTTTGGACCGTGTCCGCTCATTACAGAGAAAGTGGATCCGAATATAACAAACGATCAGATTCCCGGACGTTCACATTTTGACTACTGCGTGGATTACATTGTAGGTAAACTGGATGATGCAGCCAATGTTCTTCCGGCTACGAGAGCGACGGAAGACCTCGGTCGTGCTACTTCTACCATTTGTAAATGTCTTAAAGCTCGTGTACTGCTGTATGCCGCTTCTCCGCTATGGAATGGTTCTTTCTTTAAGCCGGACTGGCAGAATGAGAACTATGAAACACCGGATTATGGCAAAGAGCTGGTTAGCAGCTCTTACGACCGTGAAAAATGGAACCGTGCATTGACTGCGTGTCAGGAAGCTCTGACAGCTGCTAAAGCAGCTGGTCATGCCCTGTTCGATATTGATACAGCTAACAAGAAAGCGGAACGTGACGGAGTAGAATTACCTTTTATCCCAGGTAAGGAAGAAGACACACCGGAAAATGAGGAATTCAAAGAGCGTGTCCGTATGTTCCAGTATCTGATTACTGCCAATGAAGGGGACAATAACAAAGAAATTATCTGGGGACAGCGTATTGACTCAGATGTGAATAATGGTGGAGAAGCTACCGACTCTCGTTTGCCGAACCGTGTAGTGAAGAAAAGTGATGGAAGTTGGGCAGGCGGTTGGGCAGGTCTGGCACCTACCTTGTACGCTGTGCAACACTTTTATACAGAGAATGGAGAACTTCCGGAACAGGACAGTGATTTTTATCCGAAGTCAGAATGGTATACCCGTTTTTATGAAGGAACTTCGAGTCCCGAACTCGCAACTAACGGGCTGGATAGTGAAGATGTGAAGAATGATATCATCAAACTGAATGCCAAGCGTGAAGCTCGTTTCTATGCATGGATTGCTTTTGATGGTTGCGAGTATGCAAAGAAAATCAATAATGGTAATCCACTTTGGCTGAATTTCAAAAACACCAATACCAATGGATGGCGTTCTTCCGATTCACGCAATATAGCAGGTACCGGTTATTTGTCGAAGAAGTTTATTGATCCGAATATACGTTTCAGTGCAAGTGGAACCCGTAGCCATACTCCTTCAAGACGTCCGTTTATCCGTATGGCGGAACTTTATCTGAATCTGGCAGAATGTTACGCAGCATTGGACGATACACCGAATGCTATTGAGAATCTGAACGTAATCCGCAAACGTGCCGGAGTCAGAGACCTGGAAACAGCTGACCTGACAGATATGAATATAACGGAATGGGTACGCAATGAACGCTTTATTGAGTTGTACGAAGAAGGACACCGCTATTATGACTTACGTCGTTGGGCAATTGCTCCACAAATGCTTAAAGCAGGACTCCGCTATGGTTTGAACGGACTAGCTCTAAACCCGAATTTCGAGGAATTCAACACACCAACTCAGATTGACCAGCCTTTTAAATGGGACGATCGGTTGTATCTGCTTCCGGTATGGTCGAGAAGTGATATGGATGAACTTTACAGTAATCCGCAGATGGTGCAGGCACCCGGTTATTAATCATCTAAAAACAATGCATTATGAAAATAAGAAATACATTATTGTTGGCGGGAAGCCTGCTTTTATTGGGTGCCTGCGATGAATCAAAATATGATCTGGACAGCTTGGTCCCGGAACAGTATCATAAGATATTGTATGTGAATAATAGTGGTAAACAGGAAGTGACTTTGTATGATACGGGGGAGAGCTATGCATACACTTTTTCAATATTCAAATCGGGAAGTGAACCCAGTCTGACTGCCAGCGCAGATATTTATGTGTTGACACAGGAAGAACTTGACAACGAGTATAGTGATCCTGAGGCTGTAAACTATAAATTGATAGGTACAGACTGTTATTCGATAGAGTCGACCCATCTGGATTTTTCGGCTACCGACCGTTATAAACCGGTTACGGTGTCATTGGACCCAGAGAATATTAAGTCTATGATAACAGCCAATCCGGATGCGGTATGGGTATTGCCTTTGCAGGTTGTAAGTGAAAATGACTCTGTAAATAGTGAGAAGAATGAGCTGTTTCTGCAAATAACCGGAGTCATCACCCCGTCTTTTGGATTTGAAAGTTCGGCTGTATCTGTGAAGGAGTATAGTTATGGTTCTGCTGTTACCGAAAAAGTCGCTTTGGGGCTTGATACGGAAAATAGCTGGGAGATAAACTGTGAGTTTGCTGTAGACGATGCATATCGCACAGCTTATAATACAAAGAATAAGACTATATTTCAGGCTTTGCCGGATGGCAGTTATTCTTTTCAGGATCAGATGACTCTTTCTCCCGGTACTACGAATACGGAATTGGCTGTCACGATAAACACTGATCAGTTGGAACCGGGTGATTATATGTTACCTATCCGTATTGAATCGGTTTCTATATTTGGTATCTCTTCAACCAATGATGTGTATCCTTTGACTATTCGTATTCTTGGTCCGCTGTTAGATCGTACGAGTTGGACGATAGAGGCCAATACACAAGAACCGAGTGGTGAAGGTTCCGGAAATGGTGTGCCTTCATGTGCATTGGACGGCGATCTTTCGACTTACTGGCATTCGTCCTGGCAGAGTGGTACCCATGCTTTACCTCATGAGTTGATTATTGATACCAAAGAGTCATATACATTTACTCAGTTTGGTCTGGTACAAAGACAACATGATAGTTATATGGATGCGGGTACAGGAGTCTTTTATGTGAGTGATGATAAGGTAAACTGGACAGAAGTCGGAACGTTCACTATGAAGAAAATTCATGCTACTCAGAACTTTACTTTGGAGACTCCGGTACAAGGCCGTTATTTCAAGGTACAGATTACACAAAGTAACAGAGACCTCAATACTTCTTTGGCAGAGATATATGCATATGGGTTGTGATTCAAATCATGAATCTTAAAAGGTTATCAGTTGTTTTAGATTGCTTTTATAAATATGGCAGGCGGAAAATATCCGCCTGCCTATATTGACTATTAAATATTTGATATGATGAAGAATAGACTAAAAGGTTTCGCTTTTATGTTGACGACAGTTGTTTCGTCGCTGACTGCACAGAATGTGGTTGTTAACGGACCTGATGGTAAGTTGCAGGTCACGGTTTCGTGTCCGGAAGAAGGCAAGGCATCCTACTCTCTTGTTTATAACGGAAAGCAGATGCTCGAATCTTCCCCGTTGGGGTTGGAAACGAATTTGGGTAGTTTTGTCAAAAGAATGAAGCTGATCGGACATCAGGAGAAGCAGATTGATACCGTTTATACTCAGTCGCGCATAAAATTTTCCCGCATACACTATCGTGCTAATGAACTGGTTTGCTATTTCTCTAATGATAAGGGGCAGAAAGTGAATGTAACGTTTCGGGTGAGCAACAATGATGTAGCTTTCCGGTATACATTGCCTCGTCAGGGAGAGACAGGAAGTGTTGTAGTGAATAGCGAAGAAACGGGATTCCGTTTTCCTGCCGGAACTACCACCTTTCTTTGTCCGCAGAGTGATCCTATGATTGGCTGGAAACGGACGAAACCTAGTTACGAAGAAGAGTACAAGGCAGATATCCCGATGGATGTGCGTTCACAATATGGACATGGATATACGTTCCCTTGTTTGTTTAAAATCGGGGAAAATGGTTGGGTGCTTGTCAGTGAGACGGGAGTGGACAGCCGCTATTGCGGTTCACGTCTGAGCGATGTCACAGAGGGAAGTCTTTATACAGTTACCTTTCCTATGCCTGAAGAGAACAATGGTAATGGAACGGTAGAACCGGCTTTCTCTTTACCCGGTTCTACTCCTTGGCGTACTATTACTGTGGGGGAAACATTGAAGCCTATTGTGGAAACGACTGTCCCGTGGGATGTAGTCGAACCGCTGTATGAAACGGAACACCAATATCGTATGGGACGGGGAACATGGAGTTGGATAATCTGGCAGGATGGTAGTATTAACTATGATGATCAGGTGCGCTATATCGATCTGGCTGCAACTATGGGTTACGAATATGTACTGATAGATAATTGGTGGAATACGAATATCGGTTATGAGCGTATGGGGCAACTTATTAAATATGCACAGAGTAAGAAGGTGGATATGTTTTTGTGGTATAGTTCCAGCGGCTATTGGAATGATATCGAACAAGGGCCTACGAATTTGATGGATAACCCTATTGCCCGTAAGCGCGAAATGAAATGGTTGCAAAGTCAAGGAGTAAAAGGTATTAAGGTCGATTTCTTCGGCGGTGACAAGCAGGAGACAATGCGTTTGTACGAAGCTATATTGAGTGATGCCGATGATCATGGGCTGATGGTTATCTTCCACGGTTGTACTTTGCCGCGTGGCTGGGAACGGATGTATCCCAATTATGTAGGCAGTGAAGCGGTGCTGGCTTCGGAGAATATGATTTTCAATCAGCATTTCTGTGATGAAGAGGCTTTCAATGCTTGTTTACACCCCTTTATACGTAATTCGGTCGGTTCTATGGAATTTGGCGGCTGTTTCTTCAACAGACGATTGAATAAGGGAAATAACGGGGGAACAACACGCCGGACTACAGATGTATTTCAGTTAGCGACTGCTGTTTTATTCCAAAATCCGGTTCAGAACTTTGCTTTGACTCCTAATAATCTGACAGATGTTTCCCCGGTCTGCATTGACTTTATGAAAGAAGTTCCTACTGAGTGGGATGAGAGTCGTTTTGTTGATGGTTATCCCGGGAAATATGTAGTGCTGGCCCGTCGTCATGGTGATAGTTGGTATCTGGCTGCTGTGAACGCTACTAAAGAACCCTTGAAACTGAAACTGGATTTACCGATGTTTGCCGGAAAATCAGTTTCTTTCTATAGTGATGACAAACAATTGCAACCACAGTTACGGCAGTATAATGTAAAATCTGATGGCAAGTTTCAGTTGACCATTCAACCGCAAGGAGGCGTTGTTTTAAAGAATAACTGATCGTGAGCATATTTTAATAGGTAGTAAGACTAGGTAATGAAAGGTAAAATGTTTTTGGGCGCTTTCGGTTTTTTATATATGGGGATAGTAGGTGGATGTTCTCAGCCTGTCCCTGATCTGTGCTATCAGATTGAAGTGGATAAACCGCTACAGACAATGGACTATTTCGGTGCTTCTGATGCCTGGAGTATGCAGTTCATTGGTTTATGGCCGCAGGAAAAACAAAATCAGATCGCTGACTGGCTGTTCAGCATGGAGAATGATGAGAATGGTAAACCGAAAGGGATTGGTTTGTCTCTCTGGCGTTTCAACGTTGGAGCAGGTAGTACGGAACAAGGTGAAGCAAGCCAGATTGCTTCACCTTGGATGCGTACCGAATGTTTTCTGCAAGCGGACGGAACGTACGACTGGAATAAGCAACAGGGACAGCGTAACTTCTTGAAACTGGCAAAGGAACGGGGTGTTACCAAGTTTCTTGCTTTCCTTAATTCTCCTCCTGTGTATTATACTCAAAACGGTTTGGCTACTAATACCGGTCGTGGAGGGACGGCAAACTTGAAACCGGACTGTTACGAGAAGTATGCACGTTTTCTGGCAGATGTAGTAGAAGGAGTAGAGAGGCAGGATGGAATTAAGTTTGACTATATATGCCCTTTCAATGAACCGGACGGGCATTGGAACTGGGTAGGACCGAAGCAAGAAGGTTCTCCGGCAACCAATCGGGAAGTTGCCCGGACCGTTCGTTTGCTGAGCAAAGAGTTTGTGAACCGGAAAATGGATACGCAGATTATGGTGAATGAATCTTCGGATTATCGTTGTATGCTCCGTACCCATCAAACGGATTGGCAGCGTGGCTATCAGATTCAGTCTTTCTTTTGTCCGGATAGTGTGGATACTTATTTGGGGGATATACCCAATGTTCCCCGATTAATGCTTGGACATAGCTACTGGACAACGACTCCTCTGAGTGAATTGCGTGCCAAGCGCTGCGAACTGCGTGAAGCCTTGGATAAATACAACGTCGGCTTCTGGCAGTCAGAAACCTGCATCATGGGGAATGATGAAGAGATAGGCGGTGGTCACGGCTTCGACCGTACGATGAAGACAGCGCTTTACGTCGCTCGTATCATCCATCATGACATCGTGTATGCGGGAGCGAAGAGCTGGCAGTGGTGGCGTGCCATTGGCGGCGATTATAAAGACGGATTGATTCGGGAATATACCGATGAAGATCTCAGAGATGGACGTGTGGAAGATTCCAAACTTATGTGGGCATTGGGTAATTACAGTCGCTTTATCCGTCCGGGAGCTGTCCGCCTGACTGTTTCTGCTTTCGATAAAATGAAGAATTTAATTCCCGGTGGTGATACGGATCAACAGGGGTTGATGTGCTCTGCTTATAAAAATGCGGATGGTTCGTACGTTATTGTTCTCATTAACTATGCACAGGCGGAGAAAGAATTTGCCATCGACAAAATTGACGGTAACAGAGTTCAATGGCAAGTTTATCGGACTTCTGATATAGAAGGAGAAGACTTAATGCCCGTTGAAAAGGTAAAGAGTGGAAAAACGGTCAGGATTCCGGCACGTTCGATTATAACATTATTGAGTAAACCGCTTTCATAGAAGAGAATTATTTGTTTATTCTTTTGAATAAAAACTGTTTTATACTTTGATTCTTTTTCCTCTGTTTATCAGACCGTACAGTTCTTACTAGAAGTTTATTCGACTATTATCTGTTTATTGTCATACTGAAAGTGTGCAATGTTTAAATCATTCAGTACATTCAGCAAAGTCTTTATCGGGACGTTCCGGCTAAAGCGGAAATGAACTCGTTTGTGTAGCAGGTCCGCCGAATGACAGATGATGCTGATATTATACCAAGTGCCTATATTTTGCAGTACTGTTAGCATCTCGGTATTATCATAATAAAACTCGTCTTTGAGCCACCCTTCATTTTCTGTTTGGGTGGCTTTTGATAACTGAATATCACCGTTTGCCGTTAATGTAGCGCATTGTCCGGGCAATATTCTCTTTTCGGGTAGAGATTTTACTTTGCCTACACTCACATGTCCTTGGTATAGTGTGACGACAGGAGGATTGCCGGGATAAGCGTTTACATCGAATACAGTACCCAGTACCTGTGTTTGCATCTTCCCGGCGGAGACGATAAAGGGATGGTGGTTGTCCTTAGTAACTTCGAAACGTGCTTCTCCGGTAAGACTTACGATACGTTTCTTTTTGGAAGCAAATTCTTTCGGGTATTCCAGACGACTGTTTGCGTTTAGCAGTACTTTGCTTCCGTCCTCCAAAGTGACTTTGGTCGTTGTAGCTGGTGGGGTAGAGATGATGATGATGCCGTTTTCTTCCGTGGTTGTAATCTGCTCCGGTGCATGGAGGGCACTAAAGATTTCGATAAACTGTCTGTTATCCGTTTTCTGCCAGGGCGACCAGAGCAATATGGATAAAGCGAGCATTGCTGCTACGCCGCCGGACAACCAGATGCGGAGATGGAGTTTCCGTTTTTTCTGTTCTTGACGTTGCACGAATATACTCCATTCTTTCCGGGTTTCTTCCGGCAGGGGCATATCACCCAATGCTTCACCGAAGGCGTTCTGCAAGCGGTGTATCTCAGCATCTTCAGAGAATGGACAACGGCTATCTGCTACCGGTCCATAACTGGAATCTTCCGCTTTCATCGTACATTTTTCTTTCTCTTTCATAACCTGTCCTCCTTTTTAATCTTTCATGGCTTCGCGTAGTGTACGCAAAGCTTTAGATATATGTTTTTTTACTGTGTCGGGACTGATACCAAGCTGCCGGGCGACTTCCCGGTAGGTAAGATGTTCGTAGTAGCACAAACGAAGTACCGTGCAAGTTGGTTCAGGCAGACTTCGGGCAATCGCTTCCGCTTTTTGTAGCAGCGCTTCGTGTTCCCGATAGTTATTTTCTACATCAGCCAGTGTTGCTTCGTAGAGAGCTTTTACATTTTCCTGCTCTACTTGGAGATGCTTCAAGCGGTTGAGGCAGTTGTTGCGGACGGCTGTGTATATCCATCCGCCCCGGTCATTCTTGTTCAATTGCTCGAAATGTTTCCAAGCTTGTTCCATTACTTCGCTCACTATATCACGTGCTTCTTCTCTATCCCCCATCAATTGTGTGGCATATCGTACCATTCGCGGATACATTTCCGTAAACATCTGTCCGAAGGCTTCTCGCTTTGTTTGACTTTTATGGAACAGGAACATTCTTTTAAGGATTCTGTGGCTGTAAAAGTAGCTTTTCTCTTTCAAACTACCAGTTTACAAACGTGACTTTTCGCTTGCTCCGGCTCCGGTTCCTTTATATTTGCTCTTCGTGGCGTTGAACTGATAACTCAGTCGGATGCCGAAACGCTGTTGATCAAGGTAATCACGGTTGGAACTAAAGGTCCGGTCACCATAGATGGTGAAGTATCTGTAGCCAGTATGAAAGATGTCTTTTGCAGTTACTGATATTTTCAACGACTGGTCCTTTAGGAACGATTTGGTCAGTTGGGCATCCACTCTTCCTTCGGTTTTCCAGATGGCGTAACTTTGTTTGGCACCGGGTGACAGTATTCCTTTGATGTTGAAGAACCAACCTTTAGGGAAACTGAAGTTGTTGTCGAAATTGAAATGGAATCGTGGTTCATTCCAGTTTTGGGGAATGCCTACGCAGGCAGCATGTGAGTCGTACCAGTTGACACTGGTGGTGAACTGAGGTTGCCAGATGCCGATTTTCGGTGAGAGGGCGATGCCGGCTCCGTATATGTTGGTATGCGGAATGCTTGCCATACCGAATAGCAGTACGCCGGGATGGTTGATGTCGTCATACGGTCGGGTGTAGTTGGTGTACATATTCCAGCAATGGTCGTAGTTGATGTTGAAGTTGACCCATTTCCATCCGACATCGAAGGTGGTTGAACGGTGTATCTGAGGAACGAGAAACGGTTCTCCGCTCTGATAGGAGTATTTGTTCTGATAGGTGATGGCGCTGGTGAGCATGTCATAGCTGGGACTGTATTTCAGAGTGCGGTGAGAAAGGGCGAGAAACCAGTTTCCGGAAGTGTATCTGATGCTGATTACAGGTATCCAGTCGTGGTAGATGGGGCTTTGTCCGTCCTGGTGAATCCCTTTCTCGTAGTAATCTGTTTGTTGAAATTCATAGCGCAGTCCGGCTAAGATATTAAACTTTCCCAATGGCAGGCTGTAGTCGATGAAGCCGGAGAACATCGTTTGTTTGATGCGGTCGTCGGCATCGGCGGAGAAGCCGCTTTGGAGGAAAATGTCGTGGCGGTTGGTGAATGTCTCTTCTGTGCCGAAACTGAGTTTGCCTTTCCAGAGTGGGGCGGTGATCAGCAGTTTGGCGGCATAGAGGTGGTTGCGTACGCGGTTGCTCGAAGTGGCGTCTTCGATTCCGTTGTTTTCGGCATATTGATGGATGCGGTCGCGTCCGTACAGGTAGTCGGCGTTGAAGTCGATGTTCCACTTGCCGAATGTACCGTTGTAGTATCCGTTGGCTGCCTGCCACCAGCCGGTATGGGCATCTGTTTGGCGGAGAGCGTGCAGATGGTCTACTTCTTTGCCGTCTTGCAGAATGCGAGTTATCCCTTCATTGGTAGTATGTGCATTGCCTATGTTCGTGCCGGGCATATAGCGCATGCCGAATGACTGATCTTCGTCGATTTCGTAGTTGAATCCCAGTTCACCGTTGAAGGTACGATAGGTTTGTTTGCTCTTATCCTCTGTCGATTGGTTCCAGTCGGATGAGGCATAAATGTCCTGACTGGAGGTACCTGTTCTGTAATTGTTGATTTCCGCAAAGTCCCCTTTCACGAAAATATCTAGTCCGCCGGTACGGTAGTTCAAGGAGATGCCTTCGTTACCGATCGGTTCGTGTCCTTGCGAGTAGTCAGTGTAGAAACTGCCGCTCATTCCCTGTCCGCGTTTGCGGATGGTGCGCAGACGGATGACCGCGCCCACCGAAGAGCCATATTGTACGCCCGGTGTAGTGATGATTTCTGCCGATAGTATTTCATTTGCTTGCAGGCGGTCCAGTTCAGTCTTGTCTCTGACTTTGCGACCGTTGATATAGATTTCGGGGGTGCCTCTGCCCAGTACGGTATATTCTCCGTCCGAGCCGGTGACAAAAGGGAGGTGGGAGATCATTTCTTTGGCCGATCCCATCAGTGAAAGGGGCGTTCCGGCTATGTTGGCTGTCAGCGTTCCGCCTTTCCGTTCTATCAGGGGGCGGGAGGCAGTGATGACTACTTCTTTCAGTAACTCTGTGTCGGGTTGCAGGCGGATGGTATTTTGTTGGCGGCAGGGGATTATTTGAGGACAGTATCCTATGTAAGTCGCTTTCAGCAAACAGTCTTCTCCCGCTATCGGGGGCAGATGGAAGGAACCGTCTTCTTCGGTCACGCTTCCGGCAAGGAAACTGGAATCAGCGGCAAGGGCGAGAATGTTGACAAAAGGCAGGGGCATCCCTTTTTCGTCATATACTTTGCCTTCTACGGCGATGGCTTTGTCCGATTTCTTGCGCTGTACGACGAAATACTCTTCCCGTTCGATACAGACAAAAGGTTTGCCGGTTAATACAAGGTCAATGGCTTCGTGCTCCGTTTTTTCGTGGATGCTGACGGTTACCCGATAACTTTCTGTTCCGTTGTAGGTGAAGAGAATATTCTTTCCGCCTGCTTTTTCTATTTGTTTCAGCGCTTCGGGCAGACTTTCGTTCTTCAGCTCTAGAGAGAATTTCTTGATGGCGCTCTGCGCTTGCAAAGGGGAAAGGACAAAAAATAAACCGTATCCCATCAGTAACCAGCCGATTGCTGTCCAAGTAAAACTAAACTGTCGTATCATACTTCTGTTTTAATGATTTTACTTATACTACAACAAAGGTGTCCGATCGGGTACGGTTTATCTGTTTTCTTTTGCTATTTATTTCAGCTTCTTTTGATATTCTCCTGAATTAAGTATTTCCAAAGCTTTCTGAACACTTTCATTCGTGGCATTCATCACCCGGAAGTACTCGTTCATATCCCAGAGGTCACGGGCTATCAGTGCTTTGAGTTGTGTTTTGATAAGCGGCAATGATTTTTGATATTGCTCTTCGTTAAACTTCACACCTTCCTTCTCGCCCATTTCACGGAGAGTGGCCAGCATATCGTCATCAATGATGAACTTCTCGTTGAAGTGCTCGAATTTCTTATATTTGTCAGCCAATTCTTTCCGGTGATCCTCTATGAATTTCATCGTGAATTTGATAATGACTCCTTTTCCGACCAGATTCCGGTGATAATCTGTGTAGAGAGTTGTGTCGATTGGAACGAAGTAGTCCGGCATGATGCCGCCTCCACCATAGACAGTACGTTTCAGTTTCTTGGTCTGCACTTTCAGAGAGTCGGGGAAGTGAATACTGTCGGCATTCATCAGTTCTCCGTGATTAAAGCGTTCTATCAGGTCCTTATTGTAATCAGTCGAACTGTCATAAGGCTTTTGGATGCAACGACCGGCAGGAGTATAGTATCGTGCAATGGTCAGTCGGATCATAGAACCATCCGGAAGGTCGATAGGACGTTGTACCAGTCCTTTGCCGAAAGAACGGCGGCCTACGATGATACCTCTGTCCCAGTCTTGTACTGCACCGCTCACAATCTCGCTGGCAGAAGCAGTGTATTCGTCTACCAGTATGATGAGGCGACCGGTACGGAAATCTCCGTTTCCTTTGGCGAAGAATTCGCTGCGCTGTGCAGTTCTGCCTTCGGTGTAAACAATCAGTTCCTTTTGCCCTAAGAATTCATTGGCAAGGTCGATAGCGGCATTCAGATATCCTCCGCCGTTGCCTTGCAGGTCGAGAATCAGGTCTTTCATACCTTGCTTCTGGAGAGCCGTCATAGCTTTCTTGAATTCTTCGGCAGTGGTGGCTCCGAAACGGTTGATACGAATATATCCGGTCTTTGGCTGAATCATGTAAGAAGCGTCGAGACTGAGAATAGGAATCTTATCTCTTTTCACAGTGAATATTAACGGTTCTTGTACGCCACGACGGACAATTGTCAGATCAACTTTTGAGCCTTTCGGTCCACGCAGGCGTTTCATGATATCTTCCGTGCTCATCTTTACTCCTGCGATGGTGGAGTCGTTAACAGCTATGATACGGTCTCCGGCAAGGATACCTACTTTCTCGGAAGGTCCGTTGCTGACAGGTTGTACGACGAGTAGGGTATCTTCAATCATCTGGAACTGTACACCGATACCTTCGAAGTTGCCTTGAAGCGGTTCGTTCATTTTCTTCACTTCTTCGGCATCCGAGTAGGTGGAGTGCGGGTCAAGCTGTGCCAGCATCTTGATGATGGCTTCTTCTACCAGTTTGTCTTCATCTACTTTGTCTACATAAAAGTTGGAAATGGCAAATTCTGCCATCTGTAGTTTTCGCATGGCGGAAGAACCGAAGTTCTGAGCTTGTACACTAATAGCACACAGGCAAATACACAGTATCGTTAGCTTTTTTATCATCTTCTGTATTATTGGGTTAAGTTTGCCTGCTGTTCTCTTTGGGGCAAGTGCTTAACTTGATTATTATTCGCTGATTATCATTCCTTCGGGGATAAACTGGCTGATATCTTTATTGTAGGTCAGCAGTTCACGTACAATGGTTGAACTGACACAGGTCAGTTCCGGTTCCGTGAAGAGCAGGATGGTTTCGACACCCGCCAGTTTACGATTAATATCTGCAATCGTTTCCTCATACTCGAAATCCTTCACTGTGCGGATACCGCGGACGATAAATTGCGCTTCTACCTGTTGCGCAAAGTCTATCGTCAGACAGTCATAAGACATCACTTTGATGCAGGGATTGTCTTTGTAGAGATTCCGGATCATTTCTTCTCTTTTCTCGATGGGGAAATAGGTATTCTTGTTTTCGTTGATACCGATTCCGATAATAACCTCGTCCATAAAGGTGAGTGCACGTTTCACTACCGAATAATGACCGATGGTGAAGGGGTCGAAAGTACCCGGAAATATTGCTCTTCTCATGATGCCAAGTCTTCTTCTATAACCAGATTGTCTATAATAAAGTTCTGTCGTTCCATTGTATTCTTGCCCATGTAGAACTCCAGAAGTTCTTTCACGGCATCAGTCTTACGTAATGTCACTTGTTCCAGACGCATGTCTTTGCCGATAAAGTGCTTGAACTCGTCCGGTGAAATTTCTCCCAAACCTTTGAATCGGGTGATTTCAGGGTTGGGACTTAATTCATTGATAGCATTCACCCGTTCTTCATCGCTGTAGCAATAGATCGTTTTCTTCTTGTTGCGTACGCGGAACAGAGGCGTTTGCAAAATATATACATGCCCCTTCTTTATCAGATCGGGGAAGAATTGCAGGAAGAAAGTAATCAGTAACAAGCGGATGTGCATGCCGTCCACATCGGCATCGGTAGCTACGATTACTTTGTTGTAGCGTAGTCCTTCAATGCCGTCTTCTATATTAAGGGCAGCCTGCAGCAGGTTGAACTCTTCGTTTTCGTAAACTACCTTTTTCGTCAGTCCGAATGAGTTCAGCGGTTTACCACGGAGGCTGAATACTGCCTGTGTGTTTACGTCACGGCTTTTGGTGATGGAGCCGCTCGCTGAGTCTCCCTCGGTGATGAAGATGCAGGAGTCTTCTTCCATTCCTTTCCCTTTCGGGTCGTTGAGGTGAATACGGCAGTCGCGTAGCTTCCGGTTGTGCAGGTTGGCTTTTTTAGCACGTTCGCGAGCCAATTTTGTTACGCCGGCGATCGCTTTGCGTTCTTTTTCCGATTCCTGTATTTTTTGTTGGATCACTTCCGCTACGTCCGCATTCTTGTGCAGGAAGTTGTCTACTTCCAGTTTGATGAAGTCGCCTACGTATTTGTTGACTGTCATACCTCCGGGAGCCATATTGGTAGAGCCCAGTTTGGTTTTAGTCTGGCTTTCGAAGATCGGTTCTTCTACGTTGACGGCGATGGCTGCCACCAGCCCGTTACGAATATCGGTGTAATCCATGTTCTTGTTGAAGAACTCTTTGATGGTGCGGGCGATGTGTTCCTTGAAGGCACTTTGATGAGTACCTCCTTGGGTAGTATGCTGCCCGTTGACGAAGGAGTAATATTCTTCTCCGTACTGTCCGGTATGTGTAAAAGCAATTTCGATGTCTTCTCCTTTCAGGTGGATGATAGGATAGAGTCCGGTTGCCGTCATATTGTCGTTCAGCAGGTCTACCAGACCGTTACGTGACAAGATTCGGTGGCCGTTGTAAATGATGGCAAGTCCCGTATTCAGATACGTGTAGTTGCGTAACATTGTCTCGATGAATTCGGGCTTGAAGCAGTAGTTTACGAACAGTGTGGCATCCGGTTCGAAGAAGATGTATGTTCCGTTATCTTCTTCGGTGTCCTGCGTCATGTCAGTTAGCAGGTTGCCTTTCGAGAAAGTGGCGATGCGTACTTTACCGTCACGGTAACTGCGTACTTCAAAACGAGAGCTCAATGCGTTGACGGCTTTTACACCGACACCGTTCAGACCGACGCTTTTCTTAAATGCCTTGCTGTCGTACTTACCACCTGTATTCAGCATGCTTACGGCTTCAATTAGTTTTCCTTGAGGAATGCCTCGACCGTAGTCGCGAACACTGACACGGAGGTTTTCTTCAACGGTAATTTCGATTTTCTTACCGGCTTGCATCTTGAACTCGTCGATACTGTTGTCAATGACTTCTTTCAGAAGGACATAGATTCCGTCTTCGGCATGCGCACCGTCGCCCAGCCTGCCGATATACATACCGGGGCGTGTGCGTACATGTTCCATGTCGCTTAAGTGGCGGATATTGTCATCTGTGTACTCTACTGTATTGTTGTTGTCTACAGGTATCAATTCGTTCTCTTCCATAGTTGCTTTTTATTTTATCTCTTTGATGAACGCACGGCGGCGCTTATGTTGCTTAGTCTCAAAGTAATCCCATTGTGCCTGAACTTTTCCGTTCAGTTCCAGTTCGGGGTTGCTTTCCGCAAAGATAAAACCTAATTTTTGATAAACTGGAATTAAATCGGAAAATAACAAAGCGTTAACACCTTTATTTTGGTACTCCGGTTTCACTGCTACAAGCAGTAGGTCAAGCATTTTGGCACGACGTTTCATGAATAATGCTTTCAGCAGATAAAACCATCCGAGTGGCAGTAATCGTCCGTGTGATTTTTGCAGGGCTTCGGCCAGTGAAGGCATCGAGATACCTACGCAAACCAGCTTGTCATCGGCATCGGTGATAAGGGTAACCATTCGTAAGTCAAGAATCGGAAGATACATTTTTACGTATTGGTTGATTTGCCGTTGTGTCAGCGGGGAGTAGCCGTAGAGCGGGCTGTATGCTTCGTTCATCAGTTCGAAGATTTCCTGTCCGTAGTCTTTGGCTATTTTTCTTCCGGAGGTGTATTTCTTTATCTTCAGGTTGTATTTTCGTTGAATCAGTTCGGAGATACGCTTGTGCTTGTCGGGGATGGCATCGGGGATGTAGATTTTGTATTCCACCCAGTCGGCGTCTTTCTCGAAACCGAGTTTCTCCATGTGTACGGGATAGTACGGGTGATTATAGATGGTGGCCATCGTACTGAGCTGGTCAAAGCCTTCAATCAGCATTCCTTCAGCATCGAAGTCGGTAAATCCGAGTGGTCCGGCAATATGGGTCATACCTCGTTCTTTTCCCCAGTCTTCTACAGTTTTGATAAGTGCGGATGATACTTCAGGATCATCTATGAAATCTATCCATCCGAAACGGACGTTTTTAGCATCCCATTTTTCGTTGGCACGGTTATTGATAATAGCAGCCACACGGCCTACGATTTTGTCGTCTTGGTATGCCAGAAAATAGTCTGCTTCACAGAACTCGAATGCCGCATTCTTCTTTTTGTTGAATGTGTTGAGCATATCATCGTAGAGATCGGGCACGGAATAGGGGTTGCCCTTATACATCCTGTAATTAAAGCGAATAAACTTCTTAAGTTCTCTCTTTGTAGAGACTTTCTTGATTGTAATAGCCATATCTCGTATTTATGATTGAGGGGCAAAGATACGTGATAATCTTTAAATTACAACGCTGTGGGGCGAGAAAACTGTGTGCCCGGAGAGCTGACCGGGAAAAATAAAAAGTTATAAATCGTTCTCCGGACTGATATTTAGAGAAAAGGGGGTAGTTATGCAATAGACATTCCCGGCGAAGTCACAAACTATCATTTTATTTCCTGACACTGCCACTGTGGAGAAAATGGGTGCCCCGAGATTCAGCTTGTCTTTGATAATTCCCGTTGCTTGGTCGATGGCGTATAAGTATCCGTCGGAAGCTCCGATGTAAACAATTCCTTGTGATAATACAGGGCTTGTTTCTACTCCGGCTTGTGGAGTGGAAGAATAAGGGGCTGTATATACGAGTGAAGGTTTTGTTTCAGCTTTCCATTTGATGAAAAGTGTGGATTTGTCCAGTGCCATGATTCCACGGTCTGCGGTTCCGAATATAATTTCTTGCTCGGTGACAAGCGGTGTAGACGTAACATCCAGATTGGCTGATAACTCTTTTTGTTGGAGTACTTCTCCGGTTTGAGGTTCTATTATGAAAAAGCTCTTGGAAGAAATGATCCACAATTTCCCATCTTTATAGACCGGAGAAGCTCCCCGGTTACCGAGTCCGTTATCAGAGAGTTTCCAAAGTTGTTTGCCTGTACGGATATCGTTGCCGTATAGCCCTCCCCATTGCGTTCCACTGATTAATACATCTCCGGCAACGGTGAGTGTGGTGGTAGAGCCTTCCCGTTGTTTCCAGTCTTTGTTTGTCCATATTACTTTTCCGGTTTTCAAGTCGTAGGCTGAAAGTCCGGTACCGATTCCGGCATAAACGATTCCCTTGTCTATTGTTAGTCCTTCCGTCAGATAAGGATAGCTATTCAGGTGGATGTATTGCTGCCGCAGTAGTTTTCCTGATTCTGCGTCAAGGGCGTAGAGATTGCAGGAGGCATCTTGGGCGATAATGATTCCATCTTCACAGGCAATCGTATTCTTTACTGAGTTTTCCGTGCGGAATTTCCATATTTGTTTGCCGGAATTGAAATCGAATGCACAAATGTATGTATTGAGTGACGTGTTATCGTCGGTAGTGGCAATGAATACTTTTTGTCTGGTGATGATGGGGGACGTCATGAAAATATTACTGCCTGTGTTTGCTGTCCATTGGAGTTGCAGGGGAAGTTTGATCTGAGAGTCATTTATTCCGCCGGAATGACTGGCATTCTGAAGTAAAGTGTTCCAGTCTTTTCCCGGAATGGAAGTCAATTTAAAGTCCTTTTGATAAAGGAATCGGTTTGTGGCAGTCGCTTTCTTTCCGTCGTTGAAGAATGAGGTCACTGTCAGCCCCAGCTTCTTTCCGTCTGTATTAGCTGGAATTTGGATGTTTTCACTCCAGTTCCAGTCACTGCGGGGAGTCAGTTCGCCTTTGGCTATTTCCTGATGATTTTCCAAATCATTCAGGATATAAGAAACACGCGATGTTCTTGCCTGTGAGTTATAGGTGTTGACCGAAACCGGAAGCAGGTTGTTGTCCGGATGTATTGGGGTTGTTTGATTCTCCATCGGAGAAACGATGGCGACTTGCGGTTCAATGAAAGTGTATCGCAGTTGCGTTGTGATATGATCATTTGCATCTACTTTTATATCCCTGAAAGAAGAAGGTGAATGGTCGATGCCCCCTTTATCCAGTGTGCCGGTGCAGATCGTGTAAATACCTTTTTGATTACGGACATAGTTGTAGTGCATGTGTCCATAGAGCTGTGCTTTTGTATTGAAGGTACGGAAGTCGAGGATATGTTCGTTATCGGCTTTGAAAACAAAAGTATCGCCGGGGGTGAACAGATCGTGGTTGAAGAGAATCAATGACTGATCTTTCTTCATCATGGCGAGGTCGTTTTTTAGCCAGTTATATACATCCCTTTGAGTATAATCGGTGGGATTGTCTCCGTGATCGATGGGGGTAACGACATAATGAATGTTGCCTATATCAAACGAATACCAGGTCGGACCATAAATCGATTCATAGAGTTCTTCACCATAGTTGCCTTTTACTAAGTCGTGATTGCCTATGCAATAGTAGACCGGGCAATTCATAGTCTCTGCGTTCACTACTTGATTGTGCATTTTCAATCCCGGTTCATAACAGATATCTCCGGTATGAATCAGAAAGGCAGGCTTTTCGTTCTTTACATATTGTTGTAAGTCAGTTACCCAACGTCCCATTTCTCCGGTTACTTCCGTATCGGTGATTTGAACGAAAGAATGCTCTCTCGGTTGGGTCCGTTCGCTTTCGGTCAGCAGGAAATCATAACTCTTTCTGTTTTCTTTGACAGGGAGGTAGAATTGTTGCGTCTCGAACCTGGCAGGGGTAGTCATGCTGATGAACCGGGTTTTCTCGAACCCTGGCAGGGAGAACCGTCCTTTTTTATTTGTTTTTACTACATTCATTCCATCAGTTACCATCACTCCCGCCAGTGGTTTGTCTCCTTTGTCGAATGTGCCCGATTGATCGGTGTCGATATAGACTGTTCCTCTGAATTGAGCGTATAGCGGAAGGTATAATAAAAATGACAATAGTATTACTGATAGTCTTTTCATGGCCGGTTCTCTGTTTTAGTGTGTTAAGTTAAATCTTCTTTTTGTTCTTTTATTTGTTTCATCTCCTCGTTGTATCTTATTTCTTCTTTGCATAAAGGCTTGTACCACGTCTTTCTCAATATAAGCGTAGTAATCAGCAGCAAAGCGATAGAACTCCAGAGTCCCAGCTGTTCACGAACAACAAGATACATGGGGATGATAGTAAGAGTACATTGCCAGATAATTCCTACAGACACATTAAATGCGTCTCTTTTGAAGTTTTTATTTACCCGGATGTGAGGATAGCGTGCTATTGCTTTTTCCTGAATCGGTTTCCAACAGCCCCACGGACGCACATTGACATAGAAACTGATAAGTGTTTCTTCATCTGTAGCCGGGGCGCTATAAGTTCCAATGATACATCCGATCAGTGAAATGCCGAATAATACAGGGAAGAAGTAGATTACCCATGCATCGGGTACAGTGAATTTCATGACAATAGCGGCTATTACTCCCGCAGTCATTCCCCAGAAATAGCCTTCACCGTTGAATCGCCACCAATGCCACTTTAGTACGTTAGCTGCGATATAGCCTCCGAAAAGTGCGCCTACAATCCACTGGAATATTTCATTGATGTCTTTCAGGAAGAATCCGATGATAGTGCTGACTACTACTACCGCTACAGAAATGACATAGCTGCTGCGTATCTGCGTTTTGACACTTGCTTTCGGGTTGATATATTTCAGATAAATATCGTTCACTATATAGGCGGGAGCTGCGTTGACGGTAGAAGCAAAAGTGGACATGAAAGCTGCCAGCAAACCTGCCAGTAGTAATCCGGCAAGTCCTGACGGAACATATCGGGTTATTAAATGAGGAAGAATTGTCTCAAAGTCTGTGCGTGTAACTTCCATTTGTGACAATCCTCCATCTTCCTTAAAGAAGTAGATAGCCAGTAACGCAAATCCCATAATCATCAGATAACGGGGAATTAATAGCACTACAGATACAGAACCACTCATCATCGCCGCTTCTTTAGGCGACTTGCAGGATAGGATTTTCTGCATATCATAGTTGGGGGCAGGACCGGCCATGCTCATGAAGATACCTTTGAGTAAAGCCATCATGACAAAGATACCTATCAGGCTGTAAGGTTCGTTTGCCATTCGCTCGGTTAACAGGCTCATCCGACTGCTCCAGTCTATATCGAGTGTCCATCCGAAGAAAGGGGAATCCCAGCCTGCTGGTACAAAGGAGTGTATCATATCGGGTGCCACCATCTGCATACCAATCACTACGATGACGATGCCAGCTACTGTCATGATAAGGAACTGAACGACATCAGTCCATACAATGCTCAGCATTCCTCCCAACATTACATAGAAGGTGGCGATAGCTGTAAAGAAAATGCCATATACATGCGGAACATACTCCGGTGAAACAGTGAAAGGAATATAAGGTGAGATGACTTCCCAAGGAATAAAGATTTCCATGAATTTACCTATTCCTATAAATCCGTAACTCAGGAAGCCAAGTACGCTCAATAAAGCAAATACTACCACGATTGTGTGAGAAAGGGTAGCTCCTTTGCCTTTGCCGAAACGGGTTTTGATCCATTCGGCCCCGGTGAGTACATTGGAACGGCGCAGCCACACGGACAGATAAACCATCAGGAATATCTGATTGAATACCGGCCATAACCAGGGAATCCAAAGACTTTTAAAGCCATAAGCGAATGCCCAGTATACCATCAGCATAGTACCTGTAATGTCGAACATGCCGGATGCATTGGATAGCCCCAGCATATAGAAAGGTAGTGATTTGCCTCCTAGGAAATAGGAATCCATATTTTGTGCAGCTCGCTTTTTCAGTATGAGTCCGATGATAATCATGGTAATGAGATAGGCGCAGATGATAAGAAGATCGGCTGTGTGTAATTTCATGTCGTTGTTTTGATTTGGTTTAATATATTAATTATCTATTCGATACAAAAGTAGGGCGAATATAGAGAAGAAACAAATATTATTTTAACCCATGCTGATACTATTTATCTGACTTCCCATATCTTAATATCTGACTCCCCAAGTGTTAATACTTGGCGTGTCAGATATTAACATCCCGCAAATCAGGTATTAACGTTTGAAATGCTGAATAGAGCACCTTGAAAGATACACGATAATACTGCTGTTTTGGAGTGTACTCTATAGTTTTTGCGCCGATATAAAGAAACAAGATTCCTATACATTCGTTGTATAAGAACCTTGTTTGATTAGAAATCGTTTTCCCGGTTAACTAATGATTCCGGAACTATAATGCCACAGCTGTTTCCGACATAACGAGCTTGTTAGCTTCTATTAGATTAGAGATACTATTGACGGAGGTTGCTGAGCGAAGTTTGTCTTCCGGTGTATGCAGGCAATAATCTATTAATCGTTCAATAGTGGAAGTTGCCACATGCATCCGTGTGTCGGAGGAAGCGTAATAAATAAAAACGGTTCCGTCTTCATCTGCAATCCATCCGTTAGAGAATAATACGTTGGATACATCTCCGATTCTTTCTTCTCCTACAGGTGCCATGAAGTAACCTCCCGGCTGGGCTATAACTTTACTTGGGTCATCTAAGGATGTCATATATAAATATAAGACATATCTAAGTCCGGCGGCACAGGCACGGACACCGTGAGCGAGGTGTAACCATCCTTTGGGGGTTTTGATAGGATGAGGACCTTCGCCGTTTTTTACTTCTTTTATAGTGTGATAATGTCGATAATTAATGATTGTTTCTTTTTTTATTTCCGCATGGGTGATATCGTCAATTAACGTCCAGCCGATACCTCCTCCGTTTCCCGCATCAATGAAGCTATCTTGCGGTCGGGTGTACAGGGCATACTTTCCATTTACAAATTCCGGGTGTAGCACTACATTGCGCTGTTGGTTTTTGGAAATCAGATTGGGCAGTCGTTCCCAGTTTTTCAAATCTTTTGTACGCACGATGCCTGCTTTGGCTATGGCAGAAGACAGGTCACCCGGTACAGCGTTCGGATCAAGGCTTTCGCTACAAAATATACCATAAATCCAGCCATCTTCGTGGGCCGTCAGACGCATGTCGTAGACATTTGTTTCATTCGGGTCTGTGTCAGGCAGCTCTATCGGATATTCCCAGAAGCGAAAATTATCGATGCCATTGGGACTTTCGGCGATGGCGAAGAAAGATTTTCGGTCATTTCCTTCTACGCGTACCATCATCAGATACTTTCCATTCCATTGGATGGCTCCCGCATTCATGGTAGCGTTGACTCCGATCCGTTCCATTAGCCATGGATTGGTTTCCGGATTCAGGTCGTAACGCCACTCCAGAGGGGCATGCTCGTTTGTTAAAACCGGGTATTCGTATCTTTCGAAAATCCCATTGCCGGGAAGAATAATCCTGTTCGCGCGGGTTATCAGAGTCTCATGCGCTTCTTGTAGAAGACGCAATCTGTTGTCATAAATTCTACTCATAATACTATTTCTTTAATAAAATAATTCCAGATCCGATAAGGGAATCCGGAATCATTTTATTGACAATACAAAACTTAATTGTTCCTCTTTCAATTTGCCGGATTGTGTTTTATTTGAACCTTCCGGTGATTGTTACTACACTATATTTGGGAACAGTCACAGAACGTTTGCCGGTCGAAGACGGATTCAGCTTTTTGCGCAACCATTTCACGCTGGAACTGGAGGTATATGAAACCATACTGTCGAAATCTTTGCCGTCTATTTCCAGCAAGGCATCGAAGGCTTTGGATTTTGACTTGTTCACTAATACAATGGTATATGTGTCGTCTTTGATGTATGCGGATGCACTCAAATCTTTTGGGATTCTGTTCGCCGTTGTTGATTTCGTTTCTACGTCTACACGCGTTGAACCTCGCTGGATATATCTGGAGAATTGTCCGATAGAGTAGTAGCGGTCTATGCGATAATATGAATTACTGAAATCCCATGCATCTGTTTGAAGAAGGTTTTCTCCGGTCGATGTGCATTGACGTGCGCCTGCCCACCATACGACGGCATTGGTCTGGGCTTTTGTCAGGTAATCATGATAGTTCTTTGCCCATTTCATTGCATCATTCCACGTTTCGTCGCGGGTTTTGTCATCACAAGTCTCTGTTTGCCACACATGGATTCCTTTTTCTTGAGCTGCTGTCATTGGCAGGATATTGGCATCCACTGTAGAATAACCATGTCCTGCTGCAACGATGTTGGCGTCCGCTAAATTCGGGTTGTTTTTCAAAGAAGTTTCCACCCATGTCACGGCATTTGCCCACCAAGGCAACTCACCGTAAATGATTTTTGTGTCCTGTAAGCCTTGCTTATTCAGTTCCGGGCGCAGATAGTCCATCGTGAAATCCGCCATTTGCTGATTTCCCCACATACATCCGTCCCATCCTCCCATTGCTTGGTCGGGTTCGTTCCAGCCGGAGATACCATAGACGTTGATACCGAATTTATCTTCAAGAGCTTTTGCAAAGCCTGTCAGGAACTCGGCATAAACTTGACTGTGTTCGCTATTGAAAGAACCGCTTCCGCCACTGGCTACTTCGCCTTCGCCAAAAGATTTCCATACTACAGGAGGAGTCCATACGGAGAAGAAGTAATAGATATCCATCAGTTTTCTTTTGCACAGGTAGTCAATGATCCATAGTTGGGAATATTCTTTGTATTTCCCGCTATCTGAATTAAAGAGCGTTTTCTGTTCAGAAGAATGTGCTCCCAGATGATAATTTTCATTTGTTTTGAAATTAAAAGTATTACCATCTTCAGAGGCGGATGAGGCGCATACCTCTCCACGATAGATATTAAATTTCAATCCGTTTTCGCCAAACAAGTCGTCCATGATTTGTTCACGTTTCATACATCCGTATACAGCTTCCGCCCATCCGAAGTTACATCCGAAACCGTCAATCTCCTGATGCTTGTTTTCCGGTTGGATTCTGATTACTGATTCTGTAGTCGGTTCGGCTGAAATGCCGTCATCTTCGTCGGATATCACTACCGGGTCCGGAATATTCACTTCATCATGACTCAGGCTGTTGTCGTCACAAGCCGTAACGCCTCCGAGCAACAGGAACAATGATGTGCTTAAAAATAGATATATCTTTTTCATAAACTGTTTCTTAATAGTGTTTCTAATTATTTCCAGAATTTATTCTGTTCTACAGATGAGTTGTTAAGTTCTCCTGCGGGGATAGGGAAGTATTTATGTTTTTCTCTGAAGTTATATGCTCCCTGTTTATCATTTCCTTTTAAGATCATCTGAATTTGAGGGGTTGTATACCAGCGCTTCAAGTCGTCGAAACGATGACCTTCTCCAAAAAATTCAAGCAGGCATTGATGTTCTATTTCTTTCATCAGCTCGGGTTGTTGGAACTCTTTTTCAGGCAGTCCTGCTCTTTGGCGGATTTCGTTCAATGCCCAGTTGGCTCCGTCTTTATCCGCTTCTTTTGTGCACGCTTCGGCGTACAGCAGCAATACTTCCGCAAAACGTATGATGCGGACATTGTTTGCTCTGCCTTCTACATTACCCATGTTATCGGCACTTTTTGATTTTACATAGTGGGCAGTGTATTTCTTTAATAGAAACTTACCGATCTGAGCACCGCTTGCCTGACTTACATTAAAGATAGGAGCACCACCAGCCATTTTGGAAGCATTTCCTGTCCAGAGGTCGTCCATCGTGAAGAGACCACCGTAGAACTTTCCGTCATACCAGCCATTTTCTTCTGTAACCCAGTCACCGTATTCTTCCGGAGTAAAGAACATGCTGGCATAAATTCGCTTGTCATATTTCGAATTTGGTTCTGCTGTTTTATCAGGATTGGCGATTTCTTTCATTTTCTGAGTTCCGTCTTCGTTGTATTGTGGATTTCCGTCTTTATCCAGATCAGGGACTAGAACGGTGGGCTTGCTTCCGCGTGTTTCAGTAGTAAATTCGCTGACAAGGAAGGCTGAGGGCATCAACTTTGCCCATCCCCCTGATTTAGCAGGACCTACAAACTGTGCCAATGAACTGCCCAGGCTAATACCACCTTCATTACCCCATGACATGTCACCGTCGCTGCTGTACTGTAATTCGAATACAGATTCGGCATTGTTTTCATTGGCGGTAGTGAAGTTGTCGACAAAGTTTTCCATCAGACGATAGCGCTTTCCTGAAGTTCCGAATGGACTGTATGAAGAGTCAATCAAACCTTTCAGTGTTTCTTTGGCTTCTTTATACTTGTGCTGTGTTGCATACACCTTGCCAAGTATGGCGATGGCTGCCCCTTGCTCGATACGTCCTTTTTGTTCAGCCGGGCGGGTTTCCGGCAGGTTGCCGTCATTGATTGCGTCGGTCAGGTCCTTTTCAATCTGTTGCCAGATTTCAGCTTCGGGAGATGACGTTTTGTTGGGATCGTCTTCATTCGACGGAACCAGACGCAAAGGCACATCTCCGTAGTTATTTACCAACAGGAAATATTGATAGGCTCTCAACGTGAGAGCTTCGTCTTTAATCATGGCACGGTCGCTTTCCGTGATACCGCTTGCCGGTACCTGGTCGATGTATCTCAGTACGATATTGGCACGTTGTATACCTGCATACAAAGCACCGTACGGGTCATTTCCTGTTGTGGCGGAGTTTTGAAATGTAGCTATATCCCACATACTGGCTTCTTCATTCAGTATCGTAAAGATATCGTCTCCACGGCTGTTGAGGTTGAGCCATCCGTCAAATGCGCCGTAATATCCGTTCATCTGGTATTTGATAGGTGAGTAAGCTGCTGCCAATGCGCTTTCCGCATCTGCCTTATCCTGCCAGAAGTTTTCGTTGGTAAAGTGGTTCGGGTCTTTCAGATCCAGAAAAGAGTCGCTGCATGATGTCAGCGCTCCGGATAGGAGAGCTGATACAAGCATATATGATAACCAATTCTTTTTCATAATTCAATGTTTCAATGTATTAATCTTAGTATGTTATAAACCTAACTGGATTCCAAAGGAAAATGTACGTGGAATAGGGTAACGGCCTTGGTCAATTCCTCTTGAGAAAACATTGTAGCTCACGCCGGTAGAAGAACTTTCGCCCAGGTCGGGAGTATAGCCGGTATACTTGGTCAAGGTCAGCAGGTTTTCCATAGATACGTAAAGACGCAGGTTCTGGATCATAGCTTTTTGTAGCCATTGTTTAGGGAAGGTATAACCGATATCAATCGTTTTCAGTCGTACGTAAGAGCCGTCTTCCAGCCATCTGTCGGTATAAGCCAGTTTATTGTCCGTACCGTCTACCTTTGAGAAACGGGGCATGTCGGTATTCGGGTTATCCGGTCTCCATGAGTTGGCGACGTTCGTGCTTAAGTTACCGTTGAATGCGCCTGATTCGAGGCAATAGCGCGGATAATTATAAATCTTGTTGCCTGCCACACCGTCGATAAAGATGTTGAGGTCGAAGTTGTTCCAGTCGCCGCCTAACCTCAGTCCGAAGGTGAAGTTAGGAAGGGGGCTGCCTACGTCGTGCTGGTCATTCGTGTCGATTTTTCCGTCGCCGTTCCAGTCTTTGTAGCGTACATCGCCTACTTGTGCACCCGGTTGAATCAGTTCACCTTTTCTGTTCTTGTAGTTTTCGATTTCTTCCATGCTGCGGAAGATACCGTCTGTTTCAATCAGGTTGAAGTAAGACATGGAATGTCCTTTCTTAAACATGTTGATACCGCGTCCGCCTGCTCCGTGAGCCGAATAACCGGAGATAGACATATACTTTCCGCCGGCGTTGATTTCAGTCACCTTGTTGTTTGCCGTACTTAGGTTGGCGCCGATGTAGTAGTTTGCTTTGTCACCGATAGAACTGCGCCATGTAGCGGAAATTTCGATACCCTTGTTTTGTACTTGTCCCGCATTCTGGATGGAGAGTCCGTTGATACCGGTAGAAGAGGCGTAAGGAATCGGCAGCAATACATTATTTGTATTTTTGATATAAGCATCTGCGGTTAGTGCCAGTTTCCCGTTCAGTAAAGTTACGTCCAGGCCGATGTTGTAAGTTTCCGTATTTTCCCATGTCAGGTTGTCCGGTGATACGGCATTTACAAAAGGTAGCTTACCAAACCATATCGAGTTGCCTTGCAGGTAGTTCATACCGTCGCTTACCACACTCAATGTAGGATAATAGCTGTCCATTTCCTGATTACCCAGTTTACCGTAGCTTAAACGCAGTTTCACTTGGTCGAAGATGTTTTCCAACGGGCGGAAGAACTTTTCACGGTTGATGTTCCATCCCACAGAGACTGAGGGGAAGCTGCCAAAACGATGTCCGTCTTTGAAGCGTGATGAACCGTCACGACGGATAGAAGCAGAGAACAGATAACGGTCGTCGTATGAATACATCACACGTCCGAAGAGAGAAACCAATGCCTGTTCGTGTATGGAACTGCTGGATTTCATGGTAGTCACGTTGCCGGTCATTGTGTCGATAAATTTCGGAAGGTCGGAGTTGCTTCCGTTCAGTCCGTAGCTTTTATCTTTCTGTGCAGAATAGCCTACCATTCCCGAAACTGTATGCTTGCCGAAGGTGCGGTCATAATTCAACGTATTTTCCAGTACCCATGAGTCGAAGCTTGAAAAACTTTCCGAAAGGTCCGGTGCTTCATTGGTTCCATAAGTCCCCAAGTCATATACGCCTGTATAATTACGGTTTTTCGTGTGATTTCTTCTCATACCCAGGTTCAACTTGTATTTTAATCCGTTGATGATTTCAGCTTGGAGGTATGCGTTCAGAAAGATTTGTGTACTTTCGCTCGTAATATCATTGATTTCAGAGATTGCATAAGGGTTCGGAAGGTTGATGTCTGCAGAGGTACCCCATCCTGTAGCGTTCTCCGGGTCGAAAATAGGAATAACGCTGGGGAAACGCAACAAGCCGTTCATCGTATCCTGATCCGTACCGCCTTTGCCTTCTGCCATGCGAAGGATTAAAGACTCGCCTACAGTGACGCGGTTGTTGAGAAAGCTGAAGTCGCTTTTCAACCGGATGTTATAAGATTCGTGGCTGCTGTTGCGCATGATGCCGTCTTTATTCAGATAGCCACCGGATGCACTGAATGATGCGTTTTTTGAACCGCCTGTGACAGCTACGTTTGCTTTGTACACCATGGCTGTATTCAGTATGACATCTTGCCAGTCCGTACCTTCACCGGTATATGGCACTGCATCGGTTTCTGCACCATAACCATCAGCGGCAAGTCCGTAATAGCGTGCGAAACGGCTGTATTCTTCGCCATTCAGTACGTTCAGTTTTTTAGGGTTCTGCTGAACACCTGTGAAGAAATTAACGTCCACTTTGGTCGGCATTTCCTTGCGACCGCCTTTGGTGGTAATCAATACTACACCGCCTGCTGCACGGGAACCATAGATGGCAGCTGCAGCCGCATCTTTCAATACCTCTATAGACTGGATGTCGTTGGGATCTACCATATTGATATCGCCGAATGCACCGTCAACAATAAATAGTGGAGCATTGTTGGATAAAGAGCTGATACCGCGAACGTTGATCGTAGTTCCGTCATTCGGGTTACCGCTTGAACTCATGACGGACACACCCGCAATTTTTCCTTGTAATGCATTAGCCGCAGAAGTTGCTACATCTCCATTCAGTTCTTTCGTTCCTACGGAACTGACAGCCCCCGAGAGGTGGCTCTTCTTTACCGTACCGTAGCCGATAACGACCACTTGATCCAGCTGAACATTGTCTTCTGACATTGAGATATTGATGGGAGAGTTGGAAGAAACTTTTCTTTCAACTGTTTTCATGCCTATAGTCGAGAAAACGAGTATGTCGTTCATCTTTGTCTGAATGGTGTATTGCCCATCTAAATTTGTGATAGTGCCGTTGGTGGTTCCTTTCACCTGAACTGTAACTCCGGGCATCGGTTCATTGGTCGAAGCCTCCGTTACTACACCCGTAACCTTTATTTCCTGGGCAAATCCGGAAAGGGTTATGAGGCATAATATAAAGAATAAATAAAATCTTTTTTTCATAATACTTAGGGTATTAAACATATATTGTTTTTGGGGAGGTATGAGGTATAGGTACTGCACATTTATCTTCTTGATTGATGGCTCATACTTAATGTATCAGCAATCAATAAATGTAGTTTGAATTGGAGAGAATGCTTTGATTCTCTCCTTTCATTTCTTACTGCAATGAAAATAGATGTGATGTTATCTGAGGGTACCTTATGATCATAAACCTTACATTATTCTTTGACAAATTTTAATCCAAGTTTAACATAAGTACATTCGCCGGATCCAACTCCACTCTTCTCGTCATAGTTCTGATACTTTAAGGCGTTCGGAAGTGTCGACAGTAGCAGTGCTATATTTTCTTTATATGCTCCTAAGCTTTGGCTGTCAAGAAATTCGTTAATAACGGTCTTTGCCGCCGGGTCATTTGCCAGTTCTACTAATTTGGCTAAAATGTCTCTCAATGCAACTCCGTCTATGTTAAGTATTAATTTGTCACCATTAAGTTCATAATCACAAGGGATACCTTTTTCGAGCATCGGAACCAATAATTTAACCAGTTGTTTGGCTATTTCTTTTGTATTTCCATAGTCTATTTCAGCACGGGTCCCGCGTGAGACGGGGGTTATAAATCCTTGGATAATATCAATGAGTAAACCCGAGTTGAGTTCAAGGTGTATTTTTTCATCCGGTTTTTCGGGATCGTAGTAGTAACGCATTGCATTGTGAGGCATGCCGTCTGAGCTGCTCCATTGTGGATGTTCAAGATCACCGCTATATGAATAAATAGCATACATACCGCCATTGGGTTTAGCTGTCACACTCTTCAGTAGGTTTGATATCCATTTTTGAACAGGCAAGTTGATGGGAAGATAATCTGCCATTATGGGATCACCTAATATAACAATAAGATATGTAAATATTCCGTTAGGTTGTTGCTTTAAATTGTCTACTCCTTCAATATAGCCGGGATCAATTGCTACTTGAGAGTCCCAGTTAATCCACAATGGAGAAGTTGTTACGCAATTTATTCCCTCCATCATCGCATTGGTGTTAACCGGTGCAAGATTCCATGTGCCTGCCAGTTTTTGATTTGTCAGTTCGTAATTTATATCGACAGTCAGCTTTTCGTCTTCAATTTTCCCTTCATAGTCCATAGTATATGTTGGCTGGATATAGCTACCTTTGAACATATAATTCATTCCATTTCTGAATAGAGGAACATTCGTAATGGTGATTTCCTTTTCTCCCGGAACCGGGCTATTGCCTGTATATTTAAGACCCAGACCTTGAATCAGGTTAGCACCGGGAATCAAGCCGATTATACTTTCCAAATCAGTTTCTGCGGCAGCAAAGGTGATAGTAGCTGATTCATTTGTTTCATCCACTGCCATAACCACTTTTTTTCCTTCAAGGGGTTCTCCGTTGCAAGTCATAATTAACTCATAATCTCCTTCTATACTATAATCACCATTTAGATCAGGGAGTTCATCACCTTCTTCGTCAGTTCCATTGTTTTCTGTAAACTTCTGCTCAAGATATTCGTCATCGACACCATTGACACAAGAAGTAAATGTACTTGTGTAGCACAATAGACACGCTACTCCAATAAGATAAGATAGTTTGTTTTTCATTGCATGTTATTTTTGTTATTTAATATGTGGCAAAGTTACTTGGCTTTACTCCGTCAGACAAGTAGTATTTTATCATTTACTAATACAATTCTATCGTTTTGTATTTCAAGCTGATTCTGCGAAAGGACAAATGTGCTATCAGTTTTTTTGATGCTGTTTGAATTCGCTGGATTGCCTGTGAAGGATGCTGATAGAGTATATTGGGGGGAAGGCAAATTTTCGGGGTATAATATTCATTTGTCGCTATACATTATATGATGAAAGTTATATTTTGTTTTGTTATCGAGGGCAAAGGTATAAGGATATGTATTTTGATGCAAGTATTATGCTGTAATTAACAGCTATAAAAGAAGGAGTTTTATTACTTATAAGTAATAAAACTGTTATGATTCCCCATTTTATTACTTATAGGAAATAATTTTTGTAGCCTATATAATGATAGTGCCAAGAGTTAAATTGAAAAAGGAGAAACTCGTTATTTCTAGTCTCTTCTTCTTCCTATTAATCATCTTGAATGATTATTTGAAAACAATCTCCATGGGTCTACCTATCCAAACTTGTGGTTGTTCTAAATTAAAGATGCGGGCAATTGTGGAAGCCACATCGTATTGCATCATACTTACATCGTCGAATCGGAGGCCTTTTTTAATATTCTTACCGGATATAATGAAAGCGGTTTCCATCTCTTGCATTGTTTTGCCTCCGTGTCCTTTATCAATGCCTCCGTGGTCGGAAGTTAATATAAAAATAGTATCATCCAGCATTCCTGCATCTTTGACTGCCTGAACGATCTGTCCGACATAACTATCCAGTTCTTTAAGTTTCTCATAATATGCCGGAGTATCATGTCCTTCTGTATGTCCCGTATGGTCGGGACCGTCGAAACAGATGGCTACCAATGCCGGATGTTTTTCCTTTATGTAAGAAGAGGACATATTACCTAATTCTTTGGGTGTTTTATTGCAGTCGGCCACATGGTAGTGGTAATTTAGAGAGAGTGTATCTACCAGATATTTAATACCTTCCCATTCGTACAGACAGCCGATTTCTGCTTCCGGTCGAGCATCGCGCAGCAACTGGAAAACAGTCGGGAAGATACCGTTCTTGTTTAATACGCGTGATGGAAGTTCCGGAGTTTTAGATCCCCATTCGGTATATCCGTGTAGTTCCGGTCCGGCTCCCATAAACATGGATGCCCAGTTGATGGCACTGGAAGAGGGGAGGGCGGAACGCTTTTTCAACGTATAAGAACCGTCTTCCATCAGTTTCTTCACATTGGGCATATCTGCCTTAGGAAGGCTGTAGGCTCCCCAGCCGTCTAAACCGATGAAGACAACGTGTTTGGCTTTATCTTTTCCTTTGGCATTGCAGGAGAAGGTGAAACTGAAGAGAAGGGCGAATGTAGCAAGTAGGGTTAAAAAGGTTTGTTTATTCATGATATTGTTATTTATATGGTTAATGTTTTATTCATTATTTAATGGGGAGGACCCTAACTAATGATAGGCAAAGGTAGGACTATTTTAGGGGGAAGACAAATATAATATTAGCAGATACTAATACTTTTTATACTATTTCTTTGGATGCTCTATATTTTGATTTTGCTTTTCGATATCCTGATTGTAAATTTATGCGCATACGTTTTTTGTATGTAATATTAACTGTCAACATAGTTTTCTTCTCCAAAGATGAATAGACTCTCTTTTTGTTAGAGATAATATCTTTACAGTTTTAGAATAAACGGTCACAATGTTTTTAATAAATAGTTGAAGGGTTTATTATAAACGGTCTCCAAGTTTATTAGACACTATTTTGGAAGAATTTTCGGATTATTGGGGAATTATATAAACAAAATGGGGGTGTGCCAGCATTTTGACACAACTCCATGAATAATAGTTTTCAGTACGAATGGAAACTATAGTATAATATTGATTATCAATTGTTGCAATGATAAGAGTGGTCTTTCGGGAAATCTTCTCCCTCCCATGCTTTTTTCGACGTCCAAGGCAGTGGAGCATCTGTCCAGAATGGAGCATCGGCAGGGAGACCTAACGGCAGGAAGGCGAGAGATGCCATATATAGGCTGCCATTGTTGGTATAATAGTCAGATATATCAGGCTGAGAACCATTGAATCCTAATGTAAGGAAGCCTTTTTCATTGAAATTATGATTGTCTCCAAACATACGTTTGATGACTGCCGTCATAGCAGAACGTACTTGACCGTTTGGTAATTCTTTGGGTAGCCAATGGCGCCAGGCGAGCAGGGCCAAGGTCTGTAAGGAGCCTGTGCGGTAAGTGATAGACCGTCCGACGACAGGTAGTGTACCTTCCGGAGAGATGAGGCGTTCGAGAATGATTCCGAATCGTTGCGCGCGTTTGATCGCTTCATGATAGTTACAGCCGGGCATATTTCCAATCTTTTTATGTTTGCCGGCTTCGGTAATGATCTCCAGTGTTTCTATATACATAGGATGTATGACAAAACTGTTGTAATAGTCGAAAGCGAAATTAGGACCGTCCGAGTACCAGCCGTCTCCTATATACCATTCTTCTATTTTACGCAGAGAAGAACTGATGCGATAGGTATCGCTGGATGCACCTGCTTTCCGGAGAAATGATTCGACAGTGGCGCTGAACAACAGCCAGTTGCTATAAGAAGGGTCTACTCTCCTGAGATCAGTAAATTCAGCGATATATCGTTGTTTGGTGATGCTGTCTAATGGCATCCATAAAGCGTCATAGTTTCTTAAGAAACTCTCTGCAATAAAAGCGGCGTCTACCAATGTCTGATTCTCCTGACGCCATAGCAAATAATCGTTGGAATCCGGATCTACGGCATTGGCATAGCTTTTCAATGCCCATTCACGAAGTTGCCTGCGTCGGACTCCTTCCGGTGTGTCGTCATCCGGCAGTGACAGCCAGGGTGCCAGCCCTGCCATTAAACGTCCGATGCATTCCATGTAGGTGACGTTCTTATTGCGTCCGTCCCATGTCGGACTTAATTCAACCAGCATATTCTGTTTTAGAAGCCCTTCGCTCATATTACTCAATACAGGGGCTGCCATTCGGTACATTATATCACACCAGATTTCTCTGTCACTCTTTTCCGCTTTCTTTTTGGCACTGATACTTTTTATCGGAATCAGCAGAATAATGAATAGTAATAACCAATTGAGATTTTTCATGTATTGCCTTATTTTTAAGATTAATCTTACGATCATGAACTGTCATAACGAATGATACGGCAAAGGTAGGATTATTCCGATAGTGGGACAAATACAATTTTAGCATTCACTAATACTTTTGCGTTATTTATCAGATACTGATACTTTCTTGTGCAAAATGACTGTAGGGTGATGCTTGTCTCCGGATTTGTTATACATTTGTCCGGTAAACAAAAATAAGACTATGAAAAGGAATTGGATATGTAGCAGTATGGTTGTTGCCATGTTTGCTTTGTTGGCGGGCGGGTGCGGTAATTCACAGCGGACTCTGGAGTTTCGTGGAATTTGTGTAGATGATGCGCAGGGAGAACATGGATTGTACAATCCCGGAAGAGGATTCCGGCTGGAAACAGCCGTGGATGTACTGCACGAAAAAGATAGCCCTACCAAAGAACTGGATGAATTGTCCGCTAAATATATCTCCGATAGTGTGTCACTGGCACAGAGTTACTTTTATCTTACCTATTTAATAGGCGAGAAGCTATCTGAAGAAAACTTCCGGACCATGCAGGCTTATTTTGATGAACTGCAAAATCAAGGGAAAAAGGCTGTACTGCGTTTTGCCTATGAACGGGACTTTATGGGGAGATCACCCATCGGTCCTACCGGCGAACAGATACTGGATCATCTGGACCAGTTGAAACCTTTTCTGGAGAAAAATAGAGATCTGATTTTAGTGGTGCAAGCCGGAATGATCGGTGCATGGGGAGAATGGCATAGTTCAGTTCAAGGATTGGAAAACTCGGAAGAAACAAAGGCTGCCGTATTGGAGAAACTGCTTTCTGTAGTACCTGCGGAGAGAAATGTACAAGTAAGACTTCCTGAATTCAAGAATCTGTTAAAGGATAAACCGGAGCTTTATAAGAGACTTTCTTTCCATGATGATTTTATTGTCATACGTCCTGACAGATGGGATGCCGACATGCACGAAGGAACTCCCAAGTTTGATCAGATAGTGGCGGAATCTCCTTATTTAGTGGTTGACGGTGAACTGCCCTGGGGATTTTGGAGTGTAGGAGCCGATCCGGACAGTCCTTCTGCCGGATGGATTATTGACGGTGTGCAGGCGGCAAGACGGTTGTTCCTCCAGCACTATACTTCCTTGAGCGTTATACATAACTATAAAGAACAGCATCCCAACAATCGGTTTGACGAAAATAACCCGCCCGAATACTCTATGGTAGTCTGGAAAAAAACGATGATAACGGAAGACTCTCTTCTCCAGCATCATATGCCTGTGTCCGACAGCTATTTCCGGAAGAAAGACGGAACGAAGGTAAAGCGTAATGTGTTTGATTACATACGAGATCATCTGGGTTATCGGATTGAACTGCAGTCACTTCAGCTTCCCTCAAAATTCGTGGGTGGAGAAGAGAACATGCTGAAGTTAAGTTTGAAGAACAGAGGCTTTGCCACTGTATTTGGTGAGCATCCTGTTTATTTCGTGCTGATAGATAAGGAAGGAGAAGTTACGGAATTTCCAACGGATGCCAATCCTTTGAACTGGCAACCGTTTGAACCGAATGATTCGACCTATACCTCATTGATGCACACGGTAAATTTATCTCTTAAACTCCCGGCTTCGATTCCTGCCGGAACTTATCAGTTAGGGTTATGGATACCGGACGGATCGGACAGGCTCAGATATAATCCTCGTTATGCTATCCATTGCGCTAATGGAGATACGGACTGGTGGATTTCCAGAGATGGAAAGTATGGCGTGAATGTTTTGACTATAGCTGAGGTGGAATAGATTCTTCTTTTTGGATCTAAATATGAAAGGCTTCCGGACATAATTGCCGGAAGCCTTTTGTTTTTTTAATGTGGTTTGCCGGATTACGTATTGTAAATCAGTACCATCGTATATGCCACATAGCAAAGTATCATAATACCTCCTTCTATACGTGTAATCGTTCGCTTGGCAAAGAACAGTCCGAACAGCCAGAGCAGAATGCTGGAACCTACCAGTGTGAACAAATCGAAGTTGGTAATTCCGCTGAGGTGAAGGGGAGTGATGCTGGCACTGCATCCTAATACAAAGAAAATATTGAAAAGATTGCTGCCGATTACGTTTCCGATAGCTATTTCCGGGTTCTTTTTCAGGGCGGCTACAATAGAAGTGGCAAGTTCCGGCAGAGAAGTTCCTCCGGCTACCAGTGTCAGTCCGATGATAGATTCGCTGACGCCCATACTGCGGGCAATGCCCGTAGCTCCGTTAACGAACAGTTGGCCTCCATAGATCAGGGCTGCCAATCCGCCAATGATATAGAGGATTGATTTCCACCACGAAAGCAATTTGATTTCTTCTTCCTGGACTGCCGCATGTTCTGCCGGTTCCGGTGTAGCGGAAGACTTGGGAAAAGCGATGGCAAATGTATATCCCATGAAGATAGCGAAAAAGCAGAGTAAAAGCAAACCGTCTACTCTGTTCAATATATTTTCTGTGGCATTATCCAGAAATATATCATTGGCACATATCAGCAATACGACAGACGAAAGGATACAGAGTGGAATCTCTTTTCGTAAAGTATTCCGGGTGATGACAATCGGAGCAAAGAGTGCCGTGCATCCTACAATCATCAATGTATTGAATATGTTGCTGCCTACTACATTGCCGATGGCGATATCTGCGCTTCCTTTCAGAGCAGATGCGACACTCACCGTCAGTTCCGGGGCGGAAGTACCGAAAGCAACAATCGTGAGTCCGATTACGATAGAAGGTATGCGGAAACGTTTGGCTACGGAAGCAGCACCATCTGTCAGTCCGTTAGCTCCTAGTAAAATGAGAATCAATCCTCCGATAAGTAACAGTATATTCATAATCTATATTATTTTCGGCACAGTCATCCTCTGCCGGGTATTCGGTGCAAAGATATATTTTTCTTCTTACTCTTTGAATAGGATAGATTGAACTTTACCGGAGGAACCGTATTTTTAGCTGTGTTTTTTATTTGCCCCCAAAAGAGGAGGGGACGGGCAAATAATTGATTAAGGAAGTTGCATTCTTTTTATTCAGGCAAATGAATCCGGATCATTATCCGGATTGATGCTCCAGCGGTTCTTCGCCTGTATGTCAGAGAGGTTCAGGCAGAAAAAACATAAGAGAACGATATACAAATTCTTTTTCATAAACATCATCTATATAATTGATCTTTTCTTAGTGTTTGAAACCGGACAGTATTTTTTTATACTCTTTCTCACTGATGCGGACCATTGCTCCGTGGCGTGAATCCGGAATAGTCAGATCCGTACAGTCCCATTTTTCGGCATCCATACTGCCTGCCTGGAAACGGACATACTCATGCGGATACTTCTCAGAGAAGATCATCCACCCGTCATTGTCCGGTTTGGGCATCAGGATAGGAGCTTCATAGTAAGTATAAGGAGTAGTCACCGGCTGGTCGGGATCAGTATATGGACCGGTTAAATTCCGGGAATGGGAGATTCTGACAGTTTTGCCTGTCGGCACTCCGTCTTCAGGCCATCTTTCATCTTTAATAACGGCATAATAACTGCCATTGATTTTTCGGATGATGGCATCAATCGTAGCCATTTCCCGGTCTGCCTCATTCTGGAAGTCAAACAAACGTTCAGGTGTTGTGAAATACTCAAAATCCTTGGTCAATATATAAAAAGTTCTCATGGTTTTCCACTCTTCGTTGCCGGTGGCTCCTGCCTTGCAGGCATGCCAGGTAATCAGATATTGATCTGAATCCTTATCATAAAAAAGTTTGGGAGCGCCAAACCAGGCACGTTCTGTAAAGTAGCCTTCGATATGGATAAATGGTTCGGCAGATAACTCTTTTTCCTGTTTCCATTTTACTAAATCTTTGGAAGTCCAAAGGATGGGATTCTGTGTCTTTTCAGATACGCCGATCATATAGTAGCGTCCATTCCTGCCTTTCATGATGTCGGGATGCCCCCTGTATTCCGGAACCACCCGTTCGTTGTTGTTCAGCTTGGTCCAGTTTTTGGCATCCCTGCTGATGTAGTAATATAGACGTCCGTAATCCTCATGTCTCATGTGTGCGAAAAGATACCCTCCGTTTCCGGCTTTGACGCTGGGGCTGGTTAATACAAAACACACAAATAAGAGTTTCAGTAGTAAATGTTTTCTCATGATAATAATAAGTTGATTAGTTAGTAGCTTTTGATAAATCTTCACTCCATCCGGGACGTGAATAAGTTTGTTGCAGGTCTTTTCCGTAAGACTTTGCCTGTTCTACAAAATAGTTGGGCAGCGGTACATACTGGTGTGTAGGTGATACGCCTTTTACTTTCCGGCATAGCTGGGCATACTTGTTGAACCGGATCAGATCGATTTTCCTCTGTCCTTCGTACAGGAACTCTTTCGCCCTTTCCTCCAGAATCGCATCGAGGAAGGATTCTTTAGAGCTTGTTTGCCGGGCGGACAGGTTATCCAGTCCCGCTCTGTTCCTCACTTCATTGACGGCACTGACAGCCTCCGCAGAAAGGGCCGCATTGGATTTGCGCACTTCCGCTTCCGCCATCATCAGTAAAACATCCGCCCAGCGTGCCAGTGGGAAATCGTTTCCCTGAAAGACCGTGTTTGTCTCTATCGGGAATTTATTGATAATGTATCTGTCCCATCTGACTCCCAGGCCTTCTTTGGTTCTTTTCGTGGTCACTCCTCCCGTGCCATTATCTACCCAATACTCATTTAAAATGACGGCTCTTCGTTTGTCTCTGGAGTCGTAACTGTCATACAGCTTGGGAGATACATTGTAGAATTGTGCCCACCCTTTTCTCTGATAGTAGAATGGGGTAGGATGTCCGTCTATATCTACTTTGGAGGCATCATTCGGAGTGGTCAGCATGGACAGCGGGAAGAAGTTGCCGCTGCTGTCTCCTCCGTCGGCAGACGGATCGCAGCTTAAAGCCATGATAATCTCGCAATTAAAGTCGTTTTTGGCTTTGTACATATCCACATACGGATTGTCCCCTTCTTTAAAGAGGCTGTAACGATGGGTAGCCTCCAGCTCCTGATACATTTCCAGTGCTTTCTTATAGTAATGCGGCATATGCTCTCCTTCGTTGAGGCAATGTTTCATCAGGCAGAATCTGGCATAATCCGATGTATAGCGTCCTCTTTCTTCCACTGTTTCCGGGAGATTCTCTATTGCAAATTCAAAGTCGTTGTAAATCCATGACGTCATTTCTTCCAGTGAAGGTCTGACCAGATTATTCAGTGCTTCCTCGTTGGTAACGTCCTCTCCCTGTGTGATGACGGGTAGCGGACCGTAAATATGCATCAGATAATAGATCATCAGACCTCTGCATAAATGAACTTCGCCCAGCAGTTGCTTTTTGCTGATGGTGTGGAAGATGCTTTCATCCGCTTTTTCCAATGTGGAGATAATCTCCGTGAATCTGGTGATCTGTCCCAGTTTGGGTATGTGGTTGATGTTATCTTCGCTCACCCAGGAACGTTCATAGTAAATACAATTGTTGAAGTCGGCCTGTGAAAATTTCAGCCACTCTCCCCAGCCCGTGCCCCAGACAGCCATATTGTCCGAAGGAGACTCAAACATTCTGAGAATGCCGCCTTCCGGTATATAAAAGCCATGTTGTCTCAGTTCTGTACCGATGTAGTAAGTCCACGTTGTGGTGAACGGCAAGTAACACGCCAGGGCATAGTCTTTATATTCCGTCTCCGTCGAAGGGAAGTTGTCGGGATTTAAAGTTCCGAATATCTTGGGATCGAAATTATCCTCACAACTACATAATACTAACAGGCTTGTTGCAATAAACAGTCTTATCAATCTTATTTTTTTCATTTCTGCAAATCTTCTTAAGTTCATTTAAAAAGTAATATTAGCTCCGAGAGAGAAGGTACGTGTCTGAGGATATTCACCTCTGGAACCTCCGCCGGCTCCGCCTCCTCCGGTATATATCTCCGGATCGAATCCTTGAAACTTGGTCAGTATAAAAGGATTCTGGGCATCCACGTACACTTTGATATTCCGTACATATCTTTGCAGAGAACCGAGTAGGTTTCCGGTCAGGTTATAAGCCAGCGTGATATTTCTCATTCTCATGAATGATGCGTTTTCCATATCTGTATTCACCCATGCATTGCCCGGCAATGCTCCCATTTTGCCAATGGCCAGACTGGGACGGCTTCCGTTGGGATTTGTCTGCGAGTTCCAGAGGCGATAGGTAAACTTGTTTGAATTCTCCGGATAGTCGACTGCCAGTGGACCGGCTTGTGCGGCACTGTAGGCGATATTATACTTCTGTATGCCGAACTGCCCGTACATAAAAAAACTGAATTCAAAGTTCTTGTAAGTAAATGTATTGCCGAAGTCGACATAAACAGCCGGAGAATTATCTTTCATGTAGATATCGTTTTCATCTATCTTACCGTCCTTGTTTTTGTCCTCGATAATCGGACAGCTGGGCCTCTGCCTGTAATGACTTCTGTGATTCCGGCATATTGGAACGGTCGGTGTTGGTGATGCCGGTCACATTGTAATAGTAATAGGCGTTCATCGGCTCATTTTCTCTCTTCTGATAAATCTGGTAGTCATAGTTGGGCAGCCTTTCCTTCTAGAATGAATTTGTTTTGGAGAAAGTAAGCGAGGTGTTCCATGTAAATTCTCCGACGATGTTTTTGGTATCCAGCATCAGCTCCCATCCTCTTCTGTAGTAATGGCCTCCGTTGACCGGTCTGGTTTCGTAGATGGCCAGCGGGGAGGTCGAAGCATATCCCAGCAGGCGGGTAATGTCATTTCTGAAAAAGTCGAAGCTGCCGGAAATGCGGTCGCTCAGCAGATAGAAGTCCAGACCGATATTCTTCATCGTTGTTTTTTGCCAGCTTACATCCGGCTAATTGGCTCTCATAGACACATAAGGAATGTTGATAATACTGTTATCACTGAAATTAACCTTGAAATTGTTGGGTGCATACGATCCGTAGAGAGAACTGCCCAGGTTATCCTGTCCTGTCTTTCCCCAGCTTGCTCTGAGCTTCAGCAGGTTAATCCACGAAATGCTCTTCAGAAAGTTCTCATTCGAAATCTTCCAAGCCCCCGATACGGATGGAAACAAGGCATACTTATTCCCCGGAAAAAACTTGTCCGTGCCATCCCGTCGCAGTGTAGCGGTGATCACATACTTGTCCAGTATGTCAAAGCCCGCTTTAAAGAACTGCGATCTCTTTTCATTCTTTGCGGTGTGCGATGTCGGATAAAACTTGCCCTTTGCGGAACTGATGTCGTGTTCGTTGATGGCATCGTGTACATCTTCATAGGAAATGCCGTATCCTTTGTAACTTTCCAGATACTTGCCGATACCTGCCAAGGCATCTATCTGTACGGTATTGAACATATACTTGGAGAACGTCAGCATGGCTTCCAGCGTCTGTGTCAGCCTTCTTTCCGATTGTATATTTCCTCTTGACTTGTACATTCTGGAGAAATAAACATCCGAAGGTATAAAGATCGAACGTCTCATGCTTTCCTGATTCATTCCGTATACTCCTTTGACGGAAAGAATATCCTTGTACAGTTTCAGATGGGCGGTGAAGTTCAGATTATATTCGTTTTCTTTCGTCTTGTCGGCGATGTCCTCCATTGCTTTGGGATTGGGGATGCTCCGAAAGATGGTATAGGTGCCGTCATCCTGTGTCAGAGGCAGGTAAGGCGGATATAAAAGGGCTGAAGTCAGCGCACTGCCCGCTACATCTCCCCGGTTGCCTGTATCGGTGCCTACCATACAGTTGCTGTAGGTCTTTTGATTGGCATTGAAAGCGGAGGTGAAGTTCAGAAAAGGAAAAAGATCGACTCCGATGTTTCCGCGAAAGGTATATTTGGTCATGCCGGAATTGAGCACGGTTCCTTCCTGATCCAGATAGCTTCCTCCCAGATAATATCTGATCTTGGAGGTTCCTCCGCTGATTGTCAGATTATGCTTGGTGATGTAGCCGCTTTTCAGCACGTAGTCTTTCCAGTTGGTGTCGAGTACGTTCAGACGATCTGTTTCTGAGAATAGCGGACTCCATTTTCCGTCATATGGGGCCGGCCCATAGGGGTATTGTTTCTTGTTGTACAAGTAGTTCTCTTTGTTGAATACATTGGCAAGTTCCATGTATTGTTGTGAGTTGAGTGCATCCAGATACGGGTAGTTTCTTACAAAAGAGTAACTGCCGTCATAGCTGATGCTGGGAGAGCCTTCTTTCCCTTTCTTGGGGGTGATTAAAATGACTCCGTTGGCTGCGCCGATACCATAGATGGCGGCTGAGGCATCTTTCAGTATTTCTACGGACTCGATATCGGCAGGATTCAGGCCGGCAAGTCCGCTGCGGTTGACATTGCTCGGCAGACCTGTTTCTCCGCCATTCGTGCTGATGGCATCGCCCGGCATCACGATGCCGTCTACTACATAGATCGGGTTTTCTCCGCCGCGAATGGATATATTTACCTTGCCGTCCGGCTGGGTGCTGTTGACCACTGTCTGTAATCCGGCGGCACGGCCCATCAATAACTGGCTGATATTACTCGTTGCCGCTTGTGGAATCTTTTCCGGTTTCACCTGTGCAATGGCAGTCGTCAGATTCTTTCTGGATACGGCACCATATCCTACCACCACTACTTCATCGATCACTTTCGTGTCCTCCGACATCCATATCTCCAGTAAGCTGTTCGCCTTTACCGGAACCAGTTGCGTGGCATAGCCCATATAAGAAACGCAAAGCTTCGAATGCTCCGGAGCCTCAATCTCGAAACGGCCGTCGATATCGCTGATAGCACCGGTCTTTTCTCCTTCCACCGTAATGCTCGCCCCGATAATCGGTTCACGGGTTTTACTGTCCATGACGATGCCTTTTGACTTTTCCGGTGCCTTTTTCGTTTCCTTCTTTCTGGCATTCAGGATGATTTGCTTTCCCTTGATGTGATACTGGATGTCCGTGCCCTTCAGAAGTATGTTTAATACTGCTTCTATCGGCTGGTTCCTGACGTGAATCGAACGTTTCTGCCGGACATCGATCACTTGCGTGCTATACTGAAAAGAATAGCTGGTCTTCTTTTCTATTTTATTCAGAATTTCATTCAGAGGCGTATCAGATACGCTGAGTGTCAAGGTGCTGTTGTTCTGTGCTGAGACGGGATTCGGAGATAAAACAGCCATCAGAAAACTTAATAGTAAGAATGTAATTCTCTTCATAATCAGAATTGTTTTTTTAGTATTGATACAGGAATGCACTTAAGTGATTTGTATATAAGACTGCTCAGAAAGAAAATACTACATGGGAAAACGAAAAAAAACAGGTGGTGGAGAGAAAAAAGAGAATGCGGAGAGAACAAAGCGTATACGTGGTCTTTGTCCTTTCCGCAGCGTTTTATATCAGAAACGTCTAATTCTTATATACTTCTATCGTACGGACGCTTACACTGTCATTCCCTTCTTGTTTTGTTTCTGTTGTCCGGAAAGTGATGGGGATGCTCATTCCCATATAATCCAGTATTTCATCCAGCGTCTCACCTTTGAAAGTCGCTCTGTAAGTGAATTGGTTGATCGACGGGTCTTTCAGGATGAAACGTACCCGGTAGACTTGTTCCAGCCTGTCGAATATTGTTTTGAGTGGATCGTCCCTGAATGCGAGGATACCGTCTTTCCAGGAGATGTATTGGTACGTATCGATATCCGTGACCTCCATGCTTTTCGATGCTTTCTGATAATTCAGCTGTTGTCCCGGCAATAGATGCCGGATGTTATTCTCATGAGACACATTGACCTTTCCGGTCACCAACGTGATAACTTCCTCTTTCGCTTTGGCGAAGTTGCATACATTGAAAGCGGTTCCGGTAGCCGTTACTTTCAAGTCTCCCGTACTGACGATGAAAGGATGCTTCTTGTCCGCATGCACCTCAAAGTAGGCTTCTCCGGACATTTCCACTTCCCGGACGTTGCTGGTGAAAGCGGTCGGATATTTCAGCGTACTTCCTGCGTTCAGCCAAACCTTCGAGCTGTCCGGCAGTGTCAGCGTGGATACCGTTCCGTATGGAGCCGTCACTTCGTTGAAGGCGATAAGGGGAGCCTGATGGTCTTTTTTCATCAACAATGCCACTACGGCAATGATTGCCGGCAACAGAAGAATGGCGGCGATTCTCCGGCAGTAAGTGATCAGTCGTGTTCTCTTCATCGGAGCCTGTGGCGTTGTATGGATTCTGTTCTTTACTTTTGCCAGGGCTTTGCTGGTATCTATCTTTTCTGGATCGACGGCGGGAGTGGTCACTTCCCAGATGTTTCTGATTTCCTGAAAGTAGTTTGCATTCTCTTCAGAGAGGGCAATCCATTCACGGAGTTGCCGGATTTCTTCGGGTGAAGCGGTCTTTTCCAAGTATCTTAGGATGACGTCTGTATCTATATTTATATTTTTGTCAGGCATAGTGCTAATTATCTGTATTATAATGACTGTTCAAGTGTAAATTACCTCATTAAATTTATGATAAAAAGTAATATCAGATCATAAAAACCGCTCAGGTGTTTTCTTAGAAATTCCAGCGACTTGCTGATTTTACTTTCTACGGTGCGGACGGATACGTTCAGTTCTTCCGCTATTTCCCGGTATTTCAGGTTTTTGAACCGGTTCATTTCGAAGATGGTTCGCATATCTTCGGGAAGTTTCTTGATAGCTTCCTGCAAGTGATCGTTCAGGTCGGAATATAGCAGGTAGTGTTCTGTATTATAGTCTATCAGGTCTAAGCTTCCCATGACGTAGTTCTGATGGATACGGACTACTTCCCGATGTCTGAGTTCTTCGAAACAGCTGTTTCTGACAGCAGTCAGCAGATAGGCTTTCAGCGAACTTTCAATGGTCAGGTTCTCACGGTTTTCCCATAACCGGAAGAAGATGTCTTGCACAATATCTTCACTGCTGTTCTGCTCTTTCAGGAAAACGCAGCTAAAGAGGACAAGGTCTTTATAGTACTTGTTGAAAAGAAAATCAAAAGACCGGGAATCTCCTTCTTTCAGTCTTTTCAGGTGGATAATATCCTCTAGCATGGACTCGTGTTTGTTTGAGGCTTTATTTTCCATAATGATTCGGTAACATTAATAATGCGTTTGCAGTTCTCCAATCCGGAGAATCAAAATATCAGATCAATAGGCGCTGCAAAGATATAGATTAATTTGAATTTCTTCCTCTCTTTGTTTTTTTTGTTTTTCCCGTGTGGTATTTCCGTTCTGAACAGTCTTATTAACGTTGTTGAGATTTCTAATTTAAATGAATAGATACTATGAATGAGTACGGTAAACTAAAAACTCTTTCCTTATTATTGGTGGCTTTGTGCTGTATACCTTTGGCAGCATCGGGTCAGGGTACGAACATTGCTTATCAGGACAGTCAGGTTCGTTTTACGGTGGTGACCGACGGTACACTCCGGTTGGAGTATGCACCCGACGGGCAGTTTGTTGACGATTTTTCGTTTGTGGCTGTCAACAGGAATTATCCGGCAGTGGATTATAAGTTGAAGAAGGATGGAAGATGGGTGGAGCTGGCTACCTCAAAGTTCCGGATGAAGTACAAGAAAGGCAGCGGGCGGTTTACTTCGGGTAATCTTTCCATTGTATCTGCCAAAGGTGTGTATCCTTTCCGGTGGACGCCCGGTATGAAACAGAAAGGCAATCTGAAGGGAACCTATCGTACCTTGGATGGCTATGATGGAGACAGGCATATGCATACCAATGAGCTTATGCCGCTCGAAGATGGTCTGCTGGCTACCGACGGCTGGACTTTAATCGACGATTCAGATAACTTCTTATTCGATGATGCCGACTGGAACTGGGTAAAACCACGCGAGAAGAAAGGAGGTCAGGACTGGTATTTCATGGCTTACGGACACGATTATAAGTCGGCATTAAGGGACTATACCATGTTTGCTGGCAAGACGCCTCTGCCTCCCCGTTATGCTTTCGGTTATTGGTGGTCGCGCTATTGGAGTTACTCGGACAATGAACTGAGAGAACTGCTGCGTAAATTCCGGATGTATGATATTCCTCTCGATGTGTTGGTGATTGATATGGACTGGCATTATACGGAACCGGGCAAAGGAGGATGGAGCGGATGGACCTGGAACAAACGCCTGTTTCCTGATCCCGGACGTCTTCTTGCTGATCTGAAAAAGGAAGGGGTCAAGCTGACCCTTAATTTGCATCCGGCTGACGGGTTTGCTTTTTATGAGGAACCCTATCGGGCGATAGCCACCGATATAGGCATGAATCCAGAAGGAAAGGATACGATCCCTTGGGTTACTTCGGATAAGAAGTTGATGAAAGCCGTGTTCAAAAATGCTCTTCATCCGATGGAGAAGGAAGGGGTAGACTTCTGGTGGCTCGACTGGCAGCAGTTTCCGTATGATAAGAAAGTGGACAGTCTGAATAATGTATGGTGGATTAATTATGTCTTTTTCACCGAGATGGAAAGAAACCGCACTACCCGTCCGATGCTCTATCATCGTTGGGGCGGACTGGGAAATCATCGTTACCAGATCGGCTTTTCGGGCGACGCTGTTATTTCCTGGAAATCACTTGATTTCCAGCCTTACTTCAATTCTACAGCTTCCAATGTGCTTTACGGTTATTGGAGCCATGACCTGGGAGGACACTTTGAGGCAGACCGGATTGATCCGGAGATGTTCACACGCTGGATGCAGTTTGGTGCGGTCAGCCCTGTGATGCGTACTCATTCTTCTAAGAGCGGAGTGTTGAACAAAGAACCCTGGGTATTCAGTCCTGTCTACTTTAATACGATTCGTAACACCATTTTGCAACGTTATGAGATGGCGCCTTATGTTTATACAATGGCCCGTAAGACGTATGACGAGGGATTGTCTATCTGTCGTCCGCTATACTATGATTATCCTGAAAGCAAGGAAGCATACGATTACCGGAACCAGTATATGTTTGGCGACCAGATGTTGATTGCACCCGTCACCGCTCCCATGAAAGGTGATTATTCCACTTTGAATGTATGGCTACCTGCCGGAACCGACTGGTATGAATGGCATACGGGGACGATGCTGAAAGGTGGTCAGACAGTAACGCGTGCCTTTGCCATTGACGAATATCCTATCTATATCAAGGCTGGTTCGATTCTTCCTTTCTGCGACCGTGTGAAGTCGCTGGCGGATGATGATCTTTCTTATGTGGTCACTGTTTTCCCCGGCGGAGATGGGGCATTCGAACTGTACGAGGATAATGGAAATGATAAAGAGTATGATAGAAAGTATGCTTGTACGTCTTTGCAGTCGAAGCGGGTCGGCAACCGCCTGGAAGTGACGATTGGCAGTCGGAAAGGAGAATATCCGGGCGTACCCGCCGAACGTGGTTTCAGGGTGAAGGTATTGAGTTCTGCCATTCCTCAGTCGGTAACGGTGAATGGGAAGACGGCGGATTATATATATGATGGAAATTCCTTATCCCTTCTGGTCGATATACCCGTAACGGATGCGAAGTGTGAGAAGCAAGTGGTGATTACCTATCCCGAACAGACGGCAGACCTGAACGGACTTGCCGGAAAGTTCAGGAGACTTCAGAAGAGCATCGTTGCGCTGAAATATAAAGATGCCGATATTGTGCTCAATGAGGAATTGGGTACGATGGAGTCAATCGGGAGGAGTATCGAATATACACCGGAGCGGATGAACCGGCTTATTACTGATTTTATCCGAAATTATGGCAAGTTGCCGGAAATTCTGAAACAACATAAGCTGAGTGAAGAAAACGTCCGGTGGTTTTTGGAATCTGTACATTGGGAGGATTAGTCCAATGACGGACTGCGAGCATTTTGACAATTTGTATTTTTAATCCTCCTGGAATCCTGTTTTTCCACCTTGAGTCGGGAAGAAATGAAAATAAACGATTGGAAATTCGTATTTTATTGATTGATAGTGAAATATAAGAATCTATACAACTCTGATATATCGGAACTGTCACCTTTTCGTTGGATATGAACACTTCTTTCCTTGATTATTGCTATCTGATCTGTTGGCTATAGCTACCCAACAGGTCAGATAGTATAGATGACAAGATACTTATGATTATAAACTGCATATTCTGTGCATAAACTGAAAGTTTCGACTGGAATCATTGTATATTAATGCATGTCTTCTTGAGGCCGCCATCTCTTTGAGGGTTTTCCAATCATGCAGGTGTTAGTGATTTCTCAATTATTCTTTTTTTTGATCGCAGAAACGCATTATTTCCGGAATGGCATTCGTTGCATCTCCGTGTAGCTGTTTGTTCTCTCAGTAACTATTGGTTAACGTGTGTTAATACGATGTGGGGTTTTGTTTTAGGCTAGTCTTTTATACAAATGAGCATAAAATAAAATGAGAAAACAATAGAACCAACTATGGGGGCTATTAATGTGATACCAACTTTGGCAATAAATGTGTGCTGTCATTTTAGATGAGTTAATCAATTGATCTATAAGATGTTGATAATATATTTGTCACGATGAACAATGAAGGACAATATGAAAAATAAAGTGACATTATGGGACATTAATGTGACATTTCGCTCATAATTCGGGGGAAATGAGGCTGAATAAAGTGACATTCTATGTTGATAGTATATGATTTAAGCTAATTACAGTAGATAAATCATGCGATAGACTAGGAGATGTAAAAATAATAACATTGCCCGTTTTTGTCACGTGTGACAAATGGAAGAATTGTTAATTGTTGTAATAATATATGATTTAACTATTTCTGATAAAAGGATATATTTTCTTAATTAGATTCAGCTAAAAATTATAAGACTGTTGCAAAAGAAAATGCCCTCATTTTATTTATGTAAAAAAAATATAAAATAAAGTCATAAAAGCCTTCCATCTTTTTTCTTAAAACCTCTAGCACTTTGCTAATTCGATTTTCTATAGTTCGCACTGATACATTTAATTCATTGGCAATTTCGTGATATTTTTTATTCTTGAATCGGTGTATTTCAAAAACTTCTCTCATTTCTTTAGGAAATTTATCCAATTCCTTTTGAAGTTGTTGATTCAATTCTGAATATAGAATGTAATTATCTACGTCATAGTCGAATGAGTTATTATGAGCAATTGCATAATCTTGATAATTTCTAATCACATTCTTATGCTTAAGCTCTTCTAAACTGTTGTTTTTCACTGCCGTCATAAGGTAAGATTTTAAAGAACCCCTGATTTCGAAATGTTCCCGATTTTCCCATAAGCGCACAAAGATATCTTGTACTAAATCTTCGCAGTTTTCTTGATCATTTAAAAAACGTTACAAAAATAAACAAGGTCTTTATAATACTTATTAAAAATAAATTCAAAGGCTTTTATATTTCCTTTTTTAAGTTCTTCTATGTAAAAAGAATCTTCTGACACAAACTTTATCTTATTGATTTGTTCATCTTCCATTCTATGTTCTATATCTCATACATTTATGATTACCCAGTAAATACATAACAAAAAAATGACTGCAAAAAACGGACATTAAAAATATGTTAAAGGTGTGTGGTAATTATGTTGTGAACTGTCTTTTATATGTTATACGTGGAATACTATGACTGCCAAATCTTTGATAGGTGTGAAGATTTCTACATGAATCCATTATACAAAAGTATTATTTGACAGGAATTAACACTGTATGGGGCTTTTGAAAAGCTCTAATTGAAGGGATTAGCCTTGAAATTGCTTTATACATTATTATATGTGTTCCTCTTTGTATCAATAGAAAGTGCATTTCTGTTTAAGAATAAAAACAATTAGAGAAATAAAACTTTCACAAATAGCATTACTGTAAAATAAATATATTAATTAACCTTTTTAATATTAGTCTATGAATAGATGCTTTATTGCTGCGCTGACGTTGTGTACAATGTTTGGATGTAAAGAGGACTTTAAAGACCCTACTATATGGGATTTGAGGCCATGCGATCCGTCAAGACCAATTGAGTTTACGGATTTTACTCCGAAAGAGGGAGGAGTACGTACCCGAATGTATATCATGGGGTCTAATTTTGGTACGGATGAATCCAAAATTCATGTTACTATTGGTGGTAAGAAAGCCCCTGTGATTGCTTCTAATGGTAATAAAATTCATTGTATGCTGCCTTCTCGTGCTTATTCCGGTATTGTAAATGTGGTAATCAAGGACAAAGATGAAAATGTGGTAACTGATTATACTTTTGAAGAAAAAGTTAATTATCAGTCAAGAAAAGTCGTGGGTACTTTGTTAAGAAATGTAGATCCGAATACAGGAGCAGCTCCATTTCAAGATGGTTCCTTTGACGATGGAGCTGGACTACCTTATTCAGATTGGATGATGTTCGATCCAAAATCTGAAAATGGAGATAAAGTTATTTTTACCTCAAATTATGAGGGGGGAAGCGAAGGGCTTCGTGCTGTAAATCTTACCAAGAGAACAATCACCACGCTTTACTCAGGAAGCCGTTCACCTTTTATGCAAACTTTTGAACTTTCAGCTGATGCTGATACCATTTTGATTCCTGACGATAACTGGAATCATACATTCGGTAATGTGGAGAAACCAAACATCTGGTATGCTCTTCGTTCTGAAAACTTTAGCAAGTTGCGCCCATATTGTTATGGTCCGAGCGCTTATTCAGTAGCATATATGCCCGACGGAACGGTCTTTTATACGGTTTGGTCAAACGGTTCCGTTATAAAGATGGACCGAAATGCACAGGCGCCTCCCTATATGGACAGAAGAAATCAGGTGATGTGTTCTATGAACCAAGTGTCCATTGACAAAGAACAACAGATTAAGATAAAAGCACATCCGGAAGGTAGATATGTCTTGATTTTCAGCCGCAATACAGGGGCAATTTACAAATGTGACTATGATGCTGAAACGCGAATGTTAAGCGGATTGCAGCTCTATGCCGGGGATTATTACAGTCTGAACAACGCGAATAATCTTCAAGAGGGACCGGGTGCTCAAGCTCGTTTTGGTCGCCCGTGGGGAGGTGATTTTGCCAAGAATGCTGGGTACGTAAACAGACCGGACGGAGATATGTACGATTTTTGTTTTGTAGACCAGGTGGGACACTGTATGTGGAGAATTACCCCAGACCGCATTTGCTCCATTATCGCCGGACGTAGCAATTATACAGCAGATGGTAAGTATACAGGCTATATTGACGGGGACCCTCTACACGAAGCACGTTTCAACTGGCCGAGAGCCTGTACTTACGATGCAGATGAAGAAACCTTTTATCTGGTAGATAACGGTAACCATTGTATCCGCTATCTAAGAACCGAATAATACTATTAAAAATATACTATTAAAAATGAAAAAAGTAGTCGTCTTATTGTTTTTAGTATTGGGGATCATCAACGTCTCTCATGCTCAAGAACAACAAATAGAAGTTACTGGTATTGTAACTGATGCTAATAAAGAACCTCTTATCGGTGCAAATATCATAGTGAAAAACATGCCGGGATTTGGTGTGATGACTGATATGGAAGGACATTATAAAATAAAAGTCCCTGAATTTTCTACTTTAATTTATTCTTATATTGGATTTAAAAACGAGGAAATACTGGTAAAAGGAAGAAAATTAATCAATGTGGTGATGAAAGAAAACGAAACCACCTCATTGGATGAAGTAACCATCACCGGTACAGGTGTTCAGAAGAAAATTACAGTCACAGGTGCGGTGACTACGGTAGATGTTGCTCAACTGAGAACGCCAAGTGCCAGTATTACCAATGCATTGGCCGGTAATATACCAGGAATTATGGCACGCCAGACTTCCGGACAACCGGGTGAAAACATTTCAGAGTTTTGGATTCGAGGTATTTCAACTTTTGGTGCAGGTTCCGGTGCACTGGTCCTTGTGGACGGATTTGAACGTAGTATGAACGAACTCAATGTGGAAGATATTGAATCGTTTTCCGTATTGAAAGATGCTTCTGCCACTGCCATTTACGGTTCTCGCGGCGCTAACGGTGTAGTATTGATTACTACCAAACGCGGATGCGAAGGTAAGACAAGAGTAAATGCCAAGATAGAAACTTCATACAGCGCACGCACGAAAACACCGAAATTTGTAGATGGTGTCAGATACGTACAAATGGTGAATGAGGCATTTACTACACGTAGTAAACCAGCTCCATACTCAGATGGAGATATTGAGCTGTTTGCCAACGGACTAGACCCTGAATTATTCCCCAATGTTGATTGGATGGATCTTATCCTTAAAAAAGGTGCTCCTATTTATCGGGCTACTGTTGATTTAAGTGGTGGTGGAACCACAGCACGCTATTTTGTTTCCGCCAGCTATGTAGACGAAGGAGGTATGTATAAAACCGATGAAGGTCTCAAAGACTATGATACCAACGCAAACTATCGTCGCTGGAACTATCGTATGAATGTAGACTTAAATCTGACAAAGACAACTTTGCTGAAAGTGGGTATAGGCGGTTCACTAGATAAGCAGAATCAGCCTGGAGGCACTCCTGAACAGATTTGGGCTTCAGTCCTTTCATATAATCCCATTGCAACACCAGTGAAATATAAAGACGGAAAATGGGCTGCACAAGGTAGTAACAATCAAGTGAATCCATGGCTATTAGTCACTCAGATGGGTTATACAGAAAACTGGAACAATAAGATTCAGACGAACATCAATTTAGAACAGGATTTGAAATTTGTCACTCCCGGATTGAAATTCTACGGCCGGTTTGGATATGATACAAATACTCACAATAGTAAAGCTCATCTCAAATGGCCTGACATGTGGAAAGCTCAAAACAAACGCAATAGTTTTGGAGAATTGGAATTCACAAAAGTAGAAAACGAACATTTAATGTCCATCCATCCGATTTCAACAGGTGAACGTAAAGAATATCTGGAAGCTGAACTGCACTATAACAGAACATTTGGCGATCATTTGGTAGGTGGAGTATTGAAATACACACAGGAAAAGATTGTAAATACTTCTGAGAATTTTGAGAAAAATGCAATTCAGGCCATCGATCGCCGTCATCAGGGCTTAGCCGGACGTTTTACTTATGGATGGAAATATCGTTATTTTGTCGATTTCAACTTCGGTTATAACGGTTCTGAAAATTTTGCCAAAGGATATCAGTTCGGTTTCTTCCCTGCTTATTCTGTAGCATGGAATATTGCAGAAGAACCCATTATCAGGAAGAATCTTATCTGGATGAACATGTTCAAGTTACGTTATTCATTCGGTAAGGTAGGTAATGATTTCCTAGCCACTCGTTTCCCTTATTTGTCTACATATAAGACTGAAGATAAATATGGATACCACTACGGAGATATAGGTACAGCGAATTCAAGCGGTGTGTTCTATCCGGGGTTGACTTATAGTAAATTCGCATCGAGAAACATTACATGGGAAGTTTCCGAAAAACATGACCTAGGATTAGATTTCTCTTTATTCAACGACAAATTGAACGGTACAATCGACTATTTCCACGAACAACGTGAAGGAATTTACATGCAACGTTCCTATCTGCCTTTCAGCATTGGATTGTTGGAGTACCAACCTTTTGCCAATGTGGGATCTGTTAAATCAGAAGGATTTGATGGTAACATTGCCTACAATCATAAGTTGGGTGAAGTCGATTTCACATTCCGTGCCAACATGACTTATAGCAAGAATGAAATCAAGGAATATGACGAGGTTTACAGTCGCTATGGCTACACCAGACAAAAAGGTTTTCGTGTGGGACAGTTACGCGGATTGATTGCTGAAGGATTGTTCCGTGATTACGAGGAAATCCGGAACAGCCCAACCCAAACCTTCGGAGATGTAGCACCAGGTGATATCAAATATAAAGATGTTAATGGTGACGGATTGATTACAGACGCTGACGTTGTGCCTATCGGTGCTACAGACAAGCCTAATTTGATTTATGGTTTTGGTTTGTCGGCTATGTGGAAAGGATTTGACTTCAATCTGCATTTCCAGGGAGCAGGAAAATCAACGTTCTCTATTGAAGGTGCTGTAGCTTATCCATTCAGCCAAGGATATTGGGGGAATATTATGACTGATGTTGACGGAAATTATTGGTCATTGGGAAAAAATGAAAACCCGAATGCTAAATACCCACGTCTAAGCTTCGGAGGTAATGCCAATAACTACCGTACATCTACCTATTGGATGCGCGATGGCTCTTACCTACGTTTAAAGAACCTGGAAGTAGGTTATACTTTACCTACGAAATGGACCAATCGGATTCATTTGAATAAAATACGTGTTTACTTTATGGGTACAAACTTATTAACTTTCTCTAAATTCGATCTTTGGGATCCGGAAATGGGAAGTACTACAGGTGAGAAATATCCGTTAAGCAGAACCTTTACACTTGGATTAACCTTGAATTTATAATCCTAAAACATATCAGAGAAATATGAATAGAAAATTATATACTTTAATAGGAATTGCGATTACCTCTTTGGGAATAGGTTTCTCTTCTTGTTCTGATTATTTGAATGTTGAAAAGAACTTCAACGATATGCAATCGGAACAAAAGATTTTCACAGACAGAAATTATACGATGCAATGGCTGTCTTATTGTTATAGCCGTTTATTGGGTGATAATGTTGAAGTAGGACATTCGAAGTTTTGTCCGCAAAACTTTGCAGACGATCAGGTCTTTACTGAAACCTATGACCGCTACAAGGCATACAAGTTAGGAGAAATCGGCTATGGATACGACAATGGTTATGACGGTTATTACCAAAATAGTTGGAAATGGTCATATGCTGCCATATATCAGGCTACCGTGCTGATTAACAAAGTAGATCAGAATACAGCTTTTACAGAAGAAGAGGTTCTTGATATTAAAGGACAGGCTCGTTTCCTTCGCGCTTATTTCTACTGGCTTTTGTTGAAAAGATATGGTCCTATTCCTTTGATGCCAGCTTCTGGCGTGGACTATACAAAGTCTTATGATGAATTAAGCATCTCACGCAACACCTACGAAGAATGTGTGGATTTCATTGCTGAAGAGATGAAACAAGCTGCTAAGGAATTGCCCGAACGACGCGATAACCTAAACATTGCACGCCCCACAAGAGGAGCTGCACTAGCTGTTCGTGCTAAAGCTTATCTGTACGGTGCCAGTCCTCTGGCAAACGGTAATACAGAAATGGCAGACTTTGTGGATAAAACCGGACGTAAGCTGATTCCCCAGAAATATAGTGAAGAAAAATGGGCAAAAGCTGCTGCAGCGGCAAGAGATGTCATAGAAGGAAACTGGTACAAGCTTTATACGGCTAAATTTCGTGAAGAACAAGTAGAAGGTGATTATGCTAATCCGAAGACGATAGTTCCTCCTTATCATCCTGTATATTCAAAAGCAAACTTCCCCGACGGATGGAAAGATATCGATCCACTTGAATCATATCGTTCAGTCTTCAATGGTGAAGTAAATTTCTTCAATAATCCAGAAATGATTTTTAGCCGTGTCATAAACAACGGAGCTGAGCTTCATCCTGACTTAGGTGATTTCAGTGATGTGCTGGACATGGTGAGACACCAGATGCCTGCCTCTTTAGGAGGATGGAATATCCATAGTATGACAATGAAACAATGTGATGCATATGATATGGCTGACGGTACGGCATTCGACCGCAAAAAATGTCTGAAAGGATTTGCAGGACCGGAAAATAAAAAAGACCGTCCTTATGACAATCTAGAAGACGGAGTATGGATGGGATATGCCAACCGAGAACCGCGTTTCTACGCATCTGTAGGTTACAATGGTGCACGTTGGAACTGTACTTCTGCCACAGGCGACGGTTCGGAAGTTGTGAAGAACCAGCAAGTATGGTATTATCGTGGATCAAAAGACGGACGTTCCAACAATAGCGAACGCTGGCTAGCCACAGGAATCGGCATAAAAAAATATATTCATCCAAGTGATTGTTATGTTAACAATGGAACTGCTCTTCCAAAAGTAGAACCGGCACTCCGCTATGCTGACATTTTAATTTCGTATGCCGAAGCGTTGAACAATATTGAAGAAGGAAATAATTATCAGATTGAATCATGGGATGGTAGTACAACCTATACCGTGCGTCGTGATATTAATGAAATGCGAAGAGGTATGAAACCAGTGCGTATGCGTGCAGGAGTACCTGATTTTCCTGATGGCATTTATAACAATCGTAAATTGTTCTTTACACGAGTAGTGCATGAACGTCAAGTGGAATTCTTTAATGAAAGCCAACGATACTATGATGTACGCCGTTGGAAAATAGCTCCAGAGCACGAAGGTGCGCAAATATATGGTTGTAATGTAATGATGGACGAAGCAAATAGAGAAATGTTTTATACTCCTGTAAGAGTGAGTGGAGTTCAAACAGCCTTTTCACGGAAACAGTATTTCTGGCCTGTGAATTATGATGAATTGCAACGGAATAAAAATATGACTCAAGCTCCCGGTTGGCAAGATTATGATTAATGATATAATGTTTTAAAGAATGTATAATATGAAAAACTATATAGTAAGTTCACTGTTGGGGTTATGCGTTTTGTGTAGTTCTTGCAATGATGAATGGAAGGACGAATTGTATACTGAAATGATTTCCTTTAAAGCTACCCCTGGCAGCAATGGTGTACACGATATTTATATGCGTTACCAACCTGATGGTACTGGCAAGTTTAAACTTCCAGTCATTGTCAGTGGGTCGCAAAACAATGCCCGCGATATTGATGTGAAAATCAGTGTAGATAATGATACTATAAATGATTTGAATATTGAGAAATACTCTAACCGCCAGGATTTGTGGTATCATCAACTTCCGGAAAAATATTATTCGTTTCCCACAGGAAATGTTTGTCACATTCCTAGTGGAAAGAATACCGAGACCTATCAAATAGATTTTAATCTGAAAGGAATTGACTTGAATGAAAAGTGGATACTTCCACTAAGTATAGATAGTGATCCTTTGTATGTTCAGAATTTATGGAAAGGGCGTAATAAAGCATTATTGCATATACATCTATTTAATGATTTTTCAGGTGAATATGTTGCCAATGCGATGAACATTTATTTGGGTGATAATAATAATGACCCAGCTACAGTATCTAGTCGTGAGTTGCGCGTAGTAGATGAAAAAAGTGTCTTTTTCTATGCTGGAACTTGGTGGGAGGAAGATGAAAATCGTGACAAATATAAAGTACTTGTTACCTTTGGTGAAGGTACATCAGATGAAAAAGGTGTTGTAACAGGACCAGTTGAGATAAGTGCAATGGATCCGGACAATCCAACTCATATTAAATCCTATGGTAATTGTTATTATCGTAGAAGTATAGAAAATCATCCGACGGAACCATTTATGGAAAAACATGTTACAGTGATATACCTAAATTATTACTATACAGATAATACTTCCGACCCTCTGAATCCGATTCGCTATCGTGCAACTGGAAGTATGGCAATGCAACGTACAATCAATACACTGATTCCGGATGAAGACCAGGCTATTCAGTGGTAATTTTAATATGAATAAACTTATAAGTATATGAAACATTTAGCATGCAAATTTATATTGTTTGTAGGGATGATAATCGCTGTTTCTTGCAGTGATTCTGAAGACGGAATTGTAGATAATTATACCGATGAACAATATGTACCCACTAATAATATCCTTTATGTGAAGGAATATGGGAAACAGGAAATGAATATGAATACAGTAGAGTCTTCTCCGGTATACTGCATTCATGTTGCAAAGGCTGGAATTGACAAGTCTCTACCTGCCCATGCGAAATTGTCTATCATCGATCAGGAAGAGCTAAACAAAACTTATGGGCTGATGGATAATATAGATTATCGTATTATTCCTAAGGAAACCTACTCTTTTTCAGTATCTACTACGGATTTGGAGTTTCAATCACAGGAAGGGAGTAAAGAAGTTAATGTAACTTTCCATTCAGATTTGATTTATGAAGAAATGAAGAAGAATGAAGGAGTCCAATATGTTTTACCAATCAGACTTCATAGTGAGAAGGACTCTGTTGACGTGCTGAAAAACGATATTCTTCTGTTAGTAGATGTAAAACAGCCTCAAATAACATTCAAAAAAGAGGAAGTACATTCCACTATGAAATTCAAAAATGTGGATGTACAGTTAGAGGCAAATCTTCGAAACATTCTGTCAAAATGGGATTTCACTTGTTCATTGAGCGATGATAATAAAGAAGTTTTAGTCAATGAATATAATAAACAGCATGGGACTGGTTATTTACCGATGCCATCAACTGCTTATGAACTCCCAAATTTAGTTTTCAAGAAAGGTATTAACGAAGCTAATTTAACAATACCAGTTTCCCGTACTCCACTTGAAAGTGACAGGAATTATCTGTTGCCTTTGAAAATTCAAAGCATATCTTTGACAGGATTTGCTGTGAGTGATGAAGTTTGCTATTTGAGTTTGAATAATCCCAAGTATATAGTGGAAGATTGCGACCGTAGCACTTGGAGTGTCGTATTTTGCAATAGTGACCAAAAAAATGCTCCTTGGGGCGGTGGTGGAGATGGCGGTGGCGTTGGTATGTTATTTGACAACAACCTTTATACGTACTGGCATGCCAATTATGAAGCTGCCAATGATGATAATCAAAATCCGCAACAATTTCAGGGTTCACGGGATCTCCCTCATACGATTGTGGTAGATATGAAAAAAACAGTTCTTATTCATAGCTTAGGTTGGGTTCAACGTCAGAATAACGACTATCAAGACGTAAAGAAAATTGAATATTATGTGTCTGATGATGCAGAATTCATACTTGGTGGTAAAGAAGATTACACTCCTGTCGCTTTGAATAATTGGGAATATCTGACGGAACGTTCGTACCAGAAAATCAATGATGTGCAGTGGGAAAAGGTTTCAGATGAATACTTAACAAAAAAAATAAAAGGACATCTGTTGAAAATAAAAATTGTGGAGTCTTATCGTCCACCTCACTTGTCTAGCGGAAGTGAACTATTTGTAAAACAGATAGTAGCTATTGATGGAGAGCCTGTAAAATAATGAGTTTGGAAGACTATAATTGCAGAATGTAACTCATAAAGCTTATGGGTCCATTTGTAATCCTTAAATAAAAATGTGTGTACAAATTACAACAATTTGTTTAATTGAACAATTATAAAAAATGAAGAAAATCGTTTATGTATTATTGCTGTGCTTGTTATTCCCTGCTAAAAAGCTTCAAGCATGGAATGACAAAGTGCTAATTTCAACTCCCCGTTCATCCATACTATTGAACACGTGGGGAGAAGGTCAACAATTGCAATTCGCTTACTTTGGTGACAGAATTAATGAGGATCAAATTAATCAGGTCTTTGATTCATGGAACGGATTAAGTCGTCCGGTTTATCCCGTATTTGGTACTTCAGCTTATGAAAGTTCGGCATTACAAGTAGTTCATGCTGATAGCAACTTGACATTGGATTTAATCGTAGATAAAGTGGAAACTTTTGATGAAGAAAATGCCAAACTTACCGTTATCTATTTAAAAGACAGAGTTTATCCTTTTTATGTGACTTTGAATTATCGTGCTTTTAAAACTATAGATATTATTGAAACATGGGCCGAATATTCTCACAACGAAAAGAAAGCGGTAATACTTAAGCGCTTCGATTCAGGTCATTTTATGATTCGTAGAGGTAATGTATGGCTTTCTTCTCTACCTGGGCACTGGGGAGCTGAAACCCAAATTACTACAGAACCGCTAACTTCGGGAATGAAAGTGATCAAAAATATGGATGGAGTACGTAACGGATTGGGTGAACATTCAGAGGTTATGTTTTCATTAGATGGTAAACCTCAAGAAAATAGCGGACGTGTAATTGGAGCTATTTTATGTTGGGGGGGACGTACGAAAATCAGAATTGATTCTGATGACACGTATGGTAGCCATGTGCATCACGTATTTGCCGGAATGAATGAAGAAGCTTCTGAATACAAACTTGAACCTCGTGAAAAATTCACCACTCCCAAACTTGCCCTTACCTACTCTTGTGAAGGATTAGGCGGAGCTAGCCGAAACTTCCACCGTTGGGCTCGCATGGGAATGGTGCATAACTGTGATAAACCGAGAGACATTCTGTTGAACAGCTGGGAAGGAGTATACCTTAACATCAAAGAACAGGAAATGGATCAGATGATGAAGGATTTCGCAGCAATGGGTGGTGAGCTATTTGTAATGGATGACGGATGGTTTGGAAATAAATATCGTCGTGTGCAAGACAATTCATCATTGGGTGATTGGGTTGTAGATACCCAAAAATTACCTCATGGCATTAAAGGTCTTACAGATATTGCCAAAAAATATGGTATTAAATTTGGTATTTGGATTGAACCAGAATTTACTAATACTAAAAGTGAATTGATTGAAAAGCACCCTGATTGGGTACTGCGTCCTACAAATAGAGAATTAATGTGTGGCCGTGGCGGTACACAAATAGTACTGGATTTATGCAATCCTAAAGTACAGGATTTTGTTTTCAATGTGGTGGATGAGTTGTTGAGTAAAAATCCAGAAATTGCTTATATCAAATGGGATGCTAATGGAGAAGTTATGAACTATGGTTCAAGTTATCTGCCAAAAGATAAACAATCACATATTTATATTGACTATCATCGTGGCTTAATAAATGTATTGGAAAGAATCCGTGCTAAATATCCAGATGTAGTTATGCAAGCTTGTGGTAGTGGTGGCGGACGTGCCAGCTACGGAGTAATGCCTTATTTCAATGAGTTTTGGGTAAGTGATAATACAGATGCTTTGCAACGTCTGTTTATCCAATGGGGGACTTCTTACTTCTATCCATCTATAGCAATGGCGCAGCATGTCAGTGCATCACCTAATCATCAGACAGGTCGCATCGTTCCGTTGAAATTCCGCTTTGATATCGCTATGACAGGTCGTTTGGGTATGGAAATTCAACCAAAGAACATGAACGCTGATGAAAAGGAATTCTCAAAAAAAGCCATTGACACTTATAAAGGAATTCGTCCGGTTATTCAAAATGGAGATCAATATCGTTTGATTTCTCCATATGAAAAGAGAGGAGTAGCGTCTATGATGTATGTTGCTGAGAATAAAGAACGTGCGGTGTTCTTTGCTTTCAAAATGGAACACTATGTCAACCAACAATTACCGCATGTTCGTCTTGTTGGTTTGGATAAAAACAAGAAGTACAAAATCAGAGAATTAAATTTGGCTGCAGATGACAAACTTTGTTACTTGAATAATCGGGTATTCTCTGGCGACCTTTTAATGAACGCAGGTTTTGCTCTTGATTTGAATAAGGAATATGACAGTTGGGTATTGGAATTGATTGAGGTAAAATAAATTATAATATATAATTAAATGTATGGATGCAGTCGTATTTACTGCATCCATATTTCTTTTAAACATATTATATATGTTAAATATAAATTACAAGTTGTTAGTGTTTTATGTATTGTTAAGTGGGCAATTTTTTTCATCGTGTTCTCTAAGCAAAACGCAAGAAGTTCAAGAAAGTGGTAATCCAGTATTTGATGGATGGTACGCCGATCCTGAAGGTGTAGTATTTGACAATCGTTACTGGATTTTTCCTACTTATTCAGCTCCATTCGAGCAGCAACTTTTTCTAGATGCTTTTTCTTCATCTGACCTTGTGAGTTGGAAAAAACACTCCAAAATTCTTTCAGTAGAAAATGTTTCTTGGTTAAAAAAGGCTCTATGGGCACCCTCTATCATTTATGCAAATAAAAAATATTATCTATATTTTTCAGCTAATGACGTACATGAAGGTGAAATTGGTGGTATAGGTGTTGCTGTTGCTGATAGTCCGGAAGGGCCGTTCAAGGATGCGTTGGGTAAACCATTAATCAATGAGATTATAAATGGAGCACAGCCTATTGATCAGTTTGTATTCAAGGATGACGATGGCAGTTATTACATGTACTATGGAGGTTGGGGACATTGCAATATGATGAAATTAGGTGATGATTTTCTGCATATTGTACCTTTTGAGGACGGCTCTTTTTGCAAGGAAGTAACTCCTGAAAATTATGTTGAAGGACCTTTTATGCTAAAACATAGAGGAAAGTACTATTTTATGTGGTCAGAAGGTGATTGGACCGGCCCTGGCTATTGCGTAGCTTATGCCATTGCAGATTCACCATTCGGACCTTTTAAACGTATAGGTAAAATATTGGAACAGGACAAAAGCATTGCTACTGGTGCCGGACACCATTCTGTGATAAAAGGATTGAAAGATGATGAATGGTATATTGTATATCATCGACATCCATTAAATGAAAAAGATGGAAATGCTCGTGTTGTTTGCATTGAACGGATGTTTTTTGATGATGAAGGTTATATAAAACCTGTAAAAATGACATTTAGAGGCGTTAAAACCAGTCGTTTAACATTGTCAAGGTAAAGTATTGTTTTTTTTGTAATCAATTATTTATCAACCGTTGACGAAATTTAAATTATAAGTAATTTATAATTAAACGAAATAATGCAAAAAGACATAGAAAGATTGTTTACTTTGTAGCATTATCAGAAAACTTGTGAATTGATAACTTTTGTATGTGTAATTGCAAAAAGCAGAGGGTATTGACAGAACTAATTATTCGTTAACTCGATTTTGCCAACGGGGTAATCATTGTTGTATTTTGCTATAAAACAGTATAGTATGTATGAATTATACTTTAAGGTATGGTTAACATATCTTGTTTCCTTTCAAAATAACACATAGACATTTATTAATATTAAAATCACTAAATATGAAAAGAAAAACACTGAAAGTTATTATATTTTGCGCCTTTTTATTTTGTGGAATGTCAGTTTCACCGCAAACTCCAATCTATTTGGATAAAAGCCAACCAATTGAACAACGCATAGAAGATGCTCTTTCTCGTATGACTTTGCAGGAAAAAATTAATATTATTCATGCACAATCCAAATTCAGTGCTCCTGGTGTACCTAGATTGGGTATTCCAGAACTATGGTGCACTGATGGTCCAATGGGGGTACGCCCTGAAGTCATGTGGGATGAATGGGATCAAGCAGCTTGGACCAATGATTCTTGTATGGCTTTCCCTGCACTTTCTTGTCTAGCAGCTACGTGGAATCCAAGAATGGCTTCATTATATGGGAAAAGCATTGGTGAAGAAGCCCGATTCCGCAACAAAAGTGTATTGCTTGGCCCAGGTATAAATGTTTATAGGACTCCTCTTTGTGGACGTAACTTTGAGTATATGGGAGAAGATCCATATCTAATTAGTCACATGGTTGTACCATATGTTCAGGGAGTGCAAAGCAATGGAGTCTCAGCCTGTGTTAAGCATTTTGCTTTAAATAATAATGAAATTAACCGTCACACTTCAAACCCTATAGTTGACGACCGTACACTTTATGAAATCTATCTTCCCGGCTTTAAGGCAGCTGCTGTAGAGGGAAAAGCCTGGAGTTTTATGGGAGGCTATAATTTATTTCGAGGCGAACATGCTAGTTATAATCCAATTCTGATGAATCAGATTTTAAAAGAAGAATGGCAATGGGATGGTGTGGTCATATCGGATTGGGGAGCTGTTCATGATACACATACCGCTATAATTGGAGGATTGGATATGGAGTTCGGAAGTTGGACAGATGGTTTAACGGAAGGTACTAGCAATGCCTATGATAATTATTGGCTTGCAAACCCGTACTTGAAAGGAATAAAAGAAGGGATTTACACTGATAAAGAATTAAACGAAAAGGTGCGTCGAGTATTAAGACTTACATTCCGTACTGCCATGAATAATGATCGGCCGTGGGGATCGATGGTATCAGATGCACACAAGACCGCTTGCCGGAAGATAGGAGAAGAAGGTATTGTGCTGTTACAAAATAATGCAAATTTACTTCCAATTAATCTGTCAAAGGTAAAACGCATAGCTGTTATTGGTGAAAATGCCATTAAAATGATGACCGTTGGAGGTGGTTCCTCTTCTTTGAAAGTCAAATATGAAGTCACTCCTTTGGAGGGACTGAAAAAACGTATCGGAAAACAAGCTGAAATCATATATGCACGCGGATACGTAGGAGATCCTACCGGAGAATATAATGGAGTGAAAACTGGTCAAAATTTAAAGGATGACCGTAGTCCAAAAGAACTGAGGACAGAAGCTTTTCAAGTAGCTAGTAATGCTGATATCGTTCTTTTTATAGGAGGACTAAACAAAAGCGAATATCAGGATTGTGAAGGTACAGATAGAAAAACAATGGATTTGCCTTATAATCAAAATGAATTGATTATGGATTTGCTGCAAGTTAATAAAAAACTAGTTGTAATCAATATCAGTGGAACAGGTGTAGCTATGCCATGGAAAAATCATGTATCTACTATACTTCAAGCGTGGTATTTGGGAAGTGAAACAGGCAATGCTTTGGCTTCTATACTAATGGGAGATGTTAATCCTAGCGGTAAACTCCCATATACTTATTATGCTTGTCCTGATCAATGTGGTGCTCACAAATTAGGCGAATATCCAGGACATAAAGGAATGGATGTATTAGGGAATGAGGTCTATGATATACCCTATAACGAAGGATTATTTGTTGGCTACCGTTTCATTGATAAAAACAAGTTAAAACCTAATTTCCCTTTTGGTCATGGTTTAAGCTATACTACATTTGAGTATGGAAAAGCCAAAGTGAATAGTAAGGCTATAGAAAAGAGTGAAAAGTTATATATTACTATTCCAATTACAAATACAGGAAATCGTGCTGGAGCTGAAGTTGTACAGCTATATATTAAATGCTTGAACTCTTCTGTGATTCGACCAATTAAAGAATTGAAGGGATTTTGTAAAGTAGAACTTCAGCCCAATGAGACCAAAGAGATTTCGTTTACTATCACTGCTGAAGAACTTTCATTCTTTGACGAAAAACAGCATAAATGGATAGCTGAGTCTGGCAAATTCGAGGCATTGATGGCTTCTTCATCTGCTGATATTCGTTCTAAAGTTTGCTTCGAACTGAAATAATCAATATCATCTATTATAGTATTTAGTTTTATTATTAAACCTCTATAGGTTGCAGTATCAATATTTCGGTCTTTTACCGAACTATTGATACTGCAATAGTTTTACTATATTTAAGTATTACAAAGCGTTTATGTCTCCGTGGATAATAAGCTTTTTTCATAAAAAAAAGAAAAAACTCTTACAACTTAGCTATACTTAAATAATCATTTCCCGAAGTTTTGAATGTTTACAGTTTTTGCTGCTTATATTATATTTGTTTTAATCTTATTATATTATAATACTGACCTTTTAATTTTTAGTTGACTGTATGAAGAAATTTTTCCATTTTTTTCATGTATTTTTATGTGGTATTTTCTTTTTAAACAGTCTTGAATATAAAACAAGATTGGTTAAAACCAGTAAAGCAATAGAGACAAAACATAATTATCAAAAATATAAAACTATGAAAAATAAAAAGTATGCATTTTTATTTTTTTTAATTGTGCTATTATCAACAGGAATAGGTTGGGCACAAAATGAAAAAATAACGCTTCATTTGAACAATGTGTCTTTGGAGCATGTACTAAACAAGATTGAAGAGAAAACAGTGTATTCTTTTCAGTACAGCAAACAGGTGATTGATGTTCGTCAAAAGCGAACCATACATGTTGACAAACAAACAATAGATTCTGTATTGAACATTTTGTTGAAAGGAACGTCTATTCAGTATCAAATCAAGAAAAAACAAATTATTCTGAACGCTAAAAAAGAGGTTAAAACAAATAATAAAAAGCTGAAAGGTATAATTAAAGATAGTAAAACCGGAGAACCAATAATTGGAGCAAGCATTGCGGTGGAAAGGGAAGAAATTGGTGCAATCAGTGATATCAATGGTCATTTTGAAATGAACGTTTCACCTGATAAAAAGATTATTATTTCTTATATCGGTTACGTGTCTCAAGTTCTTGATGTACAAAACAAATCGTTTTTAGAAATATATTTGAATGAAGATATAAAACTCATTGATGAAGTTGTGGTCGTAGGTTACGGTTCGGTATCGAAGAAAAATCTTACAACTGCTATTGCACAAGTGAAAACAGATAAAATTTCACAAGCAGGAGTCAGTCATGTAAACCAGTTGCTGATGGGACGAGCGGCTGGATTACAAGCTACAGTGAACAGCATGCAGCCTGATGGGAGAGTGAATATTTCAATTCGTGGAGGAGGAAATCCGATCTATGTTATAGATGGTATTGTTATGCCGAATAATGCCATCAGTGGAAATTGTGGTCAAGTGGGACTTCCGAATAATATCGACCGTAATGGCCTTGCCAATTTGAATCCGGCAGATGTGGAGTCTGTGGAGATTCTTAAAGATGCTTCTGCTGCTATCTATGGCATTGGAGCTGATAATGGAGTAATATTGATTACTACCAAAAAAGGTAAAGAAGGGGTACCGAGTATCGTGTATGATGGCAGCTATTCTTTTGTACGCAACTATCCTTATTTAGATGTGCTCAATTCGAAAGAATATATGGAGTTAGCTAATGTTTTCAATAGGGAAAATTATCTATATAACAACAAGCAATATCCTTATGGAACAACTCCTTATGATGGAAAATGGGAACCTCAATTTTCTGAAGCGGATATACAAAATGCGACCAATACGGATTGGAAGGATTTAGTACTGCGCCATGGTTTCCTTACCAAACATAATCTGACTATTAGTGGAGGATACTCTAAATTTAAGTATTATCTAGGAGGAAGTTACATGAAGCAGCAAGGTACTGTATCGAAATCAGATATGAGTAAATATATTGTTCATGGAAATTTAAGTTTGGATTTGTTCCCTTTCCTGAATTTGACGTCAGTTTTTAATGCAAATCAGAATTCATATAATAATGGTATAATTGGTACCGATACTGGAAATCAAGGAGATGTCGCCCCCAGTGTTTTGACTTCAGCGCTCTTGTATCCATCTTATTTGCCAGTAAAACAGGATGATGGGAATTACACTATTTTCCGGAATATACCTAATCCAAAAGCGATGGAAGATATAGTGGACTATAGCAGAGAAAATGGATACAGTTTAAATTTTTCTGTCAACATGAAACTGTATAAAGATATTCTTGTATTTAAAGGAGTGTATGGCATGAATCAGGAAAATGTCAGAAGATCAACATTTATTCCATCCGATGTGTATTTTGCCCGCATGTATAAGTCAAGGGGAAATATTTTCTCGCAACGCAGGCAAACACAGACAATAGAAGCTATGTTGTCATTTTCGAAATACATGTTCAATATCGTACAAGTGGATGTAATGGCTGGAATGGGTAAATATCTAGAGAGTAATGAAGGATATGGAATCTCTTACGAAGATACACATGACATGATTAATGAGCATGATATCAGTTCAGCTAAAGGAAAGATATATCCAACTTCTCACACATTGAAAAACGAGAAAAGATCTCAGTTTTTTAAAATCAGTTTTGATGTTTTGGATAGGTATGTCGTTTCGGCAACCCTTCGCCGGGATGGAACTGATAAGTTTTTCCCCGGGAAAAAATATGCCCTGTTTCCATCTGTATCTGCAGCGTGGAAGATTTCAAATGAGAACTTTCTCAAGAATGTTTCTTGGGTTAACTTGTTAAAATTGAGAGCTAGCTATGGTAAAACCGGGCAGGATAACTTAGGCAGTTCACTTTACGGTGTGTATGAGCCTAGCGGATTTAAAGTGGGATTCAGTGACAATAGTATTTTTTATGTACCTTGTGTGTCAATGGGAACAAATTATCCTGACGTTAGTTGGCAAAAAACAATTATGAAGAACATCGGATTAGATTTCTTTTTGGCGAAAAACCGGTTAAGTGGTAGCATAGATTTGTTCCGTAATGATGTAACTAGTTTGTTGGGCTATGCATCAACATCTCCTCTCGCAATTTATCCTACTCGCCCCATAAACGGAGGTCATTACTTTCGTCAAGGATGGGAAATCATGCTTGATACTAAAAATATTGTAGGGGAACTTACCTGGAATACGCAGATAACCTTCTCGAAAAACAATTCGTTCTGGAAAGCAAGATTACCGAATTATGATTATCGCTGTTATCAAAAAAGAGAAAAGGAACCTATGAATGCCTACTATTACTATAAGATGAATGGTATTATCAATGCTGATCGCAGCAATATGCCGGAATCACAAAAATCATTGCAGGCAGAAGCACAACTTCCGGGTTGTCCAATTATTGATGATAAAAACAAGGACGGAAAAATCGACGAAAGCGATATATATCTAAAAGATAATACTCCAGATGTCTATATCGGTTTCGGAAATACATTTAACTATAAGAATTGGGAGTTCAGTTTCTTTATGTACGGACAATTTGGAATCCTCAAATCTAATATTGCTTATAGAGCAGCATTACCTGGTCCATTGGCAGTAGATTATCCGGAAAACACCAACAAATATGCATATCTGCTTTGGAACTCTCAAACCAATCCCAATGGTACTCGTCCCGGATTGGCTATTGATCGCATGGGTGCGTTGCCAGGAGGTGCCGGTGTCAATATAGACATGGAAAATGCCTCATTTGTGAGAATGAGAAACATGACATTATCATACAATTTCAGGGATAAACTTTTGGGAAAACTAAAAAAATATGTAAGAGGCATCAAGCTTTATGTGGATGTCCAAAATCCATTTATCATCAGCAAATTCAAAGGATTTGACCCAGAAATATATACCGGTGGTGGAGCAAACAATGCTTCCAGAGGTGAATATCCCCAGGCCCGTACATTCTCACTTGGAACAAACATTACGTTCTAATCAACATTAATAACTATGAATATGAAAAATATAAAATCCTTCATACTGTTTTTTATTACATCAATAGCTGTATACGGCTGTGAAGATAATTTTGACCCCAAACTTTACGGGACGTTGAATCCGGAAAACTATCCTACGACAGAGAGTGAATATGAAGATTACACTATGACGTGTTATATTCCTTTTACGACAACATGGCAGTACCAAATAGCAAACGATCCTGGACAACATAGTTTTTATATTCCCGAAGGGGGAATCCTAAGGGTATTTGAAGCTCCGTCTGATAATATGGCTGCCTGGAACTTAGGTTGGGGATCATGGATGAAACTATCACAGGCTGATTACAGAGATTGTGTCTACGCAGAGCGTTCATGGGTAGGTGAGCATAATATAAACCACATTCCTAAGCTAGCCCAAATTACTCGTTTTACAGAGATTATTGCTACTTTGGAGAAGGCTGACGATCAAATCTTCAAAACTGTCAGCAAGAAAAGACTATTAGGAGAGGCGCATTTATGCAGAGGTCTTATGCTTTATTACCTCATGCACATTTATGGACCATTACCTGCAATTGTTGACAAAGATGATATTAACAATGAAAATGCTTTGAAAAATTTAGTCAGACCTTCACTGGATGATATGACTACCTGGATTTACAATGATTTCCAATATGCCATGGAAAATCTGCCTGATGCAGTAAAGGAACACGGCCGTTATACGTCAGATTATGCTAAATTCTGTATGATGAAGCATTGTCTTAATGAAGGTGCACACATGAAAGGCTATTATGAAAAAGCGATGCAGATGTATCGTGAACTTAGCAAAGATAATCGATATAGCTTGTTTACAAAGGGAGATAATTCTTATGTAGATATGTTTAAGGCTATAAATGATTTCAACTCCGAAATCATTATGGCTGTAAGCTGTGATCCTTCGGCAAACGGAGACGTTAGTAGTGGTAATTTTTTCCCTCTATCTATGCTTGCTACACCAAACGATGCCTCCAAGGTGGATGACAAAGGAAATCCTACTCCTTTCAACTATCAAGGAGGTGGATGGATGCAAGCATACAATGTTTCACCGAAACTTTATGACAGTTATGAAGCGAAGGATAAACGCCGTGCAGTGATATTAGATGAGTATTGGGTAAATAATCAAGGTATAGTTACTGAAAAGGTAACCAGAGAAGATTTGAACAAGAGATGGAGCGGATATATTATTTATAAATACCCAATCGAGACCAACACGACTTTTCAAGGGAACGATTTTCCATTGGCTCGCTGGGCTGATGTGTTGCTGATGATGGCAGAGGTAGAAGTGAGACAATCTAACGCTGCACCTTCTCCACAGGCAGTAGAAGCGGTTAATCAAGTGAGAAGAAGGAGCGGACTAGATGATTTGTCTGTTCAACAAACTGCAACTAAGGAGGCTTTTCTAGATGTCATATTAGATGAAAGATCAAAGGAATTTCTATATGAGGGACATCGAAAAATAGATTTAATACGCTTCAATAAATATTCACAAGCATGTTTCAAAGCAAAAGGGACATTGCCTACACACCAGTACATACCACTACCCAATTACTTGGTGGAACAAGCTAAATCGTACGGAAAACAATTGAGTCAAACCTACAACCGTCCTCAATGGGAAGATGATATTGCATTGGCTAACTAAAATAAACTTACATGAAAATTAGAAACTTACTTATTAGCTCTTTATATGTTTGTCTTGTATGCATTTGTATTTCGAATGTTCGAGGACAGCCTCATAGTACCCAACTTCAAGGAGGATACCTTTTTATCCATATGCGACATGAAGACTATGGACGTATGTACTATTACATAAGTAGAGATGCACGTACATGGACAAAATTGAATAATAATCAACGGGGCAATGCTGAATATAGAGGATATCCCGATATTATAAAAGGTCATGATAACAGATATTATATGATTGGTGTTTCGGAAAAGACTCAAAAGCCATTGCTTTGGACCTCAAGGGATCTTGTAGCGTGGAGTATTGAAAAGGAACTTCCAGTATCCCCTTTTGTCCTTACCGATAATTATTATACCGGAGGAAATAGGTTTGGCGCACCTAAATTGTATTATGACGAAGATCCCAAGCAGTATATTGTTACGTGGTATGCGGCCAAAAAAGGAGTCAAAGGAAATGATGAATGGAAAAGTATGCGTACATATTATGTGCTGACAGAAGATTTTAGTTCTTTTTCATCACCAAAACGTTTGTTCGATTTTCCAAGTAAAGCTGATTCTGAAATGGCTACCATTGATGTCATAATCCGAAAAATTGGTAAAAATTACTATGCGGTTATCAAGGACGAACGGTGGCCGGAAGATGGTATTTCCGACGGGGAAATCTATTCGGTTGGCTAAATCGTCATATTTGACGGGTCCTTATTCTTTGGTAAATCCTAAGCATCCTGTTACCACTCCCTATACTTATTTCGAAGCTCCTATCCTCATGCCCAAACCTGGCAATAAGGGATGGATGATTTTCTCTGAAAGATATCCGCACGAATATGTACGCTTTGATGCGGAGCATATAGAGGCAGAAAAATGGGAAGTTTGTGATTGTAATATTCCCGACTCCCGACACGGAGCTATGGTGCGTTTGAGTGAAGAGGAGTATAATCACGTTTTATCATCATTCTCACAAAAATAAAAAATATGCGTATGAAAAATTTTTATTTGTTATTATTAATAGGATTATTTGCTACCACAGTATATGCCAAGAAAAAAATGAGTCTGTTCTCACCAGACAAGACTATAAAAGTGGAGTTTTGTCTGTCTGATAAGATTTACTACGATATTTATTACAACGATGAAATTCTATTAAAGGACAATTATCTCCGTTTGTTTTTGAATAACGAAATCCTGGGAGATAATCCGAAATTACTACGGCAGAAACGTAAAAGTTTCTCGGAAGAACTGAAGCCAGTTGTGCCTCTTAAATTCTCTACTGTTATGAGTCGTTATAACACTCTTATACTTGATTTCAAAGGATATTCCATCGAATTTTGTGCTTTTGATGACGGGGTAGCTTATCGTTTTATTACTCATAAAACTGATAAGGTTGAGGTACTTGGAGAAGATTTTGCTATTTCTTTTCCTAAAGAATATCTGCTCCATTTGCAGCAACCTTCAAGTTTTAAAACACCTTATGAAGAAGAGTATACACATATTTCCAGTCAAGAATGGAAGGATACGGACAAAATGTCTGTGCTTCCCATATTGATTGATACACGCAAGCAATATAAAATATTAGTTGGCGAATCTGATCGTTTCGATTATCCGTGTATGTTTTTAAAAGGAAACGGTAAAAACGGATTGAATGCAATCTTTCCCAAAGTGCCTTTAGAATTTGCAGAAGAGGGAGATTTGAGTATGAAAATTACTAAAGAGGCTGATTATATAGCACAAACTGAAGGAAATCGGAATTATCCATGGCGCTATTTTGTAATTACGAGCGAAGACTCTCAACTCATTGAAAATACGATGAATTACAAATTAGCCACTAAAAGTGTTCTTGAAGACAATTCATGGATTAAGCCAGGTTTGGCAAGTTGGGAATGGTGGCACGATGCAGCTCTTTATGGTCCAGATGTCAATTTTGTATCAGGATGCAATTACGATACTTATAAATATTATATAGATTTTGCTTCATCATTTCATATTCCATATATTGTAATGGATGCAGGATGGGCTGAAACCGTACTTAATCCTAACAAACCCAATTCACAAATGCGCTTACCCGAGTTGATTCAGTATGGAAAAGATAAGAACGTAGGCATAATCTTATGGCTGTCGTGGGTGGCTGTTGAACAAAACTTTGATTTATTCAAGACTTACGAAGAATGGGGTATTAAAGGCATAAAAATCGACTTTATGGACAGAAGCGACCAGTGGATGGTAAATTTTTATGAGCGTGTGGCTAAAGAAGCAGCTAAACATCATCTTTTGGTTGATTTTCATGGCTCTTTTACTCCTGCAGGTTTGGAGTATAAATATCCGAATGTTGTTTCCTATGAAGGAGTGAAAGGTTTGGAACACATGAGGGGATGTTATCCAGATAATAGTATATACCTTCCTTTTATGCGTAATGCTGTAGGTCCAATGGATTATACTCCGGGACCCATGATTAGCATGCAGCCTGAACTTTATAGTGCTCAACGTCCCAATTCTGCAGGTGTAGGAACACGAGCTTTCCAATTAGCTACATTCATTCTTTTTGAGAGTGGATTGCAAATGTTAGCTGACAATCCGGTTAACTATCGAAAAAATGAGAATTGCACCCGTTTTATTTCACAAGTCCCTGTAACATGGGATCAGACCAAATCGCTCAAAGCTAAGGTTGGAGAGTATGTCATTGTAGCAAAACGCAAAGGGAATAAGTGGTTTATTGGCGGTATAACCAATAATGCAGAAATGGAAAGAAAATTTGAAATTTCCCTTGATTTTCTAAATGAAGGGCGTTCTTATCAAATGAGTAGTTTTGAAGACGGCATTAATGCTAATCGTCAAGCAACTGATTATAGACACAAACTGTCTACCGTTACAAAATCTTCTTCCATTACTATTTCAATGAAAAGAAATGGTGGTTTTGCAGCTATTATAGAATAATAATAAATGTTAATCTGATTATGAAAACATGTTGGGATTTTCTTATGATATTCTTTATTGGTATATTGAGAGAAGCATGTACCGCCCATCATATCGATGTGACTGATGAACAAATGAATCAATTTGTCAGTGATTTGATGGATCACATGACATTATGCGAAAAAATAGGTCAGTTGAATCTGCCATCCGGAGGTGATATCACAACAGGAACTGTGAAAAACGGAGAACTTAGCGAAATGATTCGTAAACAGGAAATAGGTGGATTTTTTAATGTGAAAGGAATAGATAAAATCTACGAATTGCAACGCTTGGCTGTAGAAGAGAGCAGGCTGAAAATTCCCTTGCTTGTTGGTGCTGATGTAATTCATGGCTATGAAACAATTTTCCCCATTCCATTGGCTCTCTCGTGCAGTTGGGATACCTTGGCTGTCGAAAAATGGCTCGCATATCTGCTATAGAAGCAAGTGCAGATGGTGTAAATTGGACATTCAGTCCAATGGTAGATATTTGTCGTGATGCTCGTTGGGGACGTATTGCGGAAGGAAGCGGGGAAGATCCTTATCTTGGTTCTTTAATGGCGAAAGCCTATGTACGGGGATATCAGGGAAAGAATTTGCACTTTATGGAGCTTCGGAATCTGGACGTGATTACAATACAGTAGACATGAGCCGCTTACGAATGTATAATGAATATCTTGCTCCTTACAAAGCTGCTGTAGATGCAGGAGTAGGTAGTGTCATGAGTTCATTCAATATTGTCGATGGAATTCCAGCCACTGCGAACAAATGGCTGCTTTCTGATTTGCTCCGAAAAGAATGGGGATTCAAGGGATTGTTGGTTACAGATTATAACTCTATTGCCGAAATGTCTTCGCACGGCATTGCCCCTTTAAAAGAAGCATCTGTACGCTCTCTGCAGGCAGGAACGGATATGGACATGGTATCGTTTGGTTTTCTGAATACATTGGAAGAGTCTCTTCAAAATGGAGAAGTTACCGAAGAACAAATCAATACGGCTTGTCGTCGTGTGTTGGAAGTTAAATATAAATTAGGCCTGTTTGACAACCCTTATAAATATTGCGATACATTACGAGCATCGAAACAACTTTATACTACTGAGCATCGCTCTATTGCACGTAGCATTGCATCTGAAACATTTGTTTTGCTAAAAAATGAGAAGTCATTGTTACCCATTTCCACTAAAGGGAAAATAGCACTGATTGGTCCGATGGCTAATGCACGTAACAATATGTGCGGAATGTGGAGTATGATGTGTAATCCTTCCAAACATCGTACATTACTGGAAGGGATGCGCTCTGCTATTGGCAATAAAGGGGAAGTCCTCTATGCTAAAGGAAGTAATATCTTCTATGATGAAAATCGCGAAAAGACAGCCACAGGCATGCGCCCATTGGAGCGTGGAGATAATCAAACTTTATTGAAAGAGGCTTTGTAGACTGCCGCCCGAGCAGATGTTATTGTAGCTGTCTTAGGTGAATGTTCGGAAATGAGCGGAGAATCTGTTTCACGAATCACACTAGAAATTCCAGATGCTCAGCATGATTTGTTGAAAGCATTGGTGAAAACAGGAAAGCCGGTAGTATTACTTCTGTTCACAGGACGTCCTTTAGTGCTAACTGAGGAAGCAGCTAATATTCCTTCCATTCTAAATGTTTGGTTTGGAGGAAGTGAAGCTGGAGATGCTATTGCTGACGTACTGTTTGGAAAAGTGAATCCAAGCGGAAAATAGACAACATCATTCCCACGTTCTGTTGGTCAACTCCCATTATATTATAATAGTCATAATACAAGTCGCCCTGATCCGGACAGAAACGTGTTTAATCGTTATACAAGTAATTATTTAGAAGATAGTAACGAACTATTATATCCATTTGGCTATGGACTGAGTTATACCCATTTCCAATATGACGATATGGTATTAAGTTCTAATGTTTTGAAGAAAGGGGAAAATTTGATAATTTCTGTTATTGTTACAAATGAAGGTGATTATGATGGCTGTGAAGTCGTACAATTATATTTGCATGATATCTATGCCGATGTAGTTCGTCCTGTAAAGGAACTGAAAAATTTCAAACGCATTTTCTTAAAGAAAGGGGAAAGCCGTGAAGTTAGGTTTGTAATCACAGAAGAGGATTTGAAATTCTATAATTCGAATTTACAATATGTTTATGAACTAGGCGATTTTGAAGTTATGGTAAGAACAAACAGCCGGAATGTACAGTCTAAAACTTTTTTTGCAGAATAGCTTTTACCCGTCCTTCTTGCATAATATTTATGTAGAATATTTGCTCTTAAAATATTTGTTTAATAGCAGTATCGTAAAATATAACAGGAAAATGTTTATTGTTTTCTGTACTTGATTTTTATGCTTGGTATCACGAAGTTTGTATAACATGGATTTATGCTCAAAAAGAATATAAGTTCAATAATGAGAGATTGAAAATATTTGCTTTATTATGAAATTGAGGACAGTGTTTTTTCGTAAACCTGTAGTAATCATTTACAAATGAATGATATATAATGATTTGTTTAGTTTTAATTTATTCTTGAAATAATATAGTTATGGAAAAAATATACTTTTACTTTTGATATGGATAGTCTGTGGATTTACTTATGTACATGCTCATGATTCGCTGTGGAACATAAAGACATCAGACTATCATGATGCTTATTATGGTACTGCTGTAGGAAATGGAGGAATCGGTATTTTACCTTGGAAAGAACCTTTTTCCGTCAAGCAGATTGTACTGAACCATGTATTTGATGCGGAAGCTCCTCATGAGGTCAGTAGACTGATTCGTGGCATCAATCCTTTCAGTATGAATGTGAAAATGGATGGTCAAGTAGTGGATGGAACACATATATCCGGATGGGAGCAGTGTATCCTTTTGAAAGAAGCCTTACATCAGACTCGCTTTGTCTATGCAAATAAACTTGAAGTATCTTATAGTATCTGGGCCTTGCGCAGTATGCCTTATGCTGGTTTGATACAAGTGAAAGCTTTAACACCGGTCGACTTGTCTGTGGAAAATGGGGCTGAAGTTTCCGATGAGTATCTACAGCCTAGAGTGCAACGGAAAAGTATACAGGATTATGGACTTCATCTAAAACTCTTGCGTACTTCAGCTTTAACTAGACACAGAAATTTGCAAGTCTTTGCCACTTCGGCTTTCATTTTTGAGAATGTACTGAGGTGTAAGAGTTTGATAATAAAAGAAATATATTTGCAAAACATTTAAAAACAGGAGAAGAATTTTCCTTTGCTTTGCTGGGTACCGTCTGTTCGCAACGTGATTTTATAGACCCTTGTAATGAATCCGACGCTCTTTGTGGCATAAAAGTTCCTGTCTCTTGGAATGCCGTAGCAAAGGGATCGCGTATACCGAAATTTTCTGATGGCGTGACCCGTGAATACGAGGGATATGATGGTCAGATTATTAAACAGGCAGATGCAAACTTATTGGCATATCCACTGAAAGCTATCACTCGTCCTGAAGAAATAAAGAGAGATTTACTCTACTATGAGCCCCAAATAGACAAAAGTGGACCTGCTATGTCCTATTCTGTATTGGCTCTGCAGTATGCCCGTTTGGGTGATGGGGAGAAGGCCTATGAATTGTTTGTGCGTAGTTTCTGTCCCAATCAACTGCCGCCTTTCGGGGTGATTTCTGAAGGTGCTGGGGAAACAAACCCTTATTTTACTACTGGTGCAGGTGGATTACTTCAAATGGTAATTAATGGCTTTTGTGGTCTAGACTTAACTGACAAAGGTATCAAACAGTTGCCTTCAGCACTCCCTAAGCATTGGAAGAAAATTATTTTAACGTGAGTTCGATATAAGATTAAAATATTCTTTTGATTATAAGGAACATAGCGATAAAAGTATTAAATTTATAGTGCTCACTTATAACATTCAAACGATTACCACTATGTTCACAGAGGCTAAATTTACAGAGATTTATTGTATGGCAGATGATTTCTGCAAGGAATTTACGCTGTAACAGAAAAAATATATGTTCGAAGATACGACTCATACGCATCGGAACAAACCGAACCGTATGAATGATGCTGAAATAATGGTTATCCTTATTCTGTTCCATTCGGGAGGATTCAGATGTTTCAAGCATTATTACAAGGAATATGTCTGCAGACATTTGACACATCTTTTCCCCCGGTGTGTATCTTACAACCGTTTTGTGGAATTGGAAAAAGAAGTTCTTTTGCCGCTGACCATCTTCATCAAGCAAGTGTTCTTAGGTACATGTACCGGTATCAGCTTCGTGGATTCCACCCCGCTTCGTGTATGCCGTAACCAACGGATACTGATACACAAGACTTTTGAAGGGTTGGCTACCCGTGGAAAGTGCTCCATGAGATGGTTCTTCGGATTCAAACTCCATCTAATAATCAATGACAAGGGAGAAATCCTGAATTTCATGTTCACTCCTGCAAACGTGGATGACAGGGAACCATTGAAACAAGGGAATTTCTTGAAGAATATCAAAGGAAAGCTTTGTGCCGACAAAGGATATATCGGTTAGGCACTGTTTGAAAAACTGTTCTTGAATGGTATTCAATTGCTTACCAAAGTGAAAAATAATATGAAAAAATTCATTGATGACTGTAGCAGACAAGATTTTATTGCGCAAACGTGCATTGATTGAAACTGTTAATGACGAATTGAAAAATATTGCACAGATTGAACATTCCAGACACCGTTCATTCAACAACTTTATAGCAAATGCTCTTTCAGCTATTGCTGTGTACTGTTTCTTTGAAAAGAAGCCTGCCATTGATGTGAATTTTATCAAGGACAGGCAACTTACATTGTTTTGAATTATATCGAACTCACGTTATTTCAAGTGCCACAGAGGGGCAGCAACTTCGTTTTTCTTACTTTGGAGAGCGGATTGAAGAAAATCAGATTCACCAGGTGTTTGATTCCTGGGCAGGCTTTCATCGTCCGGCCTATCCGGTGTTCGGTACTTCCACTTATGAAATATCAGCACTCCATGCGGTGCATGCTGATGGTAATCAGACACTGGATTTAGTTGTCGACAAGGTCGAACAGAATCCGGTGAAGGATGCCATACTGACTGTGATTACGATGAAAGACCGTGTATATCCTTTCACTGTAAAAATGTACTATAAGGCTTATCAGCAGATAGATATGATAGAAACATGGGTGGAGGTGTCTCACAACGAGAAAAAGGCGGTGGTACTTAAACGCTTTGACTCCGGTCATTTTCTGATTCGTCGCGCGGATGTATGGATATCTTCTTTGCACGGACATTGGGGAGCTGAGACACAGCTTGAAAGTGAGCCGTTGGTTTCCGGAATGAAAGTGATTAAGAATATGGATGGTATCCGCAACGGGTTGGGTGATCATTCGGAAGTGATGTTTTCTCTTGATGGCAAGCCGCAGGAAAATAGTGGCCGTGTAATTGGTGCAGCACTTTGCTGGAGCGGACGTACTAAGATCAGAGTGGATATGGATGATACGTTCGGCAGATCTGTACACAGTATTTTTGCCGGAATGAATGAAGAAGCTTCCGAGTATAAACTGGAACCGGAAGAAGTATTCACTACTCCGGTACTGGCGCTGACTTATTCGCAGGAAGGTATTGGCGGTGCCAGCCGTAATTTCCATCGGTGGGCACGTGCAGGTATGGTTCACGGTTGCGACAAGCCACGGGATATCCTGCTCAATAGTTGGGAAGGTGTATATCTGAATATTAAAGAACCTGAGATGGACCAGATGATGAACGACATTGCTTCTATGGGAGGTGAGCTTTTTGTGATGGACGATGGCTGGTTTGGCAGGAAATATCGCCGGATAAATGACAACTCTTCGTTGGGCGATTGGGTGGTAGATACGGAAAAGCTGCCTAATGGTATTCAAGGGCTGACCGATACGGCTAAGAAATATGGAATCAAATTCGGTATATGGATCGAACCGGAGTTTACGAATACAAAGAGTGAGCTGATTGACAATCATCCCGACTGGGTATTGCGTGCCGGAAGCCGTGAACTGTCATGTGGTCGTGGCGGTACGCAAGTGGCACTCGATTTATGTAATCCGAAAGTACAGGATTTTGTCTTTCATGTAGTCGATACGCTATTGGCAAACTATCCGGATATTGCTTATATCAAGTGGGACGCAAACGGCGAATTGCTGAACTACGGTTCTTCTTATTTGCCGAAGGACAAGCAATCGCATATCTATATAGATTATCACCGTGGTCTGGTCAGAGTGATGGAACGGATTCGTGCTAAATATCCGGATGTAGTGATTCAGGCATGTGGAAGCGGTGGCGGACGTGTCAGCTATGGAGTAATGCCTTATTTTGATGAGTTCTGGGTCAGCGACAATACTGATGCCTTGCAACGTTTGTTTATCCAGTGGGGTACTTCTTATTTCTATCCTTCTATTGCGATGGCACAACATGTCAGTGCTTCTCCGAATCATCAGACGGGACGTGTGGTGCCGCTTAAATTCCGTTTTGATGTAGCGATGACCGGTCGTTTGGGAATGGAGATCCAGCCAAAGAATATGACCGATGAAGAAAAAGACTTCTCAAAGAAGGCGATTGCCACCTATAAGTCTATCCGTCCTGTGATACAGTATGGTGACCTTTATCGTTTGATATCTCCTTACGACCGCAAGGGGGTGACTTCGATGATGTATGCCACGGAGGATAAGAGCCGTGCTGTATTCTTTGTCTATAAGATGGAGCAATTTGTCAACCAGCTTCTGCCGCGTATTCGTATGGCAGGACTCGACCCGAAAAAGAACTATAAGATTCGTGAGCTGAACGTGGCTCCGGGAGCCAATCCCTGCTTCTTGAATGATCGCGTATTCTCGGGGGCATTGCTTATGAATACCGGTATCGAGCTGCAACTGGAACGTGAATATGCAAGTTGGGTACTTGAGCTGACCGAGATTTAGAAACATGGCAAAATAGTACTTTGGGATAATCTTTCAGAGAAACGGTATGAATCCAAACTCAACAGTATGGATTTATACCGTTTTTTGAATGGATATGTCAAAAACAATCCGTATGTTTGCCATGTTTATTAAAAAGTGAAATTATATTTCATTTACTAACTTGGAATCTTTCTATATGGATATGAAAAAAATAAAACGGTTTGTATTGCTGCTGATAATGGCCTTTCTTGCAGTGAATGTACAGGCGCAACTGGAACAGGCTGTGAAGAATATTTTCGCTGGAGATACAATAGCAACCCATCCGGTAACTTTGCACCGGGATTCGGATTCTGTCCGTGTGGCAAATCTGCAGAAATCGTTGGAAGAGGCACGTCTCAATGAAGCAAACATGCGTCTGGAGATGGAAGAAATGAAACTTCAGATGTTTGCCGCCGATTCGGTGAAGGTATCCCAGCAACGGCAACGGATTGATTCTTTGCGTCAATTCACTAAAGGAGTGCCTGTCATTGCCGAAGGAGATACTTTATTCTATCTTTTTACAAAACGTGGAGGATATACCCCTCAACAGCGTGCCCAAATGACTGGTGCCGCCATAGAGGAACTGGGAAAGCGCTTTAATCTCCGTCCCGATTCCGTATCCATAGACCATTCGGATATTGTGTCCGACTTGATGTACGGCAATAAGGTATTGCTCTCCCTTACCGATCAGGACGCTTTGTGGGAAGGAATTTCCCGTGATTCCCTTGCTAAAGGGAGACAACAGAATGTGATCACCAAACTGCATGAAATGAAGGCTGAGCATAGCGTCTGGCGTATGGTGAAACGTATTCTTTATTTTCTGTTGGTGATAGTAGGGCAATATTTTCTGTTCCGTCTGACGAACTGGTTGTTCCGCAAATTGAAGGTACGCATCCTGCGGCTGAAAGATACAAAAATAAAACCTGTATCCATTCAGGGATACGAATTGCTGGATGCGCAGAAACAAGCTAATCTTTTAGTCTTTCTGGCAGGTATCGGGCGCTATATTCTCATGGGATTGCAGTTGCTGTTTTCCGTACCGTTGGTTTTTATCATTTTCCCGCAGACGGAGGGGCTTGCCTATCGTTTACTCGGTTACATCTGGAATCCGATTAAGGGCATCTTTGTTGGTATTATCGATTATATTCCCAACTTATTTACGATTATTGTTATTTGGTATGCGGTAAAATACCTGGTACGCCTTGTTCTCTATCTGGCACGTGAAATAGAGGCGGGACGTCTGAAGATTAACGGCTTTTATTCGGATTGGGCAATGCCGACTTTTCATATTATCCGTTTTTTGCTTTACGCTTTTATGATCGCGATGATTTACCCTTATTTGCCGAAGTCCAACTCAGGCGTATTTCAGGGAATCTCGGTTTTTGTCGGGTTGATTGTTTCACTTGGTTCAAGCACGGTGATTGGTAACATTATTGCAGGACTGGTGATCACCTATATGCGTCCGTTCAAGATGGGCGATCGGATTAAATTGAATGATACCGTCGGGAATATTATAGAAAAGACTCCTTTGGTGACCCGTATCCGTACACCGAAGAATGAAGTGGTGACGGTTCCCAATTCGTTTGTGATGTCATCGCATACGGTGAACTATAGCACTTCAGCGCGTGAATATGGTCTGATCATTCATGCTGAAGTGTCAATCGGGTATGATGTACCTTGGCGAAAGGTTAATCCGTTATTGATTGATGCGGCATTGAACACTCCCGGAGTGGTGGACGATCCGCGTCCGTTTGTGCTGGAGACTTCGCTGGAAGACTGGTATCCGGTTTATCAGATTAATGCTTATATCAGGGATGCTAATCAGATGTCACAGATTTATTCGGATTTATATCAGAATATCCAGGATAGATTTAATGAAGCGGGAATTGAGATCATGTCTCCGCATTATATGGCTGTTCGTGACGGAAATGCTACGACAATGCCTAAGGATGATTTAAGTAAGAGTAACCCTGCGGATACAGCTAATCAGAGTAACAAACCTGAGTAACATAAGCTTGATTGTGTGATTTTCTTTTCATCTGCTGGAATAAAGGGTTACTATAAATAAGCAGAGCGCCCCCTTCCTCACGAAGGAGACGCTCTTTGTTGTGTGTTTTTTCAGTGAGAGTAGAATTTTCTTTATAAGAGAACTTATTTTTTACGGGTAATTGTATAAAGTACATTTCCCTTTTTATCTATCATACGCAGATTAAGCTCTTTCTTGTCGATAGAGCAGACGGAGAAACCCGGTTCGGGGCTACAGAATCTGGTACCTTCGATGGGTTCTACTTGGCGTGCGAGGGAAGCGGCGGAATTGACTACATAATCGATATCGCTTCCCGGCACACGGATATGCTGAAAGTTGTGGATATGTCCACAGATATACATATCTACTTTGTGCTTGCACAGAATACTGTCTACCCGTTTCTGCATATCAAGACGTTCACTTTCCTCTTTCGGAGTGTAGGCATAGATAGGGTGATGTCCGGCTACGATGATCCAGTCCTCCTTGGCATTTGCCAGTACGGATTCCAACCAGGATAGTTGTTGGCTGATATCTTGCTTGCAGGCATCCGGATATTTATCACTTTCTTCGCGGTATTTATCAATCAGCGGGGTGGTATCTATCCAGACAATGCGGATGGTAGCACCTTTTTCTTCGAATACTTTGGTGTAGTAACGATCGGGCATCGACCAGCGGCGGCTGATGTTCGTGTAGTCCAGTACCGCCTGAGTGCTTCCACGATATTCGTGGTTGCCTAAGAGGGGAAACCAGTCGATCATCAGTTCCGGATGAGCGTAAATGAGCTCGTAGTTAGTCATCCACAAAGGGTCGTTTACACTGCGTACTCCGTCGAAGTGGTGAACATCTCCGGTAGCTAATACAAATTCGGGACCGATCTCTTCACCCATCGTGCCCATTAGTTCTGCGATTGGCTTTTGGTCATAGTAGCCGTTGCGGCCTAAATCATTGGCTATGTAAAAGTTAAACTTCTTGTCAAAGATGGAGTAATCCGTTATCTGTGCATGGATGAATGTAAAGGCGGAAAGGAATAGAAGAATGAATAAGCTTTTTATTTTCATATTAGTTTGATTATTAGTGATTTATAACTATGTCTCTTATCGCTGTGAGATTCTCTGTTTTTTGGGTTTAAAAGGAAGGTGCCGTTGGTTTTAAACCAACGCCCCGTTCCTTTTAAACCAACGGGGTGTTCCTTTTAAAGGAACGGATGCTGTCTTCTTTCCAGTCGTTAGAAGTTGACTTTCACACCGGCGTTAATCTTTACACCATAGTGCTCCGACTGCATGGTACGGTCTTTGGTACCTTGATAATAACGGAGCGGTTGGTTCAACAAATTGGTAGCGTCTGCATAGAACGTTGTTTTTATCTTCTTTCCGAATGTGTAGCTGGCATTCAGGTCCATGTAGCTTACTGCGTCATAGTAGCGGTCGAGGGCTGCTACTTCTCCCATTTTGTCGATGAAACTTGAAGCATAGTTGTAGGAGAGGCGTACGTTGAGGCCTTTCTTTTCGAAGTAGAGGGAAGCATTAGCTGTATGTTCGGGTGATCCCGGCAGAGACAGGTCTTTTTCGTTCTCGCGACCTTCGAAGTTGAAGTTGTTCACTCGGGTGTGAGTGTAGGTGTACGTACCGTAGAAACCGATGCATTTCAGTGCGGGAGCGATGAATCCGAAGTCACGCTGATAGGCCAGTTCTACTCCCAGCAGATCGGCGTCGCCGGCGTTTTTGGGTTGGGTGAACTTCTTGTATTCGTTGTTTTGGTAGGTGTAGTCACCGATTACCTGATCAACGATAAAGTCATTGATCTTCTTATAAAATACACCTGCACTCACCAGACCGACACTTTTGAAATAGTAATCAGCACTAAGGTCGAAGTTGTAGGAGATGGTCGGAGTCAGGTCGGAGTTACCCATAACCAGTTCATTGTCACTGCGGTTGATGTTGACACATGGGATCAGCGCGGAGTATTTCGGTCGGCTCAGTGTCTCGGTAAAGGAAGCGCGGAGCTTTAAGTCATCGTTCACATCGTATTTGAATAAGAGGCTGGGAAGCCAGTTGATGTAGCTGTTTTTATGATTTCCGGTAGGTTCGAGGGTTTCTGTCTCCTCTTTGTCGTCGGCTACATTCCAGTTCCAGCCGTTGTATTTGATGTGAGTGGCTTCCATACGCAGGCCTGCCATCATTTTTATCTTCTTTCCTAAGCTTTGGTCGAAGCGGAAGAAAGCGGAAGTTACGTTTTCTCTGGCGTGGTAGTTGCCGGAGGATTCTTCGAGCACTTGTTGCCCTTCCAGACTGCTGAGGTCGAGTGATCCCAGATATTCTTTGGATACGAAGTCGGTTGCTTTATATTGGTCTCCCGGCATGTATCCGTCGCGAATCTGGCTGGTGAGGTTATTCATATAATCTTTGTCGAAAGCATCCTTGTACGCATCTGCGTAATCATAGCAGAGGGTATTCCGGTCTTTGGTCTTGGAAGCGTATTTGGCTCCGAATCTAAGGCTGTTGCCATAAATGCCGTTTGTCAGCGGAAGTTCGAAGTCAACTTTGAATTTCAGGTCTTTTTCATAGATTTCCTGATTGCTTTCGGTCAGTTCTTTCACTTTCCATTTGCCTCTTTCACCGTCTATTTCTCCATTGTGGAGGTTGACATCCGTTGTTACGTAAGGGAAACGGTCACCGGCATCTACGACAGTAAAGCCGAGGAAGTCTTGTTTCAGGCTGAAATATCTTTCGTTCGGGCGGTCTTCGCTGGCACGGGCATAAGAGGCTCCCCAGTTGACGGACAGCTTTCCAAACTGATGTTCACCGCTCAGACTGAGATCCATTGTTTGCTGTAATTCCAGACGTGCGTTTCTGTTGTTGGGTGTTCCTCCTTTCGTCTCGATCTGGGCGGATTGCTGCATATCTCCTTCATCGTCCAGTCCCGTTTTATCCAAGTCTTTATAGGTGACACGATAGCGGTTTTCCCAGTCGTGGCGACGGTTGTAGATACCTTGCAGGGTCAGTCTGTGATTCGGGTTGATGTCGTAGTCGAAAGCCAGGGAGTAGCTTTGGCGCTCACGGGTCACGTAGTACTGGCGTTTCTGCGCTTCCACCATGACTACTTCACCTTTTTTGTTGACGTCATATTCAAACTCCACATCGTCCGATCCTACTGGTGCGTTCTGATAGGAGACAGCGGCCATCATTCCTAATTTATCATTGAAAAATCGGTCACCGTAAGTGAATCCTAGGTTCAGCTGAGCTTTCTGGCTGATCCAGTTGTAGCCGGTTCCCGCTGTAGCACTGAACATCCGTTTGTAAGGCGTGCTTTTCGTCACCAGATTGATGGAGCCGCCGATAGCGTCTCCGTCCATGTCCGAGGTAACGACTTTGTTCACTTCGATTGTCTGCACCATGTCGGCGGGGATGAGGTCGAGCTGGACGTTACGGGTGTCGCCTTCCGCAGAAGGGAGGCGGTTGCCGTTGATGGTCACGGAACTAAGATCGGCGGAGGTACCGCGAACTTGTCCGAAGCGGGCTTCACCCTGGTCGTATTGTACATTAATGCCATTGATACGTTTGAGTGCGTCGCCGATATTGGAATCGGGAAACTTGCCGACCTGATCGGCTGAAACGACATTGGTGATTCCCATGTTGTTCTTTTGTGAGTTGATGGCGCGGCGTTGCCCCTGAAAAGCACCGCCTACCACTACTTCCTGTAGTTCGAGTCCTTCGTTGAGTACTACGTCTTTTTCGAGTGTTCTTCCTGCCGGAATGGTGATTTTCATTTCGACGGGAGAATAACCTACATAGCTGACTTTTACTGTGTATGTGCCCGGCGTAAGGTTGGCGAATGTATAATAACCGTTGACGTCGCTTGTCACTCCGGTATGTAATTTTTCGATGTAAATGGAGGCTCCCGGAAGGATTTGTTTGGAAGTGTCTACTATGCGTCCGCGGATCGTGCCTTGTTTGGCTGCGTTTACTTTTTCCTCTGCAAAAGTGTTTCCGCTTGTACTCATGATTAAAAGGGTCAAAGAGACTAATCTGAGAAATCGTTTCATAAATGTTGGCGTGCGTTAATTATTTGCTGCAAAAGTAGAGGCTTGACGTTTCTTGCTCTTTACAGTTGATTGAAGAACGCGTAACAAATGTGCTACGATTGTATTACGTATGATTATGATAAACGGAAGGGTGCCCGCTTGCGGACACCCTTCGATACCTAACCCGATAAATAGTTATATTGAATGTATCTGAGATACGATCAATTCATTGGAATCTCTATACGTTCGCCTGTAACAGAAACGGCACTTAGTTTGAATCCCTCTTTCCAGCGAACCGGAATCGTGAATGTGTCTACTGACGAAGGAGTGTTTTCACCGCTACAGATGAGGACAAATTTACCCGTTTCATCTTTCACTTCGTAAGCCACTACATTGGTCCAGTTCTTTATGGTGATCGTCTCACCGTTATAAGTGACGGCATTATCGCCGGAACCTACCGTAAATGTTTTGGGAGAATGAGTAGCATTCTCTCCTTTTATAATGGCGGGTTTCGTTTTATACAGTTCGTACGTATTATCCGAAATGTATTCTAAAGCGACATCCGGCTGGGTACCTCCCAGTGCGTTTACTTTCTGTTTGAGGGCGTCTATCATGTCTTGTGTTACGGTGAGTTGCTTTTTCCCGTAATCATCCAGTTCTTTATCAACCGGAGTGAGAAATCCCCATTTGGTAAAGAAATCAAGTAAGTTCATGCCGGAAATCTTAGAGCAGGCATATACAAAGTCCAGTTGAATCTCTCCGTGACTCATTCCGGTGTAGTCTTTATTCCGGGCGTATTCATATACTTCCGGATAAAAACCTCCTTTGTCTGCTTGTTGTAACGGAGTCCTGCCCAGTACTTTTCCAAAATAGAGTTCTAATTGCCAGAAAGGAACGAGTTTGCAGAATACATCGTTGGCATTATTCCCTACATTCTGGAAATCGGCATGCGGGCTCCCGGCAGCGATAATTCCACTCCAGGCTTTGGAGTATCTGTTTCTGTAGACAAGTCCCATGTCTTCGACCTGTATTCTGGATGGCTGGCCGAAAATGGTCGTTTGTATATACTCGGACATGATGTTGTTCGTCACTTCCGTATTACCGCCCCACAACACTCCCGGACGTGTCTGGTTGCAATGTCCTATCTCATGGGCAGGTCCCCAGCAACCGCTTGTCTTTAGCCTTTCCGGATTGCAGATTTCGTTCATTGTTGTCCGGTTGTAACCTGTGTGATAGGCTGTTGCATACATGTAGGAGTGATACATAACATTCAAGTACATCCGGTTCCTGAACATCTTGTCGTATTTCTCCAATCCCAGTAACTGCTGTTCACTGTATACGATCTTATCATAGAGGTCTATCAGTTCATCTCCTTTGGAGCCTGCGTACGTTTTGAGGTCGCTCGTTTCGAAAGTGAGGTGGGCATATTTCCCCAGTACATCGAAATACCGGTTGGTTGCTTTGTTGAGCAATTCCGACCAACGTCCGGTATGTTCCGGATTTTGTGAGTCGAAGTAGCCGTTTACTTTTCCCGAAGCAAAATGAATTTTGACAGGAGTTACCCCCGGATCGTCCAGAGTATTCGTGACGTACATCACGTATGCCAGCCCTTGCTCGCTGATAGTAAGCTTGTTGATTCCCTGATTCAGTAAGTAGGTCACTCCACCAAAACCGTCATTCCCGGGCGCATCCAGATTCTGTACCCGCAGTCCGATGTCATAGCCGTGTGTGTCTCCCACCAGAACAATCAGGCTTTCACCTGCCCTGACTGATATTCCGGTTGGATTGTCCAGCTGGCTATAAGGGTTTGTCTTATGGGTTGCCGACTGGATATCCGGATTAGGATATGCCTTGAACTCGTTAATACGGAATTCTGCGGGATACTTACCTTTAATCATATAATAAGCTATATTCTTAAAGAATGGGTATTCGCACTTCGCAATGTCGTCTTCCGTAATACCGTTTTTTAGCTCACTGCAACTTGCGTCTGTGAATAGAGTCGAATAATCAAAGTTTACGGGATTCTTTGCGTAGAATTCCATTTCGGCGCATGAAGCAAATCCTTGTCCGTCGCCGGCACCGCTTTTCACGATGAAGCGGAAAGACTTCGCCTGTATCGTTTGGTCGAATGTTACTTTGCTTGCTGTAGCTGAACCTTGAAAATCCTTTTCTAAGAGTTTGGTAAATGTATGACCATCTACTGAATATTGTATTTCTGTTTCTTTGAATCTGCCATTGTTTCCGCTGCTGCGTGGATGGTAGATCAAATAATCGATATCTGTGACTGTTTCAAAATTATAGGTTAGTGTGATGGGGAAATAGTTGCCTGCACCATTACTCCAGCTGGAATGATAAAGTGTCGAGTAATCTCCGTCAAAAGATTTCTCGATGTCACTGCCGGGTTGAAAAGAAGAAGCCGTTCCGCTTACTACTTTAATCTTGATGTCGCCCTTTACATCTTCTCCGTTGCCTTCGGCAAATTCGTTGAGTCCTTTTTGGGTAACAGATACGAATGCGTTCACAGGCTCTGCCTGTTCGGTATTGGTATCAATGGCCGGTAGTACTTCTGTTATTTCGATGTTGCCGTGACGCTGATTGTCAAGTACGGTCGCTTTCACCACATAAGTGTGTGTAGTGGTAACTGTGGCTGGTGCGCGGCTGGCAGGTCTCTCAGTAATCCATTCAGGCAAAGTGAATTTTACTTCTACATTTGTCGTCACGTCAAACTGGATTTCTCCACCGATCACCCCTACCTCAAAGCTGGGCTGGTCAACGAGAATGGCAGGTTCGTATCCCAACTGGCGTACGGTGATTGTCTTCGTCTGGTCGGCAGCTATGACGGTAACAGTTGCTTTGCGCACATACCGTTCCTCGCTTTCATCTACAGATATTTTTAGTGCCTTCCCGTCTGCTGACGGGTGGCACCAATTTTTATCTGATTTGACTGTCCAGGTATCCACATTGGTAGTGATAACTACACTTTGGCTACCGGACTCACAATTGAAGTCAACTGTCTCTTTTCCAACGGTTAAATTGGGGGTTGAAGAGCCGTCATCGTCAGAGCATGCCGTAGACAGGCATGGCAGAAACGATAGTAGAAAGAAAAGCAGTGTATATTTCTTCATTTGTGTTTTTATTCCGGTACGACCATTGAACATTTGTAGATTTCCAATTCTCCCAGTGCAAAATAGGAGGTGCCTTTAGTAGTCTCTGTCACTTCAAACCAAAGATATCGGGAAGGTTTTGACAAAGGGATTATTTCGGAATTATATACTTCACTTGTTCCGTCGGGAAGTTCCGTCAAAGTGGTTTCCTTATGAGTGCCTGCCTGTGAGATATCAACACTGTCTCCATTTATAAATTTCACACCATCAAACCATTGGGCCGGATTGTAATCATCGCTCGTATATAAATTAATCGTTTTCCACGAGCTGTCTGCCGGACGGTTCGTATTGGTTGAACGGAACTTGATAGCACTGACTTCTTCTCCTAAGTCTATCACGAGGTAATGAGGCATTGCCACTGTCGTTTGCCACTGAGAATGGAAGAAGTTTGTAATATCTCCATCTACCAAAGCCGTTACCGGACGGGTAGGGAAGGGGGCATTGGTCCATATCTTCTTACCATCCAGTGTCAGTTTCACAGGAGTGCCGAAAGTGGGGCTGGCTTTTTCAGCCTGAGCCGTTATTTGGTGGCTGGGCCCTGCCGTATTGCCACGATTGAAGACTTGTACGGTGAAGTCAATTTCACCGTATTTTTGTAACAGGTTATCTATCACCAGTTCGCTGGCATATTGGCTGACTTGTTTTCTGTACGATTTACCGGTTGCTTCGATGCTATATTCTACTTGTACATAATAGAGGTTTTCATCGGCAGGCGTCGTCCAGCTCAAAGTAATCTGTCCGGGACCGGGAGTCGCTTTCAGATTGTCGATGTCGCTGGGTGTCGGATACGATGAACTGTCATCGTTACAGGAGAAAAGCATGGCCAACCCTCCGATAAGGTACATCGCCATAAGTATCTTTTTCATAATCAGATTGTTTTTTTATAGTTGTTATTCATCATTGATTAGTAACCCGGGTTCTGCACCATGTTTGGATTTTTGCTGACTTCACCTGCAGGAATAGGCATCAGATACTGACGGGGAGCATCGAATGTACGTTTGTCCTGTATCTCTACAATCTTGGCAAAGTCTTCCAATCTCTCGGCAAGAATGTTCAGGCCACGTGCTTTGACATTGAAATAGGTTTCTCCCATTTTCCAGCGGCGAATATCCCAGAAGTTATGATTTTCCTGATAAAGCTCGATCATACGTTCCTGTCTGACAATTTTCATCACTCTGCCGTCAGGACCGCATTGACCGTCGTAGCTTGTCAAAGGCTGTTTGGCCTTTGCCCAACTTTCCAATACGGGTTTAAGTCCGGCGCGTTTGCGTACCTTGTCCAGATAGGCCATTCCTTTTTCGGGATAACCTTCTTTACCGTATCCTACACAAGCTTCGGCATAATTCAGGTAAAGTTCGGCAAGACGAATGATAGGCCAGGGGTATTCGATGGTCGGTTCTACTTGGTTGATGTTAGCTTCTGTACCCGGATGCACTCCTTTTTTGTTCAGATATCCTGTTTTAGAGTAGTTCTGACTACGGGCAGCAGTAACGACTTTTCCGTCATCGGCTCTGACGCCGCAGTTTTCTGTTGCCAAGAAGCCGGTTATCCATTTGTCATCTGAAGCTTTGGCCCCCCAGAAACTACTATACGCATATCTTTCTTCAGTAGTACGGCATTCATAATAACCGTTTTCAAAAGCAACCCATGCATAAAAGCGGGGCTCGCGATTCATATGCATATACAGCGTTTGTCTTCCCGGTACAGCATAAGTGGTACCATCCGGGATAGTCACGATGTCCAGTTTGTTGTTAATGTTGAACTCCGGATCTTCATCAATCGGCAATCCATTGGCTGTGTAAAACCGGTCGATCATTGTGATAGTGGGGGCGATACCATTCCATGAACCACGGGGGAAGTAGGGAATCGATTTACGTTGGATACTGTAGGTTCCGGCCTTGCGGGTTTCAGCGAAGATCACTTCACCGTAGTCTTCTTTGTCTATGAAGGTCATACGTAAACTACGTTGTGTCAGATCATTTGGCTCCGGATAAGAGGTGCTGACGGAAGTTGATTCATAAAGTTTATAATGAGCAGCATCTGCCAGTTCGATCGCTTCCCATGCTGCATCTGCGGCACGCTTATATTTCTCTTCCGAATAAGTGGTTGACAGTAATTGCTCACCATCGGGATTCTTGAAATTTGCATAGTCAGGGTTTCCGTTGAATAGCGGTGAGGCGGCATAAAGCAGCATACGCGCTTTCAGGCTTTTTGCAGCAACGCTGGTGGCTCGTCCATAATCAGCAGTGCTACGTGTAGCAGGCAGTCTTTGAGCAGCATCATCAAACAAGTTGGCTACCCAATCGATGCATTCATCGTAAGGACGGCGTCCGAGCATGTTGGCTGCTGGTGTATCGAGTGCCGGGAGTTCTTTTACCAAGACAGTCGGCCCGTAGCATTTAATCAATAACAAGTGGAAGTAAGCAATCAGGAAGTCTGCTTCCGCTGTATAAAGGTCTATTTCGTCCTTACTGATGTTAGGAACAGAACTGATATTAGCTTTCAATAGGTAGCATTGACGGATACCTTGGAACAGTGTATTCCAGTAGCTGATAATCGTATTGCTGGAGTCGTAAGAACCTTCTGCAAATTTTACGTAAGTCTCGGCAAACGGACTGATAGTCTCATCTCCGGTGAAGTCCATACATCCCTGAACCATATTAGATTGGGGGAGGTAACCGTAGCATGAGTACAAATATTTTAATGCCGCACGTGGGTTTGCAAAAGCATCTGCTTCTGTGGCTGTCTCATCAGGAACGATGTCCAGGTAGTTACAGGAAGTATTCAATCCCATTACTGACAAGAAGAACAGTAAATATAAAATATGCTTTTTCATGTTTCTCAGGTATTATTTGTTGTTAATAGTCATTTGGAATCCAATGTTGAATACGCGCTGGGTAGGATATGAAAGACCGCTACCGCCACCTTGTTCAGGGTCCCATAGCTTGAAGGGGGCAAACGTTAGCAAGTTGGAGCCACTGATGTATATACGCATATTTTTATGAGTATAGCCGATTTCTGCATTTTTTAATTTTAGGAAAGCTCCGTTACGTTGCCAGTAGGTAGACAACTTTGTATTGTTAGCATTGGTCTTTCTAGATAAACGCGGATAAGTCGCATTGGTATTCTGGTTGTCCGGACTCCAGCGTTCGTCTGCTATCCATGAAAGTACGTTGCGCAATGAGTTATCGCCGAACGGGTGCATATCTTTCACCATGAAAGACGTTTTGGCTACTCCCTGGAAGAAGAAGGAGAAGTCCAGATTCTTCCATTTGATAGATGGACCGAAACCGTATACAATTTCAGGTACACTTGGATATTTTGCCCATACCCAGTCGTCTGTATCAGTTAGATTGTCGTCATATCCGTACCAGTCTCTTGATACATTTACGTATTTGATATCACCCGGAACGATCGTTGAGCCCAGCTGTTGCTGATGGTGTGCAATATCTTCACTGTCAATAAAGAGCCCGTCAGCGATATAGATGGCATTCATATTGGCACTCGCCCCTACTTTTGACTGCCAAGGGTATTTGGGAGACTCATCATATTTGGTGATTTCATTATGTGCATAGGTGAAAGTTCCTTTAAAGCTGACGAACCAGTCTTTGTTGAACTGTTTGTTATAGCTGGCTGCCAGTTCAAATCCTTGGTTGCGCATAGCGGCTAAGTTACCATATACTTTGGTGGATGCCGTACCCATATAAGTTGGTACGGTTTGTTTCTCCTGGAAGATGTCGCGACGATTTTCACGGAAGATGTCGAATGTTAAATCAAGAGAACGGAATAATTGTAGGTCAACTCCGAAATTTATCTTTTCTCCAACTTCCCATGTGATATCTTCGTTGGCATAACGTTGATATACCGGACCGCTGTAGGTTACATTCTGATTGACACCTGTGGTAAATCCTTTTCCGCTTAAATTGATTTGAGACATATAGAGGAAACGTGCATCGCTAATCTGGTCGTTACCCACCAATCCCCATGAAGCACGTAGTTTTAATTTACTGATTGTGTTTTTCAAAGGTTTGAAGAAATTTTCTTCACTGATGTTGTAACCTACGGCAACAGATGGGAAAAGACCGAAACGATGTCCTTTTGCAAAGTTTTCCGAACCATTATAACCAACGTTCACTTCAGCCATATATTTTCCTGCATAAGCATAAGAAGCACGTGCTGCAACTCCTTGTTTGCGTTTGGGTAATGAACCGATGAAGTTTCCGTTGCCCGGTACATTGTTTACATATTCGTCCTGGCTGTAGATAAACATTGCATTGATATCATGTTCGTCAAAAGTGCGGCTATAATTCAGCATTCCTTCTAAATAGAAACGGCGGTCGCCGGAAGTTGAATTGGTTGCAGTCAAGTCTGTCTGGAATTCGTCTCCGATGCGGCTGGTAGTATAGGTATAGCCGCCATTACCGTCCTCTTCGTATCCTGTCAATGCGAATCTGTTCCATTTACCGGCGCGTGCGTTGGTAGAGCTTGACCAGTTCTTGAATGAAGCTAACGCCTTAAGGCTTAATCCTTCTGTCAGAAAGTCTAGTTTCTGATTGAATTCCAAGGCGGCAATCACTGTGCTCTCAAATGACTTATTGTAACCTGTAGCGGCCTGAGCCACCGGGTTTGTCTGGTAGTCGGCATTCACACGCTCTGTTGCTCCCCATTTGATATAAGGAGTTTCACCGTCATCCGGGAAATAGACCGGAAATTCAACAGGCGATGTATTCATGGCATTGCTGAAGATTGCTCCTACTCCTTGATTGGGAGTAGTCATGTTGCGTAACTGTACGTTCAGACGCAATGATAATTTAGAACTATTACTCAATTTGGCATTGATGTTATTCTGAAAGTTGTAGCGCATCACATCAATATTATTATTGTATGAGAAGAAGTCCTTTGAACGATTTTTCAGCATACCCGATTCGTGATTGATAGAGATACTGGAGAAGTAGTCTACCCGTTTTCCACCACCGCGGATGTTGAAGTTGAATTTTTCACTGTAAGAAACGTCTTTGAACAGTTCGTTATACCAGTTTACATTTGGATAAATGTACGGATCTAGTCCGGCACGCGTTCCTGCAATCCTTTCGTTACTGTAGAGTACATCACCGCTGTTATCATTATTGACGGCTTCGTTGAAAAGTTCCATGTATGTAGCACCATCTACGAATTTCGGTGTGCTGGTTGGTTGGGATATTTGTCCTTCCATGCGGAAGTTTATGATTGGCTTATCCAGGTTCATACCCGACTTAGTTGTCACAATCATTACACCATTGGCACCGCGAGTACCATACATAGCTGTTGCTGTGGCATCTTTCAGAATGGAGAAGCTATCGATGATTTCGGGGTCAAGATTGTTCAGGTCACTTGAACTTACCTGTATACCATCCAGAATAATCAGCGGATCAGTAACTCCATTCATCGTAGAGACACCACGAATCCAAAAGTTGGCACCGTCAGCACCTGGCTGACCACTGCGCTGCACTGCGACAACACCCGCCAGACGTCCGGCAAATGCAGTAGACAAGTTGGTGGATGGAACCTTTAATTCTGCCGGTTTGATCGCTTCAACTGAACCGACCATACTGGCTTTCTTTTGTCCGGTACCATAGGCTGTAACAACTACCTCTTCCAGCTGTTTAGCATCCTCAATCAACTCAATTGACAATACTTTATGTGAACCAATCTTGATTTCTTTTGGGGTATAACCCACATAAGAAATGATAATGACATCCGACGGACTAGCCATAATCGTGAATTTTCCGTCAATGTTAGTAATCACTCCTGTTGCAGCTCCTTTAATTTGTACAGAAGCTCCAATAATTGATTCACCCGTGTTAGCATCGATTACTACACCTACGATTTCTGATTTCTTCGCTCCTGGTTTGGGCTGTTGGGTTTCATCTGACTTTGCACTTTTAAGAATAATCTCATTATTCTTTATGACATAGTCGATACCACTGTTACTAAATACTTTTTTTAATACTTCGTTGATATCTCCTTCGCAATCATAATCTTTCTTTTCGTCATTAGTGATGACACCGGACTTAAAAAAGAACGTGTACTGGCTATTTTCTTCAATCAACTGAATAGCCTGTTGCATGGTGATGGACTGACCTTTGAGAATGATCCTCTTTCCTTGCGCACTGTGGGCATGGAGAGCCATTGGAAGGAAGCAAATCAATAGAACGGCATATCTGAGTATGCTGTCACTAAAATGCATGTTTTTCATGTTTCTAAAAAGGTTAAAGTGAATTATAATAAACTATTAGTTTTTCTGATATGTATTAAAATAATATGATGTTGTTATTTTCCTGTTTTTCATTTAAGTCCAGACTGATACATATCTTTTCTATGATATCAGTAAGCGGCTCATTTTTATGTATCGTTCCGTTGAACTTTAATTTCTTCAGTTTTTCTTCTTTGATGATGATGTTTACATGGTAAGAGCGATTGATGAATTCAATGAATTCTTGTAATGGCTTATCAGTAAAACGATATTTGTTTGAACGCCAGTCATATTCATTGATATCTATATTTGTACATACAATTGATTTGGTATGGGCATTGTATACGATGTGTTCAGCTGGTTTCATCGGTAGTTCTTTTCCTCCTTCTTCAGCCTGAAATATAATAGATCCTGTAAATAAGGTTATTTCAGATTCTATATTTTCAGATTTAATGTTGAATTCGGTGCCGGTTACTTCGATATGCGATTCATGAAAATAGACCCTGAAAGGTGTTCCATGAGCTTTCTTCACTTTAAAGAAAGCTTCTCCTTTTTCTAGAAAGATTTCTCTGTTGTTTAGGAATGACTTGTGATAACGGATTTGAGAAGCTGCGTTGAGCCATACTTCTGAACTATCTGGTAGCGTGATTGCTAGTTTATCATCCACAGGAGCACTGATGTTGATGTAAGATGATGAAACATTATTAACTATCCAGAAGCCGACAATGAAGAGAGCGACAGTGGCCGCAATGGAATACCCGATGTGATAGTATTTTCTATTTTTTAATATAGGCTGTTTTTCACTCCGGCATTTAACCATAATCTTATTAAGTATGTTTTGAGAAACCACATTATCTTGTATGTGAGCCTTTGGTGCTTTCTTCCATTGTTGAGATTGGAAGTTTATCATAGGCTTCTCATCGAGAAGTTGTTCTCTTGCAGAAGTCGTCAGGTTATCAGCCAACATCTTTTTTATAATATTAATGAGTTCTATTGAATCCATGTCTTTATAGTTTAATAATAATGGTAATCATTGATTCTGGTTACATACTAAATACTTCTCATTTAGCTTTTACCCCTATCTGTTATAAAAAAAATGTGTTTTATTTTTGCTTCTTTTAAATAATGTGTAGATTTGAAGCCACTAATATATACGCAACTATGAACGAAGTAGAAAGAGTGTTAGCGATTAAAGATGGTGATCATCAGGCATTTATAAATTTGTATAACGAATATTGGAGTCAGGTGTATGACTTTAGTCGGTTGTATATTACTACAATTGCTGATGCAGAGGAAATTGTTCAGGATGTGTTTGTGAAGTTATGGGAATCAAGGCATTTATTGAAAGAAGATGAAAATATTAAGGGCTTTCTCTTTATTGTTACCCGAAACATTGTATTTAATAGGCATAAAAAGAAAGTAAATGAGAATCTTCTTAAAACTTCTGTTTTATCAGCTTTTGGACATGAAAGTTATTATAACTCCACTAGTGTGGAGGAAGATTATTGTGCTTCTCAACTAAAGATTTTCATTGATAAGTTAATCAACTCACTTCCTGAACAACAGAGAAAATGTTTTTTGTTAAGTCGTGAAGAGAATCTGAGTTATAGAGAGATAGCCGAGAGACTTGGTATTAGTCAGAAGACTGTAGAAATACATATGAGCAAGGCTTTGAAGTTTCTGAAAGACAAGGTTAAACGGGGATGGGAAATTCTTTTGTCACTTCTTTCATTTTAGTTGTAATAATAAGGATTGTTTATCAGAACTTTATAGCTAAATCATTTGCTTTTAATATGAATTGTTTGACCATTTAATGAGGTTATCCTTTTGGGATAGACCATTCTTTCTTGTCTTTTTTGATACTATATAAAGGGATACTTATCTTCCTTTTTCGATTATTGATAGGGATATGTTCTATACATGATTTCATGAGTCTCTCTTTTAAGACAGGATGCTCGGAGTCACTAAAAAACAATAATATAATAGAAAGTTGTATACTTATAGCGATAATTAGGTTCTAAAATTTATAGCAATAAACTTTGATTCATATAATTAGTCTGATGATAAAAAAGTTGGGAAAAAGTTTTGTATGATTACTGTTTTTGTGCTAAATTTATGACTAATCTCTATTTCAAGTTATGTATTAATGTTTGAATGGAAACTTCGGTCGCTTTTTGATCATACTTATTGTATTTTGTAGGCAATGGTTTGAATGTCATATATAACAGAGAATTACAGAACTGATAGAATAAATAAAACTTCAACTAATTCGGACAAAATGAAAAGAGTACTATTGACTTTGAGTATGAGTATCGCTACATTGGTGGGTACTTTGGCGCAAAATGAACCTTATAAGAATCACCAGTTGTCTCCAAAAGAACGTGCAGATGACTTGTTGGGGCGGTTGACATTAAAAGAGAAAATTGGCTTGATGCAAAATTCTTCTAATGCGGTGGAGCGTCTGGGGATTGCTCCTTACAATTGGTGGAGCGAGGGATTACATGGTGTTGCCCGCAATGGGCTGGCAACAGTATTTCCGATAACGATGGGAATGGCCTCTACTTTTGATGATGAAGCTATCGAAAAGATATATACAGCCGTGAGTGATGAAGGACGTGCTAAATTCCACGACGCACATCGTCGTAACCGCTATGGGTGTGGAAATGAGGGACTTACTTTCTGGAATCCTAATGTGAATATTTTCCGTGATCCGCGCTGGGGCCGGGGGCAGGAGACTTTTGGAGAAGATCCTTATCTGACTACTCGGATGGGAGTATCTGTAGTAAAGGGCATGCAAGGACCGGCAGATGCTGCATATGATAAGACTCATGCATGTGCTAAGCATTATGCTGTACATAGTGGTCCTGAAGCGAAGCGTCACTCTTTCGACGTAGAGCATCTCTCTCCTCGTGATTTGTGGGAGACTTATTTGCCTGCCTTCAAAGCACTTGTGCAAGAAGCAGATGTAAAGGAAGTAATGTGTGCCTATCAGCGTTTTGAGGGAGAACCTTGTTGTGACAGTAACAGGTTGCTGACGCAAATCCTACGGGATGAATGGGGATATAAGCATCTGGTGGTCAGCGACTGTGGCGCTATCAGCGATTTTTTCTATAAAGACCGTCATGGAACGCATAAAGATGCAGCTGATGCTAGTGCTTCTGCTGTGATTAATGGTACGGATTTGGAATGTGGTGTCGAATATGCTCATCTGGAAGAGGCTGTAAAGAGAGGTTTGATTACGGAGGAACGTATAAATACCAGTTTGCGCCGCTTGCTAGAGGCTCGTTTTGCCTTGGGTGAGATGGACCCAGATTCCATTGTTGCTTGGAGTAAAATCGGTATCGACACTGTAGATTGCGATTTGCACAGACAAATGGCTTTGGACATAACACGCAAATCAATGGTATTGCTTCACAATAACGGTATACTTCCTTTGGCAAAAACATCGACGCGTATTGCCGTAATGGGACCCAATGCCGTAGATTCAGTCATGCAATGGGGGAATTATAAAGGAGTACCTTCGCATACATATACCATTCTGGAGGGAATACGCAATAAAGTTGGTAACGTTCCTTACGAAAAAGGATGTGAATTATTGGAGAATCAGGTTTTTGATTCTTACTTCAATGAGATTTCCAACAAGGGATATCATGGCTTAACCGCTACTTATTGGAATAATATGAACATGAGTGGGGATGTGGCTGCTACGGAGCAATACACTTCTCCGGTTAATCTGAGTAACGGTGGCCATACTGTATTTGCTACAGGAGTCGGATTATACAACTTCACAGCAATATATGAAGGTACTTTCTGTCCGAAGAAGGATGGTAATTATACATTAATTATTGAGGGAGATGATGGTTATCGGGTATATGTGAATGGCAGTAAGGTAATTGATTATTGGGGAGAACATGCCAGTGCAAAAAGAGAATATACATTGAAAGCTACAGCAGGGCAGGACTATAAAATAAAAATAGAGTATATGCAGGCAGGTGCAGAGGCTTTGTTGAAGTTTGATTTAGGTATTTATCGGCAGATCCCTGCTGCAACGGTTGTTGATAAAGTAAAGGACGCGGATATTGTCATTTTTTTGGGTGGTATTTCACCGGATTTGGAAGGAGAAGAAAAACATTTTGTAAATTGTCCCGGCTTCTCTGGTGGCGATCGCACCTCGATTGAACTTCCGCAGGTGCAACGGGATATTCTGAAAGCATTAAAGAAAGCAGGTAAGAAAGTGGTTTTTGTCAACTGTTCCGGTTCGGCAGTAGCATTGGTTCCTGAAATGGAGTCATGTGATGCCATCTTGCAGGCGTGGTATCCTGGACAAGCAGGTGGATTGGCTGTGGCAGACGTTCTGTTTGGAGATTTTAATCCGAGTGGGAAACTGCCTGTTACTTTTTATAAAAGTACGGACCAATTGCCGGATTTTGAAGATTACAGCATGAAAAACCGTACATATAGATATATGGTAGAAGCTCCTTTGTTCCCTTTTGGATATGGATTGAGTTATACTACTTTTGATATATCTAAAGGACGTCTAAATAAGAAATCTATATCTGCCGGAAAGGATTTAAATTTTAAAGTCAATGTGAAGAATACAGGGAAGTGCGATGGTGCTGAAGTCATTCAGGTATATGTCCGTAAGGTGGATGATATGGAGGGACCGGTAAAGAGTTTGCGGGCTTTCCGCCGGGTACCGTTAAAGGCGGGAGAGTCTTGTGTAGTATCCATTGATCTTTTACCAGCTACATTTGAATTCTTTGATCCGGTTACAAATACAATGCGTGTTATGCCCGGAAAATACGAAGTTATGTATGGCAATAGCTCGGATATAGCTTCGGAGAACAAACTAAGTGTTATACTTCGGTAATAAGAATGTATGCGCTTATAAAATAAATATAAATAGCCTCGTGAACTGTTGTTTATGAGGCTATTTTATATTCCGGAATATTCAGTAAAATACTTGAAAAAACAGACTATCCGGAACCTTTCATTGTTTCCACAACAATCTGTTGATGTGTATCATGCTGGAGGAAGTCATGTTATAATGCTTCTATTGCATGACTCAGACTTTCTCACAGAGAACCAGTACTTTCTGTTCATCGTTTAAGGTGCTGGCAAATAGATAAGTGTTCCCACCTTCCATAAGTTTGGTGCGTTTACGGAGTTCGGCAACTGTAGCCGGAAAATTGCGTACTGTAATATTTGCTTTCTTTAGGTCTGCAAGTCCCTTTTTTATTTCTTTTTTGTTAAAACTGCACTGGTTGACGATGTGAAAAATTCTGCCGGGAAAATTTCCGATCAAAGTATCGGAAGTATAAAGATGACTATTAGGATGCAACTTTTTAACAGGAAATGCAGAAGTGATGATGCGGAAAGCTCCGGCTTTCAAGAGCGAGGCATTGGGTTCGTAGAGATAATTCTCCAATGTATTAGTGTAACTGCATTTGCTGCGCTGTTCTTCCTCACGGGTGAAGACAAAGCGTTGTTCCTTCTGCATTCCCTTTGTATAGAGGTTGATGCAATGGATGGGTATTTCATCTGCCGGTGTTTGTCCAAGTATCAATAGTAATTCTTTGCATTCATTGTTGGCGGATATGATATGAACTTCTTGCACACTTTGTAACTCTTTTAATGCCAATGTCAGGTCGAGCATGGGAGAAAGTTTGATCATGACTCGCTTGCCTTTTTTCAATAAGAGTTCTTCCAGTTCGGCTACGTTAGGTTCACAATCGGAGATGGCAACTGTCTTTCCTCCGTGCCCGTTACGACGGGCAGGATCGAGGAAGATACAGTCTACCGGAGACATGGCATTCAGATAATCTACTCCATCCTCATTTCTTACATCAATATGTTTTAAATTCAGAATAGGAAAATTATGTATTGCTATTTCACAGAGATCTTTCTGGCGTTCCACATAAGTAACGGACTGGAATTTGGCAGCAAGGAAAGAACAATCAATCCCGAATCCTCCGGTTAAGTCTGTCAGAGAATTGCCTTTTAAAAGAGTTGCTTTGTAGTGGGCGGTGACTTCTGAGGAACATTGTTCCAGTGACAAATGCTTTGGATACCATATATCGTTTATTTCTTTCCATGATGGAATTTTTTCGGCTGCTACTTGCCTTCCTGCTATCTGTGTGATGGCGGTCGGCATATCTACGTTTGGGTATTTTCTGCCTTGCAGGGCCAGAATGCGTATATCGTCCGTTTGATGTTGGCGGATAAAGAGCTGAGTTTCGGGTGAAATTTGCATCATAGGTTGTTTATATTCGGTGTTATATGGTGGATTTGTTATGGTATTACATTGTATTTTTTGCGAGCTTCCTCGCGGCTACAGAAATTGAAATGCCACCATTCGCTGGGCAATGCACGGAATCCGGCTGTTTTCATCACTTTCCTTAGTAATATTCGGTTCTGACGTTCCGCTTCGGTAATTTTGCCGTTTCGTACCAGTTCGCCTTCCTCTGTGATATGTGCTTCTACACCAAGATGATCTACTTTTGTGCCCATGGATAACGGGTGGCCCAAAGAATCCAGAATACTGATGTCTACCGCCAGGCCGTAGTTGTGAAGTCCGCCTCCACGGTTTGGGTTAGAAATGTATCGGTATTTGGAAGTTCCTTTGACTACATCCCACATTTTTCTTTGTACAGACATCGGACGTGCAGCATCATAAATGATGAGACTGTAGGATGGATACAATTCTTTCAGTGTTTTTTGCGCTTTCATAAGAGCATGTGCCGCATCGACATGCAGGTAGGCTTCTGCCAGACTATCATAAAGAATTTCTCCGGTGAAGTTATCCGCTTGGGTGTACATTAGGCTGATGGCAATACTGCTGTCCAGTTCCGCTATATTTACCAGACCAAGGGAATCCATGTAAAGGGCCATCGGGCTTTTCTCATGTCCCGAGGTCGGTTGGTTGCCGACTTTATTTTTCTGCAAGAGGGTGGCATGAATGGAGTCCGCATGAATAAGGACTGTGTACATAGGATCTGTACACGTTGTTTCGGTTGCTGTAGATGTCCTTTTCTCCTTGTGTCCTGATGTGCAGGAATATCCTGCTAACAGAAAACAAAAGACAGGTAAACTATATTTCAGAATCATGACTACTCCTTTGGATTTAGTGTGCCAAAGATACTTCTTTTTGAATTTAGCGCCAATAAAAAGCCCTTTTTACGTTGTTTGTCGGATATATATGTGTGTTGGATACGCAAGATTATACAGAAACCGTATTTTTAACTTTCGATGTTGGCTATTACTTTTTCAGTTTTGTTGTTTTCTTCCATATTTCGAGTAGAGTGTTTAATGCGGCACCTTTGGTAGATTGCATGCCAAGACGATACAGATTGCATGTAGGCTTTTTACCGGTGAAAAGGCGTTTTTTTGTCCACACATTACTAAATAATAGTCATATTTTCCACTCTTTTGGGGAGTTTGTTGAAAGAGCCGAAGTATCTGTAAACGGTGAAAGGAATAAACTTGTTCGGAGACAGATTGGAATATTGATAAGAAATAGTATCAGTCATAAATAAACTGTATTTGATTCTATATTTCCCCAATATAGATATTTATTTTTAAGGAAGAAGGGGAGAGATGTATTCAGATTGATTTTATGAGTTGTTTACTCATGCCTGGATGTTGAATTAAGAGAAGAGAAAATTTGTTTTTATCCCTCTGTTTTATGATTTGGCAGAAAAAACTTGAACTGTTTTGAGCGTTTGGTGTTTCTTGCCGGAATTGATTATTAAAATTGGTTCATATCTTGGTATAGACTTGTATTACTATGGGTATAGACGAAATATAATATTGTAAAACAGTGGTTTATATTATTCTGCTTTGCACTAAAATAACGTTTTTTATATAGCTGCAGATACAATTCTTAATAACTTGAATACAATTCTTTATATATAAATATATTATTATTAATAACTGATTTAGAATCCTTGTTCCTTATCTAATCTTGAAACTGTATTTTTGCTCAGCAATATCATTGAAATGTGGTATTGTGACTAATAAGTGTTATGAAATATTAGATTAAGGTAGCTGTTTGTGAAAATCGCTCCAATATTGTTTGTTTTGTTTGTGTTATCCCATTTTGAATGCCAAGAGTGGTTTCAAAATGGGATTTTGCATGAATATGGAGCAGACGTTATAAAACAGTATCTCTTGTTGGAAAAAAGATTTGGAGATACTTTTGTAGGTAGTGCAACTGTGTAATTCTGTTTTAGAGAAATTATTGTGGTATTCCGAAAGCTGCGAACTCATAAATTCCGTCAGCCCACATTGCGGAATTGTTTGTATGTACGTTGACAACACCATAAACGCGCAGGCGTAGATATCTGTAGGGTGTCGCGTCCTCAATGGGGAGGATTTGAAAGCCTACTTGCCAGTTCGTTCTACCGTCAATGAGCATCTTATAACTTTTACCGTCCTGACTGCCTTCGACTGTGTATTTATAAGCAGCTTCAGATCCATTGACTAATCTTGTAGAAAGATTTATTTCTGAGATCTTGGCATTCTTCTGCATGTCGACAACGAACAGGTGTGGGGCACCAACAGGAGAATTTGAACTCTTTTGAAAAAAGTCGGAAGAATTCAGATCGGCTCCATCGGTGATGCAATCGGCTTTTACCCCTTTTGCACCGCTAACCTGAGAAGTTACGGGCATATTTAATGTGAGATTTTTCCCATTTTGAACGGGAATGATGCCGTATTTCTCGTCAAACTCCAGATATCTGTAGTAATCCATTGAAGCATATCCTTGGTTGAATGAAGCGACAGAGACTCTTGGAAAGTTACCATCTGGGTCTTTGTGATGGTATTGTGCTCCCCAATGATAGCTCCATACCCCGTAAGTTGATTTATCAGTACCGATTCTTCTGATGTTGTTGAACTGGGCACCGAAGGTAGAGTTGTTTCCGATTTCTCTCAATGAGGTCCATGCTCCTCCTAAATCAGTGGTGGATGCGTACATTGTCTGACTCGGATACCATCCGGAAGCTTTTGAACTAAAGAAGTAGTATTCTCCGTCTTTCTTTATGATAGCAGGAGTTTCTCGATGCTCCCCTTTACAAATCGTGTTGACCAATGAGACTGGTTTTGTCCATGATTCATCCAGTTTGTAGATGTTTATATCACTGTTCGTATTAGTAGCGGAAAGCAGATATGCCGTATTGTCATCGTCTACGAAAAGCGATTGGTCTCTTGAATCATGCCCCAATGGTCTTTCCATCGTACCGACTTCAACCGTTCCCTTTGGAGTTATTTGTACCAGATATATTTTAGCAGCTGTGTATCCCGGACCGTCTTCATAATGTGCTGATAACACTACTTTGTTTGTTTTTTTATTGTAGCGGAAAGCGATACCTTCGAATTTAACATTGGGGTAGAAAGCTAGTTCCCGTGGAGTACTCCAGCTATCCTTAAGCCCTGTCTGAGAGTAACTCTCAAAAATGGCCCATCCCTTTAGTGTTTTCTCATCTACTACCTTGTCGATATTCTCCATTTTGTAGGAGAAATAGAGATTACCTATTTTCATGCCACCGGGCTTGTCTGCAGATCCTTTGGCAATATATTTCCCGTTTATATTATCGTAAACCTCAACTTCACCGGTAGGAGCAAAGGTGGTGGCTGTTTGAGACGCAGTGGTTGCGACTTTATTATTTCCATCTTTGTATGCTTCAATATGATAAGTATATGTTTTCCCCACCGGTAGATCATAATCATCGTAAGTGTCGCCTTTAGCTTCACCTATCAACTTTCCATCTCTGTATATTTTATACAGATTTGCATCTTCCCGCTGCATCCAGTTTATTTTTACGTTCCTGACATCCTTTTCACCTGTAAGTTTAAACTCGGTTGTTGTGATAGCCCAAATGTTGATGCCGGAGTTATCTTCGGCTACAGTTGCAGTATGTGTTATTGCATTTGTGCTTGGGTTATTGTGTTCGGCGGCGATAAGACTGAAAGGGGAAAAACATGGCAAGCTGAAAAACAAAGCGGAGACAAGTAAAAGAGAACTTTTGATTTGCTGATTTTTAAGATTCATCATTGTAATGTAGATTAAGTTTTGAGAATTTTTGTTTTTGGTATTAATTATCGCTCTACAAAAGTCCTTATTTTTAACAAGAAACAGGTCTTCTTTTAGGTCAAAAGAGTCTGTATTTTTTTCGTTTCCGTATTATTGGCACAATAAACATTCAAGAGGGTATACAAATCATTCGTTTATTATAAAATCTCTCAGATGTTTACGGATATCCATAAAATTTTACCGAAAGATGAGAATGAAGGAAACTGAAAGAGACTCTTAATTGATTCAATCAATTAAGAGTCTCTTTCAGTGGGCCATCTTGGGCTTGAACCAAGGACCTCCAGATTATGAGTCTGTTGCTCTAACCAACTGAGCTAAAAGCCCGATGTATCCATTTACTGGATGCGGTGACAAAAGTAGTATATTTTGCTGAATTATGCAAATTCTTTGTGCAAAAAACTACGATTCTTTCTCTGTTCAGAATTTATATTTGCGCTTCGGGTTCTTGGGGAACCATCCCTTTTTCACCCGGTCCTCCTGTTCAAAGACCTCTTTGATGGTCCAGAAGGAAGAAAAGGCAAATACGCCTAACAAAGAAGATAATATCACATTGTCGATGCTTAACGATGCTGCTACACCGGCAATGCCGAGTATCAGGAATATCCACCAGCATTTGGTGCCCCAATAATATTCGGCCTTTACCACAACAGGGTGAAAAAGGCCGATGATCAGAAAGGTACAAATTCCGATAAATAACCCTGCAAGGTGATATTCGTTCAGGAATTCCATTCTGTTATTTTTCTACGCGGATGGGAATTTCTTTTTTGATACTCTGTTCCAAAGAAATCAGCGTTTCTGTGGCAACTACACCCGGTATTTCTTGCATTTTGTTATTCAGCAGATCCATTAGGTGCTCGTTGTCGCATGCATAAAGTTTGGTCAGCATGGTGTAAGGACCGGTAGTGAAATGGCATTCCACGATTTCCGGAATCTTCTGCAATTCAGCTACGACTGATTTGTACATAGAACCTTTTTCCAGTTTGATTCCAACGTATGTACAAGTTCTGTAACCCAGAGATTTCGGGTTTACGTGATAGCCTGAGCCTACGATGACGCCCAAGTCAATCAGTCTTTGTACACGTTGATGGATAGCTGCACGTGACACTCCGCATTCGGCTGCTACGTCTTTGAAAGGGATGCGGGCATTCTGTGAGATAATCTCTAGAATCTGCCTGTCGAGGTTGTCTATTTTTTCCATAATAATAAATTATAATTTCCTGTTGTTATCAAATAGTAAGCAAATATAGAGATTTATTTTAATTATTCTTCTTTTACGGGAAAAAAAATAGGAAAAAGCAAAAAAAAGGAGTGCAAAGACTTTGCACTCCTTTCCTTTTTCTATTTAGAAAGATACTTTCTTATTTCTTATCTTTTTCGATACCTACCAGCTCAACTTCGAAAATCAAAGTAGAGAACGGTTTGATCTGTCCTGATTCTCTTGAACCGTAAGCGAGTTCTTGCGGGATATAAAGTTCCCACTTAGAACCTACAGGCATCATAGTCAGCGCTTCTGTCCAGCCTTTGATCACTTGGTTAGCACGGAAAGTAGCAGGTTCGTTACGTTTGTAAGAGCTGTCGAATTCTGTTCCGTCGATCAAAGTACCTTTATAGTTTACTTTCACTTTGCAAGTGTCAGCAGGAATTTCACCTTTACCTTCAGTGATCACTTTGTACTGCAATCCGCTTTCAGTAGTTTTTACACCCTCTTTCGCTTTGTTTTCAGCAAGGAATTTTTCACCGGCAGCTTTGTTGTCAGCGTATTTTTCTTCCATAGCTTTCGCTTTGATGGTTTCCATAGCTGTGCGAGTATATTCTTGTGCAGCTTCCATAGTCATCACGCCACCTTTTTCCAGCGTTCCTGCGATGAAACCAGCTAAGAAGTTGTCTTTGCTGATAGTCTTGGTAGAGTCACCGGCAAACAATTCCTGATTGATGCCTTTCATCATCTGGTTGCTGATTTGCTGACCGATTTGCAGACCTGCCATGTAAGCGATGTCTTTCTTGCTAGTTTTGTTAGCACCTTCATTCAAACCTTTGATGAATTCTGCCATGTAAGCAGTATCAACATCCAGACGACCAGTCAGATAGCCTTTCAGACCTTGAGTCTGAGCCATACCGATAGAATAAGACAGTGAGTCGATGTCTGTTTTCAGATTTGCTTTAGGAGCTTGAGCTGTACAAGAAGCAAGACTTGCAGCAGCGGCGATTGCCATAAAAATACTAACTTTTTTCATTTTGCTTTGAAATTTTTTATTTATAATACTTCGAGTAATTCTACTTCAAATACCAATGTGCTGTGGGGAGGGATCATTTCTCCGGCGCCTCTGGCGCCATAAGCGAGGTCAGAAGGAATGTAAAGTTTCCATTTGGAACCTTCCGGCATCAGTTGCAATGCTTCTACCCATCCCGGGATCACCTGGTTGACACCAAATACAGCCGGTTCGCCACGTTTGATAGAGCTGTCGAACAGTGTTCCGTCAATCAGCGTACCTTCGTAGTGGCATTTTACCTGGTCAGTAGCTTTTGCCTTTTTGCCTGTACCTTTATTGATCACTTCATATTGGAGTCCGCTTGGAAGCGTAACCACACCTGCTCTTTTTTTGTTTTCTTCGAGGAAGGCTTTGCCTTGTTCGATGGCGACTTCGCCCATCTTGGCTTCCAGTTCTTCGAAATACTTGTTTACTATTTCGCGGGCTTCCTGATGGCTGATAGCCGTCTGATTGCCTTCTAATACGTCTTTGATTGCTTGTGCAAAGTCATCTACTGCGATGCCTTTTGCACCCATACTTAATAAGTTTTGACCGATTCCAAGGCCAATAGCATAACTGAATTTGTCCATATAATGTTTTTGTTGGAGATTGAAACATATCACCTTCATGGTTTTAGCTTTCAATCAATTGCAAATTTATGAATCGCAAAAGTACACGTTTTATTTGAATGATTTAGCATTTAGTATTTAAAAATTCTTATATCCGTGAAAGTTAGTCTTTTTTTCTTGGAGGAATTAATTCCTTCCTTCTTAAGATTTAATTTTAGTACGCTTACTGTGTAAGTTCGTTTATGCAAGAATTTATTCGTCTGACAGCTGTTGAATTTTCGTATATCCGCTACTAAGTCTTCGCATGACTGATAGTAAACTCCTGTATCCGGAGGGTCAGATTATACGTTCGGAAGGTTTCTTTTATTCAATGATTCTGCTTACATTTGTATGTCATTAAAATTAAAGGAGGAGTGATTATGAAGAATATGGTAATATTGACGGGTGCGGGCATGAGTGCCGAGAGTGGAATCAGTACCTTTCGCGATGCGGGTGGTTTGTGGGATAAATATCCTGTGGAGCAGGTGGCTACACCCGAGGGATACCAGCGAGACCCGGCATTGGTGATCAACTTCTATAATGAACGAAGGAAGCAATTGTTGGAAGTGAAACCGAATCGCGGACATGAGTTGCTGGCTGAACTGGAGAAGAGTTTCAATGTGACTGTTATCACGCAGAATGTAGATAACCTTCACGAACGTGCCGGAAGCAGTCACATCATTCATTTGCACGGTGAGTTGACAAAGGTTTGTTCTAGCAGAGACCCGTACAATCCCCATTATATAAAGGAATTGAAGCCGGAAGAGTATGAAGTGAAAATAGGAGATAGAGCCGGTGACGGAACTCAGTTACGTCCTTTCATTGTCTGGTTTGGAGAGGCGGTACCGCAGATTGAGACAGCTATTCAATACGTAGAGAAAGCGGATATCTTTGTCATCATCGGTACTTCTCTCAATGTATATCCTGCGGCAGGTTTGCTACATTATGTACCGAAAGGAGCAGAGGTGTATCTGATTGATCCGAAACCGGTGGATACACATACTTCCCGTTCGATACATGTGATTCAGAAGGGCGCTTCCGAAGGGGTGGCAGAGTTGAAAAAGAAGTTATTACTCTAACTCTGATGCGAAAATATGATTATTCCGGAGAGTTTCCGAAATTTCGAGTGCGGTGATATTGCTGCACTCGATTCTTAAGATTTTCTCCCAGTCTTCAAAATCTACATTCCATTTGCTGATCTGTGGGAATCGCGCCAGGAGGCTTCCGATTAATTTGATGTCCCGTCTTTTGGTGACTGAAGTACGAAAAATTAGAATCTGATTTTCCATGTCTTTTAGGTGTTTAGTCCAGTGAACGAAATTCACGGATAGTGATATTGAAATGTTGCTTAAAGTTGCGGCTGAGAAGCGACAGGCTGCTGAAACCGCAGAGCCGGGCTATCTCCGTCGCAGAAAGTTGCTTTTCGCCTTGCAGTAGCAGGGCTGCTTTTTCGATTCGGGCTCGTTTAATATATTCTGTAGGTGTCTCTCTAATCAGAACAGTGAAAACACGATGAAAATGAAAAAGGGAAAAGCATGCGATTCCGGCCATTTTTTGTAATGATAGCGGCTGATCTATATTCTGATGGATATAGTCTGTGACTTTTTTGATTCGTAACAGATATTCTTGCTTATTTATATCTTTCGTTTCCATATCTTTTGCAAAGTAAAGGATAATAAGCGCCGGAGAGTTATCCTGTCTTGCTAACTTCTCCGGCAGTTGGTTAATTATCTTTTTTGTCCTATATAGAATACGTAGCCATAATATTCTTTATACTTATGATACAGACTCTGTTCATACCGTTGATTGGCAATGAAGTCTTTGACTGCGTTATTCTCTGGGTGTTCCTTCAAAAATGCCTCTTGAAGCGAAACTTGTGGGGCATAGAAGTGTTCCGTCCAGCACTTCTCCGGTAGAATGAAATGGGCGGTCGGGATGTATCCGGCTTTTTCCATCTGAGCTGTTTTTGCGGGAATCGTATTGATTTCGGGATAAGCATCCATCCAGAAATCTTCTATTTCGGCAGGACGTTCCGGAGTGAACCAGGATACTTCCGTGACTGCGATGAAACCGTTCTTTTTCAGAAATCTGTTCCATTCGTTCATGCCACGTTCGAATCCGATGTTGTAGATAGCTCCTTCCGACCAGATAAGATCGAGTTCTTCGTTCTGGAACGGGAGATGATCCATCGACCCGGTGATTCCTTTCACTCTGTCCGAGCAAAGGGCTTTTGCCGCATTTTTATTGAATATTTCAATAAAGTCCGGGAAAAGGTCTATGCCTGTGATTTGTCCTTTGGTGTACTCTGCCAGTGTGATGGTTTGTCCGCCGGTACCACAGCCGATGTCGGCTATCTGTGATTTTTCCGATAGCTCGTTGATAAAACTCAGGGCTTTTTGAGTGGCTTCGGGACTTCCGGGACCTTGACGTTCGAGTGATTTGAAGTAATTACATATAAGTGTAAAATCGAAATCGTGGATAGATGTATGGTTGTTACTCATTGTTTTTAATGTTTTAAGTGTACGTCGAATGGGGGTGTATGATGGTACCTGTAGCCATTAGACCTTACAGTTGTTACTATTTTTAGAGAATAAAAAGTAACTCTGACATGAAGTATGTCGGAGAAAATAAAGGGATAATCTGTAATGAGAGGAAGACTTACAGATTATTTACAGAACGGAATCCTTGCGGAATGTAAATGTGGTAAACATTCAATTATTCTTTATTAGTTCGGGAACAAAGATATGATTTTAGCTGTAATGATTAATAGAATATTTCAAAAAAAATGCTGTTGGACAGTATTTTAGCAAGAATCGTCAAATATGTTTGTTGTTGTGGTGGTATTAAATCTCTTTTATATCTTGATGTAGAATGTGGATTTTGTCAGTCATGACTGTAAATTTGGTGATGTAATTCGGGTCTGTGGACGAAATTCCATCTTTATTGCATGTTTGTCTATGTGTAGATTGGATGATATCACTTACTTTTGCGGGAAGATATGTAAACATCGTATTTGTGTTTGTACGAAGCATGAGTATGAATAAAAAGTGATAACAAAATATTATGAAAAACTGGATGCTATTAGTTGTCCTTTCATTGCTGTTGTGCGGAATGAGTTGGGCTCAGGGAACTGAAAAATTGATATACAATGGTGTGCCTTGGTTTGATGATCGTGGAGAGATTGTAAATGCGCACGGTGCCTGTATTGTAGAGGAGAATGGCAGATACTATCTTTTCGGTGAATGGAAATCGGATGAAAGTAATGCTTTCCCCGGTTTTAGCTGTTATTCTTCCGATGATTTGGTGAACTGGAAATTCGAACGTGTAGTGTTGCCAATGCAGCCAGACGGCATACTTGGTCCTAATAGAGTAGGCGAGCGGGTAAAAGTTATGAAATGCCCTTCGACCGGTGAATATGTGATGTTTATGCATGCAGATAACATGAATTATAAGGATCCTCACATTGGGTATGCTACTTGTAGCACTATTGCCGGAGAGTATAAACTTCATGGTCCGCTTTTATATGAGGGTAAACCTATCCGTCGTTGGGATATGGGAACTTATCAGGATGTAGATGGTACCGGGTACTTACTGTTGCATGGAGGAATTGTTTATCGTTTGAGTAAAGATTACCGTTCGGCAGAGGAGAAAGTGGTGTCGGGAGTTCCCGGTTCTCACGGAGAATCTCCGGCAATGTTCAAAAAAGACGGGACTTATTTCTTTTTGTTTTCTAATCTTACCAGTTGGGAGAAGAATGATAACTTCTACTATACGGCTCCTTCTGTAAAAGGGCCTTGGACGAGCCAAGGACTATTTGCTCCCGAAGGTAGCCTGACATTCAATTCTCAGACGACTTTTGTTTTTCCTTTAAAGCGTGGGAATGATACCATTCCTATGTTTATGGGAGACAGATGGTCTTATCCACATCAGGCTTCAGCGGCTACATACGTCTGGATGCCGATACAGGTGGATGGAACAAAGCTTACCATACCGGAATATTGGCCTGCATGGGATATGGATCAGATCAAACCGGTAGATCCTTTACGTAATGGTAAACTCGTTTCACGTGAGGAGATAAGCCTCAGTAATCCGGCTGAGTGGAAGATGGAAAACGGTCATCTGGCTTCGAATGTGGCAGGAGCCAGTCTAAATGTACCTTTTGATGGTTCCCGGATGGTTGTTGTGGGCGAAACAAATGCTCATAGCGGGTATGCGCAAGTGAATATCTTGAATAAGAGAGGAGAAAAGATCTATTCTTCATTAGTTGACTTTTATAGTAAGGTAAAAGATGAGGCCATACGTTTTATGACTCCTCCGTTAGTAAAGGATGAATATACATTGGTGATGGAAGTTACGGGAAATAAGCCTACCTGGACTGATAAAACGAAAACCATCTATGGCAGCAATAACTCTTATGTAACAATTAAAGATATATATTACGTTCCGACGCAGGTGGTAGAAACGGGTTTTATAGATGGAAACCCGAAAGGATTTATCCGTCATTCGTGGCAAGGAAAGCGAGTAGGGTATTTGGGAGACTCCATTACAGACCCTAATTGTTATGGTGATAAGATAAAGAAATACTGGTCATTTTTGGAAGAATGGCTGGGTATTACTCCGTTTGTCTATGGGGTAAGCGGGCGGCAATGGAATGATGTACCGCGCCAGGCTGAACAACTGAAGAAAGAGCATGGAGAAGAGGTGGATGCTATTCTTGTATTGTTAGGAACGAATGACTTTAATGAAGGTATACCTGTCGGAGAATGGTATACTGAGAAAAAAGAACAAGTTATGGCTGCTCGTGGAAAGACTAAAAAGCTGGAAACTCGTATAAAACGTACGCTTGTAATGGATAACCGGACTTACAAAGGGCGTATTAACATAGGGATAAGCCGTTTGAAAAGTTTGTTCCCCGATAAACAGATTATATTACTGACTCCATTACACCGTTCGTTTGCCGATTTCGGCGAAAAGAATGTGCAGCCGGATGAGAGTTATCAGAACCGTTGTGGCGAATATGTGGATGCTTATGTTCTTGCTGTGAAAGAGGCTGCCAATGTATGGGGAGTTCCGGTCATAGACTTTAATGCAGTAACTGGAATGAATCCGATGGTAGAGGGGCAACTGGAATATTTCTATGATCCGACTTTCGACCGCTTGCATCCGAGTACGAAAGGGCAGGAACGCATGGCCCGTACATTGATGTATCAGTTGCTTGCATTCCCTTGTAATTATTGATAAACTAAGACTTTTATGAGATATAAGACATTATTTTTTTTATTGACTTTCGTTTGGACTGCTTTGTCGGTCACCGGCAAACAGCGGGATTTTGTGCTACAATCCGGCATACCTGTACCGATAGCCTGCAACAGTTCTGAAGAACAGGTAGTGCACACTGCTTTAGAATTACTCCGTCGGGATCTTCAAACGGTGCTATCGGCAACAGCCAAAGTTGAAACGAACACAGGAACTATTCTAATAGGTACAGCCGGCAGGAGTGAACTGATCGATCAGTCGGGAGTGGACACCTCCGTCTTAAAAGGTAAGAAGCAGGCTTTCTTGCTGACTGTTTCGCCCGAAGGAAAACTTATAGTGGCCGGTAGTGACGGGCACGGCACTGCTTACGGCATACTCGAAATATCCCGTTTGCTCGGAGTATCTCCTTGGGAATGGTGGGCGGACGTAACTCCGGAAAAAAAGAAACTTTTTAAACTTTCCTCCAAGTTCCGCAGCGTACAGTCACCTTCCGTAGAATATCGCGGTATCTTTATCAATGACGAAGATTGGGGACTGATGCCATGGAGCAATAAAACCTATGAACCTTCGGACGTGAATGGAGAAATAGGTCCGCGCACGAATGAACGTATCTTCGAACTGCTGCTTCGCTTAAGAGCTAACACCTACTGGCCGGCCATGCACGAATGTACGCTCCCCTTTTTCCTGACTAAAGGCAATCGGGAAGTGGCAAAGAAGTACGGGATCTTTATGGGGGCTTCCCATTGTGAACCGATGGCTTGCAGTGCTGCCGGAGAGTGGAGACGAAGAGGGAATGGAGCGTATGACTATGTAAATAACAGTGCTGCTGTCTATAAATTCTGGGAAGACAGGGTGAAAGAAGTGGCAGATCAGGAAGTACTCTATACGCTTGGTATGCGTGGCGTACATGATGGCAAGATGCAGGGTGCCAAGACGGTAGAAGAGCAGAAAGCTGTGTTGGACCGTGTACTCGCTGACCAGCGTGGCTTGATAAAGAAATATGTGAATAAAGATGTGACTCAGGTTCCTCAGGTTTTTATACCTTATAAAGAAGTACTTGATATTTATAACGCCGGCTTGCAAGTTCCTGATGATGTGACCCTGATGTGGTGTGATGATAACTACGGCTATATCCGTCACTTCCCGACTGCTGAAGAGCGTGCCCGCAAGGGAGGAAACGGTATTTATTACCATGTCTCCTATTGGGGGCGCCCGCACGATCATCTGTGGCTGAGTACGATGAGTCCTTCATTGATTTATCAGCAGATGAAGCAGGCGTACGATCAGGGAATACAGAAAATATGGATTCTGAATGTGGGAGATATCAAACCTGCCGAATATCAGATTGAACTTTTCATGGATATGGCGTGGAATTTGGAAGCGGTTGCCCAAGAAGGAGTCACGGCACACCTGAAGCATTGGCTGGAACGGGAACTGGGTACTTCCCCTGCCAAGGAATTACTGCCTGTTATGCAAGAATATTATCGTCTTGCCCATATCCGCAAGCCGGAATTTATGGGGAATACGAGGGAAGAAGAGAAAGACCCTGCCTACCGCATAGTGAAAGACCTGCCTTGGAGCGAGGAATTTATAAATGAGCGTTTATCGTCTTATGACAGACTGTCGGAAACTGTAGAGAAGGTTACCTCTCGGATTCCTGCCGATAGGCAAAGCGCTTATTTTGAATTGGTGAAATATCCGGTGCAGGCTGCGGGACAAATGAACCGGAAGCTGTTGTTTGCCCAGTTGGCACGCCATGGAAAGGCAGATTGGGAAAAGAGTGACGCTGCTTACGATAGCATTGCCGCACTTACCCAACACTATAATTCATTGGAGAATGGCAAATGGAACCGAATGATGGATTTCAAACCCCGCAAACTTCCTGTATTTAACCGTGTAGAAAGGAAGGAAGCTACTACTCCGATGATACAAGAGCGTTCTGCTATCTATCAATGGAACGGTATGGATGCCTCAAAAGGAAATTTCATTGGTCACGAAGGCTTGGGATACGCAGGTAGGGCAGCAGGGATACTTATGGGCAAAGCGCTGACTTTCTCCTTTAGCGACTGGAAGGCGGATGTAGTAGAGGTGGAAGTCCGATTATTACCTAACCATCCTGTACATGGAACACAACTACGTTTTTCTGTCTCTATTGACGGAGCTGAACCGAAAGTGATATCCTATGAGACAAAAGGACGTAGCGAAGAATGGAAGGAGAATGTTCTTCGTAATCAGGCTATTCGAAAGATTGTACTTCCTGTGTCCGGAAAGAAATCTCATCAACTGGAGATTAAGGCACTGGATGAAGGGGTAGTATTGGATCAGGTGATGCTTTACGTTCCTTCTGTTTCAGAGTGATATATCAGCAGGATAGAAAGCAGGCCATCAGAGCGTAAGCTTTTTCATTATATTATTAATGATCTGGATAAACTCTTCGGGAGAAACGTCCAGTGAATTGGAATAATTGAACCGTTCGGAAACCGGTATCCTTTTTTTGAGTTCCGTGTTTTCGTTTATGTTACGTAATAATCGCTTACGGCAGTCCCGCAGTTTACGCTTATAATGCAAGAGGGAAAAAGAAAGCATTATTATAATTGATAGCGATATGATTAAAAGTATCACTAGTATAAGGTAGGCATCGGTGGTGGTACTATTTAAGTTCGCAGCTACTGTTGTTTCGGCACAGACAGATGTCGGAGAACCGCATACAAAAAATAATAAAATAGAGAACAAGCCAAAAGATTTAAAACATCTAAAGGCTTGTTTTTTTAATATGCCCTTATTACAAACGCATTCGCACTGTGTATTTATAGACATATCCCCAGATATCAAATGATGATAGTCAGGTTTGTTTGTTTCTTTGAGTTCCATTTTAGTCGTACTGTTTGTTTTTTACTAAGTCTGGCTCAAAGGTAACAAGCTTGGGTTTTATATCAAAAAATCCGATTCGGTTGTTGTCTCACTTATTCACTCTCGTTATCTCAATTTTTCACTTTTAGTCGTTATTGCATTCATTTTCAGGTATTTTTAATCCTGATCGGAATTCAGTGGGGGTTACCCCGAACTTTTCAGAAAAAAGACGGTAGAAGGTTTGGACGGTACTCATACCACACTCTTTAGCGATGGCGTCTATCGTATAATATGGATGCTCTTTCAGCATTCCGGCGGCATATTCTAACCGGAGATTGTTGACATACTTTGAGAAACTGGTTCTGGCATATAATTTAAAGAGTTGTGCAAACTTATTTTTGGGGATATAGATTATTTTTATCAGTTCTTCTCTTGAAAAATCGGGTTGTAAGAAAAGCTGGCGATTAATAATCTCGCGTTCTACTCTGTCGAACATACTTTTGTCATATAACATATTTTTGTTATCTTCATCCTTATCTGAAGGCATATTCGCGGAAGCATTTTCTATTGTTATGTCCGTTTCTATAGTGGACACATCTTCGTTTTCTTTGGGGGTGGTTTGTGGTTTATCTTCTGCTTGTAGTTGTGCTTTTAGAATAAAGTTTTCTTCTTTTCTTCGGTAAAGTTCCTCTCTATATGCCAGTAAATCCTCAATGGTACCGACCATTGCTTCATTTTTACGGCGTATAGCCCGGTTGTAGCGTATTGTACTCCACAAGAATACCGCTGACAAAAAGACAATACAGCCTACAAATATCAACAAGGCATTTCGCATGCGTATGTCAGCGGTTTGTTGCTGAATAAACAGGTCTTTCTCGTGGGTTTCATAAATAGTGGCCAGTTCCAGTGCCGAACTTTTTTGTTCTCTGTTCTTAATGCTGTCTTTTAACATTGCAAGCTGCTGAAAATATTCTGCGGCAGTTAGGTAATCACCTTTTCGTTTATATGCTTCTCCGAGAGAACTTTTGATGCTGGTCATGTGGTAGGTAATGGTATCCCCTTGTGCTCTAAGGGATTTTTCACGGGCAGAATTCATTAGAATCACGTCGTCGTACATTTTCCGGTCTAATAAGTAGGGCATAATCAGGTAATTGTCCCGATCGAATACATTACTTAGAGATAGAAACTGTTTGTAATAACCGTCAGCCTCTTTCAATCTTCCCAGCCGGGACAGTACAACTGCATAGTGGGCATACATTGCTTTCTTTTCTTTCTCGCCCAGTTCCTCCATTGGAGTTTCTTCGCCGGTTTCTGCTACGACTACTTTTTGCAATGCTTCAAGGGTTTGAAGGGCTTCATTGTTCCGTCCGTCCCGTTCTTGAAATATGAGCAATGTGTTATAGTCATAGCGCAGGTTGTCATATTTGTATTTGTAGTCTGTTTTTTCCATTAGTTCGACAGCTTGTAGCATAAACTCATAGCCTTTCTCTTTATTTCCTTGATAATAAAGCATCTTTCCCATGTTGAACAGAGCTACGGACTGCATCGCTTCGTTACCGCATTGTTTCGACTTTTTCAATAACATTTCTACATACTGTGCTTTCTTCGTTTCGTTATGAAGGCAATCGTAGCAGGAGATCATGCGGTGTATTTGTTCCATGTTTTGTTGGTCGTCCGCTTGTATCGAATCACTTTGCAGTGCGCGTCCATAGAATTTTAGCGCCTGATAGTATTTGCCGGTGTTGAAGTACAAGTCACTTTCGGTTATATCTAGTTTAAATCCGGGGAGGGAGTTTCGTTTTCTTAGTTTTCCCATGATTTGTAATGCTTTGTCGAAGTCAGAGAATGTATATTCGTATACATAGTCTGCCGTTATCAGGCTGTCAGGTAACGAGTTGTCTTTGGCTTGAATTTTAGTTCCGATAAGATTGATTACGACAATCACCCATGTGAAAATAGTTGTAAGAAGAAGATTCTTCATAATTTTTATAAATTAAGTTTGCCAAAGGCTCTTTCGGTAATTTCCGTAGGTTACTGTCCCGGCTTCGTAATCAACCGCAGTACAAACCACGCGTGATGTGCTGCGGTGCTTATCCATCCATAATGTTTTGCCATAATGCGGAATCGTTCTTTAAGGGACGCTTTCCGGTTTTGTGTAGTCATTCCTTCATCCAGATAGTCAATGATTGTCAGGTGCGTATTGTGTAAAGTACGCGCCTTTTTCATGATACGGATGCACCAGTCGAAATCTGCGGAATACCGGTAATTTAAATCATAAGGCTCCACTAGTGTATGTCTGGGAAAGAATGCCTGATGACAGACTAACATTCCCTGTTTGAAACTTTTCCAGTTAAGCTTTTCGGGTGTGGAAAGCCGGCGCATGTGCAGAAAGTGCCCTTCTTTATCGACAATCGCGGTTTCCCCGTAAATAACGTCGGGAAGTGCGTTGCCATTGATGCTGTGCACTATCTGTTGCAAAGTATCGTCTTCGTGAAAGCAGTCGCCCGCATTCAGAAAACAGAGATAGTCTCCGCCGGCGAGAGAGATTGCCTTGTTCATGGCATCGTACAGTCCTTTGTCCGGTTCGCTGATGACGGTGTGTATCCGTGACCGGTATCTGTCGATGATAGAGAGAGTACCGTCTTTGGAGGCTCCGTCCACAATGATATATTCTACATGGTGATAGGTCTGCGAGATAACACTTTGGATGGTATCTTCCAGCACTTTTTCGGCATTGTAGGTCACCGTGATAATCGAGAACTTGGGAGTAGGATGGACACTATGCATATTTCCCTGTTATTTTGTTATAAACGTCCGTGTACTTCTTGGCTATGATACTTTCCGAATAGTTGCCTATGGCTTTGCGGCAGGCTTGTGCGGAGAGTTCCGCATATTCGGGCTCCGTCAATATCCAGTGGATGCCGTTGGCCAGGTCTTCTGCCGACTTGCGCTGAGCTACATATCCGTTGTGCAGATGATCGATCATTTCCGGTATGCCTCCGGTGTTGAAGCCTACACAAGGCACACCGCAGGACATGGCTTCCATGACCATATTCGGCAGGTTCTCTTCGAGAGAAGGTATCGCAAAGAGGTCTACGGCATTGTATATATCGACCAGTTCGTGTTCATTCTTAATATAAGGAAGCGGATAAACACGGAAAGGAATCAAGTCTTGCAGTTGCTGAGACTGATTGCCGAAAACGACTACGCCCAGTGAGTCTTTCCATTCCGGATGCTTCTCTGCCAACAGCTTGCAAGCTTCTATCAGATAGTCGATTCCCTTTCGTTTATCTGTGATTTTGACAGAACCGAAAAGAATCAGTTTGCCTTCCTGTGGCAGCCTGCATTTCCTGCGGGCTTCCTGCTTGTTATGGGGTTTATACAGGTTGGTGTTGATGGCATTCGGGATATTGATAACGGTTTGTCCGGTGAGCAGCCCGCTGACTTTGGCTTTCTCCGCCAGCCAACGGCTACAGCCTACAAACGTGATAGGTGCCTGACTATAAATCTCTTTCTTTTTCCGGAAGATTCGGGTGGATAGGTCTTTCTTTCCACCTCCCCCGTAGATGTAAGGACAGTGATGGCATTCCTGCTCGTAATTTCTGCATTCGCGTGCATAATGGCAGATGCCGGTACACGGCCACATGTCGTGCATGGTCCATACTACAGGTTTGCCGGATGTCAGAATCTTGCGGATGGTGTTGAGTGACAGCATCCCCTGGTTGATCCAGTGCAGGTGGATGACATCTGCCTGCTGGAATTCGGGAAGCGAAGTGATGTCCGTGCCGGTATTGGCAATATCTACGGCGAAGAGATCATTCTTCTTGAAACGGTTGGCTTTCCAGATGACAATGCGTTCCCACATGAATTTCCATACGTGCAGCCAGCTGCGCTTTAGTCCGACAACGCTGATTTGGTCTGTTTGCTTGTCGCGTACCAACATTTTTGCCTTGATGCCGTTGTTCTTTAGCGATTCCATCAGTCGTCCGGCAGCGACAGCCGCACCACCTATTCGTTCGGAAGTATTGATGATTAGTACCCTCATGCTTTCAAAATGTTTGCACAAAAGTAGTGGTTTTCAGTGAAAATCCGTACAAAGTCACATATTATTTGTACTTTTGCCACACTTATTAATAAGGAGATATTGAACATGAAAAAGGTTGTGTTTTTAGGATTGGGCTATATCGGCCTTCCTACGGCAGCCGTTGCTGCCGCCCATGGTTTCGAAGTCATAGGTGTGGATGTGAATCCTTCTGTGGTAGAAACAATCAACCAGGGAAAGATACATATTGTTGAACCTGAACTGGGTCAGGTAGTCAGGGACGTAGTGCAGAAAGGAAAGTTACGGGCAGTGTGCAAGCCGGAAGCGGCAGATGCTTTCTTTATCGTAGTGCCTACCCCATTCAAGCAAAACCATCGGGCGGACATCACTTATGTGGAAGCGGCAACCCGCTCCGTGATCCCTTATCTGCAAGAGGGCAACTTGTTCGTCATTGAATCCACTTCCCCGGTATATACTACCGAACGTATGGCGGAAGTGATCTATAAAGAACGTCCCGAACTGAAAGGGAAGATACACATCGCTTATTGTCCCGAACGTGTATTGCCGGGAAATACATTATATGAACTGGTACACAACGACCGTGTGATCGGCGGTATCGATCCGGCATCTACCGAAAAAGCCATCGAATTCTATTCCGCTTTCGTACAAGGCAAACTGCACGGCACCAATGCCCGCACGGCAGAAATGTGTAAACTGACGGAGAACTCTTCCCGTGACTCACAGATAGCCTTTGCCAACGAACTTTCCATGATCTGCGACAAAGCCGGAATCAATGTATGGGAATTGATTGAACTGGCAAACAAGCATCCGCGTGTGAATATCCTCCAGCCGGGTTGTGGCGTAGGTGGCCACTGCATTGCAGTAGACCCCTGGTTCATCGTATCCGACTATCCGGAACAGGCGCAGCTGATCAAGCGTGCCCGTGAAACGAACGATTACAAGGCAGACTGGTGTGCGAACAAGGTATTGGAAACCTGCCAGAAGTTTGTAGAACAGAATGAGCGCGAACCCATCGTAGCATGTATGGGACTGGCTTTCAAACCGAACATCGATGATTTGCGGGAGTCTCCCGCTAAATATATAGCTTCCCGTATCATCTCCGAATCGAGAGCGGATGTGTTGATTATCGAACCTAATATCAGTACTCATAAAAGTTTCCATCTGACAGATTACCGGGAAGCATATGAGAAGGCGGATATTATCGTCTGGCTGGTTCGTCACGATGTGTTTGTAGCGCTGCCGAAAGAAGACGGAAAGATCGAACTGGACTTCTGCGGAGTGAGACGATAAAGAGATTGGTAGTTTAATTGCGAAGAGGTTATATAACTCTATAAATAAAGCAGATGAAAAAGATATTGCTCGTTTTCGGTACTCGTCCTGAAGCGATTAAGATGGCTCCGCTTGTAAAAGCGTTCCAGAAAGATACGGAACATTTTGAAACGCGGGTTTGCGTCACGGCACAGCACCGGCAAATGTTGGATCAGGTATTGGAAGTGTTTGGCATCACTCCCGAATATGATTTGAATATCATGGCTCCCAATCAGGACTTGTATGATATTACCGCTAAAGTGTTGATGGGATTGCGGGAAGTGTTGAAAGACTTCCGTCCCGATACTGTATTGGTGCACGGGGATACGACGACTTCGATGGCTGCTTCGCTTGCGGCGTTCTATATGCAGATTCCTGTGGGACACGTAGAGGCCGGGTTGCGTACTTATAATATGCTGTCTCCCTGGCCGGAAGAAATGAACCGTCAGGTGACAGACCGTATCTGTACCTACTACTTTGCACCGACTGAACAGTCCAAAAAGAATCTGCTGCAAGAAAATATAGATGAAAAGAAAATATTCATTACCGGAAATACGGTGATTGATGCTCTGCTGATGGCGGTTGATATTATTTCTTCCACTTCCGGAATGGAAGAGAAGATAGCGAAAGAATTTCAGGAGAAAGGCTACACTGTAGGCAACCGTGAGTATATCCTCGTCACTGGCCATCGCCGTGAGAACTTCGGAGAAGGTTTCCTGCATATCTGCAAAGCGATTAAGGAATTGGCGGCTCTGCATCCGGATATGGATATTGTCTACCCCGTTCACTTGAATCCTAACGTACAGAAGCCTGTGTATGAATTATTGTCGGGAGTGGATAATGTCTATCTGATTTCTCCTTTGGATTATCTGCCTTTTATCTATGCCATGCAACATTCTACTTTGCTACTAACGGATAGCGGCGGTGTGCAGGAGGAAGCTCCTTCACTGGGAAAGCCGGTATTGGTGATGCGTGATACAACGGAACGTCCGGAAGCTGTCGAAGCGGGTACGGTCAAACTGGTCGGTACGGACGCTGAGGCTATTGTAAGTAATGTCACTGCCCTGTTGCAAGATAAAGAAATGTATAAGCGAATGTCTGAAACGCATAACCCTTATGGTGACGGACAGGCTTGTGAAAGAATAATGGCTGCACTCAGATATTAACATCTGAGTGGTCAGGTATTAACGTTTGATATGACAGGTCTTAATATCTGAGGAGTCAGATATTAAGACTTGAGAAGCTGTTTAGCAATGCTTGTTATGACATGTTATAATGCTTGAAACGAGGCATAAGAAGCATTGTTATGAGATACAGAGCCATCACTACAATCCCTATTATTGTTGTTTTTCTTGTTCCCATTTTTCACCTTTCTTTGAAGTACCGATGGATACAATAGTATAGAGTGAACCTTTTCTGCTTTTTCCCATTTTTCAGCATTCATCGTTTTCTCCTTATGGAAATATTTTATTTCACTAGAAACTACTTTATTCATCAGTATTTTGAAAGAAAGGTGAAGGAGATGGAAATAAAAGAGCTATTACGTCATGAGCCATTCATAGATGATAATTGGAATAAAATAGAAGAATTTATTAATAATGCGAATTAGTATTTGATTCCTTAGTTAAAAATTAGAGTAATTAATGCAATGGCAATTTTTCCCATCGTATGTAGCAGCAGTCCCGATGTAGATCTGACTTTC
>NZ_FNNN01000011.1 GCF_900106755.1 Bacteroides faecis MAJ27
GACGAATATTAAGCCTTATTACCTAATTACTGAAAAAATAGTCGCATAGACAAAAAAGAGGAACGACTATTTTATATTAAAAAAAGAAGGGGATGTGCCTTAGTTTTGACACAGCCCCTTTTTGTAGTTCAAGAATAGCATTTAAAGCTTGTTCTGCTTTCTCTTCAGGCACAAAAATATGGTCATGATAATACGCTGTCACAACATTTGTACTAATGTTTTTCTCAGCTAGTTTAGCTGAAAAGGCGGCTGTCAGACCAACTGCATCCAGACTGGAATGTACATTAAGTGTGATAAGCCTATAAACAGACTGGTAATGAATCTTCTTATTTACGGCATCTTGCTGTTCAAGAATGAAAGTTACCCCTTCTTTCTCGTGGAAAATCCCGATAGGGTTTAGTTCATACATTATCTTCCAATCAATTGTTGGAAAAGAACAAAAAACAAAATTACGTTCATCCAATACAGGTTCTATATTGGATAATAATATATCTAAATCTTTTATACCTGACATAAATTCAACCGATGATAATTACACAAATATATGTAATAAGTGAGGAATAATCACTATTTTTGTTTCGTTATATATATTCTGATTAACGAATCCTTTCCTATGTATACAATACTAATTATAGAAGATGAACCCAGAGTTGCAAGTTTACTGATGAACGGACTGGAAGAAAATGGTTATCAGACAATGGTAGCTTATGACGGATTAATGGGATTACGGCTTTTTCAGGCACATACATTCAATCTGGTTATATCTGATATTGTTTTGCCTAAGATGGATGGATTTGAACTGGCAAAAGAAATTCGTAAGTCCAATCCCAATATTCCTATATTAATGTTGACGGCATTAGGGTCAACGAACGATAAACTGGACGGTTTCGATGCCGGTGCAGATGACTATATGGTAAAACCGTTTGATTTCAGAGAGCTGAATGCCAGAATTAAAGTTTTATTGAAACGTGTTACAGGAAATGTACCGGAGTTACCACAGGAACTTGTTTATGCGGATCTGCGTATTGACCTTCAGCGGAAAGACGTAGAACGGAATGGCATATTCATTAAACTTTCTCCCAAAGAATATAACTTGCTGCTATATATGGTCGAAAATGCTGAAAGGGTATTGAGCCGCGTTGAAATAGCAGAGAAAGTATGGAATACCCATTTTGATACGGGAACAAACTTCATAGATGTATATATCAACTATCTCCGTAAAAAAATAGATCGGGATTTCGAACCAAAACTTATTCATACCAAAGCCGGAATGGGCTTCATACTGACTGACAAATTATGAAAATCAAGACAACACTGACTCTACAATATGCAGGACTGACAGCCGCGGTATTCTTCGTATTTGTTATAGCTGTCTATTACGTAAGTGAGCATTCACGCAGTAATGCTTTCTTTCGTAACTTACAAAGTGAAGCTATAACCAAAGCTCATTTATTCCTTAACAATCAAGTAGATGCAAAGACTATGCAGTCTATTTACCTGAACAATCAGAAGTTTATAAATGAGGTAGAGGTAGCTGTCTATACAACAGATTTTAAAATACTATATCACGATGCTCTTCAAAACGATATAATCAAGGAAACACCGGAAATGGTGGAACGTATTCTGAAACGAAAAAACATCAGTTTTTATGTTGACGAATATCAGGCAATAGGACTTGTGTATCCGTTTGAAGGAAAAGATTACATTGTCACTGCCGCAGCTTATGATGGCTATGGATACGCCAACCGGGATGCACTGAGAAATATGCTCATTCTATTATTTATCGGCGGATTGACAGTGTTGGCAATTGTCGGTTATATTCTTTCCCGAAGTACTTTGAAGCCAATACGAAATATAGTAAAAGAAGCGGAGAAGATTACCGCATCCCATATTGACAAAAGGTTACCTGTAAAAAATGAACAGGATGAGCTGGGAGAGTTAAGCATTACATTCAATGATTTGCTGGAACGTTTGGAGAAGTCTTTCAACTCACAAAAGATGTTTGTCAGCAATGTATCCCACGAATTACGTACTCCTATGGCTGCTCTCACAGCCGAACTGGATTTAGCCTTGTTGAAAGAGCGAACCTCCGAACAATATCAGGCAGCCATTGGCAATGCATTACAAGATTCACGACGAATTATAAACCTGATAGACGGATTGCTGAATCTTGCAAAAGCCGATTATCAGTCGGAACAGATAACAATGGAGGAGGTCCGTCTGGACGAATTATTGCTGGATGCCAGAGAGCTAGTATTAAAAGCTCATCCGGATTATCATATTGAACTAGTATTTGAGCAGGAAGCTGAAGAAGATAATGTGCTGACTGTAATCGGAAACAGTTATCTGTTGACTACTGCTTTTGTAAATCTGGTTGAGAACAACTGCAAGTATTCTTCCAATCGGACTTCATCAGTCCTGATAGCTTATTGGGAGCAATGGGCGATCATCCGCTTATCCGATAATGGTGTAGGAATGTCCGATGTAGATAAAGAAAACCTATTCAAACTATTTTATCGTGGAGAAAACAAGAATATAGCTCCCGGAAATGGAATAGGTATGGCTTTGACGCAGAAAATCATTCACCTTCACAAAGGAGAATTGACCGTATCCTCTCATAAGGATGAAGGCACTACCTTTGTGGTAAAACTCCCGCATATTTAAGAAATTCTAATTGTTTTCTAATACCACTCTAATCATTCTCTAACAGCTTCCTTGTGAAGTCCTCCTTACTTTTGCGTTGAATTAATAAATGCAGTTAGTAACTTAAAAAAAAAGAGAATATGGTATGGAAGAAAAGACTGCGCTCATCACAGTACACATTCAATTCAGAGAAAGTATTTTTGGTTGCCACACAACCCAGTAAGTCAATCTATTCCTACTTGCAGACCACAAAGCTTGGACTAACACAGGGAGAAGTTCAGGAGCGACAGTCCATTTATGGAAGAAACGAAGTTATTCATGAACAGAAAAAGAATCCGTTTATCCTGTTTATCAGAACGTTCATCAATCCCTTTATAGGCGTTCTGACCGGACTTGCCATCATATCCCTGTTATTGGATGTACTGATGGCTGAACCGGGAGAACAAGAATGGACAGGAGTAATCATTATATCATCAATGGTTTTATTTAGTGCTGTCCTGCGTTTCTGGCAGGAATGGAAAGCAAATGAAGCTACGGATTCTTTAATGAAGATGGTAAAAAACACTTGTCTTGCGAAACGCGCGGGAGAACGGGAAGAAGAAATTGATATTACAGAACTTGTTCCGGGAGATATTGTGTATCTGGCAGCCGGTGATATGATCCCCGCCGATATACGGATTATTGATTCAAAAGACTTGTTTATTAGTCAGGCTTCACTGACAGGAGAGTCCGAACCGATAGAAAAGTTTCCGGAAGTACAGGGACAGCAATTCAGGAAAGGAAGTGTCATTGAGTTGGATAATATCTGTTATATGGGGTCTAATGTGATTAGTGGGGCAGCAAAAGGAATTGTTTTTGAAACGGGAAACAAAACCTATTTGGGTACGATTGCTAAAAGTCTGGTCGGGCATCGTGCTACTACAGCTTTTGATAAAGGCATTAGTAAGGTTAGCTTTCTATTGATTCGTTTTATGTTGGTTATGGTCCCATTTGTGTTTTTTGTAAATGGTTTTACGAAAGGAGACTGGTTCGAAGCTTTCATTTTTGCTATATCTGTTGCGGTCGGTCTTACTCCCGAAATGTTGCCTATGATAGTAACTGCCAACCTTTCTAAGGGAGCGATTACTATGTCAAAGAAGAAAACAATTGTAAAGAACCTCAATGCTATCCAGAATTTTGGAGCGATGGATATACTCTGCACCGATAAGACCGGTACGCTGACCTGTGACAAAATTGTGTTGGAGAAGTATATCAACGCAGATGGGAGCGATGATAACAGTAAACGTATTCTTCGTCATGCGTACTTTAACAGCTATTTTCAGACTGGTCTGAGAAACCTGATGGATAAAGCAATCCTTTCCCATGTGAGAGAACTGAATCTGGAACATTTGAAGGACGACTATACCAAAGTGGATGAAATACCTTTCGACTTTACACGCAGAAGAATGTCTGTTGTAATAGAAGACAGGCAAGGGAAACGGCAGATCATTACTAAAGGAGCGGTAGAAGAAATTCTCGATGTCTGTTCGTATGCTGAGTTCAACGGGCAGATACATCCTCTGACTGATGCCTTGAAAACTAAAGCGCAAAAGATAAGTGAAGAAATGAACCGGCAAGGAATGAGAGTATTGGCGGTTTCCCAGAAAAGTTTCATCGAAAAGGATTGCAATTTTGCTATCGAGGATGAAAAAGAAATGGTGTTGATCGGCTATCTCGCTTTTCTTGATCCCCCGAAACCTTCTGTCGCTGAAGCTATCGAGCAATTATATGCACATGGAGTGGTAGTTAAGATTTTGTCGGGGGACAATGATATCGTGGTGAAGGCCATTGCCCGTCAAGTAGGGATTGACACTAGTCACTCCCTTAGCGGGTTAGAAGTGGAGGAAATGGATGATACTGCATTGAAAGAAGCAGTAAAGAACACCACTTTATTTTCCAAACTCACTCCATTTCAGAAGACATATATTATCTCTCTGTTGCAGGAGCAAGGTAACACGGTAGGCTTTCTGGGAGATGGAATCAACGATGCAGGTGCTCTACGCCAATCGGATATTGGCATATCGGTCGATTCGGCAGTAGATATAGCCAAAGAAAGTGCGGATATCATCCTGCTGGAAAAAGACCTGATGGTATTGGAAGATGGCGTACTAGAAGGGAGGAAGACGTTTGGCAATATCAATAAATACATAAAAATGACTGCCAGTTCCAATTTTGGTAATATGTTCAGTGTGATGTTCGCCAGTGCGTTTCTGCCATTCCTGCCTATGATGCCTATACACTTATTGATTCAGAATCTACTTTATGACATATCGCAGACAACCATTCCATTCGACCGGATGGACCCGGAGTTTCTGAAGAAACCGCGTAAATGGGATGCGTCCGACCTGAGCCGTTTTATGATTTATATAGGGCCTATCAGTTCCATTTTCGATATAATTACTTATTTGGTTATGTGGTATGTGTTCAGCTGTAACACTCCCGAGCATCAAACGCTATTTCAGACCGGATGGTTTGTAGAAGGTTTATTATCACAGACATTGATTGTCCATATGATACGAACAAGAAAGATCCCGTTTATACAAAGCCGGGCAACTTGGCCCGTTATGGGATTAACACTATTAGTTATGGCGATAGGAATTATAATACCTTTCACTTCTTTCGGGAGGTCTATCGGACTGACGGCTCTCCCTTTGGGCTATTTCCTTTGGCTGCCAGGCATTTTGCTTTCCTATTGTATCTTGACACAACTGGTAAAAAGCTGGTATATCAGGAAGTTTGCACGCTGGCTATAGTGTTCGGGTTGTTTATCCCACAAATTAATTATATATAATGTGAAATATCTAAAATTGAGATAGATAACCAATCAAAAGTTCTTGCCTCTAAAAATAATTCCATACATTTAGAGGCAAGAACTTTTGATTTATTAGATTGACGAACATTTTAATATTCAAACACAATGAAACCCAGCTTATCCTTTCTGATAATAATTACCTTGGTTCTTGTCGGATGCCGACAAAAAGCCCGGAGTAATTTCCAGTCCGAATCTTCTGCACAAACAGAAGCCATCGATCCCTCATTGAAAAAATATGCTGAAGAAGCAGTCATCACAGGAAAAGTACTGAATCGGGATTTCTATCCCCAAGAGAAGGAACTGACCCTCATTATCCCATTTTTCAGAGATATGGAAAATCAGTATCGTTCGCCCATACAAGAAGATGGTTCATTCTCTTTTCGTTTTCCGGTTTATGCAAAATTAAGGGAAGTTTCTATTCGCAATTATGCAGAACATCTTTATATCCATCCGGGAGATAGCATATATGTAGAAATTGACTTCAAAGACCTTTTTCATCCTAGAGTGACAGGTGATGCCGAAAAACTTAATCAGGAGATAGTAGCGTTCACAGAAAGTGCATATTACTATATGCAGAATTATAATATGAAACCAGAAGCAGACGTTAAGGAGTTTGAGGCTGAATTAAAGAAGGATTATAATTTTCGTTTGGAACGTAGGAATGAGTATTTAGTGAAGTACAAGCCCATGAAAGATGTTGTACTGTTTACCGAAGAATTGTTGAAACAGGATTATTATTATGCACTGTTATTCAATGGTATGTCATACCTGTTTGAAACGAGAGAAGAGATGGACCGTTATCATACACTTTTACCTGAAATCAATAAACTATATACTAAAGGCATACTTTCGGCACGCTTATACGATATTGCTGATGAAGCTGAAAGGTATATTGCTTATGGGATCGCTTTCAGAGATAAAAAAAGCCCTTCCATCGAAGAGATTATGAATGTAATGGGGGAGAGGGAGATGAATCAGTATTTATATACTAAGTTGGTAGCCGGTTCTTTGTGTACTAATGATACACTTGCTTTTCATGAAAAGCGTACACAGTTTGACTCAATCGTTAAGATGTCGCATCTACGTGCGCAGGTGATGCAGATATATAATCAGACTAAATCGTATCTAAAAAATCCACAGCCTGTTTCCGACAATTTATTATATGGTGAATTCCATGAAAACTCAAAGCATACAACACGTATGCCATATATGGAACCTGTCTATGATGTGCTCGAAAAGAATCATGGAAAAGTGATTTATTTCGATTTTTGGGCCAGATGGTGTCCTCCCTGTCTGACAGAAATGGAACCTTTAAAACAATTGCGTAGCAAATTCTCTACAAATGATTTGATTATATATTCCATTTGTGTGAGTGAGCCCAAAGAACAATGGGAGGAATGTCTGAATGAGTATTCATTGAAAAATCGTGGAATTGAATGTGTTCATGTGACTGATTATTTGGGAATAGATAACTACCAAAAAATTCGTAAGCAATGGAAGATAGACCGAATACCTTATTATATATTGATTAATAGAAAAGGGCAGATTATTGATTTCGGAGCTACAGCACGCCCTAGCAATCCACAATTAGTATCTCGGATAGAAGATGCAGTGAATAGTAAGTAACAGACCAACTCATTTTAGGAAGATGACAAAAGAACAAGGATAGTGAGTACAAAACAGTCCCTTTTTCGTCTTATTTATACGTAAAAATATAGATTAGAATGAAAAGCCGACTGAAACAACAAATATTTGCATTCTTTTTATTGGCATGTACTGCTATATCTCCTGCCAATGCTTTGCAAACACATTCACTTCGTGAACTATTTCAGAATCCATCGGATGAAGCAAAGCCTTGGACTTTTTGGTACTGGATGTTTGGTGCTGTATCCAAAGAAGGTATTACTGCTGATCTGGAAGCAATGAAGCACGCCGGATTGGGAGGAACTTATCTGATGCCAATCAAAGGCGTCAAAGAAGGACCGCAATACAAAGGTAAAGCGCAACAGTTAACTCCCGAATGGTGGGAAATGGTGCGTTTTAGCATGGAAGAAGCCGATCGTTTAGGGTTAAAGTTGGGGATGCATATTTGTGATGGTTTTGCATTGGCAGGCGGTCCCTGGATGACTCCGAAAGAATCGATGCAGAAAGTAGTCTGGAGTGATACAATCGTCGACGGTGGCAAAATCAAAGAATTGTATTTGCCACAACCGGAAGCTTATGAAGGATTTTATGAAGATATCTCTTTATTTGCCCTACCTGTAAAAGAGGAAGTGGCAGATGTCATGCCGGCTAAAATTACTTGTACCAATATCGCTAAAGGAAATCATATCGACGCCAAGAAAACCGTAAACATGGATGATGCCGGAGTAATCCGTTCATCTTATCCTTGCTATATTCAATATGAATACGAACAGCCTTTTACTTGCCGCAATATTGAAATTATTCTAAGTGGTAATAATTATCAGGCACACCGTCTGAAAGTAATGGCAAGTGATGATGGAACGAACTATCGTCTGGTGAAGCAACTCGTTCCTGCACGTCAGGGATGGCAGAATACAGATGAAAATTCCACCCATACAATACCTGCCACAACCGCCCGCTATTTCCGCTTTTACTGGACACCTGAAGGTAGCGAATCGGGAAGCGAGGATATGGATGCAGCCAAATGGAAGCCAAACTTGAAAATCAAGGAACTGCGCCTTCATCAGGAAGCCCGGTTGGACCAATGGGAAGGTAAAGCCGGACTGGTATGGCGTGTCGCTTCTTCGACAAAGGAAGAAGAAGTAGGAGGGAAGGACTGCTATACCCTTTCACAGATTCTTAATCTGACGGACCAATTTAAAAACAATTCGAAGAGCTATTTTAAAGAAAGAACATTAACCGCAACTCTTCCTAAAGGTAAGTGGAAAATACTCCGCATGGGACATACCGCCACCGGACATACCAACGCCACCGGCGGAGGGGGAAAGGGGCTGGAATGCGACAAGTTTAATCCTGTGACAGTCCGTAAGCAGTTCGACAACTGGTTTGCACAAGCTTTCGTAAAGACAAATCCGGAGGTTGCACGCCGTGTATTAAAATACATGCATGTGGATAGCTGGGAATGCGGGAGCCAGAACTGGAGTGAGACTTTTGCAGCCGAGTTCAAAAAACGCCGTGGATATGATTTAATGCCTTACTTGCCACTACTGGCAGGCATCCCGATGGAAAGTGCCGAACGAAGTGAGAAGATTCTACATGATGTCCGCACAACGATAGCGGAACTTGTTGTGGATGTTTTCTATCAGGTATTGGCCGATTGCGCCAAAGAATATGATTGCCAGTTTTCTGCCGAATGTGTAGCACCTACCATGGTCAGTGACGGCTTGCTGCATTACCAGAAAGTAGACCTTCCTATGGGAGAATTTTGGCTGAACAGTCCTACTCATGATAAGCCGAACGATATGCTGGATGCCATTAGCGGAGCGCATATCTATGGCAAGAATATTATTCAGGCGGAAGGTTTCACGGAAGTACGCGGAACTTGGGACGAACATCCAGCAATGTTGAAAGCATTACTGGACCGTAACTATGCTTTAGGCATCAACCGCCTTTTCTTCCATGTATATGTTCATAATCCTTGGTTAGACCGCAAACCGGGTATGACTCTGGATGGCATCGGCCTTTTCTTCCAACGTGACCAGACATGGTGGAACAAGGGAGCAAAAGCATTCTGTGACTACATAACCCGTTGCCAATCATTATTGCAATACGGACATCCAGTAATCGACATAGCTGTCTTTACGGGTGAAGAAATTCCAAGACGTTCAGTATTGCCGGAACGTTTAGTTCCGTCTCTTCCGGGAATTTATGGTGCCGAACGGGTGGAAAGCGAACGTATTCGTTTGGCGAACGAAGGACAACCCTTACGTGTGCGCCCGGTAGGCGTAACACACTCTGCAAATATGGCCGACCCTGAAAAGTGGGTAAATCCACTTTGTGGATATGCTTATGATAGCTTTAATAAAGATGCGTTACTCCGTTTGGCAAAAGCAGAAAACGGTAGAATGACGCTGCCCGGTGGAGCCAGTTATAAAGTTTTGGTATTACCTCTTCCCCGCCCAATGAATCCGGAACCTGTATTATCTCCGGAAGTACAGAAAAAGATCAATGAATCTAAAGAGGCAGGTGTGTTGATCCCTTCTCTTCCTTATATGGAGGATGATTTCTCTGCATATGGATTAGAACGTGATATGATTGTACCGAAAGATATTGCATGGACACATCGACGCGGTGAACTCGGCGACATTTATTTCATTGCCAATCAGCAGGAAGAAACACGTACATTTACTGCAAGCATGCGCATCGACAGAAAACCGGAATGTTGGAATCCGGTAACGGGTGAAATGAATATCCACCCTGTTTATCAGATAAAAGGTAATCGGACGGAAGTTACCCTTACATTGGCCCCTAATGAATCTGTATTCATAGTATATCCCATAGAGAAAGCTAATGAAAGCAAAGGAAAGGAAGATATTCTGCAAAAAGTACAAAAGAGTAAAAATAGCCCGGCAAAAGAGTTGCTGGATATAAGTTTGGATGCAGAAGAATACACCGTAACATTTGTCGCTAACGGTCAAACAGTTACCCGAAAAGCCCTTTTCGATTGGAGTAAAGAAGATAACGAGCGGATTCGTTATTATTCCGGAACCGCTATCTATAAAACCACTTTCCCTTGGAAGTACAAAGAGCAGAAAGACCGACAGGTGTATTTGCATTTGGGAACAGTTTACAATCTGGCTACAGTTCGTGTGAATGGAATAGACTGCGGTACGGTCTGGACAGCTCCCTACCGGGCTGACATTACAGCAGCCTTGAAAAAGGGAACAAATGAGCTTGAAATCGAAGTAACAAACACATGGGCAAATGCACTGAAAGGGACAGATGAAGGGAAAGCACCCTTTGAAGGCATCTGGACAAATGCGAAATACCGGAAACAGGAGAATACATTACTTCCGGGCGGATTGCTTGGTCCACTATATTTGGAACAGAGTAATTAATATAACAACATAATAATGAGAAGTTCAAGATTCAAAATAAGCATTCTATTGACCGGTTTTCTGCTGGCTATATGCTTATCAACACGTGCAGAAGTAAAGTTGCCTGCTATTTTCTCTGACGGTATGGTAATGCAACAAAAGACAAACGCTAACCTTTGGGGAACAGCCACTCCCAACAAGAATGTAACAATAACTACCAGCTGGGACGGAAAGCAATATGTAGCAACAGCAGACAAGAACGGAGCATGGAAGCTGGCAGTCCCCACTCCCGAGGCAGGGGGCCCTTATACTGTAACCTTTGACGATGGAAGTCTCAAAACACTAAATAATATTCTGATAGGCGAATTATGGCTATGCTCCGGTCAGAGCAATATGGAAATGCCGATGAAAGGTTTTAAAAACCAACCTGTAGAGAATGCCAACATGGATATTCTTCACAGCAAAAATAGTAATATCCGCCTGTTTACAGTAAAACGTACTTCCACCATGATTCCTCAAAATGATGTAGTCGGTTCATGGAAAGAAGCAACTCCTGTCAGTGTCCGTGATTTTAGTGCGACAGCCTATTATTTCGGAAGATTAATCAATGAAATTTTAGAAGTCCCGGTAGGGCTGGTAGTAGCAGCTTGGGGTGGTTCTGCCTGCGAAGCATGGATGACTGCCGATTGGTTGAAAGCGTTCCCGGATGCAAAGATACCTCAATCGGAAGCAGATATAAAATCCAAAAACCGTACTCCGACTGTGTTATATAATGGCATGTTGCATCCACTGATCGGTATGACAATGAAAGGAGTGGTCTGGTATCAGGGAGAAGATAACTGGAATCGTGCCCATACCTATTCGGATATGTTTACTACATTGATTAACGGTTGGCGTGCCGAATGGAAACAAGGCGATTTTCCTTTCTACTACTGTCAGATAGCTCCATATGACTATAGTATCATCACGGAAAAAGGCAAAGAAGTGATAAATTCAGCCTATCTGCGTGAAGCGCAGGCGCAAGTGGAACATCGTGTATCTAACAGCGGCATGGCTGTACTGCTGGATGCAGGAATGGAGAAAGGGATTCATCCCGCAAAGAAACAGATTGCCGGAGAACGTCTGGCACTTCTTGCACTGACAAAGACATATGGTGTGGAAGGGGTGAACGGAGAAAGTCCTTATTATAAAAGTATTGAAATCAAAAACGATACCATAGTCGTTAGTTTCGAACGTGCAAATATGTGGATCAGTGGCAAGAACTGCTTTGAATCGAAAAACTTCCGGATAGCAGGCGAAGATAAAATATTCTATCCGGCTAAAGCATGGATTGAACGCAGCAAGATACTTGTAAAAAGTGATAAAGTCCCGCATCCGGTAGCTGTCCGTTATGGATTCGAGAATTATGTGGAAGGAGATGTATATTGTGACGGTCTGCCGTTAGGGTCTTTTCGTTCAGACGATTGGTACATTCCCGAATATAAAAAAGATTAGCTATGAGCTGAATTTGACGAATAGAATATGAATCGATTTTATCTGATTATAATAATGGTATTTGTTGGCGTGTCGGCTTTTTGTAGCCAGCATGCCAATGTCGTTTGGAACACTCCTAGTCGAAATTCCTCCGAATCTATGCCTTGCGGTGGCGGTGATATCGGCATGAATATATGGGTGGAAGAAGGTGATCTGCTGTTTTATGTAAGCCGTAGCGGTACATTCGACGAAAACAACTGCCAACTGAAACAAGGACGTTTTCGGATTCGTCTATCTCCCAATCCTTTGAAAGATGCAAAAGATTTCCGTCAGGAGCTAAAACTAAAAGATGGGTACGTAGAAGTATCAGCAGGAGGTACACGGATACAGTTGTGGGCAGATATTTTTCATCCGGTAGTTCATGTGGAAATAACCAATGCACAACCTTTGCAAACAAAACTCTCTTATGAGAACTGGCGATATAAGGAACGAATGATCAGAAAAGGAGAGGGGCAACAATGCTCTTACAAATGGGCACCTCCGAAAGGAACTGTTACCAACGCCGACTTTGTTTCTTTATCTTCCAAAAAGGAATTACCCGGAATGACGGAAGAGAGAAACTTGCTTCTATTCTATCACCGGAATCCCGAACAAACCGTTTTTGACATTGCTGTGGCCCAACAAGGAATGGAAAATGTGGAATCTCAAATGATGAATCCTTTAAAGGACCTAACTTTCGGTGGTTATCTTTTTGGAAATAATTTGGAATTTACGGATACAACAGACAGTATCTATGCCGGTACAGATTACCGTGCTTGGAACTTCCACTCTTCAAAGGCTTCTCGGAAAGAACAATTTTGCATCGTTCTGCACACAGACCAGACGGAAACGGTCGATCAATGGGAACAAGGCTTAAAAACTACTTTGCAAAGGATTGCCCCACAGGGAAAGATATCATCAAAAATTGTATCACAAGACAAAAAGCAGACCCGCGCATGGTGGAACTCCTTCTGGCAACGCAGCTTTATTGAAGCAATCGGAGAAGCAGAAAATAAGGATGGCAACGATGTAGAAGGAATCACCCGAAACTACACTCTTTTCCGCTATATGCTGGGCTGCAATGCCTACGGCAGTGTCCCTACCAAGTTCAACGGTGGATTATTCACCTTCGATCCTTGCCATATAGACGATAAACAGGCATTCACCCCTGATTACCGGAAATGGGGAGGAGGTACGATGACAGCACAGAATCAGCGACTTGTATACTGGCCGATGTTAAAAAGCGGAGACTTCGATATGATGCCCTCCCAATTCAATTTTTACAACCGGATACTAAAAAATGCAGAACTTCGTAGCCAAGTGTATTGGCAGCATGACGGAGCATGTTTCTGCGAACAAATAGAAAACTTTGGCTTGCCCAATCCTGCGGAGTATGGCTTCAAACGTCCGGAATGGTTTGACAAGGGATTGGAATATAATGCTTGGTTAGAGTATGAGTGGGATACCATACTTGAATTTTGCCAAATGATACTGGAAACCAAAAATTATGCAAATGCAGACATTACCCCGTATTTACCCTTAATTGAAAGTTCGCTGACATTTTTCGATGAACATTATCGGCAGCTTGCTTCCCGTCGAGGACGGAAAGCGTTGGACGGCAACGGACATCTGATCCTGTTTCCGGGTTCTGCCTGCGAAACGTATAAGATGACCAACAATGCCAGCAGTACAATCGCCGCTTTGCGGACCGTACTGGAAAACTATGGAAAGAAAAATGAAATGCTGAAAACAATTCCTCCAATTCCATTGCGATACATAGAGGTCAAGGATTCCTTGAATCCCACAGCACCTCCCGAACTGAAACAAACGATTTCTCCTGCTGTAAGCTGGGAACGAATCAACAACATAGAGACTCCGCAACTGTATCCCGTATTTCCCTGGCGCATTTATGGAGTAGGAAAAGAGAATCTGGAATTAGCCCGCAATACTTATTTCTATGATCCGGAGGCTATTAACTTTCGCTCTCATATCGGATGGAAACAAGATAATATTTGGGCAGCCTGTCTGGGATTGACCGAAGAAGCCAAAAGGCTATCTCTCGCCAAACTCTCAAACGGGCCACATCGCTTTCCTGCCTTTTGGGGACCGGGATATGACTGGACACCCGATCACAACTGGGGAGGTAGCGGTATGATAGGACTTCAAGAAATGCTATTACAGACTAACGGTAATCAAATACTCCTTTTCCCCGCATGGCCCAAAGAATGGGATATACATTTCAAACTTTATGCACCGGGTGAAACGACAGTAGAAGCAACCTTAAAGGATGGAAAAGTGACAGAACTGAAAGTATCACCGGAAAGTAGAAAGAAAGATATCATTATAATGATTGAGAAATAGAAAAAACAGGGCTGCGATTTCCAGAATATGATTACGCGAAGTAAAACCGTGAAATCTGTGCCTTTAAACATAGATAAACAATTAAATTATGAATAAAAAACTGTTTCCAATTTTATCAGCTTTTCTGTTGCTATTCTCACTGATAGAGAAAGGACAGGCAACAGAAACCTACCGTCCCGAAACATCGGTTGCCGGATTCATCCAGCTTCCCGGTAGCGGGCGACAAGTGTATAATTTCAATCCGGGATGGAGATTTTTCAAAGGAGACATTCATGGCGCGGAATCCGTCGACTTTGACGACCGTTCGTGGACGATTGTTTCCACTCCTCATACGGTAGAGTTGATGCCTGCCGAAGCTAGCGGATGCCGCAATTATCAAGGCCCCGCCTGGTATCGCAAACATTTCGTACTCCCTGCAGAAACCAAAGGTAAACGGGTACTGATCCATTTTGAGGCAGCTATGGGAAAACAAGTTCTTTACCTGAATGGAAAGCGTATTCAAGAGCATGTTGGTGGTTATCTCCCTTTTACTTTGGATCTGACAACCAATGGTATACAAGCAGGAGATTCTTGTCTGCTTGCCATTTTCGTCGACAATAGCAATGACAAATCCTTTCCTCCCGGTAAACCCCAATACACCTTGGATTTCGCCTATCATGGCGGCATCTACCGTGATGTGTGGATGATAGCCAAATCGCCAGTATCCATTACCGATCCACTTGACTCCCAAACCGTTGCAGGAGGCGGAGTATTTGTTCATTTCGACAAGATCAGCGAAAAGAGTGCACAAGTCTACGTAAATACAGAATTGCAAAATGATAATCAACATACCGAAACCGTTACTGTAGAAACAACCCTGACAGATGCTGATGGAAAGGTAATTAAACGAACTTCCGGCAAACTTTCTCTGAAATCGGGAGAAAAGAAAATAATCCGGCAACAGATAGAGGTAAAAAGCCCTAAGCTTTGGTCACCGGATGCACCTTATTTATATAAAGTCCAGTCGCGCATTAAAAAGGGCAATCAGTCTATTGATGGAGGCATTACACGTATCGGTATCCGTTTGGCGGAATTTCGTGGCAAAGATGGTTTTTGGCTGAACGGAAAACCTTTCGTTCAGCTGGTAGGAGCCAACCGCCATCAGGACTTCGCTTATGTAGGCAATGCTCTGCCTAATTCTCAGCAATGGCGGGATGCTAAACGTCTGCGAGATGCCGGTTGCACTATTATTCGGGTGGCACACTACCCCCAAGATCCTTCCTTTATGGATGCCTGCGATGAGCTCGGAATGTTCGTTATCGTAGCTACTCCGGGATGGCAATACTGGAACAAGGATGTGAAATTCGGAGAATTGGTTCATCAAAATACCCGCGAAATGATCCGTCGTGACCGTAATCACCCGTCTGTCTTGATGTGGGAACCTATTCTGAATGAAACCCGCTATCCACTCGATTTTGCCTTGAAAGCGCTCGAAATAACCAAAGAAGAATTTCCTTATCCGGGACGTCCCGTGGCTGCTGCCGATGTACATTCAGCTGGTGTGAAGGAGCATTACGATGTCGTTTACGGTTGGACGGGAGACGATGAAAAGGCAGATAAACCGGAACAATGTATCTTTACCCGTGAATTTGGAGAAAATGTGGACGATTGGTACGCCCATAACAACAATAACCGTGCAAGCCGTAGTTGGGGCGAACGTCCGCTGCTGATACAGGCACTTTCCCTAGCTAAAAGTTATGATGAGATGTACCGTACTACCGGCCAGTTTATCGGTGGTACACAATGGCATCCGTTCGATCATCAGCGTGGCTATCATCCTGATCCTTATTGGGGAGGGATATACGATGCCTTCCGCCAAAAGAAATATGCTTACGAAATGTTCCGTAGCCAATCACCCGCCAGCCTTCGGCATCCGTTGGCAGAATGTGGTCCAATGGTATTCATCGCTCACGAAATGTCACAGTTTTCTGACAAAGATGTAGTGATATTCAGCAACTGCGACTCGATCCGTCTTTCTATTTATGACGGAACAAAATCATGGACCCAACCTGTAGTACATGCCAAAGGGCATATGCCGAATGCTCCTGTTGTCTTTGAAAATGTATGGGATTTCTGGGAAGCACGCGGATATAGCTATACACAAAAGAACTGGCAGAAAGTTAATATGGTTGCCGAAGGTATCATTAACGGTAAAGTAGTATGCACACAAAAGAAAATGCCTTCCCGCCGGTCTACCAAACTTCGCCTCTATGCGGATACTCAAAAAGTTAATCTAGTAGCAGACGGTTCGGATTTCATTGTGATAGTTGCCGAAGTAACGGATGATAGTGGCAACGTACGTCGTCTGGCAAAAGAAAATATCGTATTCACGGTAGAAGGTGAAGGGCAAATCATTGGCGACGCTACGATTGGTGCCAATCCCCGTGCCATAGAATTTGGTTCAGCTCCTCTGTTGGTTCGCTCTACACGAAAAGCCGGGAAGATTAAAGTAAAAGCTCATGTACAATTTGAAGGAACACAGGCTCCGACTGCTGCTGAACTGGAATTTGAAAGCGTTCCTGCAGAACTTCCTTTTTGCTACGATGAAAAATACTGTACCAGTCAGGAAACATCTTCATCAACTCCGAAAACCGGTTTATCCAAAGATACAACCAAAGGTAAGGTACAACTGACAGAGGAAGAACGGCAGAGAGTGCTGGATGAAGTGGAGCGGCAACAGACTGAATTTGGAATAGAAAAATAAGTCTGTTCAAGAACCTCCGGTCGTCTTGAATGACAGAGATTAGCTATTAACCAAGTTAGATTAGTTAATAGCTAATCTAGTTTATTACCTGCTTATTTGAATTTTATTCGAAAAATAGTATCTTTGATGCAAGATCCATTTCCACTAATACGATATACAATGAAGAGACACTTCTTTTTGATATTTCTTTTTCTCTTGATTACGAGAATCTGTGCTTCTGCCTACCCTAACATGATTGTAGAACATTATACAGCCGAACGAGGCTTACCCAATAATATCGTCAATTGTACATTAAAAGGGCAAGATGGATTTGTATGGTTCGGCACTTGGTACGGATTATGCAGTTTCGATGGTACCAAATTCCGTTCCTATGATAATCATGACGGATTCTATTCCGCAGATATTCCTCCCCGTAAAATTCAACGTATTGTAGAAGACAGGAATGGATTCTTGTGGATCAAGACTATTGACCGCAAACTCTATTTGTTTGATAAGAAACATGAGAGTTTTCATGCAGTGTATGATGACGTAAAAGAATATTCTGAAAACATCCAGATTATCAAAATTCAGACAACAGAAGACGGAGACGTGTTGCTGCTGACCAAAGATAAGAGCCTGTTGCGTGCAAATACAGATTCAAACGGTAAAATCACCATGAAGCAACTGCACGATTCGCGTCCCAATGTCAACGTCTACGATTTACGTCTAAAGCATAATGTATTTTGCGAAACAGCCGAGTTTATCAATTGGATCGGTATGGATTATCAGATTCTTTCACTGCGGAAAGGCGAAGCTCTGAAAGATAAACCTGTCGACTTTATTCAAAAAAAAGTATCTGCCAACCCGGATCAGTTCACTTGTGCTTCGTACAATTCCAAATTTCTGTGGCTGGGAGATAAGAACGGGCATATTTATAGTGTCGATCCACAAAATGGAGTCGTCAACCGCTACGAAATACCGGATATCAAACAGTCGATTTCCAATATATTGGTCACAGAATCGGGATTAATGTATATTACTACTGTAGACGGTGCATACGAGTACAACATCGGTTACAAACAGTTGACGAAACTTCCATTCTCCATTGCAGGAAAAAAAGTAGGGATGATATTCAATGACAAGTATGATAAAATATGGTTTCAGGAAGGCAATCAGGCTTTGACATATTATGATCCTTTGAACAAAAGTAATCACCGTTTTGCTTTCCCTAACCAGAATGCTATCGGTAACTTTGAAAAACAGGATGCCGGTGAACAAGGTATGTTCTTCCTCACTCCCGGAGGAGAAATCCTGCTCTTTGACAGAGAGAAACTAGAAATGATCCGCATTAATCAATTGAAACCTTTTTCCGACGATCTTCCCGATCAGCTTTTCTTCCATCTATTGTTGGATAAGGATGGGATTCTTTGGTTAGCTTCTACAAGTAGCGGAGTGTATAAAGTCAATTTTCCCAAAAAGCAATTCCAGTTACTGACAGAAGTTTCTCCTGTTCCCGTTGGCACAGAAAAAGCGACTTCATGGAATCAGGGAATACGTGCGCTTTATCAGGCTAAGAATGGGGATATCTGGGTGGGTACTCGTTGGCAGGCACTGTACCGCTTGGATAGCAATGGACAGATAAAACAGGTTTTTACTGATAAGAACTATCTGGTAGGTGCCGTGTATCATATTATGGAGGATAAAGGAGGGAACCTGTGGTTTTCTACCAAAGGAAACGGGCTTGTCAAAGCCGAACCGGATATGAACTCGCCGCACGGTCTGCGCTTTACCCGCTATAAAAATGATCCTAAGAATCCGAATTCTATCAGTAACAATGATGTGTATTTCACTTATCAGGATAGTCAGGAACGTATCTGGGTCGGTTTGTTGGGCGGAGGTCTGAATCTGATTTCCAAAGAAAACGGAGCGATTGTTTTCAAGCATAAATACAATGGACTGAAACAATATCCCGCTTATGGTCTGTACATGGAAGTCCGCACGATGACGGAAGGTGAAGACGGGCGTATTTGGGTAGGAACGATGGATGGTCTGATGTCCTTTGACGGACACTTTACAACTCCCGAAGAAATTCAGTTTGAAACCTTTCGGCAAGTTAGCGACCGTTCCAATGTAGCTGACAATGATATTTATGTATTATACAAAGACTCTGACTCACAAATTTGGGTGAGCGTGTTCGGAGGCGGTTTGAATAAGCTGGTCCGTTATGATAAAGAGAAACATGAGCCGATCTTCAAATCTTATGGCATGCGTGAAGGGATGAATAATGACGTAGTCAAATCCATCGTTGAAGATAAAAACGGGAATTTATGGTTTACTACCGAGATCGGTTTGTCTTGCTTTAATAAAGCAACAGAGCAGTTCCGTAACTACGACAAATACGACGGTTTCCTGAATGTTGAGTTAGAAGAAGGCAGTGCGTTGCGTGCATTGAATGGAGATTTGTGGCTTGGTTCACGACAGGGAATTTTGACATTCTCTCCTGATAAACTGGAAACACAACATACCAACTATGATACGCGTATTGTAGACTTTAAAGTATCCAACCGCGATCTGCGTAGTTTGAATGACTGCCCGATTCAAGAATCTATCACATACACCGATGCGCTTCAATTGAAGTACAATCAGTCTATGTTCACGATAGAATTTGCCGCATTAAATTTCTATAACCAAAATCGGGTATCTTATCGCTACATACTCGAAGGATACGAGAAAGAATGGCATTATAACGGCAAAAACCGCATTGCCTCTTATACAAATGTACCTCCCGGAGATTATGTGTTCCGTGTTGAAACGATGGATGAAGCAAATCCTGAACTCGTTTCTACGTGCACGCTGGCAATCACCATTCTCCCACCATGGTGGCTGAGTTGGTGGGCAACTCTTATCTATGTCATTTTGGGTATTGCCGCACTCTATTTCGGTTTGCGACTGGCTTTCTTCATGATTAAGATGAAGAATGACATTTATATTGAGCAGAGAGTCTCGGAAGTGAAAATTAAGTTCTTTACTAATATCTCTCACGAGCTTCGTACTCCTTTGACACTGATAAAAGGCCCGATACAAGAATTGAAGGAGCGGGAAGAATTGTCTCCGAAAGGTCTGCAATATGTGGAACTGATGGAAAAGAATACGAATCAGATGCTACAACTAGTCAATCAGATTCTTGATTTCCGTAAGATTCAGAATGGCAAGATGCGCTTGCATGTATCATTGATCGACTTCAATGAAATGATAGCTTCTTTCCAGAAAGAATTCCGAGTACTTTCGGAGGAAAATGAAATCAGCTTCACTTTCCAGTTACCGGACGAACCGATCATGGTATGGGCGGATAAAGACAAACTGAGCATTGTTATCCGTAATGTCATATCGAACGCGTTCAAATTTACTCCTTCCGGTGGAAGTATTTATGTAACTACCGGATTGACAGATGACGGGAAATCATGTTATGTAAGGGTAGAAGATAATGGCATCGGCATTCCACAAAGTAAACTGACTGAGATTTTCGAACGCTTTTCGCAAGGAGAAAATGCAAAGAATCCTTATTATCAGGGTACAGGCATTGGGTTGGCACTTTCCAAGGAAATAGTAAACCTGCATCACGGCTTAATCCATGCCGAAAGTCCGGAAGGGCAGGGGGCTGTGTTTACAGTAGAATTATTGTTGGACAAGGATCATTATCGTCCATCTGAAGTAGACTTTTACGTCGGTGATACACAAAGTACTCCTGCTGCCACAGGCAAGGATATGGAAATTGTCCAGGAAAAGGAACCGGAAGAAGAATTGGAAATTGATACTTCACTACCGACTCTTCTGCTGGTAGAAGATAATAAAGACCTTTGCCAACTGATAAAACTGCAATTAGAAGATAAATTCAATATCTACATAGCCAATAATGGAGTGGAAGGCTTGAAGAAAGTACATCTGTATCATCCGGACATCGTTGTGACTGATCAGATGATGCCGGAAATGGACGGACTGGAAATGTTACAATCCATCCGGAAAGATTTCCAGATCAGTCATATTCCTGTTATTATTCTGACTGCCAAAAACGATGAAGGAGCCAAGACCAAAGCTATTACTTTGGGGGCGAATGCCTATATAACCAAACCATTCAGCAAAGAATATCTGCTGGCACGGATCGAACAGTTGCTCGGCGAACGGAAACTGTTCCGCGAACGTATCCGTCAGCAGATGGAAAACCAGACGACAACGGAAGAAGACAGCTACGAACAATATTTGGTAAAAAAAGATGTGCAGTTCCTTGAAAAGATACATCAGGTAATTGAAGAAAACATGGACGACAGTGATTTCAATATTGATACGATTGCTTCCGGCATTGGTTTGAGCCGTTCGGCATTCTTTAAAAAACTGAAAAGCCTTACCGGACTGGCACCTGTCGACCTGGTAAAGGAGATTCGGTTAAATAAGTCTGTCGAACTGATTAAAAATACGGATTTGAGTGTTTCGGAAGTGGCGTTTGCTGTCGGGTTCAAAGATTCGGGCTACTATAGCAAGTGTTTCCGTAAGAAATATAATCAGACTCCCCGTGAATATATGAACGAATGGCGGAAAGGATAGAAATACCGATTACAAAATTCTTTCTTAATCGTCTTTTTTAAAAACCTATTAAGATTCGAAAGAATGAACAAGATTAAGAAAGTATTATCAGCATGGATGTTGGTTGCCTGCGTACTACCTGTGGCAGCTCAATATCCAGTAATCCCCGACTCGGCAAAAGAAAGAGGAGCAAAACAAGAAGCGGAGTTCGAACAAAAATCAAACGCGGCATGGGAAAAAGCCTTGCCGACAGTTTTAGAAGAAGCACAAAAAGGACGTCCTTACAAACCTTGGGCTTCCAAACCGGAAGATTTGATAAAAAGTAATATTCCGGCTTTCCCCGGTGCCGAAGGTGGTGGGATGTATACTCCCGGCGGTCGTGGAGGCAAGGTAATTGTGGTTACTTCTTTGGAAGATTCCGGTCCCGGTACCTTCCGCGAAGCCTGTGAAACCGGCGGTGCCCGGACCATTGTCTTTAATGTATCAGGCATCATTCACTTGAAGAGTCCGATCAGTGTACGTGCTCCTTATGTAACGATTGCCGGTCAAACTGCCCCGGGAGATGGTATTTGTATTACCGGGAATTCTTTTCTAATCGATACACATGATGTAGTGATTCGTCATATGCGTTTCCGCCGTGGTGCACAGGATGTTGCTTTCCGTGACGATGCAGTAGGAGGAAATGCAGTCGGCAACATTATAGTAGACCATTGCTCGGCAAGTTGGGGATTAGATGAAAATATGTCTATTTACCGCCATGTCTACAACCGGGATGAGAGTGGGCACGGACTGAAATTACCTACTGTAAATATTACCATTCAGAATTCAGTATTCTCAGAGGCATTGGATACGTATAATCATGCTTTTGGTGCTACTATCGGAGGGCACAATAGTATGTTTTGCCGTAACCTTTTCGCTTCCAACATCAGCCGTAACAGTTCGGTAGGTATGGACGGTGACTTCAATTTCGTTAATAATGTTGTTTTCAACTGGTGGAATCGCTCGGTAGATGGAGGTGATCATAATAGTTTATATAATATGATCAATAATTACTTTAAGCCCGGGCCGATTACTCCACTGGGAAAACCTATTTCTTATCGTATTTTGAAACCGGAAGCAGGGCGTGACAAGAGCAGACCTCTCTCTTTCGGAAAAGCTTATGTTAACGGAAACATTATTCATGGCAATGCCCAAGTGACGAAAGATAACTGGGATGGCGGAGTTCAGCTTGCCAATGAAGTTGATGCTGAAAAGTTCTTACCGCAAATCAGGGTGGACGAACCCTTCAAAATGTCACCTGTAACGATCATGGATACCCAAAAGGCCTACAACTTTGTATTGGATAATGTAGGTGCTACTTTCCCGAAACGGGATGCAGTAGATACACGTGTCATCAAGACTGTACGGACAGGAAAAGCTATTTATGTGAAAGATGCTCCGGAGCTTGTTTCTCCTTATGTGAAAAGACGTTTGCCGGCAGACTCTTACAAGCAAGGTATTATCACCGACATCCGTCAAGTAGGCGGACTTCCTGAATATAAAGGAGAAGCCTACCTTGATTCGGATGGTGACGGTATGCCGGATGCGTGGGAAATTGCCAACGGATTGAACCCGAATGATCCGACTGATGCTGTGAAGGACTGTAATGGAGACGGCTATACCAATATCGAAAAATATATCAACGGTATAGATACGAAGAAGAAAGTGGACTGGACAGATCTGAAGAACAACTACGATACATTATCCAAACGGAAAAGTTTGTTTTAACCGTATAGGTAAATGATCTTTCAGGATTGAATAAATAGAAAACAAAGTTTATTGTAATGAATATGCAATTAAGAACTATCCTTTTAGGATTACTGAGTCTAGGGTTTGTGCAGGGATATGCGCAAACCTTTGCTTTGCAGGTTAAGGATGACCGGATCACATACCTGGATGATGAACAGGGAAACCGGATTCTTGATTTCTCATACTGCGGTTACAAGAGTTCCGAACAGGATATTCCAGATGTTCGCAATACCGTGTTTGTATCTTGGACAGCGGGAGATAATACAGCACGTATTCAACGTGCTATTGACTATGTCGCCTCATTGGTTCCTGATGCTTCCGGTTTCAGAGGAGCCGTTTTATTGGATCAGGGAGAATTTTCATTATCCGAAAGTCTTCGTATAGCTGCCTCCGGCATCGTATTGCGAGGAGTGAATAAAGAGAAAACGATACTGCTTAAAAAGGGGGTGGACAGAGGTGTCCTAATCTATATGGAAGGGACAGATGATCTGAATACACTGGATACATTACAGGTTCTCTCGAAATATGTTCCCGTAAATGCAAGAACATTGGAAGTCGCTTCGGGTACTTCTTTGAGAAAGGGAGATCGGGTAATGGTGAACCGTCCCTCCGAAAAAGATTGGATTGCTTCATTAGGATGCGATATTTTCGGAGGAGGGATCGGTGCTTTGGGATGGAAAGAAGGGGATATGGATCTCTCTTGGGACAGAACTGTGACAGAAGTAAACGGTAATCAGATAACACTGGATGCTCCGCTAACAGTAGCGTTAAATGCTACATATGGTACTTCTACTGTCACCGTTTATCAATGGAACGGACGTATCCGGAATTGTGGTGTAGAGAACATGACCTTGATTTCCGACTACGATAAACGTTATCCAAAGGATGAGGATCACTGCTGGACAGGAATTTCAATTGAAGATGCAGAAGACTGCTGGGTACGCAGAGTAAATTTCAAGCATTTCGCAGGAAGTGCCGTCATCGTTCAACGTACCGGCTCCCAAATCACGGTTGAGGATTGTATCTCACGGGAACCTGTTTCTGAAATTGGAGGAATGCGCCGCTGCACTTTCTATACTTTGGGGCAGCAGACGCTCTTTCAGCGTTGCTATTCTGAACATGGTATTCATGACTTCGCTGCCGGATATTGTGCTGCCGGACCTAATGCTTTTGTGCAATGTGACTCGTATGAATCATTAAACTTCAGTGGCTCAATTGACGCATGGGCATGTGGCTTGTTGTTTGATGTGGTCAATATAGACGGCCATAATCTGAGTTTCAAGAATCTGGGACAGGATAAGAACGGAGCTGGATGGAATACGGCCAATAGTCTGTTCTGGCAATGTACTGCTGCTGAAATAGAGTGTTACACTCCGGCAAAAGATGCAATGAACCGTGCATACGGTTGCTGGGCACAATTCTCCGGCGACGGTGAATGGGCTCAATCGAATAATCATGTGCAGCCCCGTAGTATTTTCTATGCTCAGTTAGAGGAGCGTTTGCAAAAGAAATGTGCAGAACGTGCCCGTTTCCTGCCTCGAAATACAAGTGCAACAAGTAGCCCGACTGTTGAAGTTGCTATGGAATTGGCTAAAGAGGCTTATAATCCCCGTCTGACACTGGAGCAGTGGATTGAACAAGGAGCATTTGCTTCTTCGACAGCTACGACCGGACTGAAATCAATCGATGATATCAAAGAGAAGAAAATAATTTCGAATAAGAAGACATCGGTACAGTCCGGAGTGACTATTGTAGACGGACGTATCCAGATGGACGGTGCTTTGCTGGTAGGAGGTAGCCACACTACCCCTTGGTGGAATGGAAAACTTAAAACCAATTTTCTGAAAAAGGCAAGTCCTGCCATCACCCGCTTCGTTCCGGGACGTGAAGGGTTAGGACTGACAGACCGCATTGATTCCGTAATCGACTTTATGAAGCAAAAGAATATATTGGTATTTGATCAGAACTATGGACTTTGGTATGACCGTCGCCGGGATGATCACGAACGTGTCCGCCGCCGTGACGGAGATGTATGGGGACCTTTCTACGAACAGCCTTTCGGACGTAGTGGTCAAGGTACAGCTTGGGAAGGATTGAGCAAATATGATCTGAATCGTCCTAATGCATGGTATTGGTCACGCCTGAAAGAGTTTGCAGAAAAAGGAAACAAAGAAGGACTGCTGCTATTCTATGAAAACTATTTCCAGCACAATATTCTGGAAGCAGGTGCACACTGGGTAGATTGCCCGTGGAGGAGTAGTAACAATATTAATCAGACCGGATTTCCGGAACCCGCTCCGTTTGCCGGAGACAAACGAATTTTTGTTGCAGATATGTTTTATGATATCACTCATCCGGTTCGCCGCGAGTTACACAGACAATATATCCGTCAGTGCCTGAATAATTTTGCGGATAATCCAAATGTCATTCAGTTGACAAGTGCCGAATTTACAGGTCCGCTGCACTTTGTACAGTTTTGGTTGGATGTGATTGCCGAATGGGAAGCTGAAAGCGGCAAGAAAGCCAAAGTAGCATTGAGCACAACGAAAGATGTACAGGATGCTATTCTTGCCGATCCGAAGCGTGCCGCTGTAGTAGATATTATTGATATCCGGTACTGGCATTATAAAACGGATGGCATCTTTGCACCGGAAGGAGGGAAGAATATGGCTCCCCGCCAACATATGCGTAAAATGAAAGTCGGAAAAATCACTTTCACTGAAGCCTACAAGGCTGTCTATGAATATCGTCAGAAATTTCCGGAGAAAGCTGTTACCTTTTATGCACAGAATTATCCGGCGATGGGGTGGGCTGTACTCATGGCCGGCGGTTCATGTCCTGTAATTCCGTGCACAGATAAAGCTTTCCTGAAAGATGCAGCAATCATGGAAGTGGAAGAAACCAATACTGATGATTATAAGAGAATAGTAAAATCTGATATTGGAAGTATCATTTATTCCAAGTCCGGAACAGAAATTCCTGTTCAATTATCGTCCGGAAAGTATAGTCTAAAGTATATTCACCCCAGTTCCGGGAAGGTAACTACGATTGATAAATTACTTAAAATCAACGATGTATACACATTAAAAGTACCAGATAAGAAAGAAGGAATTTATTGGTTCCATAAACTTTAAAACAAAAAATCCCGTTGATGACTGATCAACGGGATTTTTCTATTTTATAGGTAATTTCTAACAAAAGAGTGTTATAAAACATGATACTTATTTTTTCAACCTACAAACCAGATTTTACCTGTAGTTGAGGTCAAGACTGCTTAGCTTTGCAACATCAAATCAATCGAATTAATGCTATGATGGAACAGACTAATAATTCAACCGAAACTTTACTCGCTTCTTTCCAAGCGGGAAATATGGCAGCTTTTTCGCAGCTATATGATTTGCACATCAACATTCTTTTTAATTACGGATTGAAGTTGACCATTGATAAGGAGTTGCTGAAAGATTGCATTCACGATATTTTCGTAAAGCTCTACACCAAAAAGGATGAATTAGGAACTATTGATAACTTGAAGTCTTATTTATTTATTTCATTAAAAAACAAGTTATGCGATGAACTTCGCAAACGTATGTATATGTCTGATACAACTGCAGAAGAAGTGAATGCAATAGCACCCACAGATGTAGAAGATGATTATATGGAAGAAGAACAACGCCAAAATGAGTTTTCGTTGGTGAAGCGTTTACTAGACCAACTTTCTCCTCGTCAGCGTGAAGCACTTACGTTATATTATATAGAAGAGAAGAAATACGAAGATATTTGCGAGATTATGAATATGAATTATCAGTCTGTACGCAACCTGATGTATCGCGGATTGACAAAGCTGCGTAGTCTGGCAAGTTAATTTTAGTAAAAAGGATAATTAGTTGAGTACATGTACAGGGTAACAGCGTCCTATTTATGTAAACGCTTAAAAAGGATGCAATATGTGCTCTAAGGTAAAGGATTTTTTGACGGATGATGATTTCATCAATTATGCGCTGGGTGTAACACCGGAAGCAGTTTCCCAATGGGAAACTTATTTCATGGAGCATCCGGAACAAATAGCAGATGCAGAAGAAGCCAAAGCAGTATTGCTGGCTCCGGCAGATGTTGCCTGCGATTTTTCACTGGTCGATAACCAGAATTTAAAGGATAGAATTGCTAGTAGTATAAAAGATTTTTCGAACATTTTGTAGTTAGATTAGATAGAAGTTAGGTTAGTTAAGGTTAGTAAAAGGATTGACGCAGTCTTTCACAATGGCTTGAGTGATCAAGTATTGTGAGAGACTGCGTTTTTATATTTATCTTATCATATGTATTCTTTTCGAATATCGAAGCCCTTACTAAAACTCACAATCAACACAATGCAACCACCCAATACACCAATTATCATATAGGCTATACGAATATCAAAAGCTTGTGTTATTGCACCGATAAGCAACGGTGCAATCAGTGAGCCTATAAAACTGATGCTCGACAGAATAGTAAGTGCAATGCTAACAGGCGTTTTTGATTTAGCTCCCACAAAGCTGTATAAAGTAGGTACGATACACGAAATTCCCAATCCGACAAGCATAAAGCCTAATGAATTGATAATGACTTTCATGACCATTGAATCAAAAGTATTGCCCAGTAAAGCGGAAATAAAGAAGCCGATACAAATAAGGCTGCCTGCCAATTGCAATACCTTCTTCTTTCCCCAAAGCTGATATGCGTAATTGGTCAGGAAGCGTCCTGCCGCCATCATTACCATAAATACCAGAAAGCCGATCTGCAATGATTTAGGGACATTGACTACCGATTCAAAATATACGGCACTCCAGTCGAACATAGCGCTTTCTACTATCAATGCGAATAATCCTACCAGCCCTAGTTGGAGAAGGAGTATTTCCGGCTTCCGAAATAGCAGACGGAACACATTGGGCGTTTCCACTTCGACCTGAGAAGCTGTTCCGGAGTTTGGAAGTGACTCCTCATCCTCTCGCAAGGTTGCTTCCTGTAGATATTTTCGCCCCGCCAATACAATAAGAAGAATGATAGCAGATATCAGCATATAATGCCAGACGGGAGCAACTCCCAACCATATCATAACAAAACCGATCAATGCGCCGGTACAGGCTCCCAAGCTCCATCCTCCGTGAAAAGTAGCCATAATTGTTTTGCCATACAAACGTTCCACTTCAATGCCTTGCGTATTGAATGATATATCGCATAAATTCCAGAAGACACCGAAACCAAATAGCAGGAAACCCAGCAAATAAACCTCATGAGCCAGTCCCACACAAAGCAAAGAAATAGCATAACCAAGAATGCTGACTTGTACCATCGTACGGCTACCTAGCCTGGAGACGAGATATCCTGCCAAAGGAATGGCCACGAACTTCCCTACAGGAATCATAAATAGAATCAGTCCCCAATAAAAAGCGTAATTGGCTGCAAAAACATCCTTAAAGTCAGGAATACGGCTTGCCCAACTTGCCATGCATAGTCCCTGAGCAAAGAAAAAGGTCAATATGGCAAAACGTATTTTCTCTTTCGGATATGTAAATTGGTTGTTCATGAGTTTCTTATTTTTATGTTCGCAAAGGTATTTAAATTTCGTATTCTGTCTTCTTTACCGATGAAGAAAATCAGCGATTAAGTATTTTCTTTCTGAAAATATGCAGGATTTAGGTGCTTGCTACTACTCTTTTTTGTACTTTTGCAGCCGATTTAAAAAATTCACATACATGAAGACAAGCGAATCTTTATTATCTATAGGTAAATTCATAGCAGAATATTCAGCTCATCTAATGGGAGCGGGAGTGCATACATCACGCGTTGTACGCAACTCCAAGCGTCTGGGAGAAGCCTTTGGCTTAGATGTTAAACTGGGAGTATTTCATAAGAATATTATTCTTACAATCATCGACAAGGAAACGAACGAAGCTTGCAATGAAGTAATAGATATCCCTGCACATCCTATCAGTTTCGAACATAATTCAGAATTAAGCGCCCTCAGCTGGGAAGCAGTGGATCATCATTTGTCGCTGGAAGAACTGAAAGAGAAATACAAAAAGATTATTTCCGCTCCGATGATGCATCCTCTTTTTGTCCTGATATTGGTCGGTTTTGCCAATGCATCATTCTGTAAACTGTTTGGAGGAGACCTGATTTCAATGGGAATTGTTTTTTCTGCCACTCTTACGGGATTATACCTGAAACAACAGATGCAAAAGAAGAAAATGAATCATTATATTATATTCATTGTCTCAGCTTTCGTCGCATCCTTATGTGCTTCTACCGCTTTGATTTTTGATACAACTTCCGAAATAGCTCTGGCAACCAGTGTACTATATCTCGTACCCGGTGTTCCTTTGATCAATGGAGTCATTGATGTCGTCGAGGGATATGTTCTGACAGGATTTGCCCGTTTGACAGAAGCTTCTTTGCTTATTGTCAGTATAGCTATCGGCCTTTCCTTTACATTATTAATGGTAAAAAACAGTTTAATTTAATATGGTAGCACTTGATATTCTTTCTGACGGTTTCTTTGCTGCAATAGCAGGTATCGGATTCGGCGCAATCTCCGATCCTCCTTTGCGTGCTTTCAAGATGATTGCGATATTGGCAGCATTAGGCCATGCGTGTCGTTTCTGCCTGATGACTTACCTAGGCGTAGACATTGCTACAGCTTCTTTATTTGGTGGTTTGGTAATAGGTTTCGGCAGCTTATGGCTGGGAAAGAAAGTCTATTGTCCGATGACAGTACTTTATATTCCGGCATTGCTTCCGATGATTCCCGGAAAGTTTGCCTACAATATGGTTTTCTCGCTTATCATGTGTCTGCAGACAGTGAATAAGCCGGAAATGCATGACAAGTATATAGAAATGCAGGAAATGTTCTTCTCCAATTCTTTGGTAGCAAGTACAGTCATTTTTATGCTGGCAGTAGGAGCAACATTCCCAATGTTTATTTTCCCACGCAGAGCCTTTTCGTTAACAAGACATTAATAAACTACTTTTATGGAGATTTTTTGGAGAACAATAGCATATTATAATTCGGCTACCTGGATTTTACAAATAGTTGTCATTCTGATAGGTATCGTGCTGACTGCATTACTCATCAAGAAACCACGTCCGTGGGTGAAGATGGGAATGAAGCTCTATATGATAGGACTTTATTCATGGATTTCTATTGTATATTACTATATATATTGCGAAGAACGTAGCTATAACGGAGTAATGGCGATGTTTTGGGGAGTAATGGCCATCATTTGGGTATGGGATGCCATTACGGGATATACCACCTTCGAACGTACGCACAAATATGACGTATTGTCCTACGTCTTGTTGGCAATGCCTTTCATATATCCTATGGTATCGTTAGCACGCGGACTTTCTTTCCCGGAAATGACTTCTCCGGTGATGCCTTGTTCCGTAGTTGTATTTACGATTGGTTTATTATTGCTCTTTGCTTACAAAGTAAATATGTTCCTGGTACTTTTCCTCTGTCACTGGTCATTGATAGGGTTGTCCAAAACTTATTTCTTCCAGATTCCCGAAGATTTTCTTTTGGCTAGTGCCACCATTCCGGGTCTGTACCTTTTCTTCAGAGAGTATTTTCTGAACAACCTTCATGCAGACACCAAACCGAAAGCCAAATATATAAACTGGCTTCTGATTACGGTTTGTGTCGGACTGGCTGTATTACTGACAACCACAATGTTTCTGGAACTGGTACCGAAAAACTGATTCGGAACAAAAATATATAAATACATAAAAGGTCGATAGTAACTGAAGTTGCTATCGACCTTTTATGTATTTCTGAATGATCTATTTAATGGCATAGAATAATCGTAAAGCATATTGCATCACCCTGTCCGGTAACCAGCTTTTACTCATCGCGAACAGAACCTGTACTACAGGGCCGACTTTAGTCCGGAACGGAGGATTCTTGCGAGCCACTATTTTACAAATGCTGGAGCCTAGTTTCCGAGGGTGACATCCATTGCGCTCTTCCTTCTCGATTATCTTTAATGAATTCAAAAAGCTCTCCCCATAATCCGAATCCTGTCGGGTCAATTCGGAGATATTACGATTGTCAGTGAATCCGGTATTGAAATCTCCCGGTTCTACCAGACAAACTTTGACATTGAAAGGGTGAACTTCTAATGCCAATGCTTCGCTGTAACCTTCTACTGCAAATTTAGATGCCGAATAAAATCCCTGATAGGGGATACCCATTACTCCACCGATAGAACTGATGTTGATTATTTTACCTTTACGCGCCTTGCGCATATAAGGAAGTACTGCTTTACACATATTGACCACACCAAAGAAGTTAGTGCTCATTTGTATGTCAACTTCCCGTTCGGTAGCTAATTCCAAAGCTCCGCCAATACCCATTCCTGCATTATTTATCAGCACATCAATCCGCCCCTGCTCGGAAATAATCTGTCCAATAGCTTGTTGGATAGATGAAGTATTGGTTACATCTACCACAAGCATTTTTACTTTGCCCATGTTTTCGGATGTTTTACGGCTCGTTCCATAAACGATATGTCCTTGTTCAGACAACATTTGTGAGGTAATCTTTCCGAACCCGGAGGATGCTCCGGTGATAAGTATGATTTGTGATTGCATATTCCTTTCTATTTGCTGCAAAGATAAAGAGAATATCTGAAAGTTTGATTTTTAGAAATCCGTATTCTAGAAAGATGCTTAGAAAGGATCAGTTTACAAAATTTGATTTTCTGAAAAAGATATTCTATCTTCGGAAAAAATAAAAATATGAGAAAGATACTTATGATCAATGTTTTATGCCTGGTTTCATTAACTACATTGCTAGGACAAACAGTAGAAAACAGAATAGCTCCTCCTGTAAACTACATTCGTGAGACATGTGACGAACATTCTTTTACCTCATATCTACGCCAACTGCCTTTACTTCCCAAAGGTAGCAAAGTACTACTTTACAACGGACAGGAAAAAAGAAATCAAGCTGCCGCATATGCCGTAATAGATATGGAAATAGGTAATCGTGATCTGCAACAATGTGCAGATGCGATTATGCGCTTGCGAGCAGAATATTTGTGGGCACAAAAAAGATATGGAGAAATTAAGTTTAACTTTACCAACGGCTTTCCCGCAGAATACAAGAAATGGGCAGAAGGAAACCGGATTAAAGTAAATGGAAATAACGTGCAGTGGTATACAGCGGGGGGAAAAGATTATTCTTATAAGACTTTCCGCAATTACTTGAATATGGTATTTACGTATGCCGGTACTGCTTCTCTTTCCAAGGAATTGCTGACCATTCCATATATGTCATTGCAACCGGGAGATGTATTTATTAAAGGAGGCTCACCGGGACATGCCGTAATCGTTGTAGATGTGGCAATTCATCCGAAAACAAAAAAGAAAGTTTTTTTATTGGCTCAAAGTTATATGCCTGCCCAACAGATTCACATTTTGGTTAACCCGGCAAACCACAACCTGTCTCCATGGTATGAATTGACTGAAACGGATAGCGGTTACCTTTACACACCTGAATGGACTTTTGAGAAGAAAGAGCTAAAAAGATTCAAATAAAAGATAATCTTACTATGATATCCGATTCGTTCCACCTAGGTAGAACTAAAGGGAGACCTAGGTGGAACGAACTATTTTCTGCATAGCAATCCATCATTAATAATAAGCAAAGTACAATAAGATCAAACAACTATAACCACTTTATCGTTAGCTGATTTTCGAATAAAGTGGTTATAGTCTTAAATAAATATCTATTTCTTCAATATTGTAGTCAACTCTTCCCGCCAGTCAGCCCCATTCTCCGGTTGAAAAGTTTCAAATCCGAGTTCTTTACCTATATGGATATTTGAACTTCCATCATCGACAAACATGGTTTCGGAAGGAATAATATTACAGTCTTTAATCATTAAGTCGAATATCTCCGGTGCCGGTTTAGTGTGTCCTAATTGGTAAGATAAATATAATTTGTCGCAATAATCATTCAAAGGTTTTCTCCTTGACGAAAATTCAGGACTACAGGCCCATGACATAACGAAAGGATTCGTATTACTAAGAAGATATACATGATAGGACTTCCGAAGTTCCAATATATAATCAAGTTTACGCAAATCCACTTCCTTGAAGAAGCCTAGCCATGCCTGCTTGGTTTCTTCCATAGTCAGTTCGCGTCCGCATAGGTCTCCAAGCTGTCTACGAAATTCATCGGCACTCAACTTTCCTTCTTCCAATTCCTGAAATATTCCAGTCTGGTGATATTTGTCTAAACGGGTATCGGCATCCGCCAATCCTATCTTGATAAATGCCTGAACTGCTTTATCGCGATCAATGTCTACAATTACTCCACCAAAATCAAATACAATGTTCTTAATCATGATATACAATTTTAATTTGCTACAAAGATACAGCTTATCTTCTTAATAAACAGCTGGTCACTTCCTTGATCTTTGTCAAAAAAAGCATGAGAACAGGTTGATTGGACTAATGAAATATGATGGTGACACTATCCCGTCGTGATGGTGTCACTATACTCATAGGATAGTGACACTATGAGAGTGGGATGGTGACACTATTTTTGTTGGACTTATGGAAGTACAAATACCAATTTATTTTTTATATTTGCAACTCCAACCATTTGTATGCAAAAATAAAAATAGAGTTATGAATAATCTTCGAATTTTATTATATGTAATTGCACTCTCTTTGGCCGCATGTCATCCAGAAGGAACCAATGTGAATCAAGGATTGGATAAAGCCGCCCAACTGATAGAACAAGACCCGGACACCGCTTCCTTCATTCTCGAGAATATTCGGGCGAATCAAATGAACGAGGCTCAACTGGCAGAGTACAATCTGTTATGTACCCAATTCAATGAAGACAAGAATATTCCTCATTCTTCGGATGAGCAAATCCGTCAGGCCGTTTCTTATTTCGTGCAGAACGGAGATGAATATCAGCAATCAAAAGCATACTATTATCTGGCTTGTGTAGAAAGTGACCTGGAAAGGAAAAAGGAAGCAGAAATTCATTTTAAGGAAGCGATCAAGTTGGCTGCTCTCACAGAGAAGTATGATTATATGGCTAAGATATGCAGACGTTGCAGCCTGTATTATCAGAAATACGGCAACTTCGACGAAGCACTGGAAATGGAAAGAAAAGCCTATGCCAGTCAATTAATGCTCAACGATACCAGCGGTAATTCAAGAACCATCCTTTCGTCTGCATTAGGAGTCTTCGGTGTTATGTCTTTGTTGCTCGGACTATTGTGGAGAAAAAACAAGAATGTCTACGCGCAATTAAATTCATTCAAAGATGAAATGCTGCGCAAAGATGTGGAATCGGATAAGTTAGCACTGCAATGTAACTATCTGGAAGAAAAATATCAGTCACTCCAACAACACATATACGAAAGTTCTCCTATTGTATCAAAAGTCCGGCAGTTGAAAGAACGGTCCGTTTTATCTTCTAAAGCCCTTTCATTCTCAGAAAAAGAATGGGGTGAATTATTACGGCTTCAAGAAGGAGTATATGGACTTGTATCCAAACTGAAGGAAATAAATCCCAGACTGACGGAAGAAGATTTGAGAGTATGTGCATTTCTGCGTGAGGGCATTCAACCTGCCTGCTTTGCAGATATCATGAAGTTGACGGTGGAAACTCTTACTAGAAGAATATCGAGGATAAAAACAGAGAAACTAATGCTTGTAAGCACGAAAGAATCGTTAGAAGATTTCGTAAAATCATTGTAGTCCGTATTTGTCCGGAGATATCTTAAAAACATTACTGTATATCAAATAATTAAAGATATCTATCGTCCGTATCCGTCCGGTTAAAAACACCAAAATAAACCTCTTGTTCTATAACTTTGCAAACAAAAAGTTACAGAACAATGAATTACTTATTATTTAAAAGATGGAATGATTTCAGTGGTTGGATGGTTTTTCTGATAGCAGCTTTTGTTTACGGAATGACCATCGAACCGACTGCCAGTTTTTGGGATTGTCCCGAGTTTATTTCGTGCGCAGAGAAGTTACAGGTGGGACATCCGCCCGGCGCACCTTTTTACATGTTAGTGGGAAATCTGTTCACTCAATTCGCTTCCGATGCTACTCAGGTATCACGCATGGTCAACTTTCTGAACGCATTGCTCAGTGCAGGCTGCATCCTTTTTCTTTTCTGGAGTATTACCCGTCTGGTCAGATACCTCTTAAAAGAAGAAAAAGGTGAGTTGTCTATAACAGATGTTATTATCATTTTGGGGTCAGGACTTGTCGGAGCTTTGGCCTATACATTCAGTGACACATTTTGGTTCAGTGCAGTAGAAGGGGAGGTATATGCCTTTTCTTCATTTCTCACAGCTTTGGTATTCTGGATGATTCTCCGATGGCAAGACGAATCGGATTCTGTCTGTGGAGACCGGTGGATTATCCTGATAGCCTATATTATCGGATTGTCTATCGGAGTACATTTGCTTAATTTGCTTTGTATTCCGGCCATCGTACTGGTCTTCTATTATCAGAAGTATCAAACGATATCACTCAAAGGAGTGATAGGTGCAATTACTTTGTCCGGGTTACTTATTGTACTGATTCTATTCGTCTACATTCCCGGTGTGGCTGATATGGGAGGGTGGTTCGAACTGCTTCTTGTCAATGTGCTGGGCTTTCCTTTCCAGTCCGGGCTGATTATCTTTCTGGCTTTGGTGGTTTTCTTGCTGATTGTAGCTATTTATCGTTTCAGGAAACGTATAATACATACTACTTTATGGTGCATGCTTGCATTAACAATGGGCTACACTACATATGCAGTAATATTGATCCGCGCCAGTGCCAATACTCCTCTGAATGAAAATGCTCCGGATAATATCTTCACGTTAAAGAGTTATCTGAACCGCGAGCAGTATGAAAGCGCACCTTTACTTTACGGGAGAACATACTCCTCCGAACCGGAGTATGTGCCCGAGGGTGACTATTATAAAGTAAAAACGAAAAAAGGGGGTGCTGTGTATCGTCAGGATAAGGAAGAAGGGAAGTATAAAATCATACGGCATAAAGAAGATATATGTTATACGCAAAATATGCTGTTCCCCAGAATGTGGAATGACCGGCTGGCTTCGTCCTACCAAAGCTGGTCGGGAGGAACCGATAAAGTTCCGACACAGAAAGAGAACCTGACTTATTTCATTACCTATCAGCTTAACTATATGTATTGGCGCTATTTCTTATGGAACTTTGTCGGACGGCAAAATGATATGCAGGGACATGGCGGACCGGAATATGGAAACTGGATCACAGGAATCTCCTGGCTCGATAATGTAAGACTTGGCGATCAGAAACTCCTCCCTGAATCTCTGCGCCAGAATAAAGGTCATAATGTATTTTATGGTTTGCCACTGATTCTGGGCTTAATCGGCATATACTGGCAATTAGTACGCGGAAAGAGAGGCAAACAGCAGTTTAGCATCGTGTTTTTCCTCTTCTTTATGACGGGACTTGCCATTGTGCTCTATCTGAACCAGACTCCCGGTCAGCCACGTGAACGGGATTATGCGTATGCCGGTTCGTTTTATGCCTTTGCTATATGGATAGGGATGGGAGCTGCCGGACTGTGTGATACGCTTCGCAAAAAGAAAAATTCAGTGCTTCCCATCAGTGTATCCATGTTGCTTTGCCTGCTGATTCCTGTGCAGATGGCTAGCCAGACTTGGGACGACCATGACCGAAGCAACCGATATACTTGTCGTGACTTTGGAGCCAATTATCTGATGACGCTTCCCGATAAAGGCCATCCGATTATATTCTGCAACGGTGACAACGATACTTTCCCTTTATGGTATAATCAAGACACGGAGGGAATACGCAGAGATGCACGTATCTGCAACTTGAGTTATGCGCAAACAGACTGGTATATCTATCAGCAGCAGTGCCCTCTCTATGATGCTCCCGGACTACCGATAAGCTGGAAAAAGGATCAATATCAGGAAGGTAAGAACGAGTACGTATCTGTCCGCCCGGAACTTAAAAAGCAAATAGAGGAATTGTATCAGAAACATCCGGAAGAAGCACGGGATAGCTTTGGGAACGATCCGTTTGAAGCAAAAAACATTTTGAAACATTGGGCACTCTCGGAAAAACAAGATTTCCACGTGATTCCCACCGATACCATAAGTATCGATATTGATAAAGAAGCAGTGCTTCGTTCGGGAGTCATGCTTCCAAAGTCTATCCGCCATCTGAAAGGAGAGGAGTTAAGAAACGCGATACCGGATAAAATCTATATCTCCTTAAAAGACATACGTGTGCTGACTAAAATGGATTTGCTCTTGCTGGAGATACTTGCCAACTGTAATTGGGAGCGTCCGCTGTATATTGCCATTTCCGTAGGCGAGGTCAGTAAATTGAAATTTAATGATTACTTTGTTCAGGAAGGACTGGCATTTCGTTTCACTCCTTTCAATTATCGTGTATGGGGAGATGCGGAAGGAGACAACGGATATGCAGTAGATATAGAGAAACTCTACGACAATGTCATGAATAGATATAAATATGGCGGACTGGATACTCCCGGGCTTTATCTGGATGAAACAACTTTGCGTACCTGCTATTACCATCGCCGTCTGTTTGCCCAGCTAGCCAAAGAACTGATAAAGCAGGGTGACCATGTACGTGCCCGAAAGGTTCTCACTTATGCAGAGCAGGCTGTTCCGGCTTATAATGTCCCCGAGATATACGAAAGCGGTTCATTTGATATAGCAACCGCTTATGCCGCACTAGGAGAAAAGACAAAAGCCGTCACCTTATTCAATCATCTGATAGCCGAATCGGAAGATTATATAAACTGGGCATTTTCATTGGGAAATGGCCGAACAGGAATGATGCAGAATGACTGTTTATACAAATTCTGGCAATGGAATGCGTACAACGAACGTATGAAAGAGATAGATAAAGAATCTTATGAAGCAAGCAACCGGCGATTTGAAGAAAAGTATGCACTATTCACTCAAATAATAAATAATAGAAATTAAAAACATGGAACCGAAAATAATGAGACAAAAAGAAATGAAAACAGTATTTGGCAAAAGAAACTATGTTATTTTATCCATAGGTTCGATACTGGTTATTATAGGATATATATTAATGAGCGGCAAAGGGAGTACCCTTGCCGCATACAATCCTGATATCTTTAGCGACCTGCGTATACGCGTTGCACCCGTCATATGCTTAATCGGATATCTTCTGAATGGCTTTGGCATTATTTACCATCCTAAGCAAGATCATTCCAAACTGAGTCAATGATCATCAGTCTTTCAACAGAGGTAGCTGATCAAGCATATTTCTAAGCTTGATCGCTACCCGTGGCATAAGCTCGGCAACCGTAAGATTGGAGGCAGAAGAAAAAGGTTCATAAAGAAAGGTTGAAAAAAGAATAATTCGTTTGGATACATCTTAATAATTCAAAAAGAGTATCTTTACAAAATAAATAATTACTTCTTTTGTCCTCACAAAATACGAAAGCTTGGATAATATGAATAATAGTATTGACATAAAGACACTGGAAGCCTTTCAGAATGGTAATCATAAGGCTTTCGAGACCGTTTTTATAGCCTATTACAACAATACCAAAGCTTTCATCGACGGATATATAAAATCAGAATCGGATGCAGAAGAACTAACGGAAGACTTGTTTGTCAATCTTTGGATCAACCATAGCTCTATCGATGCTTCCAGATCTTTTAACGCTTATCTGCATACCATTGCAAGAAATGCAGCGATAAACTATTTGAAGCATAAATACGTACATGATACTTATCTGAATAATAATCAGGAAATAGAATATAGTTCCACTTCGGAAGAAGACTTTATTGCAAAAGAACTCGGCCTCCTGATAGATGAGCTAGTTGAAAAGATGCCGGAACAGCGGAGAATGATTTATACATTGAGCCGTAACGAAGGATTGAGCAATGCTGAAATAGCAGAACGTCTGGATACGACCAAAAGAAATGTTGAAAGCCAGCTAAGTCTGGCTTTGAAGGAGATACGGAAAGTGATTTCATGTTTCCTGATGTCTTTGTTATAATTCTGAGACCACATTATTATCACTTTTCGGAAAAAATATCAATTTTCTTATTGAGCTTTTTACTGTCAGGCTGTATATATAGTAAAGTACAGCTAAATGGAAAAAAGTAATATCAACAGAATTATCAGAAAGTTTCTTTCCGCCCGTTTTTCTCCCGAGACAGAGGAAAAAGTACAGAAGTGGATTATTGAAGATAAAGACATAGAGGCAAAAGAAAAAGCCTCACTGGAGTATTGGAATGAACTGGATGTAAAATCCGATCCGGGCACCTATTCCGCATTGGAACGGGTAAATCTAAGAACCGGATATAATAAGGAACATCTTGAGAACATTGTTTCATATCAAAAATTCACCCGTATTGCCGCGCTTATCATTCCCGCTCTGATGCTTGCGGGGGGGATACTCTATTACATGCCTTTTAAGAATGAAATGATGGAGATATCCACCGCATATGGAGAACAAAAGCGGGTGGTTCTGCCGGACAGTTCCGAAATATGGCTCAACGCAGGAAGTACAGTTACTTTTCCGGAAGTTTTTGCAAACGACAAACGACTTGTAACTCTCGACGGTGAAGCCTACTTTACAGTAAAGAAAGATACTACCAAGCCTTTCGTAGTAGAAACTTCGCAGCTTTCAGTTAAAGTTCTCGGTACAAAATTCAATGTAAAAGCCTACTCCAATGAGGCAAAAGTCACGACCACCCTGACAAGCGGCAAGGTAGAAGTCAATGCTCCATCCCGGCATCCGCATATACTTCAGCCGAATGAACAACTGACATACGATAAAGAGACTTCAGACATCCGGATTACAGAAGTAAACACGAGTGAAACAAACAGCTGGATGACAGGAAAACTCATATTTATCAATGCTACAGCCCAAGAAATATTCAGCACCTTGGAAAGACGCTATGATATTGCAATTGAGAGCCATTCGATGCATATTCCCGCATCCAAACGATATACCGTCAAATTTCTGAAAGGTGAAAGTAAGGATGAAATGCTGAATCTATTAGCAGACATCATTGGATTTACTTATCAGCAGAATGGAAATAAAATAGTATTAACCCAACAATAAAAAAACAGCCTATGAAGAAAAAGAACTGGGAAGCAGCTTGAGACCCTCTACCCAGTTCTGAAATGTCTATCCTCATTAAACAGCGAAGTAAAATGAAGTATCAACATACAAATATATAATAATGGATCGAATAAATGCTAATAAAAAGCTAGATAAGATGATCATTCTTTTGTTTTTTTCTTTTCTGTCGTTAACGGCTATTCCGCAAAATGCAGAAAAGAAAATCACAATCCAAAATAAAAACATATCCCTAAAGGAAGCTTTCGAACAAATAGAATTACAGACCGGATACAGCATTGCTTATGAACAATCCGATCTGGACCTGAGCAAGAAACAATCTCTGTCGTTAAAATCCGCAAGCATTGATAAAGCAATGGAGCAAGTATTGAAAGGGACCGGATATACATATAAGATCAAAGGATATCATATCATTATCTCCTTATCGGAAAAGAAACCTAAAATGACCAATGAAAAGACACAAAAACTAACGCAAACCATAAGAGGAATCGTTGTGGATTCCAAAACCAACACTCCAATAGAATACGCTTCTGTCTGCATAGAGGAAGATCCTTCCTACGGTAGTTCTACCGATAGTCTGGGATACTTCCGAATTCGTGATGTTCCGGTAGGACGTTATAATATACTGGCATCTTTTACTGGCTACAATACCCGTATTATCAGCGAGGTATCGGTGAGCTCGTCCAAAGAAGTGTATGTAGAAATTCCCATTGACGAGAATATTCAATATCTGGCAGAAGTCCTCGTAAAACCGGAAATAAAGAAAGACCGGACGATCAATCCGATAGCTATCACAGGCGGACGCATGATCAGTATGGAAGAGGCGGGACGATTTGCTAATGGATTTGACGATCCGGCACGACTCAGTGCAGCTTTTGCAGGAGTAGCAGGAGACATCGGTACCAATGCAATTGCCATCAGAGGAAACTCCCCGCAATTCACACAATGGAGGCTGGAGGGCATTGAGATTCCTAATCCTACACATTTTGCCGATTTAGCAGGTTTGGGAGGAGGGTTCTTATCAGCTTTGAGCACACAAATGATTGGAAACTCCGACTTTTACAACGGAGCTTTCCCTGCCGAGTACAACAATGCGCTATCCGGCGTTTTCGATATGCACCTGCGCAATGGAAATAATCAGAAGTATGAACACGCTTTTCAAGTCGGGCTGATGGGAATTGATTTAGCCTCAGAGGGGCCTATCAATAAAAAGAGAGGTAGTTCTTACCTTGTCAATTACCGGTTCTCGACTACATCGCTGGCTTCCGCCGATGACTTGAATCTCAAATATCAGGATTTAGCCTTTAAACTGAATTTTCCTACTTCCCGGGCCGGTACCTTTTCTATCTGGGGATTAGGCTTGATTGATAGAAATAAAGAGAAGCCACAAGATCGCTCGGAATGGGAAACGATGGCAGACCGACAGTCGGGAAAAGATGAACTTGAAAAAATGTCGGGGGGACTGGTACACAAATATTCTGTTAATGAAGACACGTATATTCGTTCTTCTTTATCTGCCACCTATTCCAGAGATCACACAGTGGTCGATCAACAAACGGATGACAAGCAAGTTCCGGTGGCAGATATCCGAAACAGCAGGTGGGATCTTATTTTTAATTCATATCTGAATATGAAATTCAGTCCGAGGCATATCAATAGAACAGGAGTTACCATCACGCAGCTTAACTATGATCTCGATTATCAGGTCAGTCGTTATTTTGGTTTGAACAGACCTATGGAACAAATTTCAAAAGGTAATGGAAAAAGTACCGCCATCTCGGCATATAGCAGTTCGGTTATCAACTTGAATAATAATCTGACAACCAGCTTAGGAGTTACAGCTCAGTATTTTACTTTAAACAATAACTTTTCAATAGAACCACGGGTGGCTTTGAAGTGGAAAATAAATCCGAAACAATCTTTAGCATTAGCTTATGGTCTGCATAGCCGTAGGGAAAAGCTGGATTATTATTACGTGGAAAAGGTTGTCAATGGTAAGAAGCTGTCAAACCGATATATGGATCTCTCCAGAGCACATCATTTCGGACTTACTTATGACTGGAACATAAATCAAAACCTGCATTTGAAGGTAGAACCTTATTTCCAGTATCTATTTCACGTGCCGGTAGAGGAAAAATCCTCTTTCTCAGTCATTAACTATGAGGAATTTTACTTAGACAGGATATTGGTAAACACCGGGAAAGGCAGAAATTACGGAATAGACATAACACTGGAACAGTATATGAAGAATGGATTCTACTATATGATTACAGGTTCTTTATTTAAATCGAAATATAGGGGAGGAGATAACGTTTGGCGAAATACAAGGCTGGATAAAGGTTATTTGCTGAATTTACTTGCCGGTAAAGAATGGATGGTCGGCAAACTTAAACAAAATGTATTAAGCCTTAACGGACGATTATATTTTCAAGGCGGAGGACGATATACGCCTGTAAATAAAGAAAGAAGTCAGGCCGAACACGACATTGTTTTTGATGAAACTCAAGCATACAGCGAAAGATTCAGTCCGTCTATTAATGGAGATGTTTCCTTTAGTTTCAGAATAAATAAAAAGGTAGTATCCCATGAATTCTCTGTAAAAGTCTTAAATGTAGGTATGCGTACCGGAATGCACTTCTACCAATATAATGAGAAAACCAATGAAATAGAAAAGAAGGACGGACTCGGCATGATACCTAATATAAGCTATAAGATTTATTTCTAGGCAATAGGATATCTTATCTCTGGATTCAGTTGAAGGCTTATCCTTCATGAGATGACTCTCATGAAGGATAAGCCTTCAACCTTTTTCGGTAATTGTGGTATAACAATCTGTAATATACCATCATCTTGTCTAAATACCTGTATATTTGCTACGTAAATAAAATTAGTCATTCATTATATGCGTATCATCAAGAAATTTAGAATCCGTATGATCATAGGAAGTATATTAGGTATAGCACTATTGCTGGTGGTGACAATCTTTGTCTTTATCAACCAGCCCAGTTTTGGCAGAACTCCCCGCGGCGAACGTCTGGAAAGAATAAAACAATCTCCCAACTATAGAAACGGGGAGTTCCAGAACCTTCATGAAACAACTTTAATGACCTCGGACAGAGGGCGGTTTGCAGGTATTTTAGAATTTCTTTTCCGAAAGATAGAAGGTCTGCGCCCCGACCAACCTGTAAATGCAATAAAAACAGACCTCCGACAAGTCGGACGGGACAAAGAAATGCTGGTATGGTTCGGGCATTCATCTTACCTGATTCAGACAGGAGGAAAACGAATACTAGTAGATCCGGTATTTTGCATGGCTTCCCCTGTTTCTTTCGTCAACAAACCTTTTAAAGGCACCGACATTTACAAACCGGAAGGCATGCCGGACATTGATTATCTGATCATTAGCCATGACCATTGGGATCATCTGGATTATAACACTGTAAAAAAACTGAGAGACAGAATCGGAACTGTCATTTGCCCTTTAGGTGTAGGCGAACATTTTGAATATTGGGGATTCGACAAAAAACAGATTGTGGAACTTGATTGGGACGAAGATTCAAGTCTCGAAGCTGGTTTCAAGGTCTACTGTTTGCCCGCCCGTCACTTTTCCGGGCGCGGTCTTTCTTCCAATCAGTCGTTATGGGCTTCTTTTTTACTGCAAGCTCCTTCACAGAATATTTATATCGGTGGAGATGGAGGATATGATACTCATTATGCGGAAATAGGTGAACGCTTCCCCAACATCGATCTTGCAATTCTTGAAAACGGCCAATATAATGAAGAATGGAAATTAATCCATATGATGCCGGAACAAATGTCACAAGCAGCTAAAGACCTAAATGCGAAGAAGATCCTTACGGTACATCATTCAAAATACGCATTAGCCAGACATCCTTGGGATGAATCTTTGCAAAACGCAGAGAATATGCGAAACCATGATTCACTGAATGTACTGATTCCGGAAATAGGAGAAATTGTCAAATTAGAATAGAAATATCAGTCAGAACTGCAATTATCTGATTCTGAAAATTTCATAATCTGTAATATTGGTATAACTTTCTGTAATTTATATAGTGTGATAACAAATCACTCTGCTTAAATTTGCATCGATAAAAAGACTAAAATTCGATTCGGATATTGAAAATAATATTGGGATATAACTACTATAAATTGATAATTTAATAAATTTATGCTGCGTACTATCAGACTTACAGCCGCAATCGTGTGTTTTGCACTTATTACCTTACTGTTCCTTGATTTTACGGGAACGCTTCACACATGGTTCGGATGGCTGGCGAAAATTCAGTTTCTGCCGGCAGTATTAGCCTTGAATATAGGTGTTGTACTACTCCTTATTGTACTTACGTTATTGTTCGGGCGTATTTACTGCTCGGTCATTTGCCCGTTAGGAGTATTTCAAGATGCGGTTTCGTGGATTTCCGGCAAACGGAAAAAGAATCGTTTTCGTTATTCTCCGGCTTTAAGATGGCTTCGATATGGAGTGCTGACCGTGTTTGTCATTGCCTTAGTTGCCGGATGGAACACTTTTGTAATCCTATTGGCTCCTTATAGTGCTTATGGGCGTATGGCTTCCAGCCTGTTGGCACCATTCTGGCAATGGGGTAATAATCTTATGGCATATTTTGCCGAACGGGCAGAAAGTTATGCTTTCTACGAAGTGGATATGTGGATGAAAAGTCTTTCAACACTGATCATTGCCATCATTACTCTCGTCGTTCTTTTTATCCTGGCATGGCGGAACGGACGTACTTATTGTAATACGATTTGTCCTGTCGGCACAATATTGGGATTTATCTCACGATATTCAATCTTCAAACCCGTAATTGATACGTCTAAATGTAACGGTTGCGGGCTGTGTGCACGTAATTGTAAAGCATCCTGCATCAATACAAAAGCTCACGAAATTGATTATAGCCGTTGTGTAGCTTGCATGGATTGTTTAGGGAAATGCAAACAAGGGGCTATCAGATACACAAGACGAATTCCGAAAAAAGAATCGGCTACAACAGAAACAGTTCAGGTTAAATCAGTCACCGCAGAACAAGTGAACAATGCCCGCCGTAGTTTCCTTTCCGCATCTGCTGTCGTTGCGACTACTGCCGTACTGAAAGCACAGGAAAAGAAAGTAGACGGAGGTCTGGCAGCCATCGAAGACAAGAAGATTCCCAATCGGGAAAATCCGATTTATCCTCCAGGTTCATTGAATGCACGTAATTTTACCCAGCATTGTACTGCATGTCAGTTATGTGTTTCCGTCTGCCCCAATCAGGTATTGCGGCCCTCCGGTAATCTGGTTACTTTAATGCAGCCGGAAATGTCCTACGAACGTGGTTATTGCCGTCCGGAATGTGCAAAATGTGCGGAAGTATGTCCTACGGATGCTATCCATCTGACCAGCCTCGCTGAAAAATCCGCTATTCAGATCGGACATGCAGTATGGATTAAAGAAAACTGTATACCGCTGACAGACGGAATGGAGTGCGGCAACTGTGCCCGTCATTGTCCGGTTGGTGCTATCCAAATGGTAGCTTCCGATCCTGATAATGAGGATTCATTGAAAATTCCGGTAGTAAACGTCGAACGGTGTATCGGTTGCGGAGCTTGTGAGAATCTTTGTCCGTCCCGGCCTTTCAGCGCCATTTATGTGACCGGGCACCAGATGCACAGAATTGTATAATCTAAATCAGAACAAGATTATGGAAGAAAAAAATAAAAAAGACATAAACAGAAGAGATTTCATAAAAATCGTGGGTATCAGCGCAGCTACATCAACAGCCATATTATACGGATGTTCTCCCCGAAAAACGTCTTCTTCAAGTAGTGTTACAGCGGAAGGAGAGGTACCCACCGATAAAATGACATATCGCACCTCTCCAACTACAGGCGACCGTGTTTCACTTTTAGGATACGGCTGTATGCGATGGCCACTCAAACCGTCTCCCGATGGTAATGGTGAAGTCATCGACCAGGATGCCGTGAACGGACTGATAGATTATGCTATCGCTCACGGAGTAAATTACTTCGATACATCTCCGGCATATGTGCAAGGTTTTTCGGAGAAATCAACGGGCATTGCATTAAGCCGTCACCCACGCGACAAATACTTCATAGCTACCAAACTGTCCAATTTCTCTCCGGATACATGGTCGCGCGAAGCTTCACTTAAAATGTATCATAAATCATTTGCAGACCTTCAGGTTGACTACATTGACTATATGCTGCTTCACGGCATCGGCATGGGTGGAATGGATGCTCTCAAAGGACGGTATCTGGACAACGGAATGCTTGACTTTCTGATCAAAGAGCGAGAGGCTGGTCGTATCCGGAATCTTGGCTTCTCCTATCATGGTGATATTGAAGTATATGATTATCTGCTTTCCCGGCATGATGAAATAAAATGGGATTTTGTGCAGATACAGCTTAATTATGTAGACTGGAAGCATGCGAAAGAAACAAATGCCCGAAATACCGATGCCGAATATCTGTACGGAGAGTTACACAAAAGAGGTATCCCGTCTATTATCATGGAGCCGCTTTTGGGAGGTCGCTTATCTAAGTTGAATGACAACCTGGTAGCACGACTCAAACAACGGAGACCTGAAAGTAGCGTAGCTTCATGGGCCTTTCGTTTTGCCGGGTCGTTCCCCGATATACTGACTGTATTAAGCGGTATGACTTATATGGAACATCTGCAAGATAATCTCCGTACCTATTCTCCGTTGGAACCGCTTACTGATGAAGAAATGGATTTTCTGGAAGATACGGCGCAGTTAATGCTGAAATACCCCACTATTCCCTGTAATGACTGCAAATATTGCATGCCATGCCCGTATGGACTGGATATCCCGGCAACACTGTTACATTATAACCGTTGTGTCAACGAAGGTAATGTGCCTAAAAACAGGCAGGATGAGAATTATGTCAAAGCCCGTCGTGCCTTCCTCATCGGATATGACCGTAGTGTACCTAAACTCCGGCAGGCAAGTCATTGTATCGGATGCAATCAATGTGTACCGCATTGTCCGCAAAATATCGATATACCCAAAGAACTGCATCGGATAGATCAATTTGTAGAACAACTGAAACAAGGAACTTTATGATAGAAGAATTAATAGACTTATTACACTCGGGAGGATATTCCTGCGCGATTGCCAACAGAGATATCATACGCACTTTTACTCAACGTGGAGTGGCTGATTTGTATGATTTGCTGACACAGGAACCGGATTTCCTGAAAGGAGCGTTGATTGCTGATAAAGTGGTAGGAAAGGGAGCTGCCGCCCTGATGATTTTGGGTGGCATAAAGGAACTCCATACAGATATAATCAGTTCAAAGGCTTTGGAACTGTTTCAGGATTCAGATATAAAGGTCAGTTTCATACAGGAAGTACCTTTTATCTGGAATCGGGACCATACAGGCTGGTGTCCGGTAGAAACAATGTGCAGTGAAGAAAAATCTGCAGAAGCTATATTACCTTTGATTCATAACTTTCTCAAAAGAATAAGAAGTGGCAGGAAATAACAGAAGAAATAAAAATACGGAATAGAATATGAAAAGAATTGCAACATGTCTGTTTTTGTTTAGTAGCCTGCTATCTACTTCCGGAATGGCTCAGAGCGGAAAAGACACTACACAACTCAGAAGAAACTATATCATTGATGAAGTCGTAGTCACCGGAACACGTAATGAGACAGATATACGTCACCTTCCGATGACCATTTCAGTAGTTGGCAGACAACAAATAGAGAAAAGATATGAACCTTCACTTTTGCCATTATTGACAGAGCAAGTCCCCGGATTCTTTACTACCAGCCGCGGTATCATGGGATATGGTGTATCTACAGGTGCGGCAGGTGGTATGAGCCTGCGTGGTATCGGCGGTAGCCCGACGGCAGGTTTATTGGTCCTGATTGACGGGCATCCTCAATATATGGGATTGATGGGACATCCGATAGCGGACGCCTATCAATCTATGATGACAGAGAAGGTGGAAATATTACGAGGACCTGCCTCGGTACTTTATGGTTCGAATGCGATGGGCGGAGTCATTAATATCGTCACTCGCAAACAACAGCAAGAGGGAGTGAACACAAATATGCAAGTTGGGTATGAATCATACAATACGTTACAAACAGAGTTTTCCAACCGAGTAAAAAAAGAACGCTTCAGCAGCATCGTTACCGGCTCTTACAACCGTACCGACGGTCATCGTCCCGATATGGAGTTCGAACAATATGGAGGATATGCCAAGTTAGGCTATGACTTCAGCAACTCCTGGAAACTGTGGGGGGATGTGAATGTAACTCATTTCAATGCTTCCAATCCGGGGACGGTACAAGTTCCGCTTATCGACAATGACTCACGTATCACTCGTGGTATGACTTCATTTGCGTTGGAGAACAATTACGAAAAAACGGCAGGTGCCTTAAGCTTTTTCTATAATTGGGGACGACATAAGATAAACGATGGATATAAGACAGGAGAACAACCACAGGCATCGCACTTCAATTCTAAAGATAAAATGTTCGGCATCTCTTGGTATCAGAGTGCAACTTTCTTCACAGGCAATCGCCTGACAGCAGGCTTTGACTATCAGCACTTCGGTGGCGAATCATGGAACAAGGTAGTTGCTACCGGAGAACGGAAACCGGGCGTAGACAAGCAAATGGACGAGTTTGCGGGATACGTTGACTTCCGTCAGGATATAAATAGCTGGCTGTCGCTGGATGCGGGCATTCGTGTAGACCATCATTCACATGTAGGTACGGAATGGATACCCCAAGGAGGGCTGGCCTTTCATCTTCCGGAGAATGCGGAACTGAAAGCAATGGTAAGCAAAGGATATCGCAATCCGACTATCCGGGAAATGTATATGTTTGCTCCTGCAAACCCGGAACTGAAACCGGAAAAACTGGTGAACTATGAACTTTCCTATTCTCAACGATTATTGGAAGGAGCGTTATTCTATGGAATGAACCTGTACTATATCAATGGTGATAACGTAATTATGAGCAATGGCCTGACACCTCCACTAAATGTCAATTCCGGAGAAATAGAGAATTGGGGTGTTGAAGCAAACATCGGATATCGGTTAAGCTCCCACTGGAACGTGAATGCCAACTACAGTTGGCTGCATATGGAAAATCCGGTTCTTGCCGCTCCGGAACATAAATTATATGCAGGTGCAGATTATGTCAAAGGACGTTGGACCGTATCAACCAGTATACAATATATAAAGGGACTTTATACATCTGTCATCATTAATAATAAAGGTGTTGAGCAACAGGATAGTTTTGTTCTGTGGAATCTGCGGGGAAGTTACCGAATCTGTCGTTTTGCCGACATCTTCGTGAAAGGTGAAAATCTGTTGGCGCAACGTTACGAGATAAATGCAGGTTATCCTATGCCCAAAACAACATTTATGGGTGGTATTAATTTGAACTTTTAATTTTTATCAGATAACAGGAACAGTGGGAGAATGGATCTATATAGGAAGCTTCTACAGTGCCATTCAGGATTTCCGTATTGGAATTCCCGGAATGTGCCTGCAAGTATTCGGAGGTTATCTGTTCATTAAATGCTTGATATGCAGCTAACATTCCGAATCTTCCTGAGATGCATCATCTTCAATGATACTGGAAGAAACACCATTTACCTTGGCATATTGGCTCGGACTCATCTTATATTCTTTCTTGAATACTTGCCGGAAATATTTACTTTCTGAGAAACCGCACATTTCTGAGATTTCAGTAATATTATGCACGCCTTCTTTCAATAACTGCGTAGCACGCTTCAAACGGATATTCTTAATAAACTCCTGAGGAGGAAGCCCTGTTAGCGCTTTCAGTTTGTTATAGAAACGGGTACGACTCATATTGTGCAAATCCTTAAGCACATCAACGGAAAAGGCGGGGTTATCAATATTGTCTTCGATGCTTTTCTTCACATCCGACAAAAATTGCCAGTCGAGACTATTTGTACATTTTGCCAACGGTGTTTTTTCTTCTATATCAATTTCAAGATTAGCATATTTGCTACGCAATAATGCCCGGTTCGCCAATAAATTAGCAATACTGGCTTTTAAGATTCTCACACTGAATGGTTTTACAATATATTCATCGGCACCAATATGAAGACCATCGAGAACATTCTGTTCTTCTCCCAAAGCTGTGAGTAACAAAACAGGAATATGTGATGTTTCAATATCATTCTTGATAGTGGTACACAATTCATCCCCCCGCATTTCCGGCATCATAATATCAGAAAGAATCAACTCCGGCTGGTATTCTTTTACAATGACCAACGCTTCCTTACCATTGCTGCAAGCCTGTACGTTGTACATAGGCGATAGTGAATTGACCAGATAAGCACGTAATTCATCATTATCCTCGACAATAAGAATACGCTGCAGATCTTCGTCGTTTGCCATGACAGGCGTTTCGGAAATCACCGGAGCATCCAATTCAGCTTCCTGTCTGCGGGGTTTCTCCGGTTCTATCAGATTCGAATGATGGAAATGTTTATTCCCCTTCGGGAAGACAACAGTAATAGTAGTACCCTGCTGTTCGACACTCTCAATATTTATCTTGCCACTATGGAGGTGAACTAATTTCCCCACCAACTTTAATCCGATTCCACTACCGGTTATCTTTGCATTAATAGCATTCGTACCCCGGAAGTGCATCTTGAATAATTTGCTCTGTTCATTCGACGGAATACCGATGCCGGTATCTCTGACCTCCAGCTTCCAAGAATCTTTAGTCTCAGAAACATATACACTGACCGTTCCATTCTCAGGAGTATATTTCAACGCATTGGATATCAGATTCTTTAAGATGGAGTCCATCTTATCTTTATCAAACCATACATTCAGATAATTAAAGTCACTCTTGTAAGTAAAATCAATATGCTTGATATTGGCATACGAACGAAAACTTTTATAGATTTCATTCATATACGTATTAAGCTCATATTCAGAGATATGTAGCTCGGAAGAATAGACATCCGCCCGTTCGAAGTTGATTAAATTAGTACTCAACCGTAAAAGAGCGTTTACATTTCTCAAGGCTGTATTTATACGCTGTGAACCGATCTCTGTCAATGTCTCTTCTTCAACAAATTCTTCCAGAGGAGCCTTTATTAAAGTAAGCGGAGTACGGATATCATGGGCAGTATTTATAAAGAAATGCGTCTTTTCATCTGATATCTTTTTCTGCTTTTTCAGAATCATTACCCGGAAGGCAATACTGAATATAAACACAATCAAAAGTATATAAGCAAATATAGCCCATCCGCTCAACCACAAAGGATGCGCCACTATCACTTCAAGCTGGCGTTCTTCGAAAACAATACTAGGCTCTTCTTTAGATATGGCGCGCACATAAAGTTTATATTTACCGGGACTCAAATTAGTGAAACGGATCAGACTATTGTCATTCAACTGCACCCATTCATTATAGGAAGAACCCTCCAGTCTCCAATAATATATGGAATGAGAAGGAAAATCATAATTGATGGAAGAAACACGAAATGAGAAAGTATTCTGACCATATTTTAAAGTCAGTACGTCTGTCTTATCAATATCCTTTTCCAAAGGGGAATCTTTATCTCCGGGATAAATAGGCTGATAAGAAATATGAAAATCGCTGAATATCATTTTTGAATACTCATAATCCGGTAACTTTATACCTGCGGGAAATTCCACAGCACCATCAACGCTTCCAAAAACAAAACTCTTGTTTTTTCGCAACACACCGGAAGTTGCATTGAAACAGGCAGACATCATTCCCTGCTCCCGACTCCAGTTATGGAATGATCTCTTCTCCACAGAAAAACTGGTGATTCCGTTTTCCGTACTCATCATTATCTGTCCGTCCATTTCCGGCAGAATGGTATAGATGCTATTTGAAACAAGTGCCGAATTTTCTGCAAAATAATGTTCGAAAGTTCTGTTCTTCGGGTTATATATAAGTACTCCCGAACCGTTTGTTCCAATATACAGTAATCCGTCATTCGCCTGATAAAGCGTGTTGATATAAGTCGATTCCACAGGCATTAATATATACTCATACTCACCGGAATTCCGGTCGAGCAGAAAAAGCCCCGTAGCTGTACCTACCCAAATAAAATGAGTATCTTTTTCCTCAATAGCGGTAACAGTGCTCACTCCGGGATACAGACGAACAGAATTCTTTATCGGATCGATACATTTAAGATTATAATATCCTCCCGACCATATATATCCTTTTGAATCTTTGATCATATCCCGGATGTATTTGTCCGGACGTATGTTGGCAGAACTTAACAGAAAAGGAGAGAAGTACTCTACAGACAGTGCCTTCTTGTTAATCTTATAGATCCCGGACGTAAAGCCTCCTGCCCAGATAATGCCCGGAGAAACTTCGCATAAAGTAATGAAAATATGGTTCTTATCTTTCAACTGCTTGTCGAAAGAACTTAAAAAAGAATGCCACTGACCGGTTCGGGAATTATAGAAACTTATTCCATTACTGGTACCAAACCATAAATCACCTTCACTGTCCTCAATGACTGCATGCACCTGATCGTTGACGATAGACTGCTTATTACCGATAGAATGTTTTATCCAATGATAATTCTTATAACGAGGATCGACTACCGTAACCCCTGCCGGATAATTAGCAAGCCAGATTCGTTTTTCTTCATCAATATAAATATCCGTGATGTTATTTCCGTTCATTTCATTATAGCTTTCGTAGTTGGCTACAATATATGGAGACGTTTTACAAGTATTTACATCAATTTTATGTACCCCCATTCCTTCTGTCGCAACCAATAATTCCTTTGGATTCAACGGTCGGATATGAGTGATACTCACATCACCCAAAGCTGTATCTGATTTTATAATCTTTTGAGTAGACATATCATAAGCAAAGGTACCGTCACTAAAAGTACCAATAAAAAGTCTTTGAAGTTGTCGGTGGAAATAGAGCCCGTTGATTTGTGTATAGACATTATCAAGTGTTTCTAAAGGAATAATATGCAGAGTTCCTTTATCAAGCTGGGTGTATCGGACTCCCATTTCTGTTGCTATAAAGAAATGAGTATCATCTGTTTGTTCCACTACTGTGATGTCATCATCCAATACATTGGGAAACTGTGTCGTTTGGGTAGTTTCCGTATTATACAACAAAATAGAATCTTTACTACATAACCAGATAGTACTGTTATGATCCATATAGCCATAATTGATAACGTCTGTGGCTTCCGGCAATTTATAAACCATTTTGAAATGATCATATTTCTCTTCATACCGGAAGATACGTCCTTTTTTCCCAACTACCCATATTCCACCTTTTTTATCTGCATACAACCATCCGAGATTTACCTCCGAATTTAATTCTCTGTTTGCCTCAATTAATTTATAGTGCCTTATATCATGACCATTATATCGGTCCATACCTTCGCTAGTGAGAAACCACATATATCCCTGACGATCTTTCTGGATATTGTATATTCTCCGATTACTCAAACCATCCTCTACTCCAATATATTTGTATGTCTGTCCATACGCCATCAACGGCAGTAAAAATAAAAATAATATAATATTCCTCATATAGATATTTGTATTTAAAGTAGTGCTATAGACCACCTCCAAATAATAGTTAACAAAATAAATAAAAAAGGACGAGATAATCAAGTAAAATGTTCAACAAAATTCACTTTATTTCCATAGTTAATTATTTGTTGGCTGAAATATTATAGTTTTGAGAAATAATTGTTTAGAATCTGCAACTAAAAGTATAGCTGTCAACCGAGTTTCCTTTTATAAACCCAGATGCTTAGCAGGAAAAAAACAATCACCTGAATCCATAAAGTAATGTATTCAGGTCGGATATCCGCCATATTTGCCCCCATTGAGTTCAGTTGCACAAAGGCAAGTGTGGCAGGTGCTGCCGGAAAAATATAATGGGCAGCTTTCCAGTACCAAGGCATCAGCTCCATCGGATAGGAAACACCGGAAAGAAAAATCAGTCCTACCGAGAAAAAGGCAATCATAAGCAATGGTGCTTCCGAATCAGTGAAATATCGGGAGGCTGCCAGCCCCAGAAAAGAAGTCGCCAGCAAGTAAGGGATCATCATCAATACAATATACAATCCGTTTCCAATATTGGGAATGCTAAAGAAATGAGGAAGCAACCCTAACAGGAAAAAGGAAAAAACAGCATACAGACTACAATACACAAACGTTTTCCCTGCCACAATACGTATCGCAACTGCCCAACTTTTTCCGAAAGGAGTATAGGCAAGAATCCCTCTGGTCATATACTCTTCTCCGGTCACCATACCAATAACCATCAACAATGTCTGAAAAATGATAATTACCATAACAGCCGGAATCAGATAAGACCCATATCCTTCCGTATAATTATAGAGTGCAGTTCCTTCCACATTCACCGGTTGTGCCATAGCTACCGCCAATAATCCCTGAGGAGGTAGAAAAACCGCTCCGTCCGAACGATATTTATCATTGACAGCTAGCATTACGCGCGAAGAAGCCCCCTGCAAGGCTTCAAAATACAGGAAAGCATCGGTCGTGGCATACAAAGAAAAAACAGCTTCATCTCCACGAAAAACCCGTTCCTCAAAATCATGCGGAAGATACAAAATACCTTGTACTTTCCCTTTTCTCATCCATTCTTTCGCTTCATGATAATCCATAGCCTGAGCATAAATCTCCGTTTGCGGGGTAGCATCCAGCCAGCGGATAAAATTACGGCTCAACTCACTATGGGAATTATCGACTACAGCAACCGGAACATCTGTCACGATATTGGGAGCATACATATAATTATATAGTAATCCGTACACGAAGATTCCCCCCATCAGTACCAATAAAACAGCATAGCTGGTACTGATAGCCAGATATTCACGCCGGATGATGAAGGATAACTGTTGTAACTTACTTAATTTTTTCATATTTATGACTTTCTATGGCTCGTTTCAAATGGGGAAGTAGCGCAAAAGCCAGCAACGGAAAGATACATAGTATCACAGCCGATGGCCAAAGATGAATGAAACCACTACCTCCGTAGAGTATGTTTTGTATTATTTCCGTAAAATGCCGGACAGGAAAAAGATAAGAAGCATCTCGTACCAAAGGATACATATTAGGAACCGGAAAAGTAACACCGGATAAAGTAGCTCCCAGCGAACCGACCATGGAAACAATACTTATGATCAGAGAGATAGCCGGAAATAGCGAAAACAGGAATAATCCCAGTGCCTGCGTTGCCACGACAAAGAGTGCTGTCAGCATACTCATCAATCCCCAACTCCCTTGAAACGGAATATGCAGAATACCGAACATGACATAATTTGCCAGCCACCCTATCAGGATATAAATAATCGTATAAGGAAGTAGTTTCCCTAAAACAGCTGTCACCATATTTCCTTTGGCGACAGATAACCATTCGTCGGCTGTACGAAATTTAATTTCAATGCCCACTGCATATACAGTAGTCAGCAAAATCAAGATTTGGAACAAAACGAAAAAAAATGGCTGGCTTAGGTAAACCGAATAATCCAGACTCGGATTATATATAGGGTGGTTGCTAGCTTGTACCGGCAACAGGAATGTAGTAATCTGGTTCTGGTCCACTCCAAGAGCAACGGCTTTCATCACAATGGGAGATAGCGACACAGGAGCCAGCGAGGTTTCGAAAGCAGCCATCAATTCGCCACCGACCGAAAGCAACGCATAATGATAATAATAGGAGAGAGTCGCATTCTTTCCCGATATGGCATCCTGCTCGAATCTGGGAGGGATAGAGAGATAACCATAAATTTCCTTTCTCTGCACGGCCTTCCGGGCAGCTTCTTCATTTACAAAGTGCTTTGTCACTTTAAATGTAGGCACAGCAGATATGTTTCGGACGATTGCCCGCGAAGAAGCAGTGTTATCCTGATCGACAATGCCGACAGGAATATTTTCCATCTGTCCGTTACCAAAGATGGTTGCCATGAAAAAAAGGGTAAATAACGGCAAAATGATACACACGCCGAAATAAAGCCGTCGTGAAGTCATCCGCCGCCACTCTCTGAGCAGCACGGCATGAAAAGGAGAATATGTTTGTGATGAACTCATTCTATCATTCATTTAGCGTCAGTAATACAGACATACCGGGACGCAAATCATCTACTTTTTGCGTAGGACGGGCGTGAATCTCGAAGGTGCGTAAGTCATAACTTCCGGTCTGTTTTGTTGATTTCCAGGTAGCAAAGCTTCCTAATGGGCTGATATAATAGATTTTAAACTCAAGACCTTTTTTACCGATTGCAGGTACATCTGCAACAAAGGTCCCGTCCATCTTAAACTGTGGCATCAAGTCTTCACGTACATTGAGTACTACATGAATATCATCCATAATAACCAGATTCATAATCGGTGTTCCCGGTGCAACTAATTCTCCGCGTTTGGGGAAGATGGTAGCTATCTGACCGTTTTCCGGTGCTGTCAACCGGGCATCGACCAATAGTGCCGAGACTTCATCAACCGTACTTCTCGCAGCATTCACCATACTGGCTGCTGATTCTTTATCTTCTTTTTGTGCACCGTCAACTGCCATCTGATATTGCTCATAAGCTGCACGTTCGGCTGCAACGGCTGCTTTATACATAGCTTCCACTTCATCTTTCCGTTGGGAAGTGACCACACTATCTTTATATAAGGTAAGGATACGGTTATAAGTGGTTTGGGCAAGTGCCAGGTCGCTTTTAGTTTTGTTCCATAATTGCAGTGCGGTAGCTACAATCTGGCGGCGGGTACCAGCATCTATTTTCTTATTCTGCTGTACGGCTACCTGTTCCAATGCATTCACTTGCTGATACTTGGCATGTATTTCGGGGCTATTGATCACTACGAGAGTATCTCCCTGACGCACCCAGTCACCTTCCTGCACTAAAAAGGTATCAATACGTCCGGGAAGTTTCCCGCTAATACGGATTTCTGTCGCTTCTGTCTGCCCTTGCAGGACGAGCGGTTGTTTGTGCATCAATATTACTCCTGCAGCAGTAAAAATACCGACTGCCAGCATAATAATGACAAATGCCCAAGAGAGGGTTCTACTAGTTGGTTTCATTGTTCGTTACGGTTTAGGTTGATAGTTTACAAATTGTTCCGGTGTGCCACAGAGTGAAAGAAGATTCATCAATGCCACATCATATTCATAATAGGCTGCCAGACGAGCTACCTTCACAGTGGCAAGCATCGTTTCAGCATCAATAACTTCAGTGGAGGTCGCCATTCCTTCTGTAAAAGATTTCTTTCGGATACGTACCAGTTCTTCACTCAGTTCGATGGTCGCATTCAGCGCTTTCACATTATCCTGAGCTTTCTCCAATTGTGTATAGAGCTTATCCACTCCGACAGCCAGATCATCACGCGCTTTCATTTTTCCCAAAGTCAGCGTTTGTTGAGTTAGCTTTGATTGCCGGATTTTCTTCTCCCGGTCCAATCCGTCAAAAAGATTCCATGTAAAACCGATTCCTACCATCGTACGCGGTAGCAAATTGCTTTGGATACCATGCGAATAGAGGGTTTGTTTTCCAAAAAGGGCTATATTCGGCAAGTATCCACTTTGGGCAATTCGCACTTCCTGTTTGGCAATATGCTCTTGCAACTGTAACTGATTGAGCATATAGTTTCCACTGTTCACCGACATATCAAAAAGCATTTTTGGTGGCAACGAATCATTCATGAAAAGGGGAGAGGTAGGAACGATGTTCTCATCCGTATCTTTTTTATTTAACAAGGCCTTAAGGGCACTCTGCACCACTGTTTCTTCTTTTCGTGCAGCTTCCAATGACCGTTTTGCTTCATCCATATTTACTTGGGCAAACAACCGTCCTGCCTTGTCTATCATTCCGGCAGCTTCCAGTTTCAGTGCGTTTTCATAATGTTTTTGCAAACCTCTATAGGTTTCCTCACGTACAGCTACTACCTGTTGCGCCAATCGCAGACCATAATAGCTTTCTGCCAACAAGTTTTGCTGATTGGCAGCAGTCTGTGCACGATTCTCCCGTGCCAAGTCTACCATTGTCCGACCAATATTTGTTGCCCGAAATCTTTTTCCTCCGGAAAAGAGTACCCATTCTGCTGACAAATCAACAGTTGTCAAGTTTCTCGGAGTTAATGGAAAAACAAGCGTATTAGCTCCTATTTTATCCAGGATAGCCGAAATCATCTGATCATCCGGAATAATAGAATGAACGAAGTCCTTCGCCGGATCAGTAAACTGAGACAAAGGCTGCTTCACTTCAATCTTCTCGGACATGTGTACAAATGCACCTGTAGATTGCAAAGTGGGATACCAGAAAGCATTAAGTTTGTCACGTTCTGCTTTGGCAATCTCTATGCCTTTATCAGCTATCTTCAAACTCTGATTTCCCTGATTAAGCAGATGCAACGATTCTTCGAAACTTAATGGTGTCTGTGCATTTGTCTGAATGACGGAGAAACACAAAGCCCATAATACAAAAAGTATCTTATTTTTTTTCATGCTGGTTAGGTTAAATCTAAAATTGAGACTTTCTAACAGATGAGAGGATGGGTTTGTTCACTCCGGCAAATAGAGAACATATCTTGGGGCATGTTCTATTTTTAATATTTATTCAAAAACAGATTCGTACATATTTCATCAAACAACAGGAATAATGCATAAAATAATGCAATAATATGCAGAAATTCAATATACTTTTGTATATATACTATCTGGCTATACAGAAAAAGGACGTAATTTAAGCTATTTCGTTTTAAAGGAGCACTTCCTTGGTTTTAAACCAACAAGATGTTGGTCGGTGAGGAACGTCTTATTCCCTTAAAAGAAACTTGAAAACGGGAGGTGAAACAGCCGATTTGTTCTAGATGCCACTAATATCTACAAACTTCCATCCTTTCAATTTGAATTGACCAATTAATATCTAGCCATCTTATTGACAACATAAACAGACAAGAACTATATATATTAACAGAAAATAGTCCCAATATACCTAATTTCGCAATATACCTAACCGGAAATCCTGCTGATTTTATCGAATCATCTTGGTTCCGTCTGTATATTCTAAATTGTATGACAACCGAATATACGATTTCTCATATTCGTTCATTTTTCGCCTCTAACAGAAATTCATGAATGATTTTAATATAGTTTTTCTTCTACTAAAATTTGAGGAATTTTATTTGAGATATAAAAATTATGTTTACCTTTGCATCATCATTCCATAAGGCATTTTGTGAAAGATATATGTAATGCGGTAGTAGCTCAGTTGGTAGAGCATTAGCTTCCCAAGCTAAGGGTCACGAGTTCGAGTCTCGCTTACCGCTCCACTGAAATTCAAGCAGTTACAAATAGTGTAGCTGCTTTTTTTATGTACTTTTTCTTTTTTAAACCCCGTTTTTGAGTATTTTCAGTGGATATTTATCATATTTCCAGTCACAAAATTACATAATCATTTGTATATGCACGAATAATTAGAGGAATATCTGTATAGTCCAATACTATTTTTTTGTACTTTTGAGCACTATAGGCCAAGAATTTACGTAAACACACAACAACAATGAAGTATAAATCTTATCTGATAGCGATTTTATGGGGAATCCAATTCTGTTTTACCCTGCCTGTTTCAGCCCAAAACACCATCCAACAGCAAAAAGACTCTTTGCGCCGGGCTATCGAACAATCCGACGGAACTGACAAACTGAGGTCGTACAACAGACTATACTATTTATATATGTCTGAAATAGCCGATGACCGGAAAATGGATACACTGCTGACCCTGTTCGGGCAGACGGAAGCCGAGGCCATCAGACAGGGAAACGTAAAAATGCAAGGGATGGTGTATGGAAACACCATCATCTCTCATATAAATAGGAATGAATACGACAAGATCATTCAAAAAGCACCCGGTTATCTTGATTTCTATATCCTGCATGAACAATGGAAACTCTATTACCAGATACACATGCAACTTATCACTGCCTATAACTTGAAAGGAGATTATAAAAAAGCGGCGGAAGAAGCAAAACTAATGTTCGACCGTGCCAAAGCACGGAAGGATAAGGCGGGAATGGCAACAGCACTTTATGCCACTGCTATCACCTATAATGTTCAGGATAGATGGAAAGAGGAAGAAGATTGTTTCAGAGAATGCATCCGCTTATTATGGGAAGTTTCGGGATACGACAATATCCTGACACAAGCTTACGCATTCCTGTGTAGCTCACTTCGGGCACAAGGGCAATATGACAAACTATTACAACTCGTGCCCGAATATGAAAAAGCCATCGCCCGGTTTGAGAAAGCAGCCGGAAGAACCCAGCCTGAAGCGTGGGGAAATCTTTATGTGGCATTGATGAATACCTATATAGATACCAAAGACTATGACAAAGCTGGAGAATACCTCGCCAAGTTGGAAGGTATTGTCAATAACAATATCTCAAGATATGAATTGGCACGGGCAAAGGCGCTGATTTTACAGTCACGCGGAGATTACCGCAAGGCACTTGCCGCTATAGACAGCGCAGCGGTCGAAGTGCAGGAATCAGAATTTGACCTCAATGCCGTACGGAAGATAAAGATGGAGATACTTACCCGGATGGGGCGTTTCGACGAGGCATTCACGCTGTTCGATACAATCATTGCCGCCAATGATACTATAAAAGATGTAGAGATAAACGCCCGGTTCGATGAACTGCGCACCCAATATGAAGTGGAGAAACATATCGCCGAGAAAGAACGCAATCTCCATTACTTCCTTTTTACCCTTGGCATTTGCCTGGTACTGGCACTGCTCCTCACGGCTACTTTCTATTACAATCGGATTATTGCTCTCAAAAACCATAAATTATACGAACGAATAAAAGAACAGGACCGGCTGGCGAACGCAGTTGAAACTGCCAAAGCTACGGATACGCTTTCCCCTAGCAGCGAACAAAAGAGTCTGGTTATGCGGTTGCAGGAGTATCTACTTTCGGGTGAAAACTTGTCTAATGCCGATATGAACCGGGACGATATAATATCCGCCCTCGGCACTAACAGAAATACGCTGACCGAAGCGGTCAAAGCCGTCACAGGAAAGTCACCGATGGAATATACGCGCTTCCTGAAAATAGAAGAAGCACGCAGGATGCTCGACAGCCATCCCGAATTTACGATTGAAGCGGTAGCTTTCAGTTGCGGGTTCAATATACCGAGCACTTTCTACCGCTTGTTCCGAAAACAATACGGTATCAGTCCGGCAGAATACCGGAAAATGGCTAATTCATCCCCCAAAAAATAAGAAATAGCATACCGGAACCGGAAAGATTGTCCGATAAGCCCTAAAAAATGAAGTTACCCCCTGCTACAGATGATTGTAACAGGGGGTAACTGGTTAAAAGGAAGTCTGTCAGGCAGTCTTCTTTTCTATGTCCGAAAGCCCGTAAAACAGCAGAAAATGACAAAACGCCACAAAGTAGGGACAAAATGCAATACTTTTTCGACCGCATTTAACCTAATTTGCAACAAGAAAAAAAGCAGAGCCCCATGAATGATTACATCAACTTTATCTCTCTAGGAATTGCCTTTTGCTCGCTGGTAATTGTGACATCCGTCTTCCTGCATTGCCGGAAGATAGAAAAGAAATGCAATTATTATATGGCGAAAAGTATCCGTGAGCAAGATAGTCTGGTAAAGGAACTGGAACGGATACGTGTAGAAAAAGAAATGATGGAAAAGGTGCTCAAAGCGGAATTGTCGGAAGCCGTGAGAGCTACCATCGAGAACAAAGAGACCGGTGAACGCATGACTGACCCCATGACACACACGCTGCGAATTGATATAACTTATTTTATTTAACACACAACTAATATATGAACCTATGAAACATTTACAAAAAATTCTGTTGGCTCTCCTTGTCTGGGGTATTGCCGCAACCGGAAATTCTTTCGCGCAACTCCCCCGGGGAGTGCCGGATGCGATTGTCTCCTCACCGACAAACGCAGTTACCCCTGATGGAATACTGCCTTCAAAACCTTACTACTTCGCTGTGCGGACGAACATGTTGTATGATGCCATACTGCTGCCTACACTCGGTGTGGAGTGGCGGGTGAACCGCGACATGGGTATCAAGTTAGACGGTAGCTTTGGCTGGTGGGGAAGCAACAGCGATAAGATACAGAAGGTCTGGTTCCTGAACCCGGAAGTGCGTTGGTATCTGCTACGTGATAAACGATTTTATGTGGGCGCATCGGGCAGCTACGGGGAATACAATATATATAAGTATCCCGTGGGAAGCCTCTTCTCGAAGGACACCGGCTATCAGGGCAAACTGTGGGGTGGGGGTGCTACAGTCGGTTATCAACTTCACCTTTCCCATCATTTCTCGATCGATTTCAATATTGGTCTGGGATATACACATTCGGAATATGATAGTTATGGAATGATCGACAGAGTGCGTGTTTTTCAAGATAAAAATAAGGCCAAAAACTTTTGGGGACCCACTCAGATCGGAATTAGCTTTTTGTGGACAATAGTAGGAACCAAACAGAACAAATAAAAAACGATCGATATGAGAACAAAAGCAATTATCCCATTCTTTGGGTGCGCGCTACTGCTGGCAGTAAGTTGCGACGTGAAAGACCCGATCTACAACACACCGCATCCCGACCACGGCACGGTAACCCTTACCGCCGACTGGTCGCGGCGGGGCACGGGCATCGACATCCCCGCGTCCTACACGGTGCAGGCGGGCGACTACTCGACCACGCTCGGCAACACGACAAACCGGATAGACCACCTGTTCGAGCCGGGAACATACTGTACCTATATCTATAACACACCGGAACAGGTCTCGATAAGCGGCACAACCGCTACCGTTGCCGCAGCTTTCGGTAATTGGGACGGTGTGGGCGCGTTCGTGGCTGCCTCTCCCGGTTGGCTGTTCACGTGCGCTATGGATGTAGTAATCGAAAAGGACACCGAGTACGAACTGACCGCCACCATGCAGCAGCAAGTACGCCAACTGACGCTCATCATCGAACCTACGGGCAGCACCACGGACAGGATAAAACGCATCGAGGGCTACCTGTCGGGCGTAGCAGGGACGTTGGACTTCTCTGCCGGCATCCACGCCACACCCGCTAACGTGGAATTGCAGTTCGCGAAGATAGCCTCCGGCGCCAATGCCGGGAAATACGCGGCAACCGTGCGCCTGCTTGGCGTGGCGGGTGAGCAGCAGAAGCTGAACGCCATCATCCACTTCACGGGTGGCAACCCTAAGGCAATGAGCCTCGGCAGTGACCTCACCACGGAGCTTGCCGCGTTCAATGCCGACAAGACAAAGCCCCTTACCCTGGGCGGAAAAGTAGTGGAGACGCCTACGGGAGCCGACTTCTCCGCCACCATTACAGACTGGACACCGGGCAACGGCGAAGACGGCGAGGACGGCTCCGCCGGAATGGAAACGAACCATTAAATTAATTATCAATATCAATAACACCAAAAAGAGTAAGATTATGAAACTTAGAAATTTATCAATCATTACCGCAGCAGCCTTTGCGCTGGCAGCCTGCAATAACGACAACGAAGTAGCCACTGACAACTGGAATGGTGAAATCCGCCTCACCAGCGGCATCATCACCTCCCAGACCCGTTCCTACGGCCTCGACACGCAACTCGCCCCAGGCCTGCAAGTATCTGCCTGGGTAGATGATAGCCAAGCCGGCCCCCTCTACCAGAACAACATCCTCACCGCCGACGGCACCGGAGGCTTCGCTTACGCCAGCGAAATGTACTACATCTCGCCCGACCCCGTGAACATCTATGCCATCCATGCCAACCCTGCCCTGACAAAAGAAGCTTTCCCCGCGTCAGTGTCCCACGAAGTGAAGGCCGACCAGACCACGAAAGATGCCTACACCGCCTCCGACCTGCTCTATTCCACCAAGCGGAGCGTAGCCCCCACCGCCTCCAGTGTGCCCCTTACCTTCTACCACCTGCTGGCTAAAGTAGAAGTAGTGCTGAAGCGCGGCAACGGTGCCCCCGACCTCACCGGTGCCACCGTGACCCTGGAGAACACCGCCCTGAAAGCCACCTTCACCCCCAAGAAAGCCGCCGACATGAGTTCACAGTCTGAACGCCAAGCGATGATAGCCCTCGCTACTGATGCCAACCCCGCCGCCCCGATTGCCATCCCCACGGTAGTGACGACAGACTTTGACACCAACACCCAGTACGCCGAAGCCATCGTGGTACCGCCTTTATCCGCGTGAAGCTGGCAGACGGCACGGCCTTCGCCTACAAAATCCCCGCCGGAGACGACTTGAAGCTCGATAGCGGCAAGCGATACATTTATAAGATAACTGTAGATTATAACGGACTGACGCTGGACACCACCATCAAGGACTGGGAAACCGTAGGCACACCCGTATATGGCTCTGCATTCCAGGAGTAACCCGTAAACAGCCTTAATAAGTATAAATACAAAGAATAAATGAAAAAGACTAATATACCTATATATATAATGTACCTATGGGCAGCCTTAGCTTTGGCTGCCTGCACGGGCGATGACGACGCGGCATGGCCCGAAGGCGGCGTGCCGCTGGAGCTCAATGCCGTCGTAGAGGGATATGAGGCAAACGGTACCCGTACACGGGCGGCTACCACCGAAAACAGGTGGGAAGGGGGAGAAAAGGTAACGCTATGTGTTCGAAGTCCAAGCCTCGGAGAGCAACAGGAGGGACTCTCTATGGATTCCGATGGAAAGCTGGTTGCAACTAAAGCGGTGAACTGGATGAGCCCGGATGAGGAAAAGACCATTTATGCGCATTATCCGATGTCAATAAATGCACTTTCATTCCCTGTACAGGATAACCAAACAGATGAAGGATACCAGCAGAGCGACTACATGCTTGCTCCCTACATCCGTATCACCCGTAACATCCCCCGATAAAACCCTAACCTTCCGCCATCTCACAGCCAAGGTGGTGGTACACCTCGAAGCAGGCTACGGAGTGACCAGCGATGAACTTCAAAACGCCACCGTAACCTTTGAAAACCTCAATCGTACGGGATACGGAATTGATTGGAATGAAGGAACTGCATCACAAGTGTCTCCTGCCACCGACCGCATCATCCCCAACGAAGTGACCCCTGCCGCCAACAGATACGTACGCACCGTGCGTGCCCTGTTCATCCCGCAGGATATGTCGGGACGGAAGTTCGTGAAAATAGTCACCACAGCCGGAAAGACCTTCTACTACATCCCCGCTTCGGGCACGGCAAACTTCTTCAGCGGCAAGATGTACGAGTACCGCCTCACCGTAACCTCGGAAGGCATCAAAGATACCGGTGTGGAGGGAGGCACGTGGCTGCCAGCCGAGTAGTAGTAAACAATTAATCAATTTATAAAAAGAAACCGTATGAAACAACATCATTCCATATTCCTCCTATCGGCTGCATCCCTCGCCTGCACCCTCATCCTGATGCTGGCGGCATGTACGCCCGATGCACTGGACGAACTGCCCTCTGCCGGCACGGACTCCGACGCCCACCCCCTCACCATCAGCGTGAGCGACGGCGGCATGTACGCCACCGGACAAACCCGCGCCCAGGAACACGGCTACCAAACCGTCTTCACCGAAGGCGACCGCATCGGCCTCTACGTGGTGAACAACGGGACCCTCGATGTGGAGAACCTCTGCCTCACCCTCCGCTCGGGCAAGTGGACGCTGCCGGACGGCGTTTCACAGCTCTTCTACTCGACCCATAAAAGTTATCATGCCTATTACCCCTATCGGGACGATGGCTATATGTACGACAAGGTATCGCCCGGCAACCAAGACTTCTTTGAGTCTGCAGTCGATGCCTGGAAAGTTAATACAGACCAGAGCACCTATGCCCAATACACCGCCTCCGACCTGATGACGGCCCGTGGCGAGTATTATGGCATCAAGTATACGCTCAGCTTCGAGATGAAGCACCGCATGTCTCTGTTCATCCTTCAGGTGCCTGCTACGAAATATAACTATACCGAAATGATAGACGGCCAAGAGATTTCCAAGAGCTATTACCGTTACACGAAGAGAGGTGACAATAACGCTTTTTGGCAGGAGAACCCCTACACGGCCCGCCTGCTGGTGAACACTAAAACTGACAAGCAATCCATGCCGACGGATTATGAGTATTTTGTCTCCGAAACTAAGAAGACTTACTCCTTTACCTATTCCGACCTGAATCTTCAGCCCGGAAGATACACCGTCATCACGGTAAACGGCGGAGCGGTAACAGAAAAGACGCGAGCCCTTATGGAAGGCGACTTTTACATGAAGGACGGTGGCATACTGCCCCAGGAAGACGTTCCAAACAAGATGTCCGGTGAAGAGAGTAAGAACTGCCTCGGCGTCGTCTTCTGGGTGGGCGAAATCGAGAGGATACACTGGACGCAGACCAGCTACCTATATGGCGACCACCTGCTGATGCGCGACCATCCGGAGTGTGTGCACGGCATGGTCGTTGCGATGCACGATGCCCCCAAGGGGGTGTATGCCACCGGAAAGGGGGCGACTGAAGATGCTTTTAATTGGGCCAAGTCATTCAGCGAATTCACACCCGGAGAGCGGGATGATTGGGAAAAAATAGAGGACTCCGATGCAACTTTCGGTTATAGAAACTCCCGTTTAATGGCACTGTACGGCTCTCGGCACAGCGAAACCACCTTTCCTGCCCGCGATGCGATAGCCACTTATGCTGCCGCACACCCTGCGCCCGCAGGTAGCAGCGGGTGGTTCTTACCGAGCAGATATGAGCTTGCCACACTATGTTTCGGTGCGCCTACTAATTTTGCTGAATCGGAATCCCCCTACTTTTACAAGCATCTGAAGATGCTCAAAGAAATCAATCCCCAGATTGTTATGGCAGCCGGTAATAAGCTTACCGGGGAGTATTGGAGTAGCAGCGAATTGGGTACTTCTGCCTGGCAGGTAGATCTTGACACCCCCAACTATAACGCAAAGCCCAAAAACAATACCTATAAAGTCCGTGCCGTGCTGGCCTTCTGAGGCCGGGCAGGCGGGCGACACACAGCCGGGGTGTGCGGGCTTTATCTGCCCGCGCCTCCCCGGCTCCGCCGCCGGATGCCACCGGGACGCTTTTCTCCCTATAACACGAATTAAAAAGATAAAATTATGAATGATTATGCACTTCTTCTTATCGTTTCAGCGATTGCCTGCTGTTCGCTGATAGCCATACTCCTTATTTGCTTGCATTTTTCAGATGACACTCTTACCAAGAACTGAATACTCCATATAAAATTAATGCAGGAAGAATAAGCACAGTTCGTTCCTTTTTCGTATTTTTGCACCTTGTTTTAACAATCAAGAAAACTTAAATAGAAAAATATAATGGCAAAAGAACTGAAAGACCTTACCAAACGTAGCGAAAACTACTCGCAGTGGTACAATGATTTGGTGGTAAAAGCTGATTTGGCAGAGCAATCTGCCGTACGCGGATGTATGGTGATTAAGCCTTACGGATACGCAATCTGGGAAAAGATGCAACGTCAACTGGACGATATGTTCAAGGGAACAGGACACGTGAATGCTTACTTCCCGTTATTAATTCCGAAATCATTCCTGAGCCGCGAAGCTGAACACGTAGAAGGCTTTGCTAAAGAATGTGCCGTAGTGACACATTACCGTTTGAAAAACGCAGAAGATGGTTCCGGCGTGGTAGTAGACCCTGCTGCAAAACTGGAAGAGGAACTGATCATTCGTCCAACATCAGAAACAATCATCTGGAATACCTATAAAAACTGGATTCAGTCTTATCGTGACCTGCCTATTCTCTGTAATCAGTGGGCGAACGTATTTCGTTGGGAAATGCGTACCCGTCTTTTCCTGCGTACTGCCGAATTCCTTTGGCAGGAAGGGCATACTGCTCATGCCACTCGCGAAGAAGCAGAGGAAGAAGCTATCAGAATGCTGAACGTTTACGGTGAATTTGCTGAAAAATACATGGCCGTTCCGGTAGTGAAAGGTGTGAAATCGGCTAACGAACGTTTTGCCGGCGCACTTGACACTTATACTATCGAAGCTATGATGCAAGATGGAAAAGCATTGCAAAGTGGTACATCCCACTTCCTTGGACAGAATTTTGCCAAGGCATTTGATGTTCAGTTTGTGAATAAGGAGAATAAGATGGAATATGTATGGGCTACTTCATGGGGTGTTTCTACCCGTCTGATGGGTGCTCTGATTATGACTCACTCTGATGACAACGGTTTGGTATTACCTCCACATCTGGCTCCGATTCAGGTAGTAATCGTTCCTATCTACAAGAATGACGATCAACTGAAACAAATCGACACCAAAGTAGAAGGAATTGTTGCCAAACTGAAAGCATTAGGTATTTCCGTGAAGTATGACAATGCGGATAACAAACGTCCGGGCTTCAAATTTGCTGACTATGAACTGAAAGGTGTTCCAGTTCGCCTGGTGATGGGAGGACGTGACCTCGAGAACAATACAATGGAAGTAATGCGCCGCGATACACTGGAAAAAGAAACAGTTACTTGCGATGGAATCGAAACATACGTCCAGAAACTACTCGAAGAGATTCAGGCAAATATCTACAAGAAAGCATTGGATTATCGCAATTCTAAGATTACTACCGTAGATACTTATGAAGAATTCAAGGAGAAAATAGAAGAAGGCGGTTTCATTCTGGCTCATTGGGACGGAACAACCGAAACAGAAGAAAAAATTAAAGAAGATACGAAAGCAACGATTCGTTGTATTCCTTTCGATTCATACGTTGCAGGAGATAAGGAACCGGGAAAATGTATGGTAACGGGTAAACCATCTGCTTGCCGTGTAGTCTTTGCACGTTCTTATTAAAAAAGACGTTTCTGCTTCATTATAAGCAAGAGTCCGGAATCCGATTTTGAATTTCGGACTCTTTTTTTATCCATTTCAGTTTTATTTCAGAAATATCCCTTTTCTTTGTAACAGATAAAAAAGAAGAAAGGAGAAGATTTTATGAAGATATTAATTGTAGAAGACGAACCCTCTTTAAGAGAACTTATCCAGCGCTCACTTGAAAAAGAGCGTTATGTTGTAGAAACAGCAGGAGACTTCAACAGTGCATTATGTAAAATTGAAGATTACGACTATGATTGTGTCTTACTGGATATTATGCTGCCGGATGGGAGTGGCCTTGAACTTCTCGAACGCCTGAAAGCTCTTCATAAGCGGGAAAATGTGATTATAATTTCCGCCAAAGATTCGTTGGAAGATAAAGTCTTAGGACTGGAACTGGGAGCGGACGACTACCTCCCTAAACCTTTTCATCTGGCCGAACTGAATGCCCGGATCAAAAGTGTCATCCGTCGTAACCAGCACGACGGTGAGATCACCATCCGTCAGGGAAATGTACGGATAGAACCCGACAAATATCGGGTCTTTGTCGACGAACAGGAACTGGAGCTAAACAGAAAAGAATATGATATTCTGCTTTATTTTATAAATCGTCCCGGTCGCCTGGTCAATAAAAGCACACTGGCAGAATCAGTATGGGGAGACCATATTGACCAAGTGGACAACTTTGACTTTATTTATGCGCAAATCAAAAATCTCCGCAAAAAGCTGAAAGATGCAGGAGCCAATATCGAAATCAAAGCTGTCTACGGATTCGGCTATAAAATGATTGTAGAATAATAAAAAAACAAGGAGCTATCATCCATGAAACTAATATATTATATCATTCTTCGTATCACACTGGCTCTGACTCTTATCTTAACTGTCTGGGCAGTCTTCTTCTATGTTACGATGATCGATGAAGTCAATGACGAAGTGGATGATTCATTGGAAGACTATTCGGAAACAATCATTATCCGCGCACTGGCAGGAGAGGAGCTGCCTTCCAAAAACAATGGTTCCAACAATCAGTATTATCTGAAGGAAATAACCGAAGAATGCGCAAAGAGTCAGGAAGATATCCAATATAAAGACTCTATGGTATACATCGTAGAAAAAGAAGAAACAGAGCCGGCACGTATCCTGACCACCATCTTCAAGGATAACGAAGGGCGTTATTATGAACTGACTGTATCTACCCCCAGCATCGAGAAAGACGACTTGAAAAGTGCAATTCAGGTCTGGATTATCTTCCTGTATGTAGCCCTGCTACTTTGCATCATCATTATATCCGTATGGGTATTTTATCGCAATATGCGACCTCTGTACGTACTTCTTCATTGGTTGGACGGCTATCAGACCGGAAAGAAAAACAAACCCTTGAAAAATGATACCCGTATTACAGAATTCCGAAAACTGAATGATGCAGCCGCCCGCTATGTGGACCGAACCGAACAAATGTTCGAGCAACAGAAGCAATTTATCGGAAATGCCTCGCATGAAATCCAGACACCGCTTGCTATCTGCCGTAACCGGCTGGAAATGCTGATGGAAGATGATTCTTTGTCCGAGAACCAGCTTGAGGAGTTGATGAAAACTCATCAGACACTAGAGTATATCACCAAACTGAATAAATCATTATTGCTACTTTCTAAAATAGACAACGGCCAGTTTACTGATACCAAAGATGTAGACTTAAACGTACTCCTTAAGCAATATCTGGAGGATTATAAGGAAGTCTACGACTACAAGAACATAGAAGTAAGCATTACAGAACAGGCAGACTTCCATGTTACAATGAACGAGTCTCTGGCTATTGCCTTGCTGACAAACCTGCTAAAAAATGCATTCGTACATAACGTAGACGGAGGACATATCCGGATCATAATAACCAGACATAGCATCACCTTCCGCAATACCGGAGAAAAACAGCCACTGGATGAGAACCAAATCTTCGAACGTTTCTATCAGGGTCATAAGAAAGAAGGATCTACCGGGTTAGGGTTGGCAATAACCGATTCTATCTGCCGCCTGCAACAGTTGAATCTACGGTATTACTTCGAACAGGGAGAACATTGCTTTGAAATCTCCAGCAAGAACTAAAAAAACAAAAAGCTGGTTTTACTATAACAACTTTTATCGGGTCAGTCCGAACGGAAATGAAGAATGATGAATGATGAATTGGCTGCGCTATCACGCTGCAAAGTAATTCATCATTCATCATTCTTCATTTCTCAAAATTACATCATAAACAGTAATTTAAGTCTGAACTCTTCTATATTATCGTGACCGGATCTCCCTTCTCATAAACATAATATATGAAATGGCAAAGCAGATAACCGTTGCCGCAATCAGCCCTGTAAGCTGCGGCCAGACAACAAGCAGACTCTGTCCCAACGGAAGCGGACTCGGAATAGCTCCTTGTACCTGCTCCATCGTTAGTGGTCCGATACTTCTGACGGAAGGCATCAACAGCGTAGTGGTAGCTTCATTAAACAACTCACTGGGTGCCAGCCGCATCAAACCAAGAATGAATTTCTGATAACTGATAATCTGATAAGGAGATGCCATCTGCGACGGACTTAACCCTTTTGCCACCAGATTCACAATCATCGTATAGAAGACACTGAAAAACAGCCATACAGCTACGGATGCCAGTGCAGAAGTGGCTGCCTGACGGAAACGGAGTGAAAACAAGATGGCCAGGTTCAACCAAAAAGCTACATAGAAGACACTCGTTATGAGAAAGAAAACAATTCTCCAGAATTCTTCCGCTGTAGGAGGAATACCAATGGCAATCAATCCGAATCCCATCACCAGAAAGCCCAGCACAAACAGCATAATACCTATTACAATCAGAGCAGCCACAAACTTCGCATTAATGATGCAATCGCGATGAATAGGCTGAGACAGCATACGGCTCAATGTCCCCTTATTCTGCTCCGAATTGACCGCATCAAATCCCAAAGCAATTCCCAGCAAAGGGCCCAGAAAGTTAATAAACAGCACAAAAGAGGGGAGAGTCCCGTCCGAAGCTGTGAATAACTTCAAAAAGAGGAACGAACTATCCGGATCATTCGGTTTGATAGCCGCACCAATATTAGTAAGCGCCGTATATAGCGATCCCATACAAGTAAGCGCTATGATACCGATCAGAATAAGGAAACGCCAACTTCTGACATGGTCGGACACTTCCTTATGAACGATAACCCAAAAAGGATGATTGACTTTACTCATGTCCTTCTCCTCCTTCCTCAAAATAATGGTTATAAATATCAGACAAATCCTGCTTCTTGTCTTTCAGCTCCGCCATGTCGATCAAAGCAAGTATTTTACCGTTACTGAACAATCCCACTCGGTCGCACACTTTCTGTGCCTGATCCAGATGATGAGAAGAAAACAGTACGGTCAATCCTTCTTCCTTACTCAGCCAGTGGATCAGTTCAATAAATTCCTGAACACCCGCAGGGTCAATTCCCGAAGTCGGTTCATCCAGAATGATGATTTCCGGATTTTTAATAAGCACATCGGCTAGTCCCAGACGTTGTCTCATACCACGGGAATACTTTCCGGTTTTCTTTTTGAGCTGGTCTTCAAGCCCTACACGTTTCATCAGTTCCAGCGCTTTTACTTTCGCCTCCTTATCCGGAATGCCATTCAGCCGTGCTGTATACATCAGGTTCTCCGGCCCGGTCATGTCGTCATAGAATCCTACATCCTCGGGCAAATAGCCGATTTTCTTCTTGACTTCAATAGGATGTGTAGTAGAATTAATCCCACATATCTCGACAACTCCCGATGTAGGTTCCGTCAATCCCAGCATCATCAAAATAGTAGTTGACTTTCCGGCACCGTTCGGACCCAGCAAACCGAATATTTCTCCTTTCCGGATACTCAGGCGAATATGATCTACAGCTGTAAAATTACCGTATTGTTTGGTTAATTCGGTAAGTACGATCACTTGTTCGCCCATGATTTACCTCCTTCCATATTTACGGAACAGATAGTAGACAACACCGATAGTGGCCAGAATAATCAAGACGCCTACCCATCCCCATATCATCGGAGTTTTTACTGCAATTCTGAACTGTGCGTCCGCATTCACTTCCGGAGTCTTGGCCATCATAGTAGTCACATAATCACCCGGGAGCGCTTTTTTAGAGGCCTTCAGGATAGCTACGGCGGTAGCAGTTTCTCCGGCTTTCAGCATTTCTATCTTTGACGGTTCGAAAGTAACATCCCAGTCTACCGGCTTATTAGCGGACAGTTGAATGTCTTTTAATAAGGAAGAACCTGTATTTTTAATTTCCAGTTCAATTCTTTTGGTATCACCGGCAGTCACGTCGGCACTCAATAACCCTCTCGGAGTGGTCAGTTCCATCTGATATGAACCGGTAACAACTACTTCCAGTTCCAGTTCTGCCGAAGTATTGCCTGTGGCGGCACGTACGGGAATTTTATAGCTGCCTGCTTCTACATTGGCAGGAGGAGTGATATCGATACTTACATTCTGGCTGCTATTGGCTTCTACTTGTGCAGAAGTTGCCTGCTTATAGTTAGGTTTGAAAATGACGTTCCATCCTCTCGGTGCCTTAGCCATCAGTGCATACAGTTGCTGATCGGCAGTCTGATTCTTCAGTGTGGCATTAAAAGTAAAAGTCGATTTGGAGTTCCCCTGCATATTGGGCTGGTCGGTGGTAAATTCCGTCTGATAAGTACCTTGCTGTGCTACAACGACATTCAAGGGGAGTTGTGCTTCTCCGGCAGACACTACAAAATGGTAACTGCCTCTACTTACTTTTAAGGGGACTTCTACCTTTAAGTTAAAGGTCTTCTTTTCTTTAGGGAGTACTGCCAGCTGACTAAGGTTCCAGCCGCCGGATTTCATTTCATGCTTCCAGCTGCTCGACAGGCCACTGACAGAAAGATTGGCATTCATCAACTTGTCTGTGTTGTTAATCAGATCGATGCTGTAGTCAATAGACGCCCCCGGTGAAACGGAGATTTTTGTGTAAGGTGTGTACAAAATCACGCTTTTAGGAATAGAGTCGTTAGCGTGTGTGTTACTCATGGGAAGTATTCCCAGCAAAATGGTTAATAATAAAAAACAATTTGTTCTCATAGTCATACGAAAGTTCTTATGGTTGATTTAATATGAATATTGCCCAATTTGTGCCTGCAAAAATAAGCGATGTATTTATTAGTTGCTGTTAAAAGAAACAAAAGAATATAATAAGAGCAATTTCCTTTATTTTTTTTAGATTTCTCTCAAAATTCCCAAATCTTTTCAGATTCTCCTCTCATCTTTGCATTATAAATTAAATGAAATCAGTAAAACCAATTAAAAAAACAATGATTATGAAAAAGTTAGTATTCTTATTAGTATGCTTGTTCACTCTACAGACAGTAGCACGTGCAGATGATGATAAACCAATTCAGGTAACTCAAATGCCACAATTGGCGCAACAGTTTATCAAACAGCATTTCTCCGACAGTAAAGTGGCATTGGCGAAAATGGAAAGTGATTTCCTTTACAAAAGCTATGAAGTGATTTTCACGAATGGCAATAAAGTAGAATTTGACAAGAAGGGAAACTGGGAAGAAGTAGACTGTAAACATTCCTCCGTACCTGTGGCCATTATCCCTGCCGCCATCCAGAAATATGTAACGACCCATTATCCGGATGCAAAGGTGCTGAAGATAGAACGTGATAAGAAAGATTACGAAGTAAAACTTTCCAACCGTACAGAACTTAAATTTGACCTGAAGTTTAATCTGATTGATATTGATAATTAATCTTCTTAAAATCAACAATAACCATGAAACTGAGAATTTATACATTATTGATAGCATTTTGTGCAGCTTGGAGCCTGCACAGCTGTGATAACGATGACGATGACTCAATTGCTGTTCCTGCCGCATTGCAAGAAGCATTTTCTTCTAAGTACCCCAACGTCAAAAATGTGAAATGGGAAACGAAAGCAGGATATTACGTAGCAGACTTTTATGATGGATATGAGGCATCTGCATGGTTTACTACGGATGGCAACTGGCACATGACGGAAACGGATATTCCGTATACTGCATTGCCAGATCCGGTAAAGAGCGCATTTGAAACCAGTGAATACAAGACATGGAAGAAGGATGATGTGGATAAGCTCGAACGCCAAGGCATCGAAACAGTCTACGTCATCGAAGTGGAAAACCAGAATCAGGAAATCGATTTATATTATTCTGCCGACGGAGTGCTGATTAAAAGCATCGCAGATACAGATGATGAGAACAGCCATCTTCCGACTACTCAACTGTCTGCTGCCATGAAGACTTTTATTGAAGAGAAATATGCAGGGGCCAGAATCGTGGAAGTCGATGTGGAAAATGATAAAAGCGACCGGGATTATGGATTTACAGAAGTTGATATCATCCATTTCGACAGTGACATCAACCGCAATACTTCTAAAGAGGTTCTGTTTGATAAAAATGGAGAATGGTATTCTACCTCATGGGATGTGCGGAAAAACGAACTGCCTGTGGCAGTGACTACTACCATCAGTAACCAGTATGCAGGATATCAGATTGATGATGCGGAATATTTCGAAATGGCAGCAGGAACAGCTTATTATCTGATTGAGCTGGAAGGAAATAACACTCTGGATATAAATATCAAGATAGCCGCAGACGGTACGATTCTTAAATGAGATAAGACACCCTTTTATACAAATAGTGACACTATCCGGTTGGTATAGTGTCACTATTTGTTTTTATTTCTGCGCCCGCTTTCTCTTTAGTTCCGACTTTGCTTTATCATCGGCAATACTGTCCGTCTGCTGCTGTTGTACCTTTTCTGTTTCTTCACGTTTCCGTTTGTTACGCAGCTTCCATTTATTCCAGAAGAAAAGATCGCTCCATTTATTGAAATCCTTCTTGTACATAATACCGACTCCCTGCGTAGTAAGATTTGTCTTTGTGTAGTAACGGTCATTTGTTTCATTGTAAGCTTTCAGGCGGATATCCCCCGAACGGTTAATCAGCCATTCAGCCTCAAAGTCACCTATAAAGTTCGTATTCGCCATTGGATTATCGCGGTATCCGAAATTACCATTGACCAGAAGACGGTTATTCAGCAACTGACCGGACAAGATACCTTCCACTTCCATATCCGTCCATCCTTTATCACCCGTGCTCAGATTGGTACCGATATTCCAGTTATTAGTTTCGAAAACCTGCGACAGGGCATTGTTCAGCTGACCGGACAGGGTAGAAGAGAGCACCGACGACATCACATTCGAATTCTGATTATTCCGTGCAGCATCTTCCGTATAGAACTTACCGATACCCAGCAGATATAGAATCTGCATATTCATCTGTTCCTCCGTACTAATATAGTTACGTACCAATGTCTGAATTTCATCTCTTTCATTCGGAAGTTCGATACCCAACTTAATGGTTGGCCGCCATAAGATTCCACTTAGATTCATGATACAATTTACCCGTACATTGGTCTGTTGGGCAATGGAAGAAACATCGGGATTCAAATCATTCAATGAAGCGGAATTTACAGTATACGAAGCCTGAATATCCATATTCGCATCCAAAGGAGCACCGTTGAAAGTAATGGTACTTCCATCTTTGATGATAAAATCCTTGCGAATTACTTCCTGCAAACTGAACTTATAGATTCCCTGGTTGATGCGGTAATTGCCGAACATCTTCACATCTCCTTTATTATAAAACTCCGTCCGTATATTTCCCGTCCCCTTTGCACTGATGTAGTCTCCGGCAATAGGGTCCATGATAATTTTCATGGTAGCATCGGGGGTAGCATCTACCAGAATGTTCAGACGGATATCTGTCTGGTGCTCCTCTTCGTCCGCCTGACGCTTCTGCTGCATCTGCTCAAAATAGGAAATGACCGGAATCGAATCCTGAATGCTGCGACGGGGAGTTTTGTCTACAAACTTTATAAACTGGTTGCTGGCAGCCGATGCCACATTTCCATTGACATAAGTGAACACCGTATTCCGGTTGGTCGTCATCGCGAGATTTACGTCCAGCCCCTGTATTGCATTACCCGCGAGCAACGCATTTCCCGTAGCATACACCGTTCCATAAAAAGGCATATCCGTCGATTCCTTCGTATTCATCAGAAGCATATTATTAGCCTGAATCTCAAAACGGTAATTAATATTCTTGAAATGCTTGAAACGCAAATATCCGTTCATTGTTCCCGAATGTCCCTCCAGGTCAGCAATGTGCATATTGTTGAACTCCAGTCCGGTAGGAGCCAGGCGAATCGTATCTCTAACGGCAAAGTGGGTATTCAGAATATCAAACTTCATAGAAGCATCCGTCATGACAGCCCCGTCCAGATTTAATCCCTTGAACTTTCCGTAAAAATGAACCTTTCCCGTTCCTCTTCCTTTTATATCCTGTGCTATTGATTTCATATAAAATTCGAGGAATTTCAGATTCAGTTCGTGGGCATCGATGTTCAGATCAAGTCCGCTTTCCGGTTTCAACGGATAAATCATACCGGTGACCCGTGATGGCGACGGCGCTATATCCTGAATAGATGCATCAAGATAAATACCTCTTTTCTCATTATCCCAGGCACCGTATACGTCCAGATCACCCAAACGCCCTTGATTGAGCGAGAAGTTCCTGACAAACAAACGGGTATTCATCACAGGTTTCTTGAACACGCCGCTGGCGTAGGCCGTTCCCGTAGCATCTCCTTCAAAGTTCACATCATCGGAAATGTTTGCAATATCAAATACATACCCCATATTGATGTCCTTCAGATCCACCTTGACGGTATCCGCAGGATTGTCGGAAAGCCGTCCGTTGATGCGCACATAACGGTCGTGATGACTGAAATAGAAATTATTCACATCTACCTTGCCGGAGTCTACCACCACTTGTGAAGGATGTATCTGCCAAAGCGTATCATTCAATATTACGTCAGTCTGCTTCACATCCACCATCGCTTTCAACAAAGGCTTTTCGCCTGCTGTACGCAGGAATTGTGCGACGGCAGCCAACTTTCCGCTATAAGTCGCTGTGGCGTTATTTCCCCAGTTCAAAGTGGTGCTGACTTTATCTTCTTTGGCCTGTGCATCCAGAGAGAGGTTCACGGCCCCATTCTTTTTCAGACTGGTCAGACGAACCTTCGCACGGATATGGTCCGAAGGATTCTCACACAGAATCATGCCCGACTCGATAAAGTTATTCTTGTATTGCAGACGGGGGAAGTAACCTTCTACGCGCAGTCGCTGCAAAGCATCATTAAAGTATCCTTTCACCGTAGAATGTGTATATACAGTCAGCGGAATATCAAATATCGTAGATAAAATATCCGTATTATATATATTCACATCAAATGCGAAATTATTGTTCGTTTCTATCGGCTTCTTTGGCGGCAGTATCAAAGACGGGATATATCCGCGCATGATATTGAGAATACTTGCCGGCAATGTATGGTAGCGAAATTTCCCGGCTATGCTTGCTGTCAGAAACTCGGAAGTCAGTTTAAGCTGATTCTCATTGTCCTGCCGGGTAGCCCGCACATTCATGTTTTTCATGAAATACTCTTTATCCGGTGCCCTGAACTCCAGACTATCCACATTAATCTCTCCGATCATTTCGTCGATAGACCCGCCGGTGAAGTTGGCCTTTACCTTCAGCGAGAACTCCGCATCCTGATAGTTGGGCGTAAGATTGAGGTCATAGGGGCGAATCTTGTCGACAACGGCAAGGAAGTTGAAAGTAGGAACCTTGGATGCTACATTCACATCTCCATTCAGATAGATGGAACCATTCGGATCATCCAGCGCTATCTTTCCGTTGAATCCGCCCTGCTTATACTCTCCGTCCAGCGTAATATTCTCATATTTATATCTGCTATACTCCACGGAAGCGATCAATCCCTTCAACTCTACGGCAGGAAGCTGTTTTTCAATATGCCGTCCATGTACATCCAGATTAAAAGTGATTTCTCCCAACTTGTCATTATTCAACAGCTTACCCAGCCCAAACTCTTCCGTTTTCACAGCACCGGAATAAGCAAACAATCCCTTAGTTTTGTCGGAACTCAACTTTAAGTCAGTCTTTACATTGCCAAGCCCTGTACGCAACTGCCCGTAGGTAACCAGATCAGTGAAGTATCCGGAAATCTCCCCACGGAAATCAATATCGCCCAAACGTTCCAGAAGTGGAGGTACTCCATTGTAATTACTGCTCAAATTGCGGACCAGGAAACTGACTCCGCGACTATTGGCAGAAAGTTCGGAAAGCTTCCCGTACACATACGCATCCTGCGGATTCGAAAGTTCCTGAAGCGATACATCTCCCGAAAGCCGGAACTGGCGGTCATCAGCCGTAATCTCCAGATGGGAGCAGGTGAGCTGGTCTACCGTTCCTTTTACCTGCATATCCAATGTTATCGGTTCTTTGAAATGCGACAACACCGGCACAAAAGGAGAAATATCTTTCAACGTAATCTGCGAGGGCAGGGTGCGGAAAGAAAAGTGAACCTTCTCCGAGAACTGATCAAAAGCTTTCAGACTGTCATACACCAAATGAATGGTATCCATCTTCAGCGAAGTTTCGGGCAGCTCGATAGCAAAGTTCTCAATATTGGTCTGTTTGTCATTGGCAACCAATTTCAGACTCAGTTTCTTCAGAGAGAATCCGGAAGCCTTTTCGTCAAAACTCAATCGTTTGATACCAAGATTCAAAGAGTCCCTGTTCATAGCCTTCAGAGAGATGTTGGCTATGATATTCTGAAGCTGGACATGCTTGGCATTAAACTTTCCGGGAGTTTTTTCCTCAGATAACACATGATAAGCCATCCTTCCCCGACGAATCAGCACGGAGTTGATACGCAAATCCAGCGAACTTTCCTTTTTCACGGTATCTTTCGAAGCGAAAGCATCCAGCACAAACTTGAAGTTCGGAGGAGAGTCGGGAGCCTGTTTGTTCAAATTGATGGTAAAGCCAAACAACTGGACACTACTGATGGAAATCTTTCCTTTAAAGAAGGGAAGGATGTCAAACTTGGCGGACAAACGGGTCACTTTAAGCATTTCCTTGCCGCTCTGATCATCGAGCAGCACATCATCAATGATAATACGGTTCAATAAACCGATATTGATTTTGCCGATAGTCAGGCGTGTGTTCAGTACTTCGGATAATTCCTTGGCAATAAATACACTCATTGCTTGCTGAACATTTGGAATATTCAGCAAAACAATAGTCCCGATATATACTCCCAGTACAATACCAACTACCCAGCGTACAGTCTTTTTCAGCGTTCTGATAAGCGATAACTTTTATTTAGCGAACAAAAATATAAAATAGTTCGTTATGAATCGTAGTTTTATCATTACTTTTGCACCGTTTAATAGTTTAAAAACTTATGAGTGCAATAATATTAGGAATTGAATCCTCCTGTGATGATACGTCGGCAGCCGTAATCAAGGATGGTTATCTGCTGTCAAATGTGGTATCAAGTCAAGCCGTACACGAAGCATACGGCGGAGTAGTACCCGAACTAGCTTCACGGGCGCATCAACAAAACATTGTTCCAGTAGTACACGAAGCACTGAAACGGGCAGGAGTTACCAAAGAAGAACTGAGTGCGGTAGCTTTCACACGCGGACCGGGATTGATGGGATCTTTGCTTGTAGGCGTTTCTTTCGCCAAGGGGTTCGCTCGTTCTCTAGGCATTCCTTTGATAGATGTTAATCATTTGACAGGACATGTTTTAGCTCATTTTATTAAAGCAGAAGGAGAAGAGAATATACAGCCGAAATTCCCGTTCCTTTGCTTGTTGGTATCCGGAGGCAACTCACAGATTATATTAGTAAAAGCCTATAATGATATGGAGATTCTCGGTCAGACGATTGATGACGCTGCCGGAGAAGCAATTGATAAATGTTCTAAAGTGATGGGACTCGGCTATCCGGGTGGTCCGATTATTGACAAACTGGCACGCCAGGGAAATCCGAAAGCATATACTTTCAGTAAACCTCATATTCCGGGCTTGGATTACAGTTTTAGCGGACTGAAGACTTCATTCCTGTACTCATTGCGCGACTGGCTGAAAGATGATCCTGACTTCATCGAACATCATAAAGTAGACCTGGCAGCTTCTCTGGAAGCAACCGTCGTAGATATCCTGATGGACAAATTACGGAAAGCCGCCAAAGAATATAAGATTAAAGAAGTAGCCGTAGCCGGTGGAGTCTCTGCCAACAATGGCTTGCGCAACTCTTTCCGGGAACATGCCGAAAAGTATGGCTGGAATATCTTTATTCCTAAATTCAGCTATACTACCGACAATGCAGCTATGATTGCCATTACCGGATACTTCAAGTATCTGGATAAGGATTTCTGCTCCATTGATCTTCCGGCTTATTCACGCGTCACTCTATAAAGTTGTTTTTTTGCCGTCACCCGTCACTTTGTATAATAACAATCTGTAATATAACAGATTAAGCGGTGACAATTAAAGTGACGGAAGTAATAATAGTGACGGCAAACGGTGAAAAAGTGACACCAATCAGCTAAGCGGCGACACAAAGAAGCCTTACCAAAAAATAAAATGCACCTATATATAATAGGTAAACAAAGGAAGAAGAAGGATATAAGAAGCCTTCATTAAGAACCTTTGTTTATAGCATTTCTCCGTTTCACGTGCATGAACCGCTCGCTTCACGTACATGATCCATTCGGCTCACATACATGGAACGAAAGGACCACGTACGTGAAACGAAGAAATGAAGTGAACAAAATGACTAAACATAGCATATATACCTTATTAATATAGGTAACATATTCTATTAATTAACGTAGAAAAAAGATGTTTGCTGAGATTATTACCATTGGCGACGAACTGCTGATAGGGCAGGTGGTCGATACAAATTCTGCCTGGATGGGGCAGGAGTTAAATAAGATAGGTATCGAAGTACTACGCATCGTTTCCATCCGTGACCGCGAAGAAGAGATCATGGAGGCAGTAGATAATGCGATGAAAAGGGTGAATATTGTCTTGGTGACCGGAGGACTGGGCCCGACAAAAGATGATATCACCAAGCAGACTCTCTGTAAATACTTTCATACGGAACTGATATTCAGTGAAGAAGTATTTGAAAACGTAAAACGAGTGCTTGCCGGAAAAATACCGATGAATGCGCTGAACAAGAGCCAGGCAATGGTTCCCAAAGATTGCACGGTTATCAACAATCCGGTGGGAAGCGCATCTGTCAGCTGGTTCGAAAAAGAAGGAAAAGTGCTTGTGTCCATGCCGGGAGTTCCGCAGGAAATGACAACCGTTATGACAGAATCCGTACTGCCTAAGCTGCATGAGAAGTTTCGGACGGATGTAATCATGCACCGGACGTTTCAAGTGCAGCATTATCCCGAATCCGTACTTGCCGAAAAGCTGGAACCATGGGAAACAGCCCTGCCGGAAAGCATCAAGCTGGCATATCTGCCCAAACTTGGCATTATCCGCCTGCGGCTGACCGGACGCGGACAAAAGAAATCAGAAGTAGAAAACGCACTGAATCGCGAACAAGCCAAACTGGAAGCGATACTCGGCGATGATATTTTCTGTGAAGAAGATATTCCTTTGGAAGTAATCGTGGGCGAACTTCTGAAAAAGAAGAATTTAACCGTTTCCACCGCAGAAAGTTGTACCGGAGGAAGCATTGCAGCACGCCTGACGTCCATTGCCGGAAGCTCGGAGTATTTTAACGGAGGAATAGTAGCATACTCCAATGAAGTAAAAATGAACTTGCTTCATGTTTCGCCGGAAACACTGGAAACGTATGGTGCTGTAAGTGAGCAGACTGTAACCGAAATGGTAAAAGGAGCGATGAAAGCGATGAAAACTGACTGCGCCGTCGCAACTTCGGGCATAGCAGGCCCCGGAGGAGGAACTCCGGAGAAGCCGGTAGGCACCGTTTGGATAGCCGCTGGTTATAAAAATGAAATTCGTACTTACAGGCAGGAAACAAACCGTGGAAGAGCCATGAATATTGAAAGAGCAGGCAATAATGCCCTATTAATTCTTCGTGATTTGCTCAAATAAGGAAAAATTGGTGTCTACAAGTGAATTATTTTAAGAAATTCTTGTTTTATACGGATAAAAGTGCTTACTTTGCGTCCTGTTTGAAATAAGTATAGATATAAAACTATAAAAATAAGATAGAAATGTCGAAGATTTGTCAAATTACCGGAAAGAAAGCCATGATTGGCAACAATGTTTCACACTCAAAGAGAAGAACTAAAAGAACCTTTGATTTGAACTTGTTTAACAAAAAGTTCTATTATGTAGAACAAGACTGTTGGATCAGCCTTAGCCTTTGCGCTAACGGTCTGCGTATCATCAACAAAAAGGGACTGGACGCTGCACTGAACGATGCAGTAGCTAAAGGTTTCTGTGATTGGAAAAGCATTAAAGTAATCGGCTAAACGTAGAGGAGAAAACTTACAATGGCAAAGAAAGCAAAAGGTAACAGAGTACAGGTGATTCTGGAATGTACAGAACACAAAGAGAGTGGAATGCCGGGAACATCTCGCTATATCACAACTAAGAACAGAAAAAATACAACTGAAAGACTTGAGTTGAAGAAATACAACCCGATTCTGAAGAGAGTAACAGTACATAAGGAAATTAAATAATAATAGTATAACCCATGGCAAAGAAAACAGTAGCAAGTTTGCACGAAGGTTCTAAAGAAGGTCGTGCTTATACCAAGGTTATCAAAATGGTGAAATCTCCGAAAACTGGAGCTTACATTTTTGATGAGCAAATGGTTGCAAACGAAAAAGTACAAGACTTTTTCAAAAAATAATCGGAATAGCTTAAATCGCTATAAATACAAAATCCCCTCATTGGCAAACAGTGAGGGGATTTTTTATTGCTTCTTTTTTTACTTTTCCAATCCTTTGTTATATCTTTGTAGCATAATGTATTATACAAATAACTGTTGATATGGGATTTTTTAGTTTTTTTTCAAAGGAGAAGAAGGAAACTTTAGATAAAGGATTATCTAAAACCAAAGAGAGCGTATTCAGTAAAATCGCTCGCGCTGTGGCCGGTAAGTCGAAAGTGGACGACGAAGTATTGGATAATCTGGAAGAAGTTTTGATCACATCGGACGTGGGGGTAGAGACAACTTTGAATATTATCAAACGTATCGAAAAACGTGCTGCCGCAGACAAATATGTGAATACGCAGGAATTGAACCATATACTGCGCGATGAGATTGCTGCCCTTTTGACCGAGAATAATTCGGATGATGTAGCAGACTTTGATGTACCTATCGAGAAAAAGCCTTATGTAATTATGGTAGTGGGAGTAAATGGGGTAGGTAAAACAACAACAATCGGAAAATTAGCTTATCAATTCAAGAAAGCGGGCAAATCTGTTTATCTGGGTGCAGCCGACACATTCCGCGCAGCTGCTGTAGAGCAGTTGATGATTTGGGGTGAAAGGGTAGGTGTACCTGTTGTCAAACAGAAAATGGGTGCAGACCCTGCATCTGTCGCTTTCGACACACTGAGTTCTGCCGTTGCCAACAATGCGGATGTGGTAATTATCGATACAGCCGGTCGTCTGCACAACAAAGTAGGCTTGATGAATGAGTTGACCAAAATTAAAAACGTCATGAAGAAGGTAGTTCCCAATGCACCGGACGAAGTGCTGCTGGTACTGGATGGTTCTACCGGACAAAATGCGTTCGAGCAGGCCAAGCAGTTCACTTTAGCTACGGAAGTGACCGCAATGGCGATCACCAAACTGGACGGAACTGCTAAAGGCGGAGTGGTCATCGGAATTTCCGACCAGTTCAAGATTCCTGTAAAATATATCGGATTGGGTGAAGGCATGGAAGATTTACAGGTCTTCCGCAAGAATGAATTTGTTGATTCCCTGTTTGGAGAGAATGCATGAAAAGAAAGAGAATAGATATTATTACTTTAGGTTGTTCCAAAAATTTAGTAGACTCGGAGCAGTTGATGCGTCAGCTGGAAGAAGCAGGATATAGCGTAACTCATGATACTGAAAAACCGGAAGGGGAAATTGCGGTGATCAACACCTGCGGGTTCATCGGTGACGCGAAAGAAGAGTCTATCAACATGATTCTGGAATTTGCAGAAAGAAAAGAAGAAGGCGATCTGAAGAAACTTTTTGTAATGGGTTGTCTTTCCGAACGTTATCTGCAAGAACTGGCTATTGAAATTCCACAGGTGGATAAGTTCTACGGTAAATTCAACTGGAAAGAACTTTTGCAGGACTTGGGAAAAACATATCATGAGGAATTATACATTGAGCGTACTTTGACGACTCCCAAGCATTATGCATATCTGAAGATTTCAGAAGGGTGCGACCGCAAATGCTCTTATTGTGCTATTCCCATTATCACCGGACATCATATATCCAAGCCGATAGAAGAAATTCTGGACGAGGTACGGTATCTGGTATCGCAAGGAGTAAAAGAGTTTCAGGTGATTGCTCAGGAATTGACATATTACGGAATTGACCTGTATAAAAAGCAAATGTTGCCCGAATTGATCGAACGTATTTCGGAAATACCGGGCGTAGAATGGATTCGTTTGCATTATGCGTATCCGGCACATTTTCCAACGGATTTATTCCGTGTAATGCGTGAACGTGATAATGTCTGCAAATATATGGATATTGCCTTGCAGCACATCAGCGATAATATGCTGAAATTAATGCGCCGGCAAGTAGGCAAGGAAGATACCTACAAGTTGATTGAGCAATTCCGTAAAGAAGTGCCGGGCATTCATCTGCGCACCACGCTGATGGTAGGACATCCGGGAGAAACGGAGGAGGACTTTGAAGAGCTGAAAGAGTTTGTGCGCAAAGCGCGTTTTGACAGAATGGGAGCTTTCGCCTATTCTGAAGAAGAAGGAACTTATGCCGCCAAACAATATGAAGACTCTATACCACAGGAGGTTAAGCAAGCCCGACTGGATGAACTGATGGATATCCAGCAAGGTATTTCAGCAGAATTGAGCGCAGCGAAAATCGGTCAGCAGATGAAAGTGATCATCGACCGGATCGAGGGAGATTATTATATCGGACGTACAGAGTTTGATTCACCGGAGGTAGATCCGGAGGTGTTGATCAGCCATTCTGGAGAGGAACTTGAAATCGGGAAATTCTATCGGGTAGAAGTAACCGACGCGGACGATTTTGATTTATATGCAAAGATAATGAACAAGTATGAATAATAAGGAATTTACATCGGAACTGGCAGACAGACTGGGATATACTATCAAAGACACTTCTGAACTGATAAGTTCTTTATTGTCTGATATGACACAGGAACTGGAAGATGGAAATGTGATTGCCATACAGGGCTTCGGTTCTTTCGAAGTGAAGAAAAAGGCGGAACGTATTTCGATCAATCCGTCCACCAAGCAGCGCATGCTGGTTCCTCCCAAACTGGTATTGTCATACAGACCCAGTAATACACTGAAAGACAAGTTTAAATAATATATATTTTCCCAATTATGAATGAAAGACTGACAATTCAAGACCTTATCGACTTATTGGCGGCTAAACATAGCATGACCAAGAAGGATGCCGAAGCATTCGTCAAAGAGTTCTTTCTCTTGATAGAACAAGCCCTGGAGAATGAGAAGACTGTGAAAATCAAAGGATTGGGGACTTTCAAACTTGTTGATGTCGATAGCCGGGAAAGCGTTAATGTCAACACTGGGGAGCGTTTTCAGATAAAAGGGCACACCAAAGTATCGTTTACTCCGGACACGACGCTCAGAGATACGATAAATAAGCCTTTTGCGCATTTTGAGACGGTAGTACTAAATGAGGGTACGGTATTGGAAGATACTCCGATGGAGGAATCCGATGAGGAAGAAGCCTCGGTTGCTGACAGTGAAGCCGAAATGGTCGATTCTGAAGTTACAGAGGATAAAAATACTGATGAAGATACTCAGGAAGAAATACAGCCGGAAGAGCCCGCAATAGAAGAACCGGCAACTGAAGCAGTGGCTGCGGTTAAAGGAGAGGAGACCGATACGAATGAAACCGTTCCGACAGAAACAGAACCGGAACCTGCTGTTATAGAGCAACCTATGACCGAAGAATTATTGGAATCAGAAGCCGAATCGGAATCAATACTTGAAGATTCTTCAGAAGAGGAACCTTCAGAAACTCCATTAGAACCTGACTTCAGTCCGGCAGCAACAGAAGAGCCGGTTGAAGAAGCTTCGGAAGAAACAATTATAGAAGAACCAGAAACAGAGAAGAAAAAAACAGAAACTACTGCAGAACAAATTATCGCCCAAGAACTTTATAAAGCGAATATGGAACCTGCAACACCGAAAAAAGAACCGGAAACAGAACAGCCGAAAGCCGCCTATACCGATAAAGACAGTGATAAAAAGGAGAAATCAGCGATTCCTTATCTGATAGCAACGATTATTATAGTCTTGTTATTGTGTGGAGGAGCTATTCTGTTTATTTATTACCCGGATTTATTCTCTTCTTCATCTGATTCTGATAAGGATATAGTCGACATGCCGGAGGCCGTTCAGCCTGTTCAGCCGGAAGCACAACTTTCTGATACAATTGTGCAAAAAGATACAGTAGCGGAGGCAGCTCCTGTTATGCCCGACGAAACTGTGCAGCCAAAACCTGTAGTCAAGAAGGAACCGGCAGCGGAACCTGTCAAAGCAGAAAGTAAACCTGCCCAACAGCAACAGCCTGCAACCTCGGTATATTCGGATTCTGCATCCTATAAGATTACCGGTACCAAAACAAAATACACCATTAAAGAGGGGGAAACTTTAACACGAGTTTCATTACGCTTTTACGGTACAAAAGCGATGTGGCCATACATCGTAAAACACAACCCGAAAGTAATTAAGAACCCCGATAACGTGCCATACGGTACAACAATCGAGATACCGGAACTTACAAAAGAATAAAAACAAAAACGATTCATTCACCCGGCTCATACAGTAATGTATAGCCGGGTGAAATGTTATGTAAGTACAAAAGCGTATGAAAGTACCTTAATCTAAAGATTTCGCATTGTTTTTTAATAAAAATTAGTTGCAATCGTTAATTATATGGCGTACTTTTGGGAGCGAATTTAGAAGCCTTACACACTGGTAAGTCTTACATCTAATTATTGAGAATTAAATAATAAAATATTAAGTATTTATGGCTGAATCAATTGATATCCGCGAACTGAATGAGCGGATTGAAAGACAAAGTGCTTTCGTTACCAATCTTACGACAGGTATGGACCAAATCATTGTTGGTCAGAAACATTTGGTTGAATCACTGCTTATCGGATTGCTTTCCGATGGACATGTTCTTCTGGAAGGTGTTCCCGGTTTGGCAAAAACTTTGGCTATTAAAACACTCGCTTCACTGATTGACGCGAAATATAGCCGTATTCAGTTCACTCCAGACTTATTGCCGGCTGACGTTATCGGTACCATGGTTTACAGCCAGAAAGATGAATCTTTCAAAGTACAAAGAGGACCTATCTTCGCCAACTTCGTATTGGCGGATGAAATAAACCGTGCTCCGGCCAAAGTACAAAGTGCTTTGCTGGAAGCCATGCAGGAACGCCAGGTTACTATCGGCAAAGAAACATTTATGTTGCCGGAACCTTTCTTAGTTCTGGCTACCCAGAACCCGATCGAACAAGAAGGTACTTACCCGCTTCCTGAAGCACAGGTAGACCGTTTCATGCTGAAAGTAGTGATTGACTATCCGAAACTGGAAGAAGAAAAACTGATTATCCGTCAGAATATCAACGGAGAGAAGTTCAATGTGAAACCTATTCTAAAAGCAGAAGAAATAATCGAAGCCCGCAAAGTCGTTCGTCAGGTATATCTGGATGAGAAAATAGAACGCTATATCGTGGATATTGTATTCGCAACCCGTTTCCCCGAAAAGTACGACCTCAAAGAACTGAAAGACATGATCGGATTTGGTGGTTCACCCCGTGCTTCTATCAATCTGGCTCTGGCTGCCCGTACATACGCTTTCATCAAGCGCCGTGGCTACGTTATTCCGGAAGATGTACGTGCTGTTGCACATGATGTTCTCCGTCACCGTATCGGATTGACTTACGAAGCGGAAGCCAACAACATGACTTCGGACGAAATCATCAGCAAGATTCTGAACAAGGTTGAAGTGCCCTAATTTGCGCTACTTAACTATTGCATAAATGGAAACAAGTGAAATATTAAAAAAGGTTCGTCAGATTGAAATCAAGACACGAGGACTGTCTAACAATATCTTTGCAGGCCAATACCATTCGGCCTTCAAGGGTAGGGGTATGTCTTTCTCGGAAGTCCGTGAGTATCAGTTTGGCGACGATATACGCGACATCGACTGGAATGTGACAGCACGATTCAACAAACCTTATGTGAAAGTGTTTGAAGAAGAGCGCGAACTGACAGTGATGTTGATGGTCGATGTTTCCGGAAGTTTGGAATTTGGTACAGTGAAACAACTGAAGAAGGATATGGTAACGGAAATTGCAGCTACTCTTGCATTCTCCGCTATCCAGAACAACGATAAAATTGGTGTGATCTTCTTTTCAGACCGGATAGAGAAATTTATTCCTCCCAAAAAGGGGCGTAAACATATTCTATATATTATCCGCGAACTGATTGACTTTCAGCCGGAAAGCCGCCGTACCAATATTCGTCTGGCATTGGAGTATCTGACTAATGTAATGAAAAGACGTTGTACTGCGTTTATTTTATCCGACTTCATCGATCAGGACAACTTCAAGAACGCTTTGACTATCGCCAACCGGAAGCATGACGTAGTGGCATTGCAGGTGTATGACAGGAGAGTGAGTGATCTTCCTCCGGTAGGACTGATGCGGATAAAGGATGCGGAAACCGGTCATGAACAATGGATCGATACTTCTTCCAAAGCTGTACGCCGGGCACACCGTGACTGGTGGATCAACAAACAGACTGAACTGAACGACACATTTACCAAAAGTAATGTAGACTCCGTATCTGTGAGAACCGACCAGGATTACGTAAAGGCATTGTTGAATTTATTTGCCAAACGAAATTAATGGAATCAAAAATGAATAGAAATATTATTCTGATAGCATTGTTATGTCTGCTGCCTATGGGTAGAACTGTAGCACAGTCTGTTACGGTTGAAGCCAAGATAGATTCGTTGCAGATATTAATTGGCGAACAAGCGAAAGTACAACTACAAGTAGCGATGGACGCCAAGCAACGTGCTGTCTTTCCTGCTTATACCGATACGCTGGTGCGTGGGGTAGAAATTATAGAAACTGTCAAACCGGATACGCAATTTCTGAATGATCGCCAACGGATGCTGATCACTCAGGAATATATTATCACCTCGTTTGATTCAGCTCTCTATTATCTTCCGCCAATGCCCGTCACAGTGGATGGCAAAGAATATAGATCAAAAGCACTGGCACTGAAAGTATATTCGATGCCGGTCGACACTTTACATCCGGACCAGTTCTTCGGACAAAAAACAGTGATGAAAGCACCTTTTGCCTGGGAAGACTGGTATGGACTAATCGGTTGCTCATTCCTTGCATTACCTTTGCTCGGTCTGTTAATCTATCTGATCATTCGTATCCGTGATAATAAACCTATTATCCGCAAGATAAAAGTAGAACCTAAGTTGCCGCCACATCAGGCTGCGATGAAAGAAATCGAACGTATCAAGAGTGAGAAGGTATGGCAGAAGGGAGAGCCGAAGACATACTATACAGAACTGACGGATACTCTTCGTACCTACATCAAGGATCGTTTCGGATTCAACGCACTTGAAATGACTTCTTCTGAAATCATTGATAAGTTATTGGAAATGAACGATAAAGATGCTATATCGGATTTGAAGGAACTCTTCCAGACAGCGGATTTGGTAAAGTTTGCCAAACATGATCCGCAAATGAATGAAAACGATGCGAATTTGATTAACGCAATCGATTTTATCAACGAGACAAAGCAACCGGAAGAGGAGAATCAGAAACCGCAACCAACGGAAATCACAATCATCGAGAAACGTTCTCTGCGTACCAAAATATTATTAATCTGCGGTATTGTATTCTTATCTGCAGCATTAATCGGTACTTTTATATATATAGGTATGCAGCTTTATGATCTCTTTGCATAATGTGGTGTGAATACTAAATAGTAAACTGTTAAATCGAAAATAAAATGGTTTTTGCCAATATTGAATATCTGTTTTTGCTATTATTGCTTATACCTTATATTGTATGGTATATCTTAAAGCGAAAGAAATCTGAGGCTACGCTCCAGATTTCGGATGCACGGGTATATGCGCATACTCCCAAAAGTTATAAGAATTATTTGCTGCATGCTCCATTTATACTACGTGTCATTGCATTAGCATTGATAATTGTAGTACTTGCACGTCCGCAAAGCACTAATAAGTGGCAAAACAGCGAAATAGAGGGAATTGATATTATGCTGGCTATCGACGTGTCCACCAGTATGCTGGCAGAAGACTTGAAGCCGAACAGACTGGAAGCTGCCAAAGATGTAGCTGCTGAATTTATTAACGGACGCCCGAATGATAATATTGGTATCACTCTGTTTGCCGGAGAAACGTTCACTCAATGCCCCCTGACTGTAGATCATGCCGTATTGCTGGATATGATTCATAATATCAAATGTGGGCTTATCGAAGATGGTACGGCAGTAGGTATGGGAGTTGCAAACGCCGTAACCCGCCTGAAAGACAGTAAAGCCAAATCAAAAGTGGTCATCTTATTGACAGATGGTACAAATAATAAAGGAGATATTTCACCATTGACAGCTGCCGAGATTGCCAAAAGTTTTGGTATCCGTGTATATACCATCGGAGTGGGTACGAACGGAATGGCTCCATATCCTTATCCGGTCGGCAATACGGTACAGTACATCAATATGCCGGTAGAAATCGACGAGAAAACATTGACTCAGATTGCCGGTACTACGGATGGTAACTATTTCAGAGCTACGAGCAACTCGAAACTGAAAGAGGTATATGAAGAAATAGACAAGCTGGAGAAAACAAAGCTGAACGTGAAAGAGTATAGCAAGCGGGAGGAAGACTATCGCTGGTTTGCACTGGCTGCCTTCCTTTGTGTATTGCTGGAAGTTTTATTACGTAATTCAATACTCAAGAAAATTCCGTAGGAATGTTGGGTCAATCGTGATTTGTAAATCGTAAAATAGGAAGAAGATGTTTCGATTTGAAGAACCTGCATATTTATATTTATTGCTGCTGTTACCGTTTTTAGCAGCTTTCTACTTGTATTCCAACTACAGGAGACGAAGAAATATCCGACGTTTTGGAGATCCGGAATTGTTAGCGCAATTGATGCCGGATGTATCTAAATATCGTCCGGATGTGAAGTTCTGGCTCATTTTTGCTGCTATCGGCTTATTCTCGGTATTGCTGGCCCGCCCGCAATTTGGTTCTAAGCAGGAAACGGTGAAGCGTAAAGGAGTGGAAGTGATTATCGCTCTGGATATATCCAATTCTATGTTGGCACAAGATGTTCAGCCTAGCCGTTTGGAAAAGGCGAAGAGACTGGTATCCAGATTGGTGGATGAGTTAGATAATGATAAGGTAGGTATGATTGTATTTGCCGGAGATGCTTTTACTCAGTTACCAATTACCAGTGATTATATTTCTGCCAAGATGTTTTTGGAATCTATCAGCCCTTCGCTGATTTCCAAGCAAGGTACAGCAATCGGAGAAGCAATTAATCTGGCAACTCGCAGTTTTACTCCACAAGAAGGAGTAGGACGTGCTATCATTGTCATCACGGATGGTGAGAACCATGAAGGCGGGGCTGTAGAAGCTGCTAAGGCTGCTGCTGAAAAAGGTATTCAGGTGAGTGTGTTGGGGGTAGGTATGCCGGAAGGTGCTCCTATTCCGATAGAAGGAACGAACGATTATCGTCGCGACCGCGAAGGTAATGTTATTGTAACTCGCCTGAATGAAGCTATGTGCCAGGAAATAGCCAAAGACGGAAAGGGTATCTATGTACGGGTGGATAATTCTAACTCTGCTCAAAAAGCTATTAACCAGGAAATTAGTAAGATGGCTAAGTCTGATGTAGAATCGAAAATATATACAGATTTCAATGAACAGTTTCAGGCTATTGCATGGATCATTTTACTGTTGTTACTAGCTGAGATGTTAATTTTGGACCGTAAGAATCCATTATTCAAAAACGTTCATCTGTTCTCTAATAAGAAGTAAGCTATGCGTATGTTAAAAATGAAATATATTCTATTCGCTGCCTTTCTGTTATCAGCTGTCGGTATCTCGGCGCAGAAAGCAGAGCGTGACTATATCCGTAAAGGAAATCGTCTGTTCAATGATAGTGTATTCGTCGATGCAGAGGTCAATTACCGCAAGGCTTTGGAAATCAATCCTAAATCGACTGTATCTATGTACAATTTAGGAAATACGCTTTCACAACAGCAAAAATTTCAAGATGCCATGGAGCAATATGCTTCTGCCAGCAAAATAGAAAAGGATAAAATGAAATTGGCACATATTTATCACAATATGGGAGTACTTTTTCAAGCTGGCAAGGATTATGCAAAGGCAGTAGATGCCTATAAAATGTCACTGCGTAACAATCCTGCAGATCATGAAACACGGTATAACCTGGCTCTTGCACAGAAAATGTTGAAAGATCAGCAGAACCAACAGGATCAAGATCAAAACCAGGATCAAAACAAAGATCAACAGCAGAAGCAAGATCAGAAACAGGACCAAAATAAAGACAAGCAAAACGATCAGAAGAAAGATGATCAAAAAGACCAGCAACAACCGCCGAAACCTGAAAAACAAGATAATCAGATGTCAAAGGAAAATGCTGAACAGTTGCTTAATTCTGTAATGCAGGATGAGAAAGACGTGCAGGACAAAGTGAAGAAACAACAGAAAGTTATTCAGGGTGGTCGTCTGGAAAAAGATTGGTAATAATAAAAGTTGATGATATAAATTTCATAAGCAATGAAAAAACTGATTGTTATATTGATGGCATTGATAGCATACAGCACCCAGGCGCTTGCCGACAAGGTGTCATTTACTGCTTCCGCTCCTGATGTAGTGGTGGTAGGAGATCAATTCAGGCTATCTTATACAGTAACCACACAAAAAGTAAAAGACTTTCAAGCGCCGTCTATCAAAGGATTCGATGTTTTGATGGGGCCGAGCCGTTCTCAACAAAGTAGTACACAGATAATGAATGGTAATGTCACATCTACGAGTAGCATTACATTTACTTATATATTGATGGCAAATACCGCCGGTGAATATACAATCCCCGGTGCTTCTATTGTTGCGGATGGTAATCAGATGGTTTCCAACTCTGTAAAGGTGAAAGTGTTACCACAAGACCAGGCTAGTAATGGAGGACAAAGTGATGGCAGTTCATCTGCACGTTCGTCTTCATCTGGCACAAGCGTATCCAATCAGGACTTGTTTATTACAGCTACAGCCAGTAAAACAAATGTATATGAACAGGAAGCATTCGTCTTGACGTATAAAATATATACCAGAGAGCATGACTTACAACTGAATAATGCCAAACTTCCTGACTTTAAAGGTTTTCACTCACAAGAAATTGAGATGACTACTAACGCAAGATGGACGCAGGAGCATTATAAGGGACGTAACTACAATACGACGATCTATCGTCAATTTGTATTATTTCCCCAACAATCGGGCAAATTATTTATAGAACCGGCACAATTCCAGATGACAGTGGGTAAGGCAATCCAATCCGATGATCCTTTCGATGCATTTTTCAATGGTGGAAGTAATGTTGTCAGAGTTCAGAAATCAATTGTTACTCCTAAAATAGCAATCAATGTTAATCCGCTTCCTGCTGGAAAACCCGCAAGCTTTTCAGGTGGAGTGGGAGAGTTCAACATCTCATCTTCAATCAATAGCAAAGAGCTGAAAACCAATGATGCTATTACCATCAAGTTAGTGATCTCCGGAACAGGAAACTTGAAACTGATTTCTAATCCGGAAATTAAGTTCCCGGATGACTTTGAAGTATATGATCCTAAAGTAGATAACCAAGTCAGACTAACTCAAGAAGGTCTCACTGGAAATAAAGTCATTGAGTATCTGGCTATTCCAAGACATGCTGGCAATTATAAAATTCCGGGAGTTTCTTTTAGCTATTTCGATATCCGTTCAAAATCTTACAAGACATTGAAAACGGAAGATTACGTAATCAATGTTGAAAAAGGTGCAGGAAACGCTGATCAGGTGATTGCTAATTTCACCAACAAAGAAGACTTGAAAGTACTGGGTGAAGACATTCGTTACATCAAGCAAAATGAAGTAACTCTCCAACCTAAAGGTAGTTTCTTCTATGGCTCAGTGACGTATTGGCTGTTCTATATCATTCCCGCTCTTGCTTTCATCATATTCTTTATCGTCTACCACAAACAGGCAGCAGCAAACGCTAATGTTGCTAAGATGAAGACAAAGAAAGCTAATAAGGTAGCAACTAAACGTATGAAACTAGCTGGTAAACTGCTCTCTGAAAACAAGAAAGATGCTTTCTATGATGAAGTTTTGAAAGCATTGTGGGGATATATCAGTGACAAACTAAGTATTCCAGTCTCTCGTTTATCAAAAGACAATATTGAAGAGAAATTGAGAAACCATGGAGTAAGTGAAGAATTAATTAAAGAATTCCTGAATGCATTGAATGATTGTGAGTTTGCTCGTTTCGCTCCGGGGGATGAAAATCAGGCGATGGATAAAGTTTATTCATCTTCAATAGAAGTGATAAGCAGGATGGAAAATTCAATAAAACATTAACCCTGAAGAGATTGTGTCATGAAAAAAATATTGTTTTTTATATTATTATCGATGTCAGTTACTTGTTTCGGACAAGGATCTCAAAACATTGATTCTATACAAACAACTGAAGTTGATTCTATCCATGCGGGTTCACATGCATTTCCCGATACGAAATTGGAAGATGCAACAAAAGCTGAAGGAGATTCCGCATATATAAAAGATGATTATACAACTGCTATCCAGATATATGAGTCCTTATTAAAAAATGGAGAGTCTGCAGATGTGTATTACAATTTAGGAAACAGTTATTATAAAATTGGAGAAATAGCCAAAGCCGTACTCAATTACGAACGCGCTTTGCTCATGAAACCGGGAAACAGTGATATCCGTGCCAATCTGGAAGTAGCGCGCGCTAAAACAATAGATAAAGTAGAACCGGTTCCGGAAGTTTTCTTTGTATCATGGACTAAGGCTCTGATAAACAGCATGAGTGTAGATGCATGGGCTACATGGGGAATTGTCTCATTCATTCTATTTATCATCACTCTTTATTTCTTTATCTTCTCCAAACAGATTATGCTGAAGAAAGTAGGGTTTATCGCAGGCATCGTTTTCCTGATCGTTATGATATGTTCTAATCTGTTTGCCTCAGAACAAAAAGAACGTCTGGTAAATCGAAACGAAGCGATTGTCATGAATCCTAGCGTAACAGTTCGCAGCACTCCAAGTGAAAGTGGAACTAGCTTGTTTATTCTTCATGAAGGACGTAAGGTCAGTATCAAAGACAATTCAATGAAAGAATGGAAGGAAATTCGCTTGGAAGACGGCAAAGTAGGATGGGTACCGGCTTCCGCTATTGAAGTGATATAAAATTCATAAACAGAATAGATGAATTTAGGAAAAAAGATAAGCAAATAATTTGTTTTATCTTTTTTTTTGCTTAAGTTTATAGCGTGATAAAAAATTAAATACAATATAGTATTAACCATTAAATTTATGAGACATGAGAACAATAACATTTAATGAACTTCGCAAGATTAAAGATTCATTGCCTAGCGGTAGCATGCATAGAATAGCAGACGAACTTGGTTTGCACGTCGATACAGTGCGCAACTTCTTCGGAGGGCACAATTTCAAGGAAGGAAAAAGTGTCGGAATACATCTTGAGCCCGGTCCGGATGGCGGGCTTGTAATGCTGGATGATACAACTGTTCTCGACCGGGCTCTAAAAATCTTAGATGAAATAAACTTGAGTATGCAAAAAGAACAAGCTACCGAACCTATGCAAATTTAAAATATAAAACAGAATCCCAATTGCCCAAACAATTGGGATTTCTTATTTGTTTACCTTCAAAAATAGATAAATTATGGAAGATAAATTAGTAACCTTAGCTATTCTGACTTATACAAAAGCTCAGATTCTAAAAAATGTCCTCGAAAATGAAGGAATAGAAACATATATTCATAATGTAAATCAAATACAACCAGTTGTCTCTTCAGGAGTACGCCTGCGAATTAAAGAAAGTGATTTACCGCGTGCATTAAAAATAACTGAAAGTTCTACTTGGTTATCTGAAAGTATAGTGGGAGAGAAGACGCCAAAGTCGGACAGTAAATCAAACAAAATTTTAATACCTGTCGATTTCTCCAGTTATTCGATGAAAGCGTGCGAATTCGGCTTTAATTTGGCAAAAACAGAGAATTCTGAAGTAATTCTATTACATGTTTACTTTACACCTATATACGCTTCATCATTACCATATGGTGACGTTTTTAATTATCAGATTGGAGATGAGGAATCTGTTAAAACAATCATCCAACAGGTGCATTCTGACCTCAACATACTATCTGATAAAATAAAGGAAAAAGTCGCATCTGGAGAATTCCCTGATATTAAATATAGTTGTATATTACGGGAAGGTATCCCTGAAGAAGAAATCTTAAGGTACGCCAAGGAGCAACGTCCTAAGGTTATCATTATGGGTACACGTGGAAAAAGCCAGAAAGATATCGACTTGATTGGTAGTGTCACAGCTGAAATCATTGATAGAAGCCGCACAGCAGTATTAGCCATTCCGGAAAATACTCCGTTCAAAGAATTCAATGAAGTAAAACGCATTGCTTTCCTAACCAATTTTGATCAAAGAGACTTGATTGCTTTTGAAGCTTTTTTCAATACGTGGAAATCCTTTCATTTTTCTGTCTCATTAATACATCTGGCTGAATCAAAGGATACTTGGAACGAAATTAAGCTTGCTGGTATCAAGGATTATTTCCAAAAACAATATCCCGGGCTTGAAATCCATTATGATGTGGTAATGAATGATAATCTATTGAAAGGACTTGATCAGTATATCAAAGATAATCAAATAGATATAATAACATTAACTTCCTATAAAAGAAATATATTTGCTCGCTTATTTAATCCAAGTATCGCTCGTAAGATGATTTTCCATTCCGATACGCCATTGCTTGTTATTAACGGTTGATCGGAAGGAAGCAAAATAAGTTGTTTACGTTTAGGGAATAATACTGATTATGTTTAATAGAAAAAAAGATAATACTAATAACGACTCTCTCTTCTCTCTCTAAAATAAAAGCGGCATCCCAAAAATAAATGTAGATGCCGCTTTTTCATTCTCCCCTCAAAAACATCAAAACTTAAGATAAAAATAAAAAAGACCATCTCATTAATATTGAGATAGTCTTTTTTATAATAACTGATTAATGATAATTATTTCATCATCTTATCAATTTCTTCAAATTCAGGCCCCATGTTCAAATTGTAATAAACACGATAGAGACCCTGCAACCACAAATCTTTCTGATCTGGCTTCAAAGCTCTGGCTTTTTCGTAAAATGGCTTAGCTTCTTCATAGAATTTCTTCACTGTAGCCTGTGCCTCTGCATATTTAGGATCATTGATATCTGTTGTAGCTTTATCAGCATAATCTTGAGCCTTCATCAAATATACCAGTCCTACATTAGAATATGCTTCTGCATATTCAGGATCTGCAGCGATAGCTTTTTTGTAAAATTCAATAGCATTATCATACTCTTTCATATTATGATAAAGATATGCTTTTACATATAAATATAACTTGTTGTTGGCATCAGTAGATAACATTCTATCAGCAAATTCCATTGCTTTAGATGCTTGGTTAGAACTAGTGTAGTAATCAACCAAATTCGCAAAGAAATAGTCATTTCCCGGGAACTTTAAAATACCCTCTTCCAATGATTTAACCCATGCAGCTGTATCACCTTTAGCTTTATAAGCATCTGCCATCAATTGCATTGCAAATTTACCTCCATCCTTATCTTCCAAAGCAGCAGGAGCATACTTAATAATTGCATCTTTGTCTCCTACTCTGTCAGCAGCTAATGTTGCGTAATATGCAATTTGTGCCAGAAGAGTATCTGTTTTAGCTAAATTTTGTTCTGCTAACATAGGATAAGAAGCTGACTCTACGTATGTTGCAAAGAACTGCAAAGCTTCCTTATTCTTATCAAGGTTGAAGTATTGAATACCACCGTTAATCAAATTAGGACGCTCAACTAATATAGTTGAAGCATTTGCTTTTCTGTATTTGTTTTTAATTTTACCTTTTTCATTAGGTACTTGAGCTAAATCATCACATTTAGTATAATACTCAAACATTTTCAAAATGCTATTGTATGCCTTTAATGTGTCAAACGGCTGTTTCAAAACGCCTTTCTTGTCACGTTCTTCTTCGATAAAGCGTTTCTGAATAAATCCAGCAACGTCCCATGTGTCAGGAAGATCTTTAGTCTCAGGATTCTTAATAGCTTCATTAATCAGCTTTTCAGCCTGACCAAAATTCGGTTTTACATCACTGGCAATGCTTTTGGCTTCTTTTACATTCTTCATTTGAGCGAATGATAAGCTAACGGCCATCAATAAAACCATTGAAAATAATACTCTTTTCATGATTGTTGTTTGATTAATTATTAATATTATGTCTATTCCTCAATTTCGTTATTGTTTTCATCAATATCTGTGTCAACATCTGCATTGTCGACCTCCGGAGCGTCATTAGACAGATCGCTTACAATAGTACCTTCTGTTTCTTCTGTAGGAATTTCATCCTCAAGGCTTTCTGTCATGACTTTACATACAGAACCAATCTGGTCATTACGTTTTTCAAGATTAATCAGACGAACACCTTGAGTAGCACGTCCCATAATGCGAACATCAGCCACTTTCAGACGGATAGTAATTCCGGATTTATTGATAATCATTAAATCGTTCTCATCGGTCACTGACTTGATTGTTACCAACTTACCTGTTTTCTCGGTAATGTTCATGGTCTTTACACCCTTACCACCGCGATTAGTCTTACGATAATCTTCGATTTCAGAACGCTTGCCATATCCCTGTTCAGAAACAACCATTACAGATTCTGTTTCTAAATCTTTGATGCAAATCATTCCTATTACTTCGTCCTGGCCATCATTATCTAGTGTAATACCACGCACACCTGTTGCTGTACGCCCCATTACACGGACTGCAGCCTCATGGAAACGAATAGCCCGACCATTGCGATTAGCAATAATAATTTCATTATTACCATTCGTCATTCGAACTTCAATTACACTGTCATCCTCACGAATTGTAATAGCATTTACACCATTCTGACGTGGGCGTGAATATTGTTCAAGTAATGTCTTCTTGATAACACCTTTCTTTGTACAGAATAATACATAATGACTATTGATATATTCAGAATCATCCAGACTCTTAACACGCAAATATGCAGTTACACTATCATCAGAGTCGATATTTAACAAGTTTTGTATAGCACGTCCTTTGGAGTTCTTCGTTCCTTCTGGTATTTCGTATACTTTCAGCCAGTAACATTTCCCCTTCTGTGTGAAGAACATCATAGTATTGTGCATAGTAGCCGGATAAATATGCTCTACAAAGTCCGCATCACGGGTCTCTGTTCCTTTAGAACCTACTCCACCACGATTCTGTGCACGAAATTCAGTTAATGGTGTACGTTTGATATAACCCATGTGAGAAATCGTAATAATCATCTGATCATCGGCATAGAAGTCTTCCGGATTGAATTCTTCGGAAGAATATACGATTTCAGAACGACGTTCGTCACCATATTTCGCTTTAACTTCTAATAATTCATCCTTCATCACCTTACGACATACCTCATCATCAGCCAAAATGCTTTCCAAATAAGCAATCTGTTTCATGATTTCTTCGTATTCAGCATGAAGCTGATCTTGCATCAGACCAGTCAACTGCCGCAAACGCATCTCTACAATTGCACGTGACTGTATTTCTGTCAGATTAAAACGTTCTATCAAACCAGCTATTGCATCATTTGGAGTCTTGGCTGCACGAATGATACGGATAACTTCATCAATATTATCAGAAGCGATAATCAAACCTTCAAGGATATGGGCACGCTCTTTTGCTTTACGCAAATCGAACTGAGTACGACGAATAACCACCTCGTGTCTGTGTTCCACGAAGTATTTAATCATATCCCTCAGATTCAGCGTTTTCGGACGTCCATGAACTAATGCTACATTATTCACACCGAAAGAAGTCTGCAAAGCTGTCATCTTATACAACTTATTCAGTACTACGCTCGCATTGGCATCACGTTTTACATCAATAACGATACGCATTCCGTCACGGTCAGACTCATCATTTGCATTCGAGATACCTTCTATTCTCTTATCATTAACAAGATCAGCTATATATTTAATCAGTTCAGCCTTATTGACATTGTAAGGGATCTCAGTCACTACGATTTTATCATGTGTCTGTCCGGTTTCAATTTCCGCTTTCGCACGCATAACCACTCGGCCACGACCTGTCAGATACCCTTCGCGCACCCCACTTATACCATATATATAACCGCCTGTAGGGAAATCCGGAGCCTTGACATAATTCATCAATTCTTCCACTGTGATTTCCTGATTATCAATATATGCTTCACAAGCATCAATCACTTCCGAAAGGTTATGAGGAGGCATATTAGTCGCCATACCTACAGCAATACCAGAGGCACCGTTAACCAAAAGATTAGGGATACGGGTTGGCATAACTTTCGGTTCCGTCAACGTATTATCAAAGTTAGGTTCGAAGTCTACAGTTTCCTTATACAGGTCATCCATCATCGCTTCACCCAACTTGTTTAGACGAGCCTCCGTATAACGCATAGCAGCGGGGCTATCACCATCTACAGAACCAAAGTTACCTTGGCCATCTACTAAAGGATAACGCATTGCCCATTCCTGAGCCATACGCACCATAGCATAATAAACTGAAGAGTCTCCATGCGGGTGGTACTTACCCAGTACTTCACCCACAATTCTTGCAGATTTTTTATAAGGTTTGTCTGAAGTATTACCCAATTCCATCATTCCGTATAAAATTCTACGGTGAACGGGCTTAAATCCATCTCTAACATCCGGAAGGGCACGTGAAACAATGACCGACATGGAGTAGTCAATGTACGATGACTTCATTTCCTCCTCGATGTTAATCTTTATAATTCTGTCTTGTTCAAGCATTTAAAATGATTATTAATTATACATTGTATGGTCTGTGAAAAACCACGCTAAAGTACTACTTTTCCACGATATACGAAAGTTTTTCCGAAGAAAGTTTTTTTCTGCTTGAAGGACAGTCTATTTGTTCATATTTAGTTATTAAAATTAAAAATTCCAGTGAACGAATTGACTTCCAACCATTAATATTAGAAAAAGAAAAGAGAAAAAGAATAAATGCCATCATAAAAAAACATATTCACGAAAAACAGGGGACAATATTTGTTATACCTTATATATATAACTAAAAACATGGCATTTTATGGCACGCCATTTGTAGAGATAAGAAATAAAGCAAATATGCAATACAAACTTGATTAAATGCGTATATTTGCCAGTAAATAACCCCTTAGAAGAAAAGGAAAAAGTATGAATAATCAATTCTCACAAAGAGTTTCCGACATTATCGTCTATAGCAAGGAAGAAGCTAACCGATTGAGGAGTAGGCATATCGGACCTGAGCATCTACTTCTGGGAATGCTTCGTGACGGTGAAGGAAAAGCTATCGAGATATTGTCAAAACTCAACACCAATTTAGCTGCAGTAAAGCAGCAGATTGAAGCTCGGCTGAAGACAGAAGCTGATGATATGCTATTGCCTGACGCAGAGATACCGTTGTCTAACGACGCGGCCAAAATATTGAAAATGTGTATTTTAGAGGCACGTGGAATGAAAAGTAATATAGCTGATACAGAGCATGTTTTGTTAGCGATCCTAAGAGAAAAAAACAATATGGCAGCTTCCGTGCTCGAAGCTAATGACATTAATTATGTGAAAGTGTTGGAACAAGCTACATTACAGCCAGATGTAAATTCCGGCATGGGATTCACAGAGGACGATGATGACGAAGAAATGTCTTCTCCCCGATCCGGTGGAAGCGGTTCTGAAGAACGCCAGCAACAGGCGCAAACAGCTTCGAAAAAGCCTTCTAATGACACTCCTGTGCTTGACAATTTCGGTACAGATATGACAAAAGCGGCAGAAGAAGGACGTTTGGACCCGGTAGTAGGCAGAGAAAAGGAAATCGAACGTTTGGCTCAAATCCTCAGTCGGCGCAAAAAAAATAATCCAATTTTGATTGGTGAGCCTGGCGTAGGAAAATCGGCAATCGTTGAAGGACTTGCTTTGAGAATCATTCAAAAGAAAGTATCGCGTATCTTGTTTGATAAACGGGTGGTAGCTCTTGACATGACCGCGGTTGTGGCAGGAACAAAATACCGTGGTCAATTCGAAGAGCGTATCCGTTCCATTCTCAACGAGTTACAGAGGAATCCGAATGTGATTTTATTCATTGATGAGATCCATACAATTGTAGGTGCAGGGTCTGCTGCCGGCTCAATGGATGCGGCCAATATGCTGAAACCTGCATTGGCACGGGGCGAAATACAATGTATCGGTGCCACTACTCTTGATGAATATCGCAAGAATATAGAAAAAGACGGGGCCTTGGAACGTCGTTTCCAGAAAGTAATGGTAGAACCTACTACTGCTGATGAAACTCTTCAGATTCTGCGTAATATCAAGGATAAATATGAAGACCATCATAATGTAAACTATACGGATGAAGCCTTAGAAGCTTGTGTCAAGTTGACAGACCGCTATATTACGGACCGTAACTTCCCCGACAAGGCTATTGATGCTTTGGATGAAGCAGGATCACGTGTACATCTAACCAACGTCAACGTGCCTAAAGAAATTGAAGAACAGGAAAAGCTCATTGAAGAAGCCAAAAGCAAGAAAAATGAAGCTGTGAAATCACAGAATTTCGAACTCGCTGCCAGCTTCCGCGATAAGGAGAAGGAACTTACTATTCAGTTGGATGAAATGAAACGGGAATGGGAAAACAGCCTGAAAGAGAACAGACAGACTGTTGATGCAGAAGAAATTGCTAATGTTATTTCTATGATGTCCGGTATTCCAGTACAACGTATGGCACAAGCTGAAGGAATCAAGTTAGCCGGCATGAAGGAGGACCTGCAATCAAAAGTCATCGCACAGGATCCGGCTATAGAAAAACTAGTCAAGGCTATTTTAAGAAGCCGTGTGGGATTGAAAGATCCTAATAAGCCCATTGGGACCTTTATGTTTTTAGGTCCGACTGGTGTAGGTAAAACCCATTTAGCTAAAGAATTGGCTAAATACATGTTTGGTTCTTCCGATGCGCTAATCCGAATAGATATGAGTGAATTCATGGAGAAATTTACGGTCTCACGTCTGGTTGGAGCACCTCCGGGATATGTAGGATATGAAGAAGGCGGACAATTAACAGAGAAAGTGCGTCGCAAACCTTATTCTATTGTCCTACTTGATGAAATTGAAAAAGCACATCCTGATGTGTTCAACCTCCTTCTTCAAGTGATGGATGAGGGTCGTTTGACTGACAGTTATGGCAGAATGGTTGATTTTAAAAATACAGTTGTTATCATGACTTCCAATATTGGTACTCGCCAGTTGAAGGAGTTTGGACGTGGCGTAGGATTTGCAACGCAAAGTCGCCTGGATGACAAAGAATTCTCACGAAGTGTCATACAAAAGGCTTTAAATAAATCATTCGCGCCTGAATTTATTAACCGTATCGATGAAATCATAACGTTCGACCAGCTTTCTCTGGAGGCTATCACAAAAATCATTGACATTGAGCTGAAAGGACTGTATGAGCGTATTGAATCTATTGGATATAAGCTTATTATTGATGACGAAGCAAAACGATTCGTAGCCGAAAAAGGATATGATGTGCAATTCGGAGCCCGCCCATTAAAGCGAGCTATTCAGACTTATTTGGAGGATGGACTATCAGAACTCATCATTACTTCTTCTTTAAAAGAAAAAGATGTAATTCAAATCTCGCTAAACAAAGAAAAAGGCGAATTGGAGATGAAAGCTATTGCTTCCTGAGAGAAGGTTTCCTAGATAAAACAAGTCATAAAATATGCCAGAATGTCAGACCTCAAGGTCTGGCATTTTTTTTGTCTCTATCTGAACAAATATCAATTAAAAACATTCTAATAAATAAACCAAAAAAATATACGTTATTATGCAAAAAGGTAATATTGGGGTTACAACAGAGAACATTTTCCCTATCATCAAAAAGTTCTTGTACAGTGACCATGAAATTTTTCTTCGCGAATTAGTATCTAATGCAGTAGATGCCACTCAAAAATTGAATACCCTTGCCTCTATTGGTGAGTTTAAAGGTGAATTGGGTAATCTGACAATTCACGTTGAATTAGGTAAAGACACTATTACTATCTCTGACCGTGGTATTGGTCTGACTGCAGAAGAAATTGAAAAGTACATCAACCAGATTGCATTTTCAGGAGCCAATGACTTTCTGGAAAAATACAAAGATGATGCAAATGCAATCATTGGACATTTCGGCTTAGGTTTCTATTCTGCTTTTATGGTTGCAAAAAAAGTAGAAATTATCACTAAATCCTACAAAGATGGAGCACAAGCTATAAAATGGACTTGTGATGGCAGTCCGGAATTTACTCTTGAAGAAGTAGATAAGGCAGATCGTGGTTCAGATATCATCCTATATATCGATGAGGACTGCAAAGAATTCCTCGAAGAAGCGCGTATTTCTGAGCTTCTAAAGAAATATTGCAGTTTCCTTCCCGTACCTATCGCATTTGGTAAAAAGAAAGAATGGAAAGATGGTAAACAGATAGAAACTACTGAAGACAATATTATCAACGATACCACTCCCTTGTGGACTCGCAAACCGAGTGAACTGTCAGACGAAGATTACAAATCATTCTATACCAAGCTGTATCCGATGTCAGATGAACCACTGTTTTGGATTCATCTGAATGTAGATTATCCATTCCATTTGACTGGTATTCTTTATTTCCCGAAAGTAAAGAGTAATATTGAACTGAATAAAAATAAGATTCAGTTATATTGCAACCAAGTATATGTAACGGATTCTGTAGAGGGAATTGTACCCGACTTCCTGACTTTATTACATGGAGTTATAGATTCTCCGGATATTCCATTGAATGTATCCCGTTCTTATTTGCAAAGCGACTCGAATGTGAAGAAGATCTCGACCTATATCACGAAGAAAGTTTCCGATCGCCTGCAATCTATCTTTAAGAACGATCGCAAACAGTTTGAAGAGAAGTGGAATGATCTGAAAATATTTATCAATTATGGCATGCTAACTCAAGAAGATTTCTATGAGAAAGCGCAAAAATTCGCCCTTTTCACCGATACAGATAACAAACATTATACATTTGAAGAGTATCAGACTCTTATTAAAGATAATCAGACAGATAAAGATGGAAATCTGATTTATTTGTATGCTAATAATAAGGACGAACAATTCAGCTATATTGAAGCTGCCACAAATAAGGGATACAATGTCTTGCTTATGGATGGTCAATTAGATGTAGCTATGGTAAGCATGTTGGAACAAAAGTTTGAGAAATCGCGCTTCACTCGTGTAGACAGTGATGTTATCGACAACCTTATCATCAAAGAAGATAAAAAAGGCGAAACATTGGAAGGAGAAAAGCAGGAAGCCATCACAACTGCTTTCAAGAGTCAATTGCCTAAGATGGATAAAGTTGAGTTCAATGTAATGACACAAGCATTGGGAGATAATTCAGCACCGGTGATGATTACTCAAAGCGAATATATGCGTCGTATGAAAGAAATGGCAAATATTCAAGCTGGAATGAGCTTCTATGGAGAAATGCCGGATATGTTTAACCTGGTTCTAAACTCCGACCATAAGCTTATTAAGCAAGTGCTTGATGAAGAAGAAGCAGTTTGTCATCCTGAAGTAGCTCCTATACAAACAGAGATGAACAGTGTCAATAAGCGTCGCAATGAACTAAAAGACAGTCAGAAGAATAAGAAAGAAGAAGAAATTCCTACTACCGAGAAAGACGAATTGAATGACTTGGACAAGAAATGGGATGAACTTAAAAATAAAAAAGAGAACATCTTTGCAGGATATGCCAACAACAACAAGGTAATCCGCCAACTCATCGATTTAGCCCTATTGCAGAATAATATGCTAAAAGGTGAAGCATTAAATAACTTTGTGAAGCGTAGTATTGAGCTGATTTAATATCGCCCCTTTATTTATAACATAAATCAATGAAAGAGCATTCAACACTAAAACATGTTGTAATGCTCTTTTTTCATCATAAAACGAACGCTAAAATATCGATAATTTGGAAAGTATTGCATATATTTGAACACTAAATGATAAAAACTTCAATTGTTTGATTCAGGTTATGAGAAAAATACTTTTAGTGTTAATTGCTATATGGTTATTCATACCAACTGTCTGCGCCCAAAAAGTAGGTCTTGTTTTAAGTGGAGGTGGCGCTAAAGGATTGACACACATCGGTATCATCCGTGCCTTAGAAGAAAATAACATTCCCATTGATTATATTACAGGAACCTCTATGGGAGCTATCATTGGCTCTCTCTATGCGATGGGGTATTCTCCTGACGATATGGAAGAATTATTAAAATCGGAAGACTTTAAAAGATGGTATTCAGGACAGATAGAAGAAAAATACGTATATCATTTCAAAAAAAATGTCCCGACACCGGAATTTTTTAATATTCGTTTTTCGTTCAAAGACTCATTAAAAAATTTCAAACCACAATTTTTGCCCACAAGTGTGGTAAATCCCATACAAATGAATTTGGTATTTGTAGATTTGTATGCACGTGCTACAGCCGCATGTAAAGGTGATTTCGATAAGTTATTTGTCCCTTTCCGCTGCATAGCCTCTGATGTATACAATAAAAAGCAACTGGTAATGAAAAATGGAGATTTGGGGGATGCTGTCCGGGCCTCCATGAGTTTTCCCTTTATGTTTAAGCCGATAGAGATTGACAATGTTTTAGCATATGACGGGGGAATCTACAATAACTTCCCTACAGACGTTATGAGAGATGATTTTCACCCGGATATTATAATTGGGAGCGTTGTATCTACCAATCCTACTAAGCCCAAGGAAAATGACCTTATGAGCCAAATAGAAAATATGGTTATGCAAAAAACCGACTATTCTATTCCAGATTCAATGGGTATTTTGATGACATTCAAATATGACAATGTCAGTTTGATGGATTTTCAGCGAATAGATGAATTACACGATATTGGTTATAACCGGACCATAAGTATGATGGATTCTATAAAAAGCCGCATACACAGGCGGGTGAATCTAGATAATATACGTTTGAGAAGAATGGTATATCGAAGCAACTATCCGGAATTACGCTTCAAGAACATCATCATTGACGGAGCAAATCCCCAGCAACAGGCATACATTAAAAAAGAATTTCATAGTTCTGACAATAAGGAATTCACTTATGAAGACTTGAAAGAAGGATATTTCCGGTTACTTTCAGATAATATGATTTCTGAGATCATTCCACACGCTGTATACAATCCGGAGGATGAAACATATGACCTGCATTTAAAAGTTAAACTGGAAAATAATTTTGCCGTACGATTAGGAGGGAATATTTCCACATCCAATTCCAACCAAATTTATCTCGGACTCAGCTATCAGGATCTAAATTATTATGCGAAGGAGTTGCTTTTTGACGGACAACTTGGGAAAGTCTATAATAATGCACAATTTATGGCAAAGATTGACTTTTCTACGGCAATCCCAACCTCTTACCGTTTTATCGCATCCATCACAACTTTTGATTACTTCAAAAAAGACAAGTTATTTTCCAGAAATGACAAACCGGCATTTAATCAGAAAGATGAACGCTTTCTCAAACTTCAGGTAGGATTACCATTTCTTTTGAGTAAACGAGCTGAATTTGGAATAGGAATCGCCAGAATAGAAGACAAATATTTCCAGAGAAACATCATCGACTTTGAGAAGGATAGATTTGACAGAAGTCGTTACGATTTGTTCGGTGGCTCTATTAGCTTCAATGGTAGCACGCTTAATTCACGACAATACCCGACGCAGGGCTACAAAGAAGCCCTTATCGCACAGATATTTATAGGCCGGGAAAGATTCTATCCCGGCGAAGAAACCAAAGGAATTCAAATAAATAAAGAACACCATTCCTGGTTACAATTATCATATATGAAAGAAAAATACCATACGATGAACGAGCACTGGGTCTTAGGGTGGTATTTAAAAGCTCTGTATGCTTCTAAGAATTTCTCAGAGAACTATACGGCAACTATGATGCAAGCTGGTGAATTTTCGCCTACACAACATAGTAAGCTTACCTATAACGAAGCTTTTCGTGCCAATCAATTTGTGGGAGCTGGTATCCGCCCAATCTATCGTCTCAACCAAATGTTCCACCTGCGAGGTGAATTTTATGGTTTTATGCCTATTTATCCGATTGAAAGAAACTCATTAAATAAAGCATATTATGGAAAAGCTTTCTCTAAATTCGAATATTTAGGAGAAATTTCTGTAGTGTGTCAATTACCCTTCGGAGACATCTCTGCTTATGTAAATCATTATAGCTCACCGAGAAGGGAGTGGAATGTCGGGTTAAGTATCGGTTTCCAACTGTTTAATTACCGTTTCATCGAATAATTTTCCGCAAAAAAAGTCGCCAAACGCTTGCTAATTCGGGAAAAGTACGTATCTTTGCACCCGTTAAAACGAAACAATGGTCGCGTAGCTCAACTGAATAGAGTAGCTGACTACGGATCAGCCGGTTACAGGTTTGAATCCTGTCGCGATCACTTTTTCGGAAAACAGAATGGCCGCGTAGCTCAACTGAATAGAGTAGCTGACTACGGATCAGCCGGTTACAGGTTTGAATCCTGTCGCGGTCACTTCTACAATACTTAACAAGGTCGCGTAGCTCAACTGAATAGAGTAGCTGACTACGGATCAGCCGGTTACAGGTTTGAATCCTGTCGCGATCACCAAAATCCTCTGCATTTTTGCAGAGGATTTTGCATTTTCCCCCATTTCATCGAGGAAAATCGACATCAAGAAAGATATTTTAAACCGACCGCTTGATTACATTCAAAATAGGATGTTTTTCTCAAACACTTCAATACTTATTTTCAAACATCAGAAAGTTTATCTTTGAACATTAGGAAGATTAGAATTTCACTCAAAAAAAAAACCTCCACCACACTCGCATTAATTAAGAATTACGAGAGAGGGTGAAGGGGAAATATTTATAATAAGATGCACGGAAGATTAATACCTTTCCCGGATCCTATCAGCATTTAATATTTAACTCGTTTAAAACCTTACGTATTGCCTCAAACGTTGTTATTCTTGTTGGAACAAGTGGCAATCGAAGCTTATTTTCGATCATTCCCATTGCATTCAACATTGATTTTACTCCAGCCGGATTTCCATCCACAAACAAAAGATCAAATAACTCAGTAAACCTGTGATGAATAGTAAGAGCATTAGCAAAATCCCCCTGAAGCGCCAAGCGTGTCATACGGCTAAATTCACGTGGGAAAGCATTACCGATTACAGAGATCACCCCAACAGCTCCCAATGTTATTAGCGGGAAAGTGATGCCGTCATCACCAGAAATAACATTGAAATTATCTGGTTTATTCTTGATAATATCATCCATTTGGGTAATGTTACCGGAAGCTTCCTTAATGGCAATTACATTGCTGAAATTGCGGGCAATGCGCAAAGTTGTTTCAGCCGTCATATTTACCCCTGTGCGCCCCGGGACATTATACAACACAATAGGGAGTTCTGTAGCTTCTGATATAGCTTTATAATGCTGATAAATTCCCTCTTGCGATGGTTTATTATAATATGGCACTACAGACAATATAGCGTCAACTCCTGTAAAATCGTCATTTTTTAATGTTTCTACTATTGCACGTGTATTGTTACCACCTACACCCAATAAAATAGGAATTCTGCCGTTAACACGATCAATCACCATTTTTTTGATAGTCTTCTTCTCATCCTCGGTAAGAGTCGGAGTTTCGGCTGTAGTTCCCAGCACGCACAAGAAATCCGCATTATTCTGCAATAGATAGTCTACCAAACGCATCAACGCATCATAATCAACGCTTTCATCCTCTTTGAAAGGAGTAATCAGTGCTACCCCCATTCCTTTCAATTTAGTCTGTATCATGAGTTTTAATTATAATCTCTAATTTTATTAGGCGCAAAAGTACGAATATTTTTCATATCTTACGATATAAGTTTCAGAAATTCGTCCTCGCTTAGTATGGTTACTCCAAGTTTTTTTGCTTTTTCCAGTTTGGCTGGCCCCATATTGTCTCCGGCAAGGATAAAACTAGTCTTTGCAGAAATACTTCCTACATTCTTACCGCCATTTTTCTCAATAAGATCTTTGTACTCATCTCGCGAATGATGCGTAAACACACCGCTAATCACAATAGACTGACCAGCTAATTTATCCGTATACCCACTCATATCTTCTTCTCTGCGATAAAGTTGAAGTCCGGCTGCTTTTAACCTGCCAACTAACTCGCGATTGGACTCATTTGAAAAGTACAAAAGAATGCTCTTTGCTATTTTTTCCCCGATTTCATCGATACTTATCAGCTTTTCAAGGTCAGCCTGTTGCAGCTCATCAATATTTTCAAAAGACTTGGCAATTTTCTTTGCTACTGTCTCGCCAACAAAGCGAATCCCCAAAGCAAAAATGACACGCTCAAAAGGAACGGTCTTGCTCTGTGCAATTCCCGTAATAATATTCTCGGCAGATTTTTCTCCCATACGGTCCAGTCCTTTAATATCATCAGCTGTCAACTCATACAGGTCTGCCGTATTATGAATTAAGCCTAAACGATAGAACATATCCACCGTTTCAGGTCCCAATCCATCAATATTCATAGCTTTCCGACTTATAAAATGCTCTATTTTGCCTTTTATCTGTGGAGGACAGGCAGTTTCATTTGGACAATAATGAGCGGCTTCACCTTCATATCTTATTAATTTGCTGCCACATTCGGGGCAATTGGTAATGAACCTGACTTTCTCACCAAGCATAAAACTACGGGCATCTTTATCCACTCCTGTAATTTTAGGAATGATTTCACCTCCTTTTTCTACATATACCATATCTCCGATATGCAGATCAAGCCCTTCAATTATGTCCGCATTATGCAATGAAGCACGTTTTACAATCGTTCCAGAGAGCTGAACAGCATCTAAGTTGGCAACAGGAGTAACAGCGCCTGTTCTGCCTACCTGATAAGTAACCATATTCAACCGGGTTAATGCACGCTCTGCCTGAAATTTATAAGCAATTGCCCATCTGGGAGATTTTGCCGTAAAACCGAGATTCTTTTGCTGTCTCAAACTATTTACCTTTAAAACAATGCCATCGGTAGCTACCGGCAGATTCTTCCGTTCTACATCCCAATAATTGATAAAATCAAATACTTCTTCCAGTGTCTGACATTTACGTGTCAAATCAGATATTTTAAATCCCCATTTTGCAGCTTCCTGAAGATTTTCATAATGTCCGTCACATGGAAGCTTATCTCCCAACAGGTAATACAAATATGCATCCAACTTACGAGAAGCCACAACAGAAGAGTTCTGAAGCTTCAGCGTACCGGAAGCCGCATTTCTTGGATTAGCGAATAACGGCTCTTCACGTGCTTCTTTTTCACGATTCAACTCTTCAAATACCTCCCAAGGCATGAGAATTTCGCCACGTATCTCAAAAGAGGAAGGATAATTGTCACCATGAAGTACAAGTGGGATAGAGCGGATCGTCTTCACATTATCCGTCACATCATCACCCTTTTCTCCATCTCCACGAGTGACGGCACGAAGCAATTTTCCATCTTCATAGGTCAGAGAAATAGAAGTACCATCATATTTCATCTCACAGCAAATCTCAAAATCCTCATTCAACGCCTTTCGTACACGCTCATAAAAATCCGTGACTTCGCCTTCAGAGTATGTATTTGCCAAAGACAACATAGGATATTTATGCGCAACCTGGGTAAAATTTTTGTTGATATCACTACCGACGCGCATGGTAGGCGAATTTTCGTCTCTATATTCCGGATATGCCTGCTCCAAATCCTGAAGTTCTCGCATCTTATCATCAAAGTCTTTATCTGAAATTTCAGGGGCATTCAACACGTAATAATTATAGTTATGCCGATGAAGTTCAGCACGCAATTCCTCTATTTTTTCCTTTATATCCATATTTCTTCGATTGTTTAAGGCAAAAATACAGGTTTATCTTTGAATATTTGTACTTTTGCGAAAAATTATAAAGATTATGCGTATTGATATTATAACAGTTTTACCCGAAATGATTGAGGGGTTCTTCAATTGCTCTATAATGAAACGGGCTCAGGATAAAGGACTTGCAGAAATACATATCCACAATCTGCGCGACTATACCGAAGATAAATATCGCCGTGTTGATGACTACCCTTTTGGCGGATTTGCCGGAATGGTCATGAAAATAGAACCTATCGAACGTTGCATTAACGCTTTGAAGGCAGAACGAAACTATGATGAAGTGATTTTTACGACCCCTGATGGAGAACAGTTCAATCAGCCAATGGCTAACAGTCTTTCTTTGGCTCAAAACCTGATTATCCTTTGCGGACATTTTAAAGGTATTGATTATCGTATCCGTGAACATCTGATCACTAAAGAAATCAGTATCGGTGACTATGTATTGACAGGAGGTGAACTAGCAGCAGCAGTCATGGCAGATGCAATTGTCCGTATTATCCCTGGAGTGATTTCAGATGAACAATCTGCACTTTCCGACTCCTTCCAGGACAATCTGCTGGCAGCCCCTGTCTACACTCGTCCTGCCGACTATAAAGGCTGGAAAGTACCCGATATTTTATTATCCGGCCATGAAGCAAAAATAAAAGAATGGGAACTACAGCAATCTTTAGAACGCACCCGGAAACTTCGTCCTGACTTACTAGAAGACTAATGAATATATGTAAATAAAAACGACGGCAAGAAATTCAAGAAGTCTTACCGTCGTTTTTATTTATCTTCTATAAGAAAGACAAATCTGCTATTTTACTCTTCGGCCTAAATATCTTTTTCATCTATCATTCCCGTTAACGATTTTATTAGGCAAACTTTGGATAGCAAAATAACATTTTTCTTTCAGTTTCTATACGAAGGGTTATTGTATGTTTTCAATTATACCTCAAGTGCACCAATTATCTCTTTAACAGACTTACATCCGTGTCTCTCTAAGTAATCATTTATACCATCTTCAACTTTAATGGTAACAGCCGGATCTATGAAATTTGCTGTACCAATCTGGATAGCAGATGCACCAGCAAGCATGAACTCAACAGCATCTTTCCAGTTCATAATCCCCCCTAATCCTATGACAGGAATATTTACCGATTTCGCAACTTGCCAAACCATACGTAAAGCGATCGGTTTCACAGCAGCACCGGACATTCCCCCTGTTACAGTTGACAAAATAGGACGCTTACGCTCCGCATCAATAGCCATTCCTAGCAATGTATTGATTAATGATACACTATCCGCACCACTTTCTTCTGCTGCGCGGGCTATTTCTGTTATATCGGTAACGTTCGGAGAGAGTTTAACGATAAGTGTCTTTTTGTAAGCAGCACGCACTGCTTTTACCACTTCTGAAGCACCTTTTGCTGACACACCAAAAGCCATACCTCCTTGTTTTACATTAGGGCACGAGATATTCAATTCTATAGCAGGAATTTTGTCAAGTTCATTAATAATCTCTGCAGTTTTCACATAATCCTCAATAGCAGACCCGGATACATTTACAATCATATTCGTCTGAATATCCTTTATACGGGGATATATCTGTTCAACAAAGTAATCAACACCCTTATTTTGCAGTCCTACAGCGTTTAACATACCAGAAGGAGTCTCTGCCATACGAGGATATGGATTACCTTCACGTTTGTGAAGAGTAGTACCTTTTACAATAATACCGCCTATTCGCGCTATATCAATGAAATCTGAGAACTCTTCACCATATCCAAATGTACCAGATGCTGTCATCACCGGATTCTTCATCTGTAATTCACCTATATTTACACTCAAATCTGCCATAGTAGTTTATTTATATTAAAAACAGGACCTTCTTTACATACACACAAATGTCCTTCTGTCGTATTTTCCACACAACAGAGGCATGCTCCGATTCCACAAGCCATTGTGTTTTCTAAAGAGACTTCACATTCTATCTGATTACTTTTGGCATATTTTGCCACAGCCATCATCATTGGTTTAGGCCCGCAAGTATAAATCTGCTCAAAACGTACCTGATTTAATATAGAATGCTGAGTGACATACCCTCTTTCTCCGTGACTTCCGTCTTCTGTGGTAGTATACACCTCGCCATACTTAGCGAATTCTTCCAGTTGCAGCAGATCTTTATCACTGCGGGCACCCAAAAGAAAGGTAGGCTTATGACCATTTTTCGCCAATTGCTCACCTAAATATAACATAGGAGCTGTTCCGACACCTCCACCTACTAATAGAAGCTTATCTGAAGGCTTTTGAGGTATTGTATAGCCATTTCCCAAAGGAAGTACTACATTGATCACATCGCCCGGATTTACTTCTCCTAAACGTCTTGTTCCATCTCCAATCAATTGAATAAGAAACCATACCTCGTTTTGTCGCTTGTCTACAAAATTAATAGAAATAGGACGGCGTAAAAAAGTGGTTAATGAACCGTCCACCCGAAGCTCAGCAAACTGCCCCGGCAACATTTCGGGCAGTAATGACTGAGAAGTCAATTTCAGCAACACATAGTTTGCATTCAATCTAATATTCTCAGTGACTGTCAGATCTAAAATAAATTTCTTCATGTATGGATATAAAAGTATAAATTCGTATTCCGGATGCAAAGATACAGGAATTTGCTCAAACCACCGATTTTACCTCTCATTTTTCAGGTCGAAAGGTTTCATAAGTATTATCATCAAAAAAGATTCTTATTTCAGTGATTTTTCTGGCAGGCTTTTCTATATACCTAATCTCCTGTTTTACAATCTCTTTGGGTGCATTTTCAGTACTTCTTAATGGCATTTCCTTGCGATTTTCCGGATTGAACGGCTCTTTGGACGAATTTACAGGATTCTCATCAAATAAAGAAGGCTGATAATCGCCACTGGAAGAAACTATAGAAGCATCTTCTACAGAAGCTATCATTTCACCTTTACCATAAAGCAGCCATTCAAGATTTACATAACTATAAGTCTGATGTACCTTCATTACAACCTCCAAGCTTGGTTTATTCCGATCATTCAAAATATGTGAGAGAGTGGACTGCTGAACTCCAATTGTCTCAGCAAAAACCCTGGGAGGAACTTTTTCTCTCTCCATTATCATTCTAATTCTGTCTTTTATTTCCATACAGCCTTTTCTTGTTACAATTGTATGTATTAAACATAGATTTCACAGAAATATCAACTATCTCTATGAATATACAAAGGTAAATATTACAAATCACAAATGCAAATTACAATTATAAAAATATTAATATCACAAAAGTATGCACGTTATTACAAATGGAATATCACTCTTGTAAAACATGAAAAAACATACAAAAACAACTAATATATAAGATTTAATAAAGTCCAATAATCAACTGATAAACAGTCGTATAACAAACAAAACCAAGGAGATACACAAGAATTTCACAAAAATATAAGCCAATCAAATCACCTTTTTAGAGTAATAATTTAGAAATAGATGATATTTATATGATATACAATAATATAGTAGTATAAAGATAGAATGTTAACCGCCCTCCTATTACATCTATACACACATTATTATTAATGTAAATTACTGCATTTACTTTTGTACTCAGCATCGTATAATAACATTTGTATCGCGTTCACGAATATAAAATTCACAAACAAACAAATACGTTTATACAAAAGTAAATTTCAATAGTTGCAACAGCAATAAATCAAGGGATAAAATACGCCATTTACTTATGTATATTAAGAACTACTCAAATCTTCCTTTACATTTACCTCTGATCTAGCTCACAAATAGCAAATCCTTGCCATATTTCTGCATATTCGGTCGATTGATGATTTTTTTTCGATTCTAGAAGCATTATTTTCACAATAACAATCTATACTACAGCGGATTAAGCTCATTTTATCAATATCAAAATTTAGACTAACTAGGAAAAACATAGTAAAACACCTCAATTATTTTCCCGAATTATCAAAATGACATTTTATAAGTTTAGGAGAAAGAAGAGTCTCCCTCTATTTTATATAAAATCTATCTATGCCAATATGGTTTTCCATTCTATATTATAGTCTGAACGAAATCCGATTTTTTCAATTCTAAAAAATGATTATAGTATAAACTAAATAAGAGAAATACTGCTAAAAGAGAATTTAAATAGAGAAAGTGAAATTATTCAGATTCCTTTTCATGAATAAAAAATAAAGAGAAAAGAATAACTGATTCATTGTAAAATATTCACCTTAAAAAAGAGATTTGACTATGAGCTTAACCAAGTATTATTTGAAGCATACAAAAAAGGCATATACTTAATCTGCTTTACAGTAAAAGTATATGCCTTTTATTTATTAGAATATTCAGTTTCGCTAATGCAAAATTTTAAACACTAATTCACGAAGAATATCTCCGTCGGACATTGAACTGTTCTTCACTCCTTTTGATTTAGCATCAGCATATCGTATTTCACCAACAATCTGCATTGTCTTCACTCCACTATATTTGCGCATCGCAACAGCATAATCCCGAGCTTGCCAAGGAGTTCTTAATCCCAGCATATTGGCAATTCCCTGCTCCGACTTATCAGGTGCATAATACGCCAACATCAAGTTCGAATAAAAGCTGAACAACAGAGACAATGTCATTTGAATTGGATTCGTTTTTGGATTTTCCTCAAAGTATTTTATTATTTTATTTGCTTTCAGAATATCCTTTTCAACCAGAGCGCTTCGTAATTCAAAGTTATTATAATCTTTGCTTATGCCTATATTCTTCTCGATTTGTTCGGGAGTTACACGTTTCTGCCCCACAGGTAAAGTGATAATCAGCTTTTCCAATTCACCCGTCAAACGGCTTAAATCCGAGCCGACAAAATCAGCCAGCATAGCCGTTGCCTTGGGTTCCACATCTACTCCTTTCCGCTTCATATAAGAAGCAATGAAAGCTGGAAGCTGAGCATCTTTTATCTTCTTGGATTCAAACAGCACACCGGTCTTTTCTACTTCAGCAGCCAGTTTCTTTCTACGGTCCAACGTTCCGTGCTTATGACATATCACCAAAATAGTGGAATGAAGCGGTTTCTGAAGATAGTACGATAATTCTTCGATGTTTCGGACTGCTTGTGCCTCCTTGACTACTACTACCTGATGTTCAGACATCATAGGATAGCGTTTTGCAGCATTTATGATAGTCGCTACATCCACATCAGCCCCGTACACTACAGTCAGATTGAACTCTTTTTCCGTTTCGTTCAACACATTATCGGTAATGTAATCGGCAATTAAATCGATATAATACGATTCTTCCCCCATCAAATAGTAGATGGGACGATACTGCTTCGCCCTCAGTTCTTTGAGGATATCATCACAGGTCAGTTCTTGTTTTGCCATATATATTTTTAGAAAGGCCGGTGGTTACCAGTCGAATTTCAAGTGTTTTACAGTTTTCTTTGCATCAATAATCATGCGCAAAGAAGCAATGCCTATCTCGACATGCTCTTCCACATAATTCTTGGTGACCAAATTATCACTTTTATCTGTCTTCACTCCATCCGGAGTCATAGGTTGATCGGACACTAGCAATAAAGCGCCTGTTGGAATGTGGTTGGCAAAACCGCAACTGAACAAAGTAGCCGTTTCCATATCTACTGCCATTGCCCGGGTTTTTTTCAGATATTCCTTAAATACTTCATCATGTTCCCAGATACGGCGGTTAGTAGTGTAGACAGTACCCGTCCAATAATCGCGGCCATAGTCACGAATTGACGAAGAAACGGCACGCTGCAACATAAACGCAGGTAAAGCAGGAACTTCAGGTGGAAAATAATCATTGGATGTTCCTTCACCACGAATAGCAGCAATAGGAAGAATTAAATCGCCAATCTGATTTTTCTTGTCGATGCCGCCACATTTCCCCAAAAACAGGCAGGCTTTCGGACGAATAGCTCCCAATAAATCCATGATAATGGCAGCATTAGGGCTACCCATACCGAAGTTAATCATTGTAATGCCCTCGGCTGTAGCAGAAATCATATTGGCATCTCTACCCAAAATAGGAACATCAAATTGATTTGCGAAAATCTCTACGTACTTGTTGAAGTTAGTCAACAGAATATACTCTCCAAAATCTTCCAGGTTACGTTTTGTGTAACGGGGTAGCCAATTAGCTACGATTTCTTCTTTCGTTTTCATAATTATCTATTAAATTTGTGGTTCCAATAATAGAAACCGTTATTTAACTTACAAAAATAATAAATGTTATCGTTAAACCTACCAGTATTCGACACTAAAATAAACGTACGAAACGGAAAAAATGTAATTTTCGACGTGATTCGCAAACGATATGTCGCGCTTACCCCCGAAGAATGGGTACGTCAACACTTTGTTCACTTTCTTATTGCACACAAAGGATATCCGAGCGCGCTGCTTGCCAACGAGGTAATGGTCAAGCTGAACGGTACAACCAAAAGATGTGATACCGTGCTTTACCGGAGAGATCTGTCAGCGCGAATGATCGTAGAATACAAAGCCCCGCACATCGAAATCACACAAGCCGTATTCGATCAGATAACCCGCTATAATATGGTGTTGAAAGTTGATTATCTGATAGTAAGCAACGGAATGCAACATTATTGTTGCCGGATAGATTATGCACATCAGAGTTATACCTTTCTTCAGGATATTCCCGATTATAACATCCTATAAAAATGGTGTCACTATGTGCTTGGGATACTGACACTATACCAGACACATAGTATCAGTATCCCAAGCACATAGTGACACCATAATATTATTGATTTCAGATACGTTGCAAACGATATTCTATTTTTACATATTCGTATCTTTTTTCACATCATTATCCTTCTTCTTACTAAATCTTTCCTGCAATTTCTGCATCAATTCATAGAAGTTAGGAATATAAATCGTCGCTAATAAAGTATTCATTGCCATACCGAAAACGACCGCAGTCCCCAATGCTATACGACTCTGTGCACCGGCTCCGGCAGCGAAAAGCAAAGGCATCACCCCTAATACAAAAGCAAAAGAAGTCATCAGAATCGGGCGCAAACGAACATGTCCAGCTTCGTATGCCGCCTCACGAATAGAGTTTCCTTCGGCACGAAAATCACGGGCAAATTCTACAATCAGAATACCGTTTTTGGCCGAAAGTGCAACAAGCAGGATAATACCAATTTGTGTATAGACACTGACCGAAGTCCCCATGATCAGACAGCCTATCATCGCTCCCAGCAGAGCTACAGGCAACCCGATAACAGCAGCTACCGGACTGGTCCAGCTTTCATACTGCGCAGCCAGAACCAAGAAAGCTACAATTAAAGCCATAACCAAAACAACAGTAGTAGTATTTCCCGCCTGCGTTTCCTGATAGGCAACCGATGTCCATTCATAACCAAATTCGTCTCCCAACTGTTCTTTGAACAAAGCTTCCATTTCTTGAATAGCCTGTCCTGAGCTACTGCCGGGAGCTACGTTACAGGTCAGAGCAGCTGTCGAATACATATTGTAACGATTGATCTGATCCTGCCCCAACCGTTCTTCCACTTTGGTAAAGGAAGAAAGAGGCACCATCTCTCCTGCCGAGTTGGCAACACTTAGTTTTAAAACGTCATCAATAACCCGTTGCGCCTGGTCACGTGCTTCTATTTTCACTTGATAAATGTGGCCAAATTCAACAAAATCATTCACGTATGCCGCACCCATATAGTAACTTAATGTCGAGAATACATCATTTAGGGCAATACCCATGAATTGCACTTTATCACGGTCGATATTCAAGAAGTATTGCGGAACATTTGCCTGGTACTGGCTGGATACAGAAGCCAAAGCCGGTTTGGAATGATAAGAAGCAAGCAGCGAGTTAATAGCCTGTTGCATTTCCGTCGGCCCTAAATTTCTCCGGTCCTCCAGCTGAAGTTGCAAACCACCGGAGGCACCCAAACCGGGAATAGCCGGAGGTACCATAGCAAATGCCTGGCCAGCCTGGATTTCCATATACGCTTCCCCATTAAAACGGTCGACAACGGCAGCAGCCGTATGCTCCTTCCCTTTCCTTTCATCCCAGTTTTTCAGAACAACAAAATAGGTAGCGGAATTGCTCTGCTCACCTCCTCCCATTACGGAAAAACCGGAGATTCCAATATAATTCTCCACTTCCGGATAAGAATCTAAAATAGCATTGATTTTATCCCCGACAGCTTGCGTACGCTCCAGACTGGCTGCCGGAGGGAGCTGAACAACAGCTATAAAATAACCATCATCTTCATCCGGAATAAATGTCGACGGCCAACGCATAAAGAGTATGATGGCAATAACCGTCAAAACAGCAAAAGACACAAAAGAAATGACCGGGCGCTGGAGCAACCACTTCACCGTGCTGTCATACACTCCCTGCGTTTTATCATACGCTTTATTGAATCCCTTGTATATAAAGAAATTAGATGGTTTGCTCTTTTCCAAAAACAACGCACAGAGAGCAGGTGTCAGTGTCAATGAGTTAAAACCACTCAATACTGTGGAAGCAGCAATTGTCAATGCAAATTGCTTATACAACTGACCGGAAATTCCGCTGATCATCATCGTCGGAATAAATACGGCAAGCAGCACAAGCACCACTCCGACAATCGGTCCTGTAATTTCTCCCATGGCTTTCGTTACTGCTTCACGAGTCGAATATTGTCCGGTTTCCAATAATCTCGAAGCATTTTCAACCACCACTATGGCATCATCCACAACAATGGCAACTGCCAGAATCAATCCGAACAAAGTAAGCGTATTGATGGAAAAACCAAATGCTGCCATGACTGCCAGCGTACCGATTAATGATACAGGAATGGTGATACAAGGAATAATAACCGCTCTCCAGTTCTGCAAAAACAAGAAAATTACCAGTACCACAAGCAGTGTTGTTTCAAAGAATGTCACCATTACCTCATCAATAGAGGCATGAATTACATCCGTTGTATCCAAGGTTACGTTATAGGCAATTCCTGCGGGAAAACTAGCTGCCATTTCCTCCATTTTTGCCTTCACCCCTTTTGAAACGTCCAGCGAATTGGAACCCGGTTGCTGATAGATAGCAATAGCTGCGGTAGGCTTACCTTTCAACCGGGATACTACATTATAAGAAGCAGACCCCAAATCTATTCGCGCAATATCTTTGAGACGAAGCATTGCCCCATCCTGTTCCCGACGAATGATAATATTTCCAAATTGCTCCGGAGAAGTAAGTCGTCCCTGTACATTAAGCGTATATTGAAAAGCGTTTTTATTGTCCTTTCCAATAGGTTGACCGATATAACCGGCGGACACCTCCATATTCTGAGATTGGATAGACTGATACACTTGTGCCGGAGAGATGTTCCGGATACGCATGGCTTCAGGGTCCAGCCAGATACGCATGGAGTAATCACCCGCTCCCATGACATTAACAGCCCCTACACCCGGCACACGCGATAACTGATCGACTAAATTCAGTTTTGCATAGTTAGTCAGATAAAGACTGTTGTAAACGGAATCCTGCGAAGTCATTGTCAAAAACATGACGATATTGGAAGACTGTTTCTGCACCGTTACTCCCTGCACCACTACAGGCTCCGGCAGGGAGGACTGTGCAACACTTACCCTGTTCTGGACTTGCACGGTAGCCATATCAATATCTGTACCGACGGCAAATGTTATTGTCAACGAATATGCTCCCGAAGAGGAAGAATTTGAAGACATATAAAGCATACCGTCCACCCCATTCACCTGCTGTTCGATGGGAAGCCCTACTGTTTGGGCTACAGTTTCGGCATTTGCACCGGGATAGACAGCCGACACTTGTACTGTCGGAGGCGTTATCTCGGGAAATTGCGCCACAGGTAATATATTGAGCGCGATCAAACCGGCTACCACAATGAGCAGGGCAAGTACGGTAGCAAAGATTGGTCGGTTAATGAAAAACTTAGAAAACATAATATATAAGTTTACGATTAATATTTAGTTAAGGACAAATAGTTACTTGCCTACACCGTTCGGGGAAAACCAACAAACCGATCATATCAAGGTATCGGCTTTATCTTCATTCCATCCCTGACTTTCATCAGAGCTTCGGTTACATATCGTTCCTGAGGTGAAAGTCCTCCCAATACTTGGCGTAAGGTATCATTAATCAATTGTCCTACCTCAATATGCCGATAACGTACTATATCCGAATCATTAACAGCATACAGGAATTTACCGAGCTGATCGGTTCCGATTGAAGCCTCTTTCACAAGAACTGCATGATCAGCCTCTCCATAAGGCAATGTAATGCTGACGTACAATCCGCTTTTCAATACCCCCTGCGGATTGTCAAAGTTGGCACGAACCATCAAAGTTCCTGTATTCAAATCCACGTTCGGTGACAGATAATCCAGTGTTGCCGGATAAGTTTCAGCCCCCTCTTTCCCCAACTGAACCATAATCTTCTGCGGGAGGCTCTTCGCCGATTGCTGATTATTCATAGACATCTCCAGCCATTGATTATCAGCGACATTAAAATACGCGTACATCTGGTCGTCCTTATAAATAGTGGCCAATGTGACCGGTTGCAAAGAACCGCCTACATAGCTGCCGACATCGACTGTCGATTTACTGATTGTCCCGTCAAAAGGAGCACGGACATAGCAATACCCTAAATTTGTACGTGCTGTACTTAAAGCAGCTTCCGCATTGCTGACAGCCGCTACCCCCTCTTTCACAGACGATTCCGACTGCAACACTTGTATCTTACTCACAGCATCACTCTTCACCGCCTCTTTCATCCGGCTATAATTATTACGAGCGTATTCCAGCTGCGCCTGAGCTGTTTTCAGTTCAGCTTCCGCCTGCGCCACTTTATCATTATATAAGGCAGGCTCTATTACAAACAGCAGTTGCCCCTTTTTTACCCGTCCGCCCGGTGTGTAAGAAACAGACTGTAATGTTCCGTTCACTCTGGCTACAAGATTTACAGTCTTCTCCGTCGTCAGATAGCCCGGATAATCTTTCGTCAAAGTGATATCCTTCACTATAGGTTTCGCTACGCTAATTGCCGGCGTCGGCATTCCCTTCATTGCCCCGGCGTTTTTTTTCTCCTTGCAACCAGTCAATACCGACAATACAAGAAAAATATACATTAGTTTTTTCATATCCGTTAGGTTATATTTTATTTATAGATTCTTTTATTCTCTCCAACCGCCTCCCAGTGCTTTATAAAGATTTATCAGTTGCAGTAACGAGCTTCCCTGCGCCTGTACCAATTGATTCTCATAAGATAACAGAGACCGCTGTGCATCAAGCACATTCTGGAAAGGAGAAAGTCCTTGTTTATAAAGTTCTAGTGAAAGCTTCAAGGTTTCGACACCCTGATTACGTACTTCCCGCAAAGCTACAATCTGCTTGATCGAATTCCGGTAGGAGTTCATGGCATTATCCGTTTCTTGTACTGCAGTCAGAACCGTCTGATTAAATTGATTGATAGATTCATCCAACTGCGCCTTCGCCAGTCTTGTTGCATTTATCAGTTGCCCCCCGCTAAAGATTGTCCAGCTCAATGAAGGAGCAATCTCATAAGTCATACTTTTGCTTTTCACCAGATCATTCAAATCACGGGCTGCATATCCAAACGAACCTTTCAGAAAGACCTTCGGCAACCAATCGGATTTGGATGCGCCGAGCAATGCGGCCTGAGCATTCACACTTCTCTCCGCACCTCGTATATCCGGTCTTCTCAGTAACAAATCAACCGGCATACCCACCCCTATCGGTTCCATGTAATCAGGCAAGGTTCCGGTGATTTCCAATACAGGGCGTATTTCCTGCGGATACATCCCCAACAAAACAGCCAGTGTCGTAATATATTGATTGATACCTGCTTCCAATTGTGGTATGGAGGCTTTGGTACTGTACAAAACAGATTTGGCCTGTGCTACATCCAGTTTGGCAACAAGTCCGGTATTATAACGTACTTCCGTGATTTTCAAAACTTCTTCCTGCGAAGCAACATTCTTATTTACCACTTCAAGTTCCTGTTGCAATTCCCGCAGGTTAATATAGGCTGAGGCTACTTCTGCTGCCATAGACACCATAACCGCTGCATACTCTTCTTTACTGGCAGCAAAGTTTTCTTTTTGTGCTTTTACCCGCTTGCGGATACTGCCGAAGACATCGATTTCCCAGCTCATACTAACTGCAGCATCATAATAATGCTCGGTAGATTGAGGTAAACTACTGGTATTTCCACTGGTTTCCTGTCGGGTCCACCCGGCATTCAGTCCGATAGATGGAAAGAAATTTCCGCGCTCTGCCCAAAGGTTGGCACGTGCGGCGGCTATACGGTTAATAGCCATTGCTACGGAGTAATTTCGGTCTACTGCCAAAGCAATCAAAGAGTCCAGCTTGGTGTCCTGAAAAGACTTCCACCAGTGATCGTCCACCGGAAGAGTCTGTTGAAACACTGTTCCACTCTCTTCCCATTCTTTAGGAAGAGGAGTATTCAAATAGCGGTTCACTGTTTGTCCAACCGCAGTTACAGTCGAAAGAAACAAAAGGAGTGATACACTCCACGCTCGTACATTCATATTCAGTTCAGGTTTTTATGAAATGAAAAGATAACAATTCAAGGTTAGGTTTGTTTAGAGGGGCAGTAAAGTTAGAAGAAACAAAAAAAGCCCCGCACAAATGCGGAGCTTTCGAATATAGATTCAAACTTAGTATCTTATTCAGCTGTTTTTCTTCTGATTGCTCTTTTGGTAGTAGTAGCCGGAGCTTCCTCTACTTTATGTTCAATCTGTATACCAGCCAATTCCGGGTCGATCATGATACGTCCGCAATATTCGCAAACGATCACTTTCTTACGAGAACGGATATCCAGTTGTCTCTGAGGCGGAATCTTGTTAAAGCAACCGCCACATGCGTCACGCTGTACATATACAACACCCAATCCATTGCGAGAGTTCTTACGGATACGTTTGAACGACTGCAACAAACGCGGTTCGATCTTAGTTTCCAGATCTTTAGCTTTATCTCTCAGTTTTTCTTCTTCCTGTTTGGTTTCAGAGATAATTTCGTCCAGTTCACTCTTCTTCTGTTCGAGGTCTTTCTGTCTTTCACTGAGTATTTGTTCGTTCTTAACTACTTCAGCTTCTTTCTCTTCTCTGTCTGCGCTGAACTCTTTGATTCTCTTTTCGCAAAGTTCGATTTCCAGACTCTGGAATTCGATTTCCTTTGTCAGGAAATCATATTCACGGTTGTTGCGGACGTTGTCTTGTTGTGACTTATATTTTTCTACTGAAGCCCTTGCCGTTTCAATTTCTACTCTCTTGCCTGCAATAGCAGATTTCAGTTCATCCACTTCAGCTTTGATTTTGTCGATACGGGTACTCAAACCAGCGATTTCATCTTCAAGGTCCTGCACTTCCAATGGAAGTTCACCTCTCAATGTCTTGATTTCATCAATTTTAGACAACATAGTTTGCAGTTGGAACAGTGTTTTCAACTTCTGTTCTACCGTCAACTCAGTCGGATCTTTTTTTGCTTCTCTAGCCATTTTACTTATAAATATTTTATGGGATTCGTATTTATTTTACTCAATTGGAGCGCAAAATTAGGAAATAAATCCCGGATTATGGAATAAAAAATTTCTTTTGTATATTGTTCGCTTTCGTAATGACCGATTTCTGCCATCAGGATATCTCCTTCGTGGCCAAAATAATCATGATACTTAATTTCACCTGTAATAAAAACATCAGCTCCCGACCGGATGGCCTGTGAGAGCAAGAATGCTCCTGCACCCCCACACAATGCCACTTTCCGTATTTCCCTGCCTGTCAGTTTATTATGACGCAGGCATCCTACTTCAAACGTTTTCTTTATACGTTTCAGGAATTCCAGTTCCGTCTCCGGCTCTTCCAGTTCGCCAACAATTCCCGATCCTGCCTGTGTCCAGTCATTTTGCAACAGATACAAGTCGAATGCAGGTTCTTCATAAGGATGAACAGACAACAGCGTTCTGATTACTTCTGACTTTTTGAATACAGGAAGAATGGTTTCTATTCTCACCTCTCCTTCGCGATGAAGCTCCCCTATTGTTCCACAGAAAGGATGTGTTCCTTCTTTGGCACGGAATGTTCCTTCACCTTCCAGATTGTAGCTGCATGAGTCATAATTGCCGATATTGCCGCAACCGGCAGCAAAAAGTGCATTTCTTACCATATCAGCCTGAGCGGCAGGAACAAAAGTCACCAGCTTCATCAGGCTATTTTCCTTCGGCTCAAGAACTTTCAAGTCTTTCAGCCCGATCTTTTCGGCTATCTTATAATTCACCCCACCCTGTGCATTGTCAAGATTGGTATGTGCTGAATAGATCACAATATCATTCTTTATTGCTTTCAGTATACAGCGTTCCACATAATCTTTGCCGGTAATGGATTTATAACCTTTAAATATTAAAGGATGATGCGATATGACGAGATTGTATCCCAACGCGATAGCTTCATCCAACACAGCTTCGGTAACGTCAAGACACAACAAAGCCCCTGTTGCTTCCGCATCTGTCAATCCGATTTGCAGGCCGGCATTATCAAAACCGTCTTGCAATGGCAGAGGCGCGAATCGTTCAAGGGCGCTTACTATTTCCTTAATTTTCATTATTTAGAGAAAATTTGGTTGCAAATATAGCAAATAAAATAGGAATAAACTCCTATGTTATCGTTTTTTTAGTAAATTTGTCGCATATCCTTTAATTTAGAACACGATGAAAACAATTCTATCCTGCTGTTTAGTAATTATTTTGGCTGTTTCCTGTCAAATGAAACAGAAACAGAATCAGAATTCCGATGATTCCATCGCTGAAAACATGAGCGTTGATGGTACGGAAACTTGCATAGTAGATACGGTAAAAGCTACCGCTATCTTTTGGATAGACAAAGCAGAAGCCAAGCATTGCAAAGATTCGGGGCTCCGTACGATTAAAGCGAAAGTATTTATTCACGAAGATGGAAAGGTTGAGTTTGAGTCTTTCGTCAAAAAGCAATCCATTGGTTTAGAAAAGTATATACGCCATCATCTTGATAAATTCCAAATTTCAGAACGGATGTTGAAAAGCGGATATATACAGCCAGGAGAACAATTCGTTCAGCTTCGCTGCATGCGGGAGAAGCTGAAAGGAAAGTAACCACTCACCAGATTTCTTTTGGGAAGCGAATCTCCTTTTATTTGTGAAACTTCATCTGCACCTTATTTTTCAGTGCATATCGCTCATCCACGACTTTGTTTGTAGGAAAGAAAGTGAAAATAAGACGCCACTCTCCTTCTGTATAGACAAATTTGCGACCGCTTGCACCACGAAGAATTGCCCGGTATTTCTCCCATAAGAAGGTCTCGATACGTTCCGGCATTTCATTTCCAATTGCCGGGAACTCCACGGTAATGAAAAAATGCGGGATGGACAGTTCTGCTACTTTTTGGAATATCCGGTCAATGATTGTCATTTCTTCGTTTCTTTCGTTACTTCCAACAGTTTCCCGTATGCATCAAAGGAGCGTCGGGAAGCCAGTGAAATGGTTATCATCAGTGATAACATAGATGCCGTAAAGGTGATTACCATGATCATCATCTGATATTTAATCGCTACATTCGGACTACTGCCTCCCAGAATCTGTCCGATCATCGTACCCGGAAGAGCGACCAGTCCCATCACTGCAATATTCGCGATCAAAGGGCTGAACGACTTGATAATAGCTTGTTTTATAAAGGGAGCCTGAGCTTCCTGCCGTGTGGCACCGTTCCCCAATAAATAGCGATACAACTGCTGTTCCCGTTTCAATCCGCTATAATAGGTATTCAATGCGATCACATTACTCGAAAGCATATTTCCCATTAAAATTCCAAATACCGGAATAAAGTATTGAGCGCTGAATATGTTATCCAGCTGGAGGACAATACCGATAAAATACAATCCCACCACTACCACACTGCAAAAAAAGCCTACCGAGATAGGGATCAGCAGAATGCTCCGTTTCAGTTGAGTACGTACCAGTGCTGTCTGCCCGGCAACGAATATCATAATAATCACCCAAAGGAAATTGATCCAAGGATTATTCCATAAGAAAAGATATTTCAGATAGATGCCGATAAAAAACAACTGGACAATCATTCGAAGCGTACCTGTCACAGCAGGTTTCAGCAAACCGGTCCTGAATTTCCAGAGATAAAAGAATGGAATGGCAAGCAAAAGCAGGCCGATAAACAAATTATAGTATGATATGTCGATGGTTCCCAAAATAAATCCCCTTTATGCTAGTATTAAATTTCGTTTATAGTTCTATTAAATAATGACAGCCCGAAGCAAAGTCTTTATCGTGGGATACAGCTAATACAGCCGCCCCCTTCTCTGCCTGCCGCCGGAAGAAAGCCAGCACTTTGTCCGTTGATCCGGCATCCAATGCCGATGTCGGTTCATCAATAATAATCAAAGGCTTGTTGAGCATGGCAGCTACCGCCAACATGATACGCTGCCGTTGGCCACCAGAGACTTCATTCACCCTCTTCGCATATAAATCATGCTCCAGTCCCAACTCATCAAAATAATCATAAAGCCTCTCTTCCGAGAAAGGAGCAGAACGATTAATTTTCAGGTCAAACGGAAGAGCCACCATTTCCTTTACCCATTCAAAGGGTAAAGCCAATTCCTGTGGAATCCATGCAATCTGCCGGCGGACTATATCAATCGTTGATTTGTCCAGCAAGGTATCCCCTACTTTGATAGTCCCTTCCTTCAAAGGAACAAAACCCATCACCGCATTCAGCAATGAAGTCTTTCCGCAACCGGACTGTCCTACAATACAGGCCGTTTCTCCCCTCTCCAGATTCAGATTTAACCCGGAGAAAAGCACTTCTGTCCCAAAAGCGATACAAGCATTGTTGATATGTAGCATGGTGTTTTCAATTCTTTCTTTCCGGCAAAGGTACTATTTTCTTGAAAAACGTTATCTTTGCCTCACTAATTAATTCGAGAAAAGTTATGATACTGAATGAAAGAGATGCCCGTCACGAGCATATATTACAGGTAGCACGCCAGATGATGACCGCCGCACGTACTGCTCCGAAAGGGAAAGGAATAGATGTCATTGAAGTGGCTTTGATCACGGATGAAGAAATCAAACTGCTGTCGGACAAAATGATAGCTATGGTAGAAGAACACGGCATGAAGTTTTTCCTTCGGGATGCCGACAACATCCTGAGTGCCGAATGTGTTGTACTGATAGGTACACGCGAACAAGCGCAAGGATTGAATTGCGGACATTGCGGATTTGCGACATGTGCCGGACGTACGGAAGACGTCCCCTGCGCATTGAACAGCATCGATGTAGGCATCGCCATCGGTTCCGCCTGTGCCACAGCAGCCGATATGCGTGTAGACACACGTGTCATGTTCTCAGCCGGACTGGCAGCACAACGCCTTCATTGGCTGAAAGACTGCAAGATGGTTATGGCCATTCCGGTAAGTGCGTCTTCAAAGAATCCGTTCTTCGACCGGAAACCGAAACAGGAAGCTAAAGCATAACAGATGTGTCAAAAGGATGATACATCCTCATTTTATAAACTGATTTTATAACTAAATAGATTATAATCTAATGGGAATCATGGTTGGACTTCCCAGCCCCAGCGGCTCGGAAAAAGATTTGCAATTGAACTTTGGTAAGAATATGACTGTACAGGTAGAGATGAGAGCACCTCATTTGCCTGCCGAATGGCACTTGCAAAGCGGCATACAGCTGACATGGCCGCATGCCGGTACAGATTGGGCCTATATGCTGACAGAAGTACAAGAATGCTTTGTAAACATTGCCAAAGAAATAGCAAAGCGTGAGTTATTATTAATTGTGACTCCTGAGCCCGAAGAGGTTAAGAAGCAGATTGCCTCTACCGTAAACATGGACAATGTACGCTTTCTGAAATGCGAAACGAACGATACATGGGCACGCGACCACGGAGCTATCACCATGATAGATACCGGCAACCCTTCCCTGCTCGACTTTACCTTCAATGGCTGGGGATTGAAATTTGCCTCCGAGCTGGACAATCTGATCACCGGACAGGCCGTAAAAGCCGGAGCTCTGAGAGGTCAGTACATCGACTGCCTGGACTTCGTTCTTGAAGGAGGCTCTATCGAAAGTGACGGCATGGGCACACTGCTTACCACCACCGAATGCCTGCTCTCTCCCAACCGGAACGGAAAACTGAATCAGGTAGAAATAGAAGAATACCTCAAATCAACTTTCCATCTGCAAAAAGTGCTTTGGCTGGATCACGGCTATCTGGCCGGCGACGATACCGACAGTCACATCGATACCTTAGCGCGTTTCTGTTCCACAGACACCATTGCCTACGTAAAATGTGACAACAAAGAAGACGAACATTATGAAGCATTGCGTGCCATGGAGGAACAATTAAAAACATTCCGTACATTGGCAGGAGAACCCTACCGCCTGCTGGCATTGCCAATGGCAGACAAGATAGAAGAAGACGGTGAACGGCTGCCTGCCACCTATGCCAATTTCCTGATTATGAATGATGCCATTCTTTACCCTACTTATCAGCAGCCGGATCACGACCGGAAAGCGGCAGAAGTATTGCAGCAGGCATTCCCTGAACATGAAATCATCGGGATTGACTGCCGGGCATTAATCAAACAGCACGGTTCCCTGCATTGTGTTACGATGCAATATCCGTTAGGCGTTATCCTATAACGGACTTTTCAGTCAATCAGCATATTAATAATTATTCATCATGAGAAAGATAAAAGTAGGATTAATCCAACAATCCAATACCGCAGACATTCGGGTGAACCTGATGAACCTTGCTAAAAGCATTGAAGCGTGTGCCGCTCATGGAGCGCAACTGATCGTGCTGCAGGAGCTGCACAATTCGCTTTATTTCTGTCAGACAGAAAACACCCATCTGTTTGACCTTGCTGAACCTATTCCCGGACCATCCACAGGCTTCTACTCCGAACTGGCAGCTGCCAATAAAGTAGTGCTCGTTGCTTCACTCTTTGAAAAACGTGCGCCGGGACTGTATCACAACACGGCTGTCGTTTTCGACCGCGACGGAAGCATTGCCGGAAAATACCGGAAAATGCACATTCCGGATGATCCGGCCTATTATGAGAAGTTCTATTTTACTCCCGGAGACATCGGTTTCGAACCCATTCAGACTTCCCTGGGGAAACTGGGCGTACTGGTATGCTGGGATCAATGGTATCCGGAAGCTGCCCGACTGATGGCTCTGAAAGGTGCCGAACTTTTGATCTATCCTACCGCCATCGGCTGGGAAAGCAGCGATACGGATGACGAAAAAGCCCGTCAGCTCAATGCATGGATTATCTCCCAGCGTGCTCACGCAGTTGCAAACGGGCTTCCGGTTATCTCCGTCAATCGTGTAGGACATGAATCCGACCCTTCCGGGCAAACCAACGGTATCCAGTTTTGGGGAAACAGTTTCGTAGCCGGACCACAGGGAGAGTTTCTGGCACAGGCAGGCAACGATTGTCCGGAAAATATAGTCGTTGAAATAGACATGGAACGTTCGGAGAACGTCCGCCGTTGGTGGCCCTTCCTCCGCGACCGCCGAATTGATGAATATGACGGGCTGACCAAACGGTTTCTGGATTGAAGAATGACACCATGAACGATAGATAAAACAATACAGAGGTCCGCAAGAGCAGAAGCCTGAACGGCAACTCTTGCGGACCTCCGCACTTATATCCTCTTTTATTGGAAAGTAATCTTCTTATTAGCGATAAAATTAGCGGCCCCGTAGATAAACAATCCCAAGAACTGAGCCAGATACTCATTGACATCCAACCCTTCTACCAACAAAACAAGGAATAAAAACTGCGCAGTGTAAGCTACACCGAAGGCAGAACAGAAAAACAATATTTGTTTCCATACATTGTTCTTCCTCTTTTCTACAGGAAATATCCAATACTTGCACCAGATAAAATTATGAATCTGGGCTATAACATACGCTGTTACGTTAGCTACCATATAGTCTCCTTCGAATGACATTTCTCTCATCATCAGCCACACAACAAGGGCCATGATCAAAGCATTCATCGTTCCGATGACTATAAAGCGAAATATGCGCACCGATTCTTTCATTTCACCACAAGTTCGTCGTTATTCATCCGTATCATGTACTGCTGGATGATTGCTTTCAGTTCATCCTCCATCGACTGCTGCACATCCACCTGTCCCAGAAGATTATGTTCCAACAGTTTATCCGTCTTGAATGCATACATGGCTACGGTGTTCCGGCCATCAAACTGCAATAAATAATCACCTTTAAAGAACTGATAGATTCCATTGATATAGTTGACAGCATAAGTATCCTCGGCAGGCGTATTCAGCAAATCACATCCAAAGGAAACGAAAGGCTTGTCGTACCCTAAATAGCCCAATACGGTAGGCATAATATCAATCTGCTGGGCAATCACGTCTTTGCGGAAACCTTTCAAGTCACTTCCCGGCTGATAAAACACGACAGGAACAGAGAACAATCCGCTCTCCGTCTCATATTCCGGACGTTCCGGAGAGTTTGTATGATCTGCTGTGAAAACGAACAGAGTATTCTTGTACCACGGTTCTTTTGATACCTTTTCGAAGAATAGTTTCAAAGCATTGTCCGTATATCCGATACACTGGCGAATAGGTTTGTTTCCTTTCGGGAAAACACCTTCGTATTCCGCCGGAACTGCAAACGGATGATGGGAAGAAAGGCTGAACAGTGCAGCTGCAAAGGGTTGCTGAAAGCCGGACAAGGTATTGCCAAAGAACTGAAAAAACTTTTCATCCCAAATTCCCCAATGGCCGTCAAAATCCTTGTTGTCCGGATTAGCCTCATTATACTCCGTACGACCGAAGTAATGAGTATATCCTGCCGTCCGCGCAAAAGCCTCGAATCCCATGGAACCGTTATCCGCCCCATGAAAGAAAGCGGTATAATATCCTTTTTTACCCAGTTCTCCGCCTATACTGGATACTGTATTCAAGGAAGAAGGCGTCAGAAAGAACGGCTCTATAAACATCGGGATTCCCGATAATACGGAAGGCATTCCATCGATACTTTTCATTCCGTTAGAGAATGAGTATTTAAAAGTCAGCCCTTCAGCCATCAATGAGTCAAGGAAAGGCATATAGCCCTTGTATGTCCCATTGTCCAGTTCTTCATTCAGGAAGCCGCTGTTCTCTTTGCTGAAACTTTCCAGAATAAAGACAACGACATTCAGCGGTCGGAACTGTACACTATCTGCAGGCATGTGCACGGGAGTGTACAAAGCCTCCATTTTCTCTTTATCGAAGTATTGAGGGATGGCAAATGAAGTCTTCCCAAACGTACGGAAGATAGAAAAAGGCGTATTCAGTACGATTCCCGTCTCCATCGGGCGGTCTACATACTTATTGGCGTTGCTGATTGTAATAGGACGAACCATACCGGTAAATCCACCGCGCATTCCGCCGATGCACAAGTACACTCCAAGTGCCAAAGTAAGCAAATGAACGCCATAATAAAGCGGCAGGCGGTCTACCTTTACCGGCTTCGGCTTGCGATACAGCTTGAACAGGGCATACCCGAAGGCAATGGCAAACAGAGTCAGATACCAATGATTCACCAATTCTGTCCCTATAATACCTCCCAGATTCCCCTCATTCTTGAATTCACTGAATACAGACGCGGTCGTTCTCCGATGCGTATATTGGAAATAAACCGTATCCATCAGGTTCATTATAATGACAATCAGGTTGGTTGTCACAAAAATCCCCTTGGTTATCTTCTGATATATCGCATTTTCCTTATAATGCAATGGAATCAGCATCAAGAAGATATACAAAAGGTTCGTATAAAGAATGGCTGAGGTATCAAACAGGAATCCTCCTTCAAACATCCTCCAGATTCGTCCGGCAGTAAGATCGGAAAAAGCCTTCAGATTTTCTATCAGAAAGATGACACGACAGAGAATAAAGCACCCCATCACCAATAATAAATTAATTATAAGTGACAGGGTGGTATTATAAAGAGAACGATATTTGTTCATCGTTTACTTATTTTCTTTGATATCAACGATCAGGTTGAGTTCATCAAGTTGAGTCTGATCAATTTCAGAAGGAGCATCCAACATTACATCACGTCCTGAGTTATTTTTCGGGAATGCGATACAGTCGCGGATAGAATCCAGACCAGCGAAAAGAGAAACCCAACGATCGAGTCCGTATGCCAGACCACCGTGAGGAGGTGCACCATACTTAAATGCGTTCATCAGGAAGCCGAACTGAGCCTGTGCCTTCTCCGGAGTGAAGCCCAGAATCTCGAACATTTTGGCTTGCAACTGGGCGTCGTGAATACGGATTGATCCTCCACCAACTTCCACACCATTGACAACCATATCATAAGCATCGGCACGTACGGCAGCCGGATCAGTATCCAGCAATGGAATATCTTCTTCTTTCGGATGTGTAAACGGATGGTGCATAGCCATCAGACGGCCTTCTTCCTCGCTCCATTCGAACATCGGGAAGTCAATAACCCAAAGGCAAACAAATTTATTCTTATCACGCAATCCCAACTGTGCTCCCATCTCCAGACGGAGTTCGCAAAGTTGCTTACGTGTTTTCATCACGTCGTCACCGGACAGAATCAGGATCAAATCACCCGGCTTGGCACCAAATGCTTCTTTCATCTGTTGCAGCACTTCTTGTGTATAGAACTTGTCCACACTCGATTTCACCGTACCGTCTGCTTCTACACGAGCATAAACCATACCTTTCGCACCAATCTGAGGCTTCTTGACGAATTCAGTCAGAGCATCCAGTTGCTTGCGGGTATAAGTTGCCGCTCCTTCTGCACAGATACCGCCTACATAAGCAGCATTATCGAATACTGAGAAACCATGTCCTTTCATGATATCCATCAGCTCTACGAACTTCATGCCGAAACGCAAATCCGGTTTATCGCTACCATAATATTTCATAGCGTCTGCCCAAGGCATGCGCTGGAACGGTTCAGTCAGTTCAACGCCACGAAGCGTCTTGAACAGATGTTTGGCCATTCCTTCAAAAGTAGAGATGATATCTTCCTGCTCTACGAAACTCATTTCACAGTCAATCTGTGTAAATTCCGGTTGACGGTCGGCACGCAGGTCCTCGTCACGGAAACACTTTGCAATCTGGAAATAACGGTCGAAACCGGACACCATCAGCAACTGCTTCAGAGTCTGCGGAGATTGAGGAAGTGCATAGAATTGTCCGGGATTCATACGTGAAGGCACCACAAAGTCACGTGCACCTTCCGGAGTAGAGCCGATCAATACAGGGGTTTCTACTTCTATAAAGCCCAGGCTATCAAGATACTTACGAACTTCGATCGTCATCTTATGACGTAATTCCAGATTAGAGCGCACGGCATTACGACGCAAATCCAGGTAACGGTATTTCATGCGGATATCATCGCCGCCGTCTGTATTATCCTCAATCGTAAACGGAGGAGTCATGGCAGTATTCAGAACGTTCAGTTCGGAAACGATAATTTCAATGTCTCCTGTAGGAATGTTTGCGTTCTTGCTGAAACGTTCATTCACTGTTCCTGTGATCTGAATGACGAATTCACGACCCAGTTTATTGGCACGGTCGCAAAGTTCAGCATTAATTTCTTCATTAAAAACCAATTGGGTGATACCGTAACGGTCGCGAAGGTCAATGAAAGTCATACCTCCCATTTTACGGCTGCGCTGTACCCATCCAGACAGCGTGATTTGTTTATTTACATCGGAGATTCTCAGTTCTCCACATGTGTGCGTTCTGAACATATTTTCTAATATTTATGATATTTTTCGTTAAGTAGCTTGCAAAAGTACACAATAAATCAGAATTCGGCATTTATTTCAGACTTTCTTTGTCAGCTTTTTCAATATTTTCTTGTTTTTGTCTGTTATATTGTCCACGATTGCCTCGTTAATCAGCTTTATTCCGTTCACATATTCCTGTGCCCTCTGCAGAACATTGGCTGCATCTTTTTCTTCTGTCTTCGGAACCACTACCCGCAGTCCGCTTTTGATAAGTTCGATATTCACTTCTGCCTCCGTCTGCATCGGATCACCGTCAAAATGCACGACTCCCGGTGCAGCCCGGCGGATGCACAACTTCTTACAACGGAATGTCTTGATCCGACTGTTTTGATCGATTGTTTTATTGAATAACTGAAAAGCGAGCGAAGGCACATCCAGAACGGTGAAAGGTTCCAGAATCGTCACATCCAGCAAACCGTCCGTCAATGTAGCCTGCGGGGCTATATAGGCATTATTTCCATATTGTGATGCGTTTCCGCAGGCAATCAGAAAAGCTTTATACTTACTGACTCCGTTTTCTGTTTCCAGTTCATACGTTTCGGGCTGATACTTAAGACTTTCCTGCAATGTCTTTTCCAGATAGGTCAACGGTCCGCGCTTACCGGCATGGGCAAACTTCAAACTGACAAATGCATCGAACCCTACTCCACACGTACAAAAGAAATCTGTGCCGTTGATCTTACCATAGTCTATTGTATCCAGACACCCCTCGTTCAGCACTTCCAGTGCCTTTTTAGGTTCCATGGGTATATGCAGATGCCGGGCCAGTCCATTACCCGATCCGCATGGAATAATTCCTAATGCGGTATCCGTATGTACCAGCGAACGAGCTATTTCATTAATTGTTCCGTCCCCCCCGATAGCGACCACCACGTCTGCTTTCTCTTCCGCAGCTTTGGCGGCTATCTCTACTGCATGACCGGCCCTTTCTGTATACACTACTTCCCAAGTGTATCTCGCCTTATCTATTTTTTCATCCAGCAAGCTAAGAATCAATTCTTTACTTTGTGTTCCCGAAATAGGATTGACGACGAATATTATTCTTTTCATTCTTTCGTTCATGCTAATCTTTGTCAATTGTAGACGACAAAAGTAATACAAATATATTAAATTTTGAGCTATTAGAGGTTTCTAATCTCATGAGAGCAACTTTTTTCTTTTAAAAAGAACAGATAAAAGCAAATTTTGTTATCTTTGCTCCCTGTTTTAAACACTTGTTAAGATAAAAGGAAATTGGATCATCAGCGAATGGTCTGAGTATGAGTATAATAAATTATAATTCATGGGATTATTACAAGAGAAGTTAGCTAAATACGACCTGCCACAGAAATTTATGGCACAGGGCGTTTACCCATATTTCCGTGAGATTGAGGGAAAGCAGGGTACAGAAGTAGAAATGGGCGGACAACATGTGTTAATGTTCGGGTCCAACGCGTACACTGGCCTTACGGGAGATGAAAGAGTGATTGAAGCAGGTATCAAAGCCATGCGTAAATACGGTTCCGGTTGTGCCGGTTCACGTTTTTTGAATGGTACGCTCGACCTTCATGTTCAACTAGAAAAAGAACTGGCTGCCTTTGTGGGCAAAGATGAAGCACTCTGCTTCTCTACCGGTTTTACGGTTAATTCCGGCGTTATCTCATGTCTGACTGACCGCAATGATTATATTATATGTGATGACCGTGACCACGCATCTATCGTAGATGGCCGCCGTCTCTCATTCTCTCAGCAATTAAAATACAAGCACAACGATATGGCGGATCTGGAAAAGCAACTTCAGAAGTGCAATCCGGATTCAGTCAAACTGATCATAGTAGACGGTGTGTTCTCTATGGAAGGTGATTTGGCTAATTTGCCCGAAATCGTTCGTCTGAAGCACAAATACAATGCTACTATCATGGTAGACGAAGCTCACGGTCTGGGTGTATTTGGAAAACAGGGACGTGGTGTTTGCGATCATTTCGGTCTGACTCACGAGGTAGACCTGATCATGGGTACTTTCAGCAAGTCACTGGCTTCCATCGGTGGTTTCATCGCCGCTGATTCTTCTATCATCAACTGGCTGCGCCATAATGCACGTACTTATATTTTCAGTGCATCCAATACTCCGGCAGCAACAGCTTCTGCTTTGGAAGCTCTGCACATCATCCAGAATGAACCGGAAAGACTGAACGCTCTGTGGGAAGCAACCAACTATGCTTTGAAGCGTTTCCGTGAAGCCGGTTTCGAGATTGGCGCTACCGAATCTCCCATCATTCCTCTTTACGTACGTGATACGGAAAAGACTTTCATGGTTACCAAATTAGCTTTCGACGAAGGTGTATTCATCAATCCGGTTATTCCACCGGCATGTGCTCCACAGGATACATTGGTACGTGTGGCACTGATGGCTACTCACACTAAAGAACAGATAGACAGTGCGGTAGAAAAGTTAGTAAAAGCTTTCAAGGCTTTAGACCTTTTGTAGTCAGCACTTAATACCTTATAAAAAGAAGCTGCTTTCCTCTTTGTCATATTTTCGGGAAAGTAGCTTTTTTTATTTTTATACGTGAAGGTATTTCACTTCCCTGGTCATTTTATTTCTGTTTCGCATAACGGATTTCCATCCCCTGATTATCCAGAATCAAAGAATCGGGCGTCAGTTTCTTGATAGCCATCGTGTCTGCAAATTCAATTGTCTGTCCATTGCCAATACTTTTTCCTGTCAGAACCAATTGGTCTCCTTCTTGTTTCCAACTTTCATAAACCAGTGTAGCCATATTGACAGAAGAAGCAATACCACCCTCCTCTATATTAATGCCTTGTACTTGTCCTTCCATTCCCGGTACCGGTTCTACCCATGCACCCACAATTGATGTGGAGTTGCCCCCGCAAGCAGCCAATAAGCTCGTCAACAGAGTGGCTGCCAACATTTTCTTTTTCATTTTTCTTGTTACAGTTAGATTATAAATAAAATTAGTTGTCCGATTCGGCCTTTTTACCAATCACCGTCACTTTCTTTGCTGTAGGTATCGTACTCGATCCCGGTTCTTCCTCTTCTTCGATATAGTCCACCCGAACCGTATCTCCTGATTCGAAACCACTGACATCGCCCGGTTCCTGATCCATTGTACTGACAAACAGGGTATCTCCTTCTAGAGTGACCAGCATGAAATTATGCATGGAAGCATCTCCTACTACTCCGGTTATTGTTTTCTCTTCTTCTGTTGGGGCAACAGTCAGACTATCTACATTTTCTTGTTCCGTAGTCTGCCCACTTTTCGACTGACATGCACTAAAACCAATCAAAGCAATAAGCCATATAAAAACTCTCATCTTGTTCATATGTATTCCATTTGAAATAAAATAAAGAATATTGCAAAGATAATTTTTTCTAATGATCTTCTCTTATAAAAGCAGAAAATCATTTCATTTTAAATACGAAATAACTTATGGAAGCATAAGTTGCCAATGCACCGCCATTACCGGACACGCACCATCCAACCTACTGTATATTAACCCATATGATACGGGCTTTAATAGTATAACAAAGCCTTATTAATAAATTTTGTAAGGTACATACTCTCGTTCCATGTACGTGAAGCATTCGGATCACGTATGTGAGCCCATGGGATCATACACGTGAAACGATGGGACCACGTACGTGAAACGAAGCGATGTTACTGGCAAAAAACAATAAACAAGCATTGATAACACCTTAAAGAACAGATCATTTAGTACTAAATGTCGTAGCTGGTCTCCGGTAAATACAGTCGTTCCAGCAAACAAAACAAGGTAGCAAAAGTGATGGTAAGAATCCTCTCAGATGTTACCATCACCTTGCCGTCACCGCTTGCCATTACTCCCATTTATTTGATTTATAAAGATTTAGTAAGAAGAGTGACGAATGACGGCAAAAAAGGACGTTTTTATCTTCCAGTAGTATCTTACTTTATTCACTTTTCATTATCAATGCCGGATTAATGCGGACAGCTTTGCGTACCTGCCAGAGTAATGTACCCAGAGAGATAAGCAAAGTAAGGATGAAGCCTGTCACAAAAATCCCTGCTCCTATCGGAGCCTTCACTGCAAAGTCTTTGGTATAGTCATCAATCATATAATAGACCAAAGGAATAGCGACAGCAAAGGCAGCTCCCAAAATATAAAGATACTTCCTGACCAATAACAGAGCTATCTGTTTACCCGTAGCTCCGTTTACTTTACGCAATGCAATCTCCCTGTAGCGCTGACGAATGTCATACAATGACAAACCGAATAGTCCAAGACAGGAGACACAGATAGCCAGTCCGGCAAAGGTGACGTAAATGCGGGTCGTTCTCTTGTCATCGTCGTACAGCTTCTCAACTTCATCTTCTACGAATGAGTATGTAAATTCGCCTTCTCCAATCACTTCTTGATGAAGTGCTTTCAGAAACTCAATGGCCTCCTTACGCTTTCCTTCAGCAATTGTAGCGATCAGCGGTTCTGTAGAATTACCACCTTCTTGATATAGAATAGCCAACGGGACATCTCCTTTAGATAAATGTCCGGTCCGGAAATCTTCTATCACCCCTACTACCTCGAAAGGAGGATTTTCTGCTAAGTTCACTCCCTGGCTCCACCACAAACGCGACTCTGGCTGTAATGAGGCTTTATCAATATTCTCTATCCGGAATAACTTCCGGGCCGTTTCATTGATTATCATTTTATATTGGACAAACTGATCCTCATCATTCCATCCTCTTCCTTCTTTCAATTTCAGACCAAACATCTGCATATAGCCTTTATTTGCATGAAGAACAGCCATTTTATGTTTCTCACCATTGCATTCTACATGAACATATGGCTCCAACTGAATAGGTGCTTCTCCATACTCCCACGATACAAATAAAGGGCACCCATCCATTTTCTGCTTAATGATTTGTTCTTTATGCTGCTCCAAATCATGTGCTTTTTGCCATTCTTCATCACTCGCATATGCTTTATTCATCGTTTCATGTGAAAGGAACTGAGCCGATATGATATTTTTTGTCTGATATCCCAAGTCTGCATGAAGCATCGTATATAATTGGCGGACAAAGAACAGTGCAATCACTATCAGGCTAAAAGTAATCACATACTGGACAAACAGGAATATGACACGGGAAATAATCGAATGCCCTCCAACACTTACAGAACGCAAAGAAGTGATTGGAGAAGAATAATTATAACGTAAAAAAGGGAAAACAGACGTGACTAAAGGCAACCCAAATAACAGAGCCAAAGACAGAGATAAGTCGAATAATATATCAGATTTCACAGGAATAGCATATACCGATGCGAATAAACCGGCAGTTACTTCTATCAGCATCCAAATAATCAATAAAGCAACAGCAACCATACATACATTCTCTGCATATATCTGAGTAAATATCCGGAGACTACTTGCTCCATACACCTTCTTAACCCCAAATTCACGTGCCCGCTTTAAAACGATAACGGTATAAATGTTGATAAAATTAAAAATACCTACTAAAAGTAACATACAAGCCACCACAGACAATACAGTTACATGGTCTTTATTTCCCCGCATAAAAGCTGCTGACGTCGAACGCACTGTTTTATTAAAATACAACTCCTTCAAAGGAAGTAGTTTATACTGTATAGGTGAACTGCCAAAGCAAAACAATGACTGCGGTTTAGATATCTTTTCATTATACTTTGTAACGTCTGTTCCATTCGTCAAACGTACTATGCAAAATCCCATTCGGCTCCAACTTACATATTCTCCCTGATCAACAGGAGCTATCAGATCAAATGACAGAGAAGATTTTGTACTCGGTTCATCAATGATTCCCCGAATGGTAAGCGTAGTGCCGACTGAAGAAGTTAATTGTTTACCTAACGGATCTTCATCTCCGAAGAGATGCCGGGCATATTTTCGGGTAATGATCACATCATCCGGTTTTTGAATGGACTTAATTCCGGAGATCACCGGATAATCCATCAACTTCAGAAAGACACTATCCGTTACCAAAACATTAGCCAGATAACGGTGGTTATCAACCATAATAAAATCATCTTCAAAAGAGACACAATAGGTATATGCCTCTATCTCCGGATTCTTCAAAGGATCTATAAAGTTAGGATCATGATTCCAGTCTGTATTGTCGATGATTGAAGCATTACCATTACTCCATTGCACTGTCAATATAGACAGTTGATCCAAATTTTTACAGAAGCGATCAACTGTCAGTTCCTGATGAATATAGCGTACTATTATCAGCGTTGCAGCCACACTGACTGCAAGCCCGATAATATTAATCATCGTATAAGTTCTGAAGCGGAATAAAGTCCTGATAGCAGACAATTGGTTCTTCATATTACTTTTATTTAATAATGATGTTATTCGCTCTTGATTACTTCTGCCGGATTTTGGCGGGCGGCTTTCCATACTCTCCAGATGATGCTAAGAAATATAATAAGTAGCATACCGGCAAATATTCCTCCATACATCCAAAAGCTTATCGGCGTCTGCTTTACATATCCTTCAAGCCAGTGTTTCATAATGAGGTAGCCTAATGGGAAGGCCGTGAATGACGAAATGATAAGGAGAATCAGATACTCTTTAAAGAATAAATTCAAAATAACCTTTACACTTGCACCGTTTACTTTCCGAATAGCAATTTCTTTCCGGCGCTGTTCGCATGATAACGTCACTAAGGAAAATATACCAAATACGGCAATGATGATACAGATAAAAGAAACAACACTCAGCAACTTAATCATCGTATTTTCCGACTTCATAAAATCGTTATACCTCTCTTCCATATTAATCAGAAATAGGTCTGCATTCGGATTGACCTTATGTGCCTCTTCTTTTAGTTTTTTAGAAACGGTATCCCATGTACCTTCCTTAAACTTAAAAATGAAATTCCCTCTATCCTTATTACTACCCAAAGAGAAAACAGCGGGAGTCACCGGATGTATGGGAGCATTATAACAGATATCCTTAATAACTCCCTTTACCGTACATACCTCATCAATGCCCATACGTATTTTCTTTCCTATCGGCTGATTCCATCCGAAAGCCTTTACAGCAGACTCATTCACTACAACCGCCTCTTTTCCGTCTTTCTCATCCAGCATACTGCCTTCAATAAGTCCGACCTGGAAAAAGTCTGCAAATTCCTGATTGATTGTTTCACTTTCTACATTTACGCGCTGTTCTTTATCTGCTTGACCTTCCCATTCATTTACTTCATGTGTAGAAAATATCATTTTAGGGATAGGAGTATAAAAGCCATACAGACGTTCTGTGATATCAGGCATCTGATCCAGTATTTTCTCAAACGGAACATTCTCAAATCCATAAGTAGAACCAATTACTCCTACATTATGCCTTTCCAGTCCGAGCTCATTAGAATTCAACAGATAGTTTAACTGCTTCATCATGACCAAAGTGCAAAATACAAAACCGATACTAATAAAGAGTTGAAACAAAATACTTGCTTTATAAAACCAACCGGAAAGATGAAGATTTGATTTGTGTCTGATACTGTCAAGCAAAGTCCGTTTGTTGGCATAGTATACAAATATGGCAGCAATTCCCGTTGTCATCACAAGCAACGACAGGATATACAGACTTACTTCACCATAGAAAAATGAAGTACTCTCGTCAATCTGCGACAAGCGTTTAAAAACAGGCAGGATCAGTTCGAGCAACATAGCTCCTATGCCCGATGATATAACAAGTAACAATATCAATTCAGAAAGGAGCAATGACAACAGGCCGGCATTGGAAGCCCCGTTCACTTTTCTCAATGCCAATTCACGTTTACGCATCCGAATACGGGTAATCAGCATCGTTAAATAATTGCATAGTCCACAGATGATAACTAAAACCCCAATACATGCAAAAAGACGCACATGATTCAACTTGACATTCACATTTTCTTGTGGATGAGTACTTCGTAATGTTGACAAGAGAGCGATAGGAGTAGATATGGTCTGCTCATGCGAATCTTGTTGTACCTTATATTCTGCCAGTCTCTGTTCCAACGCTTTTATGTCGGTATCGGGGTAAACACGGAAAAGAGTATGACATTGCTGCCTTCCCCAATGTGCTTCCCAGTCTGGATAAGGTAGTAGAATATCAAAAGGATATATAGAGTGCCCTTCCCACGACTTCACAACCGCGACAATTGTCATTTCCGCATGATCATTTTCCGGTAAGGTTATTTGCTTGCCAATTGGTAATTCATCTCCGAATATTCGTTTGGCCGCTTTATCAGTTATAGCAATCTGGTTCTTTCCCAGCCTTAACTGATTATCTCCATTCAACACAGTTATGTTGAACATAGAGACAAAGCTGGAATCGACATTTAACTGCATCATCTGATACTCTGTCTTCTGATATAGTACCGGCTCCGCTTCAGAACCCGCCATCACATGACATGCTTTCTCCACCTCCGGGCAGTTCTTATCCAAATAATCTGCCAATAAACTGGATGAAAGATAAGAAAAGCCATCTCCCTGCAATGCAAATTTATTGCCTGCCAAGTAGATGCGTTCTGATCCCTCATGAAAGTCATCATACGTCATTTCATAACGTATCCACAGCACTGATAACGCAAAACAGGTAAAACCAATTGCCAGACCGACAATACTTACGATACTCTGCGTTTTGTACTTTATCAGATTACGAAAAGCTATTTTCAAATAATGATATATCATAGCATTGTGTTTATGTTATTCGCTTTTGATTATTTCTGCCGGATTTTGGCGGGCAGCTTTCCATACTCTCCAGATGATGCTAAGTAAAAGAATAATAGCTACCACCACAAAGATACCTATGTATATCCAGCCATCTATTGCCGTTTGCCTTACATAATTATCAATCCATTTCCTCATCACAGCGTATCCTACAGGGAATGCAATAACAGCAGCAATGATCAGCAACAATAAATATTCCCGGAAAAACAGATGGAGGATATGACGAATTTGTGCTCCATTCACCTTTCGTATAGCTATTTCTTTTTGTCGTTGTTCACAAGAGAGCGTCACCAATGAGAAAACTCCGAATACAGAAATAATAACGCAAACCAACGATACAAAACCCAACAGCTTCATCAGTGCATCTTCAGAGCGGAGATGTTTATTGTATTCCTCTTCTTCATTGAACAACCGCATATAGGCATTCGGAAATTCTTCTTTGTGCAGCTTCTCTATAGCCGCACGACATTCATTCCACATACCTTCTCTAAATTTAAAAAGAATGCTGGCACGATTCAACAGATATTCTTGTGCTTTAGGATGCTGAAAGGCAACCAGCCCGGGTTCACTCGTAGGAGGCCGGTAACTTAAGTTCCTGACTACTCCAACGACCTTGTATCCACGGTGTTGACCATTCTGCTCATAATAGAAGCTTTTGCCCAAAGCTTGTTTCCACCCAAACTTGTGGCACGTATTCTCATCTATCACAACTTCATTTCCTTGATTCTTGTCTGATATAAACTCCCCTTCAAGTAATTTCAAATCATAGAATTGAAAGAACTCTTCTTTGCCAGGTAGCATGCCGACAGTTACAGCTTCTTCCACCACTTTCGGCGAATCATCCCAGTTGTTTATCTCGACATACATCATCGGTCCTGTAGGAATAATCGGGAAATATGAAGGAGGCAAAGTCTCCGTTACCATAGGCAAAGCCGCTATCTTTCCCGGCCATTGCTTAATGTCTCCATTCCACAAGGCTACATTGCCAATATTATGACGCTCCATCCCTAAATCCGTATTCTTCAGAAAATAAAGCTGCTTCATCATGACAACCGTACAAAAGATAAAAGCAAGACTGACAACCAACTGCATGATGATTCCTATCTTACGAAACAAATAAGGTCTGGCAGTTACCACCTTCCCTTTGATCGCTTCCTGCAACGTCCGACGACGAAAATAAGATAACGGAATCTGCGCAAACAGGAAAGACAAGATGATTACAACCAGAAGATACACCATAATCTCCCCGTAGTAGGAACCAGCCTCTATCTGCGTAAAATTCAGGAATCGGGACATACTCAGTTCTATCATTAACAGTCCGCATAGCAGGGCAATGCATAAAATCAGGAACAGTTCAATGCCAAACTGAACCGACAAGGAGGCATTACTCGCACCATTTACTTTACGAAGTGCCATCTCACGACTGCGCATGCAGAGCCGACTGATATAAAGCGTCAGGTAATTGAATAACGAACAGATGATAACCAATCCGCCTGCCAATGAGAAGTAAAAGATATAACTGAAAGAAATGACGACATCTACTTTGGAAACATAATCCGAATAACGCAAAGCTGAAACAGGTGTTATCAGCAGTTTCGAGAGTTCACTTTCCTTGGGGATATTCAACAAATCGATGCTATCTATCTTCTTTTGAAAAGTATCCCTGTCCACTCCTGCACGAACACGAACAAACAACTGTTCTCCTTTGCTGCCCCAACGTGGATAATGTCTTGCCGAAACCAATACACTGTATGGTATATTAGAATGACGGGACCATCCGCTCACAATGGCACCTATCTTACGGGAACGTCCGTTCAGCTCCACTTCTTTTCCCAAAGCATCTTCTTCATTACCGAAAAGTTTTCGGGCAAACTCCTCTGTAATAGCAATTTCCGGGTCATTCTCCTTCAGGAAGTTGACCGTACCTTTCAGCAACTGTATATTGAAAAAGTTCATGAAAACAGAATCTGCCGCAGCCATTACTACTTCGTGCTCATTATCTCCCATACGAAATTTCATTTCCCGATATATGGAAGTGGAAGCAGCAGCTTCAATCTCCGGCATTTTCTCCTGCAAATAACTCGATAAAGGGTAAGGAGTGGAATTGAATATGCTACCCGGAGAATCAGTATAATGCGCACGTACCATATAGATACGGTCGGCTCCCTCATGGAAAGTGTCGTAAGTCATTTCATAACGAATCCATAAGACAGACAGCGCAAAACAAGTGAAACCGACAGCTAATCCAATGATACTGACAAGGGTCTGTGTCTTGTATTTTGCCAAATTGCGAAAGGCTACTTTCAAATAGTGTTTTATCATGATACCTTATTCAATATATTACATGCTGACTTCCGTTACTACCTGACCATCAAACAAATTAATGATACGGTCGGCATAACCTGCATCGTGCTGTGAGTGTGTCACCATAACAATGGTGGTTCCTTCTTTATTCAACTCACTCAATAGTCCCATCACTTCTTTGCCATTCTTTGAATCCAGATTACCGGTAGGCTCATCGGCAAGGATCAGTTTAGGATTGGCAACTACTGCACGGGCGATGGCAACACGTTGTTGCTGCCCTCCGGAAAGCTGTTGCGGGAAGTGTTTGCTACGATGAGTGATAGCCATCCGTTCCATAGCAGTCTCAACTCTCTTTTTACGTTCGGAAGCTGAGATACCCATGTAGAGCAGAGGCAATTCAATGTTTTCATAGACATTCAATTCATCTATCAGATTGAAACTCTGAAAAACGAAACCGATTACCCCTTTGCGAAGACTGGTGCGCTGAGATTCTGTATATTTGGATACTTCGGTTCCATTCAGGTAATACTCTCCTCCTGTCGGATTGTCCAATAGTCCAAGAATATTGAGTAATGTTGACTTTCCACAACCGGAAGGTCCCATAATGGCAACGAACTCACCCTGTTTCACTTCGATGCTCACATTATTCAATGCCCAAGTTTCTACCTCTTCGGTCTTGAAAATCTTCTGTAAATTAATAGTTCTGATCATAATAGTATATTTAAAAAATTATAGCATTCATTCCTTATCTTGTGCTTCCACTAGTTTCTAAATACTACTTTAAAATAAAACTTTATCATAATATATTAAAATCGTGTCCGAGTTATTAATTTAATACCAACTCCTCCGCATCGCCAAAGGTATCATATCCCGTCGTAATTACCCAATCTCCCGGTTGTAAACCTTCTGTAATTTCGTATTGCTGCGGATTCTGGCGACCAATACTTAATGGTGCACGGATCGCTTTTGTCCTCGAAGCGTTCACTTTATAAATCCATTGTCCTCCCGTGGACTGATAAAAATTGCCGCGTGGAATAATGAGCGCCCGTTCCGGTTGCCCCAGTTCTATCTGCACACGGAAACTCTTACCAACCCGCACATTATCGGGCATATCCCCCGTAAAGACCAGATCAACATCAAACATACGATCTTTTACCTCAGGTACCACTTTCGTTATTTTCAACGGGTATTTCTTTCCCTGATAATTGACAGTGGCCGGAAGCCCGGTAGTTATCCGGTCAATATAATATTCGCTAAGCGAAGTATGTATCTTATATTGATCGAGTACCTTTATTTCAGCAATGCTTTCACCGGAAGAAACCTGTTGGCCCGGAGTAACTCTGACAAAGCTAAGTTGTCCTTTTACAGGAGCCGTCACCACCAGATTATCCAATCGCTCGTGAGTACGTTCATATTTTTTGCGTTCCCGTTCCCGATCATTGCGAATCAACTCTTTACGAATCATCGTAACGGCAGAATCATGTCGCAAACTTTCTTGTTGCAAGGCTGCGTTTTTCTGCTTATAGTTATACTCATCCTCAGCAACTTGCAGTTGTGCCTTACTCTTTACTCCCATTTGAAATTCTTCCCGATCAAGGGCTATGCTCTTTTTCAGTCGTTCCAGCTCGTAACTGTTCGTCAGAGCTTGTTGCTTCAAGTTAAGGCTCTTCTGCTCCATCTCTATCTCCTGTTCCTGATAGGTAATCATTTGCTTCTCCCATTCGTCACGCTGGTCTTCAATGCTGCGAAGCAAATCCGGATTGGAAAGGATAAGAATGGTATCTCCCTGCTGAAGCAGACTTCCTTCCTCGCCAACGATGCTTTCAACGCTTCCTGCTTCACGGGTGTTGACTTTAATGGTCAATATCGGCTGAATCAGTCCTTCTACATCTACATATTCCATAAAATTATCCTCTTTGACTTCCGCTATCTGAACATTCTCGGCGTCAATACGCAATTTTCGGGGACCTAATGACAAGATAACTACATAACCCAGAAAGGCGGCAAATAAAAGACCTCCCATCAGATAGTATCTATAACGAATGTACCACGGTTTCTTTTCTAATTTTATATCCATGATCTTATATGGTATTTTGTGTTTTTATTGGTTATATATTCAATCATTAATTTTCTATTCAATAAGAAGATTATAATCCTCTGTCAGCTGTTCATTCCGTTCGAAATCATAAAGTGTCATACTGCGGAGCGTATAGTATAAACTCCAGTAATTGTATAAAGCCGAAACATAATTACGGCGGGCACTATCTTTTTCTGAAATAGAAGCATTTAAGTCGAGGATGGTAGACTTCCCCAATATATAAAGCTTACGGGCAACTTCATTTCTTCGTTGAGCCGTTTCGTCTGTGCGGGCGGCAATACGCACCCGCTGTGTCTGCAGATTAAATTGTTTCACTAATTTGCGGATATTCAGTTCAAAATCCGTCCGGTTTTGTTCCACCTGAGTATAAACCAGGTCACGGTTAGAACGCGCTACCCGCACCTGCCCTTTACCGCGTCCCCAATCTAAAATAGGAAGAGAGATACTCAGGCTAACATATTGTTGATCCAGCAGATTCCGATAAGCATCCGGCAGGTTATCGGCAGTCTGCGTCAAACCGAAACGAAGATATATGTCTGCTTTCAAACCTGCATTAGAACGGGCTCTTGCCACGGCACTTTCACTTTCCAGTTTCCGACGTTTCATCGTTTGAATGTCCGGACTGTTTTCGTACGCCAATGCCAGTGCTTCATTCAGATTGACACTGAAATCCGGAACCTGCGGACTGATACGTACACGAAGCTCACGGTCTTCTTGTATACCCAGATAAGAACGGAGTTCCTGCATACAATTATCCATTTCGATACGGGCATTCATACGATTTGTTTCTTCTGTCAAGCGATTGAGTTCCAGTTGCAGCATTTCATTCTCTGTAATCGTACCTATATTATAACGCCCTTGGGCATAGCGATATAATGTATCGGCATTGGCATAATTAAAAGAAGCAATGTCATAATTACTTTGTGCAGTGGCCAATGCGAAGAATTTATTAATCGCATTGGCAGAAACCAATTCTAATGTCTCCACATAACTCTTCTTTGCCTCCTGATAGCGCACCGGTTCAATGCGTTTATCCCATTTCAGACTATTGTAACCAAAAAGAGACTGACGATATCCTATCATCACGGGTGAAGTTTGCCACGAATATTTATGTTCGCTAAATAAATCCATACGCTGGGCAGAAGTTTCAAGAAAGAGAGAACCTCCGGTCCAAGGGATGTTTTGTGAAAGATTCAAAGTGAGGTCTGTATTCAACAAATTCTGTTCGACAAACTTAACCGAACCATCTCCCATCGTTATTTTATTAATAGCACGATTAAGGTTGGGATCGGATGATAAATTCAAAGAAGGCAAATAATTAGCACGATAATATTTATAGTTCCAGTAAGAAGACCGGAAACTGTGACGGGCAGTCTGTGCATCGGGAGATTCTAGCCGTGCCATATTCACCACTTGTTCCAAAGTCAACTCCATGGTTTGATTTTGAGCAGCCAGTAATCTTGTCGACAAAATTCCAATAGTTATATAGATTATTCTCAGGTTCATTCTTCGTTTTATTTACTATTTGCTATTCAAAACCTATGCCATTGCTATATCACTCTATATATCAGCAATATACGATTTAACAGTCATAACAACATGTGTGCAGATACGCACAAATTTAGTGCGCAATCGCACATACAGCACATGATTATTATCTATATCTTTGCCCTTGGAACATAACATCCATCAAAAGTATGAATGAAAAACGACGAATCTAACAGATTACTGAGATATGGAAGAAGTAAACAAATTAGGTAAGATACTTATAGTAGACGACAACGAAGATGTACTCTTCGCTCTTAACCTGTTGCTGGAGCCTTATACGGAAAAGATAAAAGTAGCCACTACTCCCGACCGTATCGAACATTTTATGACGACCTTCCAGCCCGATCTTATTTTATTGGATATGAATTTCAGCCGCGATGCTATTAGCGGACAGGAAGGGTTTGAAAGTTTGAAACAAATATTGCTAATCGATCCGCAAGCTATTGTCATTTTTATGACAGCATACGCAGATACGGATAAAGCTGTACGAGCGATTAAAGCCGGTGCGACAGATTTTATTCCCAAGCCGTGGGAAAAAGAAAAACTATTGGCAACGTTAACCTCCGGTATACGGTTGCGTCAATCTCAGCGAGAAGTTACTATCTTAAAAGAACAAGTAGAAGTACTCAGCGGTCAAAGTTCTCCGGAAGGAGATATTATCGGCGAATCTCCCGCTATGCAGGAAGTCTTCACAACCATCAACAAGCTAAGCAACACGGATGCCAACATTCTGATTCTGGGCGAAAACGGAACCGGCAAAGACGTAATTGCCAGACTCCTGTACCGCTGTTCACCGCGATACGGCAAGCCATTTGTAACCATCGACCTGGGAAGTATCCCCGAACAATTATTCGAAAGCGAACTATTCGGATTTGAAAAAGGCGCTTTCACCGATGCCAAAAAGTCAAAGGCTGGCCGGATGGAGGTGGCCACCAATGGCACTTTATTTTTGGATGAAATCGGCAATCTTTCACTTCCCATGCAGTCGAAGCTGCTTACAGCTATCGAAAAGCGCCAGATCAGCCGTTTGGGAAGTACACAAGCCGTGCCTATTGATGTCCGCCTGATTTGTGCCACAAATGCAGACATTCGCCGCATGGTAGATGAAGGAAGCTTCCGTCAGGACTTACTATACCGTATTAATACAATTGAAATACATATCCCACCGCTACGCGAACGTGGAAATGATGTTATTCTGCTCGCCGAATATTTTCTGGACCGCTACGCACGCAAATATAAAAAGGAAATGCGCGGTCTGACACGAGAAGCCAAAAACAAACTGCTGAAATATACATGGCCAGGCAATGTGCGGGAGTTGCAACATACGATGGAACGTGTAGTAATCTTGGGAGACGGTTCTTTATTAAAACCCGAAAACTTCCAATTCCACGCTACCCCCAAACAAAAGAAGGAGGAAGAGACCGTTTTGAACCTGGAACAAATTGAACGACAAACCATTGAAAAAGCCATGAAACTTAGTGAAGGGAATATTTCCCGTGCTGCCGAATATTTAGGTATTACCCGTTTTGCCTTATATCGCAAACTTGAAAAACTAGGCTTATGAAACGATTTGCAATCAGAGTGGTTTTACACATTTTATTGATAGTATTGCTTTCTATCGGTAGCTATCTGTTATTTCAAAAACAGTTATGGTTCAGTACTACTATTTGCATGATATTGCTGATAATTACCGCCGTGCATCTCTACCGCATGCAGTTCAAACAAATTGCTCTTTTGCGACGGCTGACAGACGGACTTCGCTATAATGATATGATGCAAACTTTTCACCCGCCTTTCAAAAATAAAATAATGAATGAATGGGCGGAGGAACTTTCGGATACTTTAAAAGACTTTCGGGGAAAGTTACTGGCAGAAGAGATTAAACACCAATACTACGAAAACTTATTGAATAAGGTAGATACGGCAGTACTTGTTGCCGACAAAGCCGGGCATATAGAATGGATGAATCAGGCAGCCGTCACTCATTTAGGACAAATATCGCAGTTACCGGAGAGTTTACTGAAAGCTTCTGCTACCAGTGATACACCAGTTATTCGTATCGAACAGAATAATACTGTGCTGGAAATGGCCGTCTCATGTACCACATTTGCCACTCAAGGAAGAGAACAGCAGTTGATCAGCTTAAAAAATATTCATTCGGTACTGGAACGCAATGAAATGGAGGCCTGGCAAAAGCTAATACGTGTACTGACTCATGAAATCATGAACTCTATCACACCTATCATCTCACTTTCAGAAACATTAAGTGAAAGAGGAATTCCCAGCCAACCCGGAGAGAAAGAATATTCTGTTATGCTGCAAGCCATGCAGACCATTCACAGGAGAAGTAAAGGATTACTGGAATTTGTAGAGAACTATCGCCGCCTGACACGAATCCCTACTCCTATCCGCACACAGATTTCTGTTGCAGAATTATTCACGGACTTAAAAAAGTTATTTCCGGAAGAAGAGTTTCAGTTTGAAGCTCCCTCACCCGAATTGAAATTAAATGCAGACCGGACACAAATAGAACAAGTTCTTATCAATCTGCTGAAGAACGCTCGCGAAGCATGTAATCGGAAACTTGATAAAAATATTCAGGTAAAAGTAAAAAAACTCTCTGCCGGAAACACTGCATTAACGATATCTGACAATGGAGAAGGCATTCTGCCCGATGTGCTGGATAAAATATTTGTTCCTTTCTTTACTACCAAAACATCCGGTTCGGGTATCGGATTAAGTTTATGTAAGCAAATAATGACTCTACATGAAGGAAGTATCAATGTAAAATCGGAAGTAGGCAAAGGAAGCAGCTTTATCCTCACTTTTCCCAAATAAGAGTTATGGATATTGGTAACATGATGTGCTATTTTTAAGATTACATTGAAAAAAGGTTGCGCTAAAAGCTATGAACCAAAAAACAAACTGCATAAACAAATGCAATAATATGCAAAAACACAGACTGATATTGTATAAAACAGGTTAATATATGCACTATGTTGTACGACTAATGTGCTTGTTGGTTTAAAAGGAACACCTCGTTGGTTTAAAACCAACGCTTGCTTCCTCGGTGAGGAAGCTATTTTTTCTTGATAAAAAAGAGATAAAAAGGCAATCTAAGGCTTATTCTCATCTAAGTCATCAGAATTACAGGACATATGAAAAGTAGCATAATGATTGTCATTCAGTATTTCAATCATCTGAATGATTAACAATCAGAAAAGAGCATCTCTATCTGATCTACAAATTACACAATAGATACAAATGTGTACTTTGATACTTGAAAATGCAGGCGTTTATTGATTCTTAGTTTATAACCAGGTGCAATTATAGCCTTTACTGTCTGTTTAAATATTCTTTTTTTCAGTATGACCGTTTTTCACTAAACAAATAAACCTAATCTGAATCCGGTATTAGCCCGAATATTTATTAGGTCCGCTAATTTAATTAAAATAGCAAAGGATTCAATCATCCTCTGCTACCCAAACTATTTGTATCAGGATTCAATTCCTTCACAGCTTCTTTTACCGCTTTCTGAGTTGGTTTTCGATAAGCTTCCACTTGTTGAACCGGAACGATCTCATTGACCATTCTTTCATATCCTTTTTGTTCTAACAAAGGGATTTCTTTTTCATTCGTTTCTTTTTGCTTTTTTGTTTTCATATGGCTTTTTTATTTTTAGTTTTCTACTTTGAAAACAGAAAATAGCAAAGGATAGTTCATCCTATCTGATTTTATTTTCAGTTAATTCATACCAATAATCGCACAAATGCATATATTTGTCCATCTAATATAATCCTCATGTAAGTTATGAAAGAAAATAAATATGACGATGATCGTTTCTTCAGTCAATATGCTCAAATGTCCCGCTCTGTAGAAGGATTGAAAGGTGCCGGAGAATGGCATATATTACAGAAAATGTTACCGGATTTCACCGGTAAAAGAATACTGGATCTAGGTTGTGGATTCGGTTGGCATTGCATCTATGCTATTGAGCATGGAGCAAAAAACGTGACCGGAATCGATATTTCCGAAAAAATGTTGGAAGAAGCGCAGAAAAGAAATTCTTCCTCATTCATTGAATATAAATGTATGGCTATTGAGGATTTCGATTTTCAACCGGAGACTTATGATATTGTAATTAGTTCATTGACATTCCACTATTTGGAATCTTTTATTAATATATGCCGCAAAGTGAGCAGTTGCCTTACTAAAGGGGGCTCTTTTGTCTTTTCAGTAGAACATCCGATATTCACAGCCTATGGTAATCAGGATTGGTACTACGATCCAGAAGGAAAGCGTGCTCACTGGCCTGTAGACGGCTATTTCAATGAAGGCAAACGTACTGCCGTTTTTTTAGGCGAAGAAGTTGTCAAGTATCATAAGACCTTGACTACTTATATCAATAGCCTTCTTCAGACCGGATTTGAGATATGTGAATTAATAGAACCGGAACCGAGCAAGATTATGCTGGATACTATCCCGGAAATGAAAGATGAACTTCGACGTCCAATGATGCTTCTTATTTCTGCCAAGAAAAAAAGTTAACTTGCAAACTGATGAATTTCAGTCGATTGTAAATTAACCCATAAAAAACATTCACTTAGCTATTGATAATTAAAAAATACTCCCTATCTTTGCACCGCTTTTGAAAAGAACAACCCTTTAAAAGTAGCGGGGTGTAGCGCAGTCCGGTTAGCGCACCTGCTTTGGGAGCAGGGGGTCGTGGGTTCGAATCCCGCTACCCCGACTACAAAGAAAAGAGGGAGTTCGGTTAAAAGTTTTCGGGGTGTAGCGCAGTCCGGTTAGCGCACCTGCTTTGGGAGCAGGGGGTCGTGGGTTCGAATCCCGCTACCCCGACGAAAAATTCAAGTTAAGAAAAGTCAAGTAGCATTAAGCCAATACAGTTTGTATTGGCTTTTTTGTTTATGCAAAATAGATGTAAATACACCCCGTTTTGAGGCAAATAAAGAGGGTATTTCTTTGAACTATCTTTGAACATGTTTCTCTATTTGCATCCGTTCAGGGGAAATTAAAGCAATCTCCTATCAAATTACCTCGATTCAAGCTGTTTAATGCGATTCTAAACCTTTAAAAAACATCAAAACAGTATGACAACATTTAAAGCAATCGTTTTCCAAACTGGAAGACATATAAAACAAGATGAAACATCTAATATGAAAATTAGAATCTATCATAATAGAGAATCCCAGTATATAGCCCCACCAGCTACTATATCCAGCCCGAAAACATGAATGACTCCGGACGAGTCCTTCCAAACGTAACAAACGGCGAAATGATTGAGTACGAAATAAATGCGTATATCCAAATGAATGACTATCTTTGCAAGATTAAGAGAATATTAATAATCAACCCGGTACGTAATTAAAATGATAAAATGAACAGCAATTATAAAGTTGGGGATCTAATTTATGATGCGAATATTTATGATGGAATGAATACTCACATAGATGATTTGCAATTTTACAAGCGGTGGATGCCCCAAAATAAAGATGCCCGTATACTTGAGCTTTGCTGCGGTACAGGCAGACTTACTATTCCAATAGCAGAAGACGGTTATAATATTAGTGGAGTAGATTACACTTTTTCTATGCTTGAACAAGCGAAAGCGAAAGCCTCCGAAGCAGGATTAAAGATTGAGTTTATTGAAGCTGATATCAGAACTTTGGATTTGCAGAATAAATATGATCTCATATTTATTCCCTTTAACTCAATCCATCATTTATATCTAAATGAAGATCTGTTTAAGGCATTTAATACCGTTAAAAAACATCTCAAAACAGGAGGCCGGTTTCTACTAGATTGCTTTAATCCCAACATTCAATATATCGTTGAACATGAAAAAAAGCAAATAGAAGTTGCTGCATATACAACTAAGGACGGAAGGGAGATATTGATAAAGCAGCTAATGCGATATGAAAGAAAAACTCAGATCAATCGAATAGAATGGCATTATTTTATTAATGGTAAATTTGATTCAATTCAAAATCTGGATATGAGACTATTCTTCCCTCAAGAATTAGATACATACTTAGATTGGAATGGTTTTAAAATTATTCATAAGTTTGGAAATTTTGAAGAAGAAGCATTTTATGACAGTTCGGAAAAGCAGATATTTGTGTGTCAATAAACTATTAATTAATATGGAATAGCACTTCCTATTTGAAGATTTCATTTCATATTTAAATAGTATTCCCGAGTCAGTGCTATATACTCTTCACTATATTGATGACGAGCAACTTCCGTTAATAATTCTTCAACAACGCACTCTTGATCATGAAAAGAAAAAGTAATTAGCGTTCGTTTGGGAGCACCTCCCGGTTTAGTTATCACATTAAGCGAACGAACTGCATGCAAACTATGTGCAGACGCTATCGTTCTTACTCTATCAGCTACATCTGTGGGTATTACAACTGTAAAAAGACCTTCTTCCGCCAACAAATCAGCTACTCTTTCCAATAACTTCTCATAGGTTAAGGAATTATTATGCCTCGCCATATTTCGTTGCTGATCCGGACAACTGAGAGAATCCACAAAGTAAGGAGGATTGGAAACTACAACATCAAACTTGTCCAAAGATTGATAGGACAAAAAATCTTGCTTCACCACCTCTATCCTATCCTTCCAAAGAGAGCGGGTCACATTTTCTTTAGCCTGTCGGGCAGCGGCTTCATCTATTTCCAGCGCAATAACTTTCGCATCCGGCAAACTACGTTGCGCTAGCATCAAAGCAACCAATCCTGTTCCAGTACCGACATCCAGAATTCGATGTGCATCCTGAACAGAAGCCCATGCACCTAAAAGCACCCCATCCGTACCGACCTTCATGGCACATTTGTCATGCCACACTGTAAACTGCTTAAACTGAAAGAAAGGATTCGCCATTTTATTAGCCATCTAAAACCTATTTTTTACTGATCTTTGCTGAAAACCGTCAAAAATAAATAATTATTATGGAATAAATCCATTACTGCCCGAAAATTTGGCATTGTTTTTGTGTTTTTATTCCACACTGTGCTTTATTATTAGAGAGAATCAATTAACTTTGCAAACGATTTATGCATATTATGTATGACATAAACTAAATTAAAACGAAAAGATGAAAGAAAGATACTTATTGGAGGAAGAAGTTGGTGAGAACGGCTTCTCGCTAATTACTGACTATGATGGCAATGACGAACATGCGTTTGATGTGAATATAAAATCCGGTGATATCCTTCCGGTTCTCCCCCTTCGTAATATGGTGTTGTTTCCCGGAGTATTCTTACCTATCACGGTAGGTAGAAAAGCCTCATTGAAGCTCGTTCGCGAAGCTGAAAAGAAACACAAAGATATTGCAGTGATTTGCCAAAGATCGGCACACACAGAAGACCCTAAACTGGAAGATTTACACAACATCGGAACTGTTGGACGAATTGTACGGGTATTGGAAATGCCTGATCAAACGACAACAGTCATCCTTCAGGGAATGAAACGTCTGCGCTTGAAAGAGATCGTAGATACACATCCTTATCTGAAGGGTGAGGTAGAACTTCTGGAAGAAGATATCCCAAACAAAGACGACAAAGAGTTTCAAGCCCTGGTAGAAACATGCAAGGACTTGACGATGCGCTATATCAAATCATCAGAAATGCATCAGGACTCGTCATTTGCCATAAAGAACATCAGCAATCCGATGTTCCTCATTAATTTTATTTGCGCCAACCTGCCATTCAAGAAAGACGAAAAAATGGATTTATTAAGTATCAACTCACTCAGAGAACGTACTTATCATCTATTGGAAATCTTGAATCGTGAAGTACAGTTGGCAGAAATTAAGGCATCTATCCAAATGCGTGCCCGTGAGGATATCGATCAGCAACAGCGCGAATATTTCCTCCAGCAACAGATTAAAACGATTCAGGACGAACTGGGCGGCAGCGGTCAGGAACAGGAAATAGAGGAGATGCGTCTAAAAGCTGTCAAGATGCACTGGAATGCAGAAGTCAGAGAGACTTTCCTGAAAGAATTGGCTAAACTGGAACGTACACATCCGCAATCACCGGACTTCAGCGTACAGCTTAACTATCTGCAAACCATGCTTAATCTGCCATGGGGAGTTTATACAACAGACAATCTGAATTTGAAGAATGCAGAAAAGACGTTGAATAAAGACCACTATGGACTGGAAAAAGTAAAAGAACGTATTTTGGAACACCTTGCTGTCTTAAAACTGAAAGGTGATATGAAGTCACCAATCATCTGTTTGTATGGCCCTCCGGGAGTCGGTAAAACATCCCTCGGAAAATCTATCGCATCGGCACTGAAACGGAAATATGTTCGTATGTCTTTGGGTGGCGTACACGATGAAGCAGAAATTCGCGGTCACCGCAAAACTTATATCGGTGCTATGCCCGGACGAATCATCAAGAGCCTGATTAAAGCAGGAGCCTCTAACCCTGTGTTCATATTAGACGAGATTGACAAGGTCAGTGCTGACCGTCAAGGCGATCCGTCGTCAGCTTTATTGGAAGTGCTTGACCCGGAACAGAATACTTCATTCCACGATAACTTTCTGGATGTAGATTATGATCTTTCCAAAGTACTGTTTATTGCAACGGCCAACAATCTGAATACAATTCCCGGACCATTGCTCGACCGTATGGAGTTGATTGAAGTCAGCGGATATATCACGGAAGAAAAAGTAGAAATTGCCCGTAAGCACCTGTTACCAAAAGAGCTGGAAGCAAACGGCCTTAAAAAGACCGATATCAAGATTCCGAAAGATACCTTGGAAGCAATTATTGAATCATATACCCGTGAAAGCGGTGTTCGTGAACTGGAAAAGAAAATCGGCAAGATCCTTCGTAAATCAGCCCGCCAATATGCAACAGACGGTTATTTTGCAAAAACAGAAATTAAACCGGCTGATTTGTATGAATTTCTGGGAGCACCGGAATATACCCGCGACAAATATCAGGGGAATGAGTACGCAGGTGTAGTAACCGGATTGGCATGGACTGCTGTTGGCGGTGAAATACTCTTTGTAGAAACGAGTCTGAGCCGGGGTAAAGGTGCCCGACTTACATTAACAGGTAATTTGGGAGATGTGATGAAGGAATCAGCCATGCTGGCACTTGAATACATTAAGGCACATGCTTCTATCCTCAATTTAAACGAAGATATCTTCGACAACTGGAATATACATATCCATGTGCCCGAAGGTGCTATCCCCAAAGACGGACCGTCAGCAGGTATTACGATGGCTACTTCTTTAGCTTCTGCCTTGACCCAGCGAAAAGTGAAAGCTAATCTCGCCATGACTGGAGAAATTACTCTCCGTGGCAAAGTACTCCCTGTTGGTGGTATTAAAGAGAAGATTCTTGCCGCTAAACGTGCCGGAATCAAGGAAATCATCATGAGTGCCGAAAATAAAAAGAACATAGATGAGATTCAAGACATTTATTTAAAAGGATTGCAATTCCACTATGTTAATGACATAAAAGAAGTATTCGCAATCGCACTGACAGACGAAAAAGTTGCGGATGCCATTGATTTATCTGTAAAGAAACCCAGCCAGGAATGACATTTGAGTTACAATATACAGACACTAAAAGTAATGCCCGTGCCGGTCTGATAACAACGGACCACGGGCAGATACAAACACCTATTTTCATGCCTGTGGGAACATTGGGCACTGTGAAAGGAGTTCATCTCACAGAACTGAAAGAAGATATTCAGGCACAGATCATTCTGGGCAACACCTATCATTTATACTTGCGTCCGGGATTGGACGTAATTGAAAAAGCAGGTGGCCTGCATCGCTTCAATGGCTTCGATCGTCCGATGTTGACCGACAGTGGAGGATTTCAGGTATTCTCATTGGCAGGAATACGAAAACTTCGGGAAGAAGGAGCTGAATTTCGTTCACACATTGACGGAAGCAAGCACATCTTTACTCCGGAAAAGGTGATGGATATAGAACGTACGATTGGTGCTGATATCATGATGGCTTTTGACGAATGTCCTCCGGGAGATTCGGACTATGCCTATGCCAAAAAGTCATTAGGACTGACACACAGATGGCTCGATCGTTGTATACAGCGTTTCAACGAAACCGAACCGAAATATGGCTATCACCAGTCTCTCTTCCCTATCGTGCAAGGATGTGTTTATCAAGATCTGCGTAAACAATCCGCAGAGTTTGTCGCCTCCAAAGGAGCGGATGGAAATGCAATCGGTGGCTTAGCCGTAGGCGAACCGGTAGATAAAATGTACGAAATGATAGAGGTTGTCAACGAAATTCTTCCTAAAGACAAGCCCCGGTATCTGATGGGAGTCGGTACTCCTGTCAATATCCTTGAAGGTATTGAGCGCGGAGTGGATATGTTCGATTGTGTGATGCCTACCCGAAACGGACGAAATGGCATGTTGTTTACCAAAGACGGCATTATTAACATGCGAAACAAAAAATGGGAAACAGACTTCTCTCCTATCGAAGCAGACGGAGCTTCCGCTGTAGACACACTATATAGCAAAGCATATTTACGTCACCTTTTCCATGCACAAGAGCTGCTGGCAATGCAAATTGCTTCCATACACAATCTGGCATTTTACCTGTGGCTGGTAGGAGAAGCCCGGAAGCATATCATTGCCGGAGATTTCTCTACCTGGAAGCCGATGATGGTGAAAAGAGTGTCAACAAGATTATAAAGAATGAAAAGCAATCGATTTATAAAACGGCTGGATTGGTATATCATCAAGAAGTTCTTGGGGACATACGTATTTGCCATCGCATTGATTATTTCAATTGCGGTGGTATTCGACTTCAACGAGAAGATGGACAAGCTAATGGAGCATGAAGCTCCTTGGGACAAGATCATCTTTGAATACTACATGAACTTCATCCCCTACTTCTCCAATCTGTTCAGTCCGCTGTTCGTATTCATCGCCGTAATCTTTTTCACCTCCAAGCTGGCAGAGAACTCTGAAATTATAGCCATGTTCTCCACCGGTATGAGTTTTAAAAGAATGATGCGCCCTTATATGATCTCTGCCGCCATCATTGCTGTAGCGACGTTCATGATGAGCTCGTTCGTCATTCCCAAAGGCAGTGTTACCCGCCTGAATTTTGAGGATAAATACATCAAGCCGAAGAAAGTAAACTCAGTCCGAAATGTACAGCTGGAAGTGGACAGTGGCGTCATAGCCTATATAGATAATTACAATGACGGGATGAAAACCGGCAATCGTTTTTCATTGGATAAGTTTGTTGACAAAAAACTTGTTTCCCATTTAACGGCGCGTCGAATCACTTACGATACAACAACGGTCAATAAATGGACTATTCATGACTATATGGTACGCGAACTGGACGGACTAAAAGAGAAAATCACTAAAGGAGACCGAATTGATTCTATTATAAATATGGACCCGTCAGACTTCCTGATTATGAAGAACCAGCAGGAAATGCTGACCAGTCCGGAATTGAGCGAATACATTGAAAAACAGAAACGGCGGGGATTTGCCAATATCAAAGAGTTTGAGATAGAATATCACAAACGAATTGCAATGTCATTCGCATCGTTCATTCTGACAATCATCGGTGTTTCCCTTTCGTCGCGAAAAACCAAGGGCGGCATGGGGCTTCATCTGGGCATCGGTTTAGGACTAAGTTTCTCCTATATCCTTTTCCAGACGATCACTTCAACCTTTGCCATCAACGGTAATGTACCTCCTGCAATCGCAGTCTGGATTCCGAATATTCTCTATGCGGGCATCGCATTCTATCTGTACCAGAAAGCACCTAAATAAAGAAATAGCATTCAGAGATTACACAATAGATATAAAATAGAAGTTCCGCCTATCCTTGCCAAAGGCAAGTGCAAGCGGAACTTTTTTGTTGTATCCATTTCCTCTTTTGTCTATTCTCCATTTTAGTCACCAAACGGTGATCCGGAAAATCCCTCTTTCTCCTTACTTTTTTCGAGACTGTCAACCAATCTCACTTACATAAGCAGAAAGATCTGCAGCAGAGATGTTTTTGGCTATAATCACACCATTTCCATCCAATAAATAGTTTGTGAACCCCCGATTCAAACGGTACTTTTTAAATAATCCGGAGTCCTCGCCTTCTGTTTCCACGAAACAAGTGGGCGTAACTATTTGGTCCTTACGAATGGTTTCTTTAAAGATTGACTGGTATTCGTCAAACGAAACTGAAACCATTTCCACATTACGGGAAGAACGAAGCACATTGCTCAAACTTACGTTTTGCGTCCGGGATTGCGCGTCATAACTTGCCCAAAAACTAAGCAACACATATTTACCTTTCAAATTACCCAACTTAAAAGCCGGTTGCTCATTCGACGCAGATTCGATTTTAAAATCAGGGGCTACGTCACCCTCACTCAAACCTCCGGTAGGTTTGTCTTTCTCAACGAAAGCGGTCAAGGAACAAATCAGTAATACAACAAAAATCCATTTTACATAAGAATTCATGTAATTCGGTTTTAGTTAATACTATCCGGGACTGTCCTTTAAACAGTGGTTTCTTCCCGAAACGTTGTCTTTTCAGGCATCAGGCGAAGAGGAATCCGCTGATTATCAGTGCCTTTAATTTTGAAACCGGGTGCAAAGGTAAGTAATTATTAAACTAACTTCCAAAAAAACAAGCAATTTTCTTACTTTTTGGGTGTAACTTTTTATGTTATTTAGCATAAAAACGAACTTTTTTCCCTACTTTTGCAGCGTTAAAGTCTATTTTCTTATGCAACCATCAAATACTGAATTGATTCTGATTCGAGTCACCGGCGAAGATCGTCCGGGACTTACCGCTTCCGTGACTGAAATACTTGCCAAGTACGACGCTACTATCCTCGATATCGGGCAGGCAGACATTCATAATACATTATCATTAGGTATTCTCTTCAGAAGCGAAGAAAGACATTCCGGGTTCATTATGAAAGAGTTGCTGTTTAAGGCATCTTCATTGGGAGTTACCATTCGTTTCGAACCAATAGGTACCGATCAGTATGAGAACTGGGTAGGAATGCAGGGAAAAAACCGCTATATCCTGACGGTATTGGGTCGTAAACTTTCTGCCCGCCAGATTTCTGCTGCCACCCGCGTATTAGCAGAACAAGGCTTGAACATTGATGCTATCAAGCGTCTGACGGGCCGTATCCCTTTGGATGAAGATAAAACAGATACCCGGACCCGTGCTTGCATCGAGTTCTCCGTACGCGGTACTCCCAAAGACCGTATCGCTATGCAGGAACGGCTCATGCAACTGGCAAGCGAACAGGAAATGGACTTTTCTTTCCAACAGGATAATATGTACCGGCGTATGCGCCGTCTGATCTGCTTCGATATGGACTCCACTCTGATTGAAACAGAAGTAATTGACGAGCTGGCTATCCGGGCAGGCGTAGGTGATGAAGTAAAAGCAATCACAGAAAGCGCTATGCGTGGAGAAATAGATTTTACCGAAAGTTTCACCCGTCGTGTCGCCCTATTAAAGGGACTGGACGAATCTGTCATGCAGGAAATAGCTGAAAGCCTTCCTATTACGGAAGGCGTAGACCGCCTGATGTATGTACTGAAAAAGTATGGATACAAAATTGCTATCCTCTCCGGAGGTTTTACTTATTTCGGTCAGTACCTGCAAAAGAAATACGGCATAGACTACGTATATGCAAACGAACTGGAAATAATAGACGGCAAATTAACCGGACGTTATTTGGGAGATGTAGTGGATGGCAAACGGAAAGCCGAACTCCTCCGTCTGATTGCTCAGGTAGAAAAAGTAGATATAGCCCAGACGATAGCCGTTGGAGATGGTGCCAATGACCTCCCTATGCTGGGAATCGCCGGACTGGGAATTGCATTCCATGCCAAGCCCAAAGTAGTGGCAAATGCCAAACAATCCATCAATACGATCGGCCTTGACGGAGTGCTCTATTTCCTGGGATTCAAAGATTCTTATTTGAATATGTAATTGAGACCAAAAATTATTTTATCTTTGTCGACAAATAAAAAGAAGTGATGAAGTTTTCCGAACTAGAACTAAATGCAAATGTGCTTGATGCACTTGACGCCATGCGATTTGACGAGTGCACGCCTATACAGGAGCAAGCAATTCCAATCATACTAGAGGGTAAAGATTTGATAGCAGTTGCACAGACAGGCACTGGTAAAACAGCGGCATTCCTGTTGCCTATATTGAATAAATTATCTGAAGGAGGACATCCTGAAGATGCTATCAACTGTGTCATCATGTCTCCTACCCGTGAATTGGCGCAGCAAATTGACCAGCAGATGGAAGGCTTCTCCTACTTTATGCCCGCATCGAGCGTTGCCGTATACGGCGGAAATGACGGCATTCTTTTCGAACAACAGAAAAAAGGACTTACACTTGGCGCAGATGTAGTAATTGCTACTCCCGGACGACTGATAGCCCATTTAAGCCTTGGATATGTAGACCTCTCCAAGGTTTCTTATTTTATATTGGACGAAGCAGACCGTATGCTTGATATGGGATTTTATGAAGATATCATGCAAATCGTAAAATACTTGCCGAAAGAACGACAGACAATCATGTTCTCGGCAACTATGCCTGCCAAAATACAGCAACTGGCAAAAACCATCCTGAACAATCCGGCAGAAATCAAACTTGCCGTTTCAAGGCCGGCAGACAAAATCATTCAGGCAGCCTACGTATGTTACGAGAACCAGAAATTGGGTATCATACGCAGTCTCTTCACTGACGAAGTGCCCGAACGTGTTATTATCTTCGCTTCCTCCAAAATCAAAGTCAAAGAAGTAACAAAGGCCTTGAAAATGATGAAGCTGAATGTAGGAGAAATGCATTCCGATCTTGAACAAGCGCAACGCGAGGTTGTCATGCACGAATTCAAGGCAGGAAGAATCAATATTCTGGTAGCTACGGATATTGTTGCCCGTGGTATCGACATCGACGACATCCGTCTGGTTATCAATTTTGATGTACCGCATGACAGCGAAGACTATGTACACCGCATCGGACGTACGGCACGTGCCAATAATGACGGAGTAGCCCTTACTTTTGTCAGTGAGAAAGAACAAAGTAACTTCAAATCCATCGAGAACTTCCTTGAAAAAGAAATATATAAAATTCCCGTTCCTGCCGAATTAGGAGAAGCTCCGGAATATAAACCCCGTTCCTACAATAATAAGAGAGGTGATAACTCTAAAAGAAGAAACTTCGGAGGAAAAAGGAATAACAACAATGGAAGAAAAAACAATAACCGTCCCTCTTCTCCCGTAAGAAGCTAAAAAACACTCGTTTTATTTAGTCGGTGTAATAGCCAGTTCACCACTAAAACTGACGGTTAAATTTGCTATACTGTAAATAGAACTTTCCGGAATGGATAAAACAGCCTGATAAAGGAAACCATTCCGGTCTACCTTTACAAACTTAGTATCTGACAAAATTGCCTGTATCAGAAAATCTGCAGGAACTACATTTTCAAACATCTGTTTGGTTATATCACTGGCAAACAAGCTTTTCTTGCCTTCATATACGCAAATGTGCATCACATTATCGTAGTACACATTATCCATGCTAATGCCATCTTCGGTATATATAGTTTTGACAACCCTCATTTTAGAAGGATTGATATACACATAAGCACGATAACGGTTGCCATTATAGTTTACAACACTATCACGTTTCGTCACCTCCGTATATGTAGGGATAATCATTTCCTGACCGACAAATGCCAGCGAATCATTAGGATCTTCCGACTTATGCAATCTGATCATATTATCTGTAATCGAGTGAAACCAGAAAATATGTTCCCCCTGCTTATCAATCTTATAATAAGTAGTATCATTGCCATAAGTATAAAGAGTATCCCGTATGATTTTAAATGTAATAGGAGCGCTCTGTGCATCTGCATAATAGATAGTGTCCCCTTCTATACGCATCAACGGGCTCTCAGTCTCATCATCCAGCCAGATTCCTTGCAGCAGTTCTTTCGCACTCAAATCCTCCTCTTGCCTGGAGGAAGAGTGCGGGTTCTTACTACTATTGCATGCTGCGAGCAAGATCGCTACTAACGATATCGCTACAAATTTTGTCATTCGTCTAAATTTTGTGTATAAAGATACTCTAATTATCTTATTTACCAATACATGAATAAATAAATCCGAGCTCTTCCATTTCTTTTTTATCATAGATATTGCGTCCGTCCAACACAATCTGCTGATTCATAGTCTTTTTGACCACAGCCCAAGAAGGCAGACGAAATTCCTTCCATTCGGTGATTAGCATCAAAACATCGGCATCAAGCACTGCATCATACATATCACGGGCGTAATATATAACATCACCGATACGGCGTTTACATTCATCCATTGCAGCAGGATCGTATGCACGTACCTGACAGCCTGCCTTCAGAAGTTTATCAATTAAGACCAATCCCGGGGCCTCACGCATATCATCCGTTTCCGGCTTAAATGCCAATCCCCACAAAGCAATGGTCTTACCTTTCAGTTCACCATTAAACTGCTTCATCAACTTATCAAACAACACGCTTTTCTGCGCCTCATTTACTTCTTCCACTGCACGAAGTACACGCATCGTATATCCATTTTGCTCGGCAGTCTTTATCAGCGCCTTCACGTCTTTAGGGAAGCAGGAACCGCCATATCCGATACCCGGATACAAAAACTTACGTCCGATACGGGTATCAGAACCAATACCGCTACGCACCATATTCACATCGGCACCTACCAATTCACACAAGTTTGCGATGTCATTCATAAAACTGATACGGGTAGCCAACATTGAGTTAGCTGCATATTTCGTCATCTCAGCTGATGGAATATCCATGAAAATAACACGGAAGTTGTTCAATAAAAACGGCTTATACAGTTTCGACATCAACTTCTCCGCACGGGCAGACTCTACTCCCACTACCACACGGTCCGGACTCATAAAGTCACTGATGGCATTTCCTTCTTTCAGAAATTCAGGATTGGAAGCCACATCAAATTCAATGGTAACCCCTCTTTTATCCAGTTCTTCCTGGATGGCAGCACGAACTCTGCGCGCAGTACCCACAGGAACCGTGCTTTTCGTCACCACCAACTTATACTGATTCATATGACGACCGATTGTACGGGCAACTTCCAGTACATAGCTCAAATCAGCACTACCATCTTCGTCCGGAGGTGTACCGACAGCACTGAATATGACTTCCACATCATTGAGACAACTCTCCAGTGAAGTCGTAAATTTCAGTCTTTTTGCCTTTACATTGCGAAGCACCATTTCTTCCAGTCCATTCTCATAGATTGGAATCACTCCCTTCTGCAAAGATTCTATTTTTTCGCTATTCGTATCTACACAAGTTACGTTTACACCAATTTCAGCAAAACATGTTCCGGTAACCAAACCAACATAACCGGTTCCGACAATCGCTATTTTCATATCTATCGTTTGTTAGAGTTTATTCAAAATATACAGCATCTCTGAAAGCCATCCCCTCTTTATCCTTGGGCGACAAAAGCAGTTGCGATTCCCCAAGCATCCAGTCGATAGCCAACGTTTCATCATTATATAATATAGACGCTTCCGCTTGCGGAGCATATTTATTGTCTACCTTATACATAAACACAGCTTCTTCGCTCAACACCACAAAGCCATGAGCAAAACCACGGGGAATAAAAAACTGCCTTTTATTTTCTTCACTGAGCAACGCGCTGACATGTTTTCCAAAAGTCGGTGACGACCGGCGCAAATCGACTGCCACATCCAGCACCTCTCCTTTCAGAACACGGACCAGCTTAGCCTGACTGTATTCTCCTTTCTGATAGTGCAGTCCTCTCAACACACCAAAAGACGATTTTGATTCATTATCCTGCACAAAGTTTACCGGACCGATTTCCGCCTCAAACTCATCTTTCTTAAAGGCTTCCATAAAGTAGCCCCGCTCATCAGAATAAACGTTGGGTTCTATCAGCCACACCCCATCTATTTCTGTCTGTATATAGTTCATCGCTAGTAGTAATAAGTAAAACAGTGCAAAAGTAGTGATTTTTTCGAAGTTTTCTGGGATATATTCAATTAATCTCTTAATTTTGCACTATGATTGAATTAGCACAACACATAGAGGCTCTGTTGTTAGAGAACGATTGCGTAATCGTTCCTAATTTTGGCGGATTCGTAGCTCACTACGCTCCTGCAACCTATGTAAAAGAAGAAAATCTTTTTTTACCTCCCACACGTATCATCGGTTTCAATTCTCAATTAAAACTGAACGACGGTGTGTTGGTACAGTCCTATATGTCTGCGCATGATACCAGCTTTGCCGATGCCACCCGCATGGTAGAAAAAGAAGTGGACGCATTGATCGGGCTTCTTCACGAAGAAGGAAAAGCCCATCTGGAAAATGTGGGTGAAATTCACTATAACATTTACGGGAATTACGAATTCACTCCTTATGACCATAAGATAACCACTCCTTCTTTATATGGACTGGATTCTTTTGAAATGCGGGAGCTCTCTACACTACAACGGAAAGAAAGAGTATTAGTACCAGCCAATCTGACGAAAGAAAAGAAAACATACGAGATCAGCATCAGCCGTACCCTTCTTCGTAATGCTGCGGCAATGATTGCCGTTATCGTTATGTTCTTTGCTTTCTCGACTCCTGTAGAGAACACGTATGTAGAAAAAAACAATTATGCCCAACTGTTACCCGGTGAGCTTTTTGAGCAAATCGAAAAACAATCGGTCGCAGTAACCCCTGTCTCCGTAGTGGCCAAGCATAATCCCCAAAATGCAGCAACTTCTCAGACGAAGAAAGTTAGCGTAGATAAACCTAGAACTTCAAAACCTATCGCCGTAAAAGAAATCAAGGTTGCTAAACAGGAAACAGCACCGGCTACACCGGCAGTGGCAACTCCGGCAACACCTTCGGTTCAACCGCAAGCCAGCCATCCCTTCCATATTATTGTAGCAGGGGGAATTGGTTTGAAAGATGCTGAAGCAATGGCAGAACAATTAAAGGCAAAAGGATTTGCCGAAGCGAAAGCCTTAAACAGTGACGGCAAGATACGTGTCAGCATCCGTTCCTTTGAAAATCGCGAAGAAGCTACCAGACAATTGCTGGAACTTAGAAAAAACGAAACTTATAAGAATGCCTGGTTACTGGCAAAATAAATCCCCTTTTAAAGCATGAAACGAGTTCTTTGTCCTAAATGTGAGAATTACCTTTTTTTTGATGAAACTAAATACAGCGAAGGCCAATCGCTTGTATTCGAATGCGAACATTGCGGCAAACAATTCAGCATCCGCCTGGGAAAGAGTAAAGTAAAAGCCCTGAGAAAGGAAGAGAATCTGGAAGAAGAAGCTGAAGCTCATAAAGAAGAATTCGGATATATTACGGTGATTGAAAACGTGTTTGGTTTCAAGCAAGTGCTTCCGCTGCAAGAAGGCGACAATGTAATAGGCCGCCGTTGCGTAGGCACCGTTATCAATACACCGATTGAAAGCGGCGATATGAGTATGGACAGAAGACACTGCATCATCAATGTAAAGCGCAACAAGCAAGGAAAGCTTGTCTACACCTTACGGGATGCCCCCAGCCTTACAGGTACCTTTCTTATGAACGAAATTCTGGGAGATAAAGACCGTGTCCGTATGGAAGACGGAGCAATCGTAACCATCGGAGCCACTACATTTATTCTTCACACTGCTGAAGCCGAATAATTAAGCTATCTCACCCCGATAAAATAAAATAGCGTCACCGTTCAAGCAACAGTGACGCTATTATTATATGATATGACTAATTAAAGAATCCCCTTTACTGTTTCAAGCATACCTTTTTCCTGAATAGAGTCCAGATCAGCCTTCACAGCTTCTGTCAGTCCCGGAACCTGATTCAGATCTTCACCCCAGATAAACTCTGCAGCCAGCACACCTTCCGCAACCTTCTTCGTGCAACCGGTAGCCCAGAGTTCCTTCAACAGGTTCATGATTTCAGGAGCATCATTCGGCACAATTTCAGCACCATCCGCACGCACACCACCTTTATAATAAGTGATAATAGCAGCCAATCCAAGTACCAATCCTTTCGGAAGTTCGCCTTTGCGTTCCAGATAAGTCTTCAATCCCGGAAGATCACGAGTCTCATATTTCGGGAATGAGTTCAGCATAATGCTTGTTACCGCATGATCGACGAATGGATTGTTAAAACGTTCCAATACATCCTCTGCAAACTTCTTCACTTCATCTTTCGGAAGATTCAATGTTTCCATCAGTTCATCAAACATCACTTTGTGGATGTACTTGCCGATTACTTCATGCTGACAAGCATCACGTACAATATTCACACCCGACAAGTACGCTACCGGAGAAAGAACAGTATGAGGGCCATTGAGCAATGTTACTTTGCGTTCGTGATAAGGAGCTTCCGACGGTACGAACAATACATTCAGTCCTGCCTTATCAGCCGGGAATTCTTTAGCCACTTCCTGCGGAGCTTCAATTACCCACAAATGGAAGATTTCAGCCTGTACAACAAGGTTATCGTCATACTGTATCTTTTCTTTGATAGCATCGATATCCTTGCGGGGGAATCCCGGAACGATACGGTCTACCAGCGTTGCATATACTCCGCAAGCTTCTTCAAACCAAGTTTTGAATTCATTGCCAAGATTCCACAGGTCGATATACTGATAGATCGTTTCCTTCAGCTTGTGACCATTCAGGAAAATAAGTTCGCAAGGGAAGATTATCAATCCCTTGGTCTTGTCGCCATTAAACGTTTTGAAACGGTGATACAACAGCTGAGTCAGTTTGCCGGGATAAGATGAAGCAGGAGCATCATCAAGTTTACAAGACGGATCAAAAGCAATTCCGGCTTCTGTAGTATTCGAAATAACAAAGCGCATTTCCGGTTGCTCAGCCAGCTTCATGAATTCGTCATTCTGCGTATAAGGGTTCAATGCACGACTGATTACATCAATCATTGTCAGGCTGTTAACCACTTCTCCTTTATCCAGTCCTTGAAGGTTGACATGATACAGATCATCCTGTGCGTTCAGCATATCGACCATTCCTTTATCAATGGGTTGAACCACTACCACACTGCTGTTGAAGTCAGTCTTCTCGTTCATGTTATAAATAATCCAATCTACGAATGCGCGTAAAAAGTTACCTTCACCAAATTGGATAATACGCTCCGGACGCTGTACTTTAGGAGCTGTTTCTTTGTTTAATGCTTTCATGTTAGTTGTAATTTATAAAGTTGATATTATACAAATTCGAAATAGAAATCAATATTTTCTTTGATCATAATGTCGATAGGCATGTATTTCACCGGATCGACAGACTTCTTAAAAACGACGTGATCGCACAGAGCTTTCACTCCACAATATCCTTGCAGTCCCGGACGTTGCCCGATCAGATAATGCACATCACCGGATTTCAGCAGTTCCACATTCGCTTTCAAAAGGTCATACCCTATCAGCCCCTTCATGCTTCGTCCCGAAGTGCGGAGATATTCGCCTAACTGGTACACTCTGGAATTGAATACCACCCCAAGCGTAGCTTTCGGATGCAGCCGGAAAAATTCATCCAATGTCTTCCGGTTGTTTTCCTGATTGGACTTGTTCAGCACAACTTCATGGATCACCAGCTTTTCATACTCTTCGGTGATATAGCTCATAAATCCTGCCAAACGCCGTTGCATCTGTATTTCTGCCGGACTATTCTTATTATTACTCAAGAACAAAACCAGCTCCTGTCCTTCTCCGGCCTGGTAGTTGCGCATCAATATCTTCGCGGCAATGTATCCGCTTTTGTAGGAATCTTGCCCGATATAGGTCAGCACATTCGCTTCCTCCATATTAAAGTCAACAAAGGCATAAGCTATTTTCTTAGTTTGCAGATAGTCCGTCAAAGCCAGTGTTTCAGTTCTGAAATTAGGAGCGATCAGTACGGCATCGACATTGCTTTCTTCAACCCTGCGGCACACTTCCTGATAACTCTCCTTATCACCTTGACGGTAACAAAGATAATCCACGCTCACATTAAAAGGACGCAACTCCTGACGTGCCCGCTCGATGCCACTCACTACCGAATGCCAGTAGTCATGTTCTATATAATAAGGTATCAGGCAGATAAAGGAATATTTCTTCTTGGCAGCCAGTCCGATAGCAAATACATTAGGCTGGTAATGGATTTCGTCCAATACCTTTTGTACTTTAGCTTTGCTTTGGGGAGATACGTCACCGCGATTGTGCAGCACTCTGTCAACCGTGCCGGCGGAAACACCCGCCATACGGGCAATGTCTTTGATGGTATAGTTCTGGTCCTCCATAGTGCTAAAACTTAAATATTATAAATAATCGCTGCAAATATACGAATTATTTTGTTACTCCAAGTAAATTTTCTACTTTTGTGTTCGATAACGGTTAATAAAACTAAAACAAAGATTTACACCTATTAGCTTTAAAATCAATACTATATAGGTATAAATGCAGAAAGTAATAATTTTATATACTAAAAACACAGTAACAATGAAGAACTTCATGGATGAAAACTTCTTGCTGCAGACAGAAACTGCGCAGAAGTTGTATCACGAGCATGCGGCTAAAATGCCGATTATTGACTACCACTGTCATTTAATTCCTCAAATGGTAGCTGACGACTACAAGTTTAAGTCACTGACTGAAATCTGGCTGGGCGGCGACCATTACAAATGGCGTGCGATGCGTACCAATGGCGTAGACGAACGCTACTGTACAGGAAAAGATACCACAGATTGGGAAAAGTTCGAAAAATGGGCTGAAACAGTTCCTTATACTTTCCGCAACCCATTGTATCATTGGACACATCTGGAATTGAAGACAGCTTTCGGCATCGACAAGATTTTAAGCCCGAAAACTGCACGCGAGATTTATGACGAATGCAACGAGAAGCTGGCCCAACCGGAATATTCGGCCCGCGGAATGATGCGTCGCTATCACGTAGAGGTAGTATGTACTACTGACGACCCGATTGATTCTCTGGAATATCATATACAGACACGCGAAAGCGGTTTTGAAATCAAGATGTTGCCAACCTGGCGTCCTGACAAGGCAATGGCGGTAGAAGTTCCTGCCGACTTCCGTGCTTATGTAGAAAAGCTATCAGCAGTGAGTGGTGTGACAATCTCCAATTTTGATGATATGATTGCCGCCCTTCGCAAGCGTCACGACTTCTTTGCCGAACAAGGTTGCCGTTTGTCCGACCACGGTATTGAAGAGTTCTATGCAGAAGATTATACCGATGCAGAAATCAAAGCCATATTTAATAAGGTATATGGCGGAACTGAATTGACCAAAGAAGAAATTCTGAAATTCAAGTCTGCGATGCTGGTGATCTTCGGAGAAATGGACTGGGAAAAAGGCTGGACTCAGCAATTCCACTACGGTGCTATCCGCAATAACAATACGAAGATGTTCAAATTGCTGGGCCCTGATACAGGCTTCGACTCTATCGGCGAATTTACAACAGCCAAAGCGATGTCTAAATTCCTCGACCGTCTGAACGTTAACGGTAAGTTGACTAAGACAATCCTCTACAACCTGAATCCTTGCGCCAACGAAGTGATTGCCACTATGCTGGGCAACTTCCAGGATGGTTCGATAGCCGGCAAGATTCAGTTCGGTTCCGGATGGTGGTTCCTCGATCAAAAGGACGGTATGGAAAAACAAATGAACGCTTTATCCGTACTAGGGCTTTTGAGCCGTTTCGTAGGTATGCTAACCGATTCCCGCTCATTCCTTTCTTACCCACGTCACGAATACTTCCGCCGTACCTTGTGTAATTTGGTAGGACGTGATGTAGAGAACGGAGAAATTCCGGTATCTGAGATGGACCGCGTAAATCAGATGATTGAAGATATCAGTTATAACAATGCTAAGAACTTCTTCAAGTTCTAACATAAGAATCACTTTATAACAAATACCGCTGCCCAAGTTTAATACTCCGGACAGCGGTATTTTTGTTTGATCTCCATTTTTCTCTCTTATCGTTTCAAACACACTATTCTATTGTCACTTATCACTTTCTACGGTCAATCAACTATAAATCAATAAGATTGAAGTGACAATAAGTGGTGATAATAAGGTGATAATAGGATTTATACAAATTCATTTATCACGCTGCATTATGGCCATTAATCTTTTACCATATTGATTATCAGCACATAAGCAGAGAACAGACTCATTTGTTTCCCCAACACAAAAAACACCATTCCCGACTTAATAATTGCTTTTTGCATCGTTTTATTCTCCATAATCCCCACTAATCACCCTCTTCTTTTGCGATTAGCAAGAGATTTTTCCCATGAGCCCTTTAAAGTAATCCTCCGACGCCCGTCGAAACATATTAAGATAGCAGGTATTACAGCTAAAGCCAGTATATTTAATGCACTGACAAAGCCCGATTAATCAATTCTGTCAGATATATGCTTTCGTCTCACGTACGTGAAGCATTCGGACTACGTACATGATCCCGTCGGTTCACGTATGTAAGCCGATGGGACCATGTACATGAAACCTGTCTTTATTACTATTAAAAGGCATTAATCTAACGTACAGAAGAGATTAATAAACGGAACATTGATTATTAAATCAAGCAGGTGATTCTTATAAGGCCGGCTGGTGATTCCGGGTCAGTTCGAAACCCCGGTTGTTTTCAGATTATTTTTTTGTACGGAAATAAGCCAAATTAAAAGTAGGCAGTATCTTTATTGGGGCCGACTAAAAAGTCGTTAGTATCTTAAATCTCCTCCTTCGGGAAGGAGGGGAATTTGAGTTACTATCGATTTATGAGATTTATTCATTCCGGTATAGTATGGAGCTCAAACAGGGTTTTCGGACTGACCCATTCTCTCGGATCAATGTAAAAACCTGAGGGATTTTCATTTTATGCATATAACTTAGTAAGTCTGTATAAAAAAAATGCCTTATCTCTGACTCCTCTAAACTG
>NZ_FNNN01000015.1 GCF_900106755.1 Bacteroides faecis MAJ27
AGAAGAAGACGATAAACATTTAACTCCATTTTCTATAAATTTGAAGGCAAAGATAAGAATTTGTAATTTCATCCCTCAGATTTATTCATTGATCCTATTAATTGGGGGTCAACAATAGGTCAACAACAAGGAAGATTAAGCAATATTTAGCATGATTTCAGTCTCCAAATAACCACTACCAACAAAAAGAAACCCCTCATAAGTACTTAACTTATAAGGGGGGGGGTGGAAGACCGGACTCGAACCGGCGACATTCAGAACCACAATCTGACGCTCTAACCAACTGAACTACATCCACCATGTCTGCGTTTCTCTAACGCGGTGCAAAGATAGATATTATCTTTAAATCTCCAAAAGATTCTGCTACTTTTTTTTATAAAAAAGATATTCTTTTATTCCCTGATTATGCTTGTTGAAGTGGGTTCGCGCATCATTTGTGAAGATTCTCAGAGAGTTACGAGCATTAACGGGAATGGAGTCAGAGGGGAGATTGATGGGTAGTAATTGATGATTTTTTTTTCCCGATTGAATCGGACGGGCTGTCCATACTAAACTATATTCACAATGATTGAGTCGGATGGTACTATCTTTTACTAATTCCATTCTGACCATCAAGCCGCCATCTGTGCGACGGGCAGACATGTTGGAAATATAATTTCCCAATGAGTAAACTACAAGATGTTTCTCTTTTGTAAGACTGTCTTCACGAACTTCAATAGGTTGTACGACATGGGGATGAGAACCAATAACATGATCCACTCCTTTTTGAAGCAGCCAGTCAGCTAAAAACTTCTGTTTTTTGCTAGGGAGTGACTGGTATTCGATTCCCCAATGCATACAGGCAATAATTGCGTCGGGATTCAGTGCTTTGCTTGCTTCGATATCTTTAGCTATGATTATTGTATCAATATAATTGACAATATTGGGGGGAGTGACAACGATTCCATTGGTGCCGTACGTATAGTTGAGCATGGCAATACGGAATCCGTTTTTCTCTAATAAAAGGGGATATTTGTTTTCACGTTCTTCAGAGTTGATGTATGTTCCGGCATGTGGAATATTCAAGGAATCTATAAGCTGTATGGTTCGTTCCAGACCTTTTCTGCCACGGTCGAGACTGTGGTTGTTAGCGGTTATCAGTACATTGAAACCGGCGTTATGGATGGCCGTCAGATATTCATCGGGAGCGCTGAAAGCAGGGTAGCCTTTGTATGGCTTTCCTCCGAGGGTTACTTCCAGGTTAGCTATCGCAAAGTCGGCTCTGCTTATTTCTTCTTTGACATATTCAAAATAGGACGAATAATCGTATCCTCCTTCTGTGGTGCGTGCAGCATTTATTTGTCCTTGATGTTGCATGAGGTCTCCTACGAAAAGAAGCGAAAGAGTATCTGTTTTCAGACTGTCTGTTGTCGGTATTTGTATGGCAATGGTATTCTCTTGTGCTTTGCCGATGCAGGAGAATTGTGTAACCAAAAGAAGGGATACTAATAGTTTTTTCATGGATTCAAGAGGGGTTATTGTGTCTTTTCGAGAATAATTTTACCTGAACGGATAGTAAACAGAAGGGGAGAGGGAGATTGTAGTTCTTTTCATAGTAGTCAGATTTAAGGGAGAGAAGGACAGTGAAAGTTACTTCACTGTCCTTCCATGTATTACTTATAAATAGCTTTTTTGCCGGCTAAAAGTGTATTTTTCATTAGCGATACAATTGTCATCGGTCCCACACCACCCGGTACAGGAGTGATGAAAGAGCATTTGGGTGCTACTTCGTCAAACTTAACATCCCCTGTCAGCTTGAAACCGGATTTTTTGCTGGCATCCGGAACGCGGGTAGTACCTACGTCGATAACTACTGCGCCTTCTTTTACCATTTCTTCTTTCACAAAATTAGGTTGTCCCAAAGCGGTGATAATAATATCTGCTTCCTGACATTCCTTTATCAGATCTTTGCTACGGCTGTGGCATACAGTAACGGTTGCGTCACCCGGATACGCTTTCTGCATCATCAGAGAGGCCATTGGTTTGCCAACTATGTTACTGCGACCGAGTACTACACATTTCTTTCCGGAAGTTTCTATCTGATAACGTTTCAGCAGTTCGAGAATACCGTTAGGAGTGGCAGATACGTAGCAAGGAAGTCCGATAGACATACGTCCCACATTGATAGGGTGGAATCCGTCTACATCTTTACGATAGTCGATCGTCTCGATGACTTTCTGTTCGGAGATATGTTTCGGCAACGGGAGCTGTACGATAAATCCGTCTACGTCGTCGTCATTATTCAGTTCGCGTACTTTTGTGAGTAGTTCTTCTTCGGTCACGTCATTTTCATAACGGATCAGAGAGGATTTGAATCCACAAACTTCGCAGGCTTTTACTTTGGCAGCTACATAGGTTTCGCTGCCGCCATCATGTCCCACAAGAATTGCTGCCAGATGCGGGCGTTTGCCGCCACGAGCTACAATTTCGGCTACTTCAGCTGCAATCTCTTGTTTTACTTGTTCGGAAATGGCTTTTCCGTCTATCAGAGTCATATTTTCAGAGTATTTATTGGTGATGGACAAAAGTAAAATAAATAACTGAACTCTCCAAAAGGATTGGAGTTTTTGTCAGGAGATGAGGCTTGGAATGTGTTGAGGGGGAGTTGGTGACGAGCGAAAAATAGACTGCGATACAGTCTGGTTTATTGGTCAGGAAAATGGAATCTTTTACTTTATTCATTCAGAATATGTTTTTATAGAGGTATGTGCAATATTTACGTATCCTTACTCTACTGCAAAAATAAAGGAGGAAGTTTGTACTTCCTCCTTCTATCTGAAACAGAATAAAATTCTTTCTTACTTTTTCATTTTCGGCATCATCTTGCCCATTTTGCTGCTGGTCACCATCTTCATCATTTTGCGAGTCTGGTCGAATTGTTTCAGCAAACGATTTACTTCCTGAATAGTCGTTCCGCTACCTTTGGCGATACGTGTGCGACGTGAGCCATTCAGTAATTCCGGATTAGAACGTTCTGCCGGAGTCATGGAATAGATAATAGCTTCGATGCTCTTGAAAGCATTATCGTCAATATCGATGTCTTTGATTGCTTTACCTACTCCCGGAATCATGGAAGCGAGTTCTTTTAGGTTACCCATCTTCTTGATTTGTGCAATCTGGCTGAGGAAGTCATTGAAATCGAACTGATTCTTGGCAATCTTCTTTTGCAAACGTTTTGCTTCTTCTTCGTCATACTGTTCCTGAGCACGTTCTACCAATGAAACGATGTCACCCATACCAAGGATACGGTCTGCCATACGTGCCGGATGGAACTGGTCGATAGCATCCAGCTTTTCACCTGTACCTACAAACTTAATCGGTTTGTTGACTACCGAACGGATAGAAAGAGCTGCACCACCACGGGTATCACCATCCAGTTTAGTCAGTACTACACCGTTAAAGTCAAGTCGTTCGTTAAATTCTTTGGCAGTATTTACGGCATCCTGTCCTGTCATGGAGTCTACTACGAACAGAATTTCGTCCGGATTGATAGCTTCCTTGATAGCGGTGATCTCGTTCATCATCTGCTCATCTACAGCCAGACGTCCGGCTGTATCGACGATTACGAGGTCATATCCTTTGGCTTTAGCTTCCTGGATAGCATGTTGTGCAATCTCTACCGGATTTTTGCTGTCCAGCTCTGAGTACATCGGAACTTCGATTTGTTCTGCCAGCACACGCAATTGTTCGATAGCTGCCGGACGGTAAACGTCACAGGCTACCAGTAATGGCTTGCGATTCTTCTTTGTTTTCAGCATGCGTGCCAACTTACCGGAGAAAGTGGTCTTACCCGAACCTTGCAGACCTGACATCAGAATAACTGCCGGACGGGATTCGAGGTTGATTTCTACAGTTTCACCACCCATTAACTGAGTCAGTTCGTCGTGCACAATCTTCACCATCAACTGGCTTGGCTTCACAGCCGTAAGTACATTCTGACCGATGGCTTTTTCTTTCACCGTGTCAGTGAAAGTTTTCGCAACCTTGTAGTTAACGTCGGCATCAAGCAATGCCTTACGTACATCTTTCAGCGTCTCCGCCACGTTAATTTCGGTGATTTTGCCTTCACCTTTCAGAATCTTGAATGACCGTTCTAGTCTTTCACTTAAATTATCGAACATAGTTGTTTAATTACGAATTAATATTTGAGCCTGCAAATGTACAAAAATCTCTTGTATTTATATCTTTTTATTCTGCCATTTTGCTTTTTTGAGATAAATATAGCTTGTTAACAGCAGTAAGGTATAGTACAGAATCTCAATCGTAAAGCAGATTTCGATCGGTGCTTTGAGCCACATTCCGACAAAAACGATGTAGGAACCATAAATGGCAATCGTGATTGTTTCGAGCAATAAGGCTGCCTGTGTATTTCCTGTTCCGGAGATACCATTGAATACGACATTGGCTACTGATGCTATGAGCATGGCGCAACAGATGACATATACCGAAGGTACGGATTCTGTGATTAACGCTGCTTCGCTGGTATAAACGGAGAGCAGGAACTGTGGAAACAAAACCGACAACCCTACTAATCCGAGCATAATAAAGAACGAAAATCGGGCTATTTTATTGATAAGCGGCATGACGTACTGGATACCTCCTGCACCAATCGCATTGCTGACAAGGCTGTTAGTCGTCGTTGCCAGTGCATTTACCGGAATCAGCAGTACGACATAGATACTGCGGACGATGTTGGCGATTGCCAGTTCCCGCTGTCCCAGCCGTTCTACGGCAACAAAGAACACGAACCATGTTGCCATCGACAAGAAATATTGAAGCATGGTGAAGCATGAGATGCTGAGAATACGCATCAGCAATGCCGGATCGAATGAGCGGAGACGGTTCAGACCGTATTTTTTCAGGTCGACACTGATATACGTATAAATCAGGAAGAAAAGGATGGAGGAAGCTTCTGCCAGTACGGAAGCGATGGCGGCTCCTTTGATACCCATTTCCGGCAGACCGAATTTACCGAAAATCAGTGCATAGTCCAGTATTACGTTGGTCAATGCCATGACGACGGCATTAATGGTCAGTACTTTGGTACGGGTGATACCGATGTATAGTGCACGGAACATCACATTGATAAACGAGAAGAAGAATCCGTAAATACGCCAGTCCAAAAATTCCATTGTGCCTTCGTAGATGGATTCGGAAGAAACCAGTAACCGCATGATATTTCCTCCGAACGCTTTGGTAAAGCCGAACATCAAGATGGCTATCAACAGAAGGAACATGACTCCTTGAATCATTACCGGTCCTACATCACTGTAACGTCCTTCTCCATTGCGTCGTGCAATGACGATCTGTGAGCCTGTACTGAATCCGAAAGCGATAGTAAATATACATATATAGAATAGTCCACCCATGGCCGAAGCTCCCAGAGCCACTTCGCTCACGTGTCCCAGGAAGGCGGTATCGGTGACATTGATGACATTTTGCGCCAGCAAGCTAAGTAGTATCGGATAACTGACACTCCAAATCTGTTTGTTGGTATACATAATTAAGCGTTTAAGTTTACAGTTTGCAAAGATAGTGCTTTATTCCGATTCTGAAGCAATGGGATAGGCGAAAACAATTTCCGAACCTTCTGTTCCTTGTGCATTAACTTGATAGATTCCTCCGAAATAAGCCAGCAGTAACTGGTTGATTTCATGCCGGATAATGCTCTCCTGTGAGGTGAAATTCTCGTCTGCCAATGGAGAATTGAGAATACGGAACTGAAGCATTCCGCCATTCCGGCTCACTGTAAAGTAGATGATTCGTTCCTCCGGTTGTTCTTCCGGTTCATATTCTTGCGGATAGGTCAGAGTGCTGAGTAATGCATGTCCCAATCGGGTTGTATCCGTATGAAGGGAAAGTGAGTCTACTTCCGAAGTGAATCGGATTTGAATACCTGTCTTTTCATTATTCATGCGTGCCATGTAGCATACTTCGTTACAAAGTGCGACAGCGTCATAGTCTTGTATCTGGAATTTCATCATTTTGGCTTCCAAGCGTGACAAATCGAGTACATCATTGACAAGTCGCATTAATTTCTCTGAACTTTGGTGGATAATTGCTGAATATTCTTCTCTTGTATTTTCGTCTATGTTTGGTTCGCTGGCTATGAGTTGTGAGAATCCTACTACATTATTGAGCGGAGTCCGGATGTTATAGCTCATATTTGACAGAAAGCGGTTCTTGATTTCATTGGTCACCCGTACTGTTTCCGCTGCTTTGCGTATTTCGCTTTCTGAGTATTTCAAGGCTTTTCGAATTTTGAAGAGCCGAAACAGGGAAATGAACAATACAATCAGAATGGCAGTGATTGCCACCAGGCTGGTCAGGCGGATCTGATTGGTTTGTTTTTGTTGTTTCAGTTCTATCTTGTCCAGATTGTAGCTTTTTTTGATTTGCTCCATTTGGGTGTTGGAGAGTGCCATAGCAGCTGAGTCTTTGATGGCTAGTGCCTGCTGATAGAGAGTCGTAGCTTTGTTATAGTCTTCAGCTTCTACCCATATTTTAGCCTGTTTTAGCAGTTGTTCGGCATAGTCGCTGGTAAAATCCTTCTTCAGCATAGTTAATGTAGTATCGATATAGGCTGATGCCTGCTGGTATTGCTTGATACTCTGATAGTATTCTGCATAGATGTCGTAGTAGAGCACCTTATACATGAAATAGGTATTTTCAGTCAGATACTTTTTAGATTTTTCTATATGTGAATAGGCTAGTAGGGGTTGATTGGTATTCAGATAATAATGTGCGTAGAAAATCTCATTGAAAATGAATACGTCAGCAAAACCGTCTTTTAAAGATGGGTTGTCGATGATGAATTTGCGGAGTACACTTTCCAGTTCTTGCAGGTACTTCAGTTGCCTGTTATTGTCTTTCATTTCTTTGGTTACGGATATGAGCTGAGACAATACGGAAATATGGACTACTGCATTGCCCTTTTTCGGAAGCAGCCTGTATGCTTCTTCCAGTGCTTTAAGACCTTCGTCCCAGCGCTGGCTACCGATATAAGCATTGGACAGACATTGGTAAGCAGCTACGGTGCCTCGGTTGCTGTTGGTGTTGAGGGCTTTCTGCTTCATTTTGTTCGCTTCGCTGATGGCGAGCTCATATTGTTCGGTAAAAGTATATAAATCAATTTGGAAGCGTTGAGCATCGAAAAAATAATCCCATAGACCGGATCTCTGGACATACGGTTCCATTCGTACTATCCATTTGGCTACACTATCCTGTTCACTGCGATTGTAATAATACAATAGATGATAATAAGCGGCTAAACTGGCATATTTGTCATTTTTTAGTTTTAATGCTTCCTGCATCAGCGTATCTGAATATTGGATACATTTGTAGTTGTTTTGCTCTATCTTAATAATATCATTCAGGGTAGAGAGACGGGTTGTGTCATGCGGCAGTGTCTGCAACACTTGTAGTAAACTGTCTGAGGCTATGTCGGTGTTTGCATGACCCGGCAACAGACAGTAACAAGTAATCATCAGTAGTATGAGTCGTTTCATCTGGTTTCCTCCTCTTTTATCTGCCCTTGGCGAATCGGGTGTGTGAACAGAAAACGTGCTCCTTTGTCATAGCCCGGGTCAATCCATATTTTGCCTCCCAATTGTTCGATAATGAGTTGACAGATGGACAATCCGAGTCCTGTGCCCTGTGCGTTTTCATCGAGTTTCTCGAAGCGGTTGAATATCTTATTCTGGTTCTCCTTGGAGATTCCGCAACCGGTATCACTGACGGAGAAGAGTGCTGTGTCTTCCGTTTGTTTTATCAGTTCCAGTGTGATCGTGCCTTGTGTCGTAAATTTCGTAGCGTTGATGAGTAAGTTGATTAATACTTGTTGGAGGCGGGCACTGTCCGTTGTCAGTTTCAGCGAACTGAGAGAGGTGGAAAAGCGTACTTCTGCCTGAGTCTGCTTTATTTTTTCAACCATGTCAATGACATTTCTGCACAAAGCTACAATATCACATTCCTTGAATTTGAATTTCATTTTTCCGATTTCAAGGCTGGATAAATCGATCACGTCATTAATCAGTTTGAGTAGTAATTCCGAGTTTTGCTGGATGATATCATTGCATTGCTGTTTCGTTTCATTATCAATGGATTCTTCTGTCAGAATGGACGAAAAACCGGATAATGCATTAAGAGGAGTGCGAATCTCATGGCTCATGTTGGAGAGGAAAAGACTTTTGGTATGGATAGACTTTTCTGCTTGTTTCTTTGCTTCTTCCTGCTCCCGTTGCGACTGCAAAAGGCGATTGTTGTTACGCTTGATATGGAAAATGGCGCTGATGATCAGTACTACAATAATCAAGATAACGGAGAGACTCCAGTAATAAAGATTTTTTTGTATGTTTATATAGTTATGTTCACTTTTGTCTATCTGATATAGGGTATGCAGTTCGTTTATCTGTCTGAGATAGCTTTGGGCATCCAATGAATCTTTGAGATTATTTATTACCTCATACACCTTGCATGCCTCTTGCTTTTCACCCATAAGTGCTAAAACTTTGGCACGTTCCTGCAATAACTGAACGTGCCTGAATAAAGCGGACTTTTTTGTTATTGCAAGTAATTCATCATATTCTTTCAGTGCTTTATCATATTCTTTTGATTCAATATGATAGCTGGCGTACATATAGCTGGAAATCGAAAAATAGTATGGATATGGATATTGCTTGCAGATTGTATCTAATTGTTTCAGACACTCTAATGCCTTCGGGAGCATATTGGTCTGGATATAATAATATGCATAGCTACAAGGCAGATAAAAGTCATTAGGCAAACCGGATTCCTTGTGGTAGAGGGATTCCAGGTATGAAAAATCTTTCTGGATATCTGCCATTGGTTTAAAATTGAGTTCGCTCAGAATCAAATAGAACATACTTGTTTTAAGGTATGAATTGCTTGCGGGAATTTTCTGCATTATTTTCAGAGATTCTTCATAAGACTCCATGGCAGATTGAAAATTTCCTGAGCTTTGATAGGTATCTGCAAGAGCGCGCAGTGCCAGTGCTGTTCCGAAAGGATAATCTATTGTTTTGGCTTGCTGATACATCGAATTTGCGTTGTTGATTGCCAGGCTGATATTGCCTTCTGTGACTAATGCCTGAACTGCCATCATTTTCAGTGGAAACAGAATATGGTATTCTTGCCGCTTTTCTAATTCAGGACTTAAAAGCTTTTCCCATAAAATGATGCTGTCTGTGGTAATGTTGATATCTGTATAGAAAGAAAGGTCATAATCGACAAGTGGTTGCAGTGAGGCTAATCGTTCTTTATTCAGGTTTGTTGCATGGAGAGCCGCCGATATAAATATGGCTGCAATTGTTGCTGATATATGCTGTAAATTACTGTTCACTATTTTGTTTGTTCGTATGGTGATGTGCAAAAGAAATAAAAAGAGTGAAGACTGGCAAGGAATCTTCACTCTTTTTTATAGAATTATTTTCTTTTGATGATTTCACGTGCTCCAGGACCTTCGTGACTGGGGTAGCCGGGAGTGTGGTTTCTGCACCGAGGGTCGGCATCTACTTTCAGGCTGCGGTAATCATCTTTGGAACGTGTGATATAATCGTTCAGCAGAGCACGGTGCTCGGCGAGTATTTTAGAGTATTTAGGGTCCTTGGCAAGATTTTTTCTTTCACCCGGGTCTTTTTTCATGTCATATAGTTCTTCTCCGTTTCCTTCCAGATAATGTGTGTATTTGTATCTGGGACCACGCACCATACGTCCGGGAGTAGTGACGTATTCATATTCGCTGTGCCATTCGGAAACAACGTAAGGATGGCTTTCCTGTTGTTTCTCTCCTCTTAGAGTCGGTGCAAGGCTGATGCCGGCTTTTTCTGCCGGAACTGCAATGCCTGCCAAATCGCAAAGGGTAGGCAAGAGATCTAATGTAGGTTGTGTCAGAAGATGATCTACAGGCTTTTTCTGCTGTTTGATGCCGGGACCTGCGAAGATAAACGGAACGTTGGTCATTTCATCATAGAAGCTGATATGTTTGGTCACCATGCGATGAGATGCCATACCGTCGCCGTGGTCTGCCAGGATTACGACAATGGTGTTTTTTCCGGCAGGGGTGGAGTAAAGGGCTTTCAGTACGCTCTCTACTTGCTTGGATACCATCTTGGTATAATGCTGGAAAGCAGCGATATAATGGCGATAGTTTTCTTCGCTCCAGTGGGCAGCCTGTGTCATGCGGCGGTGGCTGCAACAGATATACTGCACGGGAGTAGGAATATTACTCCAGTCTTCTACATCAAAGTTGTCCGGCAATTCGGGTAGGGGACCGCTGATGGGGCGATCTGTGTGTACACCTGCGTTTTCACCGATGAATCCGCAAATGTTATGTGGGTTTTGGAAATCCGCAATGCAAATAAAGGGTTCTTTAGGCGGATTGTTGAGGTAGGCAACTGCATCTTCACAGGTACCTACATCTAGAAAACTGTCATTGTTGACCGGAAATTCGGGATCGGTAAATGGCTTGGCTACCGGTTCTTTATGTTTGAAACCTCTCAGTGAGCCCATGTCATGAGTCTTTCCGAAGTGTACAGCTTCATAGCCGCTTTCGGAAAAAAGGCTTCCCAGTGTCGGCACGCTTTCCGGCAGGCGTGTGTTGATGGGTTCGCTGGAATTTGAACGTACATTAGTTTGATGGGGCATCATGCCGCTCCATAGTGCTGCACGTGAAGGCTGACTGAGGGGGCAGCCTACATAAGCGTTAGAGAAGATCACTCCTCTTGATGCAACTTCGTCAATGGGAAGTGTACAGCCTTGTGTATGCCCGTAAGCACCTACTACACGTTGTGTCAGATGGTCGCACTGGATAATCAGAAAGTTAGGCTTTTCTTGTGCCTGAGCCGCTGCGCCACAAAGGGCCAATCCCATGAATGGATAAATTGTTTTCATTCTTGGTTAGAATTAAGTGATTGATTTTGTAGCAAAAGTAGGAAAAAACAAAAAGCAAAAAAGAGCAGGGAAGTGCTTTTGGACGTAAATGAAACTAATTTGTACAAAAATGAAAGATGCGATGAACGATTTGTGGAGAACGGCGGATGTTTGCGATGAATCGTGAACAGTGGGCTATAGAAAGAACGGTGGATAAACTGCGATTATTCATCGTTCCAGTTTATCCACCGTTCATTATTTGTTGCTCACTTATTCTTGATTAGCTATTCATGCTCATCAGGAATTCGTCGTTGTCTCTTGTTTTTTCCAGACGGTCTTTTACAAAATCCATTGCTTCGATAGGGTTCATATCTGCAAGGTATTTGCGTAATATCCACATGCGGTCGAGTGTTGTCTTGTCAAGCAGCAGATCGTCGCGACGAGTGCTGGATGCAGTGATGTTGACAGCAGGGAAGATACGCTTGTTGGACAGGTTGCGGTCGAGCTGTAACTCCATGTTACCTGTACCCTTGAATTCTTCGAAGATAACTTCGTCCATTTTGGAACCGGTGTCGATCAGTGCAGTAGCAATGATAGTCAGTGAACCGCCGTTTTCGATGTTACGGGCAGCACCAAAGAAACGTTTGGGCTTGTGAAGCGCATTGGCATCCACACCACCGGAGAGTACTTTGCCGGATGCGGGAGATACTGTATTGTACGCACGTGCCAAACGGGTGATAGAATCGAGGAAGATTACTACGTCGTGGCCGCATTCTACCAGCCTTTTTGCTTTTTCCAGTACGATGCCTGCGATTTTGACGTGGCGTTCTGCCGGTTCGTCAAAAGTAGAAGCGATAACTTCTGCATTGACGCTGCGTGCCATATCGGTTACTTCCTCCGGACGTTCATCGATCAGTAGCATAATCATATATACTTCCGGATGATTGGCTGCGATAGCGTTGGCGATATCTTTCATTAAGATCGTTTTACCTGTTTTGGGCTGTGCAACGATCAGTGCACGCTGTCCTTTACCGATCGGGGCGAAAAGGTCTACAACACGGGCAGACATGGAATCTGAATACCCGCCTTTACAGAGTCTGAATTTCTCGTCAGGGAAGAGCGGAGTCAAATGTTCGAAAGGAACACGGTCGCGAACGAATGCCGCATCACGTCCGTTGATCTTTGATACCTTCACTAACGGGAAATATTTTTCTCCTTCTTTGGGTGGACGGATGATGCCTTCTACCACGTCACCGGTCTTAAGACCAAATAACTTAATTTGTGACTGTGATACATAAATATCGTCCGGAGAAGAAAGATAATTGTAATCAGAAGAACGGAGGAATCCGTATCCGTCCTGCATGATTTCCAAAACGCCTACTCCGCTGAGGATATCATCAAATTCGTAGGGTTTTTCACGCTCAATCACTTTGCGTTCCGGCTGTTGTTGTACAGGAGGAACGCTCTCGGCAACATTATTCTGCTGTGGTGCAGGACGTTGCTGCATCGGAGGACGCTGATTGTTATTGTTATTACGCTGGAAATTATTATTGTTGTTGGCGTTAGCATTGGCATTGTTGTTGCCGGCATTGTTATTATTATTGTTGTTGTCGCGTGGACGGACAATACGCTGGCGTTGTTGCGGTTGAGAATGCTGTTGCTGTGGTTGTGGAGCCTGTTCGGGGGCTGCCTGTGCCGTTTCTGCTTTTGTAGCTTCAAATTTGCCGAAGAGTTCGGTAGGAAGCTCTATTTTTTCAGAAGGCAGGTCTTCGATTGGGATAAAGTCATCATCGTCGTCGCTGGACAGGATATTGCTTTCTTCATCGATCACCGGTGCCGATTTCTTTTGTGGTTTGGCGATTACTGGTTTTTCTGCAATAGCCGGCTTGTTTTCCTTTACTTTCTTTTCTGTCTCTTGTACCGGAGCAGCTTTTTCAGCAGGTGCAACTACCGTTTTTTCTGCAACCGCTTTTTCTTCTGTTGCTTTCACTATCGGTTTTGCATTTTCCACTTCCTTGCTTTCTGCTTTTTCAGTGGTGTTGGCGTCTTTGCGTGGACGGCCTACTTTGCGTTTTGGAGCAGCATTTTCCGCTTTCGGTTCAGCAGCAGGAGCCTCTTTGGCTTTATTGGCAGCTTCTTCTTTAGGCTGTTGCTGAACTTTGGCTACAGGAGCATTTTCTTTATTTTTAGCTACTTCAGCGTTTTTCGGCGCGGGTGCTGCTTTTTCCTCTTTTTTCGGTACGGCTGTGCGCGAACGCTTGCTTTTCTCTCCTTTGCGTTCTTCTTTTAATTTCTCTGCGGCAACTTTCTTAGTGGCTCCGGCTATGGCTTGCTCATCGAGTATCTTGTAAACAAGTTCTTCTTTTTTAAATGAGTCTGCTTTTTTGATGCCTAGCTCTTTGGCAATAATTTGAAGTTCCGACAGATTTTTGTCGTTCAATTGGATAATGTTATACATATAGTATGGTAAGTTATTAAAATTTCTGTCTTGATGAAATATGGACAGCATTACTACAGCGTAATAACCGCAGATATGCGAGCATATGTTTTGTTTTTAATTATGAATTAGGGATGTATATGTTGAATCGTAGAATGTTTCAACGGGGCAAAGATAATAAATATTTTTGGTTTCATGAACAATCAGACACTTTTTTCAGCGTAAAAACGTATCTTTGCTGTATAAAAGAAAATAGTATGACAGTAAATGAAGCTCGTTTAATTTATTTTTCGCCTACACACACATCAAAACAAGTAGCCGAAGCAATTGTTCACGGAACTGGTATAAAAAATGTCGTTCCGATGAATCTCACATTGCAGACTGTCGAGGAAACCGTTATTCCCACTTCTGCATTGGCTGTTATCGTAGTTCCTGTATATGGAGGTCATGTGGCTCCTTTAGCTATGGAACGTCTGGAAAATATTCGTGGACTGGATACTCCTACTGTGTTGGTCGTGGTTTATGGAAATCGTGCTTACGAAAAGGCATTGATGGAACTGGATGCTTTTGCTATTCCCCACGGGATGAAAGTGATTGCCGGAGCAACCTTTATAGGTGAACATTCATATAGCACCGATAAATGCCCGATTGCAGACGGGCGTCCGAATGAATCGGATTTGAATTATGCGGAAGATTTCGGAAGAAAAATAATGGAGAAAATACAAGCGGCTGCTGGAGAAGAGACTCTCTATCAGATCGATGTACGTGCTATAAAACGCCCCAGTCAGCCATTTTTCCCTTTATTCCGCTTTTTGAGAAAAGTGATCAAGTTGCGCAAAAGCGGTACTCCGCTCCCTCGTACCCCTTGGATAGAGGATGAGAGCTTGTGTACTCATTGCGGTATCTGTGCGGCTCGTTGTCCGGCTGGAGCAATCACCAGAGGGGATGAAGTAAACACAGATGCGGAAAAATGTATTAAATGTTGTGCCTGTGTGAAAGCTTGTGCGAAGAAGGCAAGGGTGTATGATACTCCTTTCGCGTCTCTGCTTTCCGAGTGTTTCAAGAAACAGAAACTACCTCAGACTATCTTATAGATTATCACCCGTTTGGTCGTTTCGTCTATACGAAAGCGGTTATCTGTCCGTTCACCTATCAGCCATGCTATGCGTTCGCCGCAGCAGAGTACCCATTGGCGTTCCTTTTGGCTGATAGAGAATTTGCGGTCGGTCAGATAATCGCTTACTTTTTTCCTGCCTTTCATGCCGAAGGGAATAAATGTATCGCCTGTCCGCCATTTACGACAGTGTATTTCCTCTGTTAATTTATCGGCATCGAAACAAGCGGTCTTTTTATCCTGTGGAATCTGGAAATCGGGAGAGTATTCTCTTTCTTCCTTTATTAATTGATAAGGAAGAGTGGTTCCATCTTCCGGGCGGATACTTTCCAATAAGAGCAAATTACGGTCTTTGATAACTCTCCATTCTTTGCTGATGAATTGTTTTCCCGGTTGCCCGTGGAGGGAGTTTGCTATATCTTTGATTTGTGCCGAATTAAATCCTAGTGGATGCAGCGTCTCAAATAAAAGGGTTTCGGGAGTGGGGGCGTCCAATAAAGCGTCGATTCGGATACCTTCCGGAGTGATAATCTTCTTTTTGGTTTCGTCTATTACCTTATTATATATAGTAGCAACATCATTCAGATAATTGCTTGTCTCTATCAGGCTGTTTTTGACTGATGGATTTATTTCCTGCATCAGTGGGAGCAGATGGAGACGGATTTTATTACGGGTGTATTCATCTTCCAGATTGGTGCTGTCTGTTACGAAGTCTTGTCCGATCTGTTGTAGGTAGCGGATGATTTCTTCCCGATTGATGCAAAGCAGTGGGCGTACGATTGCTCCGTTTCGGGGACGGATTCCTAATAAGCCGGTGATGCCTGTTCCACGAATGAGGTTGAGCAGCATCGTTTCTACACTGTCGTCCTGATGATGAGCTACGGCGATTACATTGGCTTTACATTCTTTTTTTATTTTTTCGAACCAGTTATAGCGAAGTTCTCTGGCTGCCATTTCTATCGAAATCCGTTTTTCTGTTGCATACTGAGTGGTGTTGAAGTCGATAGTATGCAGATGAATCCCGTATTTTCGGCAAAGTTGCCGTACAAACAGCTCATCCCGATTTGACTCTTCCCCACGTAAATGAAAGTTGCAGTGGGCAGCTTCACATGGATAACCTGCTGTATGGAGAACACACAACAAAGCAACAGAGTCTGCTCCACCACTCAGGGCAACCAGAATCTTATCATTTAATGAGAATAAATGCTCCTTCTCTATATATTGTATAACCCGTTGTTGTATCATATCTGCAAAGATAATAGTTTATTGAGCTATCTCAAGTGAATGCTAATTGTTTTTATCGGACTAACTAGGAGAAAAATTCCTATAAATCAATTTCTTTTTTCGCAATATCTAATTCGTCCTACTCTAGTTTCTCTTTCGTGCCACTATGTCGGACGCAAAGGGAACTATAGCGATTCTTGTGTTCCACTATAGTGAGACGGATAAGTTTTTGCATATAAAGTCAGTCAGGATAGGCTAAAAAAACTTAGCCGTCGGAACCTGAACTTTTAATGAGTTAATTTAGCTACTGTCGGCATATGAAAAGTCTGCTATTTAAAAACATTCTAAATAATTTGCGTGCTCGGAAGTTATGAATTATCTTTGCCGAAAATTAAGATAGTTATGCGTTTATCCGAATTAGGAACAGGTGAAAAAGGTGTCATCGTTAAGGTATTGGGACACGGCGGCTTTCGTAAACGTATTGTGGAGATGGGTTTTATAAAAGGTAAAACTGTTGAAGTATTGCTGAATGCTCCACTGAAAGACCCCATTAAATATAAAGTCTTAGGTTATGAAATTTCTCTTCGTCGTCAGGAAGCGGAAATGATTGAAGTGGTAAGCGAGGAAGAGGCAAAAAAGCAAGCCGAAGAAACTATATATCATGAAGGACTGCCCGAAGACGTTTCTGTAAAAGAAGAAGATATGAAACGGTTGGCGTTAGGTAAGCGTCGTACCATCAACGTTGCTTTGGTCGGGAATCCGAACTCAGGCAAAACTTCTCTTTTTAATCTAGCTTCCGGTGCTCACGAGCATGTAGGAAACTATAGCGGTGTGACCGTAGACGCCAAAGAAGGGTATTTCGATTTCGAAGGTTATCACTTCCGCATTGTTGATTTGCCGGGAACTTATTCATTATCGGCTTATACGCCGGAAGAAATTTATGTCCGCCGTCATATTATTGATGAAACGCCGGATGTTATCATCAATGTCGTTGATTCTTCAAATCTGGAACGGAATCTGTATCTGACTACCCAGTTGATTGACATGAATGTTCGTATGGTGGTGGCTTTGAATATTTACGACGAACTGGAATCCAGTGGTAATACATTGGATTATCATTTGCTGAGTAAATTGTTCGGAGTACCGATGCTGCCTACTGTCAGCAAGAAGAATCGTGGATTGGATACCTTGTTTCATGTAGTTATCAACCTTTATGAAGGTGTAGACTTCTTTGATAAACACGGGAATATGAATCCGGAGGTTCTGAAGGATCTGACCGAATGGCACGATTCTTTGGAAGACCGGAAGAATCATGAGGAAGAACATTTGGAAGATTACGTGCGTGAACATAAAAAAACGGGTCGTGTATTCCGGCACATCCATATTAATCATGGACCCGATCTGGAAAAAGCGATTGACGCTGTAAAAGAGGAGGTATCCAAGAATGAATTTATCCGCCATAAATATTCCACTCGTTTTTTGTCTATCAAGTTATTGGAAAACGATCCTGATATAGAGAGTTTTGTGCGTACACTGCCGAATGCGGGAGAGATTTTCCGTATCCGTGACAAGATGGCTAAGCGTGTTCAGGAAACAATGAATGAAGATTGCGAATCTGCTATTACAGATGCCAAATATGGTTTTATCAGTGGTGCGTTGAAAGAGACATTCACTGACAATCATCTGGAGCAGGCACAGACTACGAAGGTGCTGGATGCGATCGTTACTCATCGTATCTGGGGATATCCAATCTTTTTCCTTTTTATGTATCTGATGTTCGAAGGGACGTTTGTGCTTGGAGAATATCCGATGATGGGAATTGAATGGCTGGTAGGACAAATTGGTGATTTGATTCGCAACAATATGTCGGAAGGACCGTTGAAGGATATGTTGGTTGACGGTATTGTAGGTGGTGTAGGCGGTGTTATCGTCTTTTTGCCCAATATTCTGATTCTGTATTTCTGTATTTCGCTGATGGAAGACTCCGGATATATGGCACGTGCAGCTTTTATTATGGATAAAATCATGCATAAGATGGGCTTACACGGAAAGTCGTTTATTCCGTTGATTATGGGATTCGGATGTAATGTGCCTGCAATCATGGCTTCCCGTACTATTGAGAACCGGAAAAGCCGTCTGATTACGATGCTGATTAATCCGTTGATGTCTTGTAGTGCGCGTTTGCCCATTTATTTGTTGCTGGTAGGGGCTTTCTTTCCGAACAATGCGAGTTTGGTGTTGTTAAGTATTTATGCGATCGGGATTTTTCTGGCTGTATTGTTGGCTCGACTGTTCAGCAAGTTTTTGGTGAAAGGTGACGATACTCCTTTTGTAATGGAACTTCCGCCTTATCGAATGCCGACGGCAAAATCTATTTTCCGTCATACCTGGGAGAAAGGAGCACAATATTTGAAAAAAATGGGAGGAATTATTATGATTGCTTCTATTATCATCTGGTTCCTCGGATATTATCCGAATCATGAGGCATACGAGACGGTAGCTGAACAACAGGAAAATTCTTATATCGGTCAGTTGGGACGGGCTATAGAGCCGGTAATAAAGCCGATGGGATTTGATTGGAAACTGGGTATCGGTTTGATTTCCGGAGTAGGTGCGAAGGAACTGGTTGTTAGTACACTGGGAGTTTTGTATGTGGATAATCCGGAAGCCGATGAGGCTAGTTTGGCAGAGCGGATTCCGATCACACCTTTAGTGGCGTTCTGTTATATGCTGTTTGTGTTGATCTACTTCCCTTGTATTGCGGCATTAGCAGCTATTAAGCAGGAGTCCGGCAGTTGGAAGTGGGCGTTGTTTGCAGCTTGCTATACAACAGGGCTGGCTTGGCTGGTGGCATTTTCAGTTTATCAGATTGGAGGGTTGTTTGTATGAATAATTGGCAGGAATGGGTAGTCGGAGTACTGATTGTACTCTGCATTGCCCGTGTAATATATGGAATTTATCTTTTTTTTCGTCGTACGCGCGAAAGTGAGAATCCTTGTGATAGTTGCGTAAGTGGCTGTGATTTAAAGGATATGATGGAAAAGAAACGTCAAGAGTGCGGTGTAAAGAAAAAAAGTACAAAGAAAAATTGCTGTGGATAGTTGGTAGTTTCAAAATTTGTACTACCTTTGCAACCGCAAACGAGAAAAAATGGTTCCTTGGATGAGTGGCTTAGTCAGCGGTCTGCAAAACCGTGTACGGCGGTTCGAATCCGCCAGGAACCTCATAAAACCCCCTTTAGATTAAATTCTAGAGGGGTTTTTCTTTGCTCCTAACTGAAATGGTACTACATTGGTACTACAAAAACATGATATCAGGATGGTGTTTTAAGGAAAGACTGTTTTTATTCTTCTATTTCTTTTATTCTTTCAATTTGTCTATTCAGGAAGTAGTCAGCATACAGAGAATATGCTCCAGTTTTGCAAAAAGATATTAGTCTTTTTTTGTAGTTCAATACATCAGCATCTCTTAAAGAATAAACAGGAATGATATCAGCATGCATCAGTACAAAACTTTCTATTATTCGGGGAGCGTGTTTGTTCTCACTAGTGAAAGGCTGTAACTGGGCGATATTGCAATGAAGATAAACGGCTCGTTCCAATGGATTGGTATACTGTTCCTGTTGATAGAGTATTTCGTCTAGTTTTTCTCGGATCTTGTGTAATTCCTTTGTCGGTGTGTACTCTATGCCACTAACACAAACAGTTCTATTTCTTAAATACCCTGATTTTTCATCAGGAACTAAATCAGAAGATATGGATTGATATACTCTGAATAAAGTGCTTTTATCTATTCTTCTACTATTTTCCCCTTTGATATGTTTCAATTCTTCGGTGAATGTATTGTGTAGATTGATTAGCATTTCGGCATCTTCATACTTCTTTGATGGAGTGATTCCGTTTTTTAAGAGTGTCTCTGTTTCAACATAAGTGTAACCATTGCCTTCTATCTTTCCAGAATAGTAGCACCATAAAATAGCAAGATTCTCAACCTCACTATGATAAAGTTCCGAAAGCTTTGATAAAGGGCTTTCGATGATGAATACAGCTTTATTTATTTGTTCTTCATTGAATATCTGTTTCATGTACTCCGGTTGTCTCACTATTGTTTTTTTGTAATATTCACGAAGCTACAAAATTTTTTGATATATGAATATCTTTCATTCAAGAAGTTTATAATGAATAGTAGAATATGGGTTATTTATGGTTATAACCTCATTGTTTTGTACACGTGTATAATGACCGAAAAAATCCTTGTAGTGCGCTAGTTCCAAATAACGGTTGTTTGGAGTTATAGATCATGAGGATTATCAAAAAATACATTTTACCCTTGACCGAACCTTGACATCATTAGGGGAATTTGTCAGAAGTGGCGGTATTTCATCTAATTTGAAATTCTAAAAGGGACTTTAGAGATATTTACTGGTTTATTTTTTTCTTCTCTCCAATAATCGTAATACTGCATGGGATTCCACCTTTCAGCATTTCTGCGTGAAGAATGATCGGATTGGCATACATACTGTTCTGACATTCTATGCTAATTTTACCATTCTTGTCGGTTTGTATAGTAGGATTCCAATAAAGTGTACGGCGACGATGGTTGACATTTGCAGTCGGTATTTTGTCTTTGTAGACAGGAGAATAGAAAGCTAATGGGCGAGAATATCCTTGGATTATTGTACGACGTGTTCCATGGGCAGCCTTCATTGACTTTTGCGTTAATCTGCTATAATTGGAGTTAAAATGCGGAGTTATGTAGAATAAAGCATATTGTCCGAATCTTGAAAAATCGATATTGACGTTTACATTATTGTTGATTCCTGATGATTTCTTTCTAAAAAGGGGTTCTGATTTGGCCTTTTCAGTATCGTCTAACGATATTTTTTTCTTTGCAGCATCTCCATAAAGATAGAAACTGTCATCAAAGGTACGTGGGGGATTCATTGCTGTCATCATGTCTTTTACATTTTGTCCTTTTGTCATATTTGAACCGTGTATTGAATTAAGCACTTCATCAGTATACGAATTGCTTCCTTCGCATATCATAATCTGTTTTATACCATCTATCTCATTCCACAATGTCCAAGCAGTTAAAGTATCAAGTACTTGTTTACCAACAATGAGACAGATTGTTTTCTCTTTATATCGTGAGCTTCCGTCTTGCACATCGTATGAAAAGTTAGGATTCACTTTACTAAGCAAGTCGGGTATAGTATTAATTACTATTCCCTGATCGCGTAATTCATCAACCAATCGCGCTACATCGTAATATGCGTCTACGCTTTTCTCGAATACTTGAGTAGTGATGTTCTTATTTTTTCTTTTTTTTGCTATTTCCACTTCGCTCAATAAATAGGTATTGTCAGTTTTGCTGATAGAATCCGCATATAGCGAGTCTACATGGTCGGAAAGGGTGATCCATGAGTTTTTGTCCATCCACTGTGGATGTTCTTCTTCATAGCTGAAGGCACGTGGGGCAGGGGCGAAGTTACGGTCGAGCATAACAGAAGCATCTTTTTTATGTTTAGATCCCCGACGTCGTATCTGGAATACCGCTTCTACTTCTCCTTCAAAACTAGTAACTGGAAGTTGAAAGTTTCCGTTTTCATCTGTAAACGTATGTCCTGCTACAAATGTATTGTCTACTTTAGCAATGACGCTTACCTCCATATCTTTCATTTCTTTTTTTAATAGAGAAGAACGAATCTGCCCTTGTAGTAATAACTCTTTTTCAGCTGACTGTTGAATCAGCTCTTCATTTTTGCCGGAAATAAGTTGTGATAAGTCATATTGACGCCAACCGTGAACCATGAGCAAGACATCAAGTTCTTGTAATTTGCGAAGCGTAATATCTGCAAAATAATACCCCGGTTGATCAATATACCCTTTTAACCCGGATGTTAATAACATATCAGTAAATATACTATTATCATATTCTGTATAATCCGAACGTATAGCATCGCGTATTGATATGGATAAAGAACCTTGTAAAGGATTTCCTTTTTGATCTGTTACTTGTATTTCGCAGCGAATTGGTTCGAAAGGTTGGTAAATGTCTTTAATTCCATCTACTTGTATTGAATTCAATTTATTGGGTTGCACAAATGTAAACCGTTCACATAGCGTATTCCCGAATTTGTCTAATAGACTGACTTGATATATGCCTCCGGGAAGATCGCGTGTTTTAAGTAAGAAAGTTTGATTTCCACCTGATCTCATTCGTAGTACCCAATACGAATAGGGGCGACCTTCGTGACTTATGAATGCTACAATGTCTGCATCCGGAGTATCCCTATTGCTTAATACGTTGCCTACAATAGCGCCGCTTGAATTATTCACGTTCAATACATATCCTGCGGGAAGAGCATCCGGTAGATCGAATTGATATTCTTTCTCTTTATAAACAACTTTTGCTACTGCCGGTTTTTCTTCGGGTGTATAAGCGAATATTCCCATTCCGTCATGTAGGGTTTTAATTTCCGTCAGCTTTTCCCCGTCTTTCGTATAAATGGCACCTTCAAGAATAACATTACCTTCTTCTCTACTTTCAGCTTTAAATGCCACACGAGAAGAGATGCCTTTCACGAGTGTTCCTCCTTCGGGAAAGAACTGGATGGCAAGTTTATCTGTCACATTTTTCGGTCGCTGTTTCATGGAAGGATTCAGATTATAGGTAGAAATCCTCCGTTCAGGTCTTTCTCCTTGTGCAGACTGATAGATGGGGAATGTACGTGAGAAGTAAGAAGGCTCGCTGAATGCAAGCATCCAGCGAGTGTAAGCTCTGATTTCATAATAGCCGGACATGGTACTTTCATTCAGGATTATCTGTCCATGTCCTTCACCGCTATTCAATTCAATGATTTGGCGTTGGGTGATATGCCCTGTCTGGTCGAGCATCTCTACATAAAGAGGTTTGCTGATGGTGCTTGGCATATTGTTCTCAGCATATACCGTGTAGGCTTTAAACCATATAGTATCTCCTACATAATAACTACTATTATCAAAATGCAAGTATACCTTCTCACGTGGGTATGCGTCAGCAAAAGCAACGGCATTATCGAAGAACTGTTTGAAGATGATGTCGCTGCTAGCGTTCTGTGAACGGAGAAACAAAATGCTATGTAGACTGCAAAATAGAATTAAAAGTATTCGTTTCATTATTGTGATATGTAAGGTTGTTAATCATAGCTAAACTCACTGCAACTAAACATAATATGAATTTCTTTGCTTGTATATTCTTGGTAGATGCCATGTCGCACTGCAGTTTTGCAGTTTTAAATCTTTCCGAAACATTACCTGCGTATTCAGCTGTTATGAGATATTCTCCAATCTTCCTAAATTTTGGAACAGTAACTTCATATCTTCCGCCTACTAATTGGGGGAAAACTAAATATCCGTCAACAAGCACTCTTACAGAAAAAAATGAGCCACACTTAGGATCATTGATTATGAATTTTAGTGATTCCATATTGTTGAAATCCTGTGAATTATAACCATAAGGGTTATTATAAGTTGGCTGATTGTAATCTTTATAATACCATCCAGTTGCAAGGTTTTTATCGTACCATTTTTCTTTATCATCAATACTCTTATCTGCTTTCCCTGGGAAATCTTTATGCAACAATCTATATCTAAGTTGAACGCTAGTAGGCAAATGTGTAGCATTTAAATCCATAGGATCTTGAAATCCATTGACTTTTACTATTCCAAAATTATAATTTCCCGGACCACTTTCACCTAAATAATGCCAAGGAAATGCAGTAGTACCACTTATTAGCCTATGTTGTACTTGCATATATTGATAATCCATCCAATTAGCTTCTGTAATAGGAGGATAGCAAGTCCAAATAATGGTCATATAATATACGCAAGTATCAGGACCATGTCCAGAAGGAAAATCACGACAGGATACCTGATATTCGTATAGAGCAGGTAGCGCACCTTCTCTATCTTTCCACCAATCCATTCCCTCTTCATATTCTTGTTTAGTGAAGAATGCATTAGTAGCAGACGTTGAGTTGGATATTGTGTTGCCTTTACCAAGCATAGTACTATCTGTTACTACATCTGAACTCATTAAAGCATTACTTTCGTTTAAGGAAGTTTGTTCTATTCCTTTTATTTCAGTGACAGAAATAGTTTGCAGATCATCATTACATGCAACAAATAATGCATAAAATAATAATACTGACAATGAGCCGGAAAAATAATTAATTGTTTTCATAACTACTGGATTTTAAGTAATGTCACTATTTTTAGACTTTAAGGCGTTGTGTAAAATATGTTTTTGTTATTTGCTTGGCTCTCTTTAAAGTATTTAAAATTGTTAGCTTATTCTCTGACCTTTAATATAGATAAAAAAAGTGACGTAAAAAAACAATCCTGTATTATTTATATATGTTTAATATATTCTTGAAGTTTTATACTGATAACTTACTGTTGGACTATATTCTTTTCAATTTTTACATAAGGATGGATAAACATGCAGAATGGAGCTAACCAACGTGTCGGAAAACTCTATTCAATATACTGTAATGTACCATTCTCATATCCCCGTATGCTTGAATCCCTGCACATGAAATTTCATTTCTCCTTCAATCGCTCTTACTGTATCCATATCTATTCCTCATGACATTACTATAATGGGGTGTATCTTTAAAATTGACCATATATATCCTGCCAGTTTCAGATCATAATCTTTGTTTTCCATATTGGATTGCATTTAAGTTATAATATTCAGTTCTCCGGTAATCATTCTGAAATATATTTTGTATTTTTGCTACATATGAATTATTAGAAATATGAAGATTAAAGATAAAATAGTTCAGACTCTTGCAAGTATGACTGCTGAATTGTTAGAAATAGGTCCTGATTTCTATATCATAGGTGCATCTGCTATGATTTTGTCAGATATAGAGATTGGGGAAACTTCAGATATTGATATTTTGACAACTGAAATGAATTCGCTCAAACTACAGTGTTCATTAAAAGCATATATGGAAATTGCTCCGGAAACAAAAGAGGATGGTTTATTTTCTTCTAATTTTGCCAGATTCAATCTTCCTTTAATGGACGTAGAGGTCATGGGGAATCTTCAAATCAAGAAAAACAATGTTTGGCAGTTTGTTTATGTGCAAGAATATAGAGAGATTTTCATCGGGGATTTGATTATCAGAATACCGACAATGGAAGAACAGAAAAGAATTTTATCTCTTTTTGGCAGAGAGAAAGATTTAAAGAGAATTCTAGTGCTAAATCAGTATCTTTCATGAAACAGTTCTTTCATAAATAACAAGAAATATGATTATACCATATAAGAATTATCAAATATTTGCCTATCACAATGGGAGTACAGCGATATTATTAAAGTCAATGGATTGATAATATCTAATTTAATGCGAGGATACATATATGAATGCAGATTTTGTGAACTTAACAACCGAGAACCTTAATGATGAGCATTTATGCTGCATTATTCGTAGTAAAAAGCCTCATGCGGGTATTGACGCTAAGCGACGATGGCTTTCCGACAGACTCAATGAAGGCCATGTTTTTAGAAAGCTCAATGCAAAGGCTACGGTTTTTATAGAGTATGCTCCTCTTGAGACAGCCTGGGTTCCTGTCATGGGTGATAACTATTATTATCTTTATTGTTTATGGGTTTTAGGGGGATCCAAAGGGAACGGATATGGAAGAGCTCTGATGGAGTATTGCTTGGCAGATGCCAAAGAAAAAGGTAAATCAGGTGTTTGTATGCTCGGATCAAAAAAACAAAAGAACTGGCTTTCCGACCAATCGTTTGCAAAGAAATTTGGTTTTGAAGTTGTTGATACAACCGATAATGGATATGATCTGCTTGCGCTTTCTTTTGATGGAACAATACCAAAGTTTGCGCAAAATGCTAAGAAGATGAAAGTTGAAAGCGAAGAACTGACCATTTATTATGATATGCAATGTCCTTATATCTATCAAAGGATTGAAATGGTAAAACAATATTGTGAAATAAATAACGTTCCTGTATCTTTAATTCAAGTGGATACACTAGAAAAAGCGAAAAACTTACCTTGTGTTTTCAATAACTGGGGTGTTTTTTATAAAGGGAATTTTGAGACAGTGAATTTACTTTTAGATGTCGAACATTTAAAGAGAATACTCAAAAAATAAAAAAGACAGGTGATACGGGAGTAATGCGATAGGATTATTCTCTGCTTTTCATCTCTTTATTTCTTTTGTTTATGAAATAAGAAGCGGGCCAATAACCAGATAATTAAGAGGAAAATTGCGGTAGCTGTGAAGACCGTCATAATATTGTTCTCTTTTGTTATCTTTTTGTTTGTGTTTATTCCGGTTGTGTCTTTGACTGTGAACTTAACTTCTTTTATTTGGTAGGGAGTTCCTCCGAAAGACAGAGATAGCCCGTAACTTTAAGCAGAAAGGGGTATCGGATGATGTGATAGCTGAATGTACAGGGTTGCCGGTTGCTGTGATCACTGAGTTGTGAAATAATGTTTGATACTTTGATAACTTTTAGTCGGATTTTAGTTGGATATATTCATGAGTCGTATAAAAGGTATACTTTATGCAGCGGTTTCCTCTTCCACTTTTGGACTGGCTCCGTTTTTCTCTATCACTTTGTTGCTGATTGGTTTTTCAGCTTTTGAGGTACTTTCTTACCGTTGGGGGATAGCTTCGGTCGTATTAATTATATTCGGATTATTTTCCGGTTGTGACTTTCGATTGAAAAGAAAGGATTTTGCGGTAGTTTTTGCCTTGAGTCTATTGAGGGCGATCACCTCTTTCAGTTTAATCATTGCATATCAGAACATTGCCAGTGGGGTAGCGTCTACGATTCATTTCATGTATCCGCTGGCTGTTGCATTGGTTATGATGTTTGTTTTCCGGGAGAAAAGGTCGGTGTGGGTGATTGTTGCCGTGTTGATGTCCTTGTCCGGAGCATCTGTACTTTCATTGGGAGGAGCAGACGTGAAGGATGGAAATGTGTCGATTGGATTGGTGTCAGCTTGTGTTTCTGTTTTTTCATATGCTGCCTATATTATAGGAGTGCGTAATACAAGAGTTGTGAAGATTAACTCTACGGTGCTTACTTGTTATGTCATGAGTTTGGGAGCACTTTTTTATATAGCAGGAGCTTGTTGCACATCCGGGCTTCGTATGGTGACAGATAGTTATGTCTGGCTGATTATTTTAGGGTTAGCCTTACCGGCTACCGCTATTTCCAATATAACTCTGGTACAGGCAATAAAGAATGCAGGGCCTACTCTCACTTCTATTTTGGGGGCGATGGAGCCGCTGACAGCAGTTGTGATCGGTGTCTTTGTTTTTAATGAACTTTTTACGCTGAATACATTTATCGGAATATTATTGATTCTGGTAGCCGTGAGTATCGTTGTGTATCGTGAACACCGAAAAGAAAGGGTATAAAAAATGCCGCATATAGCGGCATTTTATTTGAGTGAGCCTCTTGTCGGATTCGAACCAACGACCCCGAGATTACAAATCACGTGCTCTGGCCAACTGAGCTAAAGAGGCGTTTTCTGTTTTGCGGGTGCAAAGGTATGAATTTATTTTAAAAATGCAAATACGTCGTGTACTTTTTTTATATTTGCAGTCTCACTAATGGTTATAAAGAAGATGAAAAAGAAAATTATGAATGTATGTGGTGTGTTTTTTTTAGCCATAAGCTTATTGGCTTGTTCGGGTCAGAAAAAAGGAGCGGAAGTTACTGAGGGTACTTCTGATACGGTGAAGGTTACGGATGATGTGATGGCAGTGCAGGCCGATAGTACAGGATATATCGTCAGAGTAGGAGAGATGGCTCCTGATTTTACGATAACATTGACAGATGGCAAGCAAGTAACTTTGTCGTCGCTTCGTGGAAAAGTTGTCATGTTACAGTTTACGGCGAGTTGGTGTGGAGTATGCCGCAAGGAGATGCCTTTTATAGAAAAAGACATTTGGCTGAAGCATAAGGATAATGCAGATTTTGCGTTGATAGGTATCGACCGTGATGAACCGCTTGATAAAGTACTTGCCTTTGCTAAGTCCACCGGAGTGACTTATCCGCTGGGGCTGGACCCGGGAGCAGATATTTTCGCAAAATATGCGTTGCGCGATGCCGGAATCACACGGAATGTGCTGATAGACCGCGATGGGAAAATTGTCAAACTGACTCGTCTGTATAACGAAGAGGAATTTTCTTCTCTTGTTCAGCAGATCAATGAAATGCTGAAATAAGTGCACGTAGCAGGTCTCTGAACCGTATTTGGAGGCAATTCATATAGTGTCACTATCACGTTGGGATAGTGACGCTATATGGTTCATATGGTTACACTATCCCGATAGGATACCGTCACTATCCTAAATAGAGTTTTTTTTCGACTTGAAATAATACTTTGTTATGCAAGACTCAGTTTTGCCAGATAGTCATAATGCTTTCCTTCCTTAATTAATTCCGCTTTGAATCCATATTCGGAAGCATATAGGCTAAGTGTCTGGAAATCTATGTATAGCCAATCAAATGTATCTCCTTTTATATCCTTGTATTGCATTTGGAAATCAACTTCTCCATAGTAATCTCCTGCCAGATCGATCAGCATGCTGCCGTCCTCTTCTTCGAAAAGATAGCGTAGGTCGCTGGAATCCATCAAAATATACCCTTCGGGGCGGAGTATGCGTTTCATTCGCTGGAAGAAGACGGGCATATTATCCAAGGTTCCTATGATTCCGGAACCATTCATTAGCATCAGAATCGTATCGAATGTTTCAGTGAATGTTTCATCAAACAGATTGATGAGGCGGGAGTCTTTCACTCCACGTTGTTTCATAACCTCGTTGGAGAGTGGAGAGATATCAATGGCGCAAACTTCTTTTCCCATTTCTTGTAGTGCCAGTGCGTGGCAACCACTTCCGGCGCCTACATCCAATATTTTTCCTGTAGCTATTTGCAGTGCGGTACGTTCCAGTACAGGCATCGTTTGAAAGCTCCGGAATAATTCCTTGACGGGAATTTCATCTTCTTCAAACTGAGAAGAGAATACTCGTAAGCGGTCAGCTCTGTGATGATTGAAATAATCGGAGATTGCAGCTCCCATCGGGTCTTTTTCTGCAGGAAGAATTGTTGTTGCCATTTTGAGGGTTTCGTATTGTTTTTAGTTGACAAAGATAAGCAATTCCATAGAAAAGCCTTATCTTTGTAGTCAGAAATGTGAATACTAACAAAATGATATATGAGTATAGAAGATGCAATAATGGGTGGAATCGTCTTTAAAGGTAAGAAAGATAAGCCCCGGGAAGAGGAAAAAGTAAAAACAAAAGCAAAAAAGGCGACGTATATTCGTGGACAGCATGGTTCCGGAGCTGCGAAGATGAAAGCGGATATTAGAAAAAAAAGAGCTAATAGACATAAAAAATAAATGGGAGTAATCGTTTTCATATTATCACTGCTGCTCTTTTTTCGTGGAGGTGGTATGGTGATGTATTCGTTTGTGATTTCTCTCATGATTTGGAGAATAGAGAAAGAATATCCTAAGAAAATATATGGAAAAGTGGTTGATATCAAGGAGGATGTTGATAGAAAAGGAAGGACTCTGATGCGTCCGACTGTAGAATACCTATGGAAAGGGAAAGATAAAACGTGTTGTAAATATATTAATCCTAATATAGATGTGAAAGGTCCTGTTCCGGAAGCGGATATCGTATTTTCTCCGGACAATATACATGTAGGCGATAAAGTGACAATCTGGTATAACCCGGATAATGAAACATCTATGTTTGTTCAGCGCAGAATGAAAGTAACACGATTGCTTATGTCTTCATTGGTTCCCGGATCTTTTTTTATATTATCAGGTATTTTAGGAATGTGTTATTTGTTTAGTAACTGATAACCCTTTATATAAAAATAGCCGGTAGGATCATCATCCTGCCGGCTATTTTTATGAAGTTACTTCTTTTGTGGGAGTATCTCGATCCAATAATCATCCGGGTCATTGATAAAATAAAGCCCCATGGCTGTATTTTCAAAACATACACAATTCATTTCTTTGTGATATTGCCGGACGACATCATAATCACCGGCTACGCGAAAGCACAGATGGCTTTCGTTTTCACCCAGTTCATAGGGTGCGGTATGGTCTTTCAGCCAGGTCAGTTCCAGCAGAAAACCTGTTTCGTTGTCCGTCAGGTAGACCAGGATGAAAGAACCGTCGGAAGCTTCCTTCCGACTATGTTCTTTTAAGCCAAGCGCCTTTTCATAAAAAGCAATGCTTCGCTCCAGATTCGTTACATTGATATTAAAGTGATCAAATCTACTTTTAATTTCCATGATTGCTATCTTGTTATTTTTTCATCAGTAGCTTTACGATTTCTCCGACGTATGTACGGGGTTGTCCCGCTTGCGGGGCCGTTTGTGAAGGCAGTTTCTTACATTCGATAACAGCTGAAGGAGCCGTTTGGTTCGGAGCATATAGTTTCAGCGTATAAGTATCAGCTTTTTCTATAGCTTCGTAAGGCTGATCGGCAGACAGTGTGCAGTAAGCCACAGCTTTACCGTTCTGATAGCCCAGTGCGCCACCTGCATTGGCCGTCATATTGGTCATGTTGAATTCATCCTTGCCGATAGAAATTACCAGTTTGCCATTGCCCATCAGTGCATATACATCACCCGGAATCTGTTTCAGGTCGATTTCTGTATATCCCGGCATATCAGCCGAAGCCTTGCCGACAGGAGTTGCAGGAGTGAGAGTTGCAGCAGGAACAGTGGCTTGAGCCGGTTCTGTTGTGGTCACTTTACCACCTTGCCCGATCACCACCGGACCGGCAGCAGCAACGATTGATGGTTTCTGTGCTTCTTCTTCTTTTTTCTTCTTCTCTGATTTCGGACGAGTGTCGGGAGCACCGAAGGCTACAGCTACATCCATAAAGATATCGTCGGCAAAGTCTACCGTTTTTCTACGCCATTTAGCCAGGCCGCGTACCAGTTTGGTTTTTGACTTGTTCAACGCGTATTCGTCTGTGATCCATTCTTCTGCTTTATATTTTTCTGTTTCGCGATAGGTAAAACGGATTTTCTCCAGTTCTACCAGACAGCTGCCCGGTTTGCAGGTAACGGTAATTTGATAATTAACCCAAGTGCGGTCTAATGATAATGCACTGGAGTAAAATGTGATCCATTCTTCACCTACACCGGCGATTGTTCCTTGTGCTTCATCGCTGAAAACGACGCGGCTGTCCGGATTGTTATTCTCTTTCAGACGTTTGTTCATCCACTTCATTACAGTGTCGTAGATTTGCTTCTGACTCATTCCCGGAATTTGGAATTCCTTGGAAAATACTACTTTACCATCCACTACCGGAACAGCTCCCGCAAGGTATCTGGTATCATCTCTTTTTTCTTTGTGCGAATCAGCTCTCATAGCCATTGGCAGGCATGTGAGAAGCATGGTAAGAAACAGGATTGTTAACTTATTCATAATTATTATTGTGTTTATTTGGTTATTTCAAAACTTTCGCCCCGATGGGTGATGCTGATAAACCGGCATCCTGCATTTTCGGCAAAATCACGGAGGGCATTTCCGCCTTCGTAGTCTTCACTGAAGTGCATGGGTACAAATATAGTAGTTTTTATTTGTTCGATGAACTGTTTTGCACCTTTCATATAATCTTTTCCCATCCTGCGGTCCACTGGGAATAGCGCTAAATCAATCTCAGGCGCTTTTTCTTTTAGATATTTAACTTCTGCCAGGAAGTCTCCGTTGGCTTTTCGTATCTCTGCTTCGGTTGATTCTTCACTCCAGTGCCAGTTGTTCAAGTCTCCTGCATGGAAGATACTCCAATCTTGCAGATGAATAAGGAATGAGCTGCCGACATCAGTCGAACCGAATGCTTCGATGCGGATGGCGTCGTCTTCGTAGATTTCTCCCTTTTTTATATAAATGGCATCTTCGGGCTTTGCCCGGTGACTTTTCAGAATATCTTTGGAGAAAATATACCGGATGTCAAGACGTTCCTCTTTCCAAGTCAATATTTCACGGTTGAAGTGATCGGGATGGAAGTGGGTAGCTAATACATAGAGTTTACCCGGTCTTTGCAGGAGGTAGTCATGTACGATTCCCCGGTTATGTTCAGTTTCCGAAGAGTCTTTGTAATAATCGATGATGACGGTCACGCCTTCTGTTTCAATGGCGAAACCGCTGTGATAAATATAATCCAGTGTCATAGTAGGCTGATTATTTTTACAGTTGCAATATTACGTATTCTAGTTGGAGTTGGCAAGAAAAATCAGTGAAATCAAGGAGAAAGTCGATTGATTTCCCATTTTCCGTCCGTCTTTAGTGTATACAGGAAGCGATCATGTAACCGATTGGGGCGTCCTTGCCAAAATTCCATTCGGGTGGGGGTGACGGCATATCCTCCCCAATTATCAGGCCTTTCCACTTCCTTTCCAATCCATCGGGCAGCTTCTCTGACGAAGGCGCGTATCAGTTGCATCCGGCTCGCTATCGGTTGGCTTTGCGGTGAAATGCGTGCACCGATTCTGCTTTTATAAGGACGTTTTCGGAAGTATTCGTCTGATTCTTCGGAAGGAACTTTCGTGGCGACTCCTTCTATATGTACTTGTCTTTCGAGTTCATGCCAGACAAAGGAAAGGGATATGTATGGATTCTGTGCCAGGTGTTTTCCTTTGCGGCTTTCGTAGTTGGTGTAGAAAATAAACTTTCCGTCATGCAGCCCTTTCAGCAATACGGTGCGGGTAGAGGGTCTGCCTTCGGGAGATACGGTGCCTACGATGACGGCGGTCGGCTCTTCTACATTTGCGTCAATGGCTTCCTGCAGCCAGCGACTGAAAAGCGAAAGCGGGTCGCCGGGAAGTTCGCTTTCCCTCAACCCGCTTTTACTGTATTCTTGCCGGATATCAGCAATATTTGTTTTTACCATATACGTATCAAGCAATATCTAATTCTTATTTTTAAATTTTAAAGAGTTTACATCGGTACTTCTATCAGTAAGATATGTGAGTCCTTCAATGTCTCCAGTTCGAAACTTTTCGTATCATAGACACCCATTCCGTCACGACGTTTCAGTACTTCTCCGTCTACTGCGATTTCTCCTTCAATCAAAAAGATGTATACACCTCCGTGACTCTGATGCATGTGATAGCCGAGTTTCTTTCCGGCTTCTACCTTTCCGATAGAGAACCAGGTATCTTGTAAAAGTGAAGCGGGCGTACTGCCGTCGGGTGATACGATTACTGCCAGTTCGTTGGGACGTTCCAGCTCTTTGATGCTGAAATCTTTGTAGACGGGGTGCGTGTTCCGTTCTTTCGGCATAATCCAAATTTGCAGGATTTCTACCGGTTCTACAGGACTGGCATTCATTTCGCTATGAAAGATTCCGGTTCCGGCACTCATTGTCTGAATTTCTCCGACAGTGATAATCCGGCTATTCTTTTTGCTGTCACCGTGTTGCAGATGTCCTTTCAATGGGATGGTAATAATTTCCATATTTTTATGCGGATGCGTCTGGAAACCTTCTCCGGGAGCAATCTTATCGTCGTTCAATACGCGAAGGGCACCGAAGTTGATACGGTCAGAATCAAAGTACTCGTCAAAGCTGAAAGTATGATAACTATCCAGCCAGTCATGTTGGGAATGTCCTCTTGTATCTGCTTTATGTATTACTTTCTTCATTATTTTCTCCTTTTCTAATTGTTTATATACTTCTGTAACAAGGGAAGTTACGTAAAAGTTCTATCTCTTCACTTCATTTAGCAGAGGCTTGTGGTTGATGAAGTCTTTGATGTTTTGCAGGGTTGTTACTGCAATATTTCCCATTGCTTCCCGCGTGAAAAAGGCCTGGTGCGAAGTGACAATCACATTATTGAATGAGAGCAGACGTGCAAGTACATCATCATCAATGATGCGGTCGGACTGGTCTTCATAGAAGTATTCGCTTTCTTCTTCGTATACATCCAATCCGGCAGAGCCGATTTTCTTGTTTTTTAAACCTTCGATCAGGGCATTGGTATGGATCAACTGTCCGCGACCGGTATTGATAATCATGACTCCGTCTTTCATTTTACTGATAGAATAGTCATTGATCAGATATTTAGTGGCTTCGGTAAGCGGGCAATGCAAGGAAATGATATCGGAGCTATGGTACAGTTCATCCAGAGAAGTATAGACTATCTGTTCTTCGCGTGCGAAGTTGTAGTCAGGATACAGGTCATAAGCCAGTACGTTCATTCCGAATCCCTTTAATATATGAATCAGTATTTTGGCGATTTTTCCTGTGCCGATGATACCAACTGTCTTACCGTGCATATCAAATCCCATCAGACCATGAAGAGAAAAGTTGCCGTCTTTCGTACGCCACGAAGCACGTGGAATTTTCCGGTTGAGAGAGAGCATGAGGGCTACGGTATATTCGGCCACGGCATAAGGCGAATAGGCAGGAACGCGCACAACGGTGATTCCGGCATTGGCAGCTGCATTCAGGTCTACGTTGTTGAATCCGGCACATCGGAGTGCCAGAAGTTTTACTCCGTTGGCTGCCATAGCGTTGATTACTTCAGCATCGGCTGTATCATTGACAAAAATGCAGACAGCGTCTACACCTTGTGTTAATAACACATTATTCTTATTCAGATGTCCTTTATAATAACGGAATTCAAATCCGAACTCTTTGTTCTTATCATTGAAGGACGCTTCGTCATAGGGCTTTGTCCCGAAAAATGCAATTGTATAGGCCATAATCTTTTCAGTTTTTATTCTTATTAATAAACGTAAAAGTGAAGTGATTTGTTTATCCTTTGTCTTGTCTTAAATATAGATTGTTTCATTAGAAACAGTTTTAATTTTCAATTAAAATGGAGGGGTAAGCGAAAATAAATGCACAAATATATATTGCGTGTGCAGGAATATTGTATCTTTGCGCCCGAAATAATTTAAAAAAGATTTAGATGAGAAAAATTTCCTTGATTGGATTTGTAATGTTAATCGTTTCAATTCCAACTTTTGCCGGAGGTCTTCTGACAAATACTAATCAACACGTATCTTTCCTTAGAATGTTGGCACGTGGCGCTTCCATTGATATTGACGGTGTTTACTCTAATCCAGCCGGTTTGGCTTTCTTGCCGGGTGACGGTCTTTATCTTTCTTTGAACGGACAAAGCGCCTATCAAACGCGTAATATAAGCACTACATTTCCACTTTTCCCAGAAGAAGGAAACAGACGTTATTATAAGGGTACAGCTTCTGCTCCTTTTATACCTAGTTTCCAAGGTGCATATAAAAAAGGTGACTGGACTATTTCCGGTAGTTTCGCTGTTGTAGGTGGCGGTGGAAAAGCGTCTTTTGATGATGGCTTAGGTATGTTCGACTCAATGATTATGGGAAATATTAGCCAAGCTTCAGGTGGACAAATAACTCCCAGTATGTATTCGATTAATAGCGCAATGGATGGCAGCCAGTTTATTTATGGTGTACAATTGGGTTTATCATATAAAATAAACGATTGGTTGAGCGTTTTTGCAGGTGGGCGTATGAACTATTTCAGCGGTGGTTATGAAGGATTTCTGACTGCAACTGTAAACAGTAATATACCGAACTTAGGTGGTACTGAATTGGCTGCCATCGAACTAGACTGTGATCAGACAGGTTGGGGAATCACTCCTATTCTAGGTGCTGACGTGAAACTTGGTAAATGGAATATTGGTTTGAAGTATGAGTTTCTGACAAATTTGAATCTCGAAAATAAGACTAGGAAGGCGGAAGTACGTGCTAGTGGAGTTGTAATGCCGGATAACGAACTTAATCCATTGGCTAGTTTTAAAGACGGTGTAAACACTCCAAGTGATATTCCTGCATTACTGACTGCTGCTGTTGGTTATGAAATCCTTCCTACTCTTCGTGCATCTGTTGAATATCACCATTTCTTTGATAAAGCTGCTGGTATGGCAGGTGGTAAGGAGAAAGCTTTGAAGCATGGTACACATGAATTTTTGGTAGGTGCAGAATGGGATGTAACAAAACAACTGACTCTTAGTGGCGGTTTCCAACGTACTGATTATGGCTTGGCTGATGATTTCCAAAGTGATATTAGCTTCTCGTGTGATTCTTATTCACTTGGTTTCGGTGCCGCAATCAAGATGACAAAGCATTTGACGATGAATGTTGCTTATTTTTGGACAAACTATAGTGACTATGATAAAATAACCGCAACTGGATCAACTACATATAGTCGTACAAATAAAGTGTTCGGCTTGGGCGTTGACTACAAATTCTGATCTTAAAATCCGTTACGATTTTATATAAAAGGAAGCCGTCTCAAACATTGTTTTGAGGCGGCTTCTCATATGATATATTATATTAGGTTAGAAAGAATATTGTACCAGCATATTCAATCGGTTTGCATGACGGGTGGAAGAACTGAAGTCTGTGCGCCAGCCTCTCAAATATTCAACACCCACTTGCATATTACTAGTTACATTCCAAAAGGCATTTGCAACAAAGTACTGACCTTTCCGATAAGCTTCCGGGTTAGCACTCGGATAGTTGTTTTCAGAGTAAAGTCTGGACAGGCTATATGTTCCGGATACAAAGACATTCGGGCAAATATTATACTGTAAGCCCGCATACCATCCCAGCATCGGGAGGACCTGCATCTTTCCTTCATTGTCTGGGTCGGGAACAATGTCTACATTCAGATTACTTAAATCATTCAGATAAGAACCGATTCCCTTTCCATAATTAAGCTGTCCGAACACTTGCCACTTCTTGGTGACATTAAATGTAGTAGAGGCTTGCAGACCAAATCCTGTAGTAGAAAATGCCTTATCGTGTACGTTGCTTGAATAAGTCATGCTGCGTACGATTGCTCCCAGTTTAATGTGGCTGTTACTATTCCAGTTATATTGTGCAGAAGCTGCAAAATCCGGCATTCGCTGAGTGCTGATAGATACATCACTATTTGTGGTACCATCTACTGAAGGCATTTCCATAGCAACGCCGAATTTCCAGTTCTTCAGTTTATCGCACATGTAACTCAGCTGAGTAGTACGATAGAAGGCGGAACCGTTGGGGCCGGCGAAGTCGATAGTAGCCGGCAGAGCCGAAAGGTCCATGAATGAACCGTAGCTGTATCCGATGGTGAAACCTAAAAATTGCGCATACGCATTCTGTAGTTCAAAAGTCTTCCCGTCGCCACGGAAGTTACCGGCGGTATAAACTACAAAGTCTCCCAGATGTTTAGTTCGGCCTACCAATTTAAGGAATAGGGTAGAAGTGGTGATGTCCATCTGAAATTGATTCTTGGCAAAATTGCCACTACCACGTTGTGGAATCAATGCCGGATAGAAATCTACATCGTCTACAATGCCACCGAAGTCATATTCTGCCGTAGCACGTACATAGCCTCCGATACCCAGGGCGAATTTCCCTTTCTGGTCAGTCAGCAAGAAGCGGGGGGCATTCGGATCATGGAAACGCATTTGCGAACGGTCGTTCATAATCCGGATGATTTCATCACCGGCTTTGTCCCGTGAGACAAACATGATGGAATTTGGTTCCTCATCTTCGATGACTACTTTCTTTTGTGCATGGGCACAAACGGGGAAAATTCCAATCCCCAGTAGCATAGCTACCATTTTAAAGCTTGTTTTCATTATCAGTTAAGTTTTAGGTGAATGCCCAATGAACAACTAAAAAAAGAAATGGTTGAGGGGGGCTAAGGAAAAATTGCCAAACTTATCGGAAGAATTGCTATTTATAATCGTTCTAAAAAAGCAGATCTTTGTACCGTACTAATTAGATAAATAAAATACGAGAATGGAAAAAGTAGATTTTACTCAAGGAATATTGGCGATGGAGTCAGACCTGCATCGTTTCGCATATAAGTTGACTTCAGACCGTGAATCAGCCAACGATTTAGTTCAGGATTGTGTATTGCAGGCATTAGATAATCATGAGAAGTTTACGCATGCCAAGAATCTGAAAGGATGGATGTTTACCATCATGCGCAATATTTTTGTCAACAACTACCGTCGCACTGTTCGTGAGATGAATCTCATTGATGATACCTACTCTATCAATCAGCAGAGTATGATAGAAGATGAAGATGGCGACCGTTTTGAGTTTGCTTATGATATGAAGCAGTTGTATCGAGTGATACATTCCATCCCCGAAGATATGAAAGTACCTTTCCAGATGTTTGTCGCTGGATTTAAATATAGGGAAATTGCCGAAAAATTAGGATTGCCGATGGGGACAGTAAAGAGCCGTTTGTTCTTTATCCGTAAGCGTCTGAAAGAAGAACTGAAAGACTTCTCCTGATGCACTTTCTAATTGAGTGATGTGTTTTAAGGTCAAAGTAGAGCCTTCCTGTCAAACTACGACGAATGACAGGAAGGCTTGTTTTTTTGAAATATTCTTCCGAAATATTTGGTTTATAAAATAAACCTATTTATATTTGCATCGAGTAAGAGAGATGCGCAGCTCCTTACTTTTTTTAATCCATATATGGTTTATAAAATAAACTAATTTAATAACATCAACTAATTGATCGGGAGGAAGAAAAAGATGAAACGCTTGTTACTCATTGCTTTAGGGATTATTTGTTACCACGTTGTTACTTTTGCACAAGAAGTAAAAGTAGAAGTTCGGGGTATTCGTAGCGCAAAAGGTGCCATTATGGTCATGGCTCAACAGGATTCGGAATCAAAGCCGGTATATGCGATGGCAACTGCTGTTAAAGATACAGTGACTGTTGTTTTGAAAGATGTGCCGTGGGAAAAGTTTTTGATCTCTCTTTTTCATGATGAGAACGGAAACTGGGAACTCGATAAGAATGAGCAGGGGATACCGGTAGAAGGATATGCCAGAGAAAAATGCAAGAAAGAGCTGGAAGCTTCGGCCACCGTTAAGGTGAAAATGTATTATCCGGTAAATGACTGACAGCATGAGACGCCTGATATTTTCGATACTGACCGGCTTTGCCGGAATTGCTGCTTGGGGACAGACTCCAGTGGCTGCTCATCCAACGGCTGCCAATGATACTTTGACAGAAGATTCCATTTATGCGTTGCAGGAAGTAGTAGTACGTACAAGTCCCGTGAAGCGGAAGGCGGACCGCTTTATCCTGTCCGTTCCTCCTGCACAGAACAAAGACGGAGTGGAACTCCTTCAGCAAGCACCCGGAGTATGGTTGTCCGACGAGCGGATTTCCATTAATGGTTCTTCCGGCACGAAGGTGTATGTAGATAATCGGGAGATAAAACTTACCGGAGAAATGCTGATAGGCTATCTCCGTTCTTTGAAGTCGGACGATATTGCCCGTGTTGAAGTGCTTCCGATGGCGGGAGCCGATAAGGATGCCGATGCTCAGGGAGGTGCTATACATATTATAATGAGACGTCATACAGATAAAGGATTTCAGGGAAATCTTTCAATGAATGCTTCTTTTGCTTCTTCCTTGCAATCTTATCAGCCTAGTGGAAGCTTGAATTATCACAGTGGGAAGTGGGATACGTATGGATTTGCTTCCGGCACGTTGATTCCGCAGAATAAAGGAGATTTATACGTTACTCGTGATTATGCAGCGGGAGACAAAGGTTTTTCCAGTCTGACCCGTATGAAGCAGCCTTCCCGTTACGGGACGATTCGGATGGGAACAGTCTATACGATGGATTCTTCCAATAGTTTGGGAGTAGAACTGGAGTATGTTCGTCGCGGATATATCTGGCCGTCTCAGAGTTACTCTACTCTGTCTGTCGGACCGCTGGGGATGGAAAGTCAGGGTGTGTATCGTCAGAAAGAGACTTATAATATGTATACGGCTACTGCCAACTACATACATAAACTGGATAAGGACGGTTCTGTGCTGAAACTTGTCACCGATTATATTTCTAAGGATCTGCATGGCAGAAATCAATATCAGATTTTTCAGGAGATAGGTACTTTAAATAAAGATACCGTTTATCGCTCCCGCTCTAATGCCACTTATCAGATTGCGACTGCCGATCTGTCGTGGAAACAACAACTGCATAAGAAATCGTTTTTTCAGGTAGGAATGAAATATACCTATACGGGAATGAAGGATGATGCCTGTTACGAAGGGCTGGAACCTGACGAAAGTTGGAAACCCAATGCTGCTTATGGATATGAGCTCGATTACCATGAGAATATCGGTGCTTTGTACGGCACTTATTCTTTGGATATGAAAAGAGGAGCTGTCCATATTGGGCTTCGGGGAGAATATATGCAGACCTCCAATGAAACGGAACGTCAGACGAGAAGATACTGGGACTGGTTTCCGCATATCGACGGAAGTTTCTATTTTGATGAAATCCATAAGTGGATGCTTATTGGGCAATATGGGCGATATATAGAGCGTCCGACTTTCTCGGCTCTCAATCCGAACCGGATTCAGACTTCCGAATACAGTTATCTGGTCGGTAACCCGATGTTGCGCCCTACCTATATTAATAAGTTTAGTATCACACTGGTCTATAACTTCCGGTATACGTTGACTATTGGCGGTAATTTACATCATGACCTGATTCGTCAGTTTGGTAAAGAAGATGCGGAAAATTCGGATATATCGTACGTTATCAACGAGAATCACAATCGTGAGAACCATTGGTTCGTAGCTGTTACTGCTCCCTGGCAGCCGCTCAACTGGCTGAATCTGAATGCCAGCTTTATTGGAGTAAGACAAGATATCCGCATGTATCGGGAGGGCGATTACTTTGGGCACTTCCTTTATTTTGCCAATGCCAATGCTACAGTCCTTTTACCGTCGGACTATTCGTTGGAAGCACAATATAACGGAGTTAGCCAGTTGTATTCCGGCAATAGCGGGATCGATCCTCGTCATACATTCAACCTGCATCTGCGCAAGAAATGGAAAGACGGGCGTTACGTAGCCACTTTGGGAGTAGACAATATCTTCAACCGATATAATTCTTATTTCAGCAATGTACCGAGTTATTCATCGCAGAACCGTTTTGAGCTGGCTTCGAGCGGAAGGCTGATGAAACTCACATTCACCTGGAATTTCAATCATGGAAAGAAATCGGGTGCAGTGACTGTAGAAAAGAAATCGGCAAGCGAAAGAAGCCGTATCGAAGGAAAATAAACAGGTATTTTTGGTTTATTACGTAAACAATATTATTTTTGAAACAAAATTGATAGAACATGGAAGACAAGAGAATTTCCGAGAAAGAGAGTTTGGAACTGATTGCCCGTATGATTCGGGAGACACAGGACAATGCAGCCCGTTATGCAGCCTATCCGTTGTTGATATGGGGGTATACTACTGTTATCGTATCGCTTGTGGTGTGGTATTTTTATTTGCAGACGGGAATGTGGCAGATCAATTATCTCTGGTTTGCTTTGCCTGCTATTGCCGGACCGCTGACAATCTTCTTTAATAGGAAGGACAAGAATAAAGGAGCGAAGAATTATATAGACCGGGTGACCGCCCAGATATGGACTGTGTTTGGAGTAGTGGGTTTCTGCCTGTCCTGCATGGCATTTGTTGTCCGTATTGATATTCTGTTTGTCGTTTCCTTACTGATGGGGATGGGAGCTACTCTCACTGGTTTGGTATGTAAGTACAAGCCACTTAGCATAGCAGGAATCATTGGTATCGCCCTTTCTTTTTCCATGCTTTTTATTCATGGAAGCGGAGTATATCTGGTGTTTGCCGCTATCTTTATAGTGATGATGATAATCCCGGGGCATATAATGAATAAACAGATGAAGAAACAATGTTTAAAGAACTGAATCCAATATTGCACTCACAGCTTCGTCTAGCTATTATGTCTATTCTTCTCACGGTTGAGGAGGCGGAATTTGTCTATCTGAAAGAGAAAACTCAGTCGACAGCCGGTAACCTGAGTGTACAGTTGGATAAGCTAAGCGAAGCGGGGTATATCGAAGTCGAGAAAAGTTTTGTGGGCAAAAGGCCGCGAACCGCTTGCCGGATCACTAAGGACGGGCGGAAAGCGATGGAGGAGTATGTGGAGACGCTGAAAGAGTATCTTTCGGGGCTATAAAAGATAGTAAGCCTATACTTTAGCTACGTTTCTTTTTGCCTTTTCACTTTTTTCCTCTACCTTTGCACCCCGAAAGAATAAAGAAAAGACGTATGATACCGTGAATAGCGGTCGTGTATTCTAGAACACCACGTAAAAAACAGGAGTTATGAAAGAAAAAGTATCAGTACCTTTTATGTTGCTGGGCATTCTTTTTAATGTATGCCTCATTGCAGCCAATCTTCTCGAGACGAAAGTCATCCAGATCGGTAGTTTGACCGTGACAGCCGGATTATTGGTTTTTCCTATTTCCTATATTATCAACGATTGTATCGCCGAAGTCTGGGGATTCAAGAAAGCGCGCCTTATTATATGGAGCGGTTTTGCCATGAACTTCTTTGTGGTAGGACTTGGTTTGATAGCCGTTGCGATACCTGCCGCTCCTTTTTGGGAAGGTGAAGAGCATTTCGATTTTGTATTCGGCATGGCTCCCCGCATCGTGGCAGCCAGTTTGATGGCTTTCCTTGTCGGTTCATTCCTCAATGCATATGTGATGAGCAAGATGAAGATAGCCAGTCAGGGCCGGAACTTTTCTGCCCGCGCTATTTTGTCGACGCTTGTCGGCGAGACTGCTGACTCACTGATCTTCTTCCCGGTAGCTTTCGGAGGCATCATTGCCTGGAAAGAACTACTAATCATGATGGGACTTCAGATAGTTCTGAAATCTATGTACGAAGTTATCATTCTTCCGGTGACGATCCGTGTGGTAAAAGTCATCAAGAAGATAGACGGCAGCGACGTATATGATACCGACATTTCTTATAACGTGCTGAAAGTAAAAGATATCTAATATAACAACTTCTTCAAGCCTGTTTCGAAGGCTGAGAGTATAAAGAGTATTTTATGATGAACAGAGAGGCTGCATTGGTTGTGTTCAGTGGCGGACAAGATTCCACTACTTGCCTGTTTTGGGCGAAACGCAACTTTAAGAAAGTATATGCTTTGAGTTTCCTTTATGGTCAGAAGCATCAGAAGGAAGTGGAACTTGCCAGAGAAATAGCCCGAAAGGCGGAAGTAGAATTTGAGGTCATGGATGTGTCTTTCATTGGGACATTGGGGCATAATTCATTGACTGATACTGCCATGGTAATGGATCAGGAAAAACCGGCAGGTAGCGTACCCAACACATTTGTCCCGGGACGTAACCTGTTTTTTCTGAGTATTGCAGCAGTGTATGCCCGCGAACGTGGTATCAGCCATTTGGTCACGGGAGTTTCGCAGACCGACTTTAGCGGATATCCCGATTGCCGGGACGCATTTATCAAGTCTTTGAATGTGACGTTGAATCTGGCAATGGATGAACAATTTGTGATCCATACCCCTCTGATGTGGATTGATAAAGCGGAAACATGGGCATTGGCAGATGAACTGGGAGTGCTGGATTTGATTCGTAACGAGACTTTGACATGCTATAATGGCATTCAGGGGGATGGCTGCGGGCATTGTCCTGCCTGTACGTTACGCCGTGAGGGGCTGGAAAAGTATTTGAAAAATAAGAATCAATAATATCTCTACATAGAGACTAAAAACGTGTTTTTTTATTGTCACTTGTCACTTTTGAGGGTTAACTGATTGATTACGAATGAATAATCGGTGATAATAGATGGTGATAATAGGGTGATAATAACTAATGAATGCTTTTTTATTGTCACCTTCATTGTGACTGACAGATGCTTGCCATTGTATTATTGGCGTTCATTTCATTTCAAGATGTACAAGGGTAAAGAGTCATTGCCGGTTGTTTCAAGAAGTTTCAAGCGGTTGAAACTTTGGTTCCATACGCTTGAAACTCTAGTTTCTATTACTTGAAACCATAGTTTCATACGCTAGAAACTTTTAGTTTCAAGGCTTTGAAACTAGAGTTTCATCCTAGTGAAACACTTCATTCCTTTATAGGAAATGACTAAAAGCAACGGTCGTTTTGATAATAGGAGTACCGGATGGTGAAAGATCGGTGATAGATTGCAATAATCAATCTTTCATCACTGAACTATCGATGGATAAGCCGTTTCAGTGAACATGGTGACAGGTGAAAGATGTTTTGCGTTTTTTTCTGTGTGTAGAGAGTTTAAAACTACATTAAACAATGGCTGAATTAAAAGACCAACTTTCCTTATTAGGAAGAAAAACGGAGTATAAACAAGACTATGCTCCTGAAGTATTGGAGGCTTTCGATAATAAGCATCCGGAAAATGATTACTGGGTACGTTTCAACTGTCCCGAATTTACGAGCCTGTGTCCCATAACCGGGCAACCGGACTTTGCAGAAATACGTATCAGCTATATCCCCGACATCAAAATGGTGGAAAGCAAGAGTTTGAAACTCTATCTGTTCAGCTTCCGTAGTCATGGTGCATTTCATGAAGACTGTGTGAACATCATCATGAAGGATCTGATAAAATTGATGAATCCCAAATATATCGAGGTTACGGGTATCTTTACTCCACGTGGCGGTATTTCGATTTATCCGTATGCCAATTATGGCCGTCCGGGAACGAAGTTCGAACAGATGGCGGAACATCGGCTGATGAATCGGGAGTGATACTTTACAGCCCTTATTTTTTTATCCAGTTTTCGATGTTAATATTGGGGATGCGGGCGAGGTGCTTTACATTTTCTGTAACCATTATTAAATTACAAGTCACTGCGGTTGCTCCGATAAGTAAATCAAAGTCATCAATCAGTTTGCCTTGTTTCTTTAGTACAGCTTTGCAATCCCCATAACATTCTAATGCTTTTTGTATAGGTATTACTGTGAAATATTTCTCTATGGCTTTTACTCCTTTTATCTTATGTTCTTTTTGTCCGCTATTTGAAGCACCAAAATATAATTCGGCTAGTGTGATGTCTGAGATAAAACAATTTTTGTTGCCTACAGCTTTTATGTGTTCAGCAACTCCGTATTGATTTTTGAGAAAATAAATACAGATATTAGTATCTAATAAATATTGCTTCATTTATAGATTAATTATATTACGGGTCGTATCTTGCCGGCGAGCCGTTTGTAATTCTTTGATTTCTTCTTCGGCAGTCAGACCGTCGTCTGCCCATGAACCACAAATTTCTTCAAATAGACGATCGTCATCCTGTTTGCTATCTGAAAAAGTCAGGGAAGCTGCTAATAGTTCGATTAAACGCCTTTTTGCTTCATTTCCTAAATTGGCTAATTTATCATTGAAGATTTCGTCAGCCGACCATGTTGTATCCATATAAATATCTCCTTTCTTTTAAAATGAAGAACATTGCAAATATAAGAAAAGTTTCTTGTGCTTCCAATAATTTGATATCTTTGCGTATAAAATAAGAAAGTGAAAAGCGATTTTAAAATGAATATTTCTATAAAGTTATGCGAGCATATCCGCGAAAGGATTATCCCACAATATGTCAACTTTGATAAGGCGCACCGGATAGATCATGTCGAAAAAGTAATCGAAGAAAGTATGAAGCTGGCTCTTCATTATGAAGTCAATTCAGCAATGGTTTATACGATTGCCGCTTACCATGATTTGGGTTTATGTGAGGGACGTGAGTTTCATCATATCGTTTCGGGGAAAATTCTGTTTGCGGATGAAACTTTGTGGCAGTGGTTTACCGATGATCAAATGTTGCAGATGAAGGAAGCGATAGAAGATCATCGTGCCTCCAATAAACAAGCTCCGCGAAGTATCTACGGGAAAATTGTTGCTGAGGCAGACCGGATTATTGATCCGGAAATAACACTGCGCCGTACCGTACAATATGGTTTGTCTCATTATCCGGAGATGGATAAAGAGCATCAGTATGAACGTTTCCGGAAACATCTTGCCGATAAATATGCAGAAGGAGGGTATCTGAAGTTGTGGATACCCCAATCTGATAATGCCGGACGGTTGGCGGAGCTGCGTCAGTTGATTACCAATGAGGAAAGAATAAGAAGGGTGTTTGATCAATTATATGAGGAAGAAAGTATATTGCCTAAAATCCGCAATCTTTAGTATGTTTTCTTTTTATTGATTCTAGTTTGGCTGCTTCTCCTGATTTTTGTCTTTTTGAGCCCCTTTTCGATATAACTATCTTACATGCTGGCAAAATTTCCCCTTTCCCCATTGTTTAAAGGTTACTCTGCGCATCTTTTCGTTTTTGCTTTTGTATGATTAAGTGGTAGTGCTCTTCTTCCAGAAAGGAAGTAAAGGGAATGGAAGTGACTTGATAAGATTTGCAAAATTCTTCATTTTCACTCCATTGCGAATTATAGGCATAAAAGTGATATTCCCATTCAGGAGAAAGAATAGCATCTAAAACTGAAATCGCTTTGTAGCACCTTGCAAAACGATAAAATTCGTGTGTGTGGCTAATGGAAAAATGTAAACAACAATGCTGATTATCAGGAAAACAGAAGTGGGTGGGGTGCAATGTGGGTTACGACTACATAATCTGCTGCATAACATATAGCAGATTTTCCGTTTATATTTTTTAAATACTATCTTTGTAAAAAGCACATAAAACAACAATCAAAAATTATCAAAATGAAAAAAATAAAATTTGTTACACTTGCTGTCCTAGTTTTGGCAGCGGCTTATTATGCCACATATACAACGTATAATACTAAACATCAATTAACGGATTTGGTGCTTCTCAATATAGAAGCCTTGGCAGTAGATGAATCAGATTATGCTGACCCTATAAGATTCAAACAGTGTTACACATTTACTAGTACAACTTTATTACCTGATTACCCCGCAGAGTATGTTACAACATGTTATGGATGTTATACAGTGAAGTCTACCACACATATTAATTCTCTGTATTGTGCAGGGGCACAAATAATCTATTAAATAAACTGATTGTAAAAATAATCTTATAATGGGAAAAAGCATTTATTTATTACTGGCTTATGCCTTGTTTAGTGCATGTACAGTACAAGTTACTGCACAAAAGCAAGTATCAGAGGAAAAAATAGAGCCATTTCCTGTAGAAAAATCCCTTCAAGCAGAGAAAATAAAAGTAAATGAAGTATTTTTCCTTGATGGTATAAAGGTAAAAAAGGGAAGTATCTTTGCTCTAGATTTAAAAAGTACTGACACTTTGTTGTATCAATATTCACTCCCAAAATTTCAATGTATTTACAAAGGAGGGAGAAAAGGAGGGGCAGAAGATGAATTCCAAATTTCTCCTACATTATGCAAGACTGTTTCTGATAAAGTCTATATTTTTGGATACACTCCATTCCTCATTAAAAGTTTTACATTGGACAGCAACAACCATCTGTCACTTGAGAAAAAATTGGAATTACCTGTTTATGACGAAATACCCAACCACATGAATGTGGTCAATGATTCTTTATTGATATACAGTACAGTTCCCAATAAGCTTGATATAGAAAAAGTCAATTTAAACACCCGGCAGATAACAGGGCGAATTTTGATTGAACAAGAAAACCACAAAGAAAATTTCTTCGATAAGAACAGAGGACATCTTGCAGCTAACGATTCTCTGATAATCTATGCTTATACCTATAAAAAACAAATAGATTTTTATAGAATAAATGACATGATACTCTGCAAAAGGCTTGTTGACGATACCGTAATCCCTCATATAGTAATGGGAAATTTCAAAGAAACAATATTTCATCAGCGTGAGTTGGTTGCGGGTAAACACTATTTCTATATAAGGTGCTTCAAAAAGGGAGGAGGGTGTTTTATAGAAGTATATGACTATTCGGGACATTCTATTGCCAGATACGAATTAGACATCCTATTATATACCTTTGACGTGGATGAAGCAAACAGGACTATATATGGTTATAATGGAGCCGTATTTGAGGATGGTTTTTTGATGTATAATTATTAGGGATATTCACTAATGATTTTCTTTCGATTTATTACAGTTCCTGCAAAATGGATAAAGTCAGGAAGACAATGGGTACTCAATATTTATTCCGACAAACCATACAAGTTACTTCGGAGTTCATAAAAATAACTGTTTGTGGGATTACTTACGCTTTTACCTAGCAGGGGAAAGGGGGGAGGTGCGACCAACTGTGTAGAAAATAAGGAAAAAGAGAGAAGATAAGTAGCTAAAAGAGACCTTAAGTGGCTAAAAAACTATTTGAATTGTTTCTAAATTAGTTGCGGATTTAAGGTATTGATATTTTGATTATTATTCAGTGTTCCATATTGTAGGATTCCGCAAACTTTCATGATAGCATCGATATTCTTCTTTAGAGGTGTTTGAGATACAGCAGATGTAAGCTAAGGCTTTTGGATCAAGGGTGCGTAATGACTTGCATATTGATACGATTTTGTCCAATCCATAATAGGAACGAATTAATTGCCAATCTTCCCATTGTCCATATTCTAATACACGTTGTATGATTTGTGCCGGACAGGTATCCATATCTGCTTTTGTTATGTCTATATCCCAAAATAAATAGAGAGATAGTTTTGATATATATTCTTCCTGTTGCGACATTATTTTATTAAAATTCTGCTTTATTCCTCTACAAAGGAAGGGTTTTATTTTAGATTTGCCAAATAGCTAAACTCTTTTAACAGGATAACAATATTCTTTATTCGTGATGATACGGCCCTCCATTCAATATTGTCATCGCCCGATAAATCTGTTCTACAAAGATCAGCCGTATCATTTGATGAGAGAAAGTCATCTTCGACATTGAGATCTTTTCGTTAGCCACCTGATACACTTTCTCCGAAAATCCGTAAGGTCCGCCGATGATAAACACCAGCCGTTTATTCACCGTATTCATTTTCCGCTTCATATATTCGGCAAATTCGAGCGAACGCATCTCTTTTCCATGTTCATCGAGCAGTACGATTACATCTCCCGGCTGCAACGCTTTCAGTATCAGTTCCCCCTCTTTTTCCTTTTGCAGGTCCATCGAAAGACTCTTTGTATTCTTCAGTTCGGGAATCACTTCCATATCAAAAGTGATAAAGCGTTTTGTACGCTGAATATAGTCATTAATCGCTGTAATATAGTGCTGTTCTACGGTTCGTCCAACGACGAGCAAAGTTGTTTTCATGCGTCTACCATTCTGATTCGTGCACAAAAATAGGCATTTTTTATGTTATTCTGCAATTAATGCTTACCTTTGCCTATCATTAGTTGAAAGTTTAATCCTTTAAACTTCAACCCAAAAGCTTGGATTTATGAAGAAACGAGTGCTTTTAGGAATGGCCGCTTTGCTTCTTTCTGTCTCATTGCTGATGGCGCAGGAGATACCGGCAGGAGTGATTACGGCCTTTAAAAGAGGAAGCTCGCAAGAGCTGAGTAAGTACATGGGAGACAAGGTAAACCTCGTTCTCCAAGGCAACTCGACGAACGTTGACAAGAAGAAAGCTACAGCTATGATGCAGGAGTTTTTCACAGAAAACAAGGTCAATGGTTTTGACGTGAATCACCAGGGAAAACGGGATGAATCCAGTTTTGTCATAGGTACGCTGACAACTACCAAAGGAAAATTCCGTGTGAACTGCTTCCTGAAGAAAGTGCAGACTCAATGTTTAATACATCAAATAAGAATTGACAAGATCAATGAATAAGGAAAAAGAACTGATCGACAAACTAATCGATCTTGCTTTTGCAGAAGATATAGGTGATGGTGACCATACCACCCTTTCTTGCATCCCAGCCACTGCGATGGGAAAATCAAAACTACTGATTAAGGAAGCCGGGGTACTGGCCGGTATCGAAGTAGCCAAAGAAATCTTCAACCGTTTCGACCCCACCATGAAAGTGGAAGTATTCATCAACGACGGAACCGAGGTGAAACCGGGAGACGTAGCAATGGTGGTAGAAGGAAAAGTGCAGTCACTGCTCCAGACCGAACGCCTGATGCTGAACGTGATGCAGCGTATGAGCGGTATCGCGACCATGACCCGCAAATATGCCAAACAGCTGGAAGGCACTCACACCCGTGTGCTGGATACCCGCAAGACAACACCGGGGATGCGTATCCTCGAAAAGATGGCTGTCAAAATCGGTGGCGGAGTCAACCATCGTATCGGCTTGTTCGATATGATCCTGCTGAAAGATAATCATGTAGACTTTGCCGGAGGTATCGATAAGGCAATCAACCGCGCCAAGGAATACTGCAAAGAAAAAGGCAAAGACCTGAAGATAGAAATTGAAGTCCGCAACTTTGATGAACTGCAGCAAGTACTCGACCTGGGTGGTGTAGACCGTATCATGTTTGATAACTTCACACCCGAAATGACGAAGAAAGCCGTTGACATGGTAGCCGGTAAATATGAAACCGAGTCTTCCGGAGGCATTACCTTCGATACACTGCGCGATTATGCCGAATGTGGTGTAGACTTTATTTCTGTAGGAGCTTTGACTCATTCGGTGAAAGGACTGGATATGAGTTTCAAGGCATGCTGATCGCACAAACGATGAATGATTAAAAATAAGCGGTGAACAGTACTGTTGCTATCGTGCTGCAGGTGTTCACCGTTTCTTTTTTGTGAATCATCGTTTCTTTAACTTCTTTTAGCAATATTCATTGCAGCATTCCTCACATTCTTGCGTCTAAAGGACAAACGGCGCAGACATACGTTCGATTAAAAAGACAATTGACATTGGAAAACGAGATAGAACTGATAAAGGGCTGTCGGGCAGGAAAGGATTCGGCCCGAAAGGAACTTTATACCCTCTATTCCAAACAAATGTTGGCGGTTTGCTTCCGCTATACGGGCGATATGGATGCGGCGCACGATGTACTGCATGACGGTTTCATCAAGATTTTTACCAACTTTTCGTTCCGGGGAGAATCCTCGCTTTGTACGTGGATTACGCGGGTGATGGTGACACAGTCACTCGACTATCTGAGACGGGAGAAACGAGTCAGTCAGTTGGTAGTGCATGAAGAGCAGCTTCCCGATATACCGGATATTTCCTCGTCGGGAGGAGGAGTAGGGATCTCCGAAGAACAATTAATGGCGTTTGTCGCCGAATTGCCGGATGGGTGCCGAACCGTTTTCAACCTTTATGTGTTTGAAGAGAAACCGCACAAGGAGATAGCCAAGATGCTTCACATTAAAGAGCACTCGTCTACTTCGCAGTTGCACCGGGCCAAGTATTTGTTAGCAAAAAGAATTAAAGAGTATAGAAATCATGAAGAAAGAAAATGATGAAATAACCGATCTGTTTCGCACACGTCTCGCTGATGCCGGGATGGCTGTTCGGGACGGCTTTTGGGAAGAGCTTTCGCAGGACATCCCTGTGGCTTGCCAACATCGCCGTCGGTTGATATTCTTCCGTGTGGCAGCGGCAGCATCTGTGTTGCTGGTATTGGCTGCATCCTCGGCTACTTTCTGGTATTTCTCTCCAAAGGAGGAGATGGAGGAGGCATTTACCAAAATCGTGGTGGCAAACAGCGGAAGAATGGATGGAGATGGGGTACGTGCCAATCAATTGCCGACGGCAATGGAACCTGTATTGCCGAAACCGGCACCTAAATCATTCGGATTGTTAGCACAGTATCCGGAAGAAGGGGATTCAGTTTCCATTTCATTCTCCATGTCATTCTCCTTCTCGGCAACGACTACTACCGGGAATGGTAACCGATACGGTAACCAGGGCCACAACGGTTACTGGCAGGCGAATAATGGTAACACAGAACCAGCTGACGCGCAAGGAGAAAAATATACGGCCGATATGTCTGCTCCGGTGAAAAACGTAAAGAAACATCGCTGGGCTCTGAAAGCACAGATGGGGACCGCACTTCCGGCTGAGGACGGTACTTACAAGATGCCTGTTTCCGCGGGAGTGACTGTAGAGCGGAAACTGAACGACTATCTGGGAATAGAAACCGGATTGCTCTATTCAAACCTGCGTTCAGCCGGACAACATCTGCACTATCTGGGCATTCCGCTAAAAGCCAACGTCACTTTGATGGACACGAAGAAAGTCGATCTCTACGCTACAGTAGGCGGTGTGGCAGATAAATGCATAGCCGGTGCGCCGGACAACAGTTTTAAAGAGGAGCCTATCCAGCTGGCAGTGACTGCCGGCATCGGAATCACTTATAAGATTAATGACCGACTGGCAGTTTTTGCCGAGCCAGGTGTTTCCCATCATTTCAAGACAGATTCGAAACTGGCTACGGTACGCACGAAACGGCCAACTAACTTTAATTTACTTTGCGGACTTCGTATGACGTATTAATCCTTATGAAAATGAAAAAAACACTTATAATGCTATGGATGGCTGTTAGCCTGATGGTAGTATCCTTTGCAGGATGCACCAGCGAAGAAATGGATTATGAAAATCCCAATGTGAGCCTCTTTGTGAAACAGTTGAAGGCAGGCACATATAATATGAAGAATGAAAAAGGAGTGGTGGAAGTTCCTCACTTTACAGAAGAGGACATTCCCGAACTATTGAAATATGCGGAAGATCTGACTATTATTCCTTCTTTCCCCTCAGTCTATAATACCAATAACGGTAAAATCCGTTTAGGCGAATGTATGCTTTGGGTAATAGAGTCTATCCGTCAGGGGACAGCCCCGTCATTGGGTTGCAGAATGGTACTGGCAAATGCCGACAATTACGAAGCAATCTTTTTTCTGACCGATGACGAAGTGCTGGACGCAGCAGCCTGCTATCGCCGATGGTGGGAAGGCCGGAAATATCCGAAGACATCCTGGACAATCGATCCGTGCTATGACGAACCGCTCTGTGGCACTGGATACCGATGGTGGTAAAAAAAGAAAAAAACTTCGGGGCGTAAAAACTAAAAAACATGAGGCAACGTTTATTTGTATCAGTAGTCTTCGGACTACTGACAGGGGGCGTGCCATGTCCAAAAAGAAGCGAATGCGTGCACGCACAGCAAGTGTACGTGAGGAATATAGAAAACAGAGGTGAAAAGATGAGTGAATTGATAAAACGTTTTATTACAGCTACCGTACTGTGTCTGACAGCTTTGCTGGCATATGCGCAGGAATGGACAAAGGAAGATTCCTTGCGTCTGAGGAAGTTGCTGGACAGTGACCGGGAGCTGCATTTGAATCAGGATGTGGTCAAGCAGATTGATTTTGGCAGTGCCGTAGGTACGCCCCGCATGTCGGTGGAGAAAAAATGGATGCTGCCCGACGAATCTCTTCCCGAAGCATTGCCCAAACCGAAAGTCGTGCTGAGCCTGATGCCTTATAAAGCGAACACTCCTTATAATTGGGACCCTGTTTTTCAGAAGAAAATAAGAATGGATAAGAATACATGGCGTGGAGATCCTCACTACGAAATGCGTCACCAGAGATCATACAGTAACTGGGCGCGTAACCCGATGGCAGGTGGTGTCCGTAAGTCATTGGAAGAGATACGGGCGAGTGGGGTGCGTTTCCGCCAGTTGACCGAACGGGCAAACGGAATGATGGTTAATTCGGTGGTGATGGATAGTCCGATTCCTTTGTTTGGAGGCAGCGGCGTATATATAAATGGAGGAACAATAGGCGGACTTGACCTGATGGCGGTTTTCACCAAAAACTTCTGGGATAAAAAAGGAAAAGAGCGTCGGGAACGTACGCTGGAAGTGTTGAGAGCTTATGGAGATTCGACAACTGTATTGATAAACCGTCCCATTGAACAGATTGCCCGTTGAAATTGTTTTATTAAATGTGGACATGTGTCATGTTCCATATTAGCGAATTAACACATTGAAAAACGATTCATTTATGAACAGAATTACTTCTCTTTTCGGTATTCAGTATCCTATTATTCAAGGTGGTATGGTGTGGTGCAGCGGTTGGCGTCTGGCTTCCGCGGTAAGTAATGCGGGAGGATTGGGACTGCTTGGCGCAGGATCTATGCATCCGGAAACTCTTCGCGAACATATTCGTAAGTGTCGTGCGGCTACAGACCGTCCTTTTGGCGTAAACATTCCTTTGATGTATCCCCAGATAGAAGAGATTATGGCGATTGTGGCGGAAGAAGGCGTCAAGATCGTTTTTACTTCTGCCGGAAACCCTAAGGCATGGACCGGATGGTTGCACGAACGTGGAATTATCGTGGCTCATGTCGTTTCCTCTTCCCGTTTTGCGGTGAAGTGTGAAGAGGCAGGAGTGGATGCGGTAGTTGCTGAAGGTTTCGAAGCCGGCGGACATAACGGACGTGAAGAAACGACCACTTTCTGTCTGATTCCTGCGGTACGCAATGCGACCACTTTGCCTTTGATCGCTGCGGGAGGCGTCGGTACGGGAGAAGGTATATTAGCTGCAATGGTGCTGGGAGCGGAAGGAGTACAAATCGGTACTCGTTTTGCACTGACAGACGAGAGTTCTGCAAGTCCGGTCTTTAAAGAATACTGTCTGAGCCTGGGAGAAGGAGATACTAAATTATTACTGAAGAAACTGGCTCCGACACGTCTCGTAAGGAATAATTTCCGGGATGCTGTGGAGAAAGCTGAAGATAGTGGGGCTTCTGCCGAAGAGTTGCGGACTTTGCTTGGGAGAGGCCGTGCGAAGAAAGGAATATTTGAAGGGGATCTGGAAGAAGGTGAACTGGAGATAGGGCAGGTGTCGGCTATTGTTTCCCGTCAGCAATCAGTAGCGGAAGTCATGAATGAATTGGTGGAGGCTATGCAGCGGGCAGCGGAAAAGAAATATGTATAGAAAAAGAAGTTCTGAAGCAGTCGGATTTGGAAAAACTTAACTACTTCAGAACTTAACTACTTCAGAAAGTTGGCTGCTTAATCAGTTTATAGGTTCATATTTTAGATCGAATACATCCGCTACTGCTTTATATACCACTTTTCCTTCCACTACATTCAGTCCGAGTGCTAGTGCCGGGTCGTCTTTACAAGCTTTTTTCCATCCTTTATTTGCTAAAGCAATGACATAAGGGAGAGTAGCATTGGTCAAAGCCAGTGTAGAAGTATAAGGTACCGCTCCCGGAATATTGGCTACGGCGTAATGAACGATACCGTCTATCACATAAGTAGGCGCACTGTGAGTCGTAGGATGAGACGTTTCGAAACATCCTCCCTGATCTATTGCTACATCCACGAGTACCGTACCGGGCTGCATCATCGCAAGCATCTTTCTGGTTATCAGATGAGGTGCTTTATCCCCCGGAATCAGCACGGAACCGATGACCAAATCAACATCCGGCAATTCCTTCTTTATCCTTAATTCGGATGCGTACAGTGTCTTGACATTTTTCGGTAATGTCTCGCTGAGATAGCGGAGGCGTGACAGATTAATATCTGCAACTGTAACATCCGCACCCATCCCCGCAGCCATCTGCGCTGCATTACTTCCGACAATACCACCTCCGAGAATCAATACTTTGGCAGGCTTCACACCGGGGACTCCTCCCAGAAGGATACCTTTTCCTCCTTGCGGCTTTTCCAAAAAGCGTGCTCCTTCCTGAATGGACATGCGTCCGGCTACCTCACTCATAGGGATAAGCAGAGGTAATGAATGGTCCGCTTTTTCTACAGTCTCATATGCAAGGCAGATGGACTTGTTGGCAATCATGGCCAGCGTCAGTTCCTTATCGGATGCAAAGTGGAAATAAGTGAACAATAACTGCCCCTTTCTGATCAGATTGTATTCGGGGGCGATAGGTTCTTTTACCTTTACAATCATATCTGCCGTGGCATAGACATCTTCTATTGTCGGAAGCACTTGTGCACCGGCAGACAGATACGCTTCATCCGGAAAACCACTATTGATACCCGCGGTATGCTGGATATATACTTGGTGACCTTGCTTCACCACCTCGGCAACTCCGGAAGGCGTCATACCTACCCGATTCTCGTTGTTCTTGATTTCTTTGGGTACTCCGATGATCATATTGCTATATATTAAGAGTTTAACATGGTCCAATGTACGAATAATCCCTTTAGGTTGTTATTCATCAACAGATGTTTTAGAGCAGAATGTCGTTTGAAAACATTTCTTAGCTTATCATTTCTCCCGGATATTTCGTAATCTAGTTGGAATAATGTACATTTGCGGAAGTAAAAAAGTGAAGAAGATAATGAAAAGATATATTGCTGCTTTCTTGTTGGCTTGTTGCGTGGAGGGGTATGCACAGGAAACAAAGCAGACTGCTTTTGTGCCACCTTTTGACTTTCCCCTTACATTGAGTGGAAACTTCGGAGAAATTCGTTCCAATCACTTTCATGGCGGATTAGATTTTAAGACGGGAGGAACGATCGGCAAACCGGTTCGGGCGCTTGCTGACGGGTATATTTCTCGTGTACGTGTCACCAACGGTTCGGGCTATGTGCTTGATGTTTGCTACGACAACGGCTATTCTACTATCAATCGCCATCTGAGCGCTTTTCTTTCTCCCATTGCCGAAAGGGTAGAGAAACTTCAATATGAAAATGAGAACTGGGAGGTGGAGATTATTCCCGAACCCGGTGAATATCCGGTGAAGGCGGGACAGAAGATTGCCTTAAGTGGAAATACCGGATATTCATTCGGTCCGCATCTCCATCTGGATGTGTTCGAAACAGAGACGGGAGATTATATCGATCCGATGCCTTTCTTTAAAAAGAATCTCAAAGATACCCGTGCGCCGAAAGCGGATGGCATCATGCTTTTTCCTCAACCGGGGAAAGGAGTGGTCAGCGGAAGTCAGGAGAATAAAACAATTCTTCCAAATACTGAACGGCCCGTGGAAGCGTGGGGAATCATCGGTGCGGGCATCAAGGCGTATGACTATATGGACGGGGTAAGCAATCATTATGGAGTATATTCTGTAGTGCTTGAGGTGGATGGAACCGAAGTATTCCGAAGTACGGTAGACCGTTTTTCGCAGGAAGAAAACCGAATGATAAACTCTTGGACGCATGGCCAGTACATGAAATCGTTTATCGACCCGGGAAATACGTTGCGGCTGTTGAAGGCGTCGAACAATAATCGGGGCCTGATTACGATTGATGAAGAACGGGATTATCAGTTTCAGTATACTTTGAAGGATGCCTTTGGCAATACTTCCCGCTATCACTTTACGGTACGTGGCAAGAAACAGCCGGTTGAACCGTTAAATCATCGGGAGAAGTATTACTTTGCCTGGGATAAGACAAATTATCTGCAGGAACCGGGATTGAGTCTCGTTGTTCCGAAAGGAATGCTATATGACAATGTGCCTCTTCAATATCAGGTGAAAGCAGATAGTGGGGCTGTCGCATTTACTTATCAGCTGAATGATAAGCCGGTTTCACTGCACGCAGGCTGTGAATTGCGAATCGGACTGCGGCGTAAGCCAGTGGCGGATACTACGAAATATTATGTGGCACGCGTGACTCCGAAAGGGACTAAATACAGTGTAGGAGGAACATACGAAGATGGATTTATGAAAGCATCTATTCGTGAACTGGGAACTTATACGGTGGCTGTAGATACGGTTCCTCCGGAAATCATACCTGTTAATAAGAATCTGTGGGGGCGAAACGGGAAGATCGTCTATCGACTGAAAGATGAAGGAACGGGGATTGCTTCCTATCATGGAACGATTGACGGTGAATATGCACTTTTCGGACGTCCTAATATTGTTAAGTCCTATTGGGAATGTGTACTCGACCCGAAGCATGTGAAGAAAGGCGGTAAGCATATCGTAGAAATGACCGTTACGGATGCTTGTGGAAATCAGACCGTTTCGAAAGAGACTTTTGTTTGGTAAACTAATAAAATGTATCATATATGAAGAAAATCATTCTATCTGCTGTCCTCTCCTTGGCGGCTCTTGCGAATTCTTTCGCTTGTACGAACCTGATTGTCGGCAAAAATGCCTCTACCGACGGTTCGACTATTGTTTCTTATTCAGCCGACTCGTATGGGCTGTTCGGTGAGCTTTATCATTATCCGGCTGCTACTTATCCCAAAGGGACCATGCTGAAAGTCTATGCATGGGATACAGGTAAGTATCTGGGAGAAATCGAGCAGGCACGCCAGACTTATAATGTGACGGGCAATATGAATGAATTTCAGGTAACCATTGGCGAAACAACCTTCGGCGGACGTTCGGAACTGGCGGATTCTACCGGAATCATCGATTATGGAAGTCTGATCTATATAGGATTGCAGCGCTCACGCTCTGCACGCGAGGCAATCCGCATCATGACCGACTTGGTGCAGCAATATGGCTATTATAGCGAAGGTGAATCCTTTACGATTGCCGACCCGAATGAAATCTGGATTATGGAAATGATCGGTAAGGGACCGGGCATCCGCGGGGCTGTCTGGGTGGCTGTACGTGTGCCGGATGACTGTATCTCGGCTCATGCCAATCAGTCGCGTATCCACCAGTTTGACATGAACGACAAGGAAAACTGTATCACTTCTCCGGATGTGATTTCCTTTGCCCGTGAGAAAGGATACTTCAATGGCGTGAATAAGGATTTCAGCTTTGCGGAGGCTTATGCACCGCTTGATTTCGGTGCACGCCGTTTCTGCGAAGCACGTGTGTGGAGCTATTTCAATAAATTTACTGATCATGGCAATGACTATCTTCCTTATATTGAAGGAAAGACGGACACTCCGATGCCTCTTTTCGTGAAGCCGAACCGCAAACTTTCCGTACAGGATGTGAAAGATATGATGCGTGACCATTATGAAGGAACACCGCTTGATATTTCCAATGACTTCGGTGCCGGTCCTTATAAAACTCCGTATCGCCTTTCTCCGCTGAATTTTAAAGTAGGAGACAAGGAATATTTCAACGAGCGCCCGATTTCGACTCAACAAAGTGGCTTTGTATTTGTTGCACAAATGCGTGCCAACAAGCCGGACCCTATAGGCGGTGTTCTTTGGTTTGGAGTGGATGATGCGAATATGGCGGTATTTACTCCTGTATATTGCTGTGCCACGAAAGCTCCGGTGTGCTATACGCGAGTGGACGGAGCAGATTATATCACTTTCTCCTGGAATTCCGCTTTCTGGATTTTCAACTGGGTGTCTAATATGGTCTATCCGCGTTATGATCTGATGATTGGTGACGTGCGTGCAGCTCAGAAAGAGATGGAGACAACCTTTAACAATGCGCAGGAAGGCATTGAAGAAATGGCTGCCAAGTTGCTGGCAAAAGATAAGAATGCTGCAATCGCTTTCCTGACTAACTATACCAATATGACTGCTCAAAGTACCTTCGATACCTGGAAGCAGCTGGGTACTTTCCTGATTGTGAAATACAATGATGGAGTAGTGAAACGTATGAAGGACGGACAGTTTGAACGGAATTCTATCGGGCAGCCTGCCGGAGTCATTCGTCCCGGATACCCGAAAGAATTTCTGGAGGAATATGTGAAGCAGACCGGAGACAGGTACTTGGTGAAATGATGAATGATGAATGAAGAATGAAGAATTGGCTGGCGCAGTATATCTCAAAAACATTAATTCTTCATTCTTCATTCTTAATTCTTCATTAAATAACTAGGATTTATAAACTTATTATTTTACATTTGTGTGCTCAAGACTTGGCATATAATCAAGGATTGACAGAGAACAAGGAAATAATCATTAACCAATAAACAATAATCGAAATGGAAAATCAGGAACTCATTAAGCAGGTCACTGAGAAAGCCGAAAAATGGCTGACCCCGGCGTATGATGCCGAAACTCAGGCTGAAGTGAAACGGATGTTGGAGAACGAAGATAAAACTGAACTGATCGAAGCATTCTATAAGGATCTTGAATTTGGAACCGGTGGTCTGCGTGGTATTATGGGAGTAGGTAGCAACCGTATGAACATCTACACAGTAGGTGCGGCTACACAAGGTCTTTCCAACTATCTGAAGAAGAACTTCAAAGATCTGCCGCAGATTTCTGTGGTGGTAGGGCATGACTGCCGTAACAACAGTCGTCTGTTTGCAGAAACTTCTGCCAACATCTTCTCTGCTAATGGCATTAAGGTATATCTGTTTGATGATATGCGTCCGACTCCGGAAATGTCTTTCGCTATCCGCCACCTTGGCTGCCAGAGCGGTATTATCCTGACTGCTTCTCACAATCCGAAAGAATACAATGGTTACAAAGCATACTGGGATGATGGTGCACAAGTATTGGCACCGCATGATGCAGGTATCATTGATGAAGTGAATAATATTGCTTCTGCTGCTGATATCAAGTTCCAGGGCAACCCGGATCTGATTCAGATCATCGGTGAAGATATCGATAAGATTTACCTCGATATGGTGAAGACTGTCTCTATCGATCCCGAAGCTATCGCCCGTCATAAAGATATGAAGATCGTTTATACTCCGATTCACGGCACAGGTATGATGCTGATTCCGCGTGCATTGAAGATGTGGGGATTTGAAAACGTATTTACTGTTCCCGAACAGATGATCAAGGATGGTAACTTCCCGACTGTAGTATCTCCAAACCCTGAAAATGCGGAAGCACTTTCTATGGCCGTGAATCTGGCTAAGGAAATTGATGCTGAACTTGTCATGGCTTCCGATCCGGATGCTGACCGTGTAGGTATCGCTTGTAAGGATGACAAGGGCGAATGGGTACTGATTAACGGTAACCAGACTTGTATGATGTACCTTTACTATATTCTGACTCAATACAAGCAACTGGGTAAGATTCAGGGTAATGAGTTCTGTGTGAAGACTATCGTTACTACCGAACTTATCAAGAAGATTGCTGATAAGAACAACATTGAGATGCTTGACTGCTATACCGGATTCAAGTGGATCGCACGTGAAATCCGTCTGCGTGAAGGCAAAAAGAAATATATCGGTGGCGGTGAAGAGAGCTACGGATTCCTGGCTGAAGATTTCGTACGTGATAAAGATGCCGTATCGGCTTGCTGTCTGATTGCAGAAGTAGCTGCATGGGCAAAAGATAACGGTAAGTCGTTGTATCAGTTGCTGCTGGATATCTATGTAGAATATGGATTCTCAAAAGAATTCACAGTGAACGTAGTGAAACCGGGTAAGAGCGGTGCTGAGGAGATCAAGGCTATGATGGAAAACTTCCGTGCTAATCCTCCGAAAGAACTGGGTGGTTCCAAAGTGATTCTGAGCAAAGACTACAAGACACTGAAGCAGACAGATGCTGAAGGTAAGGTGACTGCTCTTGATATGCCGGAAACATCTAATGTACTCCAGTATTTCACAGAAGACGGAAGCAAAGTTTCCGTTCGTCCGTCAGGAACAGAACCGAAGATCAAGTTCTATATGGAAGTACAGGGAGAAATGGGCTGCCGCAACTGTTTCGCATCTGCTGATGCTGCCGCAATGGAAAAGATTGAAGCAGTGAAGAAATCATTGGGTATCTGATCCTCTGTCGCATTACTGATATTTCAGAATAAAACAGATCATCAATAAATAACGCCTCCATAGTCTTATGTGAAGATTATGGAGGCGTTTCTTTTTATGGATATTCTGTAGATTGTTTCTTTCTTTTTCGATTGTCTGTATCCGGCTTCTCATCGGTCTTTCATTTCCTTTGCATTCTTTAAGTTCCCTTTCTAATCCTTCTTACAGAAATCTTGTTCTATGTAAATCATCTCAATTTAAACATGCAGGCTGCGGAGATACACGATTTTGTTGATGCTTTAGAGTGATACGTAACGTTTCATTTTCATAAGTTGTTCGTTTGTAGTTTGTGTGTACTTCGTGGCCTGCTTTCTTTACAGATAACATCGCCTATAGTAGGACTTTTAGTCTTAAATCCGTGCATCTGAATTTATATGTATCTCAAAAGTTAGGAAGTTTCGTTATTTTGCGCTTCTTTTGCTGCGAAAAGAATTCGTTATAGAAGTTCTATTTGTTTTGGTTGACAAAAAAGGAGCAACAGCCCTAAAAAGAGTGCAAACACACATTGTAAGTCTGAAAAACTTGCTATATTTGCAACGCTATCGTTTATATAGCAGACATTTTAAACACATGGAAAGTGTTTAGCTTTGTTCTCAGAGATAAAATCTGGTAAATTTTTCGCAGGAGAATAAGCTGTACTCTTCACGTCATTGTTATATGCAATAAGTATATAGTCAAAGGCGTGGGCTGTTGCTTATTTTACTGCATGGGTTTACCAGAGCCTATCTCTTAAAATCAGCTGATAGTCCCACGCTTTCTTTTTTATACACATACATGACAATAGTGATGGATAACTTTATTATTACCTATAGAAATGTCTTCTTCCTGCTACTTATACTCATAGGTAGTTTTTGGATGCTTGCCTGTCATCAGGTAACTTCGGAAAGAAGATCCGTTATACAACGGGAGACTATCGATAGTCTTATAAAAACTTCTCCATCCATGGACTCCTTGATTATATGGCTTGAGCATTATCAATATATAAAAAACAAATCGGGAATGATTCTCACATGTAAAGAACTGGGGAAGCGTTACAGGGAGACTGCCCATTTTGATAAGGCGATTGATTATCATCGCAAAGGATTGATGTATGCTATGCAGCTGCAAGATACAGTTGAAATAATTCAGGCTTTGAATAATTTAGGCACTAATTTCCGCCGGCTGGGTATCATGGACGAGGCGTCTTCTTACCATTATCAGGCATTGATGCTTTGTGAACGATCTTCTAATAAGACTACTTTCATAGCCAAGAAGAATCGTGTGATGTCTTTGAGCGGCATTGGTAATGTTTACCTGACATTGGATAATTTGGATGCTGCCGACAGTATTTTTCGTGTGACACTTGCCGGGGAACAGGAATTGCACAGCGATTTAGGTCAAGCTATGAATTATGCAAATTTAGGATCGGTATTCGAGACACGGGGAATGATTGATTCGGCATTGGTGTATTATCAACTTTCTATGGAACATAATCGTAAAGCCCATTCCGATTTGGGTATTTCGTTATGTCATAATCACTTTGGAAGATTGTTTGCGCTAGAAGGGAAATGGAACGATGCTCTTCGGGAGTATCGGAATGCTTATGATCTGATGGAAAAAACAGGAGATGACTGGCACTGGCTCGAAGCGTGTCTTTCATTGGTTCGTGTTAATATCTCGAAAGGGAATATTCGCGTTGCAAAAGTTTACTTGGATAAGGCTCAACGAACTGCTGATGCCATTCATGCTTGGGAACATCTCAGCGAGGTGTATCGCTTGAGGTATCTTTGTTATGAAAAGGCAGGTGATTGTAGGCAAGCACTCGACTCTTATATACGAAGTCGCGCTTATGCCGATAGCGTAAAGAATGTGGATAATGTGAATCATATTCAGAACCTGAGGGTCAATTATGAAAGGGAAAGGAGTCTGCGCGAGATGACTTTATTGCGTGGCACCTATGAGATGCAACAACGCACTAAAAATATATATCTGTTAGTCAGCCTGTTTGCGCTGTTACTTGTAGGAGCGGCGGCAGGACTTTTGTGGTATGTATCGCGGATGAAGTCTCGTCATAACCGTGCCATGAAACAGATGGAGAAGGTGAGAAGTAACTTTTTTACGAATGTAACACATGAGTTTCGTACACCGCTGACGGTGATATTGGGACTGTTGGAACAATTACAGAAGGGTGGTATGAACAGGGAAGAACTGCAAAAGAGTATTGAAACGATCAGCCGGCAAGGACAGAGTCTGTTGGATCTGGTCAATCAGTTGCTGGAAGTCTCAAAAGTCAGATCGGAGGTCGGAGAGCCGGAGTGGCGCACAGGGGATGTAGTTGCCTATATTCGAATGCTCATAGAGAACTACCAGGTATATGCGCAGCAAAAACGGGTAGACCTTCGTTTTATTCCGGAAGAGATGAGCATCATGATGGACTTTGTACCCGAATACCTTTGCAAGATTATTCGTAATTTATTGTCAAATGCTCTTAAATTTACTCCTAAGGAAGGACGAGTATCACTGTTGATGTCACGAAATAAAGATAAACTGATGATTTACGTCGTAGATACGGGAGTAGGTATAGATGCGGGAGATCTGCCTCACATATTTGATACCTTTTATCAGGGAGAGAATAATGGTGGTTCCGATACCGGGTCAGGCATCGGATTATCATTGGTAAAGCAAATGACGGAGTGTATGTATGGTCATATAAAAGTGGAGAGTCGATTGGGAGAAGGAACCAAATTTATGATCACTTTGCCATTGCAGCATGGAAATTCTTTGTGGGAGAAATACTTGCCTGACGAAAAGTCTGACTTTTTCCAGCCCTTATCGGTCAACGGTGGAGGAGTGATGCTTGCTGAGGATTATGATGTAGAGAGAGCCGGTGAAAACAGAGAAATAAATGACTCCATGCACTCTTCTATATTAATAGTAGAAGACAATGAAGACGTGTCTTATTATATTGATCAATTATTGAAGAAAGACTATCATTTACTGTATGCCCGCAATGGTAATGAAGGATTGGAGAAAGCAAAAGAGTATATGCCCGATTTGATTCTTACGGATTTGATGATGCCTGAGATGGACGGTTATGAGCTTTGCCGTGAGATTCGCCATTCGGATATATTGAACCATATACCTATTATCATCATAACGGCGAAGAGTGAGGAAGAAGATCGGGTGCGTGGATTGGATACGGGTGCTGATGCTTTCCTGCAAAAACCTTTCAATGCCGACGAATTGAAAGTTCGCATAGTCAAACTGTTGGAGCAACGGCGTCTGCTGCGCGAGAAATATTCTCATGCTTTGCATGAAGGTACCGATCAGGCTGTCGAGCTGTCGGTAGCTGACCAAGAGTTTTTAACTCGTCTGAATGACTTGATTTACTCTTTGATGGGACATCATAATCTGAATTCGGACCTCTTGGCGAACAAAATGTGTATGAGCCTGTCGCAATTGAATCGCAAGGTGAAAGCGATTACCGGTTTCAGCAGTTCCGGTTATATCCTCCAGATGCGGATGGATAAAGCGAAGCGCCTGCTTGCTTCTACCAATACTCCGGTGGGTGATATTGCAATGAAATGTGGCTTTCCTGAAATCTCCTATTTCTCACGGATGTTTAAGCAGACTTTTCAGATGACACCTTCGCAATATCGTAAGAAAATTCTGTAATCTTTCCGTTCATTTTAGATCCTATGCCCCGGTTTTATACCTTCCGACCGGTTTTACTTGATATAATATTGTAAATAGTTTTTGTTTGTCCGATTTGTGGCTGAAATCTGTTTATAATCAGTGCTTTACATTCGGATGATGCGCATATAAGTCAAATTCTGATAGTTAAAAGTGGGTGAATTATATAAAATAAATGCGCAAATAGTACAAACGGGTAATGTGCGATAAGCTTAATTTTGTGAGCATAGAAATCAATGATTCATTAAATTGTATAGAACATGGATGAAGATAAAGACACGAGACCATTGCTTTCGTATGAAGAGGTAATAGAAATCATTGACGAATGTATTTCACGCGATGAACCGATTGCTCGCGACGAGCGCATAGCGCGTATGGAGAAAGCGGCTGCGCGAATGGAAGCTGATCGCAGAAAGGAAAAAGGTATGAGAGGCATGTTCCGGTCTTTTAAGAGATTCTGGGCAGAGTTGTATTGGCGTATTCGGACGCGTTAAGGTAAATAGGGATGAAATGAACGGAAATAAAGATGGAAGAATAATGGCAAATAAGGATATACAGAAAGAGATCCGGTCTTTGGATGATACGGCGCAATTTACGCTTTCTACAAGGCAAATGGCGGAATACTGTCAACGGATTGTCGCTTATTTGGAAACAGAAAAGCGCTATCGGGAACCGGGATATTCGCTGTGGGAGTTATCGAGAGATACAGGTATTTCGACCAAGATTATATCTAAATCAATCAATGGGTATATGGGGCGCAATTTCTATGATTTGATCAACCGGATGCGGATAGAAGAGGCAAAAAAGATGTTGCGGGAGATGGCTGTAACAAACAGTCGGTTGATGATTGAAGAAGTAGGAGTACAGTGTGGCTTTCGTTCACGTTCCGTCTTTTTTACTCGTTTCAATGGATACGAAAAGATGACTCCCCGCAAGTATATGAGCATGTTTGAAAAGAAGCGGGAGGGAGATGCGGAAAGGATAAAGAGACGGAATGGATAAAAAATGTATTGTTAATCTAAAAAATAAAGGAAAGATGAAAAGACTACTATTTGTTTTTACCGTATTGCTACTTGCAGGAACAACGGAAGTTTATTCGCAGGGTTGGCTGGAAAAGGTAGCCAAAAAGACTGCGAAGCGGGTGGAAGAGAGGTCTAAGAAGAAAGTCGAGGACAAAGTGAACGAAGCTACGGACAAGACCGTGGATAAGGCATTCGGTAAGGCGGAAGATGCCGTGACGGGAAAAGGGAATACGGGAAGTGATAATACCACAGGCGGTGAGACGGAAGATACGAACGAGAATGCAGAAGAAGGTGGAAAACAAGCAAAGAAATCTTCAACGATGAATTGGAACAAATTCGACTTTGTCGCAGGCGATGAGGTGATGTTTGACGATCAACTTGCTGGTGAGAAGTTGGGAGAGTTTCCTTCACAGTGGGATTTGAAGAGTGGTTATGCTGAGGTTGCACAGATAGACGGAAAGAATGCTATCTATATGACCGAAGCAACAAAGATCATGCCTCTCATGAAAGAGAAGAACTACTTGCCTGATGTATTTACCATCGAATTTGAAGTTTATGTGCCTACCGGTCGTAAAGGTGATGGGAATAATGCACAAACCGGCAACTACGCAGGCGGCAATAGCCGTTATAATATTGATTTAATAGGGGCGAATGGAAAGAATGTATTCCAAATTTATTGGTATAATCCGTGGTCCTTCGAACTTGGGGATAAAACTACCAGCGTAAATTGGGAATGGTATTCAGGCGGAGAAAGAAGCACAGGAGAGATGCAGTATATTTTCAAGTACAGAGATTTCAATCGTGTATCTATTTCTTTCAATAAACGTGCGATGAAAGTATATCTGAATGAAACTCGGGTGGTGAATATTCCTCGTTGTGATGCCCCTACAAGTTTTAATATTTATGCTTATCAGGGGGAAAAAGAGAATCGCTTTATTAAGAACGTCCGCATCGCCAAAGGCGCTGTCCCCCTCTATGACCGCATGATGTCCGACGGCAAATTCATCACCTATGGCATCACCTTCGATGTAGGTAAATCAGTAATCAAACCTGAATCAATGGGGGAAATTAACCGTATCGTCAAGTTAATGACCGAAAATCCTGATCTGAAATTCTCCGTAGAAGGACATACTGATAGTACAGGCAACGCAGCCAACAATCAGACGTTGAGCGAAGCCCGAAGTAAAGCGATTGTAGATAAACTGGTAGAAATGGGCATCGCTGCCGATCGCCTCGCTTCAGCAGGCAAGGGTCAGGCAAATCCCATCGCAGATAATGCGACAGACGAAGGACGGGCAAAGAACCGTCGGGTAGAGTTCGTGAAAATATAATTTTGTACGACTATATATATTGTATAGAAAAAGAGCTCTTTGACGTATTGGTTTACACGCTTTAAAATGAAGGAAAGCCCCTTAAAACGTGTTCACTTATTTGTGAATATCGGCAAAAGAGATTATCTTTGCAACATAATACGAGAATAATATGTTCATTACATTTGAAGAGACATACTTGCAGGACCTTTACGAGAAAGGGAAGACGGGTGACAAGAAGCACCGTTATCAGCCCGACATCGTAAGACGCTATCAAAAATGTATTCAGTTAATGAAAAAAGTGCCGGACATCGAATCGCTGGCAAAATATAATTCGTTGAACTACGAAGTGCTGAAAGGCGATAAAAATGGTATTTCATCCATCAGGGTGAATGATAAATACCGGGTTGAGTTCACCGTGAGGGAAACGATGGAAGAACCGATTATTATCGTATGCAACATAATAGATTTGTCGAACCATTATAAACAATAGCGTTATGATTAAAATAGAAGGTGTTGACCCGAAGATGATTGCCAACAATCTGACTCCATCCGAACCGATACATCCGGGTGAGATTTTGAAAGATGAAATCGAATACCGCGGCATATCGCAAAGAAAACTCGCTGCGCAGATGGGAATTTCTCCCACGTTACTCAATGAGATACTGAACGGCAAACGTGCTGTTTCTGCAGAATACGCTCTGCTGTTTGAGGCCGCACTCGGTATTGATGCCGAGCCGTTGATTAAATTGCAAGTCGATTATAACATTCAAGTAGCCAAGTCAGATAAATCCTTTCTCGAAAGGCTTGCCAATATCCGAAAGATTGCGGCAGTATTATAGAGTAAGCCGAGCGGACATCAATAGAATTTTAAAGCGTGTAGACCAATCATTAAAGGTTTGCACGCTTTTTTTGTGCACCCATATGAGAGGAAGCAGTAACCATAAAATAAAAAAACAATATGATTGTGTTCTTCTATGACAATAACCAGATTGTATGCATATTGCTCCTGTGGATGCTCCTTGGCGGAATTGGGGTACCGATGGCGACAGTATCGGTGCAGGACGTGAGTACGGACAGCACTGGACGGGCAGTGAAACTTAACCAAGTGGTGATATCCAAACGGGATATGCGAATGATCGTTCTTCGTCCGACAGGCGATACGCTTGCTGTTTTTCGTATCGCATGCGGGCGAAACTATGGTCACAAACAGCGCGAATGGGACTGCCGAACCCCAGAAGGACGGTTTGTCATAGCATCTGTGGAAGACCCCTCGGTCTGGCAGAAAGATATGGCAAAGACAGAGAGTCCGGGCGAGGTATATGGTCCCCGGTTCTTCCGGCTGAAAACACCCGGCTTCACGGGCATCGGGATACACGGAACATCCAAGCCTGAATTGATACCCGGACGAATTACAATGGGGTGCATACGTCTTTCGAACAAAGACCTGTATGTTTTCTCCAAGTTGGTGGGCGTAGATACTGAGGTAAGTATCTTGCCCGACAAAAACGATACGATCAATGATTTATTGACAAATTATTAACTATCAAAGGTGCATGAAACGACGGTCGTTCCACAAGCGCTCCAGAGCAGGAAAAGTTTACCCCTGGGCTCAACCCGGTACACCCTTGGCTTCAACTAGGTTCACCCCTAGGTTGAACTTTGTTCAGTTTCGGACTCATCAGGGAGCAACATAGTCAAGAAATGCATTAATGACAAAAAACAAAATGATATGGCATTCTTTAAGAAACAACAAAAGAAGATTAACGGCAAGTGGTATCCGCAAGTTGTTACCGTGGGCAAACCTGTCACCACGGACGAAGTGGCGGACCGCCTTTCTAAGATTTCTACCGTCAGCCGTGCCGACACGTACGCTGTGCTGAAAGATCTGGCGGATGTATTGAGCGATTACATGGCGCAGGGGCGTACCGTCAAACTCGAAGGACTGGGAACGTTTTACTATACCGCCGCAGCCAACGGACAGGGGGTAGACTCTCCCGAAAAGGTGACAGCGGCGCAAATTACGGGTGTCCGTATCCGTTTTATCCCCGAGTCTACCCGTACAAACGGAAACCGTACTGTCACCCGCTCTCTTGTTAGTGATAAAATCTTTTGGGAAGAATGGGGAGGAAAGGGTTCCGATGGCTCTTCTTCCGGAGGAGGTAGCGAAGGCGGGGGCGAAAGTGGAGGTGAAGAAGAAGCACCCGATCCGACAGTATAGGATATCAAAGGTTTGTTAGAAGGAAAAACACAAGCGAAACCCGAAAAGCTTATAGAGTAGGGAAAAAAATTAAATAGTGATAATTATGAAAACATTTGGTCTTTGGTTGAAAATGGCAGGACTCTGCCTGATGTTTGCTTTGGCATTCCCCGCATGCAGTGACGATGATGAAGAGAAAGAGGAACCGGGTGGGGTAGAAAACGTAAAAACAGGATGGAGTGAAGATGGGAACACGGCTACGTTTAAATACAGCTACACGGTTCCGGGAACGAAGTACACGGTCGCTTATGTGTATACGTTCAAGTTCAACGGCAATTCATGTACCGGTGCTTCTTGTTCCGTGACGTGCCCGACTGAGCAAATAGCACAGATGGTATACGAAAATTTGGACGCTGAAGATAAAGTCTTGTTTAAACTTTCAGGAAAAACGCTGACTTGCAACAAACTGGACTATTATATCGATCTGAACAAAGACGACATCAAAAGGGCGATGCAGGCCATGGGAGGTATGGGTTGATGGAACGGGAGACTTTGCACATCGACCTTTAAAGGAGGAACACATAGCGAAACCGAAAAGCTTATAGAGTAGGAAACATTTTTAAATTTAAGTAATTATGAGAAGAATTTTATTATTGATGGTAGCCGTGCTCTGCATTACAGTAGCAAGTGCTCAGGAGAAAGGTGAAACGGCAGTGGGTGCTCAAGTGGTATACGGATCGGGTGACGGGTTGTCCAACATCGGTATCGGGGCGAAATTCCAGTGGAACGTGATTAACCGATTGCGTCTTGAACCATCGTTCACTTACTTCCTGAAAAAAGATAATATCAATATGTGGAATGCGGGTGTAAACGTACACTACCTATTCCCGGTTGCCGATGCCATCACATTGTATCCTGTGGCAGGAGCAGGTATTTGGGGAATCAAAGTAAGCGTTCCTGAGATGGATCTGGGTGAATACGGAAACTATGGTGGAGGCAGCGCATCCAATTCGGAGTTCGGATTTAACATCGGTGCCGGTGCGGACTTCAATCTTTCCGAAAAGTTTGTTATCAATGCCGAGCTGAAGTACAAGGTTGGTGGTGATTGGAGTCGCCTGCTTATTTCGGCAGGAGTGGCCTACAAGTTCTGATGCGATAAACACGCTGTTTCTCTCGTCCCCTCTTTCCCTTTTTTCTCTCAGAAGATGTTCTTTCTTCCGATGTCTTCGCCACAGGGAGAGAGGCGGACGACGAGATAGCACCGTGTGTGGAGACAAAATAAGAAAAAACAGGCGCAAGTGAAACTTGTCCGCTTGCCCGAGGTGGAGAAAGGTGATACTCTGCTTTGTGGTATACCGACGTGAAGTGCTTCGGTGCGATGGGAGAAGGACGAATCTTCTTCGATGCGTATGGGGAGATAATGGAACGTCAACGAATATAAACAAACGGCTATGAATAAGGGATTCTATGATATATTAATACTTTAAAAACTGATGGATATGAGAAATTTTTTTGTAGTTCTGGCATGTATGACAAGCATTCTGTTAATTGTGGCTTGCGCGAAGTCTCCGGTAGACAAAGCAATGGAAAAAATTGATAAATCTATCGAAAAGGTCGAGAAGAACAAAGACAAGATGACAAAAAAGGACTTTGAAGCTCTAGACAAAGAGATGGAAGAACCTCTGAAAGTACTGAACGACGCATTGGAAAACGATGAAGTGGGTGCGCTTGATAAACTTAAAATCGTAGGTAAAGTGACGAAATGGGCTGCCGTATTGGTAAGTGCCGGGTTTAAGGTGGTTGGCGACGAATTGGGAAAAGAACTGAAAGAAAGCGGAGTAACCGGCGAGGATGTGAAGAAAGCGCTTGAAGGAGTGGAAACGACGACCGGTGACGATGTGAAGAAGGTCCTTGAAGAAGTTAAATCGACCGGCGACGAGGTGAAGAAAACCCTTGAAGAACTCCAATCGGCGAGTGATGAAGAAAAATAAAATCGAAACGAACAGTAAATGACGATAGGGGAAGCGATAGAATATAAGACAACAACAATATTTATTTAATTGTTAAGGAGAAATAAATTATGGCTATTTGTACCAATTGTGGAAATAAGGTGCCCGACGATATTAAGTTTTGTGTTTCATGCGGAGCAGCATTGGCGGCGGAAGGAACTGAGCAACTTGCACCGCAACTGCAACCAGTGTCGCAACCGCAGTCTGTCCAACAGCCACCGATATATATGGTTCAGGCCCAACAGCCTCCTGTTCAACAACCTGCGGCTGTCTACACGGAAGAGCCTATCACGACAGGCGGTTATATTGGCATTTTTTTGTTGCTGATGCTCCCGCTCATCAATATGATATGTCTTATTATCTGGGCATGCGGAGGTTGTCATAAAGTAAGTAAACGGAATATGGCGCGTGCCATGCTTGTCTGGATGATAATCGGGACGGTACTTTCGGGAATAATCGTCTTGGTCGTTATCCTGTTTTTCGGTAGTGAACTGGATTCACTGAAAAATCTGGCAACCGGTCTTGGCGAATAGCCGGAACAAAAGACATATCGATCTCACAATGATGGTATACACTTTCTAATCTAAAAAATAACTAATTAATAGGAGGAAACAAATTATGGCATTCTGTGGAAAATGTGGTCAAAAAATTGAAGAAGGAATCAAATTCTGTCCGGCTTGCGGAGCACCTGTAGAAGTAAATGCGACTCAATCTGCTCAATCACAGCAACCTGCCGGCGGGTACAATCAGGCGGACATCGAGCAAAACAAAGTGATGGCGGTGCTGGCTTATTTCGGTATACTGGTACTGATACCGATTTTTGCAGCTAAGGAGTCTAAGTTCGCTCGCTTCCATTCCAACCAAGGATTGGTGCTGTGTATTGCCGCTGTCTTATACGGAGTTGCGTATAGTATCTTGAGTGCTGTCGTTTTAGCTATTTCGTGGAGGCTTTATTTTGTTGTCAGCCTTCTCGGTCTTGTCAGCATTGTCTTTGCTGTGCTTGCCGTTATCGGCATCATTAATGCGGCAAATGGGAAAGCGAAAGAACTTCCTGTTATCGGCAAATTCAAAATATTGAAATAACGGGAGAAACGAGGGAGGCGAATTGCAGGCACAAGCGCAATCTGTCACGCACCGTTTTTTATATGCAGACTACTGAGTTGCACAATTGTGTGGTACTTTCAATGAACGTGTATAGTTGATATAGTCGTATGCGTGTACTTCGTAGTCTGCATTCTTTCATTTCTGTATTTTACTTTTTAGTTCCCAGCCAAGTCCATTTGTGCCAGATTGTTTCCAGCGGACCTTGTTTGTGTCTGGCCAGCCACCATTTGCAGAATTGTACCTGTAACAGAAGAAGGACAATACCGATGATCAGACTGAGGGTATATCCACAATAAGGAGCCAGATAGAAGCCGAACGGGAAATAGATGATAGCTCCCAGTATAGATTGGCTGATATAGTTTGTTAGACTCATCTTACCGTAGAATCGGAGGTTGGACACGGCTTTCTTGAATCTTTCTTTTTGATAAAGCAGAATAAAGGAAGAAACCAGTACGATGGTGAATGCAAACTTCTGCCACATATCCAAAGCCGTACCTACTGTCTGTTTGATCAGACTGCTGTCACTTTGCATGATTTGTTCTTTCAGAGAATAAAGTGGGGCAAAACAGATGGCTGCTATGATAAGTGCCTTTATCCAGAATTTCAGATGAGATTCGGTAGTGACGAATAGCTGTTTTCGTCCGATATACAGACCAAAAAGGAAAAGTCCTGCTGTCTGTAAAAAACGTCCGGCGCCAATAGCCCAGAACAAACTGGCTTTTTGTCCCAGTGTGACGTTGCCTGTCAGGAATTCCCAGAAATTCCCGCCTTTAGTATAGGCTGCTACTTCATCGTACATTGCTCCGACATTCAGGTCAGGTAGGGTATAGCCCGGATTGAAAAGGCTCATCACATAGTGATACCATTCAATAGGCTGTAGCAGGAATATGATAGAAGTAATCAGAATTGCTTTATCGCTCCATTTGCGTACAATAAATAATATAAGGCTCACTACTGCAAACAAGAGCAGTACATCCCCTGCCGGAAAGAAAGCGGCGTTGAGAGTGGCAAAACCTACAAGTAATATCATTCTCCATAGGAAACGATAACCGAAATCTTTTCCTTTTAGCAGCTGATTATGTGATTGGATATAAAAGGTAAATCCGAAAAGCAGAGCGAATATCGCATAAGATTTTCCGGCAAACAAAGAGAATATTACATTGAGTACGCCATTGTCCAGAATAGTCAGCCATTCGGGGGAACTTTCCGGATAAACAGGAAAAATAAAATGTTCCAGGTTATGTACCAGGAGGATAGCCATGACGGCAAAGCCTCTGAGGGCGTCTACTACCTCAATTCGTGATGTTTTTGTTGATAATTCCATGGGGTTGATTTATGATTGTTTTTTTAGTGAATATTCGTTTTACCCATTTGTTAGCGGGCTTCTCAAAATAGTAATAAGAGAATAAACTAAGTGCAATGGTAATGCAAAAGATAATAGGGATACTTATCATCCATTTTGGCTATTTATTGGAACAGTCCAGCCACCAGTCGATCATTTTCCGTGCCAGACTCAGTTTACGGGGTAGTTCCGGTAAATGATCCCGGGTATAGAAATCACCGGAACTGAGTTCCTCATCCTGTAATGTGATTTCACCTCCGGCATAATCTGCAATAAAACCGACCATTAATCCGCTGGGATAAGGCCAGGGCTGATTGCCGAAATAAGTGATGTTCTTCACATCCAGTCCCGTTTCTTCTTTTACTTCGCGGGCTACACATTCTTCCAGTGTTTCTCCTGTTTCCAGAAACCCGGCAACGAGGCTGTTGAATCTGCCTTTAAAATTGCGGGCATGAACCAGTAGGATAGAATCACCTTTTCTCACTAATACAAGAATAGCGGTAGAGATAGCCGGATAAACCTCCCGACCGCAGTTAGGGCACTTTTTCATGATGGATTCCTTTTGCTCCATCGGTGTGCCACAGGCAGAACAGAACCGGCTGTTTCTATCCCAATGTAATATTTCGTGTGCTTTCCCTGCTGCCTGGTAATGGGCTACGGGCAGGCATTCATAAGAAGCCCTAAGCCCGACTAATACATACTTGGCCGATTCTTCAATAGGACGGGCCAGGGAGAAGGCTTTGCAATTACTTCCTTCTAAAGTCGTTACATCATGTACGGTAGTCTTTTCTATCATAAAGACGGGAGGTATCTCTCCATAAGGGAGGGCAAATGTGCCGTTCTCTTTCTTTTCAAGCAGTAGTTCGTCTTTGTAGAAGACGAACCACCAGGATTGTGCTGTTTGACTCATTTTTTTCTTTCTGTATTCTTCGAACTGCGAAGTTATGAAAACTGTTTTATTAATGCAATAAAATAGGCTGGTCAATGTCAATCTCTTTGATAAAGTAGTCGTCATGTGAGATGGCTATGACAGTGCCCGTGTAGTTTTTGATGGTAGCAGTAATAATTTCAATGCTTTGTATATCCAGATTGTTGGTCGGTTCGTCCAGTATAAACATATCGGGTGTATTATTGCTGATCATCAGGCAGCAGAAAGCCAGTCGCATTTTTTCTCCCCCACTGAGTTTCCGGCAGGATTTGTCCCATTCGGCAGCGGGAAATAAAAAACGGTTTAGGATGATCTTTATTTCATGTTCCGGCAGGTTACGACTATTGAAAGCGTAAGCTTGCTCTAAAACACTGCTCCGGTCATCAATGATAGAATACTCCTGATTTAGGTAGACGTAAGTGAAATCTGCTCTTGTCAGTGTCCCTGTCTGAGTCTGGAGTTGTCCTGTGATTAATTTCAGCAGAGTTGTTTTTCCACTGCCGTTCAGCCCTTTTACACAGAGACGGTCTCCGCTTTTTATCAGGAAGCTGAGAGGGGTCTTCCAGAGAAATTGTTCCGGGTTGTCGGTGCCTGAAGTATTTTGACTCTCTTTATTATCCATCTGATGATAGCTGAAATTAATCTTTTCTGCCGTAACAAGTATTTTTCCCGAATGGAGAGAGGAACTGTTGAAATCGGTTTTTAATACTGCTGTTGAAGGAAGCGAACTTTTGAGTTGATTTCGTTCATCTGTCAGTTTCCCGGCTTTTTCCTGATGGGCGTTGTTGAGTTTTGCAGTACTCTTTTCCGATTTGCTCTGCAATGAATTTAATACGATGCGTGGAACACCTTTTTTCATGTTCGCTTTCTCGCCACGTACATTCTGTTTCTCTCTGCGTTCAGCTGTTTCGCGGGCTACTTTGCGGGCGAGTCGGAGCGCTTTGTCCTTTTCTTCGATTCGTTCTAACAAGGCTTGCTGCATGATGTTTTTCTGTTCCTTGTAGAACTCATAATTGCCACCATAATACGTAAGCTGATGTTTCTCTAACTCACAGATTTCCGGAAGGAGGTTGAGGATTGTACGGTCGTGGCTTACTATCAGCAGTGTAGAACGCCATTTTTGTACCCAATCATATAAACGTTGCCGGCCCGATGAGTCGAGATGATTGGTTGGTTCGTCCATAAGGATAACGGATGGATTATGAATGTCCATACCTGCCAGAAATACACGTGTCTTTTCTCCTCCGCTAAGCAGATTCATTGGATAGGATAACGTGAACTGTCCTAATCCCCAGGAATCAAGAGCGGCCATGGAACGTTCTTCTATGTTCCAGTCATCGTTCAGAATTGTGAAATTTTCGGTTGAGGCATCCCCTGCGAGGATAGCGTGCAAAGCTTCTTGTTTATGGTCTGTCTGCAAAGCTTGTGCAATGGTCAGCGAATCATATTGTCCGAAATGCTGTGGAATATAATACAGGTCGTCCGGACGGACAATGACACCGGAAGATGGTGATCGTTGTCCGGCAATGATTTGTAGCAACGTGGATTTGCCACAGCCGTTATTACCGACTAATCCTAATTTTTGTCCTTTGCTGATGGCAAAGTTAAGGTCACTGAATAATACTTCTTTATCCGGATGGATATAGCTGATTTGTTGAATACTAATAGGCATGATGGTCTATTGGGTTTGAGGTTGAAAACTGGGTGAAGATAATCACGGGGTAAGGGAACGACAAACACAATACTGGCTAAACAACACGAATTTCGTGATGCTTAACGGTTATGAAAAAGCATAGATGAAAAGTGATGTTTACTAGAAGTGTTGTCTTACTTAGAAATTCTCATTGTGGTAAGTATATAGTTTAACTTGGTCGCAAAGATAATACTTTCTTATAAATATCGCTCTATTTCAGTTAAAAAGATATTTTAGAGCCTCCGTTTATGTGGTTTAGAGGCTCTATTCAATTTTATACGTCGAATAATTGGTTCAATCCTTCACTCATGCTGGGATGCGTAAAGATGAAGTCGCGCAGGAATGTATAGTGTTGCCCGGTCTTCATAGCCATCGTGACGATATTAATCAGTTCCGGAGCATCCGTACAGAATAGGGTACAACCCATTATTTTCCCGCTATGGCTGTTGATGATAGCTTTCAACATGCCATCAGTTTGTTGCAAAGTACGTGAACGGACAACGGAAGTTGCCGGTAATCGGGAAACTTTAAAAGAATACCCCCTTTTTAGTGCTTCTTCTTCCGTAATTCCGATATGTGCCAGCGGCGGGTCGATGAATACGGCATAGGGCAACGGATTCCGGTCGTTGATATCCCGCTTTTTATCTCCGAAAAGTTGGTCCCGGATAATACGATAATCATCCAGTGAGACATACGTGAATTGTGCGCCTCCTTTTACATCCCCCATTGCCCATATATGGGGCGTATTGGTACGTAACTGGTCATTGACAACAATAGCGCCATGGGCATCAACTTCTATTCCGGCTGCTTGCAGGTTCAGTCCTTCAATCATCGGCTTACGACCTGTTGCTACCAGAATAGCATCTCCATCTACAAAGTAAGGGGTACCATCGGAAGTATCCGAATAAGTCAGAGTCACCCCGTCATGCGTATCATGAATAGACTGTGTACGCACATTCAAGCGGATCTCAATGCCTTTCTTTTCCATTACCTCCCGGATACTTTTGGCAATATCCGAGTCATTGCGGGGCATAAATCTGTTTCCTATTTCGAGGATAGTGACTTTGCTTCCGAATCCGGCATACATGGACGCAAATTCCAGGCCAATATAACCGCCACCTATGATAATCAGGTGTTTAGGCAGGATATCCAGATCCAGGAGAGTAGTACTGGTGTACACATTTCTACTTTGCTGAATACCTTCTATATTCGGAATGATGGGTGTGGAGCCGGTATTGATAAAAATCTCCTTTCCCTGCAATTCGATTTCTTCTTCAGAGAGAACCACTTTCACAGTATTGGGCGAAACAAAAGATCCCATTCCCGTGTAAATAGTTACATTAGGACGTTTACTTAATCTTTCGTAGTTATTTTCTCTTAAAAAAGAGGTCAGTTTGTTCTTTCTGGCAATAGCCTGTGTATACATGTTGCTCTGCTTGTCAAAATTGTCATGATAAAGCAGAGTTGATATCTCTGATTCGTGAATCAAACTCTTGGTAGGTATACAAGCCACATTAGGGCAAGCCCCTCCGTACATTTCATTGGACCGCTCGACGATGGCAACCTGCCATCCTCTGTTGGAAAGTTCGGCAGCAAGCGTTTTGCCTGCCTTGCCGAACCCTATAATTATTGCATCATATTGTTTCATAACTTCCTTTCATTAACGATATATATTCAGTAGTATAACAGATAAAAAAGTATATTGTTTGCGTTAGTTCCGGGAAGTCAGGGCATTCTGCATCAGTGGAATCAGTCTTTTTTTAGTGTTTTGAGTACGCGTTGTGACGAGTCTGAAAGAAGCACTACGGCTCCTGCAAGAATAACAATATCTTTGATAACCAATCTTCCAGCACCGGACAGTAACGGGAAGCCAAACTCTTCACCGCCCAGGTTGGGGACCCAGACTTCGGGCGTGGTAACAAGAAAGGATAGGGTACCTAATGTCATAATGATAGCAAGCGTATCACCTATCAACGCTACTTTCGGGAAGAAAATCCCCAGGAATACCAATATGCCGATACTCATAATGAGTGCTCCCAATCCATAAGAGAAAGTATACGTGTTATTGGCTTCATGCCATGCACGGTTTTCCGGTACGAAAGCTCCTTCCGGATTTTTGTGTTCTTTATATTCAGGAGTATCTTTCGCATAGAAAAAACTCATGAATGGACTGTTGGCGACAAACGGAACAATTCCGTCGGCTTCATAATGGAAGTATTTCAATCCGCCGATCCATACGAATACGACCAGGATAGCTACACGGATAAACTTAATTCCGAAATTCTTCAGGCTGGAGGTGAAGGTGAGTAAAGCAATCAATTTCTCTTTCATTTTGCGGTCTTTTTAATGGTTTAACTTAATACCGCAAAGATCGTGCTTTCTGCATCCCCCCGAAATGGCAATACTTCCGCTTCGCTTATCAATTCTTCCCTTCTTCCGTATTTCTGAATTGTACGGCACTCTGACCTGTCATGTTTTTGAAAAAACGGCTGAAGGAAGCCTGATCTTCAAAGCCCAGAATGTCGGCAATCTCTTTAGCGCTTTTGCTGCTATAAAGCAGCAGGCGTTTGGCTTCTGCTTCTACGCGTTCGTGAATGACCCTTAGCGGAGAAGGTAACTTACAGGTTGAGAAAATGTTCGAAAGTGTTTTGGGAGACTTGTGAAGCATGTCGGCATAGTCTTGTACCTGCTTCTTGGTCCGGTAATGCTCGTCTACCAGATTGTAATACTGGCGGACAATCTCAAAGCCGGATTCCTTTTCCCGCGTGATATCCAGTCGCTGACGGGCGATTCGTGTGCATTGGATAATGAAGCGCTTCAGCAGGATACGTAGCATTTCTTCCTGCAGGCTGTCGGAAACGGTAAACTCGTTTTCCATGGCTTCGGTAATCTGATCCAGTTGCCGGCGTTCTTTTTCATTCAGAGTGAACCTGACAAGATGGGACGAACCGTTGAACAGGAAGCCACTGCATGATACTTCGTGGTCATTTCCATAGATACAATAGAAGTTACTGTTGAATAGCAAAGTCATATATTCACCTTCTATTGATTTAAATTCAAGATGTTGCAGATGAGTCAGTGAGATTACATCGTCTTTTGAAAGCACCATTTCCTGATGGTCAATTTCTACAGTGATGCTTCCTTGCCGGACCCATATAAACTTATAGAGTCCTTTTTCTTTTTGCAAAGCCTTCTCTGTCAGATATGAATCTGTGAGTGCGAGTGTTCCTTTTAGTTTGGTGTGATACTGTTGTAACATATTTATTCCTCCATAGCTGATGCGTCAAATGATAGTGGCAGTAAGTCGCCGATGCTTTTTACTTCGTAGATACATTCTTTGCCATATAGCAGAATGCGGATCGGTTGTCCGTAGCGTTTCTCCGTCTCCAGAATAACCTGGCGGCAGGCGCCGCAAGGAGGAATAGGTTTTTCTATAAAATCCTTTTCGGTTCTTGCTGCAATAGCGAGGGTCTTGATCGGTTGGTCGGGATACTGCGAGTTGGCATAAAACAGGGTAGTACGTTCCGCGCAAAGCCCTGACGGATAAGCTGCATTCTCCTGATTGGTTCCTGTCACAATGGTCCCGTCGTTCAGCAGTGCGGCGGCGCCTACTGAGAAATGTGAATAGGGAGCGTAGCTGCGGGCAGTTGCTTCCATGGCTGTTTTCATTAATGACTGGTCAGCCTCATTCAGTTCATCGTATTGATATACTTTAATTATAGCGGTAATTGTGAGGTCCTTCATATAGGTAAATAGGTTAGTTCTACATTATTAATGTTACAAAGTTAGAAAAGAGATTGATAATCCCAATTATTTTTCAGATTTTTGTGACCAATAATCCACATATCAATCAAAATGGAGAACAAATTGTATAGACTGGTCTTTTTAACTGTTCTTATTTTCTTTGCCGTAGGGGTACAGGCGCAAAGACGGAATGCACGTTATGTAGAATATATAAATAAGTATAGTGACTTGGCTGTGGAGCAGATGAAACTCCATAAAATTCCCGCAAGTATCACGCTGGCACAAGGATTGCTGGAGAGTGGGGCTGGAAACAGTCAGTTGGCACGTAAGAGTAATAACCACTTCGGTATAAAGTGTGGTGGCAGTTGGCGCGGGCGCACCGTTCGTCATGATGATGACGCGCGTAATGAATGTTTTCGGGCATATAGCCATCCCCGTGATTCGTACGAAGACCATTCTGATTTCTTGCGGAGAGGCGCTCGTTATGCCTTTCTTTTTAAACTGGACATCACTGATTACAAGGGATGGGCACGCGGACTGAAAAAAGCGGGATATGCCACCGATCCTTCCTATGCCAATCGTCTGATTACGATTATCGAAGATTACGATTTATATAAATATGACAGCAAAGGCGTTTACTCGGAGCGCAAACTGCGAAAGAACCCTTGGCTGCTGAGTCCGCATCCGGTATATATTGCCAATGATATCGCTTATATCGTAGCCCGTAGCGGAGATACCTTCAAAGATTTGGGTAAAGAATTTGATATCAGCTGGAAGAAATTGGTGAAATATAATGATTTGCAGCGTGATTATACACTCGTGGACGGAGATATTATTTACCTGAAGAGTAAAAAGAAGAAGGCGTCCAAGCCTCACACCGTATATATTGTAAGAGATGGAGACTCCATGCATGGCATTTCGCAGAAATATGGTATCCGTCTCAAAAATCTGTATAAGATGAACCGTAAGGACGGAGAATATATTCCGGAGGTAGGAGATCGTCTGCGTCTTCGCTAGAAGGCTGTTATATCCGTTTTTCTCCGGCACCGATGAAGCTATGCTCCGGCACCGGGGAACACCCCCTTCGGCACCGATGAGGAGGTGCTTCGCCACCGGGGAAGAAATTGCTGCCTTTTTCTTTGCAAAAGTACTGCCGTGTGAAAACTAAATGTTCTGCCCGTATGTTATTATGTATGATAAAACATGATTAATATATGAGTCTTAATATTGCAAAGGACAGTAAGAAACGTGTCGTCATAGTAGGCGGTGGTTTCGGTGGCTTGAAACTGGCTAATAAGCTGAAAAAATCAGGCTTTCAAGTGGTGTTGATAGATAAGAATAACTATCATCAGTTTCCTCCGTTAATTTATCAGGTGGCTTCGGCGGGTATGGAACCGACTTCCATTTCCTTCCCTTTCCGTAAGATATTCCAGCATCGGAAAGATTTTTATTTCCGGATGGCGGAAGTACGTGCCATTTTTCCCGAAAAGAACCTGATACAGACTTCCATAGGTAAGGCAGAATACGATTATCTTGTGCTGGCGGCAGGTACTACGACCAATTTCTTCGGTAATAAGCATATTGAAGAAGAAGCCATGCCTATGAAAAATGTATCCGAGGCTATGGGATTGAGAAATGCTCTTTTGGCCAATCTGGAACGTGCGGTAACCTGCTCCAACAAACAGGAGCAACAGGAATTACTGAACGTTGTGGTCGTTGGCGGCGGAGCTACAGGGGTGGAAGTTGCAGGAGTGCTTTCGGAAATGAAGAAATTTGTATTGCCGAATGATTATCCCGATATGCCCAGTAGTCTGATGCATATTTATCTGATAGAGGCCGGTCCACGATTACTCGCCGGAATGTCGGAGGACTCATCGAGCCATGCGGAGCAGTTCCTGCGCGAAATGGGAGTCAATATTCTTTTGAATAAGCGTGTTACGGATTATCGTAACCATAAAGTGACACTTGAAGATGGCAGTGAGATTGCTACCCGTACTTTCATTTGGGTAAGCGGAGTTACCGGAGTTTCTTTTGGAAATATGAATGCAGCTGCTATCGGTCGTGGAGGCCGTATCAAAGTAGATGCTTTTAACAGGGTAGAAGGTACGGATAATATATTTGCGATTGGTGACTTGTGTATCCTTTCCGGTGACGAAGATTATCCGAACGGACATCCCCAATTGGCACAGGTTGCCATTCAGCAGGGAGAATTGCTGGCAAAGAATCTGATCCGTCTGGAAAAAGGAAAAGAGATGAAGCCTTTTCATTATCGCAATTTAGGCTCGATGGCAACCGTTGGCCGTAATCGTGCCGTAGCTGAATTCAGTAAAGTGAAAATGCAAGGATGGTTTGCTTGGGTGATGTGGCTGGTAGTCCATCTGCGTTCTATTCTTGGAGTACGAAATAAAGTCGTGGTATTGCTGAACTGGGTATGGAATTACTTTACGTACGATCAGTCTATGCGTATGATAGTCTATGCCCGTAAAGCGAAAGAAATCCGCGACAGGGAAACAATAGAAGCTACAACTCATTGGGGCAAAGAACTCATACAAGAGCCGCAACCGGTAAAACAGGAGCCGCAGTCAGCCGAACCGAAAAAGGAATAATGCCGTTTTGCGATGGTGACGCTATCTAGTCGTGATAGTGACGCCATCATAAGAGGATAGTGACGCTATGATAACAGGATGGCGTCACTATATTTTTGAGCGGTGAATTCGTACAGGGTGTCCGATATCGGACACCCTGTTTTTGTTACTATCCATTGTTAATCAGATGATTATGATTTTGGCATAGATTTGGTATAATAAAAGGCAAAACAACTGAATGTGAAATTGTAAATACTTAGATATGGACAGAGAAATTCCGAAAGAGGTGCGCAATAAAGAACGCAATAAAAAAATCATCCGTTATTCATCAATAGGAGCAGCAGGTATTATTCTTGTCGGCGTACTTATATCAATCATGCGGACAGGAGTGGAAAAGAAGGATCTGGTACTTTCTACGATTGACAAAGGGATGATTGAAGTTAGTGTCAGTGCATCCGGCAAAGTAGTTCCCGCATTTGAAGAAATTATCAATTCACCTATCAACAGCCGCATCGTCGAGGTGTACAAAAAAGGTGGGGACAGTGTGGAAGTAGGTACTCCGATTTTGAAACTCGATCTTCAGAGCACGGAAACAGAATATAAGAAACTGCTTGACGAAGAGCAGATGCGCCGCTATAAGCTGGATCAGCTCCGTGTTAATAATCAGACGAAACTTTCTGATATGGCGATGCAGATTAAGGTTTCCGCCATGAAGTTGAGTCGTATGAAAGTAGAACTTCGAAATGAACATTATCTGGATAGTCTGGGAGCAGGAACCACAGATAAAGTGCGTCAGGCAGAATTGAGTTATAACGTAGCACAGCTGGAATACGAGCAGCTTCAACAGCAATATAAGAACGAAAAAGAAGTAGCGGCAGCCGAATTGAAAGTACAGGAACTGGATTTCAATATCTTTCGTAAAAGTCTTGCCGAAATGAAGCGTACACTGGACGATGCCCAGATTCGTTCTCCGCGTAAAGCTATTCTTACCTATATTAATAATCAGATTGGTGCCCAGATATCCCAAGGCGGACAGGTAGCTGTCATTTCAGATTTAAGCCATTTTAAAGTAGAAGGTGAAATAGCTGATACGTATGGCGACCGGGTTGCTGCCGGAGGAAAAGCGGTTGTGAAGATAGGTAATGACAAACTGGAAGGAACGGTCAGCAGTGTGACACCTTTGTCTAAAAACGGAGTTATTTCCTTTACAGTGCAGTTGAAAGATGATAATAACCATCGTTTACGTTCGGGGCTGAAAACGGACGTTTATGTGATGAACGCCGTGAAAGAAGATGTAATGCGGATGGCGAACGCTTCTTTCTATGTAGGACGTGGTGAGTATGAGCTTTTTGTTCAGACGGCAGACGATGAGTTGGTGAAACGTAAAGTTCAACTAGGAGATTCAAACTTTGAATATGTGGAAGTGGTGAGTGGTTTGCAGCCGGGAGATGTAGTGGTTGTCAGTGATATGAGTTCTTACAAGAACAAGAATAAGCTGAAAATGAGATAAAACGGATAATAGGTTTCGTATGGGTTGGGTATAATGAAATATGATATAGAATAAATTAAATACTTATAATTATGATAACATTGACTTCTCTTTCCAAGATTTACCGTACGGACGAGATCGAAACGGTCGCATTGGAAAATGTGAACCTGACAGTAGAACGCGGGGAATTTCTGAGTATTATGGGACCGTCCGGATGTGGTAAATCCACGTTGCTGAATATCATGGGGCTGCTTGATGCACCTACAACGGGGACGATTGAAATTAATGGTACGCACACCGAGGGAATGAAAGATAAGCAACTGGCGGCTTTCCGTAACAAAACGCTGGGTTTTGTATTCCAGTCCTTCCATCTGATTAACTCGCTCAATGTGATGGATAATGTTGAATTACCGTTGCTCTATCGTCGTATCAGCAATAGTGAACGTAAACGTCTGGCAAAAGAAGTACTGGAAAAAGTCGGATTAAGTCATCGTATGAATCACTTCCCTACGCAACTTTCCGGTGGTCAGTGCCAGCGTGTGGCAATAGCACGTGCAATCGTTGGCAATCCGGAGATCATTCTTGCCGATGAGCCTACCGGTAATCTGGATTCTAAGATGGGAGCGGAAGTCATGGAACTTCTCCATCGGCTGAATAAGGAAGACGGGCGTACGATTGTGATGGTAACGCATAATGAAGAACAGGCTAAACAGACCTCCAGGACTATTCGTTTCTTTGACGGTCGCCAGGTGCAGTAATCTCTAGTTGAAAATTCTAAAACAGATAATCATGACGAAGAATATTTTTATAACAGCAGTGGCCGTATTGTTAAGTGTGGCACTTTGTCCGCTTTGGGCACAAAATGTGAGTGAAGACTGTAAAGTGGGCGAATTTTCCGCAATCAATCTTCAGTCTGTAGGTAACATTGTCTTTACTCAGTCGGACACATATTCCTGTAGGATGGAAGGACCTTTTGAGTATGTTGATAAGACCAAAGTAACCGTAAAGGGAGAAACATTAGTTATCGAATATAAGCAGAAGAATGTAAAAAACGTCAAGAACCTGACATTTTATATAACAGCTCCGGATTTGAACAACGTCAAGATAGATGGTGTCGGTAACTTCAATGCCAGAGAATCTTTGAAACTGAAAAACATTACTTTTAAACTTGATGGAGTAGGAAATTGTGAGGTGAAAAATCTTCGTTGTGATGAGGTGCAATTAATAGTAGACGGAGTAGGGAATATGGAAATGAATGTAAACTGTAATACTATAAAAGCCAAGGTGGATGGGGTGGGGAATATCACTTTGTCCGGCAAGGCAGACAGGGCTTCTCTGAAACGTGACGGAGTGGGGAGAATCAATCATAAAAAGTTGAAATGTCCGGATGTGAGCACTAAAGGCTGGTGATTCTGATAAGTATGAAAATGAATGAGAAGATAATGCAACAACAATGATAAAACTCTATTTCAAACAAGCATTTCACCTGTTGAAGGAGAATAAGTTACTTTCTTCTATCTCCATCATAGGTACGGCATTGGCTATCGCTATGATTATGGTGATCGTCATCACATTGCGTGCTACCATTGCACCTTTTGCTCCGGAAAGTTACCGTGACCGCATGTTGATTTTCAGGTATGCAGGTTTTCAGTATAAAACTAATGAGAACTGGCAGAGTAACGGCCCTGTTTCTTATAAGACAGCGAAAGCTTGTTTTAAAGATATGACTACGCCCGAGGCCGTTTCTATAACTAGCAGTTTTGCGGAAACGATGTTGGCCGCCAAGCCTGCGGGTGAAAAGGTTAGTTGCAGCGTATTGCAGGTGGATGATGATTTCTGGAAAGTATTCCAGTTCGATTTCCTTTCGGGGTATCCGTTTGATAAGGCAACTTTTGATGCCGGTGCAACAAAGGCAGTGATAACTGAGGATATAGCCCGCCAATTGTTCGGAACGACGGATGTAGTCGGAAAAACATTCCTTTTAAATCATTCTGCTTATATGATTTGTGGGGTAGTGCGCCCTGTTTCCAAACTGGCACGATATGCTTATGCCCAGATATGGATTCCTTTGAGTTCTACGGATGCGTTTACTGCCAGTTGGGAAAACTATGGAATTATGGGAATGGTGAGTGTTTACATTCTGGCTAAATCGCAGGATGATTTTCCGGCGATCCGTATGGAAGCCGAACGTCTTAGGGACAAATATATGGAAGGTTATCCGGATTATAAATTACTTTATCGTGACCAGCCGGACACTTATTTCGTAGCGGCACAACGATATTCGGCCAATAATCCTCCGGCTGTGAAGCAGGCTGTCCGTCAGTATGTAATAACTTTAATCATTTTGTTGATTGTTCCTGCTGTCAACCTTTCCGGACTGACATTGTCGCGTATGCGCAAACGTCTTTCTGAAATTGGTGTTCGAAAAGCTTTTGGTGCACCTAGACGCGAACTGATGATGCAGGTGCTTTCTGAAAATATGCTTTATTCACTGTTGGGTGGAGTGCTCGGATTAGTTTTGAGTTATGCCGCTACCTTCTTCTTGGGAAGTATGCTGTTTTCTATAGACTTTATGGATAATGGTGTGACGGATTTGCGTGCAATGTGTATGGATCTGTTGTTCGATCCTGCTGTATTCTTGCTGGCGTTCTTTGCTTGCTTCACACTTAATTTATTGAGTGCGGCAATTCCGGCATGGAGAGTGACACGGACCAATATTGTGGATGCCATCAATGAGAGATAACCGGAACATTCAACAAACTAATTTTAAAAAAGATGCAACTGTTAAAACAAATATGGAATGAACGCCGTTCGAATGGGTGGCTGTGGGCAGAATTGCTGATTGTTTTCGTTGTACTGTGGTACATTGTCGATTGGACTTATGCAACGGCGCGTACTTATTACGAACCGTTGGGATATGATATTACCAATACTTACTATCTGGAACTCAGTCTGAAAAATAATAAGAGTGATTCTTATATCCCGAAAGGACAGAAAGAAACGACGACAGGGCAAGACATTATTGAGCTGACTAACCGCCTGCGTCGTTTGCCGGAAGTGGAGGCAGTCTCCATATCAGTGAATGCACGTCCGTATATAGGAAGTAATTCCGGTATCAGATTTCGCCTTGATACGTTGGTACGTAGTCCGTTGAAACGTCCGGTGACGCCGGAATTCTTTCAGGTATTCCGTTATCAGAGCGCGGATGGTCAGGGCTATCGGCCTTTGGTGCAGGCTATAAAGAATGGAAATTCGGTTATTGGTGAGAATATATGGCCCGACGATTATAAAGGTGACCGCACACTACTCGGAAAAGAAGTAATAAATGTGGATGATTCTACCAATGTCTATAAAATAGCCGCCGTATCTACCAAAGTACGTTACAATGACTTTTGGTCTAATTATGGTGACCGATATATGGCTGTACCTTTTACAGAGACAGAGTTAGCCGAGAATAATGACGACCTGTATCCAGTCAATGTTGAAGTTTGCCTGCGTGTAAAGCCGAATACCGCTGCCGGTTTTTCGGAACGTCTGATGGAACTCTCGGATACTCAGTTAAGTGTAGGAAACCTCTTCATACTGAAAGTACACGATTACGAAGCGATACGCGAAATCTACAATCGTAGCAATGTCAATCAGATGCAGACGCGGTTCTGGATGATGGGTTTCCTGCTGGTTAATATACTCTTGGGCATTGTCGGTACGTTTTGGTTCCGCACCCAGCACCGTCGTGGAGAGCTCGGACTTCGTATTGCAGTCGGTTCCACCCGTATGGGGATTTGGCACCGTCTTAATAAAGAAGGATTGTTGCTGTTGACTCTGGCTGCTGTTCCTGCTGCTGTTCTTTGTTATAATATAGGATATCTGGAACTGACAGAAGGTGGTATAGAATGGAGTATCCTTCGTTTTCTTATAGCGTTCTGTGCGACCTGTTTTTTGATGGCTTTGATGATACTCATAGGCATTTGGTTCCCTGCCCGGCAGGCCATTCGCGTGCAGCCGGCAGAAGCCTTGCGGGAGGAATAAAAAACTGGAGCTATTTGCATTGTTTTCAATATAATAACTTATCTTTGTAGGCAAAATGTTGAAAACAATGCAGCTTCTTAGCTTATGAACCGACAATATTACTGTTTGTTTGTAGTTTTGCTCTTTGCTGTTTTTGCCCGGGTGGCGGCAGCGGAACACACATACAACGTACTTTTTATTCAATCATATACCTCTCAAACTCCCTGGCACAATGACCTGAATGAGGGGTTGGCAAAGGGGTTCAGAGAGAATGGACTGACTGTGAATATTACTACTGAATATCTGGATGCGGATTTTTGGTCATTCAACTCAGAGAAGGTGATTATGCGCCGTTTTTGTCAGCGCGCCCGTGACAAGAAAACGGATCTGATTATCACAGCAAGCGATGAGGCTTTCTACACACTTTTTTCTTCCGGCGATTCGTTGCCTTATCAGGTTCCGGTTGTGTTTTTTGGAATCAAGTATCCCGATAATGAACTTATAGCGAGCCTCCCTAATGTATGTGGATTTACCGCCAATCCTGATTTTCATGTAATTTTAAAGCAGGCACGAAAGGTATTTCCCCAGCGGAAAGAAGTGATATGCGTGATTGACAACAGCTTTCTGAGTAACAAGGGGCGTGAGGACTTCAAACAAGAGTGGTTGCTTTTTCAGGAGGAAAATCCGGATTACAACATGAAACTCTACAATACCCAGCACGAGTCAACCAATCATATTATTGCAGCTATCTGCTATCCCCGCAATAGTTATGCGCGTATTGTTGTTGCCCCGAAATGGTCACCATTCCTTTCATTTGTTGGGAAGAACTCCAAAGCTCCCGTCTTTTCCAGTCAGAATGTGGGATTGATGAACGGTGTATTTGCTGCGTATGATGCGGATGCATATACTTCTGCGGTATCTGCTGCAACGAAGGCATCGAGAGTCTTGAAGGGTGAATCTCCATTGGAGTTGGGAGTGACGGAGACAAAGCAAGGATTTATTTTCGACTACAAGCAGCTGGACTTTTTTCACATAGATCCGGATAAGGTGTCTTCCAGCGGTGTCATTGTCAATCGCCCGTATTGGGAAAGATACAAATTATTATTTATTTTCCTCTATCCATCTATTCTGGCATTGCTGATAGCCTCTATTGTGTGGCTGATTCGCGTTAACCGACGTGAAGCCAAACGGCGGATACATGCCCAGACTCGCTTGCTGGTACAGAATAAACTGGTGGAGCAGCGTAATGAATTTGATAATATCTTCCATTCCATACGTGACGGTGTGATTACGTATGATACCGATCTTCATATCCACTTCACGAACCGTTCTCTGCTGAAGATGCTTCATTTGCCATCGGAATCGGGAGGACGGAATTATGAAGGAATGATGGCGGGCAGTATTTTCAAGATATACTATAATGGTCAGGATATCCTTCACAATATGTTGAGGAAGGTGGAAGAAACCGGGCAAAGTATTATTATTCCTGATGGTTCCTTTATGAAAGAAGTCCACAGTGAGCATTATTTCCCGGTTTCCGGAGAGATTGTTCCGATCCATTCCGGAGGACAGATTACAGGCATGGCTCTTTCAGCACGTAACGTATCAGATGAAGAAATGCAGAAACGTTTCTTTAACATGGCTGTGGAGGAGAGTGCCATCTACCCCTGGCAGTTTGATGTGGAGAGTAACAGCTTCATTTTTCCGCAAGGATTTCTTGTGCGCTTTGGGTATGACGGATCGATCACTTCCATTACCCGTGATGAAATGGATCGTATGGTTTATCCGGAGGATTTGAAGGAAATGCGTATTCTCTTTGATAAAACATTGGCGGGAAAAGAAACCAATACCCGTTTGAATTTCCGTCAGCGTAATGCCAATGGAGAATATGAATGGTGGGAATACCGTTCCTCTGTCATTTCCGGTCTGACAAGAGACTCGTTGTATAATATATTAGGTGTATGTCAAAGTATCCAGCGTTATAAAACAGCGGAACAGGAGATGCGGGAGGCACGTGATAAAGCGCTCCAGGCAGATAAACTGAAATCGGCTTTCCTTGCCAATATGAGCCATGAGATCCGTACGCCGTTGAATGCTATTGTCGGTTTCTCCGACTTACTGAGTGATACAAGTGGCTTTACCGAAGAAGAAATAGCACAATTTATAGCAACGATCAATAAGAATTGCGGGCTGTTGCTTGCATTGATTAACGATATTCTTGATTTATCACGTATCGAGTCGGGAACAATGGAATTTATGTTTGCCAATCATAATTTGCCTCTGCTGCTGAAGACTGTGCATGATTCGCAACGGCTGAATATGCCACCGAGAGTAGAGTTGGTTCTTCGTATGCCCGACAATGAGAAAAAATATCTGGTGACAGATAATGTCCGTTTGCAACAAGTCGTAAATAATCTGATAAATAATGCTGCTAAGTTTACGAGTTACGGCTCCATCACTTTCGGATATGAGGAAGATGAAGACCCCGGATACACCAGAATCTTTGTAGAAGATACAGGAGTCGGTATTTCCGAAGAGGGTATCCGGCATATCTTCGAACGATTCTATAAAGTGGATAACTTTACTCAGGGGGCAGGGCTGGGATTAAGTATCTGCCAGACGATCGTTGAACGTCTGAAAGGTACTATCTTTGTGACCTCCGAAGTAGGCAAGGGAACTCGTTTCACAGTACGTATCCCGAATTTCTGCGAATAAAACAGAACGTTCATTTTTGTGCATAGTGTCCGAAAATGAACACTGGCGTCTTTTTATAAACGATTGATAGTAAATGTATTATTCTTTTGGCACATGGTTTGATTCTATCTGAATGGAAAATACCGTGTACAATGAAAAAGAAAAGTATATTGTTTGTTTTGGCTGCAGTTTGCCTGCCTTTGGCAGTGTCGGCACAGAAGGAGAGGGAAATCACCTTGAATGAAGCTATCGCTATGGCGCGTGTGCAGTCTGTTGACGCTGCTGTTGCCTTGAATGAGTTAAAAACATCTTATTGGGAATATCGGACCTTCCGTGCCGATCTTCTTCCGGAAATTAATTTGAAAGGAACATTGCCTAATTACAATAAGTCTTACGGTTCCTATCAGAATCCTGACGGCTCTTATAGTTTTGTCCGCAACAGTGCTTTAGGGCTTTCCGGTGAACTCTCCATCGACCAGAATATCTGGCTTACCGGTGGGCAACTTTCATTGACCTCCTCTCTCGACTACCTGAAGCAGTTAGGTAATAATGGTGACCGTCACCTGATGTCTGTTCCCGTCACTTTGAAACTGACGCAACCGATTCTTGGCGTGAATAACGTGAAGTGGAACCGGCGTATAGAACCTGTACGCTATGCCGAAGCGAAAGCGGAGTTTATCACGGCTACCGAAGAAGTAACGATGCGGACTATTACCTATTATTTTGATCTGCTGTTGGCGAAAGAGACTCTTGGAACTGCACGGCAGAATCTGACGAATGCCAATCAACTTTACGAGGTTGCTATAGCTAAACGCAAGATGGGGCAGATTTCAGAAAATGAGCTTCTTCAATTAAAACTTTCGGCTCTGAATGCGAAAGCCGCATTGACTGAAGCGGAAAGTGATCTGAATGCCAAAATGTTTCAGCTCCGTGCTTTTCTGGGAATAGGAGAGGATGAAGTCCTTTGTCCTGTGGTTCCCGAGACCGTAGACGGTGGCAAGATGGAATATAATATGGTATTGAATAAGGCACTGGAACGTAATTCCTTTGCTCAGAATATTCGTCGCCGCCAGCTGGAGGCCGATTATGCGGTAGCTACGGCGCGTGGCAATCTGCGCAGCATTAATTTGTTTGCCAGTGTGGGGTATACGGGGGAGAGTCGTGAACTTTCCAGTGTTTATAAAAACTTGCAGGACAATCAGATTGTGCAGGTAGGTGTTCAGATTCCGATTCTGGACTGGGGAAAGAGACGTGGAAAGGTACGGGTAGCGAAAAGCAACCGGGATGTAGTGCTTTCGAAAATCCGGCAGGAACAGATCAATTTCAACCAGGATATTTTCTTGCTGGTAGAGCATTTCAATAACCAGGCACAACAGTTGGCAATAGCCAAAGAAGCGGACGGAATAGCACAGCAACGTTACAAGACCAGTATTGAAACCTTCCTGATTGGTAAAATCAACACGCTGGACTTGAATGATGCACAGAACTCCAAAGATGAAGCGCGCCGGAAACATATCTCCGAACTTTATTATTACTGGTATTACTTTTATCAGATTCGTAGTCTGACTCTTTGGGATTTTCAGGCTAACACAGAATTAGAGGCTGACTTTGAAGAAATAGTACGGCAATAGCTATTAATCAGAGAATCTGTTGCCGGTGTTGAGTATTTGCGATATCTTTGTCATAAGAAATATAAGCTATGATTTTAATAATAGACGACGACAGTGCAGTGCGTTCTTCACTCAGTTTTATGCTGAAGCGGGCCGGTTATGAAGCACAGGCAGTTCCCGGTCCCCGGGAAGCTATGGAGGTGGTACGTTCCGTAGTGCCGGATTTAATCTTGATGGATATGAACTTCACCCTTTCTACTACGGGCGAAGAAGGTCTGACACTGCTAAAGCAAGTGAAAATATTCCGTCCGGAGACTCCGGTGATACTGATGACTGCATGGGGAAGCATACAGCTGGCAGTGCAAGGTATGCAGGCAGGAGCTTTCGATTTTATCACCAAACCTTGGAATAACGCGGCATTATTGCAGCGTATTGAGACAGCTTTGGAACTGGCGGGCTCTTTCAAAGAGACAACGCAGGAGCAGAATGAAACTTTTGACCGTCGGCATATCATCGGTCGCAGTCAGGGGCTGATGGAAGTACTGAATACCATTGCCCGTATAGCGAAGACGAATGCTTCCGTATTGATAACCGGAGAAAGTGGGACAGGTAAGGAACTGATAGCTGAAGCGATACATATCAACAGTCAGCGTGCCAGACAACCTTTTGTTAAAGTGAACCTGGGAGGAATATCCCAAAGCCTGTTCGAAAGTGAAATGTTCGGTCACAAGAAAGGAGCTTTTACAGATGCTTCCTCCGACCGTATCGGACGTTTTGAAATGGCGAATAAAGGGACGATTTTCCTGGACGAAATTGGTGATCTCGATCCTTCCTGTCAGGTAAAGCTCTTGCGGGTGTTACAGGATCAGACGTTTGAAGTATTGGGAGACAGCCGTCCGCGCAAGACCGATATCCGTGTTGTCTCTGCTACCAATGCCGATTTGCGCAAGATGGTGAGTGAACGTACTTTCCGGGAAGATTTGTTTTACCGTATCAATCTGATAACAGTCAAACTGCCGGCTTTGCGTGAACGTCGGGAGGATATTCCTTTGCTGGCACGTCACTTTGCCGATCGTCAGGCAGAAGCCAATGGGCTTCCCCGCACTGAATTTTCTGCGGATGCTATGCAGTTCCTGAGCCGTTTACCCTATCCGGGAAATATCAGGGAGTTGAAGAATCTGGTAGAGCGTACGATTCTAGTCAATGGGAAACCGATACTTGATGCTGCCGATTTTGATGCTCAATATATCCGTCATGAAGATCAGAAAGTTGCCGAAGGCGTTTCTTTGGCAGGTATGACGCTGGATGAAATAGAACGGCAGACAATTCTGCAGGCTTTGGAACGTCATAAAGGAAATCTGAGTCAGGTAGCCACGGCACTTGGCATCAGTCGCGCTGCACTCTATCGGCGTCTGGAGAAGTTTGGAATCAGTGTTTAGCAGATAACTATCATTATGCGTATAAAAGGATTCTTTGGTATACTCGTTTTCCTGCTTCTGTTGTTGGGAGGTGGATTACTTTTTCTTTCAAGCCGGTTGAACCTGATCTATTTCTATGTAGGGGAGGGGCTGATCCTTTTTATCCTGTGCTATCTCCAGTTTTTCTATCGTAAGATTGTAAAGCCGCTGAACTCTATCGGAAGCGGTATGGAATTGTTGCGTGAACAGGATTTCAGCAGTCGGCTAAGTCCTGTGGGACAATATGAAGCCGATCGTATCGTGAACGTCTTTAACCGGATGATGGAACAACTTAAGAACGAACGTCTTCGCCTCCGCGAACAAAACAACTTCCTTGACTTGCTGATTAAAGCTTCTCCGATGGGAGTTATCATCACCTCTCTGGATGATGATCTTTCAGAGCTTAACCCGATGGCACAGAAGATGCTGGGGGTCCGTCAGGAAGATGTTCAAGGTAGGAAAATGAGCGAGATAGACTCTCCGCTTGCTGTTGAACTGGCAAATGTTCCAAAAGGAGAGACAGTGACCGTCCGCCTGAATGACTCGAATATTTATAGATGTACGCATTCTTCTTTTATTGACCGTGGATTTCAGCATCCTTTCTTCCTGATAGAAAGTCTGACGGACGAAGTAATGAAGGCCGAGAAAAAAGCCTATGAGAAAGTGATCCGCATGATTGCCCATGAGGTGAACAATACCACAGCCGGAATCACCTCTACACTGGATACAGTAGAGCAGGCGCTTTCTACCGAAGAAGAGATGGATGATATATGCGATGTCATGCGTGTATGCATCGAACGCTGTTTCTCGATGAGCCGTTTTATCACTCGTTTTGCCGATGTAGTGAAGATCCCCGAGCCAACGCTTACTTCGGTCGACCTGAATGACCTCGCATTTACGTGTAAGCGTTTTATGGAGGGCATGTGTACCGACCGGAATATAACCCTTCGTCTGGAGATAGACGAAACGTTGAAAGAAGTAAAAATGGATGCCTCTCTTTTCGAACAAGTACTGGTGAACATCATCAAGAATGCTGCGGAAAGTATCGAAAAGGATGGAGAAATTATTGTCCGTACCCTTTCTCCCGCCATTATCGAAGTGGTAGATAATGGCAAGGGAATCAGCAAGGAAACAGAGGCAAAGCTGTTTAGCCCGTTCTTTTCCACTAAACCCAATGGGCAGGGAATCGGACTGATCTTTATCCGTGAGGTTCTGATGCGTCATGGCTGTACCTTCTCTTTGCGGACGTATACCGACGGATTGACCAGATTCCGTATTCTTTTTCCCTGATCAAACGTCAAAGGAGAACAGTTCTTCCGCTATATAGACCTTTTTTTGTTCTAAAATCCCTCATACCTTTGCCCCGCTCAATTCAATAGGATATCAAGGTATGAGATTAATAATCAAAGGTGCATTATCGCTCTTTCTTTTATTGGCTGTCAGTGTTCCGCTAAATGCCCAGTACATAGTGCAAGGCGTGGTGACTGATTCTCTGACAAGAGAACCTTTATCTTATGTATCCGTACGCCTGAAAAATACGACCGAAGGAACAACTACCGGAAGTGATGGCCGCTTTTACTTCAAGACACACCGTTCCGAAGGAACCCTTGTTATTTCGACCGTAGGCTATAATGAATACAGCCGTTTGATTCATCCGGCCCGTAACCTTTCGTATAAGGTAGCTCTTTCTCCTGCTACGTATGCTCTCAATGAAGTACTGGTAAAACCCAAGCGGGAACATTACAAGAAGAAAGACAATCCTGCCGTGGAGTTTGTCCGCCGGATGATAGAACACCGTGACGACCATTCACCCAATGAAAAGGATTTCTGGCAACGGGAGCGTTATGAGAAGACAACCTTTGCCCTGAATAATTTCGACGAGGAGAAACAGAAGAAATGGTTATACCGTAAATTCGACTTCCTGACAGAGTATGTGGATACTTCCGCCGTAACCGGAAAACCTATCCTGACTGTATCTGCACGGGAACTGCTTGCTACCGACTATTACCGTAAATCCCCTCATTCCGAAAAGCAATGGGTAAAGGGGCGCAAACAGGCGGGGGTAGATGAATTTCTTTCCAAACAAGGAATGCAGGCTGCTATCAATGAAGTTTTTAAAGACGTAGATATTTACGAGAACAACATTTCTCTGTTCACTAATAAGTTTGTCAGTCCTTTGTCCCGTATCGGTACAGGATTCTACAAATATTACCTGATGGATACTTTGCAGATAGGTGGTGAAACATGTGCAGATCTTGCCTTCACTCCTTTTAATTCCGAGTCTTTCGGCTTTAACGGACACCTCTACGTGACACTCGACTCCACTTATTTCGTCAAACGTGCCGTGCTGAACTTCCCAAAGAAAATCAATCTGAACTTCGTAGACTATATGTTGCTCGAACAAGAGTTCAAGCGTGCGGAAGACGGTACCCGTTTGCTCGACCACGAAAGCATCACCGTAGAATTTAAACTGACTGAAGGACAAGACGGTATCTTTGCCCGTCGGGTAGCAGATTACAGTAACTATTCTTTTGCTCCGACCGCAGAAGCTGATAAAGTTTTCGGCAAGCCGGAACGCATCATCGAAGAAACCGAAGCCTTGTCACGTCCCGAAACCTTCTGGGCGGAGAATCGTCCGCAAGCAGCCATCTCCCAACAGGAGAATTCGGTAGATCGCCTGATGACACAGCTACGTGGCTATCCGGTTTACTATTGGACGGAGAAGATATTATCCATTCTTTTCACCGGATATATTCCTACTTCTAAGGAAGCGCCTCTTTTCTATATCGGGCCGATGAACGCGACAATCAGTGGTAATACCCTCGAAGGACCGCGTATTCGTGGTGGTGGGATGACGACCGCATGGCTTAATCCCCATCTGTTTGGCAAAGGATATATTGCTTACGGATTTAAAGATGAAAGAGTAAAAGGGTTGGCGGAAATTGAATACTCATTCAAGAAGAAGAAAGAATATGCCAACGAGTTCCCCGTTCATTCGTTGAAAGTACGCTATGAGTCGGACGTTAATCAATACGGTCAGAACTACCTTTATACAAGTAAGGACAACGTATTCCTTGCCTTGAAACGTGAGAAGGATGACCGTATCGGTTATTATCAGCAAGCAGAAATGACTTATACCAATGAGTTCTATTCCGGCTTTTCTTTCCAGCTCACGGCACGCCGGCGGACAGACGAATCTACCTATCTTATCCCTTTCTTGAAGAAAGAGGGGGAGGTCTATTCTCCGGTCAAAGACTTCTCTACCAGTGCGGCAGAATTAAAACTGCGTTATGCGCCGAATGAGAAATTTTTCCAGACGCAGTGGAACCGCTTTCCCGTATCGCTGGATGCTCCGGTGTTTACGCTGTCGCATACCATTGCCGGAAAAGGAGTGCTAGGAAGCGACTATACTTATAATCATACTGAAGCAGGCATACAGAAACGTTTCTGGTTTTCCGCTTTCGGTTATACAGATATTATATTGAAAGCCGGGAAGGTGTGGGACAAAGTACCGTTTCCGCTGCTCATCATGCCCAATGCGAACCTTTCTTATACCATTCAGCCGGAATCTTATTCATTAATGAACGCAATGGAATTCATGAATGACGAATATTTCTCATGGGATGTGACGTATTTCCTCAACGGATGGCTGTTCAATCGCATACCTTTGTTGAAAAAACTGAAGTGGAGGGAAATAGTTTCCTGTCGTGGACTTTATGGGCATTTGAGTGATAAAAATAATCCGGATATGACCGATGGTTTGTTCGCTTTTCCGATAGCAAACACCCGTACAATGGGAAAAACACCTTACGTAGAAGCGGGTGTGGGCATTGAAAACATTTTCAAGGTATTACGTCTGGACTATGTCTGGCGGCTTACATACCGGGATTCTCCCGATGTTGATAAGTCCGGCTTGAGAATAAGTCTCCACATGACCTTTTAAAAGTTAAATCCTGCTAATTGCAATGTTTATATAGCAAACAAAGGTCGTATTAGTAATTAATTAATCTTATTTTTGCATCAATTTTAGTTTAATTTTAATAGAATAGAAATGAAACAAGAAATTAAACCCGCTACCGGACGTCTGGGCGTGTTAGTAGTTGGAGTAGGTGGTGCGGTAGCTACCACAATGATTGTAGGTACACTAGCCTCTCGCAAGGGACTGGCAAAACCGATAGGATCTATTACACAGTTAGCCACAATGCGCATGGAAAACAACGAAGAAAAACTCATCAAAGACGTTGTGCCTTTGACTGATTTGAACGACATTGTTTTCGGTGGTTGGGATATTTTCCCGGATAACGCATACGAAGCTGCCATGTATGCTGAGGTTTTGAAAGAAAAAGACCTGAATGGTGTGAAAGATGAACTGGAAGCTATCAAGCCTATGCCGGCAGCTTTCGATCACAACTGGGCGAAACGTCTGAACGGTACTCATATCAAGAAGGCTGCTACCCGTTGGGAAATGGTAGAACAACTCCGTCAGGACATCCGCGACTTCAAGGCTGCCAACAACTGCGAACGTGTGGTTGTATTGTGGGCTGCAAGTACCGAAATCTACATTCCGCTGTCTGACGAACACATGTCACTTGCTGCTTTGGAGAAAGCAATGAAAGATAACAATACAGAAGTTATCTCTCCGAGTATGTGTTATGCATATGCTGCTATTGCAGAAGATGCTCCGTTTGTAATGGGTGCTCCTAACTTGTGTGTAGATACTCCTGCAATGTGGGAATTCTCTAAACAAAAGAATGTACCTATTTCAGGAAAAGACTTCAAGAGCGGTCAGACACTGATGAAAACAGTATTGGCACCGATGTTCAAGACCCGTATGCTGGGTGTGAACGGCTGGTTCTCTACTAACATCCTGGGTAATCGTGACGGTGAAGTACTGGACGATCCGGACAACTTCAAGACAAAGGAAGTTAGTAAGCTGTCAGTAATCGACACTATCTTCGAACCGGAGAAATATCCGGACCTCTATGGAGACGTTTATCATAAAGTACGTATCAACTACTATCCTCCACGTAAGGACAACAAAGAAGCATGGGATAACATCGACATCTTCGGATGGATGGGCTATCCGATGGAAATCAAGGTAAACTTCCTTTGCCGTGACTCTATCCTTGCTGCTCCTATTGCACTCGATTTGGTGTTGTTCAGTGATTTGGCTATGCGTGCCGGCATGTGTGGCATCCAGACATGGTTGTCATTCTTCTGCAAGAGCCCGATGCACGATTTCGAACATCAGCCGGAACACGACCTGTTCACTCAATGGAGAATGGTAAAACAGACATTGCGTAACATGATTGGTGAAAAAGAACCTGATTATTTGGCTTAATTCGGGAAAATGTTCCTGATAAATATATAAACTTTCCCCTTTTCAGTAAGGGGAAAGTTTTATTATTCTACACGCTATTGGAAATAATGAAGAGACCCTCCTTTCTACCTGTTTTTATAGGCACGGGCTTTGGCTCCGGTTTTTCTCCTTTTGCTCCCGGTACGGCTGGGGCGTTGCTGGCTTCTATCATTTGGATTGCACTCTATTTTCTGCTTCCTTTCACTGTTGTATTGTGGGCGACTGCCGCTTTGGTGATTGTATTTACCTTTGCAGGCATTTGGGCTGCCAATAAGCTTGAATCTTGTTGGGGGGAAGACCCGTCACGCGTGGTGGTGGACGAGATGGTAGGAGTGTGGATTCCGTTGCTGGCTGTTCCCGATAATGGACACTGGTATTGGTACGTGACAGCTGCTTTTGCTCTGTTCCGCTTTTTCGATATTGTCAAACCATTGGGAGTACGCAAGATGGAGAGCCTCAAAGGAGGAGTAGGAGTGATGATGGATGATGTATTGGCGGGCGTGTATAGTTTTATCTTGTTAGCGGTGGCACGATGGGTGATTGGCTGAAAAGAGTTGCACGGATGATCTCGCAGAAGGGTGGAGTCTTCATGTTTTTGAGGGCGCAGCTTTCGGCTCAGATGGCGACTATTGCAGACTTTCTGGTGACTATCCTTCTGGTAAGGCTGTTTGATGTCTACTACGTATATGCTACTCTGGCAGGAGCTATTTACGGGGGGATTGTCAACTGCGTTATCAATTATAAATGGACTTTTAAATCTAAAGGAAAGAAAACACATATTGCTGTGAAGTTCATTATTGTATGGATTTGCAGTATTTGGCTGAATACTTGGGGAACGTATACTTTGACGGAATCGTTAGCGAGAATTCCATGGGTACGCGATACACTCAGCCAGTATTTCGGAGACTTTTTTATTATCCCTAAAGTGATAGTAGCAGTCATTGTAGCGTTGTTCTGGAATTATAATATGCAGCGCCTCTTTGTTTACCGGAATATAGATATAAGGAATTTATTCAAAAGGAATTGAAATAAAAACAGAAGATTTAGATAAAAACAGATTAAGGTATATGAATTATAGAGATTACTTACAGCAGGTGATTTATAAGATAATCAATCCTCTGATACATGGAATGATTAAAATAGGAATTACTCCCAACTTTATCACTACTACCGGGTTCATTCTGAATGTAGTGGCGGCAGGAATGTTTGTCTATGCCGGTATCTATGGCGGACAAGACGATTTGGCTATTATCGGATGGGCGGGAGGCGTTATCCTGTTTGCCGGATTGTTCGATATGATGGATGGCCGTGTGGCACGTCTGGGAAACATGAGTTCCAAGTTCGGTGCACTCTATGATTCGGTGCTCGACCGTTACAGTGAGCTGATGACTTTCTTCGGTATCTGCTATTATCTGTCGATGAAAGATTATTTCTTTTATGCGATTATCGCTTTTGTAGCCCTGATCGGCTCGTTGATGGTGAGCTATGTGCGTGCCCGTGCCGAAGGTCTGGGAATTGAATGCAAAGTAGGATTTATGCAACGTCCGGAACGTGTGGTGCTGACGAGTCTTGGTGCTTTGTTCTGTGGCGTATTTAAGGATATAACGGCTTTCGACCCGATGCTGATATTGATCGTGCCTTTGTCCTTTGTAGCCCTTTTCGCTAACATTACCGCTTTTGCGCGTGTAAGACATTGCTATAAAGTAATGATGGCGGACGAACGGAAGAATGCATAACTGAAAATATAAGTCGTGATGATACAAACAACTAAAATGCCATCGAAGAAAGAAACCTTGACGGTTCTTGTGATCATGGCTCTTTTTTTGCTGCTGACAACAGTCTTTATCGGACTTCGTTCCGAACACCTGCTGATAGCGGCACTCTATTTGATTTTATTCTTTGCCGGGCTGCCTACCCGGAAGCTGGCAGTAGCTCTTCTTCCCTTTGCCCTATTCGGTATTTCATATGACTGGATGCGCATTTGTCCTAACTACGAAGTGAATCCGATTGATGTAGAAGGACTTTATAATCTGGAGAAGTCTCTGTTCGGAGTGATGGACAATGGGGTACTGGTGACTCCGTGTGAATTTTTTGCCGCGCATCATTGGGCGATGGCAGACGTCTTTGCAGGTATCTTCTATCTTTGCTGGGTTCCTGTCCCCATCCTGTTCGGGCTTTGCCTCTATTTCAAAAAAGAACGGAAGACGTATCTTCGCTTTGCGCTGGTCTTTTTATTTGTAAATCTGATCGGTTTTGCCGGTTATTATATTCATCCGGCTGCTCCGCCCTGGTATGCCATTAACTACGGTTTTGAACCGATCCTGAATACTCCGGGTAATGTGGCAGGACTGGGCCGTTTCGACGAGATTTTCGGAGTGTCTGTCTTTGATTCCATTTATGGACGTAATGCGAATGTCTTTGCGGCGGTCCCCTCTCTCCATGCAGCTTATATGGTAGTTGCATTGGTGTATGCCATCATCGGCAAGTGCAGATGGTATGTGATTACTCTTTTTTCTATCATCATGGCGGGTATTTGGGGAACAGCTGTCTATTCATGCCATCACTACATCATTGACGTGTTGCTTGGAATCTCTTGCGCATTGACAGGCTGGTTGGTGTTCGAATACGGATTAATGAAAATCCGGGGATTCAGAAACTTCTTTGAACGATATTACCAGTATATTAAATAGTGAAGAATAAGTACCGCAATATATTCCTCGCATTCGGCATTGTTGCCGTCCTGATTATGATGTTCACTTTCGATATGGATTATCAGGAACTTTGGACGAATCTGAAACGTGCGGGAATATATTTGCCTTTGGTGCTGATCTTGTGGCTATCGGTCTATCTGATTAATACAGTATCGTGGTATATCATCATCCGTAGCGGCGGCAAACCGGGATTCTCGTTTGCCCGTCTCTACAAATTCACCGTTACCGGCTTTGCTCTTAATTATGTGACTCCCGTCGGACTGATGGGAGGGGAGCCTTACCGCATCATGGAGCTGAAACCCTATATCGGTGTAGAAAGGGCGACCTCTTCTGTGATCCTTTACGTGATGATGCACATCTTTTCTCATTTTTGTTTCTGGCTGACTTCCGTACTGCTTTATATCTGCCTGTATCCGGTAGGATGGGGAATGGGGATTATATTGGGTGCTATTACAATCTTCTGCCTGCTGATAGCATTGTTGTTTATCAAAGGTTATCAGCACGGGATGGCAGTCGCTTTTGTCCGTTTGGGCAGCCGTCTTCCTTTTCTGAAAAAGAAGGTGATTCACTTTGCCGAAGTGCATCGGGAGCAGTTGGAGAATATAGATCAACAGATTTCCCTTCTTCACCGGCAAAAGAAACAAACGTTTTATGCAGCCCTTTCCTTAGAGTACATGGCGCGTGTGGTCAGCTGTCTCGAAATATGGCTGATTCTTAATGTGCTGACAACCCATGTCAGCTTTGCCGACTGTTGCCTGATTGCCGCTTTTTCTTCATTATTGGCTAATCTTTTATTTTTCTTGCCGATGCAGCTGGGAGGTCGTGAAGGCGGTTTTGCCCTTGCTGTCGGTGGTCTTTCCCTTTCCGGAGCTTACGGAGTGTATGCCGCGTTGATTACCCGTGTACGCGAAATGGTTTGGATCGTTATCGGGCTTGCTCTTATGAAGGTAGGGAATAAGGTAAAAGAGTAGTGGTATCCGGAAAATATTACCCTAATTTTAATTGCGGATAGAACGGATTATTACATAAATTTATAACTTTGTGAGGCTTATATAAAGACTTACTAAAAGTACGACAATGAACAATTTTATCTTTTATAGTCCTACCGAATTTGTATTCGGGCGGGATACGGAAACTCAAACGGGAGCACTGGTACAGAAGTACGGTGCACGAAAAGTAATGATTGTCTATGGAGGCGGTTCGGTAGTGCGCAGCGGTCTGCTTGCCCGTGTGGAAGACTCCTTGCGGAAAGCAGGCATTCCTTATTGTATGCTGGGTGGAGTACAGCCTAATCCCATAGATACGAAAGTATATGAAGGTATCGACCTGTGCCGGAAAGAAAACGTTGACATGATGCTTGCGGTAGGAGGCGGTTCGGTGATTGATACAGCGAAAGCCATTGCTGCCGGAGTACCTTATGACGGTGACTTCTGGGATTTCTACATAGGAAAATCCATCGTGGCCAAAGCACTGAAGGTTGCTGTCGTGCTGACGATTCCCGCTGCCGGAAGTGAAGGTTCCGGCAATACCGTGATCACTAAAGTCGACGGATTGCAGAAATTAAGCCTGCGTGCGCCCGGCGTGCTGCGTCCTGTATTTGCGGTGATGAATCCTGAACTGACTTATACACTTCCTCCCTTCCAGACTGCCTGTGGCATTGCCGATATGATGGCGCACATTATGGAGCGTTACTTTACCAATACAAAAGAAGTAGAGATAGGCGACCGCCTGTGCGAAGGCACATTGCTTGCCATTATCAAAGAAGCGGCAACGGTGATGAAAGAACCCGAAAACTACGGTGCCCGTGCCAATCTGATGTGGTGTGGAACCATCGCCCATAACGGAACATGCGGGGTCGGTTGCGAAGAAGACTGGGCTTCCCATTTCCTCGAACATGAAATCAGTGCTATCTACAATGTTACTCATGGAGCCGGTCTGTCTGTGATCTTCCCTGCCTGGATGACATGGATGACAGAACACAATGTAGATAAAATAGCCCAATATGCTGTTCGTGTGTGGGGAGTGGAAGAGTCGGACGATAAAAAGAAAGTGGCACTTGAAGGGATTGCCCGCTTGAAAGCTTTCTTCAAATCGATTGGCTTACCTGTAACCTTCAAAGAACTGGGTATAGAAAATCCGGATATTGACCGCCTTGCAGATAGTCTGCATCGCAATAAAGGTGAATTTGTGGGTAACTATGTGAAGCTGACAAAGAAAGACAGTAAGGAGATCTACCGCCTGGCATTATAAAAAACGATCATACGCCGGAATGATTATAGTTTTGGATAGTTCGTTCAAATAATTATCTTTGTATTTCAAATAAATACATATAATATTGGACACATGAAGAAATTAGTCTCAACTCTAATGATTCTGGCGATGCTCATTCCATCAGTCGGGGCGCAATCTACAGACATTTTTAAAAAGAAGAAGAAAAAGAAAGGAAAGACAGAGGAAGTAGCCAAAGTCAAAACCGATTCTGTTGCCAACAGGAAGAAAGATGCCTTGCAACCTTATGCAAGAGTAATTACCGGCAAGGCTAAAACGATGAATGGCTTCTTCAAAGTGCACAATGTAGAAGGCAGATATTATTTTGAAATTCCCGACTCGCTCTTCGGACGTGATGTACTGATAGTGAATCGGATCGTGAAGGCTCCCGTAGATATGCAAAAGCGCAAAGTCGGTTATCCGGGAGATCAGATCGGAGATGAAGTGATCCGTTTCGAAAAGGGAAATGGCGATAAACTGTTTGTTCGTGAAATCTCTTATATTGAACATTCTTCGGATACATTAGGATTGTATCAGGCAGTACTGAATTCTAATGTACAGCCCATTATAGCCACTTTTCCTCTGAAAACGGTCCGTAAAGAAGGCGAGACGAACAATTACGTCATAGATATGACTGACTATATCCGCAGGGATAACAAACTGTTTTCATTTGAAAGCCGTGCGAAAAACAATGCCGGGATAGGAGGTATGGTAGATGATGCCAGCTATATTGATACTCTGAAGGCATTTCCGCGTAATATCGAAGTCCGTACGGTACGTACTTTTCAGCGGAGAGCCTCATCACCTGCAGGAGCCGGAACATCCGTGTCTTCCGCTCCAAGTTCTCCGTTGACATACGAGCTGAACAGTTCTATGATGTTACTCCCCAAAGAACCGATGAAATCAAGACTGTATGATAGCAGAGTAGGTTACTTTGCTGTCAGCTACAAGGATTTTGACGAAAATCCTCAGGGGGTGGAGTATAAAGCGAAGATTACCCGCTGGCGTCTTGAGCCGAAAGACGAGGATATAGAAAAATACCTGAAGGGAGAACTGGTGGAACCAAAGAATCCGATTGTGATCTATATCGATCCGGCCACTCCCAAGAAGTGGGTACCTTACTTGATTCAAGGTGTCAATGACTGGCAGAAAGCTTTTGAAAAGGCCGGATTTAAGAATGCCATTATAGGCAAAGAAGCTCCGACAGACGATCCTGAATGGAGTTTGGAGGATGCGCGTCATTCCGCTATCGTATATAAACCTTCCGATATTCCAAATGCGAGCGGTCCTCATGTACACGACCCTCGCAGCGGTGAGATTCTGGAAACGCATATCAACTGGTATCACAATGTGATGAGCCTGTTGTACAACTGGTATATCGTGCAGGCTGGAGCTGTCGATCCGGGTGCACGCAAACCTCTGTTTGACGATGAATTGATGGGGCAGCTGATTCGTTTTGTATCTTCTCATGAAGTAGGCCATACGTTGGGACTGCGTCACAACTTCGGCTCTTCCAGCACGGTTCCTGTAGAAAAGCTACGAGACAAAGCATGGGTGGAAGCCAACGGTCATACTCCTTCTATCATGGATTATGCACGGTTTAATTATGTAGCGCAGCCCGAAGATAACATATCCCGTGCCGGAATCTTCCCCCGCATCGGTATGTACGATGAGTGGGCTATCGAATGGGGATATCGCTGGATGCCCGAATATAAGACGCCCGAAGCCGAAATCCCTCACATGAACAAGTGGATTATCAGTAAACTACAAGAGGATAAACGTTACACTTTTGGTACGGAAAGTGACCGGAACGATCCTCGTAATCAGAATGAGGATTTGGGTGACGATGCTGTATTGGCGAGCACTTATGGTATCAAAAATCTGAAACGCATCATGCCTGAAATTATGAACTGGACTTACGAACCGAACGAAGGCTACGCTAAAGCATCCAGTCTGTATCAGAATATAGTGGGGCAGTTTAATCTGTATATGCGTCATGTAGCGACGAATGTGGGTGGTATTTATAGTACCCCGGTTTCCGTAGAGCAGACTGACGTCAAAGCAATGGAATATGTACCCAAAGATATTCAGAGAAAAGCAGTTATCTTTTTGAATAAGGAACTGTTTAATACTCCCAACTGGTTGCTGGATAAGAAGCTTGCCGAAAGAGCCAGAATCAACACTTACAATGCTGTATTCCGTGTACAGAGCAGCATTCTGAAGCAACTCTTAAGCAAGAACACGTTGGATAAAATGACAAACGATGAATTCTTGAACGGTACAAAGGCATATACAGCCAATAACCTGTTTACTGACTTGAAGAAAGGTATCTGGAGCGATCTGCAAGGCGGTAAGAGACCGGATTATGCCCAGCGTAATTTGCAGAAAGTTTATGTCAACGCTTTGATCTCGATGATTGATAAGCCGAAAGGTAACTCTTCATCGCTTCTGGGTATGATGACGAGTGTTTTATCCTCGTCTGATTCTCCTTCCGAAGCACCGACAATTGCCCGTGGACAGTTGCTCGAATTAAGGAGGTCATTGGCAAGTGCGGCAAGTGCTTCTACGGGGATTGTCCGGAGTCACTATCTGAACTTGCAGGCACTGATTGATGCAGCTTTTGATGCACGATAAGGTATAGTTTAAATGAAAGGTTGACATTGAGGTCAACCTTTCATTTAAACTATAATTTCCCAGTATCCGTTTTTGTTTGATCCAACTCGCTGAATCATTCCTTTTTGCTTTAATGATGTGATCAAACGTTCGCTATGCCTCAGACTGATACCTAGAAGTCCGGCGATTTCTTTGGCGGTGATTTGATTGTTTTTTCTCAAAAGTTCCAGAACTTTTTGTTCGTTTATACCGACATTTATACCGACATTTATACCGACATCCTTTGTCGCTTTCATTGTTACTATAGAATCGCCTTGCCGTTTCTTTAGTGTTTCGTATATTTCTTGTAGCATGAAGTCAATGAATATACCACTATTTACAGCATCAGTACTTCGGTTTATAGCATTATAATAGGCTTGTTGATTGGCGAATACCATATTCTCTACCGGTAAGTGTTCGAATACAGGATGGAGTTTGCCTAATATCAGCGATTGCCATAAACGTCCTATTCTCCCGTTTCCATCACTGAATGGATGAATAAATTCAAACTCATAATGAAAAACACAGCTTTTTATTAATAAATGATCATCCGACTTTCGTAACCATTCAAACAAATCTTTGATAAGATAAGGAACGCGGTCGGCAGGAGGCGCCATGTGGATCAACTGTGTGCCTGCGAATACTCCGACACCTCCTTGACGAAAGTGTCCTGTATTGTCTACCAGTGCTTCCGTCATTATTTTATGTGCTATCAGTAAGTCGTCTACCGAGTAGGGATCGAAAGTGTGATATGAATTGTAGGTTTTGATGGCGTTTCGTACCTCCTGTATTTCACGGATGGGAGCTACTATATGCTTCCCGTCAAGGATATCTGTAATTTGACTTTCAGATAGGGTATTTCCTTCAATAGCCAGTGAACCTTGAATGGTCTTAATTCGGTTGATTTTTCGCAATAGCAAGGCATCTTCCTGCTCCATACGGATGGCATATCGTTCTACCAATGCGGAGATATCCGCTATTAAGTGAATGGTGCGGGGAGATATGGTGAAAGGCGGAGTATACATGCTAAAATATAAAAGTTTCTAGGTTTATTACTTTCTACAAAGATAGCATTAATTTCCTTCAGAGGAGATATCCCGACAATCTATTTTATAAATGTAGAAACTCCAACTGCTCCGACTTCGTTTGGTCGGGCAATTGGAGTTTTCTTGTTTATAAGCTATTCAATTGAAGCTTTACTTGATTTCTGCCTCATGCTTTCCAGTTATTTTCCGCATCGAAGCAAGGGCACGCTTTCACCCATTCTTCCGGTTCTATCTCTCCGTTCTCATTCCGGTCGGGACTAAGGTCACGGTGACCGCATACGCGGCATTCCGGATAATCCTTCAATAAAGTAAGAATCAGTACTCGCAGTGAATGTTTCTGCCATTCGGTCCGGGTATCTTTGGGGCGACCTTTGCTGTCAAGCCCGCCTTCATAGCAGATACCGATACTTTCTCTGTTGAATCCTTTGGCGTGGGCACCGATCTTTTCTATCGGTCGGGTAGACTTTATATCCCCGTTTTTGCGGATATAAAAATGATAGCCCGCTCCGTTGAATCCGCGTCGGCGATGGCAGACGTCCAGGTCATATTCCGTGAAATCCTTGTCTTCGCGTGTGGCGGAGCAGTGAATTACGATTAAGTTGATCGTTCTCATGATTGTCCGGCATTATGCTTCAGAGATGGATGCTTCGCTTTGAGTACGTTGTATGCACTCTTTGTTTATGCACTGTAATGCGGCAGCCTGTGTCAGTTGCTCTCTCAGCGAAAAGATTTCGGCGTGCATCTCTTTCATTCTCGCACTAAGGTCGAAATAATCTTTCAGTACCTTTTCCAGCTGCTCCATCAGGAAGGTATACTGGTCTTTCACCAGCTCGCTGAATTCTTTGACGTTTTGCGCCATCGCTTTACGCTTTTTACGATTACCCAGAAAAGGGAGGATAGTCATAATAATCTCGATAATTTTATCTAGCATTTTTTTAATGGATAATTGATAATGGGGGTGAGTTATATGTTAAGGTTGGTTCGATATGGTATCTCCTGTTAAACTGTCGGGTCCGGAGCTTCCTCTTCGCCTCCGGTATTTCCTCCTCCTCCTCCGGCATTTTCGCCTTCCGTGTCACCTTTGCTTGCCAGTACGAATTCCACGTTGTTTTCACTTCGTGTACTGGTGTGGCTTGCGTTCACCAGATGCAATGCTTTATCCGCTACAAACCGGACATTCACCCTGCGGATGCTTCGGACCGTGCAATCTTTTTCCTTCTCTGTCCCCTCGCTGCATAGTGTGATGTGAAATGTTCCCAAACCGTCGATCTTCACTTTGTCGCCTTGTGTGAGTGACAGGCGGAGCTGCTCTACAAAAGCTTCGATGGCATGTTTTACATCTCCTGCTGTGAGTGAAGAGTTGGCTTCGATGGCATCTGCCAGTTTTTCGACGTCCATCACTCTGACTGTTCCCGATTTCTGGCGTACGTAATACAGCATCGGAGAATTCTCTTGACTCATGTACTTTCTACGCTGATAGCGTTCTACTGAAACATTCATAATTTTAAAAAGTTAAGGTTTAAGTAATAATAATTTTGTTTCTCTATGACATTGCAAATATACGAAATATAAGAGGCAAAGTCAAGCATTATGCTCTTTATTTTACTGCAAATATGAAATAAAATCGGAAAATATTTAATCTTATATTATGTAATATAATATTGTAGTTATGGTTCCGGGAATTTTTTTATTTTGCTTGTTTCAGCAATACTTCCAGTGGTGGTGTATAGTCCGTAATTTTCGTTAGAGAAGGGTTGTGGCTGAAGTATGCGTTCCCTGTCTCTCCATTGCGTTGTTTGGCTACGATGACTACTCCCAGCCCTTCGGTCGGATAACCGCTTTCGCGGTCGGTAGTGATTCGTGCCAGTGCAGGGCGGTAGAGTAGCATCACTACATCAGCATCTTGCTCGATGGCGCCGCTTTCACGCAGATGGAATAGTTCCGGTCGACCACCGGGACGGCCTTCCGATTCGCGGTTTAGCTGGCAAAGTAATACGACGGGAACGTTCAGTTCCTTGGCGATCAATTTAGCCTTGCGGGTGGCTTGTGCCACTTCCTGTTCACGGTTGCGGTTCTTCTGTCCGGTGCTCATGTCGCAAAGTTGCAGGTAGTCGATGATGATCAGATCGCATGTACCCTTGCTTTTAAGGAGCCGTGCGCTGGAGCGTACATGGTCCATGCTGGTCGAAGTGCTGTCGTCTACGTGTATCGGTAGTCGTGCCAGTTCTGCGGCGGTGGTGTGTGCTTCCGCCACTTCGTGCGGGTTAGGGATGCCTGTGCGCCAGCGGTAAGGGTTGATGTCGCCGGCGGACAACAGCCAGCGGTCGGCAAGGCGTTCTCCTTGCATCTCAAGGCTGTAGACAGTGACGGCATGTCCCTGCATGGCAGCCTGCCGCGCCAGATGGAGGGCGAAGGCGGTTTTCCCGACCGAGGGGCGTGCGGCGATGACGGTGAGTTCTCCGTTTTGCAGTCCGGATGTCATGTGGTTCAGGTCTGTCAGGCCGGTAGGGATGCCGGTGATTCCGTTCACGCTTTTGGCGATACGCTGTTCGGCTTCTTTCATCGTGTCGGTCATCAGTGCGTCCATGTCGCGCATGTGGTCGTTGTGTCCGAATTCACCTTCCAGGCGGTCGAGCAGGTTGTGTGCGTCTATCAGTGTGTCGGCTATGTCCATTGTTTCGTCCAGAGAGCAGGCGAGGAGTTTGTTGAGTCCCAGTATCATTTCTCGCCGCAGATATTTCTCGTGTACGATCTGCATGTGATATTCGATATGCGCCGAGGTGGCTACTTTGCTGCTCAGTTGCGTGATGCCGAATGCTCCTCCGGCTTCTTCCAGCTTGCCCCGGTGGGCAAGTTCTTCTTTGACGGTGAGGATGTCGATCTTCATTCCTGCCCGGTACATGGCAAGCAGGGCGGCGTAGATCACTTGGTGGCTCGTGGTGTAGAACATTTCCGGGCGCAGTGTGTCGGCTGCGAGCGGCATGGCTTCCTGTTCTATCAGGCAGGCCCCCAGGATGGCTTCTTCTATCTCCGGGGCCTGTGGGGAAACTCTGTTGTCAGTATTCATTCAGAAAGGCTTTATTGGATAAATAACTGCAGGCATGTAGGATGAATTTCACGTTTGTCTGATGATAATAATACTCTTCGATGTTGTCGATGGCGAGTTGCTGTTCTTTTTCGCTCAGCTTTTTCCAGATACGCTGCGCTTTGGCGATGTTCTCTTTGGGAAGCTGCAGGATGTTGTGGAAGTCGTCCCAGAAGAGGCGGAACTTTTCGTCGCTGGTTTTTCGGGCGTTTTCTTTTTTCTCGCCGACGAGTGCCGAAATGTTTGTCCAGTTTTCGTAGTTGACCACTCGGATATGCAGGGCGGTGGTGTCGTTGTGAGGAATGATTTCGATGATTCCGTTTGTTTTCAGTTGTTGTATGAAGCGGTAAGTTCTGCTCGTTGGCCAGTGGAAAATGGCGCTCCAGCTGCGGTAGCTGTGCAGGCTTTCACCTCTTTTGCACACGATGGTGTGTTTTTGGCGGTCGGTGAGTTTTGTTTCCGAGTAGTTGACTTTTATAAGAAGTTTCAGGAAAGCTTCTATTTCTCCTTCGTGTGGGCTGCAGCCTGTAAGTTGCTCTTTCAGCAGAGCTTTTGGGATGATGATGTAGCCATATCCGATGGCCTGGCAATTCATTTTTTGCATATGATATTCTGTTTTTTAAATTTTGTCCAAAAGTAGGTTGATTGCTGTTCGAATCCTAAACGGATGTACGTGCTTGGACGTGTTGGGATGTAATATTCCTCGTGGTGACGTAAATAGCTGCTTTTGGCGCATGTTGTTTTTTTGTGCGGTATACGTTGGAGGAAGATCGTGAAACAGAGGCTTCGTCTGATGCAAACAGAGCCTCTGTTTATAGTAAACGAAGCCTCTGTCCGGTCATTTTGGAGCCTCTGTTTGAGGGTGAAAAAAGGGCATTTTTGTGGAACGCACAGCGGAACACTCTAAGGAGTGAGGTAATCTTCTGACATTTAATGGAATATGTCTGTTGAGAAAAATCTTTTGAAACGCAGGGCGGAACCATAATAAGGGATAACTAATAAATTATATATTTAAAAATATATAGTTCGATTTTCACTTTTTGGGCGTTTAAACTCGTTTGTTGTCCGACTCGTTTGCCTGGTTTTCCGACAGTGAAATGATGGGTGGTCCCCAGTACGCCCAAATGATTTGCTGCATCTTCGGACTTAGCAAAGTCGTGTGTTCGGTGTAGCTTGCTGCGGTGAGCTCTGCTTTGAGCTGCAAGTTGGCGTCTATTGTGTCGCGCATTCTTTTTCTGGCTGCATTGCAGTCCGGATGTCCTTGAAAGTATTCCGTAGCTAATTGGGTAAAATGTTTAAATCCCTTGATGATGTAATCTTTGGATACTTCTTTTTCTACTTTTATCATATTCTTATATTTAGTTTTTATAAACCGCTATTTGTGGCTTATTTTCTGCAAAGTTATGAAAAATAAATTAATTGAATAGTATAAAATTATTTAGTTTTATTTTCGTTTTTCATATCTGTAAATTTATATGTATATGCTTGCTTTATAAAATTTGTAATTAGAACTATTTGTTAATTATAATAACTGTTTATTCGCAGCGAAAACTTTGTGCGAAAAAACATACCGGTTTCTTTTTTTGTTGTTTTACTTTCGGAGGTATGGTCAAATCCGCTGATTGGATAACCTGCCGATGAATGAATATATGTCTGTAGGGTATTTGGGAGAGATGCTAAAATATTCCTATATTTATCGTGTAATTTAATTAATAGTAAGTAAAATGTTGAAAGTAGTAGCATTTATGAAGCAAGTAGCGGTGGGGCTACAGATGGAGGGAAACTTTGGTACTGCACACGTTTATCGCAGCAGTCTCAATGCCATTATTGCTTATCATGGGAAAAGGGATTTTGCATTTGATGAAGTAACCCCTGAATGGTTGAAGGGCTTCGAGATTTACCTTCGTAGCCGTGGATGTAGCTGGAACACTGTTTCCACTTATTTACGCACGTTTCGTGCGGTCTATAATCGTGCGGTGGATGGTCGCATGGCTTCTTACGTACCCAATCTGTTTCGTTCTGTCTATACGGGTACCCGTGCGGATCACAAGCGTGCCTTGTGTGATGAAGATATGAAAAAGGTGTTCGCTGGGGTGTCTTCGTCTTCTGTCGTGCCTGCCGGCATGCGGCGCTCACAGGAATTGTTCATCCTGATGTTTTTGCTTCGCGGTCTTCCTTTTGTCGATCTTGCCTATTTGCGTAAAAGTGATTTGCGTGATCATGTGATAACTTACCGCAGGCGTAAGACGGGTCGTTCTCTGTCGGTTACTGTGACTCCGGAAGCGATGGCAATCCTGAAGAAGTATATAAGTCGTGACGACACATCTCCTTATTTATTTCCTCTGTTGAAAAGTGGTGAGGGGACGAAGGAAGCATATCGCGAATATCAATCGGCATTACGCAGCTTCAATCAGCAACTCATGCTTCTGGGCGAATGGCTGGCGCTGAACGACAGACTCAGCTCGTACACTGCCCGTCACACTTGGGCGACGACCGCCTATCATTGCGAAATTCATCCGGGTATTATCTCCGAGGCGATGGGGCATTCCTCCATCACTGTGACGGAGACGTATCTGAAACCTTTCCGTAGTAGGAAAATTGATGAAGCCAACACACAAATAATCAGTTATGTAAAGCATTCGGTGATAGGAATATCTGCCTGATAGCTAGTCCGTTACTTTGTAGGTAACGGAGCTAAATAGCGTTGCAAAGATGGAGATATTTTGGAAAACATGCAAACAAAAAAGATATTTTTTCTGATAAACTACTAAAAAAAGAGAAATAACACGATAAAACAGCGATTTTCTTAGTATTAGAGTGTTTCACCCTTCTAATTTAGATAAAAGAATTTCCTCCCCTCTGCCTCTTCTCAGAAGCAGGGGTAAAGATGTTTCATTACCAATTCAGACATTTTCCGGTATTGACTACCCTTTTGGGGCAGGTACAAAGGTTTTCCCGTTACCTACAAAGTAACGGGTAAAGTGTGCATAGACTATATACTTCAGAGTATATTGTATAAGGCAAATGTAGGTGAAATAATTTAAGAAAAGGAGGTTATGCAAGGAATGAAAGGAGTAAAACATGGGATTTATGGGAATTGATAATCCAAAACAAGAACTATATTTTTATTATTTTTTTAATTTATAAATTAAAAGTTTTTTTATCATGAACAAAAAGTATTTAAGTGCAATCCTGTTTGGAACGCTGTTGGCGGCTTCAACAGGTACATTTACTTCTTGTAAAGACTACGATGACGACATCAAGGCGTTACAAGAACAAATCGACAAAAACGGAACTACCGTTGGCACTCTACAAGAACAGTTGACTGCTCAGCTGACTGCCTTGCAGGCTGCTTTGCAGACAGCCCAGTCTACTGCTGACGCTGCCAAGGCCGACGCTGCCAAAGCCCAGGCCGCTGCCGATGCTGCCAAAGCTGCCGGTGACGCTGCCGCTGCCGAAGCTGCCCAAGCCAAAGTTTTAGCAGAAGCGGCAAAACAGGCCGCTGCCGACGCCGAAGCTAAAGCGCTCGCTAAAATCACGGAAGAAGTAACTGCGATGAAAGAGTATGTAGACTCTTCTATCGCTGAAATCAACGCGACCAAGGCTGACAAGAAAGACCTGGAAGCCGCTATTGTGCAATTCAATGAAGACATTGAGGGTGTCATTCAGTTGCTCGGTGGTAGGATTGACGGTGTTCAAGCCGAATTAAGTACACTGACAGGCACTGTAGACGGTCTTAAGGGGGATGTGGTCACCAACGCGAACAATATCCAGACCGCTCAAGACGCTATCAAGACTTTGATTGCTGCGGACGAGAACCTTCAACTTCAGTTGGATGCCTTGAAAGCTTATGATAAGGAATTGAAAGGCATGATAGACGCCAACAAGATAGAAGCTGACGAAGCTCTTGCGCAAGCTATTAAGAAAGCTGAGGATGAACTGAAAGCCGCTCAGGAAGCAAACCAAAAATTGTGGGATGCGCAGACAGAGGAAAACAGTGCATTGCGCGGACTGATAGGTGACAATGCAAAGGATATTAAGGACTTGCAAGGTGATTTGGTGCAAACTAATAAGGACCTCAAAGATCTGGGAGATAGAATCGATGGCGAGCTGGATAAAATCAAAGCAGATATGGGTAAACTTGGAGAAAGAATTACTACTCTGGATACCACTCTTAGAACTCTCATCTCTACAGAAATCAGTAACTTGCATGTATTGATCGTCGCTCGCTTGAGCAGCATCGCGTTTGCTCCGGATTATATTGTAGACGGTGTGGAAGCTGTTAAATTCAGTTCTTTGCAGTATAGCGCAATGAGCCCGAATGAAAATGCTTCACTTCCTATCGTGACTAAGTATGCTTACTCTGTAGGTGCTCCTGCAATTGCCAGCTACCATTTCAATCCGAAGAGCTTTAATTTGGGAAATGCTACTTATAGCTATCTTGACCGTGCTGTAACTATTATTGAAACTGGAACTCGCGCGGCAGGCAGCAATTTGGTAGATATCATCGGGCAACCGATCAAGAATACCGCTACAGGAACTGTTGACTTTACACTTCGTCGTAAGCATGCCAATGTCAGACCGGCAGAAGATAAAACAAACATGATTGCTTTGCAGGCAACTATGACCGGTGATCCTGCCCAGAAGGATGCAGACCCCGTAATTACTTCTCCATATGTAGCTGTATATGACGATCTGATCACTCCTGAAGACATCTTTATTGCCGACGGAGCGACTTTGGCAACTGGAAACACTGCTCATTTCGCAGCAACGTTCAGTGCATGTAAGACTACACTCGTTCGTTACGAAATGGCATATGACAAAGTGTTTGACTTGAAGTCATTGGTAGCTACTTGTCTTGTGAAGGACGATTCACATGAAGCGTTCCCTGTTGAAGATTATGAATTGTCATACCGCTTTGCTGTAGCATCTTCTGAGTATAATGTACAAAGTGGCTTTACTATAACTAATCAGCAGAAAGACTTGGTATGTACAGATGCTGAGAAGGGTACTTTCGAGGCGATTGCTGATAATGGACATAACCCGGAATTTGTAGGACGTACTCCTATTTTCAAGGTTGAGTTGGTAGACAAGGCCGGTAATGTAGTTCGTCGCGGCTTCGTGAAAGTTGAGATCGTAGCAGAGAAGACTCCTGATATGGCCGTGACTATAGAAGGTACTGAAACTTATGGCTGTGCAAATACGCAATCTAAACTGTATAAATTCGAAGAGGATTATCTGCGTGATAATATCTATCGTTTGATGAACAAGGGTGACGGTTCTGAACAAGGTATGAGTCATGAGGAATTCTGGAATACGTATGAATACCTAGAAACCTCAGTTCTTAAGAATGGTGTTGCTCTTCCGGGTATTACTGCACCGAGTCTGATTGACGGTGTAGCAACTGACGGCAAAGCTACTAAGATTGTAATTTGGCGATTCGCTCATGGACAGGTTGGAAATGTAGGTATAACTGGAGCTAACTTGTATGCTACTTTGACACTCCGCAATAAGGTTTCTTCTAATAAATATCCGAAATACATTCATTTCCATTTCGCAGTGAAAGTTAATTTGCCTGTCATTGCTTTGGATACGGAAAAGACAAAGGTAAATGATGCCTTCTGGGATAAGGATGCTGACGGTAAGTATATCGCGTTCAGAGTAAATGCCAAAAGACCGGGTGCTATCACTTCACCGGCTTCGGAATGTACAATCTCACAAGATATAACGAAAGCTTATGTTGATGGTACTTATACAGTTAATATACCGACTGGAGTATGCACTGAAAGTACGTACGAAATTGAATCAACTTATAGCAACGGTGTCAAAACAGCAAACGTTCTTACCGGTGTTCAGTTGAATGGAACGACCATTTCTTTGAACAAGAGTAATACTGCAGTTAAGGCAGCGTTGAATAGCGAAAAGGGATTGCAAGCTGTTATTATTCACAAGTATATGATTGAGAGTGGTGATACGTATATCGTGAACAGATTTAAGGTAACATTTATCCGTCCTGTCACTTTCACTATGCCTGATGGTATCACTGTAAAAGACGGTGCGACAGGTGGTGATGAAGTCAGCTTCCAGCACGATGGTTTGTTGACAGACTGGAGAGGTTACGCGATCACACATCCTGTTTGGGAATCGGTTGTAAAGACACACGGTAGGTGGAAAACAATTTGCGTGCCAGAGTACACTTATGTTGACGGACATTATAATAAGACAAAGGATGCTGAATTTAATCTTGAAACAGAGACAGTTACATTTACTACAGGAACTGACTTGAAGATGTATACCGGTCGAGAAAGTTATACAGTTCAAGAATATAGGCTAATAACTGCCGCCGACGGCACACAATATTGGGGTTGGATGACTATGGATTATAATAAGGTGTTTAATGTAACAGATGTGAAGATAAGTAAAGACGCTGTTCGTGTTGAACTTGCATTGCAAGCTGAGCGGTATGCTGCTAGTCAAGCTGTGCAGACCCGATGTGTGTCTAACGATGATGTTACTTACAACGAACACGTTATTACTGCATCAAGTGAAGTTTCCTTTACTAATATCACGGGCGTTAATTACGTGCCTGCTGTATATGAATATGTACCGGCTACAGAAGTGGAAATCAGTCATGAACATTCTCCAAAACCTCATTACGCAGGTACAGTGAACGGACAAACTTCCGGTTGCTGGGAATGGCATCAATGGGAGCACGATCACGAAGTTCTGGTTCCGGGTCAATTCTGGGATTATTACGGAGAGATCAAGAATGTCGTGCTTGATATAAATAATGTTAGCACAAGCTTGGAATACAACAATCATAAGTTGCCTGATGATGCAGTGCTGACACAAGGAGCTACTAACACTGTGAAGTATGAAAATGCTGAATCAAATATTGGCTATTCATATACCATCACTATCCCTGCTTCTATAGAATATGGCTGGGGTATCCTTAAGACAGACTTGATTCTTACGGCTGAGCCGGCAGGCAACAACAAGTAAGAAATCTAAGATAGTAATAAACTTTTAGACATGCTACAATCGAAAGGGTGCTCTGCTCAAAAGAGCACCCTTTTTATAACTACTTCCTGATAATGTGAGGGATGCAATGCAGATCATTCTGTGATAAAGACATTAAATACATAACATATGATGAAAATAAGAAATTTACTACTAGCCATACTGACTGTCAGTAGCACCTTGGCTTTCGCTCAAGAGCAGCGGATCAAGGAGGAGGGTAAAACCCTTTTTAATCCCCACTGGTTTATGCAAGTGCAAGTAGGAGCCGCTCATACGATAGGCGAAGCCAAATTTACCGATCTGATCTCTCCGGCAGCCGCCCTCAACGTGGGCTATAAGTTCGCTCCGGCATTCGGGGCGCGTATCGGTGTCAGCGGCTGGCAGGCTAGAGCGGGCTGGGTGACTCCCTCCCAATCTTATCAGTATAAATATCTTCAAGGCAACCTGGACCTGATGGCGGACCTCAGCGCTTTGTTCTGCGGCTTTAACCCCGACCGTGTATTCAATGGTTATCTTTTTGCCGGTGTAGGATTTAATCACGCTTTCGACAATGACGAAGCCAACGCGCTGGATACGCGTGCTTATGAAATGGAGTATCTGTGGCAGGACAGCCAGAACCTGGTAGCCGGACGTTTGGGCTTGGGCTGCGACCTTCGCCTGAATGACCGTCTGGCGATCAACATCGAAGGAAACGCCAATATCCTTTCCGATAAGTTCAATTCAAAGAAAGCGGGCAACTGCGACTGGCAATTTAACGTATTGGTGGGACTTAGTATCAAATTTGGCAAGAGTTATACCAAGACCGCTCCCGTTTATTACGAACCGGAGCCTGTAGTGGAACAGCCCAAAGCGGAACCTGTGGTAGAAAAGCCGCAGCCGAAACCTGCACCGGTGGTGACCGTCGAGCCGATGAAGCAAAGCGTCTTCTTCGCGCTGAATTCCGCAAAGATCCAGGATGACCAGCTTGCCAAAATAGAATCTTTGGTGAAGCATCTGGAAAAATATCCGACTGCCAAGGTAGCCGTCACCGGATACGCGGATAAGGAAACGGGTAACCCAGGCATCAATATGACCTTGTCAGAGAAGCGCGCGAACAACGTGGCGGACGTCTTGAAAGCGAAAGGCATTGCTGCGGACCGGATCGTGACTGACTTTAAAGGGGATACCGTACAACCGAACACGAATCCTACGGAAAATCGTGTCAGTATCTGCGTGGTAGAATAATGTTTGTATAAAGGCATAACCCTTTTTTAAGATATCTCATGTGCGGTGTTCCCCATTTTTCTTCGCTTTCCCGCGAAGAGCCTCACATGAGAATACCCCAAGGGAATCCGTGCTTGCGAAAGTATGTATTTCCGCAATGAACCCTTTCTTCACTTAATGTGAAGAAATAACAGGGGGTAGCAGTGGAAGAATTTGCTTGTGAAAGTGAATCTTTCCTGTCCCTCCAAAGAGGATGCCTCCCTTTCCCTAACGGCATCCTCTTTTTTCGTTTTTAAATTTCTTCTATAAAAACATACTATCCCCTTATTTTGTTATATTTATCGCATCATTTAATAAATAATAAGTAAAATGTTAAAAGTAGTAGCATTTATGAAGCAAGTAGCAGTGGGGCTACAAATGGAGGGAAACTTTGGAACTGCTCACATTTATCGCAGCAGTCTCAATGCCATTATTGCTTATGGTGGGAAAAGGGATTTTGCTTTTCGTGAAGTAACTCCGGAATGGTTAAAAGGCTTCGAGATTCACCTTCGTAGCCGTGGTTGTAGTTGGAACACTGTTTCCACTTATTTGCGTACATTTCGTGCGGTTTACAATCGCGCGGTAGACAGGCGTATGGCACCTTATGTGCCGCATCTCTTTCGTTCGGTGTATACCGGGACACGTGCTGACCGCAAACGTGCGTTGTGCGAAGAAGACATGAAGAAGGTATTCACTAAATTACCACAGTCATCTGCCGTGAGTCCCGCCATGCGTCGTGCGCAGGAATTGTTCGTTCTGATGTTCCTGCTCCGTGGTCTGCCTTTTGTCGATCTGGCTTATTTGCGTAAAAGCGATTTGCGTGATAATGTAATCACTTATCGACGGCGTAAAACAGGCCGACCTTTGTCTGTGACTTTGACTTCGGAAGCGATGGCTATATTAAAGAAGTATATGGACCGTGATAGCTCCTCTCCTTATTTATTTCCGTTATTAAGCAGTCGGGAAGGAACAAAGGAGGCTTATCATGAATATCAGTTGGCTCTCCGTAACTTTAATAGGCAGTTGATGTTGCTTGGTGAAATGTTAGGACTGGGAGATAAACTAAGTTCGTATACAGCCCGCCATACATGGGCAACGACAGCTTACTATTGTGAAATTCATCCGGGCGTTATTTCTGAAGCTATGGGGCATTCGTCAATTACAGTGACCGAGACATATCTCAAACCTTTTCAGAATAAGAAAATAGATGAAGCCAATAAAAAAGTGGTAGATTTTATAAAGCGCTCAATGTCAGTAGCAATATGTTGAATTTAAGCCTGTTACTTCATAGGTAACGGAGCTAAACAGCGTTGCAAAGATGGAGATATTTTGGAAAACATGCAAACAAAAAAGATATTTTTTCTGATAAACTACTAAAAAAAGAGAAATAACACGATAAAACAGAGGATTTCTTTTTATTAGACCTTTATAACCTTCTAATTATATTCAAAGATTTCCCTCCCCTCTGCCTCCTCTTTGAAGCAGGGGTAAATAAGTTTCATTACTAAATCATACAGTTTTTCATAAAGAAGGCTTCATGAGAGCCAGGACAAAGGTTTTCCCGTTACCTATGAAGTAACGGGCTAAAAGTATTGGGAGTAAGTTTCTTGTTCATCCTCTATGGAGCATGGACACAGGTAAAACAAAAAAAGAAAAGGAGGTTACACTAAAAATGAATGGGGACAACACATGGGATTATTGAATCGACATCGAGAGATTATATTTTTATTATTTAATTTATAAATTAAAAGTTTTTTTATTATGAACAAAAAGTTTTTAAATGCAGTCCTGTTTGGAGCGTTATTAGCGTCTTCGACGGGCACATTTACATCTTGTAAAGACTACGATGACGACATCAATGGTCTGAGCGAACGTGTGGATGCAGTCGAAAAAACATTAGCTGACTTGAATACCAAGTTCGGAGCATTGGCTTATGTGAAATCGGTATCCTTTGCTAATGGTGTATTGACAGTAACAGATCAATCGGGGACTCCTACTACTTATACGATCCCTGATAACGATACGAATACTACGTACACTTTGGATGTAACTAGCAGTAGAGAAGGAAATGTGACTACTGTTACTGTTACTCTGACAGGATCTGACAATTCTAAGATCGTCAAAACATTTACAATCACTGATAACGATACAGTAACTCAAGACACTAAATTAGATCCTACTAAGTTCTGGATGGACTCAGAAGGTGTGATGTGGTATGGAACAAAGGATGATAAAGAAAACTCTATTAAAACAGGAGTAGCTGTTCCAAAACAACCGCAACATGATAAAACGACTGTAAGCGTTGTTCAGTATAAAGATGAGACTGGTGTTGTAGTAGGATGGGAAATCTTAGTAGATAATCAACCTCTCTCAACTAAGTTGCTTATTCAGGATGTACTGCCAATCACAAGCTTTGAATATATCCCAACGAAGATTTTGGCCGGATGGGGTGAAAGAGTAATTGTGTTTGAAGAAAACTCATACAAACAGAAAACGATTGTAGCTAACGAAGTTAAAACATCTGCAACTGCTACTTTATATATGTCAAATGTAGCTGCTCCTCAATATCGAGTTAATCCGTCGAGTGCTACGCTTGCTCAATTGACAGAAGAAGGTAAAGCTCAGATTTTGAAACAGACTGTAGAACAGGTAACAAGAACTCCGGGTGTATTTATTGACTGGAAGAAAACTACAATAGAAAATGGCATAATGACTGTGTCTCTGGAAGCTGACCCTGCTTTATTTGAAGATGAAGCAGATAAATTGGACATGATTGCTCTCCAGTTTGAAACAACTGCAAAAAATAAAGTTACCACTGAATATGTAGGTGTTATCAACAAAGATGCTGAGATTGATGTTGTCTTGACTGATAAAGCTGTAACAGCTACTAATCCGGGAGATGATGCTAATCACTTTGCTATTACCAAGGCTGATGCTGAAGCTCAGGTGGCTAAGATTGATGATAAGAATATGCCGATGACAGGAAATGCTGCTTTAGTTCAGAATGTTACTTATTCTGAGGCTATTGCTGGTATCAACTTGACAGAACTTGTTTCTGCATGTAATGTTAAGGATGCTGCTGGTCATAAGTTCTTTGACTATACTAAGTATCCTGATCTCACATTGTCTTTTGAAGCTGTTGCTTACAAAGTTAATGAAACTCCGCAAGAGCGCTATATGAGCTTGGATGGTGTAACATTCAAGGCTGTAAACTACGGTGATGTGAATGAAAGCTGTATTGGTAAGGCTCCGATGGTATTGGCTAAATTGACAGATTCACATAATGGAAATGCAATCGTTGCTGCTGCCTATATCAAATTACTGATTGTGGGTGACGCTGCTGCTAAACCGGAACCGGATATCACTATCACTGAAAATGCTACTATTGGTATTGATTGCAACAATCCTGTTTACACTTGGTCAACTAATGACGAGTTTATGAGTACTCAGGTATATACATTCAGTACAAATGAGAAATTGACAGCATTGAGTAAAGAACAATTCCATACACTCTATGGATATGCTGCTGCTCCTGTTGCTGGATTTGAAAACGTAGGTACTTGGAAGGTAACAGAAATCCTGACAGCTGGTGATAATAAGGCTAACCGCGGAGCTAAATTCGAATTGACAACTGCACCGTTGGAAGCTAAAACTTATGTGGCTTATGCTGTATACGAGAAAACAACAGATGCTGATGTTATCGTTTCTATTGCAAATGGTGGAATGTATCCGAAATATGTTGCTATCAAGCATGTTGTAAAAGTAGATCCTATCAACTTTACTGCAACTGCTAAAGAGAAAGCGCCAAATGCTTGGAATGGTAATACTGCTTCTATCTATTGTCAGACTCCTGGTGCTACTAACACAACGCAGATTATCGGTGATTTGAATGAACTCTTCGTAGGCGGTAAAGTTCAGTTCGATTATTCCAGCTCATTTGATGCTGAGAAGTTCCCGAGCTTCGTAGCTGATAATATGGAATATACATTCGTGTTCTCTGAAAAGAACTTGAAAGCTACACGTGGTTTGGTAACAGGTGTTGATGGTACACAATATCAATTGGCGTTGAACGCTGACAAGACTGAATTGCATGCTGTTGGTAAAGACTTGACCGGTGCTACTGTTGCTAATGCAATAACTGCAGATAATTTGGTAGCAAGCTTGTCTGATGCTAATAACAATGATGTTACATTTGCAAATACTGCTGTTGCTAAGAATCTCTTGAATAAAGAAGCCCGCGGTGCTGATAGCTTCTATGCAGTTATGGACATCGTTTATGAAAATGGTTGTGACATGCTAGTGCCAGTTACTAACGGTGAATTCAACCTTGCCTTTATACGTCCGGTTAATGTATCTTCTGATGCAAGTAAGTTCTTTACTGACGGTTTGAACGAAGGTGATCCTGCTAATACCTTGAAGTTAGGTGAACTTGTTACCTTTACAGACTGGAGAAAAGATTCTCCGCTGAATAGTTTCGCTGCTAATTTGGATTACTATAGATATTATGGTGTGACTAGCATTAAGTGTGAGGATATCAAGAAAGTTGAAACAAACTGGACTGGAAAACGTCAGACACTTGAAGAAGCATTTGGTACAGAATTAGCTACACAGATTATTGAATTTGATCCTAAGACTGTTAATTATTCAGGTACTGTAACTGCTCTTCCAGACTTTGGTACTGTAACATATATCAAGAGCAGTAGAGTTGAAATTAAAGCTTATGAGCTTTATATTCCTTTGACTATTACCTACACATGGGGTACTATCAAGGAAACAATTACTGTACAGGTTAAAGCTACAAAATAATTTGGACTAAGAAGTAATGAGGTTGTGTCGTAGGGCACAACCTTTTACTCTCTTTTTTGAATTCTGTATAGGAAAGAGGTTACATTCTCATTTATTGTGAGAAAATATAAGTTGGTAAAAAGGAGAGTGTGACAAGAAGGACACGCTCTCCTTTTTAAACAATTATCTGAATCAATATAAATATAACGAATGAAATGAAACTAAAAAGAAATTTGGTCTTGGCTGTTCTGTGTTTGAGTACGGTGACTACTTTTGGACAGAGCGAACCTCAATCTTCACGTATAAAGGAACCTGAAAAGATTACTTTCAAACCTCATTGGTTCATTCAAGCACAGTTAGGAGCAGCCCATACCGTAGGTGAAGCGAAATTCACTGACCTTATTTCTCCGGCGGCTGCTCTTAATATCGGTTATAAGTTCGCTCCCGCATTCGGCGCACGTGTTGGTGTAAGTGGCTGGCAGGCAAAGGGTGGATGGGTGAATCCGCAACAAACCTACCAATATAAATATCTGCAAGGAAATGTAGACATCATGACCGATCTCAGTACTTTGTTCTGTGGTTTCAATCCGAAGCGCGTGTTCAATGGCTATCTTTTTGCTGGAGTAGGGTTGAATCGTGGTTTTGACAACGATGAAGCAAATGCACTTGATACACGGACTTATGAGATGGAATATCTCTGGCAAGAAGGTAAGTTCCTCGTTGCCGGACGTTTCGGTCTTGGTTGTGATCTTCGTTTGAATGATCGCCTGTCTATCAATATTGAGGCGAATGCCAACGCCTTGTCTGATAAGTTTAACTCCAAGAAGGCCGGTAATTGTGACTGGCAACTGAATGCTCTTGTCGGTGTAAGTATCAAACTGGGTAAAAGCTACACTAAAACCGCCCCGGTCTATTACGAACCGGAACCGGTAGTGACGGAACAACCCAAACCGGCTCCTGTAGTAGAAAAGCCGCAACCCAAAAAGGAAGTGGTGATTGAACCGATGAAGCAGAATATTTTCTTTGCCATAAACTCTGCAAAGATTCAGGACGATCAGCAAGCCAAGATTGCTTCTCTGGTAGAATATTTAGAGAAGAATGCTACTGCTAAAGTGAGCGTGACAGGATATGCAGACAAAGGAACTGGTAATGCCAGAATCAACAGCAAATTATCGGAAAAACGTGCGAATAATGTAGCGGAAGCTTTGAAAGCAAAAGGTATCGCTGCCGATAGAATTGCAGTTGATTATAAAGGTGATACTGTTCAGCCGTATAATACTCCTGAAGAAAATCGGGTAAGTATCTGTATTGCTGAGTAAATATGGTACACAAAGGCTTTTAATAATTTAAAATATTCCCTATTTCTCATGAGAGAGTTTTCCCCACTTCTTTATATATATCATTTATATAAGGTGCTCTCTCTGTGAGAACCTTAAGAGGTCCGTACTTGTGAAAGTCCGTACTTCTGCAATAATAACCCTTTCTTCACTTAAATGTGAAGGTTACATTGGGGAATAGATAAGAAAGGTGGTGCTTGCGAAAGTACGCCTTTCATACATCTATTTCCTAGAGAGGATGTCTCCCTTATTTCCCTAAAGACATCCTCTTTGATGCAAAAAGGCGACTCATTTCAATATGAGCCGCCTTTTCTGTTACTTGATTTCGATTTCTTCCTTCATATCGATTTCCTCTCCATGTGTATCATAGAACACATATTGCAGGAAAGCGAGTTTCTGACTTGGAATAATCTTGATACCGAGTCCGTACTTCATCTGCCACTTACGTTTGAGGGAGACAAGTCCCTGATTGATAAAGGCGGCGACATACGGATGGACGTGTAACGAGAATTTCTTTACCTTCAGTTTGTTGACCAGATAATCAATTTTACTCTCTAAAGTGTCCGTAAAGAGAATGGACGATTTGATAGTACCTTTTCCGAAGCAGGTGGGGCAGATTTCGGTCGTGTTGACGTCCATTGCCGGACGCACACGTTGGCGTGTAATCTGCATCAGCCCGAATTTGCTGAGCGGCAGAATATTATGCCGTGCCCTGTCTTTCTGCATGTTGGCACACATTCGTTCATAAAGCTTCTGACGGTTTTCGGCTTCATTCATATCGATGAAGTCCACGACGATGATACCACCCATATCTCTTAATCGCAGTTGGCGAGCCAGCTCGTCGGCGGCTCCCAGATTTACTTCGAGTGCGTTACCTTCCTGCCCGTTGGCATTCTTGGTGCGGTTTCCGCTGTTCACGTCTACTACGTGAAGCGCCTCAGTGTGCTCAATAATCAGATAGGCACCACTCTTGTAAGAGACTGTTTTACCAAACGATGATTTGATCTGCTTGGTGATACCGAAATTGTCGTAAATGGGAAGTTGGCCTTTGTACAGTTTCACGATGTTTGCCCGGTCGGGTGCGATCAGTGTTACGTAGTCTTTGATTTCATTGTACACAGCCTCGTCATTGACGTGAATATTCTCAAAAGAAGGGTTGAAGAGGTCGCGCAACAAACCTACGGCGCGGCTGGTCTCTTCATAAATCAACGTCGGATACTTGGTGGCTTTCTGTACTTTCGCCATTGCATCTTCCCAATGCTTGATCAGGACTTTAAGCTCTCCGTCGAGTTCGGCTACGCGTTTGCCTTCGGCTACTGTACGGACGATGACACCAAAATTTTTAGGTTTGATGCTCATCAACAGTTGTTTCAGACGGGCGCGCTCTTCGCTCGATTTAATCTTTTGTGAAACAGAAACCTTATCATTAAAAGGGATCAGTACCAGATAGCGTCCGGCAAACGAAATTTCGGACGTCAGTCGCGGTCCCTTGGTAGAGATAGGTTCCTTAACGATTTGCACCACCACTTCTTGTCCGACCTTTAATGTGTTGGCTACAGTACCATCCTTGTCAAGGTCAGGAAGTAGGGTTGCTTTGCTGATGGAGTTCAGCTTCTTTTTGTCGCTTAAAGTCTGCTTTACAAACTTTTCGAGTGAGTTAAATTGAGGACCCAGGTCAAGATAATGAAGAAAAGCGTCTTTCTCGTAACCGACGTCTACAAAGCATGCATTCAGTCCGGGCATCAATTTCTTGATACGTCCCAAATACATATTGCCCACTGAGAAAGAAATGTTTCTTCCTTCGCTTTGAAGTTCCACCAGACTCTTGTCTTCGAGAAGGGCGATGGAGACCTCTTTGGGCTGTACGTCTATTACAATTTCACTTGTCACTGTTTTGCTTTCTTATTATTGATTGAATCTCATTTATATGAACAACTTTTTTGACAAAATGTTCATTTTGGGTTAGCTACTTAAACAAAGAACAAACTTGAAAGACATGTAGCTTCGCAAGTTTGTTCTTTATTCTGTTTGATCAGACTTAAAAATTATTTTTTGCTTTTATGTCTGTTCTTTCTTAGTCTTTTTTTACGCTTGTGCGTAGACATTTTATGTCTTTTTTTCTTTTTTCCGCTTGGCATAGCTTCACATTTTATGGGTTAATACTCTTGTTTATTATTTCTTTACTGAAATTGTAAATGTCTTAGCCGGTTTGAAGGCCGGAATGTTGTGCTCTGGAATGATGATAGTAGTATTCTTAGAAATATTACGAGCTGTCTTTTGAGCTCTTTTCTTAACTACGAAGCTACCAAACCCGCGAAGGTATACATTCTCATCGTTAGACAATGAGTCTTTAACAGCTTCCATAAATGCTTCAACTGTTGTAAGAACTGTTGTCTTATCAATACCGGTTTTCTTTGTAATCTCGTTTACAATATCTGCTTTAGTCATTTTTCCTTAAAAAAAATATTATTACTAGGTTCTTGCTAATTTTTTGGACTGCAAATATATAGCTTTTTGGTCTCCTAAAAAAATATATTCTGCACATTTTTCTAAAAAAATGGAGGCATTAAGTTTTCTTAGAGTCAAAAGAGTTACTTTTGTACTGCTTTTGGATAGTATATACAAGATAAATGTTAGATGATAGATCGAAATCAGGAATGAATATTTTTAGTGAGGCTATAGTTGAATGGTATAAAGAATACAAGCGTGATTTGCCTTGGAGAGAATCGTCGGACCCGTATCGGATCTGGATATCGGAGATTATTCTCCAGCAGACACGGGTGGCGCAGGGATATGATTACTTTCTCCGGTTTATCAAACGTTTTCCTGATGTGAAGACATTGGCAGACGCTGACGAGGATGAAGTGATGAAATACTGGCAGGGACTGGGATATTATTCTCGTGCCCGCAACCTGCATGCCGCAGCCAAAAGCATGAATGGAGTTTTTCCGAAAACATATCCCGAAGTGCTGGCGTTGAAAGGAGTAGGGGAGTATACGGCGGCAGCTATCTGTTCTTTTGCCTACGGTATGCCTTATGCGGTGGTAGACGGAAATGTGTATCGGGTACTTTCCCGTTATTTTGGCATTGATACTCCGATTGATTCGACGGAAGGAAAGAAACTGTTTGCAGCTCTGGCGGATGAAATGCTGGATAAGAAACAGCCGGCTCTTTATAATCAGGGTATTATGGATTTCGGGGCCATACAGTGTACTCCACAGTCACCCGATTGTTTGTTTTGTCCGTTGGCGGATAGTTGTTCGGCACTTTCAACAGGAAGGGTGGCTCAGCTTCCGGTGAAACAGCACAAGACAAAGACGACAAACCGTTACTTCAATTATATGTATGTACGTGCGGGCGCGTATACCTATATAAATAAGCGGACAGAGAATGATATATGGAAAAATCTGTTTGAACTGCCATTAATAGAAACTCCGGTTTCTTTGTCGGAGGAGGAGTTTTTGTCATTGCCGGAATTCAAAGCTTTACTGGTATCGGAGGAGAATCCGGAGATACGTTTGGTTTGCAGAAATGTGAAGCATGTATTGTCTCATCGGATTATTTACGCCAATCTATATGAAGTGGTATTGCCCGAGGGTACCAAAGCTTTTGCAGACTTTCTGAAAATACGGATAGAAGATTTGGATCAGTATGCGATTTCTAAGTTGGTGCAGAAGTTGGTAATTGGTAATAAGTATTAGGTATTAAGTATCCGGTCTACAGCGCAGCTTAATACCTAATACTTATTACTTAATACTTAAAATACTTGCATACTATCGTTATTCTGTTTAATTTTGGCAGCAGATTTAAATAATAGAACATAAACTTGATGCATATATGTCAGTAAATAAAGTGATATTGATAGGAAACGTAGGACAAGATCCTAGGGTGAAATATTTCGATACCGGTTCGGCTGTGGCAACTTTTCCTTTGGCTACCACTGATCGTGGCTATACATTGGCTAATGGAACCCAGATCCCCGAAAGAACGGAATGGCATAATATTGTTGCATCCAACCGTCTGGCTGAGATTGTGGACAAATATGTGCATAAAGGTGACAAGTTGTATCTGGAAGGGAAAATAAGAACCCGTTCATATACTGATCAATCAGGTGCTATGCGCTATATTACTGAAATATTTGTGGACAATATGGAAATGTTGTCTCCGAAAGGGGCTAATACAGGTGCGGGAGCTCCTCAGCCGTCTGCAACACAGGCTCAACAGCCACAGCAGATGCAACAACCGCAACAACAGGTACAGCCTTCACAGGCACAACCGATACAAGATAATCCGGCAGATGACTTGCCGTTTTAGATACTGTGATAATGTGCCAATAGGTTGATTGCTGATTGGCACATTATCTTTTGTTTAACTAAAATATATACTCTTTGGACTCAGATGGTTATTTAAGCCAATTGGCTGAAATTTTCAACGGTATTACCGTAAACACTCCTTCAATCTCTGCTATTATTGCCATAGTACTGGCAGGTGTGCTCCTGCTTGCTTCCGGCTTTGCTTCGGCTTCTGAAATAGCTTTTTTTTCACTTTCTCCTTCGGACCTGAATGATATTGACGAACACAATCATCCTGCTGATGAAAAGATCAGCGTCCTTCTTGGAGATTCCGAACGCCTTCTGGCTACGATACTGATCACTAATAATTTTGTCAATGTGACCATTATTATGCTCTGCAACTTCTTTTTCATGGATGTATTTGTGTTTCATTCTCCATTGGCAGAGTTCATTATACTGACCGTAATCCTGACTTTCCTGTTATTGCTGTTCGGAGAGATTATGCCGAAGATTTACTCGGCACAAAAGACGCTGGCATTTTGTCGTTTCTCTGCTCCGGGCATCTATTTCTTGGAAAAGTTGTTTCATCCGGTCGCTTCCATGCTGGTGCGTTCTACCACTTTTCTGAATAAGCATGTCACTAAAAAGAACCATAATATCTCTGTGGATGAACTGTCTCATGCCTTGGAGTTGACGGATAAAGCAGAAATCTCTGAAGAGAATAATATTCTGGAAGGGATTATCCGTTTTGGAGGGGAAACCGTGAAGGAAGTGATGACCTCACGTCTGGATATGGTTGATCTGGATATTCGCACACCTTTCAAAGAGGTGATGCAATGTATCATTGAAAATGCTTATTCGCGTATCCCTATTTATTCCGGTTCACGGGACAATATAAAGGGAGTACTGTATATTAAGGACCTTTTGCCGCATGTTAGCAAGGGAGATAATTTCCGTTGGCAGTCACTGATTCGTCCTGCTTATTTTGTACCGGAAACGAAGATGATTGATGATCTTCTCCGTGACTTTCAGGCGAATAAAATTCATATTGCTATCGTTGTCGATGAATTTGGAGGAACTTCCGGACTGGTGACGATGGAGGATATTATCGAAGAAATTGTAGGTGAGATTCATGACGAGTATGATGACGAAGAACGCACGTACGTAGTACTGAACGATCATACATGGGTGTTCGAGGCAAAAACGCAGTTGACCGATTTCTATAAAATTGCAAAAGTAGATGAGGATGAGTTTGAGAAAGTGGTAGGAGATGCGGATACATTGGCCGGTATGTTACTTGAAATAAAGGGGGAGTTTCCTGCATTGCATGAGAAAGTGACTTATCATAATTATGAGTTTGAAGTGCTGGAGATGGACAGTCGGCGTATCCTGAAAGTTAAATTTACGATTCTTCCCAAGGAAACGGAGACATCGGAGGAGAAAGAATAACCGAAGGAAGATGGGATTGTTTCTGCAACATAAAACGAAAGATATACACTGGGCTATTTGGAAGATGGAAGAGTCTTTGGAAAGCTTATTGACTCTTCTTCCTGCTACCCGGAGAATTTTTTGTGAGCAAGAGATGCAGCGTTTTACTTCAGAACGCAGGAAAATGGAGTGGTTATCTGTTCGTGTGCTTCTATATTCCATGTTGCAGGAAGATAAAGAGATTATCTATTCATCTGAAGGGAAACCTTCTTTGGGTGATCATTCTTTTTTTATCAGTATTTCTCATACCAAAGGATATGTGGCTGTGATACTAAGTCCGATTGCTCCTGTGGGTATCGATATCGAACAATATGGTCATCGTGTAAAAAGAGTGTATGATCGTTTTATCCGTCCTGACGAACAAGTAGAACCATATTTGGGAGATGTAACCTGGAGTATGCTGTTACATTGGTCGGCAAAAGAGACGATATTCAAATCAATGGAGAATGCAGACGCTGATCTCCGGAAACTTTGTTTGTCACACTTCGTTCCTCAGGAAGAGGGGACATTTCAGGTACAGGAATATGCTACGGAACAACAACAGTCGTTTACGGTGGGCTATCGCATCTCTCCGGATTTTGTTCTGACTTGGACTATCATCAAATAACTGAGAATTAATCAATAAAACATAGTGACGCTATCCGGTTGGTATACTGTCACTATCTCTGTAGGATGGCGTCACCATCGTCACATGATAGCGTCATTATGTTTGTTGTGCATTATTGCCGTTTCGGGACTTGTGATTGCATATTGAAAAACGGTGAATAATGAGTGGTTGTTCCCCAAATTATTCACCGTTTATATCGGATTACTTATTATCTTTTTTATTAAGCCTGTAGCTTAATGCTCCTGACGGACATTTGCTGATTTGTGCAATTAATTCTTCCGTTGTCGCATTTTCAATTTGTACCCACGGTCTTTCTTTCGGGTGATATACATTGGGTAACATTTTTACGCATATTCCGGTGTGCTGACACATTTCCGGCTGCCATATGATGGTTAATTCGCCATTTGTGTATTCTACTTTCTTTCCCATATTTTCTACTTTTATTTAATATGAATACCACGCATTACTATTCGTTTCCATTCCGGATGCTTATGGATATATCCGGCTACAAATGGGCAAAGGGGTACCAAACGTAAACCTTGTCGTTCAATATCTGACAATACTTTTTCTGCAAGTTGAGAACCAACTCCCTTGCCTCCAAGAGAGGCGGGGACTTCAGTATGAACAAGGTAAATTTCTCCATTGTTTGATTTTATATAGTCTATTTCGGCTATTTTGTCATCGATTTGAAATTCATATCGATGTTTCTCTTCGTTATCTATAAGTTTATAATCTTCTGCCATAATTTTTACGTATTAAGTTCAATTGATTATAATATAAACACTTGAGAGTTGATTTTGTTTATATGGATTATCGTCCTTGCTTATGCTGATGATTCCTTTTTGCTGCTATGATAATCGTTCTAATTGAACTGTAAAATGGCGCATGAGAGGAGCTTCCCAGACGATACGAACTCCATGAGTAATAGATTCTCTTCGTTCATATACATTTCTGAGGGCGGCGGCTATTACATTCATATGGTTGTCGGTATACACTCTGCGAGGGATGGCAAGCCGGAGTAAATCGAGTCCGTTAAAGCGATTCAGGTGAGTAACCGGGTCGCGGTCAGCAAGGATGTATCCGATTTCGCATCCACGAATGCCGGCTTCCAGATAGAGTTCGACTGTTAATGTCTGTGCCGGAAATTCTTCTTTGGGGACATGTGTCAATACTTTGGATGCATCGACAAAGATGGCGTGTCCTCCGGCGGGGCGTTGATATGGAATTCCATATTCATCCAGTTTTTTGGCCAGGTATTCTACTTGTTTGATACGTGTTTCCAGATTATCGAATTCTGTATTCTCATCCAATCCGGTGGCAAGGGCATTCATATCCCGTCCGTTCATTCCTCCGTAGGTGAGGTAGCCTTCGTATTGCACACAAAAGCCTTTGGCACCTTCGTACCACTCTTTAAGTCGGGTTGCAATGAATCCTCCCATATTGACGATGCCATCTTTCTTGGCACTCATGGTCATTCCGTCGGCAAGATCGAACATCTCCCGTGTGATTTCTTTTATTGATTTCTGCTGATAGCCGTTTTCACGCATTTTAATGAAGTAGGCATTTTCTGCGAAACGTGCGGAGTCGAAAAGTACCGGTTTGTTATATTTATCAGCAATGGTACGAACCTCACGCAGGTTTTGCATGGATACAGGTTGTCCTCCCGCTGTGTTGTTGGTAATGGTAACTATGATAAAGGGAACGTGGTCAGCATGCTCGCGTAATACTTTTTCCAGTTTTTCCGGATCAACGTTTCCTTTGAAGGGAATTTCTAGTTGAGTATCTTTGGCTGCATCGATGGTACAATCCAATGCGATGGCATGACGTCCTTCGATATGCCCTTTGGTGGTATCAAAATGTGAGTTGCCGGGTACAATGTCTCCATCGTGTACGAGATAGGAGAAAAGGACATTCTCTGCTGCTCGTCCCTGGTGGGTAGGGATTATATATTCGAATCCTGTGAGTTTCGTGATTGTATTCTTTAGGTTGAAGAAGGAGGTAGCGCCTGCATAGCTTTCGTCTCCCAGCATCATAGCTGCCCATTGGCGGTCGCTCATAGCTCCTGTTCCGGAATCAGTGATAAGGTCGATATAAACTTGTTCTGATTTGAGTTGGAAGACATTGTAATGTGCTTCTTTGATCCACTGCTCGCGTTCCTCGCGGGTACTTTTTCTGATGGGTTCTACCATCTTTATTTTCCATGATTCGGCAAAAGGTAACTCCATTGTTGTAGATTTTAGATTTTGTCCGACTAAAATAGTAAAAGTAGGTGTAATAAGCAAACTTTTGATGACTTTTTGTTAATGTAGAGCAGGGAGATCTTGTTTGAAAGATTTGGTAAGATAGATTACAAAAGTGAGTTTATGATGAAAAAAGAATCAGGCTTCATCATTTGAAGTCTGATTCTTAAAATTATGTGTTCTGTTTGATACAATCATATGTCCTGTCTAGTATGATTATACGCTCTATTGGGTAATCATTCGTTTTATTTGATATAATCGAGCGCCCGTTTGTACTCAATCAAACAGTTGTTTTAGTCTTCAATAAGAGTGATGCCATCAAGGCAGAAATAAGTAGGAGTCATGGGCCCCCAATCATTAACTTTCGTTGAGATCATTGTAAATTTTAAGCCATTGGTTTCTCCAAGTGCTGTAAGATCTACCCATTTCCATGTTGTTAGAATATTCGTTCCTTCTGCTAAGTCACATTCCACCATTTTAGTTTTGTCAAAATTGTGTATTTTTAGTTTAAATGAGTCATTAGCTTCAAATTTGTCTAGTCCACTAAAAATAGAGCTACCTTCTTTCATACTCTTGTAAGCATATACACAATTAGTTACATATAGACCTTTTACTTGATAATCTTCTGTTTTATTTGGATTTTCATTGTCTTTGAATCGTATTGATACTTCTTTGTCGCTGTTTGAACCTACTTTATATCCGGCAGCACCCACAACAACATATGTATTGCTACTTACTCCTTTTTTAGGAATTGCACGATAGTCATATACAGAGAAGTCTGGACAATCGTTTATTGTACAGTTGGTGAATGCAAATCCATCGGAACCAAATCCATAAGAGTCAGACGAAATACAATCAAATTCGAAAATCTTACTATTGTCTGTCAGGAGAGTTTGGAAATAATTAGTGGTATAAGTTGTACCTTGATCTTCATAACTACTTGACCAAGTATCAACAGGATTTTCTACATCACCTAAATCAAGAGTATGAGTTTCATAGCTTGGCAAATTTAGTACATATGTTTTAGGACCATTGTCCTTGTCATCGTCACTACATCCACAAAAAATAAATGTGGATATCGTTAAAAGTAAAAATAATTTCTTCATGTTTCTGCTTTAATTTAAATTGTTGATTATTTAGTTGATTACTTCTCAAAATGTAAATCTTCTATTGTCATGATTTCTGTTGATATTTCTCCTGTCCAGCCTACATTCTGGTTTACAGCTGTATATATTCTAATGAAATCAATTTCATCCAATGCAACAGGTTTTCCATTTTGAGTTACTGCCCAGTCGATTTTAAATTGACAATGTTCCGTATTATAAGGATGATTATCCGCATACCCCCACGGATAACAGTAGCCTACCCATGTACCTCCTTCATTTACCGCATTATCTTTCAAGCGTGTCCCACGGAAGGTTATCTCATCTTCTTCTATCCAATTCGGATAATAAGAATCTTGTTGATGGTAGGTGTTTCTATAAATATAACCTTCTCCTCCCTGATTATCGGTCCAACGGACATCTCCATTAGCCGGTTGAGGTCGGTGATAAGTTATTTCATAACCACGTGTTTCCGTATCCTTTCCATATTCGCTCCCTGCCAGTTCGTACCATTCATCATCGGGTAATCCGTTTCCGTTTACATCTTTTGAAACCAAAACGATGCCCGGTTCGGCACTTCCTCCTAGAGCTCCCGTACCGGTATTTTGATTGTAGGAAGCATTACCCAGAATCTTGAAATCATATTCCCCTTTGATATTGCGTATTGGCTGATGGAAACCTACGGTGATTGTCCCGCCGAAACCGCCTAGGGAAATAACTGATTTCTTTTTTAGCTTTTCAGTCGCACGTTCCAGGACTTGTTCGGCAGAAAAGCCGTCCTCATAAGCGGAAGTTGTAGTATTTATAAACTGTCCGGGGGCAGGCATATACTCCAATACTTTGTTGGCAAAGGCGGAAGGAGCATTCGGGTCGTCCGGAATATCACTTGCATCATTTTGTGAAGCTTTATCACTGAATACAATTGTATTGGGATTTAAACCTATTTCATTCAGGCGATATTGAAGTTGTCCCTGCTGGTTGAAACAGAGGACATCCCCTTTGATGGTATAATTGTAGGCTTCCGTGATATAAATATTTCCGCTGAAAGGGTTTGTCTGGATACTGAAAGGAGTTTGAATGATTGTTCCATCCGTGATGAAGTTGTCTCGTATTACAGTTCCGGTAGTGAGGTCGAAAACTTTGATAGCAGAGGCTTTTGTCTGATAGTCGTATGTGTATAGATAGGCAATGGGGCCGTCGATTGTAAAGCTTAAAGCCTTTTCATCATAAGTGTTGGTAACAACATCTGTACGACTGTCGATTCGGACCAGATGATAATCGCCGGCTTCGATGTCGGCGCCCTGTGTTACTACATATACTGCATCTTCTAGTCCCGGAAGTATTTTCCCCGGATTGGGACCGACTTCGATTTTCTTGGTTTCTTTGAAAGTCATGATGTCAATCACCGATACGGTGTTATCCACACCCGGGCCGGAATAATCCAGGCTGCCTGAGTTGGATACATACAGTTTGTTATTTTGCACGCAGATATCGTCCGGGTTTCTTCCTGCTGTAATAATGGCTTCTATTTCCAGTGAAGTAGTATCAATTCTGGCTACTGTTCCGTCAAAAGAGCATACGTATGCCTTGTCTTTATCGAAAGCTATCGAACGGGGTTGGCGAGAACTGCCGTTATCACGCAGCATTTGTATTTGACGGATTGATTTTCCGGTCGTAAAGTCCATTACTTCTACGGTACTTGATACATTGACTACGATATATATTTTATTGCCATAGATAGCCATGTCATTGGCGGTATCCCCTAATCCCCGTTGGTTGTTTGCACTGAAATAATTGCTGGTACGTTTCTGCTGATTGAAAGAATAGCGGGCCAGTGAGCTGTTGTTCTGATTGAATAGTCCTTCGCTTAGAATATACATTTCCGCCGTGCCGGTTTCGTAGACGTCTCCGCTTTCTCCGGGCACCAGGCTGGGCTTGTCCTCCAAGTCATCACAGGCGATGAGGAAGAACAATAAAAGGGATAAATATTTCCCTGATTGATATATATTATAAAGTATGCTTTCTTTCATACACAAAGTTTAATGGCTCCATTATTAATATCTGACTCCTACCGTGACTCTGAAAGATCGTCCCGGCATGGGGAAGTTCTTTACAATCTCGTAATTCTTGTTCAGTAAGTTCAGCACTTCTACGTTTAATGATGCTGTGACATTTCGTATCTTAAAATCTCTGCCGGCAGAGAGGCTGTGATCGCTATAGCTGTCCAATCGGTTATCACTGATATTCTGTCCGAGCATGTACCGTTTGCCCGAGAACAGGAAGGAATAGGACAGATTCACCCAGGGAGTTTCTATTCCGGCATGTCCGGATGCGGAAACTCTGGGGGTATAGGCTATCTGATGTTTGTAAACTCTTCCTTCAGGAGTGTTAAGATCAGAGTTGGTCACATCCAGTGCCCGTTGGTAGGTGTAGTTGCCGGAGAGGTTAATTCCGAGCTTCTGCCAAGGTTGCAGGTTGATACTGGCTGTTGCATCTATTCCTTTTATATCTACCTTGCCGAGATTGAGCATGCTCCAGGTGAATAAATTCTTGGTTGGAACAGCTATAATCTTGTCGGTCACTTTATTATGATAAGCGTCTACAGTAGCCGAAATATAAGGTATAAAGTCATTTATTTCTTTACTATAGGTGATGCCTATATTATACTGAATGGCATTCTCCGGTTTTAAGTTGATATTTCCCGTCTGGCTGTAATATAAATCGTTGAAACTAGGCAGGCGGAAGATGTCTTTGTAGAAAAAGCGGAGCCTGAGTTCTTCATTCTCAAAAGGTTTGATCGAGGCGCTGACATTGGGAGACAGTTTCCGGTGATTGCCTGCACTCCCTCCGCTTTTGGCTTTTTCATTGATGACGGTTGCCAGAGCAGAGGCAGATAATGTCACCCAGTTATTCATGTATTTTCCGGCAAAGGCAGTCAGCCATGAGTACCGGGTAGGGGAGACGAAGTTATTTAAATTGGCATTCATTGTGTTGATGCTTCCGTCGGTCGACAAGGAGAAAGAGAGATTGTCCAGCATCCGGTAAAGAGTGGAAGCAGACAGGTAGTACTCTTGCTGGTAATAGCTGTTATTGATTTCTTTTGCCGCTACGGTAGGATTCGGGTCTTGATAGTTCTGGTAACTCCAGTTCCATTTGGCAGATGTTTGAAATACCCATTTCCTATTAAACTCTTTCTTGTATTGGCTTTGGATAAATGTATTTTTGTCTCGTAGATGTTGCAGGGCAAAGTCGTAATACAGGGTTGTCGCATTGGGCAAGCCTCGTGAAGACTGGTAATAGTAGGCTTTCAGTTTCCACTGCTCTTTGTCGGAGAAATTGCCGTAGATACCTACTTCTGCACGGAGATTTTGTACATCGGTGTTGTGACGTTTCTCTTTGCTGGTTTGCATGTCTTCGCCGTTTCCGTAGTGCAGGATAAATGGATAATGACCGTCTGAAGACATCCATTCTCCATTGGCAGACATGCTCCATGTATTAGAGAGTTGTCGTTCCAATAAGAGAGAAGGGTTTACTAAGCCCCATGAACCGGTTTTGAATTCGGCTGCCATATTGGTCTGCTTGTAGGCAGAGAAATACGGAGTGGGTGTTTGTATGTTCAATAATCCGGCGGAGGCAAAGGCACGGGCAGGTTGAAAGATATTATCCCCTTGTCCGTTGTGGAGTGAAAGGCGGTCGACGTTATTTAAAGAGAAACGTCCGATGTCTATTTGTCCGGTCTGGCAGTCGCTGATAGTAATACCGTCATAGGCTACGGCGGTGTGTTGTGCTCCGAGGCTTCGTATAGATACGGTTTTCAGCCCTCCGATGCCTCCATAATCTTTCACGGTGACTCCGGCGAAATGCTTTACTGCATCCGATACTTGCAGTGCATGCAGATTTTTGAGTTCCTCTTTTGAGAAGATTTGTTCGGGAGTGGTGGAGCGGACTTCCCGGGTCTGATAAGGGTCGGAGACCGTTACTTCGGGAATCGAATAAATATGAGTGGTATCTACCTTTTGCTTTTGCGCAAAAAGTGATGTAGAAAGGAGCAGGCAGCAGAGTACCGCATATATAGTTTTACAAAATGTTCTCTCTTCCATTTTATCTTTGTCCGTCCACCTCGTTTTAATTAAAAATGTCCGGGCGAACTCACTTCGACCGGACATCATAATAAACTTGGCAGAGTTTATTAGTTTGTACACACTTTCTCTGAATCAGAGTGGTGAATGAAATGATGGACGAAATGTCCGGGTCATTAGACTCAACGCTTTTTCCTCGAAAGCAGTGAAACGAGTTTGCATGGTAGGTCTTCTGACTTGTTCTTATTGCGAGCGCCTTCCCGGACTTTGCTTTCCAGTGGCTAGAAGTCGTTGCTCACAACATAATATACGAACTTACAGCAGCGGGACTGTTCAGGACTTGCACCTGATTCCCTTTTAATCGCTCCCCTCGTGCATGAGAGTTGCAAACCAATGCGCGACAAAGATAGAGAGTTTATTTGTCTTTTGCAAGAAAGGAGCGATAGTAAATCCATGATCTCTAATTGTTTTCTAGAATGCCTTGAAGCCCAATACTTCGGTAGAGACTTCACCGATTGACTCTACATTCTTCAAGATGGCACTTTGCACTTTTACGAAATGGATACGATCCAGCTTCACGGAGTTGCCGTTTGAATCGATTGCATCGTCCAGATCAAACTGGTTATAGCGGTAATTGCCGTTGTCGTCTTTTGCCATATCGCTTCCCCAGTTGTCGGCATATCCTTTGCCGAAAGACTGGTTTTTCCATTTACCGCCTTCCAGTACGGTACGTGGTTCAAGCATGCTTCCGGTCAGTGTATAAGAGTCTTCTTTGATCCAGTTGGGATAATACATTTGAGCATGATATTGAGAGAGAGACTTGATGACACCTTTCTCTCCCTCGCTATCTTCCCAAGGAATGTCTCCTATTTCGTCAGGTCTGAAATAGGTAACGGAGTAATCCCGTGTCGGATTGTCGCTTCCTTTAAGTTCGTACCAGACATCGTCTGCTTTTCCGTTACCGTTAGCATCTTCCGATACCCATACGATGCCGGGTTCCGAGCTTCCGTCAAAAGGATTGCCAATGATACCAAAGTCATATCCTTTGCGGTTCTTGATCTCTTTCGGCATTTTGACGGTAATATATCCGCCAAAAGATCCGAGAGAAACATAGTTTTTCTGCTTGAAGCGTTGCTCTGCATAGGCGTTTGCTTCTTGCATCGTCTGGCAGTTGAACCCCTCGTTAATGAATTGTCCCGGTGCCGGGCAGTATTCCAATACTTTGAGTTCATTTGTTTCTTCTGTGATTTCCTCGTCTTTGTTGCACGAAGTGAATATAACAGTTGTCATTACTGCTAAGATGTACCAATGTTTTTTCATTTCCGAATATTAGTTTAGTTGTTAAATAATACGTGAGAAGGAGAACTGCTACCACAGTCTACGGAATAGTTTAAGGAGCCGTCTTTATTGTAAACGGTAATCGTATACTTCGATTCCTGGTAATAAACTACGTATAACTCTCCGGTTTGTTGATTAAGTTGTGGAGTGGTAGTAATGGAAGATTTTAATTTGTCCACTGCAATAAAGGGTTGACTCAATGAATTGTTTTCACCTATTACATATTTGTATATAGCACCATCATTGGATACAATGTAGATTATGTTTTCACTTTCAGATGCTACCATACCGATGGTAGGTGTAGAGTAAGAACTTTTTGCCGGCTGGAAAGCCAATAATGTTTTTTCTACGGTAAAATCCTTATTGATCTTCACGAGGTAATTTCCTTCACTGGTTGCTTCGAGTGTATAGGCATTGCCGTCTTTAGCCAGTACGAAATTAGTTTTCTGGTTTTGATTGATATCCAATGGTGTGGCGGTAGGTTCTTCTCCTTCTTTAGCGGCAAGCAATTCGTTTACATCGTAGGATTGTACTGGGGCGTCACCTTGATAAGTTTCATTGGATAATACTTTACCGTTGAATACTAATCCGTTATAGATGCTGAACATATACTTGTCCTTGATCTTGATATTGCTAAGTGATTTAAGATCAATGCGATGTATACCGTCTCCTGTCACTAAAGCATATTGATCGTTCAGAATGGTCAGACCGTTCAGGTTGGCACCTACTATAGCAGAATTTTCATAATAAAGCGTTTTGGCATCAACGACAAAGAACTGATCTTTATTCGATGTACTGGTCTTTACCAGAACGTAGAACTTGCCATTGTAATTACTGATATTTGCATTGTCATAACTACCCATCCCTAAAGTTTTTCCAGCGTTCAGAGAGGAATAGCAATCCTTGTAGGTAACCTTCTTTTCCGTATCGTAGAAGTTGAATGTTCCGTCAGCCAGATAAAAGAAACCTTTGGAAAAGTCATGGTTGGAACGAAAACTTGTATTCATTTCTACTTTTCCGTACTTATTTGTGATAACACAAGTCAGATCTGCCCGACATGGATTATCGACCTGATAAGTAAATGTTTGTTCAGTAGAGATCTCTTTTCCATTGAGAAGCCATGAATATGTAGCGTCTTCGGGATTAAGTAATTCCGGAGTGATTTCTAATGTTTCTCCTAGTTCCAGCACCTGGTCTTCGGTTGGGAATGTCCCTTTTAATACGTTTGGATAGTTTGCCAGATTGCCAAGATGCAGATCATCGCAATCGTCGTCATTACAGGCAGTAAACCCTACTGCAATACATGCTATTAATAAAGTTGTATATAACTTATTCATCTTGTTTCTAAGTTTTGCTATTAATTAAAAATAAAGGTAGCGGGGAAGTAGTAACCGTCGTAGGTTATTTCTGAAATCTTTTCTCCTGTTGTGGCATTGAATCGGACTATGAGATTTTTGTTATATTCGCTGGTCAGATACATTGCAAGCAATTCATTTGTTTGGGGATTTACACGGATACCTGCACCATAAAATCCATAACCGTCTTTGGTGTAAGTGGTGAGCGCTTCTGTAGGAGCAGGATTGTCAAACGTTGCCCGGTAGATTTTTCCTCCTGCGATATAGTAGAACGTGCCGTCTGAGGTCCCGCAGAAAGTCGCTTCTCTGTAGGCACCGAAAGAAGAGGGAGAGTAATCACTCCGCATCTCCTTCTTTTCGAATGTAAGGTCAGGTTTTATTTGAACTAAATTGTTTATTCCTTCTTTAGTCGTTTCTACTGTATAAAGGTTACCATCTTTACATTGTACAAAACGTGTACCGCCGTAAGTTACTATATCCAGTTGCTGACATTCTACTTTATCTGTTGGTTGTAAACCGGGAGCAAGTAAGTCATTGATATCTATTACGTGAATGTTTGGGGTACCTCCCCACCTACTGGCGTTTACATTTAAAAGTAGTTTACCATTATAGACGATGCCACTACCTGTTCCTGCATAGGTGTTTCCAACAGTTGTAAGGGTTAGCGTTTCGAAAGTTTTGAGATTAATACGAGTGAAATATCCGTTGTGAGTAATCACTCCGTAGTCTTCGTTCAGGCCGATAAATTCGTATGCCTGATAATTGGTGAGTGTACCACTACTTTTCTCTGCATATAGAGTTTTAGGATCTATTACTACTAACTGATTGTTTTGCTTGGAACAGACGTATAACTTGCCATTCCACAAAGTGGCCGATTGTGATGTTACTCCTAATTCATCGCCGAAGTTCTGATTCTTGTAGCACCAATGCTCGATGCTGTTGTTTTCGTAGTTGTAGTATGAAATACTTCCTGACTCATGTCCATACCAGCCTTCGTTAATAATGAGGCATCCTTTGGAGTAGTCAGCTCCCCGAACGGTCACTTTGTTTTCTAACGTAACTTTTCCCAGATCATTGCTAAGTTCCAGGATAACTTTTGAACGTGACGGACGTTCGGCATTGAATGTGAATGAAGGGTCTGTAGACATGTCTTCTCCATTCTGATACCACTGGTAATATATATCCAGCGGACTGCTTGCTTTGGGGGAGTATACATATTTCTCTCCGACATTAAGTGTTAGGTCTTCTTCCGGGAATGTACCGGCTTTTAAGGCAGGCAGGCCTTGTAGTTTTTCCAAGTGGTCGAGGTCACAGTCGTCTGTAGAACAAGACGCAATTACGAATGCCGCAGTTAAGAACAAAAGCGGCTTGAACAGTTGTTTTAAATTCATATTTTATTTATTTGATTAAGAGAATATTATATCACATGATATATAATGGATTTGCTTGTATGAGTAAATGGTTGATTGCATGACGTATATGGAGCTTTCATGACTTTCTACTGATCGTAGAAAGTCATGGGATAGCGTTGGAGATGATGTAAACTTAAATATCTTTCCATATTAGCTAAATTCTTTTATTCATAAAAATGTCCGGGCGAAATCGCTTCGACCGGACATACATAATAAACTTGGCAGAGTTTATTAGTTTGTACATACTTTCTCTGAATCAAAATGGTGAATGAAATGATAGACGAAGGTCCGGTTCATTAGATTCAACGCTTTTTCCTCGAAAGCAGTGAAACGAAATTACATGGCAGGTCTTCTGACTTATTCCTGTTGTGGGCGCCTTCCCGGATTTATTCTTTCCAGTGGCTGAGAGTGAATTGCTCACAACATTATCTTATTGGAACTTACAGCAGCGGGACTGTTCAGGATTTACACCTGATTCCCTTTTAATTGCTTCCCTCGTGTGAGGGGGCGCAAACCAATGCGGTGCAAAGATAGAGAGTTTATTTGTTTTCTGCAAGGAGGTGTTCTTTTTCTTTCGTATCAAGACGAAAGAAAAAGGAACGCTCAAAGAACTGCCTCCGCCTAACGCTGAACAAACGAGGCGGGGAGACTTTGCGGTGTGGGGGCGGAGGTGTTATTGGGCGTGTATGTTTTTTATTGAGCGTTCGTCATTAAATATTCTTCTATAGCTTGTGCAGTGGCGTCTTTGAGCAGGACGGTTTTCTCCTTGTTTAGGAGGTATAGGGTTGGGATGGCTTTGAGGTCATATAGTTGTTGCTCTTTTATTGCAAATTTCTTGTCGTAGCCGTTGATCCATTCTTTGGGGAATTCGCTGAGGTGTTTTCTCCATTCGTCGAGTTCTTCGTCGGGATAGACGGAGAGGAGGATGAGTTTCTTTTCTTTTAGGAGTTGGTTGATAAAGGGGGCGTTTTTCAGTCCTTCTATTGTTTCGGTGCAGGCATGGCAGCCGGGGTTGTTGATGAATAATAAGATGTAATCGGCTTTCAGTTGATACAGATTGCCTTGGGCGCCGGAGGCAAGGGTGTAGGTGAAATTCAGGGCTTTGGTACCGATACGGTTTTTCTGTGCCAGTTGCAGGCGGGCTTGAGGACGTATCTTTTCTGTTTCGTCGAGTATGGGCGAGGCTATCATGGCTTCCAGTACGGGAATGTAGTATTCTTCATTGCGCATTGGAGAGTTCGGGTCGTACAGATATTTATCCGCGAGGTCGGTGAAATAAGCGAATACTTTCTTGTCTGCATTGCTGCGGTCAATCATTTTGCGCATTGCTTCGTGTGCAGTTTCAAGTGGTACGTGGTTTAGCAAGTCGCAATAGTCTGCCCATGCTTGTTCGGTGACTTCCGGGTGATGGATATAATTGGTGTCGGCAAAGTTAACGTTGTCCCAATAGTGCTTTACAAGAAAGTCGGCACGTTGTTCCGGTGCGGTCAGCATGGGTGGGATGGTGGGCAAGGTAAATGATTTGATGGTATCTTGTGGAGTTTCACTTTTGCTCTGACTTGAGGCGTTGCCGCTTTTGCAGGCGCATAGGAGAAGGAAACATAAAGCTAACAGATAATTTATATTCGTTTTCATAATTCACGGTTTTTATGTTGGACTTGTATCTAAACACGGAAGACAAAGATAATTCCCTTTTTATTTTAATCAAAGTATTCTCCTTTTTTTCTGTTCTTCTTTTAGGAAAGATGGGAGATGAATGGGACTGCAAGAGGATTTTTTCTGAGGGCTTCTAGGGGGAAGAATGGAGGGGGATGATGTGCTATTTTTAAGATATTCATCACAAATGTTCGTTGGAAAATGATTCAACCAGAGAAGGAATTGCATAAATCAATGCAATAATATACGGGATTGTGCATAGTATTGTATGTTAGGAGAGATAATATACACATTTTACAAGCAATGTAAGGTGGCTTAAGTCGGTGTGTAAAGCGAGTTTCCTCGGTGAGTAAGGTTGGTCTCCTCGGTGAGCAACTTAATTTAGGTCGGTGGGCAAGTAGTAACAGCCGAATTTATAGCTTTGGTCAAGCTGGTTGGCGCTTGTCGGATGATCGGAAGGAAGTGATAAAAGGATTGTCGGGAAGATGTGACGAGGATGAAAAGAAAGGAATATCGACGAGACTCTTTCTTTAGGACAGGAAAATCCCATTATATGTAAATAATGGGATCTGATTGTTGCCGAATGGAGGCGTTTTTTCGTTTATCTCTGTACGACGGATGAATAAATCGCTTTCTTGCCTATTTGAATATTCCTTTTTGAAGAATGGTCGATTTTTATGCAGATCGCGTGACTATCCTATTGAGGAGGAATAAGAATAGTATGGGGATTATTTCTCTTTCGCTAATGTGAAAACAAATTCCAGACCACCGCCTTGGTTATTCTTGGCTGAGATGTTGCCGCCGTGTATGATCACGGCATTCTTTACAATGGCCAATCCCAGTCCTGTGCCGCCAAGTTTGCGTGAGCGGCCTTTGTCTACCCGGTAGAAGCGTTCGAAGAGGCGGTTCAGATGTTCCGGCGATACCCCTATCCCTGTATCTGCAAAGCTGAAATAATAGTAATTCTCGTCTTCACGGAAACAGTTGATGTTGATTTGTATATTCGATCCTGCGTAGGCGATGGCATTGTCCATCAGGTTACGGAAGATGGAATAGAGCAATGAGTAGTTACCTTTTATCTGAATACCTTTCTTGAGTGAATCGATAACGGTGATATGCTTTTCTTCCAGTTCCAGTGAAACTTCGTTGATGATGTTTCCTACCAGTACGCTGATGTCCACTCGTTCCATATCTATCATGTTGGCGGCTTCGTCCATACGGGTTAGTACGGATATGTCACGTAGCAGACGGCTGAGGCGGTTGCTCTGTGCATAGCAGCGTTCGAGGAAAGTGTTCATCTTCTCGCGGGAGATGTTTTCGTTGTTGACAATCGTTTCCAGATATCCTTGGATACTGCTTACCGGCGTTTTCAGTTCGTGGGCGATATTTTGTGTCAGCTGGCGTTTCAGTCTTACTTGTTCTTCTTCCTGGGTAACGTCGTTGATGGATATCTCGAAACTGGCATCTTGGAAAATGATACATTCTACGATAAAGTTTCGTCCGTTCTTGTTGATGGTGACAGACATACGTTTTTCGTCTTTTCCCCGTGAACGTTGTTGCTGGTTTTTGTTGATGAAGTTGATGATCTCTTTCAGTTCGCTGATAGCGAAAACTTCTTCTGTCGTTTCCAGGTTAGAGTCTGAGATCAGGTTACTGTATTGGGTAAAGAGATTGTTGACCAGAATCTCCTTCTTATCTTTAGTGAATATACCCAGTCCTTCGTGTGAAATCTGAAGGTGGGTAATCAGCTTTTCGCGTTCGATGTAAAGAGCTTCCTTGGTTTCATGCAGACGTCTGTAGATCTGGATAATGTGCTGCGAAATCTCGCCCAGCTCGTTGTGGGGAAAAGCGGATTGCATTGCCATTTCAATCGGTTCGTTCCGGTCGGCACGCATGGCAAATTCGCGTAACTGGCTGATAGAAGTGCCCAGTTTATTCGTGAATTTGTAGAAGATGATGATAAGCAGCAAAGATATGGCAGCTGTAAACCAAAGGTAATGCGGGTCTGCTTGCAGGTTATTGATCAGACTTACATTATAAGGTAGTGCCGAACGGATCATATAATCTCCGTAGCGTGTGGCGGAGTAAAAATAAGGCAATCCGGTAGTTTCAGAAGTACGACGTACATCGAATCCGTTACCCTCTTTCAGGGCTTTCTGCACTTCCGGGCGATTGAGATGGCTCTCTAGTGGCTGATTCTGATTCTTATAACTGTCATAGATCACATTTCCCTGCAGATCGATCAGTGTGACACGTAAGTCTTGTAGCGCATGCTCACGAATATATTTGCTTGTGACTTCTTCGATAGCTGCGCTATTATTCAGGCGTTCATACAGTCGGCTGTTATAATCTTGTAACTGCGTATTCAGTAACTCGATTTTATATTCTCTTTCACGCTGATACTGGTAGGCTATAAAGCAGATGGCGAATACCAGAAACAACGAAATGACCGAAAGGAAAAGCTTCCGGCTGAAAGAAAGGAAATGTTTTTGGGTGACAGGTAGGTTCATAATCGTTTATTATTCTGCTTCAAAGCAATATCCATATCCCAGGCGGGTGACAATACATTTGCCATATTCGCCTATCTTTTTCCGCAGGCGGGTGATATTTACGTCGATGGTACGGTCGAGTACGTAGACTTCATCACTCCAGATGCGGGCAAGAATATCTTCGCGTGAGAATACACGTCCTTTGTTCTGTACCAATAGAAGCAGTATCTCAAATTCTTTTTTAGTCAGCGGTACTTCTTCGTCATCTATGCTCACCTTTTTCTTGGTGATGTCAATCACGAGTGACTGGTAGACAAGTCGTTCGGGCACTTTTTCCGTTTCCGTTGTGGCTGTGCGTCTCAATACAGCTTTCACGCGGGCGATGACTTCACGCAGGGAGAAGGGTTTCGAGATATAGTCGTCTGCTCCCAGGTTGAATCCGGTCACAGTATCATTTTCTGTGTCTTTCGCCGTGATGAAGATGATAGGCACCATAGCCGTCTTTTTGTCCTTCTTCAGCATGTTCGCCATTTTGAATCCGGAGATTTCTCCCATCATCACGTCCAGGAGAATCAGGTGGTAACTGCTGATGTCCATTTTCAGCGCTTCTTCGGCAGAGTTAGCGGTATCAACCTCGTAACCTTCATTCTCAAGATTAAATTTCAGGATCTCACAGAGGTCTTCTTCATCGTCGACAACTAAAATACGGTAATCGTTCATAAGATATATGTATTAATGTGATATGACAAAGTTAAGTTTTTATTTTATTCCGGGACAAAGATGAGGAGATTTTGTTACGGGCGGATGAAACAAATGTTACAATCATATTACATTCGACGGAAAGTGGCAAGTGAGAGGGGATTTAAAAGATTTTGTTGAATACTCAAGTAAAAAACGGTTGTTATTTGTTATCTTTGTTAGCGATATAAGGTAATAATACATATATTAAGGATATAGATAATGATAAGAATAGATCTGAAACGCTATAGACGCGAAATCATAGGAGCAGTCATTGTGCTCCTTATTTTAATTGGGGGAATATCAGTCTTTAAATATTCTGCTTTTAATTCAGGTTTCGAGATAGTAGATGATTTGGGAGGGAATATCTTTCCGTCGGCTATTTTGTCGGTAGCGACCACAGATGCTCAGGTTATTACTCCTACCGATTCTATGTATCTGGGAAATCCGAAGTCATGTATTGCCATCCGCGTAAAGTCGCGGACAGCTTACAGCAGGGTCCGGATTGAAGTTGCCGAAACTCCGTTTTTCTCACGTTCCGTATCGGAATTCGTACTGAATAAACCAAGAACAGAATATACCATTTATCCGGATATCATCTGGAATTATGAAGCATTGAAGAATAATGTGCAGGCGGAACCGGTGAGCGTGGCGGTAAAAGTAGAAATGAATGGAAAAGATATGGGGCAGCGGGTGCGTACATTTTCAGTACGTAGCGTCAATGAGTGCCTGTTGGGATATGTAGCCAATGGAACGAAGTTCTATGATACCAGCATTTTCTTTGCGGCCTATGTGAATGAAGAGAATCCGATGATCGACCAGCTACTGCGTGAAGCCTTGAATACTCGTATTGTAAACCGCTTTCTGGGCTATCAAAGTACGGCAAAAGGAGCAGTAGACAAGCAGGTATATGCCCTCTGGAATGTTTTGCAGAAACGTAAATTCCGTTATAGCTCTGTTTCTAACACGAGCCTTTCCAGTAATGTCGTCTTTTCGCAGCGTGTCCGTACTTTTGATGACGCTTTGGAGTCTTCGCAGATTAATTGCGTGGATGGAAGTGTACTGTTTGCGTCGTTGCTTCGTTCGATTAATATCGAACCTATATTAGTGCGTACTCCGGGACATATGTTTGTGGGATATTACACCGACAACTCACATAAGGATATGAATTTTCTTGAAACGACGATGATCGGTGATGTCGACCTGGACGACTTCTTTCCGGACGAACAACTGGACTCTACGATGGTAGGTAAATCACAGAATGAAATGTCTTTACTGACTTTTGAGAAATCGAAACAATACGCTAATAAAAAGTATAAGGATAATGTAGAAGGAATCCATTCCGGAAAGTTGAACTACATGTTTTTGGAGATTTCCAAAGAAGTGCGGAGGAAAATACAGCCCATAGGGAAGTGAGATTCATTTTTAATTTGTATTTTTGCCAAGTAATCATTTAACGAAAAAGAATGCAAGGCAAGAAATTTATCTCTCCCGGAGCTTGGTTTTCTATAAACTATCCGTCGGACTGGAATGAGTTTGAAGATGGCGAAGGCTCTTTTCTTTTCTATAATCCCGATGTTTGGACGGGAAACTTTCGTATATCTGCATTTAAAGGGAATGCCGGTTATGGCAAAGAAGCCATTCGGCTGGAGTTGAAAGAGAACGATTCGGCTTCATTGGTGAAAATCGGACAGTTGGATTGCGCTTATAGCAAAGAGATGTTTCAGGAAGACGGCACGTATTACACTTCTCATTTATGGATCACAGGCATTGACAATATAGCTTTCGAATGTTCGTTTACCGTCCCCAAGGGAGGAGCGGTGAAAGAAGCGGAAGAGGTGATTGCTACGTTGGAGATTCGTAAGGAAGATCAGAAATATCCGGCAGAATTGATTCCCATCCGTCTTTCGGAAATCTATCTGGTGAATGAAAGTTATGAGTGGACCGTGTCGATGGTGAAACAGGAACTGAAAAAAGATTTTCAGGGAGTGGAAGAAGACTTGGAGAAACTGCAGCAAGTGATTGATTCCGGCAAAATAGGACCGAAAAAGAAAGAGGAGTGGATGGCGATAGGTATCACCATTTGCGCTATCCTTGCGAATGAGATCGATGGCATGGAATGGATGACATTGATTGACGGTAATCGTGAGGCACCTTTGCTCCGGTATAAAGACCGGACTATCGACCCGATGAAGTTAACATGGAGCAGAGTGAAGGCAGGAGAGCCTTGCAACGTAGTAGAGGAATATAAGAAGTGTTTGGATTAAATGGCAGTACCTTATTTACAAGTAGACAACCTGACCAAGTCTTTCGGAGATCTGGTTCTTTTTGAAAATATATCATTTGGCATTGCCGAAGGGCAGCGTGTCGGATTAATAGCAAAGAATGGTAGTGGAAAGACTACTTTATTGAATATTATCTCAGGGAAAGAAGGACATGATAGCGGTAGCATCGTTTTCCGCCGTGATCTCCGTGTAGATTATCTGGAGCAGGATCCGCAGTACCCCGAAGAACTGACCGTTCTTGAAGCTTGCTTTCATCATGGAAACAGTACTGTAGAACTGATTAAGGAATACGAGCGCTGTATGGAAACCGAAGGACATCCGGGACTGGAAGATCTTTTGGCGCGCATGGATCAGGAAAAAGCATGGGAGTACGAACAGAAAGCAAAGCAGATTCTATCTCAACTGAAAATCAGAAATTTTGATCAGAAGGTGAAGCAACTGTCCGGCGGACAATTGAAGCGTGTTGCATTGGCCAACGCCTTGATTACCGAACCCGACCTGCTGATTCTGGATGAGCCTACCAACCATTTGGATCTGGATATGACTGAATGGCTGGAAGAATATCTCCGCCGTACCAACCTTAGCCTGTTGATGGTGACGCATGACCGTTATTTCCTCGACCGTGTTTGTTCGGAGATTATTGAAATAGACAATCAGCAACTTTATCAATATAAAGGAAATTACAGCTATTACCTGGAGAAACGTGAGGAACGTATCGAAGCGAAAAGCGTGGAAATAGAACGCGCCAATAATCTTTATCGTACTGAACTCGACTGGATGCGCCGGATGCCACAGGCACGCGGTCATAAAGCCCGTTATCGTGAAGACGCTTTTTATGAATTGGAGAAAGTTGCCAAACAGCGCCAGCGTAATGATAACGTGAAACTGGAAGTAAAAGCGTCTTATATTGGAAGCAAGATATTTGAAGCTGATCATTTATCCAAGAGCTTCGGTGATCTGAAGATTCTGGACGATTTCTCATATATTTTCTCCCGTTATGAGAAAATGGGTATTGTGGGAAATAACGGTACCGGAAAATCTACTTTCATTAAAATATTAATGGGACTGGTAAAACCGGATGGAGGAACAATAGACATCGGCGAAACAGTTCGTTTCGGTTATTACTCGCAGGATGGGCTTCAGTTTGACGAGCAGATGAAGGTTATTGATGTGGTACAGGATATTGCCGAAGTAATTGAACTGGGTAATGGCAAGAAACTGACAGCCTCACAATTCCTGCAACATTTCCTGTTTACTCCGGAAACGCAGCATAGTTATGTCTGTAAACTGAGTGGAGGAGAGCGCCGTCGTCTTTACTTGTGTACGGTCTTGATGCGTAATCCTAACTTTCTGGTATTGGATGAGCCTACCAACGATCTGGATATCATTACCTTGAATGTTTTGGAAGAATACCTCCAGAGTTTCAAAGGCTGTGTGATTGTTGTATCTCACGACCGCTACTTTATGGATAAGGTTGTTGATCATCTGTTGGTCTTTAACGGTCAGGGAGATATCCGGGACTTCCCCGGTAACTACAGTGATTATCGTGACTGGAAAGAAGCGAAAGCTCAGAAAGAAAAAGAAGCAGAGAAGCCGCAGGAAGAGAAAACAGCCCGTGTTCGTCTGAATGATAAACGTAAAATGAGTTTCAAGGAAAAACGTGAGTTCGAACAGCTGGAAAAAGAAATAGCACAACTGGAAGCGGAGAAGGCACAGATTGAGGAATTGCTTTGTAGTGGTACTCTTTCTGTAGATGAACTGACTGACAAGTCTAAACGTTTGCCTGAAGTGAATGAACTGATTGACGAAAAGACAATGCGTTGGTTAGAATTAAGCGAGATAGAAGGCTGATGCCGATAAAGATTAATATGAAAACCGAAATAACCAGATAAAACCTATTATGCCCAATCTGACTAATTATCATAGCCACTGTCTGTATTGTGACGGGCGAGCTAATATGGAAGATTTTATTCGTTTTGCCATAAGTGCAGGCTTTACTTCTTATGGTATTTCGTCTCACGCTCCACTGCCATTTTCTACCGCATGGACAATGGAATGGGATCGGATGGATGATTATCTTGCTGAGTTTTCCCGCCTGAAAGAGAAATATGCCGATAAGATAGAATTAATCATCGGTCTTGAAATTGATTATTTGAATGAGGAAAGCCATCCCGCTTTGCCTAGTTTTCAGAATCTGCCACTTGATTATCGGATCGGTTCCGTGCATATGCTCTATTCTCCGGAAGGAAAAGTAGTGGATATTGATACTCCGGCAGATACTTTCCGGCAGTTGGTAGATCAGCATTTTGGAGGTAATCTTGATTACGTGATTTGGTCATACTATAACAATCTGTTTCATATGTTAGATTTGGGAGGCTTTGATATTGTAGGTCATGCGGATAAAATGCATTACAATGCTTCCTGTTATCGCCCCGGCTTATTAGATGAGTTATGGTATGACAGATTGCTACATCGATATTTTACGACAATTGCCGAACATGGATATATTGTTGAAATCAATACAAAGTCCTATCATGATCTGGGGACTTTTTACCCGAATGAACGTTATTTTTCTTTGTTGAAAGAGTTAGGTGTCCGGGTACAAGTGAACAGTGATGCCCACTATCCGGAACGGATCAATAACAGCCGCGTTGAAGCGTTGACTGCTCTGAAGAAGGCCGGTTTCTCCTCTGTAGTGGAGTGGCATGGCGGTAAGTGGGAAGATGTAGCTATTGAACTTTCATAAAATATAGCCTGATTAAAAACAGAGGCTCTGATTGGTTGTAACTGAACCTCTGTTTGATATAAATAAAGGGGCTGTGTCAAAACTAAGGCACATCCCCTTCTTTTTTTAATATAAAATAGTCGTTCCTCTTTTTTGTCTATGCGACTATTTTTTCAGTAATTAGGTAATAAGGCTTAATATTCGTC
>NZ_FNNN01000009.1 GCF_900106755.1 Bacteroides faecis MAJ27
CATTAAATCTGATTTTTACAAAGTTAATACATAAATAAAAAAACTACGAGAAAAATCCCGTAGTTTTCTATTTACACAATCAGATGGATAGTCCCGACACGAATCACTTCCTTTTTATGTTAGACTTATCTGATAGATTATTTAAATTCAATCTTAAAATCATCAATCAACAATATACTACCAGGAGCTCCTTCATATAAATCTCCTCTTTTACTAGAAGTAGCAACAAATGCAAGTTTATACTCTTTAGAAGCCTCATAAACCCTATTTCCAACACTTACAAATTCTATATTAAATGACTTCCAGCCATTAGTAGCAACTCCACTCTCCAAGTCTGCACGAAGTACAATTGGAGAATTTTCATCGTTAACAGTTTCTCCATTTAAAGTAATATCATTTCCTTCTGCATCTTTAGCCTCATACAAAATTGCATATATAGCACATTGATCTGTTTCATTTAATTCTTTGCCATTAGCATCATAAAATTTTTCACCTGGAGTATATTTATACCATCCTGAAAAACTTACAGGCTTACCTGATGAACTCAATACTCCAAACTTTGTTGCAGTTAAAGGTTTAGAAATATTATCCAATTTAAAAGTTCCTAAGAATACACTACCAGCTGTTATATTGGGACACATAGCACTCATTATGCCTCCAACAAAACCTCCATATTCTTTAAGGTCAGCCTTAGCTTGCACCAAACTAATTGTTTCAAGATGGGCTGCTTTAGTTCCAACTTTAGCTTCCTCTGTTGGAACAACACAATATGGTGGAACAACAACTTGAGGATTATCTTTATGAATACCTTCAAGAGAACTATAAACTAATGCACTACCACCATTTGTAGTACCAAACGACCCCGATGGAGAAAGATAGTGATAATCCTGATCTTCAACCCAAGTTTCAAAATCATAGATACCTTCTTTTGCTAATAAAGATACCGAATACTTAACAACTGTACCATCCTCAGCAGTAACCGTATAAACTACTTTCCCAGTAAAATCCTGAGCGACACCTGATCCTGGAGTTATAGTAGCTTTATCTGAAACAGTAATAGTAGGAACTAAAGCTTGCAAATCTTCCGTAGTAGCATTCTCACTAACTTTAAAAGTTATAGTTTTTGCATCTTCATCAATCACGGGTTGCATGGTTATTAACTCACTTTCAAAGGTAAAACCTGTAATTTTTGCTTCTCCATTCTCATTTCCAGACAATCTATTTCCTTTATAATTAACTTTTACTTTCATTCCGCCAGCTACATCAACATTAATAACCATATCAATGGTTCCATTACCGATCGTACCTGAAACAGAAGTATTACATGAACCAACAACCAATTCTAAAGTTTGACTTCCTGAAAACTGGAAAGCTTCACCATCCTGTTTTAAAGCGCAATTATCCACAGCAATATCACCGATAGTAATATCAGTACCTGCTACATTTATAACAAAATTCTTTAATTCCAACTTAATTGCAGTATCAGAAGCTTTTGATATATAAACTTTCTGAACCATATCAGAAGCAATAGGAGTACTTACACCTACATAATATACATCCATCTTTCCTTTATATGCACCAGCTAACTCACTATCGACAGGATATTTAACATCATCGTCATCATCACTACAACTTGTAAACATGCTCATTGAGCAAACAAGCATAAATAAATACAATAAACTCTTCTTCATAATTCTCTTATTTAGTTAATAATCTATTTACTGCAAAATCGGGTACAAAGTAACATCTTTATATCAAATTTCACAAGGTCCATTCCCAGTATTTTATGATCTATTTTTAAGATTAAAAAAGCATATATGCAGTAAACATCAACTTTTTAAGGTTTATATTTATACTGTATACAACAAAAAGGGAGAAATTAATCCCCCCTTAACTATTCCACTATTCAAAAATATAACTCTATAAAATATATCCTATTATTCGCCAACAACCTCCAGTTCATCAACGATCAACGTACTATTAGCAGCTCCTCTAAACTTATCACCTTCCTTGCTTGAAGAACAAACGATAGCCAGTTTATACTCTTTAGTACTATCATAAACTTTATCAGGGAAGTATTCAAAAGTAAGTTTAAAAGCAGTCCATGCTTCTTTGTCCGTCCCATCTTTCAAACGAGCTTCTGCTACACGATATTCTGAAGTATTGATGTCTACTCCCGTGAGAGTCACATCTTTGCCACTGGCATCTTTAGCCTCATACAATACCGCAGCAATAGAGCACTCATCTACGACATCAAGACCTTCCTCTACCGGTTTTTTAGAACCATCGATATAATTAGTTCCGGCTTTATATTTATATACACCTTTAAATAATTTAGGCTCCTTGTCATAAGCAATACCAAACTTCGTAGATTTTAAAGGCGCAAGCATATTAAGACTGAATACTCCTGTAAATAAAGAACCGGAAGTAATAGGTGCCAAACTACCTAAAGCATGTCCTCTGGAATCCAATGTTACCAATTTGGCAGCTCCACCATTGAAACCTTCAGTTTCTTTCATCACAGGATAGCCAACTTTGACAGCTGAAGATGATCCATTCAGCATTTTAGCACCACCATTAGAAGTAGCTAAGAATCCGGCAGGTTCCGGAGTCCAATAGTTATCATAACTGCTGCCTGCATCAAATTCTGACCATTCATCCAAAGAATATCTCATGATATTCTGAACACCTTCGATAGAAACTGTATATTTTCTTGAGGTCCCGTCTTCTGAAACCACTGTATAGACAACGCTTTTTCCACCGGAGAAATCCTGCGCAACACCACTTGCCGGAGTTACAGTAGCCTTTTCTGATACAGTGACAACAGGCACCAATGCCTTCAAATCATCAGCAGTAGCTTCGTCATTTACCTTAAATGTAATAGCACTCTTTTCTTCGTCGATAATCGGTGCTACTGTCACAACCTCATTGTCGATAGTAAAACCTGTTATTTTTGCCTCTGAGTTTTCACTTCCTGACAGTTTAGTTCCTTTATAGTTAACCTTCACCTCTATTCCGCCTTCTACATCTACATCAATTACCATTTCAACAGCATTCTTACCAACTGTACCCGAAACGGATGTATTGCATGAACCCACAACAAGACTCAATGTTTGATTACCAGCAAACTTATAAGTGTCACCGCTTTTTGTCAAAGCACAATTATCGACAGTAATATCACCAATGAGAAGTTCGGAACCCGCAACGGTAATAGTAAAGTTCTTCAATTCCAGCTTAACAGCAGTATCCGAAGCCTTTGAAATATAAACTTTCTGAACCATATCAGAAGCAATAGGAGTAGATACACCCACATAATATACATCCATTGTTCCCTTATATGCACCTGCAAGTTCACTGTCAACCGGATATTTCACGTCATCATCGTCGTCACCACAACTTGTGAATAGACTTACTGAACAAATAAGCATGAACAAATACAACAATCTTTTCTTCATAATCTTCATAGTTAATTATTAATTCTTTTTTATCACATAAAATCATGCAAAGTAAAAGATTTAAATTAACCATCACAAGTGCCATTCTTGGCATTATATGTTCCATTCTTAATATATTAAATAATGATATTATAAATACGCAGAATTATTAGTCCCAATATCAATATTCCATTCATAAGTAAGAAGAAAAAACGGAAGATTGGTACCACATAAAAGAACATCTTTTTTTTCATACAAAATCCAAAGCATATTATAATTTGCAGGTCAACATAAGACACCCTTCTGACGTGCTGGAAAAGACATTATCATAATGTTTATATCGCGTAGTCCGCGTATAATTCATATAAGCTCCGGTCAGATACACTCCTTTTCGTAGCTTGACATCCAAGCGTAACCCGGTGGCATGAAGAATTGCCGTTGAACGGTCTCCTTGTGCATTCAGCGTTTTCGGATTATAATTTTCCCAATCCATATTGTTAGGATATCCTTTCCAGGTAAACATATGATAGACATCGTAAGTAGTAGATGCCGAAAACTTATCTTTCTTATAGATGAAATTAAACCCGACTTTCGTACTATAACCGCTTGCCAGGTTATAATTGCGCTCCTCCACCCTGTAATAATCACTGAGAGCACCTCCGAGAAGAATCCCATTCAGATGAGCATATCCGTCTATATCCCAACGTTTAAGCAGTTTACGCTTATAGATAAATCCGGCACCAAACGAAGCCGGCGTACAAAACTTATAAGGAGTTTTTGCCGAAACGCGCGATATGGTGTCCGAATCATAGTAGTCAAAATGCTGATAAAGCCCCAAACTCAGATAGTGCTTTTTATTATCGACCAGTTCTCTGCCTGCCAGCCGTCCCACAATATTCAACTGTCCCAATATCGGTTGCGACTTCTGCACATTCAATTTTGCCTTCACAGAGAAATAATCATACGGCTTCCTGTCATCCGCATCAAAACGATCTCCATATTCTACATCCAGTTCGGTGGCAAACCCGACACCCTTATCAAAGATTTCATCTTCCAATTCAAGCGCACGCACTCCCATAGAAATATCCACACTAACATCGGGCACACCAAATTGCTTGCCCGATGTTAAGCGTCTTTTCCAGGCATCTCCGTTGATAATACGGGTAAGACCACGCATAGGAGAAACCACAAACGAGGCAAATTCCAGCCCAAAACGGGAAACACCGGTCTTCCGGTCATCGAGAATAAGATCGGAAGTTCTATAGAACACTTCGCCCAATGCCATTCCGCCAATCGGTGTCGCTATGATATCGTTGGCAGAAGGATATTCACACTCCATAAACATCTCCCACATGAAACTCCCGCCGAAAGCATACAGGCCTGACTGCCAGTAATTATATCCATTCGAGCGGGCGGCATTGAAGTACAGACTGCCATGATAAGGATGCATGAACATATTTGTACCCATGGCATCATTATCCCAGACAAAGCCATGCTTAATATTTTCCTTGATTGTATGCATATCGATATAAGCAAAATCCGCTTTCCGGATGTAGCGGTCGAAAGCCCAGACGCCCATATTGACGCCAAACGCCATCGCTCCCGCACGGATTCCTCTCTTTTGAGAATAATAGGAAATATCCAGTGAATCAGCTGCCTTTGGGCTAGCAATCTGATGTCGTATAGCCAGTTGAGGATAGGCTAAACTAGTAAATATCAAAGATATAAACAGGAAAAATACTGACTTCTTCATGCCACAAACATAGATAAAAAAGTCGAGTTTTATATCTTATGACAGGAAGATTCCCTCTAATCGGACAATATTATTCTTTTTTTGACCAATGAGGTTTCTCCCGTTAAACATACAATTTGTATCTTTACACCATCCTTTAAAAAAATGCCAAAATGAATATTGAAGAGTTCAGAGAATACTGCTTATCACTCAATGGCGTCCATGAGAGGATGCCGTTTACCGATGTACCCGACCCATATAGCCGCGACGTACTCTGTTTTTATGTAGCAGATAAATGGTTCTGCTTTGTAAACATCGAAATATTCGACTTCTGCTGTATTAAATGTAATCCGAACGAATCACTGGAATTACAGGCTGCGTATCTGGGCATAAAGCCGGGATGGCACATGAATAAGAAGTATTGGATCAGTGCCTACTTCAATCAGGACGTTCCGGACGAGAAGATACGGGAACTGGTACAGAAATCTTATGATATCGTTGTGAAAGGCTTGCCAAAGAAAGTACGGGAGGAGATTGTCTCAGCAGCCAAAGAATAAAAAAGCCTGTAAATCAAGGATCTACAGGCAATAAAGAATACTCGTACTCGAAGCGGGACTTGAACCCGCACAGCCGCAATGGCCAAAGGATTTTAAGTCCTTCGTGTCTACCATTCCACCATTCGAGCATCCTTTCAAAGAGAGCGGAAAACGAGACTCGAACTCGCGACCCTAACCTTGGCAAGGTTATGCTCTACCAACTGAGCTATTTCCGCGTTTTTTCAACGGGTGCAAAGATAAGGAGTTTACTTGTTTCTGCCAAACTTTCACACAAAAAAGTTTGGCAGAAAATATTTATCGTCCCAACAATGCTTTCTCTGCTTCTTCCATTCCACAAAAATTAAAGCCGTCAACGACTTGCTGCATCAATGCGGAGATTGCGTCATTGCAAAGATTGCCGATACTTCCTTCATGCGTATGATGTACTTGCTTGTTGTGAGTAAATTTTCCGGCTTCAATGTCCAGTCCCACCTTTTTATATGCATCCCGGAAAGGCATACCTTCACGTGCCAGACGGTTCACTTCTTCTACACTGAAAATAAACAGGTATTTATCATCATCAAGGATATGCTCATTCACCTTTATCTCATTCATAATGTATGTTGTCATCTGCAAGCAGTCTTTCAATTCCTGAAATGCAGGAAGGAAAACTTCTTTTATAATCTGCAAGTCGCGAAAATAACCGGAAGGCAGATTGTTTGCAATCATCATGATTTGCTGAGGAAGTGATTGCAGCTTATTGCATTTGGCACGAGTCAACTCGAATACATCCGGATTCTTCTTATGAGGCATGATACTGGAACCGGTAGTACAATCATCCGGCAGCTTCACAAAACCGAAGTTCTGACTATTGAACATACAAGCATCAAAAGCCAGTTTGGAGATCGTTCCGGCAATGGTAGCCAATGCAAAAGCAACATTACGTTCCAATTTTCCACGCCCCATTTGTGCATACACCACATTGTAGTTCATCGAATCGAAACCGAGCAAATCAGTGGTCATCGTCCGGTTCAACGGGAAAGAAGAACCATATCCTGCCGCAGACCCCAACGGATTGCGATTGCACATCTTGAAAGCTGCCTGCAGAAATTGCATGTCATCTACCAGACTTTCGGCATAAGCACCAAACCATAAGCCAAAAGAAGAAGGCATAGCTATCTGCAAATGGGTATATCCCGGCATCAGGACATTCTTATATCGTTCACTCTGAAGGATCAACACATGAAAAAGTTGTTCGACAGCTTCCGCTATCTCACGGATTTGTGTACGGGTAAAGAGTTTAAGGTCCAGCAAAACCTGATCATTTCTCGAACGCCCACTGTGAATCTTCTTGCCGACATCTCCCAAACGGCGGGTCAGCATCAATTCTACCTGAGAATGCACATCCTCCACTCCTTCTTCTATCACAAACTCACCTTTCTCAGCCGAAGCATAAATATTTTTCAGCTCAGCCAATAACTGCTCCAGTTCTTCTTTTGTCAACAAGCCGATACTTTCGAGCATCGTAATATGAGCCATAGAACCGAGTACATCATGTTTAGCCAGATAAAGATCCATCTCCCGGTCACGTCCCACCGTGAAACGTTCGATATCTTTATTTACCTGCACGGATTTTTCCCAAAGTTTCTGCGCCATAATTGTTTTAAGTAATACTTAATACCTAATACTTATTAATATTGAATCATCGACAGCATCTCGACCATCTTCTCCAAACCGTCCTGGAGAGGCTTCTGTACCATCGCTTTCATGAACGGATTAATGTCCATACCGATAGTCAACTTTATCTTACACTCTTCTTCGGCAGTCTCTACCAACTGAATCCACATATTAAAAGGAAGTGGAGAATTGGTAGTCGCAAGTTTTATACATTTACAAGGGTCACGCTCAACAATCTGCAACGTTATCTGCCCTACAGGCGAAACATTAAAACTCAAGATATCCGAATCGAAACTCAAATCCTGCACCTTATCTTCCGGCAAACGGTCTTTTACGGATTCCAGATTACTCAAGTCTGAAAGTTTAGCATACACACGTTCCTGACTGTAAGGTATTACCTTCACACTACTTTCAAAATTAGCCATAATTCTTTATTGGTATAAAATAAAAGAAAGAACTATCCGAACAAGGATTGTCCGAATGGTTCTTTCTTACTAAAATTTTCTGTCAAATAATACAATATTATTTTCCTGCATCCCAATGGGCAGGGTCTTTACGCCATTCGTTCAATGTTGCAATATCTTCTTCTTCAATATAACCTGTGCGAAGGGCAACATCAAGCACTGCCTCGTAATTAGTCAACGTCACCAAAGGTACTTTGGCATTCTTAAACGCTTCCTCTGCAACAGGGAAACCGTACGTATAGGCAGCTACCATACCAATCACTTCGCATCCGTCGCGACGAATTGCCTCTACAGCCTTCAAACTACTACCACCTGTAGAAATCAAATCTTCAACCACTACAACTTTCATACCCGGACGAAGTTCTCCTTCAATCAGGTTCTCCAATCCGTGATCTTTCGGGGTAGAACGAACATACACGAACGGCAGATTCAATGCATCAGCCACCAAAGCTCCTTGCGGAATAGCACCTGTGGCCACACCGGCAATCGCATCCACCTGTCCGAATCGTTCCAATATCAGACGTGTAATTTCAATCTTCACAAAATTACGAAGAGAAGGATAGGACAGAGTTTTACGGTTATCACAGTAAAAGGGGGATTTCCATCCAGAAGCCCATGTAAAAGGGTTAGCGGGTTGAAGTTTAATAGCTTTAATCTTCAAAAGTTTCTCCGCGAATAGTCTCTCTAAGTTTTTCATAACTAAACTAACTATTAATTATTTGCCGCAAAAGTACAGAAATTGAATGAGAATAAAAAGAAGAATCCGTTTATTTTTTAACTGAATTGTCCCTCTTCCTCCGGAAGTTCGATACAACGACGTATATCTTTGAGCTCAAAACCCCGGCTCATGGCGAATCGCATCAGCTTTCCATTCAGTTCATAGTCGTCTTTCGCATGGATACTTTTCCGCTTGGAAGCCAGCAAGTCACGAAGGATGGAAAGGTACTCTTCATCATCTATTTCATTCAGATGACGCCATGCCACGTCGGAAGGAATCTTCTTCATGTAGAGTCCCTGCGCTATTTTCATCTTCCCCCATTTGGCAAAACGAAATTTATCGTTCACAAAAGCACGACAAAAGCGTTCGTCATCAATATACTTTTCGGTTTCCAGCCGTTCAAGGATACGCGCTATGGTCTCATAGGCTATTCCCCAACGCTGTAATTTTTCATTTACTTCTGCCCGGCAATGTTCTGCGGCGGAGCAATAAGAGGCTACACGATTCAAAGCCTCTTCATCGGTTAATTGTGCACTCATCGGTTAGCTGTAAGTATTCTATCTTTTCCAAATATGTCTTTTATAACACGAACGTCTCGATATTGGTTCATTTCTATCATGCGTATCATGTCTTGTCCGTATGCCTGATTTATTTCAAAATAGAGTTTACCGTCCGGACGGAGCAATTCACGCCCCAACTCAGCAATCCGGCGATAAAAGCGCAAAGGGTCTTCATCAGGAACGAACAGAGCAAGCTCCGGTTCCCAGTCAAGCACATTCGCTTCCATCTCTCTTTTTTCAGTCTCCGTCACATAAGGCGGGTTGCTGACAATTATATCATAAGATCCGCTCTGCATCCCATCAGCAGAAAAAACATCCTGCCTGCAAAATGTGACCTGCGCATCCAGCTCTTCATTATTCTTTCGGGCAATAGCCAGCGCTTCTTCCGAAATATCCCAGGCATCTACTCTCGCTCCCGGCAGACTTTTGCTCAAAGAGATGGCAATACATCCGCTTCCCGTACCTATATCTAATAGGCAACGGGCATCCGGATTCTCTTTCACAATCAAACTCACCAACTCAGCTGTCTCCGGACGAGGTATCAGCACGCCGGGAGCTACCCGGAAGTTCCTTCCACCAAACTCGGCATATCCCCGAATGTACTGTATAGGCTCATTTTTCTGCAAACGGAATATAATGTTTTCTAATTCACGCTGTTTGCATGCAGATAAAATTATATCTTTGCCCATGTAAATATCAAGCGCATCCACCCCCAAAATGTCGCAACAGATCAGCATCGAAAGAGCCCTGACCTCTTCCGGTGGATAAATATCCTGCAATGACTGACGGATGTAAGTAGTGATGCGGTTCATATTTTACAATTTCGGAGTGCAAAAGTAAGAATAATATAGCGAAGAGCACCAAAATGGAAGAAGAAAAATACATGAGACGTTGTATTGAGCTGGCAAAAAACGGACAATGCAATGTCGCTCCAAACCCGATGGTAGGGGCCGTTATCGTATGTGACGGACGTATTATCGGTGAAGGATATCATATCCGCTGCGGAGAGGCGCATGCCGAAGTAAACGCGATTCGTTCCGTCAAAGACGAGTCGTTATTGAGTCGTTCCACCATTTATGTCAGCCTGGAACCTTGCTCGCATTATGGAAAAACGCCTCCCTGTGCTGATCTGATTATCGAGAAACAAATTCCCCGTATTGTAATCGGTTGCCAAGACCCTTTTTCGCAGGTTGCCGGAAGAGGGATTCAGAAGTTGCGGGACGCAGGAAGGGAAGTGATAGTGGGAGTACTGGAAAAAGAATGCCGGCATCTGATCCGGCGTTTTATTACTTTCAACACACTGCACCGTCCTTTTATCACACTTAAATGGGCTGAATCAGCCGATCATTTTATAGATATCGAACGGACTGACGGCAAACCTGTAGTACTGTCCTCTCCCCTTTCTTCTATGCTGGTACATAAGAAAAGAGCAGAAGCAGATGCAATCATGGTAGGCAGACGGACAGCATTGCTGGACAACCCATCACTGACTGTCCGCAACTGGTACGGACGAAATCCAATACGTATCGTTTTGGACCGTGCCCTGTCCCTTCCCCACAGCCTGCACCTGTTCGACGGGGAAGTTTCCACTATCGTATTTACAGCAGAAAAACATTCGGACGAGAAGAACGTCACATACAAGACGATTGACTTCACCCAAGATGTTTTGCCTCAAATCATGGAAGTGTTATATCAACAAAAAATACAGTCCTTACTGGTAGAAGGAGGAAGTCAATTGCTCCAATCATTCATCGACACCGAACTATGGGATGAAGTATATATTGAGAAATGTCCGTGCAAGCTGAATTCCGGTGTTAAAGCACCTGAAATAAGCGATAATTTTAGTTATTCGACAGAAGAACACTTCGACAGACAGATTTGGCGGTATGTTTTCGGAAGATGGCTAAAATAGTTCTATTCAAGGGGTTCTACGTCGATAAAAACAGCGTTATTATCTATAATTTTATATAAAACTTCCCCTTAATGTTCTATATCGGAAAAAATGTTCCTATTTTTGCAACTTGTAAATAAACACAATCTTTCAAATGAGAATAAAGTTTTTATCAATCATTGCGAGTTTTTTCATGGTGTCATTCGTTATTACGTCATGCCTTGACAATGATAACGACGTCAATTATAGTCCGGATGCGACTATACATGCGTTTGAACTTGACACTATAGGTTACGGGGTAAACTATAAATTCACAATTGACCAAATTAGTCGTTTAATATACAATGTGGATTCACTGCCTGTCAATGCTGACACGATCATTAATAAGATTCTGATCAAGACGCTGACAACAGCATCCGGAATCGTGACGATGAAAGATCAGAGTGATCAGGACTCAATCATTAATATAAATGACTCTATTGATCTGCTCAAATATGTAAATGCTCCCGAAGAAGGGAAATATCTGGTACTAAAGGTATGGGCACCGGATATGCAGACACAGAATGAATACAGAGTAAGTGTACGCATGCACCGTATGGTACCCGATTCACTTAGCTGGGGAAAAGAACCGATAGCTGCGAACCCAGCAGGAATTACCGAACAAAAACAAAAGATAGTAACATTAGGTGACAACATATTACTGTTCACCCAAAATAGTGATAAAGTATATAGTACAACGATACCGGCAGGTTCTCCTACTGATCGTTTAAACTATGGGCAAAATTGGGAGTTGAAGAATGCCACCCTTCCTGAAGGTGCTGATGTTACGTCTATTATTCGCTTCGATGAAAAGTTATACTTACTTGCCAATAATAAGGTATATAATTCCGCAGATGGTCTGATGTGGGCCGAAGATGCTGTCCTCACCCCTAGTGGAGCGACTGTTAGCAATTTGATTACCAGTTTCTCAGACAATGATGGTAGTAATCATAAAAAGATTAACGGTATTGCAAGCATAGTTGAGAAGAATGGACAGAAATACTTTAGTTTTGCAGAAAAGACTGAGAATGAATGGAATATCACAACAGGCGAGGAGATAGTGCCTGCAGAATTCCCTGTCAACAATCTGTCAGCTGATGTATACGCAACTGAGAGCGGAACATTGAATGCTATAGTAGTAGGTAATACTGCAGACGGTTTAGACAATGACACAGCTACAGTTGTTTGGGCTTCAGAAGATGGTAAAGCTTGGATTCCGATGGAAATTCCATCAAATAATAATTGTCCAAAGCTGGTAGATCCATCTATTATACATTATAATGACGCATTCTACATTTGTGGAAAAGAGAATAAAGATGATGCGAAAGGATTCCAGAAGTTCTATACATCTCCAACACTGCTTGTTTGGAAAGGTGTAGACAGAATGTTTATGCTTCCCGGGATTCTTCCTCCGGTCAAACTTGAAGGAGGAGTGACACAATATCCTTATTCCGAATACAGCTTCAAGGGAAAAGAAGTAAACTACACAATGGTAGTTGACAGAAACCATTATATATGGATGGTAGGCGGTAAAGGTATCGACAAGATCTGGCGTGGTAGAGTTAATAAACTCGGATTCCTAATACAATAAGAAGTAGTTAAATACGAACCTTATAATCAAAACATGTCCTATATAGAGAAAATAGACAAAAATCGGATTCCCCAGCATATAGCCATCATCATGGATGGGAATGGGAGATGGGCCAAGCAACGGGGAAAAGAACGAACTTACGGTCATCAGGCAGGTGCAGAAACGGTACATAAAATTATCGAAGATGCTGCACGCCTGGGGGTTAAATATCTGACTTTATATACCTTCTCCACTGAGAACTGGAATCGTCCGCAGGAAGAGGTAGCAGCTTTGATGAACCTATTACTGGACTCTATCGAAGAGGAAACTCTGATGAAGAATAATATTCGTTTCCGCATCATTGGCGATATAGAGAAATTACCTGTGGATGTACAGAAAGGACTATCATCATGTATAGCACACACTGCGAATAATACAGGGACATGTCTGGTACTGGCACTCAGCTATTCTTCCCGCTGGGAGATTACTGAAGCTGTTCGACAGATTGCACAGAAAGCGAAAACGGGAGAAATTTCTCCCGAACAAATAACAGATGAATGCATTACTACTCATCTGACCACAAACTTTATGCCCGATCCGGATTTACTGATCCGCACGGGAGGAGAAATCCGGCTAAGTAACTACCTGTTATGGCAGTGTGCTTATTCGGAGCTTTATTTTTGTGATACGTTTTGGCCGGACTTCGACAAAGAAGAACTCTGCAAAGCCATTTATGAGTATCAGCAAAGGGAGCGCCGATTCGGCAAAACAAGTGAACAAATCAGCTAACATAATCCGAAACATCAAATTATAACATAAATGCATTATCGTATTTCCTTTATATTCGTAACGTTTATCTGCCTGTTCTGCTTTGCAGTTACAGGCACTGCGCAAAATGCCGACACCGACGAAGACTCTAAACCAGTTATCTTATACTCCGGAACACCCAAAAAGTATGAGATAGCAGACATTAAGGTAGAAGGCGTAAAGAATTATGAAGACTATGTATTAATTGGTCTGTCCGGTCTGTCAGTAGGACAAACTATCACCGTGCCGGGTGATGAGATTACCGGAGCAATCAAGCGCTACTGGAAACATGGTTTATTCTCTAACGTACAGATCACTGCCGAAAAGGTGGAAGGTAACAAAATCTGGTTAAAAATAAGCCTGACGCAACGCCCCCGTATTGCGGACGTACGCTACCATGGTGTGAAAAAGTCAGAACGTACCGACCTGGAAGGTAAATTGGGTATGGTAAAAGGTATGCAGATCACTCCGAACACCGTTGACCGCGCCAAGACATTAATCAAACGTTATTTCGACGATAAAGGTTTTAAGAATGCAGAAGTGATTATCTCACAAAAAGACGATCCTGCGAACGAGAATCAGGTGATTGTGGATATCGATATCGATAAGAAGGAAAAGATTAAGGTACATGCTATCCATATTACCGGAAACTCTGCAATCAAAACATCCAAGCTGAAGAAGGTAATGAAAAAAACCAATGAAAAAGGTAAACTTCTGAACTTGTTCCGTACCAAGAAATTTGTGCCGGAGAACTTTGAAGCAGACAAGCAGCTGATCATAGATAAATACAACGAGCTGGGATATCGTGATGCTATGATCGTAAAAGACAGTATAGCGCAATACGATGAAAAGACAGTAGACGTATTTATGGATATAGACGAAGGTCAGAAGTATTACCTCCGTAATGTGACATGGGTAGGTAACACACTGTATCCGTCTGAACAGCTGAACTTCTTGCTCCGCATGAAGAAGGGTGATGTTTATAACCAGAAGTTATTGAGCGAACGTACTTCTACAGATGACGATGCAATCGGTAACTTATACTATAATAACGGTTATTTGTTCTACAATCTTGATCCGGTAGAAGTAAATATTGTCGGTGACTCCATTGACCTCGAAATGAGAATCTATGAAGGTCGTCAGGCTACTATCAATAAGATCAACATCAGCGGTAACGACCGTCTGTATGAAAATGTAGTTCGTCGTGAACTTCGTATTCGTCCGGGACAATTGTTCAGCAAAGATGACCTGATGCGTTCTTTACGTGAAATCCAGCAGATGGGACACTTCGACCCTGAAAAACTGCAACCGGATATTCAGCCGGACCCGATTAACGGAACCGTTGATATAGGTCTGCCTTTGACATCCAAAGCCAATGACCAGGTAGAATTCTCTGCCGGTTGGGGACAAACAGGTATCATCGGTAAACTGAGTCTGAAGTTTACGAACTTCTCTGTTGCCAACTTGCTGCGCCCGGGTGAAAACTATCGTGGTATCCTGCCACAAGGTGATGGACAGACATTGACCATCAGCGGTCAGACGAATGCTAAATACTATCAATCATATAGTATCTCATTCTTTGATCCTTGGTTTGGTGGAAAACGCCCGAACTCACTCTCTGTATCGGCTTTCTTCTCAGTACAGACTGACATCAGCAGCCGCTACTATAACTCCAGCTATTTCAACAACTATTACAACAGTTATTATGCAGGCTATGGTGGCTATGGCTCATACAACTACGGTAACTACAACAACTATGAGAACTATTACGACCCGGATAAATCTATTAAAATGTGGGGACTTTCTCTAGGTTGGGGTAAACGTCTGAAATGGCCGGATGACTACTTTACATTGTCTGCAGAATTGGCTTACCAACGCTACAATCTGAAAGACTGGCAGTACTTCCCGGTAACCAACGGTAAATGTAATGACCTTAGCATTTCATTGACTTTGGCCCGTAACTCTATTGACAACCCGATCTTCCCGCGTACAGGTTCGGACTTCTCGCTGTCAGTGCAGTTCACACCGCCGTACTCATTGTTTGATGGTAAAGACTATAAAGGCTATTTCTATGATGCGGACAATGAACGCATTACTCAAGACAACATGAACAAACTTCATAGATGGGTTGAGTACCACAAATGGAAATTTAAAGCCAAAACATATACTCCGTTGATGGACTATATAGCACATCCTAAGTGTCTGGTATTGATGACACGTACGGAATTCGGTTTGTTAGGTCATTACAACAAATATAAGAAATCACCGTTCGGTACATTCGACGTAGGTGGTGACGGTATGACTGGTTACTCCAGCTACGCTACAGAAAGTATTGCTTTGCGTGGTTACGAAAACAGCTCATTGACACCATACGGAAAAGAAGGATATGCTTATGCACGCCTTGGTATCGAATTAAGATATCCGTTGATGCTGGAAACAAGTACCAACATTTATGTGTTAGGTTTCCTAGAAGCAGGTAACGCATGGCATGATATCTCTAAATTCAATCCGTTCGACTTGAAACGTTCTGCCGGTGTCGGCGTTCGTATTTTCTTGCCGATGATTGGTATGATGGGGATCGATTGGGGTTATGGTTTCGATAAGATTTTCGGTAGTAAGGAATACGGCGGTAGCCAGTTCCACTTTATTTTAGGACAAGAATTCTAACAAAAACATGATTTTAATATATAACCACATTCAAAACTAATTATTATGAAAACAAACTATTTATTATTAGGAGCAATTGCTCTATTATCTGCTTGTGCGCAAGAAGAATTCAATGATTCTAAAACAGAAATAGGGACCAATAAAAATGAAAATGTACTATTGAAATCCCAAGATTACAATATCATACATTTCAATAGTACAAAGCATTTTTTTGAATGTTATGATTCTTTGTTTATCAAAGATTATGATGAACAACTAGCATGGACTACTTCTAAAACCTCCAATTCTCTTTTGAAAAATGCCGACTTATGTACAGATACGATAATGTTATCTATGCCTAAAGCATTCCAAGCACTTTTCAATAAAGATCTCGAAGTAGCTATAAACGATTCTATACTAAAATATGATAATGGAAAGCTATATTTAGTAGAAATCAATAATAAAAAGATCTCAACTCCCATTCTATGCGGTGAAACGGATGCTTCTCCTGTAGAATGTAAAGTACAAACAAGAGAAGGTGGATATTTAGGCTATAATGGCATAGGGTTCAGCCATCAGTATAATTTTAGACGTGCATCTTCCAAATATAAATTTAATTATGTACATGAACTTAAATCATATACAACCAGAGTAAATGATTATGTAGCACAAGTTCTTGGTTTTATGGTTAAACTTGAATACAGAGGTCGTGGTAGTTGGAAAGAAGCTAGTGAACCAAGAGATATAACCATGGACTTGAGATGTAGTGTAGCTGCATCAAGTGGTGGTTCAAATTTTGCATTTTGGGATATTGGAAAACGAACATTTACTAGAAGACAATGGAATATAGAAATTCCTGTTGCAAGAATTGTGCCCAATAATGTACCAGAACGTCAACGTCAATGGCTAATAACAATCGTTGGAACAATTTCTCAAACAATATCGGGTGAAAATGATACCAGATGGAATGATAAATTTTAAAAAACAGATATAATTGAAGCGCTATTAATTAAAATCATGTATATTTGTGTTTGAGATTTCTAGGAATCTCAAACACAAATAATTATATTATACTTATAAACTGAACATTATGAGAAAGTCTATTCTATCCATTATGTTACTGTTTGCCATCAGTATGGCAGCTAGTGCACAAAAATTTGCATTGATCGATACGGAGTATATTCTGAAAAATATTCCGGCCTATCAAAGCGCTAATGAGCAATTGCAACAAGCTACGAAGAAATATCAAGGTGAAGTAGAAGCTATTGCCAAGGAAGCACAGAAGATGTTCCAGGACTACCAGGCCCAGTCCTCTACTCTTTCTGCGGCTCAAAAGACTAAGAAAGAAGATGAGATTGTAGCGAAAGAGAAATCCGCTGCCGAACTGAAGCGTACATACTTCGGTCCGGAAGGCGAACTGGCTAAGATGCAGGAAAAGCTAATTAATCCGATTCAGGATGAAATATATGCCGCTGTAAAAGAACTGTCTCAACTACACGGATATGATCTTGTACTTGACAGAGCATCCGCTGCAGGCATCATTTTTGCCAATCCTCGTATTGATATTAGCGATGAAGTGCTGAGAAAATTAGGATATTCAAATTAATTTCATACATTTGCATCGAAAATAACTAAAAATCATTCAAATAAATTATAGAACTATGCTAAAAAAAATTGCACTTGTATTGTTGCTTGCACTCCCAATGGGTGTATTTGCACAAAATCTGAAATTCGGTCATATTAATGCTCAGGAGATTGTTTCTGCAATGCCTGAATTTGCTAAGGCACAATCTGACATCGAAGCATTAGACAAACAACTGACCAGCGAATTACAAAGAACTCAGGAAGAATTCAACAAGAAATATCAGGAATTCCAGCAAGCTATCGCTAAGGACTCTCTTCCTGCTAATATTGCTGAGAGAAGACAAAAAGAACTGCAGGATATGATGCAAAGACAAGAGCAGTTCCAACAGGAAGCTCAACAGCAGATGCAGAAAGCACAAGCTGATGCTATGGCTCCTATCTACAAAAAGTTGGACGATGCAATCAAAGCTGTAGGTGCTGCTGAAGGCGTGATTTACATCTTCGACCTTGCAAGAACTCCGGTTGCTTATGTAAATGAGTCACAAAGTATCAATCTGACTCCAAAAGTAAAAACGCAGCTTGGCATTAAATAAAAAGCTATAAGCGAAAGAAATAACGAAAGGGAAAGAGAAAAGAAGATCATGCTTCTTTCTCTTTCCCTTTTTTCATGTAACTTTGCGTATATAAATTATCATTCATCATGAAGCAACAACTATCTCATATACCCGGCCCTATCGGAGTCTTTGATTCTGGATACGGCGGTCTGACAATTCTCGAAAAAATAAGAGAAGTGCTACCGGAATACGACTATATCTATTTGGGAGATAATGCCCGTGCTCCTTATGGTACCCGTTCTTTTGAGATTGTATATGAGTTTACCCTGCAAGCAGTCAATAAACTATTTGAGATGGGTTGCCATCTAGTGATACTGGCATGCAATACAGCTTCTGCCAAAGCACTACGCAGCATACAGATGAATGATCTGCCGGAGCTTGATCCCGACCGTCGCGTACTGGGAGTGATTCGTCCCACAGTAGAATGTATCGGAGATATTACACAGAACCGGCATGTCGGCATACTGGCAACATCAGGTACCATCAAATCCGAATCTTATCCATTGGAGATACATAAATTATTTCCGGAAATTCAAGTGAGCGGAATAGCTTGCCCGATGTGGGTGGCACTGGTTGAGAATAATGAGTCACAAAACGAAGGTGCAGATTATTTCATCAAGAAATATATTGACCAGCTACTATCTGAAGATCCTCTGATCGACACGATGATTCTGGGCTGTACACACTATCCCATCTTATTCCCTAAAATACGGGAATATACTCCGGACGGTATCCGCGTCATTGCTCAGGGGGAATATGTAGCCGAAAGCCTAAAAGATTATCTGCACAGACACCCGGAAATGGACGCTAAATGCACCCGTAACGGGAATTGTTTGTTTTATACAACAGAAGCGGAAGAGAAATTCACCGAATCTGCCTCTACCTTCCTGAAGGAGCAGATCAGCGTGAAACGAATTTCTCTTGAATAAATTCAGAAAAGAATAACCATTTGTCCCTCTTTTTTGTTATATTTGTAAATAAACAAACCTCTAATGCCACACAATTATGAAAGAAGAAGATTATAGCAGATCCGTAGAAGTATTCTCAGGCTCTCCATGGGAAGCAGAAATCATCAAAGGATTATTGGAAAGCAATAATATCCGTTGTGTCATCAAGGATGGCATTATGGGGACATTAGCTCCTTATATTGCTCCCGCCGTATCCATTCTCGTCACTGAAGAGGAGTACGAAGCAGCTACTGAATTAATCAGAAGCCGCAACGAGAAAGATACTGACTGATGCGATCCAATCCTGTCTGGATATTCTCCAGAGAGTTCGCATAGGAGAAACGTACATATCCTTCACCTCCCGTTCCAAAATCAATACCGGGAGTAATACCGACATGCGCATTTTCGAGCACATCGAATGCGAAACGATAAGAGTCGGCAGTGAATTTGCGTGCGTCGGCAAAGATATAAAAAGCTCCCTGAGGCTCTACTTTTATTTTAAATCCCATTTCCCGAAGCCGGGTAATCATATACCGGCGACGTTCGTCATAGATGTGTTTCATCCGTTCCACATCCGTATCTGCCTGCCGTAATGCCGCTATTCCGGCTTGCTGTGCTATGCTGGACGCACAGATAAACAGGTTCTGCTGCAACTTCTGCAAAGAACGCATACAGGATTTCGGTGCGATCAGATAACCTAAACGCAGTCCTGTCATTGCGAATCGTTTGGAGAATCCATTCAAGACAAAAGCCTTATCAGTATATTCAAGAATACTATGCGCGCGCCCTTCATAGACAAGTCCATGATAAATTTCATCAGAAATAATGGGGACACCCAATGAGGCAACCTCTTTCAGAAAGCTTTCATCCAACAACATTCCCGTCGGATTCATCGGCGAATTAATAAAGATAGCCGCTGTATGCGGAGTCACACATTTACGGATCGCTTCTATATCATATTGCAGTCCGTTCTCCTCTGACAAAGGCACCAGAACAGGTTTTGCCTGGGCAGCCAGCACAAAATTGCGATAACAAGCATAACCCGGATTAGAAAGTATCACCTCACTATCCGAATTGCAAAGCAACATCAGCACCAGAAGAATAGACGGAGAAGAGCCGGAAGTGACCACGATACAGTCCGGATCAACGACCACTCCATATTCACGTTGATAAAATGCGGCTATCTCCCCGCGTAGTTCCGGATCGCCCAATGAATGGGTATAGTGTGTAAGATGTTGATCATAAGCAGCCTTGGCGGCTTCTGCCACACAAGACGGTACATCAAAGTCCGGTTCACCCACTTCCAGGTGGACAACGTCAATGCCTTGTTTTTGTAATTCATTAGCTCGTTCCAACACATCCATCACAATGAAGGAGGTCATCTGTTCTACTTGAGGATTGGTATGTTTCATTGTTTTTCTTTTATCTATCAGGCTGCAAAGATAATTCTTTTCAGCCTGTTTTTGTAACATATCGACAAAAAGCTCTATATTTGTGCTTTCAAATCGTTAGTAAAAATGGAACAGGAATTTACACGAATAGCAGTAAAAGTAGGTAGTAACGTATTGGCACGTCGCGACGGTACATTAGACGTCACACGCATGTCGGCACTCGTCGATCAGATTGCAGAGTTAGACAAATCCGGAGTAGAGATTATCCTCATATCTTCAGGAGCCGTCGCTTCAGGACGCAGTGAGATACACCCGCAGAAAAAGCTCGACAGTGTAGATCAACGTCAATTATTCTCTGCAGTAGGGCAGGCTAAACTGATAAACCGCTACTATGAACTTTTCCGCGAGCACGGGATTCCGGTAGGACAAGTACTGACTACCAAAGAAAACTTCAGTACCCGCCGCCATTATCTGAACCAGAAGAATTGCATGACAGTGATGCTGGAAAACGGAGTGATCCCTATTGTCAACGAGAATGATACGATTTCTGTCAGCGAGCTTATGTTTACAGACAATGATGAGTTGTCGGGCCTCATCGCTTCTATGATGGATGCACAAGCGCTGATCATCCTCAGCAACATAGACGGGATTTACAATGGTTCTCCTGCAGATCCGGAATCATCGGTCATTCGCGAGATTGAACATGGCAAAGACCTGTCCAGTTATATCCAGGCTTCCAAATCCAGTTTCGGTCGCGGAGGTATGCTGACAAAAACAAATATAGCCCGAAAAGTAGCAGATGAAGGCATTACAGTCATTATAGCCAATGGCAAGAGGGACAATATTCTGGTAGATCTGCTGCAACACCCGGAAGAAACGATTTGTACCCGTTTTATTCCTTCGAATGAACCAGTGTCCAGCGTAAAGAAATGGATTGCCCATAGCGAAGGTTTTGCCAAAGGCGAAATTCACATCAATGAATGTGCCACTGATATATTAAATTCGGAGAAGGCTGCAAGTATCCTCCCGATTGGAATTACACATATTGAAGGCGAATTCGAAAAAGATGAAATAGTCCGCATCATGGACTTCCAGGGAAATCAGGTCGGTGTAGGAAAGGCAAACTGTGATTCCAAACAAGCACGGGAAGCCATGGGCAAGCACGGTAAAAAGCCGGTAGTACACTATGACTACCTATACATCGAGTAGATTTATTTCATTTTTCAACGGGCTTTGTGCCCATCATTCGCTATATTTGCACTGTTCATCTTTCTATTTAACGTAAAAAAGGAGCAAATGACTACAAATTTAAACGAAACCTTCGCTGCCGTACAAGCTGCCAGTCGTGAACTGGCTTTACTGAGTGATGATATCATCAATCAGATACTGAATGCGGTAGCGGATGCTACCATTGCCGAAACAGCCTTCATTCTTTCAGAGAATGAGAAGGACCTGGCACGGATGGATCAAAGTAATCCGAAATACGACCGGTTGAAACTTACGGCAGAGAGACTGAAAGGTATCGCTGACGATACACGTAATGTAGCAACCCTTCCTTCTCCTTTAGGAAGAATCCTGAAAGAAACAACTCGTCCGAACGGAATGAAGCTGACAAAGATCAGCGTACCTTTTGGAGTCATAGGCATTATCTATGAGGCTCGCCCGAACGTTAGTTTCGACGTATTCTCCCTTTGCCTGAAGAGTGGCAATGCCTGCATCCTGAAAGGTGGAAGCGATGCAGACGATTCTAATCGTGCCATCATCAGCATTATTCATAAAGTGCTGAAGAAGTTCAACGTCAATCCGCATATAGTAGAACTACTCCCTGCCGACAGGGAAGCCACTGCCGCTTTGCTGAATGCAGTAGGATTTGTTGACCTCATCATTCCGAGAGGAAGCAGCAATCTGATAAACTTTGTACGCGAGAATGCGCGGATTCCTGTGATTGAAACAGGAGCAGGTATATGTCATACTTATTTTGACGAGTTTGGTGACACAACAAAAGGAGCCGACATTATCCATAATGCCAAAACACGTCGTGTCAGTGTCTGCAATGCGTTGGATTGTACCATTATCCACGAAAAACGCCTGACTGACCTGCCGGCACTCTGCGATAAACTGAAAGAAAGCAATGTAATCGTCTATGCAGATGCCCAGGCTTACCGGGCACTGGAGGGGTATTATCCCGCAGAATTACTGGTACCTGCCACTACAGAAAGCTTCGGAACCGAGTTCCTGGATTATAAAATGGCCGTCAAGACTGTGAAAAGCTTTGAAGACGCATTGGGACATATACAAGAAAACAGTTCAAAACACAGCGAATGTATCATCACTGAAAACAAAGAACGTGCGGCCTTGTTCACTAAGATAGTAGATGCAGCCTGTGTATACACCAATGTTTCTACCGCCTTCACAGATGGCGCCCAGTTTGGTTTAGGTGCTGAAATCGGCATCAGTACCCAAAAGCTGCATGCCCGTGGTCCGATGGGACTGGAAGAAATCACTTCCTACAAATGGGTGATTGAAGGAGACGGGCAAACCAGATGGTAAAACAAAACGGTGACCACAGGGCATAAGACATGAATCAGGGTTGATAAACCGTAAACAACAGATTGGATAATAACGATTAATGATAGATAAAATGAAGAAATTTACTTGTGTACAGGACATCGGCGATTTAAAATCAGCCCTTGCAGAAGCATTTGAAATTAAAAAGGACCGCTTCAAATATGTAGAATTGGGACGAAACAAGACATTGATGATGATCTTCTTCAACTCCAGTCTTCGTACTCGTCTTAGCACACAGAAAGCTGCTATTAATTTGGGAATGAATGTGATGGTCCTAGACATCAACCAAGGCGCCTGGAAGCTGGAAACAGAACGTGGCGTCATCATGGACGGTGACAAACCGGAGCACCTGCTGGAAGCCATTCCCGTGATGGGCTGTTATTGCGATATCATCGGAGTACGCTCCTTTGCCCGTTTCGAAGATCGTGAGTTTGACTATCAAGAGACCATCCTCAATCAGTTTATTCAATATTCCGGACGTCCGGTATTCTCTATGGAAGCAGCTACGCGGCATCCGCTGCAAAGTTTTGCCGATTTGATTACCATTGAAGAATACAAAAAGACCGCACGCCCTAAAGTCGTCATGACTTGGGCTCCGCATCCCCGTCCATTGCCACAGGCTGTTCCCAATTCTTTTGCCGAATGGATGAATGCCACTGATTACGATTTCGTGATCACCCATCCGAAAGGATATGAGTTAGCTCCGCAATTTGTAGGAAATGCCAAGGTAGAGTATGACCAGATGAAAGCTTTCGAAGGAGCAGACTTTATATATGCCAAGAACTGGGCTGCTTATGCAGGAGACAACTACGGGCAGATATTAAGCAAAGACCGCGAGTGGACAGTCAGCGACCGCCAGATGGCAGTAACCAACAATGCATTCTTTATGCACTGCCTGCCTGTCCGTAGAAATATGATTGTTACAGACGATGTGATTGAAAGTCCTCAGTCTATTGTTATTCCTGAAGCTGCCAACCGTGAAATATCGGCTACGGTAGTTTTGAAGAGATTGATTGAAGGGCTATAAAAGTACTAAAGACCGTTCTCATCATTATGAGAGAAAACACCCCCTATTACAGTGAGCTGTTTTTTTCATAATGATGAGAACGGTCTTTTAGTGTTCTATTTCTTTTCCGGCTGCCTGCCAGGCATTGAATCCTTTGCCAAGCTCTATAACCTTATACCCTTTTTCACTAAGAATCGCAGCAGCTTTCTTGCTTCGTTTACCACTACGGCAATACAGAGCTACCGGTTTGCTCTTTTGCAATAACGAATCCGCCATTGAAGCAAAAGAGTCATCCATCACATTAATATTGATCGTTCTGGCAATATGTCCTTCTGAATATTCAGCCAGTGTACGGACATCCAGACGCTGCACTTCTTCATCCTGAATGAAAGAATCGAACTCATCTACATTCACCGTTTTAAAATCTCCTTTCTGCTGACAGGAGAAAAGAGAAGAGAGAAATAAAAATAACCCCACGACTAATTGATTCATTTTAAACATATACACTACATTATTCAATTCTCATCCGGAATATATTCAAATCCCGGATTACAATACTTTTTTGACTCTACTACCGTACCACTTGTATCTGTGGTATGATATTTGAATTTTATTCTGATTGTCTGATGCGGATTCTCTTCATCCACATATTTCGTCAGAGGAACAGAGACATAGGCGCGACGATTGTAAATCTCCTCATCCCCATTTGCGTTGTGGAACAGAGACAAAGTAACGACTTTCTCATCCCCCTCTGACTCAACGCTCTCTTCGACCATCCCAAAAACATGCTGTTTACCACTATTGATATCAATCTTCACATTCAAGATCATATTCAAATAGTCACGTCCCATCCAGATACTGGTCACGTCAACCGGATCGTACTTCAGTCCTCCCTCAAAAGCCGGATCGGTAGCTTCTTTAGGCTCCGGGGCCACTACCGACTGCAAAGAGTAAATGACAGCAGTAGCATCATCCGAATTTACTTCATAGTTACTTATCACACGTCTGGCTGTGTTCGGAGAAATGCTTGAACCGGTACGGTCCTTCGAAACAGTCAGCAACTTTCCCTTATCAGGAAGCAGACTCTTTATCAGTCCATCCGCTCCAGCTTTCACTGTAACAAACTCCAACTTCACAGGAGGATAATAGTAATCTTCATCATCCCCGCAGGCAGTCATCAGGAAAAGCATTCCCAAAAGCCAGACTGTATGTAACTTTACTTTATTCATTGGCAAGCAGCTAAATAGTTTACCAGTGGATTGGCATACATTAATAACAATTTTCCGCGCAAAAAGTCTTCATCTTTATTCGGAATCTTTATTTTGCCCAGTTGTTGCTCAATATAGGTAACGAATCGTTGTTTCTCCTCGGATGTGTAATGGTCAGCAAACTCAGATGTGTTATTCAGCCAGTCATAGGCAACGTAGTTGCCCGAATAAATCCGGTAGTTACCATGAATCCTCCGGTCAATACAAGCAGATATGCCGGAAAACAGCTCCTGTTTCGGCAACGAACGGTCTAACTGCTCCAACTTGTCGTTGATACAGGGAGCTGTCTGAAAATGAACTTTCCCTTTATATCCGAAAAGACCGGTCTGCATACTGATCAAATCGTCCTGAGTCGTTTTCTTGTATCCTTCTATATCTCTTTTCAACTGAAACTCCTGTGCCTTCAGAAAATCACAGGGATCATATTCATATGAAATGGCAAGAGGCGCAATATTCATCTCCATCAAACGATCGATTAAATCGCCTTCGCCACCCATGGCCAGCATCTTCAGCACACTGTCCTGTGTACGGTCATTCGAATCTTTGGCACGTCCTTCGCGCTGGGCAATCCAGATAGACTGTTTCTTCTCATTAATGGTATAATGCATATAACGGGACATCCTTGCCGAAGATTCAAGCATCTGCCGCATGGTCAGCGCCCGCTGCACGATAAAAGATTTATTGACACGTACCAACTTCTTGATCCATGGATAAACCAGCAGATTGTCTCCAATCGCTATCTCTACCGTATCCATCCCCTGATCAATCAGCAAGATGGAAAGGAAGCCCGAATCCAATATAATATCCCGATGATTGGAGACATACGTATAAGCTTTGCTTTTATCCGGTAAAGCCGTATGATCCAGAGTCAGCCCATCCGTATGGTCCGCAGCTATTTTCCACAAAATACCATAACAGAATGTTTCCTGAAAATCCAGTTTGCTTTTGCAAGCGCGTATCTTCTGCGCCAAAAGTTCAAAAGGGACATTCGGTATTGCATCAGTTGCTGCTTTTTGGAAAGCAGGGTCAGCAATCAGTTCCTCAAAGATTTGAGGAAGTTCCTCATCATTGTAAGGACGAATCTCATCAAACTCTGTAGTAGCCATAAGCTATGAATTTTATAAATAAGTATCAGGTATTAAGTATAAAGTATTAGGCTGCGCTGTAAACCACCCGGAATTAATACTTATTACCTAATACTTAATACTTAAAATTTATTTTCTATTATATCAGTCATCACATCCTTTATATCCAGACCGGCAGCACGCACTTGCTGGGGAATAAAGCTTGTAGCGGTCATCCCCGGAGTCGTGTTCACTTCCAGCAGATTGATCTTCTCGCCGGCAGTCACAATATAGTCCACACGGATGATACCGGAGCAGCCCAATATATCATAAATAGCCGAAGTCAGCATTTGCACACGATTCGTCAATTCGTCCGAAATGCGTGCGGGAGTGATCTCGTCTACCTGACCATTATATTTTGCATCATAATCAAAGAACTCATTATGCGTCACTACTTCCGTAGGCGGGAAGATCACCGTCTTGTCTTTGGTTTTATAGCAACCGCAGGTTAGCTCCGTCCCTTCCATAAATGCTTCAACAAGCACTTCCTGCGCTTCTTCAAATGCCTTAACAATGGCCGGTTGTATTTCTTCTTTCGTCTTAACCTTTGTTACACCAAAACTCGAACCTCCCAGGCTCGGCTTGATAAAACAAGGCAAACCGATCTTTTCCATTACATCTTCATCGGAAACCGATTGTCCCTGACGCAGCAGCAATGATTCCGCAATACGTACACCAAAGGCTTTCAGATATTGGTTGCAGGTAAACTTATCATAGGTGATCGCTGCAGCCAGCACCCCGCAACAGGAATACGGAATGTGCATCATATCAAAGTATCCCTGAAGACGACCGTCTTCACCCGGAGTACCGTGAATGGTGATATAGGCAAAGTCAAACTTAATCTTTTCCGCACCCAGCATAAAGCTGAAGTCATTGCGGTCTACCGGTGTTTTTGTACCATCCGGCAGCTGGACTTCCCAGCGGGTTCCCTGCATCTCAACAATATACAATGTATACTTTTCCTTATCTATGAAGGAATATATTCCCTGTGCACTACGCAGGGATACATGAAATTCGGAGGTATCACCTCCGGCTACGATAGCAATTGTGCGTTTCATTCTATTTCTCTGTTACTTATATAGCCTCGCCACTTCTCGATAAGCTGGGTCATGTCATCCGGAAGTTCGGAAGTAAAGTACATCTCTTCGCCTGTGACGGGATGTACGAACCCCAATGTCATAGCATGCAGAGCCTGCCGGGGACAAGTGTCAAAGCAATTATTTACAAATTGTTTGTATTTACTAAAGTGGGTACCTTTCAGTATTTCGTCACCGCCATAGCGTGCGTCGTTGAAAAGTACATGCCCGATGTGTTTCATGTGAACACGAATCTGATGAGTACGCCCTGTTTCGAGTATACATTCTACCAGTGTGACGTATCCCAGCCGTTCCAACACCCGATAATGAGTCACCGCGTGTTTGCCCATTGCCGGGTCGGTCATGACTGCCATCTGCATCCGGTCTTTCGGATTGCGGGCGATGCTGCCTACGATTGTACCTTCATCCTGTTCCACATTTCCCCAGACAAGGGCACGATATTTGCGTTTGGTCGTCTTATTGAAGAATTGTATTCCAAGATGAGTCTTGGCGTCGGGTGTCTTGGCGATTACCAGCAGCCCGGAAGTATCTTTATCTATGCGGTGGACAAGCCCGACATGAGGGTCATTGGCATCATATTCGGGAATATCTTTCATGTGCCATGCCAGTGCATTCACAAGCGTACCGTGATAGTTTCCATGCCCCGGATGTACTACCAGTCCCGCAGGCTTGTTCACTACCATTACATACTGATCTTCGTAAACGATATTAAGGGGAATATTTTCGGGAATAATCTCGTTCTCGTAACGGGGGCGGTCCATCATGACGGTAATGACATCGAGCGGCTTTACTTTATAGCTGCTCTTCACCGGCTTACCGTTGGCCATGACAAATCCATCTTCGGCAGCCTTCTGAATACGGTTGCGCGAAGCATTAACAATACGTTCGAACAGATATTTGTCGACTCTGACCATTGCCTGTCCTTTGTCTACGACCACCCGGAAATGTTCGTAAAGCTGAGATTCATCACCGACAGGTTCTATGTCATCCAAATCATTTTCCAGTTCATCCGGAAGTTCTTCCTCGATCATGTGAGTCTGTTTCGTTATTTATCAATTAAAACCAGCTGTCATCCTGACTTGAAGGGGATTCTGATGCAGCAGGTTCCTCTGTTCCTTCAACATTTTCTATAGAGTCGCTTTCCAACGGTTCATTTTCTCCGTTTCCTACCATCAGAGTCAATGCAGCTCCCAAAGGTACCTTATCTCCCGCTTCTAATGAACGTCCCTGATATTTGATACCGTACACCCAGTCCTTCTCACCGTTCATCAGCTGAATCTCAGTCAGTTTGAATCCGGCAGCAAGCACTTTCGCCTGTGCCTGACGCAGGGAACTGTTGTCCGCTACATCGGGAATAGCACGCAAGGGGATGCTCAGTGTATTTATAGTCAGATAAATGGTACGGCCTTCTTTTACTTTTTGTCCGGCTCCCGGATTGACATCGAGCACAATGCCCGCTGCCTTATTCTTCACATAATTGGAATCGGAAACGACACATACCAACCCATGATTGCGGAACATTTTAGAAGCTTCTTCCACTGTCATCCCTTTTACATCGGGAACGACCACAGCTTCACCGTGACGGGTATAAACATCCAGCCATTTCATCACGCCAAACACGATCAGCACCACTGCCACAATCATGACAACGATATTCACCCAAAAATATTTATTTGTTTTAAAAGAAAAGAATTCTTTGATTGTCATACGCTTTGCTGTTAATCCGCGCCAAAGATACTACAAATTAGTTGAATTTCGGAATAGTGAGCAATGAAAATGTCCCTGCATAAATGCAAGGACACCTATCATCACCACAATTGCTGCAACTATATTCCCCACTCTTATAGATTTCAACAACCTTATATCTTAAGATGCGGCTTCCGGATTCTCTGAACACAACCGTCCGTCACATATATTCCGTCTATGATCTGTGACAAAGAAAGCTAAAAAGTGACAAAGGGAATTCCATTAAACATTATTTAATACACTATTTAACTACTGCACCGGGAATCCTGTATTTTTTGCCATAAAAAGGAAGTTATGACCAACTTTAATGGAAACGAGAGCAAACAAAAAAGGCGGAGTTTTGAACTCCGCCTTTTTTGTTTCTGAGTGATGATTACCACTTCTGTCCGTTGTACTCATCAGAAACAGTCAGTTTCTTTCTGCCTTTCGCACGGCGAGCAGCTAATACTCTACGACCATTAGCCGATGCCATTCTCTCACGGAAACCGTGTTTGTTTTTTCTCTTTCTGTTAGAGGGTTGAAATGTTCTTTTCATTACTGTATCTTGTTTTTATGTTATTATTCTACGTAATCGGGCTGCAAAAATAGAGACTTTTTTTAAATTAACCAAGCGATAACTCATTTTTGCTCAAAAGTTTTTGTGTTTTTTACCGATTTAGATTACTTTTGCACTCGAATTACGAAGAAAACAATTAAATAACAATAATATAATAAGAAAAACAGCAGTATGATTAATGCTCAAGACATCAAAAACGGAACTTGTATCCGTATGGACGGAAAGCTCTATTTCTGTATAGAATTCCTGCATGTGAAACCGGGTAAAGGTAACACTTTTATGCGTACTAAACTGAAAGATGTAGTTAGCGGTTACGTTCTCGAACGCCGTTTCAACATCGGTGAAAAGCTGGAAGATGTACGTGTAGAACGTCGTCCGTACCAGTTCCTGTATAAAGAAGGAGAAGACTATATCTTCATGAATCAGGAAACTTTTGACCAACACCCTATTGCTCACGACCTGATCAACGGTGTAGATTTCCTGCTCGAAGGTGCAGTGCTGGACGTTGTTTCTGACGCTTCTACCGAAACTGTACTTTATGCAGACATGCCGATCAAGGTTCAGATGAAGGTTACTTATACAGAACCGGGTATGAAAGGTGATACAGCTACCAACACACTGAAACCTGCAACAGTAGAATCAGGTGCGACGGTACGTGTTCCTTTGTTCATCAGCGAAGGCGAAACAATTGAAATCGACACTCGTGACGGTTCTTACGTAGGACGTGTGAAAGCATAAATGTCATACAAATGACACAAAGAAACGGTGGATTTGCTTCGGCACTTCCACCGTTTTTTATTACCTTTGTCCATCACTAACCCTAATATTAAGATACAAAAGAATGAAAAAGTTAATTTACACACTACTTTTTGTCCTCATATCCGTTGCAGCCAACGGTCAGGCAAAGTATGTATTCTATTTCATCGGCGATGGAATGGGAGTCAACCAGGTAAACGGTACGGAAATGTATCAGGCAGAACGACAGAACGGACGTATCGGCGTTGAACCTTTGCTGTTCACTCAATTCCCCGTAGCTACCATGGCAACCACTTTCTCTGCCACCAACTCTGTAACTGACTCTGCAGCCGCAGGTACTGCACTGGCAACCGGCAAGAAGACCTACAACAGCGCCATCTCCGTAGGAGAAGACAAGAACCCGATTGAAACTGTAGCCGAAAAAGCGAAGAAGGCCGGAAAGAAAGTAGGCGTCACTACTTCCGTCAGCGTAGACCATGCCACTCCCGCCGCTTTCTATGCTCATCAGGCAGACCGTAATATGAATTATGAAATCGCCATTGACCTGACCAAAGCAAACTTTGACTTTTATGCAGGCGGTGGTTTCCTGAAACCTGACAAGACGCACGACAGGAAAGACGCTCCCAACATCTTCCCTATTTTCGAAGAAGCAGGCTACACCGTAGCACGTGGCTACAACGATTATAAAGCAAAAAGCAAGGATGCCGGCAAAATGATCCTGATACAGGAAGAAGGCAAAGACCCTTCTTGCCTGCCTTACGCTATCGACCGTAAAAGCGATGATCTGACTCTCGCTCAAATCACAGAAAGTGCTATCGACTTCCTGACCAAAGGCAAGAACAAAGGTTTCTTCCTGATGGTAGAAGGTGGAAAGATAGACTGGGCCTGCCATGCCAATGACGCCGCTACTGTATTCAACGAAGTGAAGGATATGGATGACGCCATCAAAGTAGCTTATGAGTTTTACAAGAAACATCCGAAGGAAACTTTGATCGTTGTTACCGCCGACCACGAAACCGGTGGTATCGTACTGGGTACAGGCAGATATGAGTTGAACCTGAAAGCGCTGCAATATCAGAAACATTCCGCTGACGGATTATCCAAGCAAATCAGTGAGCTGAGAAAATCGAAAGGAAATAAGGTGACTTGGGAAGACATGAAAGAATTCCTGGGCAACGAAATGGGCTTCTGGAAACAATTCCCTATTTCTTGGGAACAGGAAAAGAAACTGCGTGACGAGTTTGAACAATCCTTTGTCAGAAATAAAGTGGTATTTGCCGAAAGCATGTACTCCAAGAGCGAACCAATGGCAGCACGCGCTAAAGAAGTAATGGATCAGATATCGATGGTAGGCTGGGTAAGCGGCGGTCACTCTGCCGGTTATGTACCGGTATTTGCTATCGGTGCCGGTTCTCAACTGTTCGGTGAAAAGATTGACAATACCGAAATCCCTAAAAGAATCGCAAAGGCGGCAGGATATAAATAAGAATATCTGCCTTTCCTAATAAAGAGTGCCAATTGTCTTACGGCTGACATCCGTAGATAATTGGCACTCTCTGCATTGTACACACAGTGCCACGCCTTTGGCACAGTTATGCCACCGTGCTGGCACAACTGTGCCAATGCGATGGCACGGTTGTGCCAAAGGCGTGGCACAACACAGCGCTAAGCTTCTTATGAAAAAGGAGCTATAGGTTCATTACATCTTGTTCAAACTGGTCTTTATCTCCGACAGCTTTATTGCGCATTCTACTCCGGTAATTATAGATTGTTGCCAGAGAATAGCCCAGAAAATGAGCAATCTTGTTGCTGTCTACCACTCCCAGACGAATAAGGGCAAAAATCCGAAGTTCCGTTGTCAACAGTTCATCCGATTTAGGATAGACTCTTGCCTCTTCTACCAGCAGATTATTGAAAGAAGTGATAAAGTTGGGGAATAATTTAAGGAAAGACTTATCAAATTCATTATAAAATTCATTGCGTTCATCCCGGATGAACTGTTCGGACTTGATTGCTTTAAACAGGTCGTCTATGCGTGATGACATGGCAAGCTTAGCCAAGGAGCGACGATATGTTTCCAGCTTATCGAGATAATTAACACATCTGTCCAGATAGCGGGCTATATATACTTCCTTTATTTTTCCGGTCTGCTCCAACTCCTTGTTTACCACAGACATTTGTTTGTTGGCCAAACTCAGATTCCGTCGCATCACAGATATCTTTTTCATCCAACGATACAGATAGAAGATAGCAATCAGAAGAAACAGGGACAGCAGACTCACACTAATCAACATGGCACGGGACACGGCACGTTCTTTTTCTTCTTTCAGTTTATAAGCCTTGTCGATAATCGGGAAGAACTCCGTTACTTCAATGAATCGCAGACGGGCATTACACGCCACGGCATCTTCCATCGAACAACTTAAATATTTGTAAGCACGGTCAATATCCCCCAATTCGTACATCAAATGTGCGAGTTTCTGTAATGAGGCATACTCCCTGACAGAAGACTCCAGATCGGCAATAGCTGTCAGTATCAGATAGTAGACTTCTTTCTCAACATCTTTTTTCACGCTATATGCCTCAGAAAGAGTATAATAGATATATACTTTCTGACGCTCGTCTTCCATATCCTTCAGTGCATCGTTCAACATGCCGACAGCCGTATCAGCCTTTCCATTCATGATGCATCTTTCCGCTAAAACAATCGTTTTGTTTGCTTCCGGAGGCATGGCGGCAATAATGGAATCTCTGTACAAGTCGGTCTTTTTCAGGTATTTTTCTTTTTCATTTTTATTCGTTGTATAATCGGCAAGCCATCCGTAACAGGCACGATACGTCTGATAATAAGACAACAAGGTCCATTCATTCAATTCTTTAGGATTGATCTTCGCCAATTGTTCCATAGCTTCAATGTACATTCCCATCACACCCATCGCCGTAGCACGGTTAATGATAATCTCATTTTCCAGCTCCGGACGGTTCAGTTGTGGCAGTATCTCCATTTCACGGTTAATGTAATGAAGCGCCGAATCCGCCTGATAATGCAGGTAAGCACCAAAGAGGGACGCATACAACTCATATTTCCGCACAGGATCGGTAGAATGGGCAAGCTGTACTTTCAAATCGGTTATTTCTTTTTCCCTCTGAATTTGATAAGTCTCCTTCTTACTTATAATATCATCCAGCTTTTTGAGAACTGCCTTATTCAGGTCCGTATGCTTTGCAAACAGAGAAAGAGGAGAAACTAAAAGCAGAAACAAAAGATAACAGGTTAGATTTCTCATAAGGTACTTTTTTAAAGATGATACAAATATAATGATTATAGTAATAAAAACGAAAAATATCGTCATAACTATTTTCATTTTCACTTGTATTTTTCGATAGTGCAAAGAATCATAAGCAGCTTATTATCAACAATATATTCTAAACGAGCATTTATATTTTTATTCTAGCTACAGTACGGCATACCCGATTCCCCTACATTTGCATCATCGGTTCTCCCGAACAAATTTTAAAAATCTAGTTACCATGAAAAGGAATTTATTATTCACTATCTTACTATTATTATTACCCGGTTTTCATCAGGTATTTGCGGCAAACGCTATAAAGAAAGTAGCTCCTGCCTTTTGGTGGGCAGGCATGAAAAATCCCGAATTACAAATACTATTATATGGTGATCGCATATCATCCGCAGACGTCAGTCTTTCTTCCGGTGACATTACGCTGCAAGAAGTGGTGAAGCAGGAAAATCCGAATTATCTGGTTTTATATTTAGACCTTTCAAAGGCTGTCCCACAAAACTTTGACATCATCCTGACACAAGGCAAGAAGCAGACTAAAATCCCCTACGAGCTTAAACAGCGCAGACCGGATGCTTCGGCAGTTGAAGGTTTCGATTCGAGTGATGTACTTTATCTCATCATGCCGGACCGTTTTGCCAATGGTGATTCTTCCAACGACGTCATTCCCGGAATGCTGGAAGGAAATGTCGATCGCAACGAGCCTTTCGCACGCCACGGAGGCGATTTAAAAGGAATAGAAAATCATCTGGACTACATAGCAGACCTTGGCGTCACCAGCATATGGCTCAACCCGATTCAGGAGAATGACATGAAAGAAGGTTCTTATCATGGGTATGCCATTACCGATTATTATCAGGTAGACCGCCGTTTCGGCAGCAACGAAGAGTTCCGTAACCTTACCCAGGCAGCCAATGCCAAGGGGTTGAAAGTGGTGATGGACATGATCTTCAACCATTGCGGTTCAGACAATTACCTGTTCAAGGATATGCCTTCCAAAGACTGGTTCAACTTCGAGGGCAACTACGTGCAGACCAGCTTTAAGACTGCCACTCAAATGGACCCGTATACCTCCGATTACGAAAAGAAAATAGCCATCGACGGTTGGTTCACTCTGACCATGCCTGACTTCAACCAGCGCAACCGCCATGTTGCTACTTACTTGATACAAAGCAGTATCTGGTGGATAGAATACGCAGGTATCAACGGTATCCGTCAGGATACGCATCCTTATGCTGATTTTGATATGATGGCACGCTGGTGCAAAGCAATCAACGAAGAATATCCTAAATTCAACATTGTAGGTGAAACGTGGCTGGGCAGCAACGTACTTATCTCTTACTGGCAAAAAGACAGCAAACTCGCTTATCCGAAGAACAGCAACCTCCCTACTGTGATGGATTTCCCGCTCATGGAAGAGATGAACAAGGCTTTCGACGAAGAGACTACCGAATGGAACGGAGGACTTTTCAGACTCTACGAATATCTGTCACAAGACATTGTTTTCAGTCACCCGATGAACCTGCTGACGTTCCTCGATAATCACGATACTTCCCGCTTCTACCGTTCGGAAGCAGACACAAAAAATCTCGACCGATACAAACAGGCCCTGACATTCTTACTGACAACCCGTGGAATACCGCAGATATATTACGGAACTGAAATCCTGATGGCAGCTGATAAAGCAAACGGAGACGGACTGCTCCGCTGTGACTTCCCCGGAGGCTGGCAGAATGACACAAAGAACTGCTTTGATGCAGCCAACCGCACTCCACGACAGAATGAAGCTTTCTCCTTTATGCAAAAGCTGCTCCAATGGAGAAAAGGAAATGAAGTGATCGCCAAAGGACAACTGAAACATTTCGCCCCGAATAAGGGTATCTATGTTTACGAACGTAAATACGGTAATCAGTCAGTCGTTGTCTTCCTGAATGGTACCGACCGGGAACAGACCATTGACCTGACTCCCTATCAGGAAGTACTTCCTGCTCCATCTGCTTTCGATTTATTGACAGATAAAAAAGTTGAATTAAGAAATGAATTAACACTCCCAAGTCGCGGAATATACCTTTTATCCTTTTAAACAAGTTCACTTCGACTTATATTTATCAGGAAACAAAAAGAAGATAAACATCTGTAAAACAAAATATTATCATTAATACCAACTTGTATTTTTATTCTAGATAGCCCAAAGTCCCGGGATGGTTGCTATATTTGCAATATCCGGAACAAACCGGAGTAAAAATATTAGTTAGCTTATAATTTAATACCATAAATAGAATGAAAAAGAGAAAGATTTTATCGCTCATCGCATTCCTTTGCATCTCATTCATTGCGAATGCACAACAGAAATTAACCTCACCGGACAACAATCTGGTAATGACCTTCCAAGTGGACGCAAAAGGTGCTCCAACGTATGAACTGACATATAAAAACAAGGTGGTGATCAAGCCCAGCACCCTCGGACTGGAATTGAAGAAAGAGGATAATACCAGAACCGACTTCGACTGGGTAGACCGCAGAGACCTGACCAAACTTGATTCTAAGACCAACCTATATAACGGTTTCGAAATAAAGGACGCCAAGACGACTACCTTCGATGAAACCTGGCAACCGGTGTGGGGAGAAGAAAAAGAAATCCGCAATCACTATAACGAACTGGCAGTCAACCTGTATCAACCCATGAATGACCGTTCCATCGTTATCCGTTTCCGTCTGTTCAACGACGGCCTGGGATTCCGTTATGAATTTCCCCAGCAAAAGGCACTGAATTACTTTGTTATCAAGGAAGAACATTCTCAGTTTGCCATGAACGGTGACCACATCGCTTACTGGATACCGGGTGACTATGATACACAGGAGTATGACTATACCATTTCCCGCTTATCGGAAATCAGAGGCTTGATGAAAGAAGCAATCACCCCGAACTCTTCTCAGACTCCTTTCTCACAGACAGGTGTACAAACCGCATTGATGATGAAAACGGATGATGGCTTATACATTAATCTTCACGAAGCCGCCTTGGTTGATTACTCATGTATGCACCTCAACCTGGACGACAAGAATATGATATTCGAATCATGGTTGACACCGGATGCCAAAGGGGACAAAGGATATATGCAAACTCCCTGCAACACTCCCTGGCGTACAATTATCGTAAGCGATGACGCCCGCAACATTCTGGCTTCCCGTATCACGCTCAACCTGAATGAGCCCTGCAAGATAGCGGATGCCGCTTCTTGGGTGAAACCGGTGAAATATATCGGTGTATGGTGGGACATGATTACCGGAAAAGGTTCATGGGCTTACACCGACGAACTGACCAGCGTAAAACTAGGTGAAACAGATTACTCCAAAACAAAACCGAACGGCAAACATTCTGCCAACACCGCTAACGTGAAACGTTATATCGACTTTGCCGCAGCCCACGGATTCGATGCTGTACTGGTAGAAGGCTGGAACGAAGGCTGGGAAGACTGGTTTGGCAACAGCAAAGACTATGTATTTGATTTCGTCACTCCTTATCCCGATTTCGATGTGAAGGAAATCCATCGCTATGCAGCCGGCAAAGGGGTCAAAATGATGATGCACCATGAGACTTCCGCTTCTGTACGCAACTACGAACGCCACATGGACAAAGCTTATCAATTTATGGCAGACAATGGATACAACTCTGTAAAGAGCGGATACGTAGGCAACATCATTCCTCGCGGAGAACATCACTACGGACAATGGATGAACAATCACTACTTGTATGCAGTAAAAAAAGCCGCTGACTACAAGATCATGGTGAATGCACACGAAGCAACCCGCCCAACCGGTATTTGCCGTACGTACCCTAACCTGATCGGCAACGAATCCGCCCGCGGAACAGAGTATGAATCATTCGGAGGCAATAAAGTATATCACACAACGATTCTGCCTTTCACACGTCTGGTCGGTGGTCCGATGGACTACACTCCCGGTATCTTCGAAACTCATTGCAACAAGATGAATCCGGCAAATAATTCTCAGGTCCGTTCTACCATTGCACGCCAGCTCGCATTATATGTCACGATGTACAGTCCTTTGCAGATGGCTGCCGACATTCCGGAGAACTACGAACGCTTCATGGATGCTTTCCAATTCATCAAAGATGTTGCCCTTGACTGGGACGAAACAAACTATCTGGAAGCAGAACCGGGAGAATATATCACAATTGCCCGCAAGGCAAAAGGCACGGACGACTGGTACATAGGCTGCACAGCGGGTGAAAACGGCCATACCTCCAAGCTTGCATTCGACTTCCTGACTCCGGGCAAACAATATGTCGCTACGGTTTATGCTGACGCCAAAGATGCCGACTGGAAAGAAAACCCACAGGCTTACACCATCAAGAAAGGTATTCTGACCAACAAGAGCAAATTGAATTTGCACGCAGTCAACGGAGGCGGATACGCAATCAGCATTAAAGAAGTAAAAGACAAATCTGAAGCAAAAGGTTTGAAGAGATTATAAAGAGAAAGAGATTGAAAGACAGAGAAATTACAATTCGATAGAACAGAGTGTTTTCAAACGCTAGGTATTAAGACGAAGAAAAGGTTTTCAATAGGTATTTTTTAAGAGAGAATGATAAGAGAATTTACAAATTAACTTTAAATACAGAAACATGAAAAAAGGAAACTTTATGTTAAAGGTCCTGCTTATGCTAATAGCTGGAATATTCTTGTCCGTTGGCGCATTTGCTCAGCAAATAACCGTCAAAGGAATGGTAAAAGACGCAACGGGCGAACCGGTTATCGGCGCCAATGTTGTGGTGAAAGGCACTACCACCGGAACAATTACCGATTTTGATGGCAACTTCCAGTTGTCTGCCAGGCAAGGCGACATAATTGTTGTTTCATTCATCGGATACCAACAGAAGGAACTTCCTGCTGCTGCGCAAATGAATGTAATACTGAAAGATGATACGGAAATACTGGACGAAGTAGTAGTAATCGGCTATGGTCAGGTGAAAAAGAACGATATGACCGGTTCGGTGATGGCTATCAAGCCCGATGAACTGAGCAAAGGTATTACCACAAACGCGCAGGATATGTTATCCGGAAAGATTGCCGGCGTCAGCGTTATATCAAATGACGGTACACCGGGAGGTGGAGCACAAATCCGAATTCGTGGCGGTTCCTCTTTGAATGCAAGTAACGACCCGTTGATTGTCATTGACGGTCTGGCTATTGATAACGAAGGTATCAAAGGTATGGCAAACGGATTGTCTATGGTCAATCCTGCTGATATTGAAACCCTTACAGTACTGAAAGACGCCTCCGCAACTGCTATCTACGGTTCGCGTGCATCCAATGGTGTGATCATTATCACTACTAAGAAAGGAAAGAACGGACAGGCTCCGAGTATAAACTATAATGGTTCCGTATCCTTCTCCAAGACTCAAAAACGGTATGATGTGTTGAGTGGAGATGAATATCGTGCTTATGCCACTCAATTGTGGGGTGATAAACTGCCGGCTGAACTGGGTACCGCCAATACGGACTGGCAGGACCAGATATTCCGCACTGCTGTCAGCACAGATCATCATGTTTCTATCAACGGAGGATTCAAGAACCTGCCTTATCGTGTGTCTTTAGGCTATACAAATGACAATGGTATTGTGAAAACATCCAATTTCCAGCGCTTTACCGCTTCTGTGAATCTGGCTCCTTCATTCTTCGACGATCACTTGAAGTTCAACATCAATGCCAAATACATGAATGGTAAGAACCGCTACGCCGACACAGGCGCCGCTATCGGCGGAGCATTGGCTATCGACCCTACCCGTCCGGTTTATTCTACCGACGATCCTTACCAGTTTACAGGCGGCTACTGGCAGAATATAAATTCTACCTCAGGCTTCAGCGACCCGAACTGGAAATATACATCCAATCCGAATTCTCCCCAGAATCCGCTGGCTGCACTGGAGCTTAAAAATGACAAGGCAAACAGTAACGACTTTGTTGGAAATGTGGATGTTGACTATAAATTCCATTTCCTGCCCGACCTCCGTCTGCATGCAAGCATAGGTGGAGAATATGCAGAAGGTACACAAACGACGACTGTTTCTCCATACTCGTTCGGAAATAACTATTATGGTTGGAATGGTGATGTCACCCAATATAAATACAACCTTTCTTATAATATATATGTACAGTATATCAAGTCTTTAGGTGCAAACGACTTTGACGTCATGGTCGGCGGTGAAGAACAACACTTCCATCGCAACGGATTTGAAGAAGGTCAGGGCTGGGACCCCTATACTCAGGAAGCTCATGACGCAAAACTGCGCGAACAAACAGCGTATGCCACCAGAAACACTCTGGTCTCCTACTTCGGTCGTCTGAATTACTCCCTGCTGAACCGTTACTTGTTTACCTTTACTATGCGTTGGGACGGCTCGTCACGTTTCTCTAAAGACAATCGCTGGGGTACATTCCCGTCATTGGCACTGGGATGGAAGATAAAAGAGGAAAACTTCCTGAAAGATGTAAATGTCCTGTCCGACCTGAAACTGCGTCTGGGCTGGGGTATTACCGGACAACAAAACATAGGAGATGATTTCGCATACCTTCCCCTGTATGTAGTCAATAACGAATATGCCCAGTATCCTTTTGGCGATACTTACTATTCCACTTCCCGCCCGAAGGCTTTCAATGAGAATCTGAAATGGGAAAAGACTACTACCTGGAATGCCGGTCTGGACTTCGGATTCCTGAATGGAAGAATTACAGGTGGTATTGATGGCTATTTCCGTAAGACGGATGATCTGCTGAACAGCGTAAAGATTCCCGTCGGTACTAACTTCAACGCCCAGATGACACAGAATATCGGCTCTTTGGAAAACTACGGTATGGAGTTTTCCATCAATGCTAAACCGATTGTGACGAAAGACTTCACTTGGGACTTGAGCTATAACATCACATGGAACCACAACGAAATCACGAAGTTGACGGGTGGTGATGACAGCGATTATTACGTAGAAGCCGGTGACAAGATTTCCAGAGGCAACAACACCAAGGTACAGGCAAACAAAGTAGGCTATGCAGCCAATTCTTTCTATGTTTACCAGCAGGTGTATGACGAGAACGGCAAACCTATTGAAAACATGTTTGTCGACCGTAACGGAAATGGTACCATAGACAGCGGAGATAAATATATCTACAAGAAACCGGCAGGCGATGTATTGATGGGACTGACTTCCAAAATGCAATACAAGAACTTTGATTTCAGTTTCTCACTGCGTGCCAGTCTGAACAACTATGTATACTATGACTTCCTGAGCAACAAAGCCAATGTCAGCACTTCGGGACTGTACTCGAATAATGCATATAGCAATACGAGTGCCGAAGCTGTCGCACTGGGTTTCAGCGGACAAGGAGATTACTACATGAGCGATTATTTTATACACAACGCATCATTCTTACGTTGTGATAACATCACACTGGGCTATTCTTTCCAGAATCTGTGGAAAGGTCAGACATACAAAGGTATTGGCGGACGTGTATATGCAACAGTACAAAATCCGTTTATTATCAGTAAATACAAAGGCCTTGACCCGGAAGTCAAAAGTGGTATCGACGCCAATCCATACCCCAGAGCCATGACTTTCTTACTAGGTTTGAGTCTGCAATTCTAAATTACATTAAATCAATTTATCATGAAAACAAGATATATCAAACAACTATTTTCAGCAGCACTGATCACAGTTCTCTCACTGGGAGTAACTTCATGTATCAACGATCTGGATATTAGTCCCATCGACCCTCAGACAGGAGGTAGTTTCGATCAGCAAGGAGTATTTGTGAAAGGTTATGCCATGCTGGGCGTAACCGGACAAAAAGGTATCGACGGCTCTCCTGACCTGGACGGACAAGATGAAGGTGAATCCGGTTTTTACCGTACCACTTTCAACTGCAATGAGTTGCCTACCGATGAATGTCTCTGGGCATGGCAGGAAAACCAGGATATCCCCCAGCTTACAAGCATTAGCTGGAGTCCTTCCAGCCAGCGTACAGAGTGGGTTTATGTCCGTTTAGGATATGACATCACACAATATAACTTCTTCCTCGACCAGACCGAAGGTATGACAGATGCGGAAACACTGCGCCAGCGTGCGGAAATACGTTTCCTGCGTGCCTTGCATTACTGGTACTTCCTCGACTTGTTTGGAAAAGCTCCGTTCAAAGAACACTTCAGCAACGATTTACCTGTTGAAAAGAAAGGTACGGAACTCTATACCTACATTCAGAATGAACTGAACGAGATTGAAGGTGATATGTATGAACCCCGTCAGGCTCCTTTCGGTCGTGCCGACAAAGCTGCTAACTGGTTGCTCCGTGCACGTTTGTACCTGAACGCCGGTGTATATACCGGACAAACCGACTATGCAAAGGCGGAAGAATATGCCAGCAAAGTGATTGCCTCAGCATATAAATTATGTACCAACTACAGCGAACTGTTTATGGCCGATAACGATGAGAATGAAAATGCCATGCAGGAAATCATTCTGCCCATTCGTCAGGATGGTGTAAAGACACGTAACCATGGCGGTTCTACCTATCTGGTTTGTGGTACTCGCGTGGCCGGTATGCCACGTATGGGAACAACAAATGGCTGGTCCTGTATCTTTGCCCGTGCAGCCATGGTGAAGAAATTCTTCTCCAATCTCGAAGATGTGCCGATGTTGCCCACCGATGTGGAAATTCCGACTAAGGGGTTAGACACGGATGAACAGATCGATGCTTTCGATGCTAAATACGGCATCCGGACAGAAGATATGATTAAGGCTGCCGGTGACGACCGTGCCATGCTATACTCCGGTGTAGGAGGCGGCAGACGCAAGATTCAGACAGATGCTATCAGCGGATTCACCGATGGACTGTCTATTGTAAAGTGGCAGAACTATCGTTCTGACGGAAAGCCTGTCAGCCATGCAACATATCCCGACACTGACATTCCTTTATTCCGTCTGGCAGAAGCCTATCTGACACGTGCGGAAGCTATCTTCCGTCAGGGAGGAGATGCAACGGCAGACATCAACGAACTTCGCAAACGTGCCAACTGTACAAGAAAGGTACAGACTGTAACCGAACAGGAACTTATCGATGAATGGGCACGCGAGTTCTATCTGGAAGGTCGCCGTCGCTCAGACTTGGTTCGTTTCGGCATGTTCACAACCAATAAATATGTGTGGGACTGGAAAGGCGGAGCTATGAACGGGACATCTGTCGCTTCATACTACAATTTATATCCTATCCCTGTATCGGATATAAACAACAATAAGAATATGTCACAAAATGAAGGCTATAAATAACCAGTAGTTCATCCTTATATAAAAGAATGCCATTATGAAAAAAATATCCAATATATTACTTGCTGTCACCTTCGCACTGCCACTATTCACAGCTTGCGAGACAGACAACGACAGCAACCCGATCCTGAATGAGCCCGATACATTTACGCTCAATACGCCTGCGTATGCAGCCAACAATGTATATGACCTGAAGAATGCTCAAAGTGTAGAACTTACTTGTTCTCAACCGGACTACGGTTTTCCGGCAGCTACCACATACACGGTACAAGCCTCTTTTGAACAAGATTTCAAGGAAGCAACAGATGACAGTAAAGCCAACTATACTGTGTTGGAAAACACGTACCCGACAGCAAAAATGAATGTGGATGCTTCCGAGCTCAACAGCGCACTTCTCGACTTATGGACTGCCGTAAACGGAGAACAGGCAGCTCTCCCCACCGAACCGATAGCTGTGTACATCCGCTTGAAAGCCAACATCACAAGCAGTGGAAAAGGGATCTGTTTTTCCAACATAATTGAGTTGCCCAACGTATTAATCTCCAAGAGCACCAGTTCATTGACACCGCCTAAGACCATGTTCATCGTAGGTTCTATGCTGGATGCCGACTGGAAAGTATGGAAACCGATGGCAGGCGTCTACGGCATGGATGGTCAATTCTATGCCATGGTTTACTTCGATGCCAACTCCGAGTTCAAGTTCGGTACCAAAGAAAATGAATATATCGGTATTAATGACAACCGCGTGACTGTTACTGACAAAGCCGGAGCCGGAGTAAGCGGTAATGATAACTTCATCGTAGAAAACGCCGGATGGTATCTCTTCTATATCAAAGCGGCAGTCAAAGGTTCCGACTATGCGTTCACCATCACATTCTATCCGGCTGAAGTCTATTTGTTTGGTAATACAACCGGTGGCTCATGGGCATTTACCGACAGATGGAAGTTTGCGGTTCCCGCTACCAAAGACGGCAACTTCGTATCTCCTGCCATGACTGCGAGCGGAGAGGTCCGCATGTGCTTCAAGACAGACCTCGACTGGTGGAGAACAGAATTTACACTCCACGACGGTGAAATCTTCTATCGTGATTTCAATCTGATTGACAGTTGGACAGAAAAAGGAGAAGGTTATTCCGTACAGGGTTCAGCCGGCAATGTAATGTACTTGAACTTTACGGCAGGCACAGGAGAAAAGAAGTAATTAACTTTAAAAGAACGATTCATCATGAAAAAACATTTAATATACACAGGGATGTTTCTGGCAGCAATCGGGTTTTCTGCCTGTAACGAAGATTTCAAGGACTGGGCTGATCCCCAGTCCAATCCCCAGGAAGAGTCGGCAGGACAGTTGACCGCAACTTTCGCAGCCGGCAAAGATGCCAGCATTGTAATGGATGCAACCACAGCAGATTCCGTAGAAATTGCGAAGTTAAGCTCAACCACGGCTGAAGAAGGCAGCAAAATCGCAGTGAACTCTCTGACACTGAACGAGAATCACACAATCCCATTTACCATGACAGAAGACAATGCCTTTAAAGTAGCATTGTCGCAACTGGACAGTGTGACACAAGAAGCTTACAAAAGTCGTGCAAGCGTGGAACGTGAATTGAAGATCGCGATTAACACCTCTGCCGTTACTCCTTCCGGCGAAGGTATTCAGCTGGTGGGAAATGAGGTGAGCATCACATTGAAGCCTGCCGCAACTCCGGCAGTTGATCCCGACGGATACTATGTAGTCGGCGATTTCACAGGTTGGAATGGTACCGGTGCCCAATTAATGAAGAAGGATGCTCTCGATGAAAATCTGTATACACTGGAAACCGAAATAGAAAGTACTTCAAACTTCAAGATTTTCCCGGCTTCGGCTATTAACGGAAACGATATCGATTGGGACAAAGCTCTGGGAAGTAGTGTGGACGGTGACGACTCCGGCGATAATTTTGTCACCTGGACCAATACAGGAGCTATAAATACGGCACTGGATGGTAAAATCAAAATCTCCTTCGACGCCTACAACTATCGTTTTACGGTGAAAGACAATAGTGCGCCCACCGAACTTTATATGACAGGCAGTGCTTATAACTGGGGAAATCCTGCCGGTGATCCGAATGCATGGAAGGAGCTTGTTCCCGTCAACGGAACAAAGGGAGCTTTCTGGGGAATCTTCCATTTTGCTGCCAACGATCAGGTGAAGTTTGCACCGCAAGCCAATTGGGGTAATGACTTTGGTTTTATAGACGCCATCTCACAAGAATCCAAAGACCTTGCCGGTCTGTCGGACGAGGGAGGCAACTTAAAAGTCGGTGTAGCCGGCTGGTATCTGGTATATGTTTCTGTTATCGGCGATAACAAAGTGATAGAATTTGAAAAGCCGAATGTATACTTAATGGGCGACACCTCTTACGATGGTTGGAACGCACAATTGGTAGAACAGGACTTATTTACCGTGCCCGGAACCGCTGATGGTGAATTCGTTTCTCCGGCTTTCCTGAAAGATGGTGCAGTGCGAATCTGCGTAAACCCGAAAGCTGTCTCTGCCGGCGACTGGTGGAAAACAGAGTTTATCATCTTCGACGGACAAATAGCTTATCGTGGCAACGGTGGTGACCAAGCCGCAGTACAAGGTAAAACCGGACAAAAGGTTTATCTGAACTTCGGCAACGGAACAGGCCGTATCGAATAATACCACAAGAAATCCGAAAAACAGGGAATGGCCGTCGCGAATACAATAGAATCGGGACGGCCCTTGTTTTTCCAAGAGATTACAGTTATTGTTTTTAATACATCATCATTATGAAGAAACATCTCCATTTTTTATCTCTCCTGTGGCTGTCGATGCTCCTGGCATTCATGACCGCTTGCAGCGATGACAAGAATATCACCGAACCTACTCCAGATCCCGAACCGCCCGTCGAAGGACAATGGACGGCACTCGCTGCCTCTCCCGACACATGGGACGAAACCAAGCGTGCAGACATCTCCTACCAACTACTGGTCTACTCCTTTGCCGACAGTGACGGAGACGGGTATGGAGATCTGAACGGCATTACCCAAAAACTGGACTACATCAACCAGCTGGGCGTGAAAGCTATCTGGCTCTCCCCCATCCACCCCTGCATGTCTTACCACGGATATGATGTGACAGACTACACGAAAGTGAATCCGAAACTCGGCACAGAAAGTGATTTCGACCGCTTGGTTACGGAAGCGCATAACCGGGGGATCAAGATTTATCTGGACTACGTAATGAACCACACCGCTACAGATCACCCGTGGTTTACCGAAGCCTGTTCATCATCTGAAAGTCCGTATCGCAATTATTATTCTTTTTCCGAAGATCCGAAAACCGATATTGCGGCAGGCAAAATAGATATGATTACTCAGGAAGGGACAGCCGGATACAATGCCGCGGAATGGTTTCAGGTTTCCGACGAGACCAGTGCAGTGAAAGGACTACTGAAATTTACACTGGACTGGAGCAATGCATCTTCTCCCACCCTTATCGTCACTACAGGAGCCAAAACAGACGAAGACAATCCGGACACAGGCACCACCAATGCCAAGTACTTATACTACGGCGACGGTATCTGCAAAAAGTTTTATGACAAAGGAAACAACCTCTATGAGCTCACTGTTGATTTTGAATCTACCTGGGGGCTTCTGATCCGTACCAGCAATGATTCCTCCTGGCCAGCAGGGACAAAATACGGTGCATCTTCCTCATCCGAGAAAGTCACCCTGAACAAAGAGTTCAAACTGACCAACGCCGGTACTCCTGCCAACATCATGTTCGACAGCCAGCAAATCACCTACTTCCACTCCCATTTCTGTACCGATTGGTTTGCCGACCTGAACTATGGTCCGGTAGATCAAGCCGGTGAGTCACCGGCCTATCAAGCGATAGCAGATGCGGCAAAGGGATGGATTGCCCGCGGTGTGGACGGTCTCCGACTTGATGCCGTGAAACACATTTACCACAGTGAAACCAGTGAAGAAAATCCCCGCTTCCTGAAAATGTTCTACGAAGACATGAACACCTGCTACAAACAGCAAGGACATACGGATGACTTCTATATGGTAGGTGAAGTTCTGTCGGAATATGATAAAGTAGCTCCTTATTATAAAGGTCTGCCCGCTTTATTTGAATTTTCTTTCTGGTATCGGCTGGAATGGGGGATCAACAATAGTACCGGATGTTATTTTGCGAAAGATATCCTTTCTTACCAACAGAAATACGCCGGCTATCGCAGCGACTACATCGAAGCTACCAAACTGAGTAACCACGACGAAGACCGTACATCATCCAAGCTCGGCAAGTCCGCCGACAAATGTAGACTGGCAGCCTCCGTCCTGCTCACTTCAGCCGGACATCCATACATCTACTATGGTGAAGAACTGGGTCTTTACGGAACAAAGGATAATGGAGACGAATACGTACGCAGCCCAATGTTGTGGGGAGATAGTTACACGACCAGCTATACCGACAAGACGGATGCCACCGTATCGAAAAACGTGAAAACGGTAGCCGATCAACAAACGGACGCCCACTCACTTCTGAATATATACCTCACCCTCACTCGGTTACGCAACACTTATCCGGCACTGGCAGAGGGAAGTATGACCAAGCATCCTGTCTACAACGAATCGCAGGAAAAAGATTATAAGCCGATTGCCGCCTGGTATATGACAAAGGATCAGGAGAAATTGCTTGTCATCCACAACTTCAGCGGAACGGCAATGCAACTTCCACTAACAGACAAGATTGAAAAAGTATTGTTTGTAAATGGCGAAGCGCAGCAAAATACGGACAATGACAATTATACCTTAAAACTGGGAGGATATGCCTCTGTAGTATTCAGGCTGAGCAACTAAATACATTAAGACCACGTCTTCACATTCTTCCATGTTATGTGTGAGAATGTATGAAGACGTGGTCTTATATTATATGAATGGAATATCAACGTTTTGATCAATAAGAATCAAAACTGTGTCTCTCCTTCTATATACTCTTCAAGGAAAAGATTTACACCGTCGAATACAGCATATGAAAAATAGTTGATCCAATCGCCCAGAATCAGCACACGGGAAGTAGCGCTCAGCATTAAATCCAGTTCGATGTGACGATGTCCATAGATAAAGAAGTTGATATTGGGATGGCTTCGCAGATACTCCTTCGTATAAAGCACCAGGTGTTCCTTATTCTCTCCCATATAGTCCGGTTCTTTTCCGTCTACCCGTTTTTCACGGCTATGTTTCGCCCATGTCAACCCTAACTCTACACTCCAACGGGGGTGGATGGCAGAGAACAAAGTCTGTAATGTCTTGCTATGAAACATCCAACGCAGCAACTTGAACTTCTTATCCGGATCGCCCAGACCATCACCATGGGCCAGATAAAATTCTTTTCCGTAAATTTCCGTAGTCAACGGTTCGCGGTGAATAATCACTCCACATTCCTTAGCCAGATAATCCCCACACCAAATGTCATGGTTACCGGTAAAGAAATGCACTTCCACACCCATATCTGTCAGTTCGGAAAGCTTTCCCAGAAAACGGGTGTAGCCTTTAGGAACAACCAACTGAAATTCGTACCAGAAGTCGAACATATCTCCCAACAGGTAAACAGCAGAAGCTTTATGCTTGATACTGTCGAGGAAGTTCACCAAGCGTCGTTCCTGTGTACGTCCATGTTCTATGGCACGTGAACCAAGATGCGCATCGGAAAGGAAATAAACGTTCTTCATGAGTTTTGAGTTTAGAGTTATAAGTAATGAGTTTTGCCACTATTCATTATCAAAGCATTACAGGAAACCCAGTTCCAGTTTTGCTTCTTCGCTCATCATATCTTTATCCCATTCCGGTTCGAATACCAGATTGATAGTGGCTGTAGTCACCCCTTCTACCGATTCCACCTTTTGGCGGATATCTTCCATAATAAAATCGGCTGCCGGACAATTGGGAGCTGTCAACGTCATATCGAGTACTACATCTCCGTCATCAGAGACGTCTATTTTATAAATCAGTCCAAGATCGTATACATTCACCGGGATCTCAGGATCGTACACCGTCTTTAGCATGGCTACGATCTTTTCTTCTATTTTAAATTTTTCCATAGGGCTTCCTTATTAATATATATTGCAAAGATAAGAATAAATTTATTCAGAGCAGTCCTTCGTCGGCAAAACTGTAAAACTTATCCTCACAAACAATAACGTGGTCTATCAGGTGAATGTTCATTGTGTCGGCTGCCTGACGAATGTGTTCCGTCAACGTCCGGTCCGGTTGACTGGGCTGGATATTTCCGGAAGGATGGTTATGTACTACGGCTATTTGCGTAGCCCTTTGCAGCAGTGCTTCCCGAAGAATTGTACGTACGTCAGTATAAGTTCCGTCTATTCCACCGGTACTGATACGTACCTTATCGATCAGTCTTGTTGCCTGATTCAATAATAAAACCCAGAACTCTTCCTGTTCGAGGTCGCACATCACAGGTTGGAAAATGTCATAGATATCTTTTGAGCAAGAGATGCGAAGGCGTTCTTTGGTATTTTGCAGCTTCCGCCGTTTGCCGAGTTCCAAGGCAGCCATTACGGTGATACTCTTCGCCGGTCCCATTCCTTTGAAACGGGAATAGTCGCAGACTTCCCACTTTGCCAGAGAATTCAGATTGTTATCACAAGAGAGAAGCAGGCGCCTCATCAGTTCGACAGCACTTTCTTCCGTATTTCCGGAGCCTATTAATATTGCGAGTAGTTCGGCATCACTTAATGCGGCTGCTCCTTTCTCCATCATTTTCTCCCGGGGACGGTCTTCTATTGCCCACTGGTTAATGGATAATTTGTGTTTGTTTTCCATTATCTGTATATTGAGGATACAAAGGTAGCCTTATTTAATTAAACGGCACAGGCTATCGGAACAGGAATTTGTGCACTCGAATTCTTTTTTATGTACTAATGCCCTTTATCTGACACCCGGCTGTCGTGCTACTCTCCTCAACCCTACTTATAAAAGTTACTTCGGAAAGCCTCGAACTCGTCTTTTCCCCTTACACAACGTTGCCACCACGCACGCCAGAATCCTGTTCCATAGCCGATCAGCTGTATAAAAGCAGCCGATATAGAACAAACACCAATATGCAGACTCTTATTCTGAATGGTAGAGTCCAGACAGACCAGCAGCCCATAAAGGATAATCGGGGTAAAGCTAAAGAGACAGAACGGAGTTCCCAGCAATAACAACACTACCCCCAAAGTAAACACCGCAGGAAGCAGATGCACCAATTTCAAAGAATCGGGATATTTTTTATAAAGGTTAATGCGGGCAATACCGGAGTTATGGACTTGCTTAAAGAACTTCTTCATGTCAGTCCGACGCTTGTGATATACCCATGCGTCAGGGAAAAGACGGCAAGTATAACCACCTTTAAATATACGGATACTGAAATCAATGTCTTCCCCGAAACGCATTTTGGAGAATCCTCCCAAAGCTTCATACACTTCGCGACGGACTCCCATATTGAAGCTACGCGGATAAAATTTATCCATCTTCTTCTTTCCACCACGAATACCGCCCGTTGTAAAGAAGGAAGTCATTGAATAATTGATGGCTTTCTGAATATCCGTGAAAGAGTCGTGTGCACGGTCAGGGCCGCCAAACGCATCAGCAGGAGAAGCCAACAACTCTTTCTCTATGGCATCAAAATATCCTTCGGGCAAAATGACATCAGAGTCCAGTATAATGAGATATTCGCCTTTACTTCGCTCTGCTCCGTAGTTACGAGTCTGCCCCGGTCCGGAATTTGCTTTAGAGAAGTATTGAATGTCCAATCGATCTGTATATCGGTCTACGACTTCCTTACAAGGGATAGAAGAACCATCTTCCACTACCACAACCTCAAAATCTTTAAAGTGCTGTGACGCGAGACTTTGCAGTAATTCATCCACCTCATCGGGACGATTGTAAACGGGGATTATGACGGAATAGCGCATATAATAATCTGTCTAAAAATATTTTGTACGCAAAGTAAGGTAAAAAAAACGAGACTTATAAAAGAGTCAACAGTAATTTTGCCAATCAAAAAAGGCGGCCCTGTGATGGGAACCGCCTTTTTCATATCAGTAAGTTAATGATTACTTTTTCAGAATATCCATTGTATCCGATGCAATCAACAGTTCTTCGTCTGTCGGAATCACAACTACCTTCACTTTAGAGTCTGCAGTAGAAATGACAGCTTCTTCACCACGAACTTTTGCATTAACAGCGCTATCCAGTTTAATGCCCATGAATTCCATATCCTTACAAACGGCCTCACGACACTCAAACTGATTTTCACCCACACCACCTGTAAACAATATGATATCTACGCCGCCTAATGCCGCAGCATAAGCACCGATATATTTCTTAATACGGTAGTAATACATCTTTTCAGCCAAAATAGCTCTTTCGTTTCCGTTAGCACAAGCAGCCAACAGTTCGCGCATATCGCTTGATACACCTGAAATACCCAGTACACCGCTCTTCTTGTTCAGCAAGTTAGAAACCCCTGTTGTATTCAAGCCTTCTTTTTCCATGATGAATGTCACTGCACCTGCATCAATATCACCGCTGCGAGTACCCATCATCAAACCTTCCAACGGAGTCAGTCCCATTGTCGTATCCATACATTTACCATCTTTGACAGCAGCAATAGAACCACCGTTGCCAATATGACAAGTGATGATTTTCTGTCCTACCGGATTAACGCCCAGAAATTCGCATACACGCTTTGATACATAACGGTGAGAAGTTCCGTGGAAGCCATAACGGCGTACACCATATTTCTCATACATTTCATAAGGAATAGCATACATGTAAGCATAATCCGGCATAGTCTGATGGAAAGCTGTATCAAATACGCCTATCTGAGGAATGTTGGGAAGAATAGCAGAAACGGCATTCACACCTTTCAGATTAGCAGGATTGTGAAGCGGAGCCAGATCATTGCAAGCAGTAAAAGCTTCCAGCACCTCTTTGTTCAGCAATACAGATTCACTGAAACGTTCACCTCCATGTACCATACGGTGACCGACAGCATTGATTTCATCTAATGACTTAATAGCCCCGTATTCCGGATTTATCAATGTATTCAAAATAAATTCAACGCCAATAGTATGTTCCGGAATATCTTTTTCAAGAACTTTCTTTTCGCCATTCGGCAAAGTTAATTTAAGGAAAGAACCTTTCAGACCGATTTTTTCGATACCACCTTGAGCTATTACTTCTTTAGTGGTCATATCGAATAATTTATATTTGATAGATGAACTACCACAGTTCAATACTAGAATTTTCATATTGTCTTTACTACTTGATACTTAATACTTATTTATTATTTTTTGCAGCAATAGCCTGATTAGCTGTAATAGCAATCATACGATATACGTCTTCGATGGAGCAACCACGAGACAAATCGTTCACCGGACGTGCAATACCCTGAAGGATCGGACCGATAGCGTCAGCATGTCCCAGACGTTGTACCAGCTTATAAGAGATATTACCGACTTCCAGACTCGGAACAATCAGTACGTTAGCCTGACCGGCTACATCAGAACCCGGAGCTTTGCTTGCGCCCACTTCAGGAACAAGAGCAGCATCTGCCTGCATTTCGCCATCCAGATCAAGTGTAGGAGCCATCTCTTTTGCAATTTTGGTAGCTTCCACCACTTTGTCTACTACCTCATGTTTGGCAGACCCTTTGGTAGAGAAGCTCAACATAGCCACTTTCGGATTTTCAATACCGGCAACGGCTTTTGCCGTTTGTGCCGTGCAAACAGCAATCTGCGCCAGCTGGTTAGGGTCCGGAACCGGAGTAACGGCAACATCACCCATTACCAGAATACCGTTCTTACCATATTCGGGAGCATGAGTCAGCAACAACATTGCGCCAGATACACAAGTGATACCCGGAGCTGTCTTGATAATCTGCAAAGCAGGACGCAATACGTTACCTGTCGTGTTGCGGGCACCTGCCAGCTGACCGTCAGCATCACCATTCTTAATCATTAAACAACCATAGAACAAAGGATCATTTGTCAATTGACGAGCTTCCTCAATAGTCATCCCCTTCTTCTTACGAAGCTCACACAACAGCTGTGCATACTCTTCGTGTTTCGGAGAAGTTTCAGGATCGATAATAGTAGCTTTGCTGATGTTGCCCAGCCCCCATTTTACAGCAAGTTCGTTAATTTCAGCGGGTTTACCCAGTAAAATAAGGTCAGCAACTTCATCTGTCAAAATCTGATTGGCAGCTTTTAATGTGCGTTCTTCAGTTCCTTCCGGAAGAACAATACGTTGGCGGTCTGCTTTCGCACGAGCCACGATTTGGTTGATTAAATTAAGCATAGATATATTTGAATAATATTATAAACCTTGTTACGATTTGTAATTTGCGCTGCAAAAGTACTCAATTTTGCAATATCCACATTACAATTTCGGCTATTTTTCTTTTCCAAGTCTAAAATATTATAATATTTAACACTGTACTTCTATTTTTTCTACCTTTGCAGTGTTTTCAAACAAATCAATAGGTAATTAGTGTATGATACGTCAGTGTGCCATTTTATTTGGCTGTTTGGCTTTGGGTGAATTAATCGTTTATTTAACAGGGATCAAGCTCCCCTCCAGCATCATCGGTATGCTGCTGCTCACCCTCTTTTTGAAATTAGGCTGGATCAAACTGCAGTGGGTGCAGGGATTGTCCGACTTTCTGGTAGCTAATCTGGGCTTCTTTTTTGTCCCTCCCGGAGTAGCGTTAATGCTATATTTCGATGTAATTGCGGCGGAATTCTGGCCGATAGTCATTGCAACGATCGTCAGTACTGCTCTTGTATTGGTCGTTACAGGATGGGTACACCAAATCGTACGTAAAATCAGATTGGCGCGCCAAATTAAATTAGCACGCAGCCTTCACTTAACAGATAAAATCAATCTAACACGTAAATTCAATGAGCTTTTTAGAAAATAATTTCTTCCTGCTAGCTGTCACCTTTGGTGTTTTCTTCTTCGCTAAATGGCTTCAGAAAAAAACAGGATTAGTATTACTGAACCCGATATTACTCACAATCGCTGTGCTTATCATCTTCCTCAAAATGACGAATATCTCTTATGAGACTTATAATCAGGGAGGGCATCTCATCGAATTCTGGTTACGCCCTGCTGTCGTAGCTTTAGGAGTTCCCTTATATCTTCAGCTGGAAATGATTAAGAAACAGTTGTTGCCTATCCTTTTATCTCAATTGGCAGGCTGCATTGTCGGAGTTATTTCTGTGGTATTGATTGCTAAATTTATGGGAGCCTCACAAGAAGTAATTCTTTCATTAGCACCAAAATCTGTAACAACCCCCATTGCGATGGAAGTAACCAAAGCTATCGGAGGTATCCCGTCACTGACCGCCGCTGTCGTAGTAGCAGTAGGACTATTGGGAGCAATCTGCGGTTTTAAGACGATGAAAATTATGCATGTAGGCAGTCCGATAGCGCAAGGACTATCAATGGGAACAGCCGCCCATGCTGTCGGTACATCCACCGCAATGGACATCAGTAGTAAATATGGAGCCTATGCCAGCCTGGGACTTACACTAAATGGAATATTCACCGCATTACTGACACCGACCATCCTGCGATTATTAGGTGTTTTGTAAAAACAAAATTCTTTCATTTTCCGTTATATAAAGAGTTAAACGCAAAAAGCATTTATGATTCCATTTAAAGACATTACATTAGCAGACAAAGACACAATAACCGCATTCACGATGAAAAGTGACCGCCGAAACTGCGATCTTTCATTTTCCAACCTCTGTAGTTGGAGATTCTTGTACGATACTCAATATGCAGTTATCGACAATTTCCTGGTATTTAAATTCTGGGCAGGAGAGCAACTGGCATATATGATGCCTGTAGGAAGTGGCGACCTGAAAGCCGTTCTACGGGAATTAATAGAGGATGCCGATAAAGAAAAGCATAACTTCTGTATGCTGGGAGTTTGCAGCAATATGCGCGCCGATCTCGAAGCTATTCTACCCGGCCAGTTTACCTTCACGGAAAATCGTGACTATGCAGACTATATATATCTAAGGAGTGATCTCGCCACTCTGAAAGGAAAGAAATTTCAGGCAAAAAGAAATCACATCAACCGATTCCGTAATACGTATCCCGATTATGAATACACACCGATTACTCCCGACCGTATTCAGGAGTGTCTGGACCTGGAAGCCGAATGGTGTAAAGTGAACAACTGCGACCAGCAGGAAGGAACGGGGAATGAACGCCGTGCCCTTATTTATGCTTTACATAATTTCGAAGCACTCGGCCTGACCGGAGGTATTCTCCACGTCAACGGGAAAATTGTAGCATTTACTTTCGGAATGCCTATCAATCATGAAACATTCGGAGTGCATGTAGAAAAGGCAGATACCAACATTGATGGTGCTTATGCCATGATTAATAATGAGTTCGCCAATCACATTCCCGAACAGTATATCTATATCAACCGGGAAGAAGACTTAGGTCTTGAAGGTTTGCGCAAGGCAAAGCTGTCTTATCAGCCGGTGACTATTCTTGAAAAGTATATGGCTTGTCTGAAAGATCACCCAATGGACATAATCAGATGGTAATAATATAAGGTATGACGACAAAAGAAAAGGTTAAGGCATTATGGCAGTTATGTTTCGACGATAGTGAAGAATTCGTCGAAATGTATTTCAGACTGCGCTATAAAAATGAAATAAATGTGACTATTGAAAGCGGGGACGAAGTGATTTCTGCTCTCCAGATGATCCCTTATCCCATGACTTTTTGTGGAAATACAGTACAGACCTCTTATGTTTCGGGTGCATGCACTCATCCGGATTTCCGCGGAAACGGAGTGATGCGCGAATTACTTTCCCAGGCTTTTGCACGGATGCTTCGCAACGGAACGCATTTCAGTACATTGATTCCTGCTGAACCGTGGTTATTCGATTATTATGCACGGATGGGATACGCTCCTGTATTCCGGTATTCGACCAGAGAATTTACTGTTCCTGAATTTATCCCCTCGAAAGAGATTACAGTTACAGCAGAAATCAATTGTCAAGAGGAAGTTTATCAATATCTAAATAAGAAACTAACTGAACGCCCCTGCTGTATTCAGCATACTTTCGAAGATTTTCAGGTTATTATAGCCGACCTGATTCTGGGTAACGGAGCTTTATTTATAGCCAGACAAGAGAACCGGATCATCGGTATGGCTATCGTATATAGAGGAGAAAAGCAAATTGTTATCAATGAACTTTTTGCAGAGACTAAAGATGCCGAACATAGCTTATTGCATCACATTAAGCAACATACAGGATGCAAAGAGATGCTTCAGCTACTTCCTCCGGATAGTTCACTGACGCTATCTCCGCTAGGTATGGCACGTATAATCAACGCCAAAGAAGTGATGCAATTATATGCATCGGCATTCCCGGAAGATGAGATGCAGCTGGAAGTGCTGGATAAACAGTTATCCGTAAACAATGGTTATTATTACTTATGCAACGGGAAATGTATGTATAGCACCGAGCGTTTACCCGGTGCACATATCAAAATGAATATCAGCGAACTAACCGACAGAGTATTTCAATCGTTCCAACCTTATATGCATTTAATGCTGAATTGAAATATGCTCCTGCCCCGAGAAGTTCTATTTGTCGCCATTCAAATAGCGCACCCGTTCGCAGGCGGCCAGCAGAAAAGCGCCGACCCCAAAGTTAGAAGTAGAATTTGCATCTACTACTTGTCCCGGTATAGCTTTCTCACCAATAGGTTGCACATAGCCAATCTTCCCATCAGGTTGTAAAGCGACTGTTGACAAATATTTCCACGCTTTGTCTACGACAGGTTGATATTGGCGGGAATCGAGAAAACCATTATTAATCCCCCACTGCAATCCATAAGCAAAGAAAGCTGTCCCGCTAGTCTCAGGTCCCGGTGCATGTTGAGGATCAAGCATACTGCGTGTCCAATATCCTTCAGGTTGCTGACAAGCAGCAACAGACTTTGCCAATGTACAGAAACGATCTGCATATTCCGGACGATATTTATCTGTTTCGGGAAGATCTTTCAAGACTTTTGCCAGTCCAGCCAGCACCCACCCGTCTCCACGAGCCCAAAAATCTTTCTTTCCATTTACGCTTTTATGCTTAGGATATACATATTTTCCATCCCGATAGTAAAGTCCGGCTTCTGCATCATACATGATACTGTCAGCATAAGCAAGATACTCATGCAACTTCTCCAGGTAGAGTGGATTCTTAGTAATGTTATACAGTTTTGTCATTACAGGCATCACCATATACAAGCCATCTGCCCACCACCAATAATCATTATTAGGGGTACTCATCTGATATTCCATCACTTCACGGGCGCGGGCAATCTTGTTTGTATCCGGCTCTAAATTATATAAATCGGCATAAGTTTGAAAACAAATCTGATAATCACCGAAAAGTACATAATCATTGCTTTCACCATAACTGTACTTCCAGTTGGCTTTATTATCAGACTTGGCACCTTTCCATTCGTTATGTTCCGCCCACCCTTTCGAATATTCCAGATATTCCGGCTTGTCCGTCAGGAAATAGGCTTCCATATTTCCGGTATGATAAGCGGCATTGTCCCAAAAAGAACGCCCATGCTCCGGATGGTTTGTTTGCCAATAGCCATTTACTTTATGAATGATATCAATAACTTCTTTCGAAGCAGTCTTATTTTTATCTGTGCAACCAGCACACACCAGACTTCCTAAGAGGAATGCCGATAATAACGTTGCGTATATTTTTCTCATATCTTTATTTATTTGTATTCGTATTTGTTTCCAGCACATAAATCATTTGCGGCTCGATTTCTGCCGTACGTTCACCATCTCCTTGGCGGGTATGCTGTACAAACAGATGCAGTTTCCACCGTTCCTTCCATAGCTCGGTATCATGAGACGGTTCCCAGGCATCCACTGAAAAATCAGTTAAATCCGTTACCGACCATTTACCATGGCTGACATCGGTTGTATGTGCCATCGACACACGGCTTCCCCGTTCCTCGTCACGGAAAATATAGAATATCTCTTTATCCTCCACTACAATGCGGGGACGGGCAACAGGAATCATCTTCGTGCCGCCTCCTTTCAATGAAAACGGAGTTTTACGATCAGTCACCTGACGATACTTCCATGTTTTTCCATCATTCCAGACAATACGGTATTGAGGAACATCACTCCCCGGTTCTCTCCAGTAAGTTGCAATATAAGGTTTTCCATCGGCATCGGCACTCATGCTTGTCTGGTTAATCAACTCGCTGTTTTGAGGGATGCGACAGGCATATTCTGCGTTTGAAGCAGTGATAGGAAGCTGATATTTTTCTCCATTCGATTGATACCAAGTCACCCCATTATCAAAAGAACGTGCATAGCAAAGATCATGATTGGTCTCTACATGCCAAGTCTCACGCCATACCCATGACAGATGGATGGTTCCTTTCTCGTCCACATACAGTTGCCAGTAAGCATTCCGCTGATTCTCTCCATCAATCAGAACATCCTGTACACGAGTCCAGGCATGATTCTTCAAAGAATAACGATTCATCACCAGATTTCCGCGACCGGAAGAACCGGAACGATAGGCAAACAGCAAATCCCCTCCGGATAAAGGATAAAATTCCGGATAAGTGACATTACCTTCATCTACACCGGTCATCGGCACTTTTTCTCCTAACTCCAGAGAGCCGGGAGCTATCCCCCGGCAATAATTCAACTTATGCCCATGATGATCGAAAGAAACATGCAAGTATCCTTCCCCATCTACCATCATACTAATAATATTATGAGCGTCTTTTACATTACCTTTGTATTGTGTACGGTGTATTGTCCATTTTTTAGATTTCAGCTTCCGTTTGCCAAGTACCAGATACCCTTCGGCATCGTAGTAGCTAATATACTGCTCCCCCTTATGTGTCACCAAGGAATTGTTACGGAATACCGCTGTATTGACAGAAGTACAACTATATCCCTTAGCCACTTCCACCAATCTCTGTGAAAGACACACAGCAGAAACAGAGATCAGCAAGAAAGTTAGTAGTAGTATCCGTTTCATCATCTATTTCTTCTATTTATCAAAGATTTCCAAGTTCCACTTTTCATGCCAGGGTATCGTAATCGCTCCGTTCTTTATCAATACAGGCAGCCATACATAGCGTGAATCTTCCAGGTCCTTCTTTTTCCAACGGTCAAACATGGCAATATATGCATCCTTCTTTCCAATTATCGGCTGCACATATGTACTCTGTGCATAGAAGGTCTTATCCGCATCCGGTCCTGTACAAGGATTGCCTATTGTTTTCCATGTGCCCATAATGGAGTCAGCAACAGCAATTTCTGCAATATTCGGGTCCCACCCTGTGCAACCGGAACTTAACATATAATATTTACCATTATACTTAAAAACTGCCGGAGCTTCACGAGATTCTTTTATGAAATTACGTGTAAAACGTCCGCTTGGTTTCAGATAATCATCCGTCAGGAGACTGATGTACATAGTCTCGTTGTTTTCTGACGAGTAAAATTGGTAAGCTCGTCCGTCGTCATCTACAAATACGGTCTGGTCACGGCTCATTACATCGTTCGGACGGAAACTTCCCAGATAAGTAAATGGCCCGGCAGGAGAATCGGAAACAGCCACCCCTGCACACGCCTTGCTATAATCTGCACTCTCCACATGCGCCCACATCACAAACTTACCAGTCTTTTTATTATAAATTACTTTGGGGCGTTCCAATACTTTAGACGGATGGAGATCATGGTTCGGATCGTCTTTTACTGCCGGCAGGACAATGCCTTCAAATTTCCAGTTCAGTAAATCTCTGGAAGAATAGCAACCTACTCCCGTCACATCTGTACGATAGCATTCCCATGTAGCCCATTCCGGTAATATCGTTTTTCCTTTTTTATACTCTCCGTACCAATAGTAAGTGCCCTCATGATAAAGCAGTCCCCCACCATGAGCATTAATAGGGTTACCATCCGTATCTTTCCATACTTCACCGGGCATGAAACTTGTATTTTTCTGCGCTTGCGCTTGTATCGGCAGCAGCCCCATAAACATGACTACCGGCAATAAGAATTTAGCTATATACACCATACTTTCAAATTATTCATGATATTATTTAAGATTTATCGTCCACAAAGATACTGGATACATTAAAGAAAAGGGTTCAGAATTGTGTCAAAAAAGGACCAAAAAACGACCAATATCCACGAATTATAAGCTATTTGGGAAATTCTTTACCTTATTTCACTTTATCTACCCATTGAACTCAAGTTCTATTATATACGATATCAATCGATTTTCCACCTATCAACCCATTCGATAAAAGGAGTACCTTTTTCATTAAATTGGATAGGCAACCAGATATAACGTGAGTCTTCCAGACTCTTCGGGCGCCAGTTATCTGCCATAAAAAGGAACTGTTTTTTATCCGGTAAAGGAAGTATATAGGTACTCTGTCCGCCAAATGTTTTATCTGCATTTTCGCCTATACAAGGATTTGGAAGTTGCTTCCATTCTCCAAGAATAGAAGTTGCAGTCAACAAACGAGCTTTATTAGGGTCCCATCCTGTACAGCCGGATGTTATCATCCAATAAATCCCATCCTTTTTGAATATAGCAGGAGCTTCATTATGTCCACCGGGAAAAATCCGAATATATTTACCACTATGGTTGAGATAATCGTCTGTTAATTCCGCAATTTGCAAAGTAAGATTCTCTTCTGAAGAATAAATGTGATAAGCTTTTTCATCATCATCTACGAACAAAGTCATGTCCCGGGACATCTGTCCACCTTCCAGATCACGTTTCACAAACATACCTTTCCGAATTGCTTCATACCATTCTGGTGTCCACCATTCTTTATATTGTTCAAGATTCCATTTTAGCTTGCGTTCTTTCTTAGTCATATTCAAAGGATAAATGCCGGGATTCACACGCCCGGAACGAATAAAGCGATATGGTCCGACAGGCGAATCACTTACAGCAACAGCCGTACGGGCAGGTCCATATCCTTGTCCTTTCAGTTCGAGATGCAGCCACATGACGAACTTTCCGGTCTTCTTATTATAAATAACCTTCGGACGCTCCATGATACATCCTTTCTCAATATCGCTTCCTGCTTCTTCGGAAACTGCAAAAACAATTCCCTCATTTTTCCAGTTAAGTAAATCAGTGGATGAGTAGCAAGCTATGCCTTTTTCTGTGACGAAACCAGTAGCCGGGCGATGTTCTCCAAACCAGTAGTATTTGCCTTCATGAAAAAGTATCCCTCCGCCGTGTGCATTAATCAGCTCACCATCCATATCTCTCCAGACTTCTCCAGAAGCTATTTTTTTCTCTTTCTGATAGACTCTGACATAATCAATCTCATATTTCATTGGCAAGGCGGCCTCATCAATCGGTCCTCCATTAATGCCTCCAATGGCTAAATTCAATAAAAGATACTGTGGTCTTGTAAAAGGATTGGTTCCCTTTCCTATTTTACCATTTATGGTATTCTTTAAAGGTATCTCATTTAAAAGTTCATCGTCCAGATAGAGTTTGATCGCTTCTTCATCCCAATCCATTCGCCAGATATGGAACTTTGAAGCCCAATCCGGATCTTTATCGGTAAAATGTGAATAAGGAGTTGCCTGACTATCCCATTTTGCATGCCATTGCCGATCTGTTCCCCATGCAGCATTTGCAAGAATATGAGGTACTCCTTTGATTTGGTAATACTCCATAATGTCAATTTCACCACATGAAGGCCATTCCATATCACGTCCCAAAGCCCAGATAGCAGGCCATGCACCTTTCGCCACCGGAATACGTGCTTTTATTTCAAAACGCCCATACAAAAACTCTTTTTTCCCGGCAGTAGTGACTGACGAAGAAGTATATTCTACAAACTCTCGTTTTTTGCGCCAGTCTTTGCTTCCTGCTACATAAAGGGGATTCTTTCTATCTTTCTCCTTTCGAGCTTCTATTATGAGATATCCATTTCTGCAGATTGCGTTATCCTGTTGATACCATTGGGCTTCTTCGTTACGTGCATATCCCTGTTCAAAGTTCCACACAGAAGAATCCAAAGGACCATCCGTTTCGAATTCATCACTCCAAACTAATCGCCAATCATTCTCCGCTAATGTACATAGTGAAAATGACAAGCCCATCATTAAATTTACAATCTTTACTATCTTCATATAAGTCTGTTTTTCTTTGGGGTTCCAAAACCTATTGATTAATTTATCCTCCGAAAGATAAATTAGTAGTATTCATTATCGACAAAAATAAGAGTCCAATAATAAATAAAGGTACAGAAATCATGCAATTAGGTCGAACTTTAGATAAAGCCTACCTAAATGACCGACATTCGATTCTATTTGAACGATTTATAGACTAGATCTAGCATGCACTTTATATCGACAAATATCCGGGTATGTCTATCATCGTCATAAACAAAAAACTTAGAGAAGTAACATTTCTCAATTCCACAATATAAAAATTTAGAAATTATCAACAAAGCCAAATTGTGCTGTTATAGTAAGGTACACCTATTTCCTAGATGTACCTTACATAGAGTCATCTACTAGCTTTTATTCTTTACGATAGTAGCTTCTGTTCGATATTCTTTACCATTCTCCATATAATGATACCAAATAGTAAATGTATGCTTCTCTACATCAAAAGTCCCCCCTCCTTTAAGAATAGGAAGATCTTTCCAAGGTTCTATTGTAACCGTATTATCCGTCGGATTAACAATTAATTTCATCGCTGCTTTATCAGCATTAGTTAACTCTTCCGATTCAACTTTATGAAATAGACGAACTGTATACTGGTCAACCGCAATCATTGTACGCGGTGTATTTAAAGAAGATGTTTCACTTACGATTGGTTCATCATTTTCATATCTGACATTTGTTCCACTGATGATATATGTTCCTGAGTATTCATTGACCATTTTGAGATTCACCATTAAAACTGTATCAGTTGGGGTTGGTTCATAATCACTCACTTCTGCTATTCTCAACGGAATAATATAACGCTTATCACAATTTACCTGATCTGCATAAATATGGATAGGAATACGTACATACTCTTCTCCAGCTTTAATAGTGCCTTCCCATGAAGGAATATTGTATAACTCTTGAGGCATAGCTTCATAAGGGATATCATCTCCTACCACATTTTTCTTATTATAATTATCAATATTAATGTAGTCTGCTTGCTCCAGTCTTATAGTTACATCATGATCTAGAGAAACAGTTCCCCCTATTGCCACAGACACAAATATCTCCCGTTCACTACCATAAGCAACCTCCTTTCCTTGCAGTTTATCATAAGCACCAACCAAATAAACCTGCTTTATATATTGTTCTCCATCTATTGGATTTTCAACATTACATGAAGCTAATACAAGTAGAGAAAAACTGAGACACAAGCATCTTGTATAATTAAATAGTTTCATTTTTCGTTCTTTTATAGTTTAACATTATCATTCTGATCACCATCCTGGATTTTGATCAAGTTTCACATTTTTATCCATTACGGTCTGAATAATCGGATAGAACATCAATTTATTGGATATAGTATAAATTGAGTATTGCCAAGTCATTGCCGTCCGCTTATGGTATGCCTCTCTGTTACTACTTTTTGCATTCACATTCATACCATAAAAAGTACCTACATTCTTAGTCAAGTCTCCCCAACGACGTAAATCAAAAAAGCGCCTACCTTCCAAAGCAAATTCTACTTGACGCTCTCTTTTTATTATCTCACGCATTTTTGCAGGATCATTTAATTCTGCATCTGTTACTCCTGGTAAACCAGCACGGAAACGAATCATGTTGAAATATTTTCTCATTTCATCCTTATCCCTTTTCACCGTAATATTATTATCCTCATCTGTATACACAACCCCTTCTTCCATCTCGTTCATGGCTTCTACATAGTTAAGCAAAATTTCAGCATAACGAATAAGGGGGAAGTATTTACTTCTATAACCTCCTTTTGGACTATCCGAAGTATGAACATATTTACAACAATTATAGCCACTAAAACTCTTATCGTCAGGATGATCTCCCCAAGCAGCCCCAGTGCCATCAATATAGTAAGTCACCTCCAGATTCTTCTTGTTAGGTTCAGTACCAGCATAGGAACTCGCTTCCCAATAGCGGTGATTAAAAGCAATAGTAGCATAAAAACGCATTTCACGATTATCATACATCTTTGCAACCTGAGCAGGCATTTGATAACCTGAAAAACTTTTCCCATTATTTCCAATAGGTTTCCATGCTTCTGCCTCAACAGGATAAGGATATTCTTGACTTGATTCATTAATATCATACCCATCAACCATTTTGTAGGCATCCACTAATTGCTGGCTCACATTCAATCCATTACCTCCTCCCATTACTGCAGGAAAAGCAACATATAAAACATCATTATTAAAACCAGCTGTCCAAATATATTCTGAAACATTCAACGCTAGCTCTTCACCTGTAAACATATCATTATAAGATCTAAAAGGATCAATGTCTCCAGCACCATTAGGAAAATTTCCATTTGGCACATTTTTAGGTAGTTCTGGTGTATCTGCATCTTTTGGCACTGTAAATAGAGCATATTTATCTAAATTGATCACTCTTTTTGCTGCCGCAGCAGCTATTCCCCATTTCTGTAAATCTTTTGTTTGAGAAATATATGGCACACCATCTATATGACGAATAAAATCATAATAATAAGGATTACCATTAAACCACGGACTAGCAGCCTCTAAACGAATACGAGAAATTATAGACAATGCAGCACCTTTTGTAGGAACACGATAAGTAGATACATCTGGACGTTCATCTAACAACATGGCAGCAGCAGATTCCAAATTCTCACAAATATAATCTACACATTCATCATAAGTTCCTCTAGGAAAACTTAAAGATTCAGTCGAACCATTAGTCGGCAACGGATCATCCGGCAAAATGGGTACAGGACCATATTGTCTCAATAAACTATAATATAGATAAGCACGTAAGAAGTGAGCACGTCCGGTAAAATCACGACGATCTACCTCCGAGATATCTTCGCATTCGTGAATTCGTTGAATTACTTGATTGGCACGCCGAATACCTTTATAAAATCTATTATAATAATCATATGAACTACTAAAACGATCGATTTTACCCTGAGCATAATCAACAGGAGTCATTTTAAAAGAACAAAAAGCTTCATCAGTAGTTAACGCAAAAGGATCTTCACCTTTCCACCACAAGATTTCTTCACGCGGTAAATACATAGAAGCACCATTTATATATTGCTCGAGCAAAGATTTACGTTTAAATATAGAATCAAGACTAGTCATATCATAAATATAGCGATCTACATCCAGATAAGAGTCACAAGAACACACACTAAAAGCCATGACAGCAGTAATGCCTGCAATAACTATACTTCTTATATTTTTCATATTTTTTGTCCTCATTAAAAATTAAAATTCAACTGCAATGTATAAGTACGCTGAATAGGATATTTAGTTCCATTACCACTAGCCTGTCCCGGGTCCCATAACTTAATATCATCCCATGTACATATATTATTAACAATAAAACTTATGTCAATACCACTTACTCCTATAACGTTACTCAACCACGGATGTGCATAAGAATAACGTGCCGTAAGATTCTTAAAACGCAAGTAACGATTATCTGCTAACCAAAAAGTAGATGCACGATTATTATTCTTATTCTCTCCATATGTTAAACGAGGAAAACGAGCATTTGGATTCTCTGTTGAAGGATTTCCAGAAATTTCACGTGAAGTCCAGCGATTAGATGGCTCTGTTACAATATTCAACAAATTACCTCGGCTTTCCCATGCAAAAGGATAAAAACCAGTACCACCATAAAAATAATTGCTGTGCCCAGCCCCTTCGAAAAGAGCACTTAATGAAAATTTCTTCCATCTAATTTCTGCAGCAAATCCATATTGCAATTCAGGAGTTGCAGAATACGAAAGTGGCACTTCATCATCAGAATTAATAACTCCATCATTATTCACATCTTTATATTTGATATCACCCGGTAGAACTACACTCTCAAAAGTCTGCTTGGGACTACTTTCAATATCAGCTTCATCTTTAAATAAACCTAAGGCAATCAAACCTCTTTGTACACCATTAGGAATGCCAATTCGCGATTGATAAGGATAACGAATACCTGATTCTTCCCAATTAGTAACTTTATTTCGCGAGTAAGTAAAATTGGCACGTAAAGTCATTCTCCAATCTTTATTAAATGCATGATCAAAAGAAATGTTACCATCAAAGCCATGACTTCTCATACTTCCCATATTGGCCCATGGAAAATTGACTAATCCTACTTCAGTTGGAATAGTAGCACGTTGTTGGAATATTCCAGTACGTTTATCATTGAAATAGTCAACAGTAAACTGTACTTTCTCATGAAATAAATGAGCATCTATACCAATATCAAATTTATGGGCGGTCTCCCAAGTCAAGCCGTCAGTACCAATTTGGTCTTCTCCTAAAACCCCGCCACTAGCCCAGGAAGTTCCTGACATTCCTGAATAAATAGTTGTTAAATATGGAAAACGTTTACCTCCAATACGATCATTGCCTACCAAACCATAAGAAGCACGTATTTTAAGGAAATTCAAAAACGGGATTTTTTCTCTTAGGAAGTCATATTGAGTAGGAACCCAACCACCAGAGACCGCTGGAAACCAGCCGAAACGTTCACCTGTCGGAAACTGTTCAGAACCCGTATAGCCAATATTGAATTCTGCAAAATAAGTATCCTTAAAACCATAAGTTACACGACCAGATAAAGACTCATAACGTGTAGGAATCGCTGCCAAATTATCATTAGCATCTGAATTTGAATTACTTTGCAAATAAAAAAGAACCAATCCACCAATTCTATGCTCACCAAAAGTACGGTTGTAGTTTCCTGTTAATTCCCAATAATAGGAGCGTGCGCTATAAACATCCTTACCAAAAGACAAATCTTTCTTCTCACGAGTCCTTTTCAAATTCAAACTTCCATCAGCATTTCTACCATCAGCATAATAAAGATCTGGCATCTTTGTACGAGTAATATTATGCTGCGATTCACCATTGTAAGAAAACACACCTTTAATATCTAAGCCTTTTGTTATAAAAGATAAATCTTGTTTCAGAGTTACCAATAATCCCGTATTTAAACGTCTATTTTCTTTAAATCCCGTATAATTTAATTGAACATAAGGAGAAAGTTCATCAGCATTAGCTCCATAAGTAGCCAATGAACCATCAGAGTATTTGACCGGAGTTGTAAGTGGAGTCAAGTTTGCCTGTGCTTGCCACAAAGCATCATTATTATCACCAAACCCCGGAGCATTTTGATTTACAATCACTTGATTTAGTTTAAGCCCCAAATTGGTTGTTTTTGTCAAGTTTACATCCATGTTCGCCAAAAATGAATACTTATGATAGCTAACGTTCGTATCATATTTATTTGCTGATTTATCCTGCTTAAAAACTGCATCTTTATTCTGTATACTCAATGACATATAGTAACGAGCTGCAGTACCACCACCAGCAACACTTAAAAAATGTTGATTCTGCCATACATGATCTTTCAAAATCACATCCCTCCAGTTCACATTAGGATACAAGTCCTGATCCATGCCTGTACGAATCAATTCCATTGCGACATCAGAATAGATAGGATCTTTACCACGAGAAAGACGAGCTTCATTTGCTAATTGAGCGTACGAATAAGCATCTGCATATTCTGGCATACGTGCAGACTCACTCATTATCAAATTTGTTTTAAAATTAATTCTCAGCTTTCCCGCCTTACCACTTTTTGTTGTTATTACCACCACTCCATTCGCACCACGTACACCATACACAGCAGTTGCGGAGGCATCTTTCAATACAGAAAAACTTTCTATATCTGAAGGGTCAAGATCATTTATATTTCCTTCTACACCATCCACCAATACCAAAGCAGAGGCATTGGCTCCAAAAGTACTAATACCACGAATCCAGAATTCTGAAAAGTCATCTCCAGGCTCACCACTACGAGTCACAGCAATAATACCTGGGACATTTCCACCTAACATATTAGAGATAGAAGTACCTGGTTGGTCCAGAATTTCCGGTTTCACCACTGTAATTGCCCCCGTCACAGAAACCTTTCTTTGGTTAGCCTGTCCAACAACTACAACTTCATCCAGGTCACTAACATCGGCTTTCATTACAATTTTGATTTGCTCTTTGTTGCCTGTTACAACATACTTCTCATTTTTAAAACCTACATAAGTAAAAAGCAATGTTGTTTTATTAAGAAGATTCGGTAAACGGAACTTACCGTCCAAATCAGTGACTGTTCCTTGGGAAGTATTTGCTTGATTAACCACACTTACCCCTATTAAAGGTTCACCGTTTTCGTCCATCACTGTTCCAGCGACCATAAATCCATTTTGTCCCCACGACATCGAAATACATGAAAACAAAAGCGAAATAACAATTAATAATTGTTTCATATATATTTTAATTTAAGATTATTCTACTGCAAATTTTCTCACTACACATCCCCAACGCTCACCGATAAAGAAATTTTCTTCATCATCCATACAAACAACATAAGGATAATTAAAAGTAGATTCTAAAGGTAATCCATCAACGCCGCCACTTTTCTGATATTGTCCAGCAACAGTAGTAAGCATTCCATCAATACGAGAAATTTTTCGTAAAGTATAACCCTGCGAATCACAAAAATATAAGTTACCACTTTTATCAAAAGTAATACCTGCCGGGTTTCTCAATGTAGCTTCCAGGCGAGGTCCATCTTTCCCGCCAATCGAATTAAATCCGGCATAATCCTCCACAGTTTGCCCATCATGAGAAACTTTATAAATCCCTTGCGCATTTTGTAGAGAAAGATAAAAGCAGTTTTCAACAGGATTAAATGCCAAGTAAGAAGTCTCTTTATCAACCTTTCCACAATTTGAATTCAAAATTTCAACATTCTGCGGATTAGCAATTTCGACTCTTCCAAATTTACCATTATGGTCGCGGAAATAAAGATATTTTTCATCATTATCTAACGCACAAGAATGAATTTGCCCTGTGACGTTTGCTATTCCAGAAGTCAAACGTTTAGAAGTCCATGAGTTTTCCCTCGCAAAATAATAAATAGCATGAGGGCTAACTGTTTGAATAACATAAACTCTAGTACGATCTTTTGTGACAGCAGGTTGACCTAGTTTAAAACCTGAGAACAGGGTTGAAACCTTGTTGTCATCAATAGAAACCATACGAACACGTCCATCATCTCCTTCACAAACTATCAAGTTATTTCCTACCACTGAAGCAATACCAGAAATCTTCCCAAAACGTGAATCAATCAATGTCCCATCTGTATAGCCTCCAACTCCCGATTTGCCAGCAACTGTAGATACCTGCTCCACTTTCACATAACGAAAAGTTTGTGGAGATTTACTTTCCTTTCCGTCTACAGTAACAACTACCTCATTAAAGCCATCCTCTTGTTTAGGCATAATCCCATATAAAGTCTCTCCGTTTGTACTGACGAGTACAGCTTCACGATCACCATTAAAAATTACCTTAATTTTTGATAAGTCATTGCCAAAATTGCTTCCTTTTATAACAAAAGGAGTTTTATATCCACCAGAATCAGGTAATATTGCAGTTATTTCCACAGGTTTACTCGAATCATAGGCTGTACTGACATAAGTCGGAGTAACATAAGCATAGTCCTCCTTACAAGAAAAAAGAAGACCGACTAAAAATAAAATACTAAATGTGGATAAGACCGTCTTAAGTACATACCCCACATTCATACTGGATTTCTTTCTTTTCATGCTATTTTTTTTTAAAAGGTTAATAAAGTTATTTTCTATTCTACCGAAAAAATGATTGAAAGTAGTATTGAGATATTTCTCCGTTATCACAATGCAAATATAGGTGCGAACATCTGCACTTTACTCTAAAGATAGTTCTACAAGGTCGAATTTGAGATATTCGACATATTTGAATTATAATTCGACATAGAAGGTTTATTTATATTCTCCCCTGTTATATTACAGCAAAAACATAGTTCACTAATATATCTACATATCTAATTATAGCATAATTAACTTAGAATCAAGTCTACTCTAATATCTTCAAGTCCATATTTTAGTTCGTATGATTATACTCCTTCGAAAGAAGCACTATAATCAATCTTTCATAGAAGTATAGTCTCCGAAAGAAAGACCACAGCCCTACGAAACAATTTGTGTACCTGAAGATAATATCCTTTATTATTAACACACTACCTCATTCTGATACAGAGAGAGGTTTACAATAAACTTAAAAAAGATAATTCAAAAGGCAATTTTACTTAGTCTTTTTCTTTCTCGATAATAAATCGTTCAATATATTCAGACGGTAACATACCAAACTCCTTTTTAAAACAAGAACTAAAATACTTAGGATCATTAAAACCTACTGCATAAGCTAATTCGGAAACACGAATATTGATCCCTTTTTCTTCCATAATCCTACAGGCTGCTTTCAAACGAACATTACGTATAAAAGAAGAAGTATTCAAACCTGCTAAAGACTTCAACTTTTTATATAAAGTAGATTTACTAGTTAACATTTCATCCGCAAATTGCGCTTGATCAAAGTTGGGATCTTCTAAGTGGTTATTTACACAATTAATAGCACGTTGAATAAAATCCTCATCCAAACTGGTATAATTTAAATCTTTCACTTCAAATACAATTTGATTTTTAAAATCATGTGCCATTCGTGCTTTATACTTTAACAAATTGCGAATACGTGCATGAAGAACTGTCAAATTAAAAGGTTTACTAATAAATGCATCCGCACCAATTTCATAAGCTTCCGCTCTATCCTCTTCCTTATTCTTAGCAGTCAATAAAATGACCGGTATATGACTAATCTCCAAATGCCCTTTCACATATTTACAAAATTCTATCCCATCCATTTCAGGCATCATTATATCAGATACAATTAAATCAACATCTTCATTTTCTAATACTATAATACCTTCCTTCCCATTTTCCGCAGTGAAAACATTATATTCGCGGCCCAATAGTTTTGTCATCAGGTTTAGTAATTCCTCATTATCTTCCACTAACAATATGGAATTGGCTTTTGTCGCCAATTCTTGGACTTCAGCAATAACATCTTCCGGTGTATCCTCGTAATCAATAGCTGTTTGCCTCAAAGAAATAACTTCGTCATCAATTTGCTCTTCATCATAATAAGAACGCTCAATAGGGATTCGTACAATAAACTCGGTACCATGATCTACCTCACTTTCTACTGAGATTGTTCCCCCATGCAATGTAACCAAATCTTTTGTTAATGAAAGTCCGATGCCCGTACCAATAGTATTAAATTTACGATAATCCCCCTCATAGAATCGTTTGAAAAGAGTTGCTTGTTTCTCTCTTGAGATACCCTTTCCATTATCTTTAACCCTCAATAACACAAACTCTCTATCTTCTTCATCATAAGATAAAGTTACTTGGATAAATCCATCTTCTTTATTATATTTAGCGGCATTTGACAATAAATTATACATGATTTTATCTAACTTATCTATATCAAAGTAACCAACAATAGATTCAGGGTCACAAAGAAGTGAAAAATGTATCTTACGTTTTTTCACTAAAGGCTTAAAGCTTTCAGTCCCTGTTCTTACAAAAGCAGCAAGATCTCCTGGAGAGACTCGTAACTTCAAATTACCAGTTTCCGCTTTACGAAATTCAAGAATTTGTTGTAACAATCGAATTAGTCGCTGAATATTACTATTCATTACAGTATATAAGTCATTATGACTAGGTGCCTGTGTTTTCAACTCATCAACTGTTGCCGAAATAATTGTTAATGGAGTTAATAATTCATGGGTAATATTAGTAAAGAACTGCAACTTAGCGTGATTTAATTCTTCCGCCTTTGCCTTCTCCATTTCACGAAGCCGTAAGGCATTCTGAAGCAATATACGTTTTTTAATTGTACGGTAAATTAAGACACCAATAACCAATACCAATACCATATATAATAGATAAGCCCACCAAGTTGCCCAAAACGGAGGAAGGACTACCACTGTGAATTCACGTACATAACCACTCCATTCTCCGTTTTCATTCGTTGCTTTCAGTTGAAACGTATACGTTCCACTTGGCAGATTGTTATAATAGGCAAAACGACGATCTGCATCCGTATACTGCCAATCCCGGTCAAAGTTCTGGAGACGATAAGCATACCTGTTCAGTTCAGGATTCTTGTAAGTAAGAGCAGCAAATTCAATGCTAAAATTATTGTATTTATAGGGAAGTTCAATCTTACTTGTATAGGTAGGCATTACCGGAGAAATCTTCTGCTGTAGCTCAACCGGCAAGTTTTTAAAAGAGTGGTTGAATATTTTAATATCTGTTATCAGGAAATTAGTTTCCTGAGATGGGATTTCCATTTTATCGGGAAAAAAACTATTGTAGCCTTTATGGCCTCCAAAGAAGAGTTCTCCATCACGGCTACAAGACGAATTGACAATAAAGTTATCTTGTAGTCCATCAGCAGAAGTATATATACGAGTCGAAAAATCATTTCCAACAGCAGCCACATAAAGTTTCACCAGTCCGGAAACTGTTCCCAGCCATAAATTTCCACTTTTATCTTCTTCTATACTAACGATAACATCTCCCGGAATGCTATATGTCCGTGTCTTTTCTTCAAACTGTCCCGTGCTACGATTATAAAGGTATAATCCTCCTCCCTCTGTCCCCGCCCATAATCGTCCAAAACGGTCAATATGCATGCAGAGAACTGTATTCGTGATTAATTTACGGTTATGAAAACTATAATTCTCATACTTCAGCGTTGAAGGTTGCCGAACATCTCCCGTTATATGAATCACACCAAAATTGGATGTAGCCAACCAAACACTGTTATCCATATCCTGCACGATATCTCTTACATATATCCATCCAGCAGACAAGCTATCATTAAAATTCATTGTTTCGAAGCGATAGTCAGTACCATCAGATAAACGGACTCCTATTCCTCCACGCGTACCAACCCAGCAATTCCCTTCATAATCTTCATATAAAGCCGATACACAATCTGAAGTGAGAAAAGCACTATTCTTCGTTGTTAAGTGCTTCACCTTCTCGCCTTTCCGATAGACGTAAATTCCTCCGTTATACATACCAAACCAGATATCACCACTTTTTTTACGCTGAACAACCGCAAAAAGAGAAGGCAAATCTTTTACACCTGAAAATTCCGGTATATGTGAATACATCTTTAGTTCGCCCGTCACATACTCTCTACGCGCTAATCCGTAAGTTCCAACTCCAATCCATAAATTTTGATCTGAATCGGCAAATAACGTACGAACAGAAGTTACCGGAATATCTTCATCACCGAAATTAAGTGTATGCAAAGCAAATGCAGGTTGCCGTGTATCAGCCATCAAAACTCCACCGCCAATGGCTCCTATCCACATATTCTTCTGACTATCACGCATAATTGAATTTACTTCGTCAGAAGGAATACGATAATCAGATTTCCCTGATTTATAATTAATAAAGGAACTCGACTCATCAAGTCTTAAAATACTTAATCCACTGCGTGTACCAACCCATAAAGTATGAGTATTTATATCTTCAGCTATATCATATACTATATTATCGGATAAACTTGAATCATCGCCATTTTCATGCAGGAAACTTTGGTAAGACACATTCTCCATATCTTTAGGATTCCGTAGTTTAAAAAGTCCATAGCCCCAGCTTCCTACCCAAATATCTTTATTACTATCTTCATAAATAACATGAGAAGAATATTGCTCATTAATTTTGGGATATACTACTACTTTATCTGTAGATGGAGAATAACGAAATAACCCTTGTGCCCAAGTTCCAATCCAAAGATCGCCATCTGAATCTTCTAATAAAGATTTGATTGTAACATATCGTAGCCTGCCATCTCCAAATTCATCTCCACAGACAACAAAAGTGTCTTTCTCCGGAACATAGCGGCATAAGCCATTATCAGTACCTACCCAAAGAGTATTATCACGAGTCACACATAGTGCAGACACTACATTATTAGATATGGATGGCGCTTTGTACTTTTTGATCTCTCCTGTTCTCTTATCCATCACATTCAATCCTTCCGATGTACCAATCCAAAGATTATTATTATTATCATCAACCAGGCAAGTGATGCTATTAGTGGTCAATAAATCCGGAGAATAAAGATTGGATTTATAAAGCGTCGTTTCATATCCATTATATTGGCATAATCCATTACGAGTAGCGAACCAAATAAATCCATCTCTATCTTGATATACTTTTTGAACTTCATTGGTTGGCAGTGAATGTGGAGCGGAAAGTTGCTTAAATTTCAAGTTATAGATAACTTCTTCAGTTGCCGACAGCAAAGTGAAGTTAAAGAGCATGAATGAAATGAAGAAGCCTAACTTATATAAGAAAGTAGTAATTCTTGTGTTTTTCATATAACCAGATTTTGTTCGTTCAAACGCAAATATAATAATCTTAATTTATATATACGACCAAAATTATGAATAAAAAGATTAATAAACAACGACTAAATAATAGTATAGACAGATATACTGATAAGTAGAACATTTTGAAGGAAAATTCGCCTTAGTAAGCAACCACTAATAGCAATTATTCCTACAAAAAAAGACAGTGAAAGCATGCCTCCACTGTCTCTTCTTTCATTTTTATAATATCACTGAAATAGAATTGTTTTTGTTTCTTTTGCAGATAATTGAATTATTACCTGTTTCTTATCCTCCGAGATACGAATAGATTTGACAGGACTCAATTCCTTCTTGGAAAAGGTATTCTTACCATCATTCTTTTTCCATAATTGAAGCATTACATAGATTTTACTGTCAGTTAGTTTATCAGAAGTCATAATCAAGCCACACTGATTACTTACCGGATGTAATCCCTCCGGATACATTGTATATACTTTATTCCAACCAGCCAATGGTATCATTGCAAGCTCATATTCTCCATTAGACAAAACTGGCACTTCCTGTCTATCTACTTTCCGGGATGTTTCTTGGATATTTGTATTCAGACGGGGAAGAGAATAATGTCCTAAACATATCTCTGTCGGCTCAGATACTGAAACCTTATCCACTCTCAGTATTCCGTTTGGCAGCGGAATATCAGCCAGTTGGTACTTTACAGTACTATCTGTTTCGAGCACAGCATCACGACGGTAAATACCATCTTTAAAACTCTGGAATGTATAAAGCCGTAATACCTCCCATTCACCTTTCTTGTTCTTTGTTCCGTAATTCATGGATATTTCCCCGTTATTTCCGTCCGCCATCCACGGAAATTCCGTGTTGTAAGCCAACTTATTGTAGTTTTCTGTACTACGGAACTTTTGCCAGTCCTTTGCAACCGTTTCATGACACCATGAGCGCATCTCGGAAGCACCACTATTCGGATAATTCGTTATTAGCAAATTGGTTCCCGGTTGAAACTGATTATACACATTTCCTTTTTTCAGCTCTTTTTCCCAAGGGCCAGTATTTTCTTTAGCAGTCCAAAACTCAGCATCTTCCGGCAGCAACAAACTTAGGAAAGCTTTACCACACCAGTATACGCTACCACGACAGCTATAGATCTGTACGGCAGGAGCAAAAGGCTCGTAAAAGCCCATTGTCGGAACACCATCTTCTAGAAATTCCGGTCTTTCCAGAAATTGTAATAAAGTAGAAGATGCTATTCTTCTTATCCACCCATAATTTACTTCACCGCTCTGATCATATTCAAGCAAAGCAAGTGGGGCAACTGACGCAAAACGATAGCAGATACTTCGTCCCCACATATTCATCTTACCATCCCGACTGAACATATACGGATAGTTAGCTACCATATCATGTTGATTTGCCAAGAATTGCTGTGCCAACTGAGGATACTGCTTCTTCCCAAACATCTCCGCCCAGATAGGGCCATAGGTCTGGTATGCCCATGCACTGTAATAGTCATAAGCCGGAGCATCGTTGTACCAGCCTTCTCCACGATAACGTGCCAGGAGTTTCTTTAAGTTTGATTCTAAATAATCATCATTCACGACATAGCCCTGATCTTTCATAAAACTTAAGATAAACACATTGAAGAACATCCAGTTGGAACCGATAGTCGGTCCCTCTCCATAACTCAGCATGGTCGCAGCAAGCGAATCCTTTTGTGATTTCGTCAACGGGTCCCACAAAATAGCCTGGGCTGCTTTCATTGAAATAGCCAAAGAGCCTAACTCAAGTAAAGTCTGACTGGGACCTCCCTTACGATGAGGAATATAACTCTTACTTTTCGGATTAGAGAGATTCACCAATTGATGCCGATAATAGTCTGCCACCTTTATTCCGTTCATCACTAAATCCGGGTTATCTTTCAAAAGAGGAGCAGCCACAAACAAGGTTCGTGCCAGTCCCTCCAGCTTGGCAACCGGAACTTGTCCGTCATTATTGGGATATGTTTTGTCCAGTTGCTTCGGAAAGTACATCTGATCGTCCAATGTATGAATATAATTGAATGCACCTTGCAGCAAATATTCGCCCGCCTGTATCCAATGTTGGCGTGTCATTCCTGTATAAGGACTTCTTTGATAATCCGGTTGCTGTACGGTAAACACATTTTCTTGTGCAGCAACTGATCCCCCCAACAAAGAGAGAACAAACAATGCAAGGATTCCTGCCACACTATTTTTTAAAGCTCTCCTTCTCATTTTATTTCTATTTTTTGATCCAACAGTCCGTTAATATATACACATAATACACCTTTATTATACTCCCACTTTAGCTTGAAGCTTTCATACTTTTGTGGAGTGTACCACTTACCACCTGTACTGCGCGAAGTTGTTTTCCAGCAATCAGATGTTCCGAGTATATTGGAACTGGTATACACCTTTCCTTTATATCTCACTTCCGGCTTCATCGTTTTCCCATCCAGATAATACTCAAGATCACCCAGTTGCAAAAGTGTGCCTTGATAATGAGCGGCATCAAGAGTGACCGTTTGTTCCAGTGTAAAAGCCTTCTTCGGGTTGAACTTGAAATTCTTCTCCGTTACAAGATTCTTTTTCTTCTTTGCATCCGGAAAGCCTTTAAAATCACAAGCAATTCCCGTGCAGTAACCTTGCGGATAACGTGAGCTGACAATCCAATCATAATAATTGCCGAACATCCACGTAAGTCTCAAAGGTGAATCTTCCGAACCAGGTATTATATAAGGACGGACATTATTATACTGCGAGTCTTTCGTGACTGCTTCTGTAGAAGCAATCTCCCCGTCTTCATTCAACACAAATTTTATAATCTCGTAGACTTTCCCCTGTTTTCCTTCCACAGGCAGCGAACAATACACATGATTAGTATTCGACGGATCTATAGCCATACCGGCACTATAACATTTTTCCAGATTAGGGGTCTGATGAAAATGACCGCCGGCATTGGCTAGAAATGTCATCTTCCATTCGTGCCCGTTCCACTTCGCATAGTAGTAATCATGGGAGTTCTTATCACTGCTGATACGTACCATGGCAATAACCGGATGATTATTCTCATCCGAAGCAACCTGCCACACCCAATCACGCGCCGACGAATGATCGACCAAAGTAGATGGATACCGGCGTACATAGTCAGTCGTCTTGTTCACTTTAAAGGTACCGTCGGCAATAGCCGAAAGAATATTTCCCCTGACATCCTTCAGCTGCAAAGAGCGGATGTCGATATAATTAAAATACAGAAAATTAGGTTCCTCATTGTCCGGATGTCCGGTCGTATAAGCAAAATAAATCTTATCCTTTCCATTCGACATATACTTGGCATAAGGACGGGCACCTGTAGACTTCACTATCTGATAAGGCCCCCAGTCTACCTTTACCTGATCATCCTGATCGGGCAACGACAAGCGGGCAACAGTAGGATGCCAGCCAATCCCCCGCCAACACAGATAGATATGCTCCGGATCATCCGACAAGATAAACGGAGACGGATAAGTGGTATTATCCTTCGTTTTAATCACCTTTTCATCTCCCAGTGTCGTTATGTCTCCGGGAGTGCGGGAGATACGATAATAGAAACAAGGCTCATCCGTATGGCGCGAATAAAAGATCATGATCCGTTCGTCCGGCAATACCAGAAACGTCGGATTATTATGGTCATCCGGCTGAAAATAAGAGCGGATCAACACCTCATCCTGCCGCTTCTTTTTAAAGTCATACTGCATAGCTTTAATATTGCCATGTACATCAATATAACCGATATATGTCCTGTTTATCGTACCTTTTTTATTTTCATAATGCAAAGCCCGCGGATCGGCAAACCAGCACCAGGCTCCTTCGGCAGTTACTTCATGCCCTTGTGCCGGCCATAAATGACAGAATAAGTATAAAATCAGAAAAGGTAAAATCAGTTTCGCTCTCATAGTAATAATATATTTTTAGATCAGTGCAAAAATAGTGCTTTATAATCAAAAGGATATCCGAATACCGTTCATTAAAGTCTAAATTTAGTTCACAACTTCTATTATGAATGATAATTATCCCCCTTTGACAGATATGTGACCCTTCTTTTATTCAGATAAGACCTATCTTTGTAGCATACGAACTAATAATTATATCTACCTATCATGAAACATTCATTCATCAGAATTATTCTATTTAGTTTGTTCCTTATCGGAACAATGCAAGGCGTAGCACAGAATAAAAAATCAGGCAATCCTATTCTGCCCGGATTCCATGCCGACCCCGAAGTATTGTATTCCCATCTGACAAAACGTTATTATATTTATCCTACCAGCGATGGTTTTCCGGGATGGGGCGGAAGTTATTTTAAGGTCTTTTCATCGAAGAATTTAAAGACGTGGAAAGAAGAAACAGTTATTCTTGAGATGGGCAAAAATGTCTCCTGGACAAATGGAAATGCCTGGGCTCCTTGTATCGAAGAAAAGAAAATAGACGGAAAATATAAATACTTCTTCTATTACAGTGCCAATCCAACGACCAACAAAGGCAAACAGATAGGGGTCGCCGTAGCAGATTCCCCTACCGGACCTTTCACCGATCTGGGTAAACCAATTATCACCTCCTCCCCCACAGGAAGAGGACAGCAGATTGATGTGGATGTATTCACCGACCCTGTATCGGGCAAAAGCTACCTTTATTGGGGCAACGGTTATATGGCAGGAGCCGAACTCAACGACGATATGCTGTCCATCAAAGAAGAGACCATCAAAGTTTTAACGCCCAAAGGGGGAACCCTGCAAACTTATGCCTACCGTGAAGCACCTTACGTGATTTACAGAAAAGGAGTTTACTATTTCTTCTGGTCTGTTGACGATACCGGTTCACCGAACTATCATGTGGCTTACGGCACTGCCCGGTCACCACTCGCCCCGATTGAGGTAGCCAAAGAACCGATCATACTCATCCAGAATCCGGAAAAAGAGATCTACGGCCCTGCCCACAATTCTATCCTGCAAATACCCGGAAAAGATAAATGGTATATCGTATACCACCGTATCAACAAGAATCACTTGAAAGACGGACCGGGCTGGCACCGTGAAGTATGCATCGACCGGATGGAATTCAATCCGGACGGAACAATCAAACCGGTCGTTCCCACCCCATAACAAAGAAACGAGCTATTCATTCTAAAATAATACCAAGATGAAAAACATTCTGACTGCAACATTCCTGACTTGCCTCTGCATCACAGGAAATGCACAAATTAATCATGGGTATCCTATTGACCCTGTACCTTTTACCTCCGTCAAAGTGACGGACAGTTTCTGGGGACAGCGCCTTCAGGCGAGCCGTGAAGTAACTATTCCTTTGGCATTCAGCAAATGCGAAGAGACAGGGCGTTACGAAAACTTTATAAAAGCGGCCCACCCCAGCGATACATATAAAGTAGAAGGATTCTCTTTCGACGATACCGACGTATACAAAACAATAGAAGGAGCCAGTTACTCCCTGCAGACCTATCCGGACAAGAAGCTGCAAAAATACATCGACAGTATACTCGTCATTGTTGCCGGAGCCCAAGAACCGGACGGCTATCTCTATACCGCCCGTACCATGAACCCGAAGCATCCGCACAACTGGGCAGGAAAAGAACGCTGGGTAGCCGTAGAGAACCTGAGCCATGAATTCTACAATCTGGGGCACATGGTCGAAGGAGCCGTAGCGCATTATCAGGCTACCGGAAAGCGAAACTTCCTTGATATTGCCATTAAATATGCCGATTGTGTCTGCCGCGAAATCGGCAACGGGCCCGAACAAAAGAAATATGTACCGGGACATCAGATAGCCGAGATGGCTCTAGTCAAGCTCTACATGGTGACAGGAGATAAAAAGTATCTCGATCAGGCAAAGTTCTTCCTGGATACCCGTGGATACACAAGCCGGAAAGACGCTTACAGTCAGGCACACAAACCCGTAGTAGAGCAGGATGAAGCCGTAGGACATGCCGTGCGTGCCGTTTATATGTATTCCGGCATGGCAGATGTGGCAGCCATCACCGGTGATAGCAGCTATATTAAAGCGATTGACAAAATCTGGGACAACATCGTCTCTAAAAAGATTTATATAACCGGAGGTATCGGTGCACGTCACGCAGGCGAAGCATTCGGTAACAACTACGAACTCCCCAACCTGTCCGCTTATTGCGAAACTTGTGCGGCTATCGGCAATGTGTATATGAACTACCGTCTCTTCCTGCTTCATGGAGATGCCAAGTATTTCGATGTGCTGGAACGCACTTTGTACAATGGTCTGATATCGGGTGTATCACTGGACGGAGGTTCTTTTTTCTACCCCAACCCACTGTCTTCCAGCGGAAAATACAGTCGCAAACCTTGGTTCGGTTGTGCCTGCTGCCCTTCCAATGTCAGCCGTTTCATCCCGTCGTTACCGGGATATGTGTATGCCGTGAAGGACGATCAGGTATACGTGAACCTCTTCCTCTCTAACAAGGCCGAGCTGAAAGTGGATAAGAAAAAGATTATTCTGGAACAGGAAACCGATTACCCATGGAAGGGAGACATCCGTCTGAAAATAGCACAAGGCAATCAGAACTTTACGATGAAGCTCCGTATTCCCGGTTGGGTACGTGGAAATGTACTGCCCGGTGACCTGTACGCTTACGCTGACAATCAAAAACCGGTTTACCGGGTATCCGTCAACGGACAGCCAGTAGAAAGCGACGTGAACAACGGCTATCTCAGTATCGCCCGCAAATGGAAAAAAGGAGATGTAGTAGAAGTACATTTCGATATGCTTCCCCGAATAGTAAAAGCAAATCCGAAGGTAGAAGCCGACCGCGGTCGCGTTGCCGTTGAACGCGGGCCCATCGTGTATTGTGCAGAATGGCCGGACAACAGATTCAATATACACAGCGTACTTCTCAACCAACATCCGCAATTCAAAGTAACAGAAAAACCTGAGTTACTTTACGGTATCAATCAACTAACAACCGATGCACAGGCATTAAGCTATGACATGGCAGGAAAGTTGGTAGCTAAAGACGTAGAACTCACTCTAATTCCATATTATGCCTGGGCGCACCGTGGTGAAGGTGATATGGAAGTATGGCTACCCATCGATGTAAGTGCCACTTCAACACAGCTACAGGAAGCAGGAGTATGGGAGGATAACGGATTCTTTAAGAATTAATACGAACGTTGTGAAATGAAGAATGATGAATGAAGAATTACTTTGCAGCATGATAGCGCAGCCAATTCTTCATTCATCATTCTTCATTCTTCATTTCCACGCAGTTTTCAAGCCTACGTCGCCTGACAAGCAAAATCTTATATCAACAGAGGAAAAAATCAATCAGCCAATATCCTCACATTCGGCGAAGGAACCCGGAACCAATATTCCGTCCATCTTCTTTCCTGTCCCGGAACCGTAAAAGATAATTTGATTAGATTATCATGCAGTCGTTCCACACTGATTTCATTCTTTGTTCCTTGTGTAAAAGTAGGATCAAGCGATCTGTCCACCATTTCCACATAAGTGTTATCCGACGGCAGACTGTACTCACCTTGACAATAAATAACTGCATTTGACTTGCCATCCATACCGGCTGTCATTATATTCATGAATGTTTGGTCAGCCGACACAATCTTTAATACAGGAAATAACAGTATTTTATATCCATGTTCGCCCGGCTGTACGGAGCAACTTTGCCATACTCCTTGCAAAGACCTGTTTTCCACTTCCTGTCCCAACGGCACCACAAGTTCGGGGAAATTAGGCCTCGGTGTATCCTTTCTAGACAGATTAAACATGATCGGAGCAGTGAAACGTACTTTCACCGCCTCACCTCTATCCATTCCCGGTTTCCATTTAGGCATTGATTTCACTACACGTAACGCTTCTTCGTCCAGCAAGGGGTCGACTCCTCTTATAACTTTGGCCTGATCCAATGTTCCGTCTTCCATAATGACGAACTGCACAATCACACGACCGGAAATCCCCTTCTTTTGTGCTTCCACAGGGTACTTGATGTTTGTAGACAGAAACTTCATCATAGCTTGTATCCCTCCCGGAAATTCCGGCAGTTGATCGGGCATCAGATAAACTCCATCACTATCCACCTTCTCCACAGGCTTCTGCTGGGCAAACGAAGGCAGGCATACCAATAATACGAGAAACAGACCGAATAATTTTGTGTTCATAACTATCATATTTAAAGGTTAAACAATTACCGCAAGATAGTGTATTTTTATTGAAACACAGCAAGATTCGTCTGTTTCTTTTCACATAATGAAAAAAATATCAACGCGCTACCAGTACAGCACCTCCTTGCGACCGAATCTCCAGCTGCACTTTACCATTCTCCTTCACCTTCAGCGATGTAAGTTGCGGCTCCCCCTTCTTGTCATCCTTATAAAGAGCCACCGTCTTTCCGGCAAACATCTCCAGATCCAATTTCAGTTTCAACGGTTCCTTTCCGGCATTCACAGCCGCCAGATACCAGATATCTCCATGCCGACGTGCCAACACCACATATTTACCCGGATAACCATCGACGAACCGTGTTTCATCCCACGTTGCGGGTACTTGCTTCATAAAGTCCATACAGACAGCCGGAACATCGTTCAGATTGTTCGGAGCCAATGCTAAGTTCTGAACCGGATTCTGGAACAGAACGGTAGTCGCCAACTGGAACACATCCGTAGTCCGGCGCGTTGTACCACCGTCATTATTACGGTTCAGACGCTTGTTCAGGAAACAACCGCCAAACTCCATCGATCCCACCGTATTGCGGATAAACGGATGAAGGCATGTATTGAATGCCTCCTCATCGCAGAAATGCTGGTTGAACACCATATTCTCCGATGCCAGCACCGCTTCACTACCTACATAGTTCGGATACATACGTTCCCATCCGCGAGGCAATGTACAGCCATGGAAGATAACCATCAACCCATGATCGTCCGCATCACTCAGGATATCTTCATACAACCGCATCGTCTCCTGCTTGTCACCTCCGAAGAAATCGACCTTGATTCCCTTCACACCCAGACTTTGCAGCCATCTCATTTCACGTTTACGGATGATCGCATTGTCCATCCGGTTTACCGGCCCCTGTTCAATGTCATTCCAATAACCGGAAGAACTATACCATAAGAATAATTCCACTCCCTTACTACGTGCATACTCAACCAGTGACTTCATACGCTGATGTCCGATTCTCGTATCCCACCAGTTGTCTATCAACACGTACTCATATCCCATCGCCGAAGCCAAATCAATATAACGCACCTGATCATCATAGTTAATACTGCCGTCCTGCCAAAGAATCCAGCTCCATGTACCGCGACCGAAACGATACTCATGTTTCGTTTCATAAAGCGGACTTACCACGTCCCACGGAACAGTCGTTTCTACAATCGGTTTCAGATTATCTCCCACCGTGATCGTACGCCACGGAGTAGCACCGGGCAATGCAAAAGCAGGAGCGACCGTCCCGTTGCCATTATTTTCTTCCGCCATCGGAAAAGCGACCGTATATAGATTTCCTTCGCTCACGTCACTCAACCGGGAACCGCAATAGCGACTGTCCACACCCGTCTCGCTGACCAGTACCCAGCCGGCATCCCCTACACGGAACAAACAAGGGAAGGTATATCCATGTCCATACTGCGAACGTTCGCTCATCGGAGCATCTGCCTTATATTCTTCCTCATAGCTGGGTTTCGTACGTTTCCAGCCTATCATCGCATCGCTCTGCGGACACAGGAAAGTAGTAGTCTGTTCGGGAAAGCGGAAACCTGTCTTTTCCTCATTCACCGTCACACTGGCTCTTCCACCCTGATGCGGCAAAGTATAACGGAAAGCCACATCATGATCACTCACCCGAAAGACAACTCCAAGTTTCTGCCCTTTCTCATTCTCGAAATGACAAGTCAGTTCATTCGCACGGTAATGTACTTCGGAGACCTTAATACGCGTCTGCCGGTAGACAGTGTCGATCTTGTCAACGGAATGTCCGGCCAGTTTGAGATTCTTCGTAAAATCACCGATATTGGTATCCATACCCAAAGGGGACTTCTCCAGCATCGTTTGTCCGTTATAACTGACAGAATAGCAAGGTTTCGTCTCGTTCTGAGCAAATACCGCCAACTGCAACTTTCCGTCCGGTCCCTTTACAACTACATCCTGCGCTGCAAGAGTACCCATACCAAGAATTGCCACCAAAGCACTTACAAGTTTCTTCATAATATTATTCTTCGTTTTATAATTAAAATGCTTTCCTATTATACCGAAAACAAAAATAGGAAATATAATTATCTCCGCACACAGGCTTCAGGCGTTTGCATGATTTCTCCCCCCTCTTTGATTGATATACAGACATCCCCTCCCGAAACTCCTTATAAAAAGAATCGTTTGACTAAGTATAATCCCGACTTTTTCTATCTTTGTCATCGATAACCATAATCCGTATCCTAATGACGGCAAATAACCGGAAAAACACCAGAATACTCCTATTCCTCATCCTATGTATCAGGATGACGCTGACTGTGAGTGCCGGCGACTTTCTGTTTACGTCGGTCAATACGGCTCAAGGATTGAGTGACAACCAAATACGCTACATGCTCCAGCTACCCGACGGAAGAATGGTGTTTACCACCAACGGGAGCGTCAATCTGTATGACGGCGTGCATTTCAGCTACCTCCACCGCAAGGCAGAAAACGTCTATCCGCTGAAACAGTATGACGGATACTACCGCATCTATCAATGCGGGGATTCTCTTCTGTGGATCAAAGATCGTCATAAACTGATGTGCATCCATCTCCCTCAAGAAGAATACATTGCCGACCTCGACTCTTATTTTCGGGAAAGAGAATATACACGAACCGGTAGAAGACCTTTTCGTTGACCATTCGGGACGTATCTGGCTGCTTACTTCCCGGACATTGCAGGAACTGAAAACAGGCATCCGCATGGCTCTGCCGGAGCATGAGCAGCGAAAGCTACAGGACGTAAATTCAGACGAACGCGCGATTTATTTATTCTATCACACGGGCGAAGTAGCCTGCTACGATCCGAAAACCGGCAAACGACTGTACGAACGGGCAGCTTACCCCGCATCCGAACGGGAGAACTTCGGGTATACCTCTCTTGTCGTTAAAAGCGAGAAAGGATTCTACCAGTTGCGCAATGGACGCAAAGGAGGACTATTCTACTTTAATCCGCAAAACCGGACATGGCAAAAGCTGTTCGAGCAAGACTACACGCTCAACACCTTAATCGTCACCCCACAGAGCGAGAAAGCATACGTCAGTTGTTACCACGGTTTCTGGATCATCGACCTCAAAAACGGGGAACAACAGTATATTCCCGTACTGGAAACAAAGAAAGGACAGCTCGTTTCGACCGAAGTCAGCACCATCTTTCAGGATGCTCAGGGCGGATTGTGGATCGGCACATTCAATCGGGGATTGCTCTATCATCACCCTGCCATGCACAAACTGCTGAACGTCAGCCGTACTTCTTTCCCCGTATCACCGGAAGAGGATGTAACCGTCGAAGCCTTTGCGGAAGACGACGACCACCACATTTATCTGAAAAGTCATTCTAAAATCTATCAGTTGACGACCGACAAAGAAGGTGCCCGTATCCTAGTGCCTGTATCAGCCTCATCGATTTCTACAGAAACTGCAAGAGCGCTGAACCGGGGAAGTGGAAACCAATCGTACAGAAACCAATCGTACACCGCTTTATGCACCGATTCACGAGGATGGACATGGGCAGGAACAGCCGACGGACTGGAGCTTTTCACTGATAACGGGCAAACGCCGGACCACACAGCCTCCCCCCGTGTCTTCTATCGTGAAAACGGACTGAGCAACAACTTCGTGCAGGCAATCATCGAGGATAAGAATAACAATATCTGGGTGACTACCAGCAATGGTATTTCGCGTATTCATGTCCATCCGGAGAATCAGGAGGTCGGTTTTACCAATTTCAACCAGTTAGACGGCGCATTGGAAGGAGAATATATGCAAGGAGCCGTCTTCGAATCTTCCGACGGCACACTTTATTTCGGAGGCATCGACGGCTTTACCATTTTCTGCCCCGACCAGGAACTCGCCACTCCGGGACTGCCCTACAGACCGGTCTTCACCACCCTGCGTCTATATGGTGAGAAAGTCAACACCGGAGAAAGGTACGGAAACCGCATCATCCTGCCCCAAGCTGCTCCTTATACCACGAAGATAGAACTGGACTACAACCAGAACTTTCTGACCTTCGAATGTTCGGCACTGAACTACGTGAACAGTGAACGTACCTATTACCGCTACCAACTGGAAGGAATCGACAAACAATGGATGAACGCCTTCGCAAGCGGACAAGGGAACGCAACCGTCGGCAATGGTATCCTGCAGGCATCTTACACCAATCTGCCACCCGGAGAATATACATTCAAGGTTGCCGCATCCGACAACCTGTTGCAATGGAACGAAAACATCACAAAGATACAGGTCACCATCCACGCCCCTTGGTGGAAAACGACTACTGCCTACGTTCTGTATACAGTCGCCCTATTACTGATCGTCTCAGGCAGCATCCGCCTCTATATCTATCAGACAAAGAAAAAGATGGAACAGCAACATAAAGAAGAAATTCTGCTGCTCCGTATCCGCAACCTGATAGAACAATGCAATAACTATGAGGCCGAACAGAAAAACCGTTCGGAGAAAAAGGACTGCCCCCATCCTGCCTGCGATACGAACGCGACAGCATCTGATAATGGCTCAGCCTTCCTGGTACAGGCCATCGAACTGGTGGAAAAGAACCTTGACGTAAGCGGCTACTCCGTAGAGCAACTGAGCCGTGACCTCTGCATGGAACGTACCGGACTTTACCGCAAGCTAGTGACTTTGCTCGACCAGTCTCCCAGCCTGTTCATCCGTAACATCCGTCTTCAACGGGCAGCACAGTTGCTTGCCGAAGGCCAACTGAGCGTAACTGAAATAGCGGAGCGTACCGGTTTCAGCAGTTCCAGCTACCTAAGCAAATGTTTTCAGGAAATGTACGGGTGCCGTCCGTCGGAATATGCGGAGAAAGCGAAGAAATCAACCTGATTGTTGTTTGTTTCAACCTGGCTATTGTCAGCGAGAAGCCCTTCCGCCCTACCTTTGCCGTATCATAAAGCACTTTTAAAAACCATGAAAATGAATCTTAGAAAAACAGGCATCCTGCTGGCATGGGCAACGATCATTGCCGCAAACGGTACGGCACAAAACGTACAACGCACCTCCCAAGGCATCAAGTATGCAGCACAAGGGATGGACGTCAGTATAGAATTCTATTCGCCTACTATCGTCCGGGTATATAAAACACTAAGCGAAACGGCTTCCGACAAGGAAAGCCTCGTCGTCACCAAAGCACCGGAACAGACCTCGGTTTCTTTCGGTGAAAAGGGGAAAAATGTGACATTGAGCAGCAATGCCATCCAAGTGGAAGTGAACCCCGCAACAGGTGGTATCCACTTCTTCGATACGGCAGGACAACGACTGCTGACAGACAAAGACTACGGAACGCAGTTTACTCCTTTCAACGATGCCGGCGTCCCGTCGTACAATGTCCGGCAGGCTTTCTTGCTGGATAAAGACGAAGTCATCTACGGTTTGGGGCAGCAGCAGACAGGGAAAGTGAACCAGCGTAATCAGAAACTCTTCCTCCGCAACCAGAACATGAGTATCTGCATTCCTTTCATTCACTCTATCAAAGGCTATGCCCTCTACTGGGACAATTACTCTCCCACCACCTTCCTCGACAACCCGCAAGAGACATCCTTCGACTCGGAAGTCGGTGACTGTGCCGACTACTACTTCATCTACGGCGGCAACGCCGACGGAGTCATAGCCGGAGTACGCGACCTGACAGGTCAAGCTCCTTTGTATCCTCTCTGGACTCTCGGATTCTGGCAATGTCGCGAACGCTACAAAAGTCCGGATGAACTATGCGAAGTCGTAGACAAATACCGTGAACTGAAAGTTCCTCTGGACGGAATTATCCAGGACTGGCAATACTGGGGTTGCAACGAAAACTGGAATTCCATGAAATTCCAGAATCCCCGCTACATCAACAAAATGGGTGATCCGGAATACATGAAGTTTCTCCCCAACGGAGAGGACAAGAATGCCAACTACGGAACTCCCCGCATTAAAAGCCCCAAAGAGATGATAGACTATGTACACAAGCAGAACGCACATATCATGATCTCAGTATGGGCCTCCTTCGGACCGTGGACGGAAATGTACCAGAAGATGGACAGTCTGAAAGCACTGCTCCACTTCGAGACGTGGCCGCCCAAAGCCGGAGTCAAACCTTACGACCCATATAATCCGGCAGCACGGGATATCTACTGGGCGGCGATGAAAAAGAACATCTTCGATCTGGGTATGGATGCATGGTGGCTCGACTCCACCGAACCGGACCATATGGATATCAAAGACCAGGACTTCAATACACAGACCTATCTGGGGTCTTTCCGCAGAGTACACAACGCCTTCCCCTTAATGTCCAACAAAGGGGTATACGAACACCAACGCGCCACCACTTCCGACAAGCGCGTATTCCTGCTCACCCGTTCTTCTTTCTTGGGACAGCAACGTTATGCTTCGCATTCATGGAGCGGTGACGTCGTTTCGACCTGGGACGTGATGCGCAAGCAGTTAGCTGCAGGACTGAACTATACATTATGCGGCATCCCCTACTGGAACACAGATTTAGGCGGCTTCTTCGCATGGAGATATAACAATAATGTCAACAACATCGCTTATCATGAATTGCACGTCCGCTGGTATCAGTGGGGAGTATTCCAGCCTATCATGCGTTCGCACAACTCCAGCCCGGTAGCCGTGGAGATATACCAGTTCGGCAAGAAGGGCGACTGGTCTTATGACGCACTGGAAAAATACACTCATTTACGTTACCGCCTGTTACCCTACATTTACAGCACTTCCTGGGAAGTGACCAGCAAGGCAGGCAGCATCATGCGCCCGCTTATGATGGATTTCCCGAAAGACAAAAAGGTGCTCGATATGGACACTGAGTATATGTTCGGACGTAATTTCCTGGTCCGCCCGGTAACAGATTCTCTGTATACTTGGCAAGACGAAAAACAGAACGGTCACCAGAAAGACATGAGCAGGATCGGAAAAACCGATGTTTACCTTCCCCAAGGTGCCCGCTGGTTCGACTTCTGGACCGGACAAACACTGGAAGGCGGACAGACACTCCAGCGTGAAGTACCGATTGACATTATGCCGATCTACGTTCGTGCCGGTTCTATCCTCCCCTGGGGGCCCGCCGTACAATACTCTACGGAAAAGAAATGGGATAATCTGACCATCCGTATTTATCCGGGAGCAGATGCTGAATTTACCCTTTACGAAGATGAGTTCGACAATTACAATTACGAAAAGGGCGCCTATTCCACCATCGCTCTGAAATGGAACGACCAAGACCGTACACTAACCATTGACGACCGGCAAGGCAGCTACAAGGGAATGCTGAAGAACCGTAAGTTCAACCTGATAGTAGTGGAACCGGGAAAAGGCTGTGGTGACGGTGACTCAGCTACATTCGACAAGTCCGTTTCTTACAGAGGAAAGAAGGTGGTTGCAAAGTTATAAATTGACAAGTAACAAATATTTAGGCACGGATTACACGGATTTCACGGTTTTAAGAGATTGGATAGACTATTAAAAACCGTGTTAATCCGTGTAATCCGTGCCTAAATAATGGCAAACTACATACTTCTCTCTTCAGAATAAAACACGTTTTCTTATTGTCACTTATCACTTTTAGGTATAAATCACTGATTACAACACATTTATCGGTGACAATAGCCGGTGATAATAGAGTGATAATACCGCATATCATCCTTCTTATTGTCACTTTCCAAGTGTTATACCATTCTCAGGCTATTAATACCTGAGATGTCACCCATTAACAATTGACCGGTTGATTAAAACCAATCATGCGGTTGATTGAAGCAAAGCGACAGGTGCTCCAGAAAGTTTCAAGCGCTTGAAACTTTAGTTTCTAAGGTATGAAACTATTGTTTCCAATGCTTGAAACTAGAGTTTCTCCTATTTGAAACTTTAGTTTCACCCGCCTGAAACTAATTTTGGAACTACGTGGTATGATTCTTCCTCCTACTTACCATGACCTCCTTCCCCCCTTAACAAAAAAGCTAGTCTGATTTCCTTCAATCGAATGAAAGAGAATCAGACTAGCCGTAACAAATAGACAAACCTCTATTGAAAACCTGTTTATTACCTTATCATTTAGCCTTTTGTGTCTTCAAGCGGATGACCGTGAACGAATAAGCCGGCAGTTGTTGCTTGAAGTTGGCCCCTGCCTCTATCGTATCTGTCACCGGAAGCGGAGTAGTCTCCGGTGCACCTGCCAATACAGTGCGCGTAGCGGAAGACTGGATACCGTCAATTCCCGGTAACTGAACCTCCGTCTCTATGCTGACCGGCAACATATTGACCAGCTTCACAATCACATCACCGGTCTTGCTGTCACGAACGATGGAAGACCCAACGCGAAGTTTCACACGGCTGTCCTGATTGTCCAGACTGATTTGTGAAGGAATATAATGATCGCCTGCATGCTGACCGTACAGTTTCTGCACATAGTATCCTGTTGTCGGTTTCACTTCCCGGTTGTTGAAGTAAATCAGGTCCGGATTCCACTGCGTACGTCTTTCTTTTGCCAGCAAGGGAGCATAGGAAGTCATGTGTACCACATCCCCGTTGCGTTCCAGCGCTGTCAGATAGAGTGCTTCGGTCAGAGCTGTCTCCATATTCGCCTTGCGTCCGGGAATATGGGTGGCATATTCACCCAGATATACTTTCGTCTTTTTGGAACGATCGTACTTGTCGTAGAAGTCCTGATTGTGAAGGAACCATCCCGGAGACTGATAATAATGTTCGTCCACCATCGGGATACCGAGCTTGTCCGCCAGTTTCCAGCCTTCCACATAGTCCGTACCTTCGTTGAAAGGACCTACCGTGCCGACAACGATGATCTCCGGATACTTCTCTTTGATGGCATTAAAGATCATCGTGAAACGTTCCTCAAAAATGTCGGTGATCAGGTCTTCATTACCGATACCGATATATTTCAGATTAAAAGGTTTCGGGTGTCCGGATTCGGCACGTATTTTACCCCATTTTGTTTTCTTCGCATCTCCGTTCGCCCATTCTATCAGGTCGAGGATATCCTGAATGTAAGCATCCATTTCGCTCATCGGGATACCGCCTTGCTGACCGCCTCTCAAATCACCATGACAGGCGGAGTTCTGACAAGGAACACCTGCTGCGAGCACCGGAAGCGGTTCTGCGCCTATATCTTCACAGAACTGGAAGTATTCATAGTAACCCAGCCCCATGCTTTGATGATATCCCCAAAGGTTACGGGCAGATTTGCGGGCTTCCAACGGCCCGATGGTATTTTTCCACTGATAAATGTTCTTCAAGCCGTCTCCATGTGCCACACAGCCACCGGGGAAACGGACAAAGCGCGGGTGCATATCGGCAAGTGTCTGTGCAAGGTCGGCACGCAAACCGTTCTTTCTGCCTTTGAAAGTGTTCTGCGGAAACAGGGAAATCATATCCAGCTCCACCGTACCGGCTGATTGCGGCTGGAGTTCCAGATGGGTGTCAGCCGATGCCTTCGCTGTCAATACCGCCTGATAAGTTTTCCACGAACGGGAAGAGACAGTAACTGTCGTTTCGCCCTGCACAGTGCCGTCGGCATCCACAAGGCGTACCAGTATCTTATTGGTTTTACTGCCTTCGGGGATGCGACCGAACAATGAAAGATGATACTTCTCACCGGCTTTAAGGGCGATTCCATCGAAACCGGTATTGGTCAGTGCGGCTCCCGGGCGGTCGACATTCAGGACTGCATAGTGCGAGTTGTTCGGATGGACAGGGTCGGAGGTTTCTATCGCAAAGGTAGCTTTCTCCCCTTTCAGGCTCCAAGAGTGGGTACTGTTCCAGTTCTTATCTCCTTCCCGGTCGGACGGGGTGTATTCGAAGTCCCGGTTCTGAATCAGTTCGGCATACAGGCCGCCATCGGCGGAGTAGTTGATGTCCTCAAAAAAGATACCCATCAGTAAGTCACTGATCTCTTTGGTTTCTTCCGGTTGTGCTGTGACGGTAGCCTTCACCGGTTTCAAGCCGGCAAAACGTTCTTTGTCCTGCACAGGTCGTTCGCCATACAGGGAGTTACGGTATTGATTGCGCTCGTAAGTTTTCGTCAGTTCGTCCACTACCGACCAGGCTACCCGGTTGACAGTTCCCGTTTCTTCCTGTCCGGCAATCTTTGCTTTGACTCTGGTTCCTTCAAAATCGGATGTAGTACGGGGATATTGCTGGGCTTCCCAATAGATCAGGTCTTTTGATTTAGCCTGACCGTATCCGTCGTGGTCATTCAACTTCCAGATACAGAGCCATTCTCCGCCGGGAAGTTGTTTCAAATTCGGGTCGAGCATCTTTTTCTGCGATCCCCAACGACCATAGTCACAACGAATATAACCGTGTCCCGGCCCGATCTCAAACCAATGCTTCCCGTCCATGCTCCAGGCAAAGCGGAGTCCGCTTCGTCCGTCGTCCCCCCGGGTGGCGTAAGCAAAGAGGGATACCGAATCGGGGGTACTGGTGGTCTCATGAGTTGCGGCACACAGGGGCTGCTGCAACGATACTAATAATACACTAAATAGCAGAAGTAAATGTTTCATGGTATAATTTATAATATAAGATCATTATAACGGCAAAGATAAGATCTTTCCGGCTTGTCCGGCAACTACAATCTCTGCAAAAAAAGAGCGCATATTCACTAAAAAGGTGGAACAGGAGTTTTTTCATGGTATTTATTTGCAAGGTTACATCTTATCGGGTTTGCCGTATGCTTTGAACAGGCGTTTCAGTTCCTTGTCGGTAATCGGCATTACGGTGCCGTGACGCGGATGGAAGTCCATGCTGATCGCATGGTCAATCACTTTAAAGTGGTCCAGATCCGTACTTTCCGTAAACTGATACTTGCCTTTCATATATACATCGTACATCAAGATATACTTGTCCGTACCTATCAACGGGAAAATGCCGGAGCCTTCTACCGCCTCCTTCGTCTGTTGCTTGTAATCTTCCGATTCTTTCCATTGTCCGGAGGTCAGAGAAGCAGTCGTAGCTTTCTTGATACCGTTGCCGTGTCCTTCCGTTTTATAGAACAGATGGTAAAGTCCGTCTTTGTAGATGATGTCTCCGTCAATGCAGGACTTTTTATTCTCCGGAATAAACAAGGGCTTCGGTTCCCCCTCTATATCAGTGAAGTCTTTGTTGGCATATGCGTAGTAGATGATGTCCGGCCCATTACCGTGCTGCATCGACCAGTATACCATGTATTTCTTCGCCTCCCGGTCATAGACGGTTTGCGGTGCCCATACCCGTTTCAGGTCTTCCTGATCCGGATATTTCTTCTGGATATTCACGACATTGGAAGTCCAGTTGATCAGGTCCTTCGATTTCAGCAGAATCATGGCACGGTTGGAACTCCATCCGTTGGCAGAAACCATATCGGTACCGACCATATAGAATGTTTTTCCATCTTCACAACGAAGGATATGCGGGTCGCGTACTCCTCCCGTAGAACTGATCTCGCGGGAGTCGATGACCGGCTGGTTTCTGTTGAGCGCATAGTAATTGTATCCATCGGGGCTGACAGCCATACGAATGGCTTCCTCACTCATCCTGTTTCCGGTAAAATAGACAAACAGATAGGCAGATTGCCGGCTGTATCCTGTCAGCACTCCTGTAAAGAGGAGTGCCAGAAGGAAAATATACTTTTTCATATTCATTTGAGGGTTAATACTTAAAATCAGACGGTTTGACATACACGCGGTATTCACGGATCATGCCCGGGTAGTTCTTTTCGGCACGGGGCAGATAGCGGAAGCCCGTCACTGTTTCCACCTTGCTCAGGTCGATTACCAGCTGATGAGGATAAGCGACATTGTCTACAGTCATCCAGAAGGTAGATTCCTGCAAGTCGAATATCTTGTCTGCCGTCCGGTTGCCGCTGCGTGTTTCTTCGCTATCGGCATAACGGATTTTCCAATGTTCACGGGATACAGGTTTGCCGTCGGCACCCAGCACATCAAATTCTGCAATGGCGGCGATATTGTTATTAGCCTGTGGAGAGAGTGCTTCCAGGCAGAAGAAACGTCCTTTTACCGGAGCCGCGAAACGTACTTCCTGCCAGCCGTTACCCGGAGTGAAGGCTCCTTCGTGCGCCACTTTCTCTCCTGTCAGTTTCAGCTTTTCTCCATCCTTGCGGTGGGTTTCCGGTGCTTTCTCACGGAGTACGTCGAGGATGGGTTTCTTCAATCCTTTCATCGAGGCTTTGGCAGGTCCCTTCAAATCGAGAACGAGGATTTCATTCTCGCCTTCTTTCAGCCAGCAGCCCGGTATGAAAAGTGTCTGTTGAGGGCCGATTTCCCAGAAACGCCCCATCGCATGACCGTTCACCCATACCATCCCTTTGCCCCATGTACTCATGTCGAGGAAGGTGTCACCTACCTTGTCGAGTTTGAAAGATGACTGATAGTAAGCGGGCATAGTCGGTAATATCTTCGTATCCTTGTATTTCTTATTCTTGATAAATGAGTAGTCTACCGGGAAGTTATAGACAGTCCAGTTTTTCAGTTCTTTCGTCCGGTCGCCTGAAAGGAGTTCTACCTTCTCCGTGATTCCCTTCCGGTCGTGAATGGACTTGTCAAAGTTTACACGTCCCATTGCCTCCACCAGAATATCCAGTTGCGTACCTTTCTTCAAGGCCGGTAAGGTAGTGGTAAACTCTCCCTTGCGGCGGTCGAGACGTGCCAATAGTTTGCCGTCAGCAAAGATTTGCGCCCAGTCGTGCACTTCCGTGATTTTTAATGTAGTGCCTGAGCTCACGGCTTCGGGCAATGTAGTACGATACAGGATCGTTCCCCAGCCCTGGTTGAATTGCTCCATCGGCTGGATATCCACTGACTGTCTGGCAGCCGGTAAATTAGAGAAAAACGGAGCTACTTTGGTAAAATGAAATTCAGGAATCTCAATAACAGGCAGTGCATCAGGTACTTCCGGCAATGCTTCACCAGCCGGAAGATAAGTTTTCAGCAGATCGCGGAGGAGGAAATACTTCTCCGTCGTCCATCCGGCTTCGCTAATCGGAGCATCGTAGTCGTAAGAACTGCACATAGCGGAATAAGCAGGATTGTTGGCACCGCCCCAATGTCCGAAGGTCGTTCCTCCGTGAGTCATGTACAGGCTGAAAGAAATGTTACGGTCGAGCATCTCCTTGATACCCTGTACCATATCTTTGGCAGGGCGGGTTTCATGCTTCCGTCCCCAGTGGTCGAACCATCCGCTCCAGAATTCGCTGCACATCAGCGGAGTTTCCGGACGTAGTTCTTTTAATTTCTTGAATTGCTGGTCTATATTGGCGCCTGTTCCGAAGTTGATGGTCCAGATCAGGTCATCGAGCGCATTCCTGGTAAAGTTACTGCTCCAGTCGCATTGGAAGAGAGGCACGTCGGTGAATCCGGATTCACGCACCAGATCGCGTACGGCTGAAACATAAGGCTTGTCAGTGCCATAAGAACCGTATTCGTTTTCTACCTGTACCATGATAATATTTCCGCCTTTGTTCACCTGTAGCGGTGCCAGTTGCTTGCCGACTTCTTTCATGAAGATGCCCACACGCTCCATGTAGTAAGGATCGAGCGTACGAAGTGCCACATCTTTCTTTTTCAGCAGCCACCAAGGCAGTCCGCCCATTTCCCATTCCGCACACACATACGGACCGGGGCGGACGATGACATACATACCGTGTTTCTGTGCGGCACGACAGAAGGCTGCGATATCATTCTGACCTGTAAAGTCAAACTTTCCTTCTTCCTGTTCGTGTATATTCCAGAAGATGTAGATGCAGATAGTATTCATCCCCAACGCCTTGCACATCTCGATGCGATGATCCCAATAGGCTTGCGGAATACGGGTATAGTGCAACTCGGCAGCTTTCACTACAAACGGTTTCCCGTCCAGCAGGAATGTGTTCTTGCCTGCCTCAAATTTACGGGCAGTAGTCTGTGCCTCTGCACTACTGAAAAAGATGACTGTAAAAAGTACCAGTAAAGCAATTAATTTGTTTTTCATGTCCACTCCAAATATAGTATTTTAATAGTATACGGCAAAGATAGGGCATCCACCTAAATCGGCAGGGATAATTATCATTCAAAAAAGGTTAGAAATAAAGCAAAATACCGCGAAATGGAATGTTTCAACCAGATTAATGTACTAAATTACATGAGGGGTAGTAAAAAGTAATGGTCAAAAGATGATGGTCATAAAATGACCATCATCTTTTGACCATTATCCAAGTCTATCGATACCCGACGTCTACAATCCGCTAAAATCAACCCCTTCAAATACCAGCGAAGGGATACGCCAGGAGGAGTTCAGGCGCGGGTCGTTTCCTGTTGCAACCAGTGAGTTCCACAAAGTGATCAGGTTACCGGTAACATTCATTTCGGATACCGGTTGTGTCAGCTTGCCGTTCTCAATCAGGAAGCCTTCGATACCATAAGAGAAATCTCCGGTCGAACTGTTGTTGTTGCCACCATTAAAGCCCGTCACGAGAATCCCTTTATCCACTCCGGCAATCAGTCCTTCGAGATTCTTACCTCCCGTTTCCATCACCAGAATGGAAGAACCGCTGATAGTCGGATCAACTCCCATCTTCTTAGCATTGTAGGTATCAATGAAATAAGTATTCAGCACCCCCTTATCGAAGATGGAACGACGTTCCGTAGCAATCCCTTCATTGTCGAAATAGCGGGCACCGGAGGCTTTTACCAGATGAGGTTCGTCCGTCAGTGTCAACCGGTCGCCGGCTATCTTTTCATTCAGTTTGTTCAGTAAAAAAGAGTTCTTCTGTTGCAAAGCCGAACCGTTCAGCGCACTCATCACCGGACTCAGCAAACGGCTGGAGTTCATCGGATCGACCACCATCGTATATTTGCCGGACTGTACCTTCTTCTGTCCCAGTTTGCGCAACACACGTTCCAGCGCTTTCTGTCCGATTCCTTTCTTGATCAGATCGTTCATATAAAGCGACGACTCATACCAGTAAGCAGAAGGACGTGCCTCTCCTTCCCCCTTAATCGTAATATCGGCAGAAAGTGAATACCACGTGCTTTTCGTCTCTCCTTCGAAGCCATTGCTAATCAGACGATAAGCAAAATTCTCGCCATCACTGTAGGAGGAACCGACAGAGATAATCCGTTCATCCTTACCCAAGGCTTCTTCCGCTACGGCTTTTGCCATGGCTACCTTATCATCCGGGTCGAATGATGCAAATTTGGCATCATACAGTTTCAGATCCGGCTGCCCTCCTTTATAGTAACGGGAAGGGTCTGCCAATACACGTGCTTCGTCTTTAGCCAGATAGCGTGTAGAGTCTATTCCGTTTTTGATAAATGTTTCCAGTTCTTTCCGGTTCAGGCGGTTGGTAGAGATACTGCCGTAACGCCCGTCTACATACAGGGAAAGGCTTAGCCCGCCTTCCGATGCCTGCTGCAATCTGTCCATCTTCGCATCGCGCAGCTCAAAAGAAGTGTTCGAAGAGGAATATAAAAGGACTTTTGCTGCCTGGCAGCCATTCTTCAGGGCATAGTCCATTGCCCATTGTGCCAGTTTTTTATTTTCGTCTGTAATCATAGGTTCGTCTTTTTAAAGTAAACATTTACTTTTAGTTCTCTCCGCCGACAGTCAGTTTGCTAACCAAAGCTGAAGGCATACCGCAAGTTACCGGACAGGATTGTCCGTCTTTGCCGCAAGTCCATGTACCATTATCGATCTTTGCGTTGGTCGCTACCATCGTGATGTCCGCCAAAGCTTTCGGACCATTACCGATGATATTAATGTCCTTGATCGGTTGTGTCAGCTTGCCATCTTCAATCATGTAGCCCGACTTCACAAAGAATGTAAAGTCTCCGGCACCGATCTGTACCTGACCGTTCGTAAAGTTATCTACAAAGATTCCTTTCTTTACAGAAGATATAATATCCGATTCATTCACATTTCCGGCCTCCATATATGTGGCACGCATACGGGGGATCGGCATATTGCGGAACGACTCACGGCGTCCGTTGCCGGTCGGTTCCACTCCGTAATGCTTCGCGCTGATACGGTCGTGGAGATAGCTGGTCAGCACTCCGTCTTTAATCAGATAGGTTTTCTGTCCTTCCGCACCTTCATCGTCGAAGTTCACCGACCCCCGATTGAACGGAATAGTACCGTCATCTACCACGTTGATATGTTCGCTGCAGACTTTCTTGTTCAGCTGGTCGGCAAATATGGAAACGTTCTTCCGGTTGAAATCCGCTTCAAAAGTATGTCCGATAGCCTCGTGAAGCAGGATACCCGATCCTCCGGCACCCATAACTACAGGCATTTCACCTCCTTTAGGTTTGATGGCCTTGAACAGAAGAGAGGTCTGGTCTACCGCTTCGCGGGCGATAACGTCCACCACTTCGTCCGACAGGAAATCGAACCCTCTGCGGTAGGCACGGGCAGCATAGCCGTTCTCCGTCCTTCCGTTTTCTTCCATGATGCACACTGCCCCCAGCGTCACCATCGGACGATAATCGTAGAACATCACGCCTTCCGAATTGCAGAAGAAGATATGCGAGGTGGTGTCGCTTTGGCTTGCCTGCACTTTATGTACCCGCTTGTCCAAAGCAAATATCTGGTCATTCAGTTTTTGCAGATAAGGCATCTTATCCTTCAGACTCACTTCCTCCCAAGGGGAAGCTACGGTATAATAGTTCTTTTTCAGTACCTTTTCGGTGAGATTCAGAGGTTTATTGCCTTTGTTGGCAGAAGCAATGCGGGCGGCTGTGCGGGCAGCTTTCAGCATATCCTCCAATGTAATATTCTCCACGTAGGCATAGCCGCTCTGGTCTCCAATCAGCACACGGACTCCGACTCCATAGTCTATATTCGAATAACTGTTGTTCACCGCTCCATCCATCAGGCGGATACTGTTTGTAATGGTGTGTTCAAAGAAAAGATCGGCGTAGTCGCCTCCTTTCTCCAATGCTGCAGCGAGCACTTTTTTCAAGTCTGCCTCACTCACTCCGAAATGATTCATAGCCAAAGCAACTGTTGCCTTCTTGTCAGCTCCTTCGCCGCCCAATGCACCTGGGGTGGCCAGAGCCATAGCAGAACCTGTCGTCAATGAGCCGAGTAAAGCTATCCCTCCGGTTTTTAGAAAATTTCGTCTGTCCATGTTCACTTATATTTTAGTTTCAGTTATCTTTTGTCAGCAGACTTTCCAGTTCTTCGGCATTCAGACGAAGGTAGAATTGTCCGCGATAAGCCACAGAAATAGATCCGGTCTCTTCGGAGACGATGATGGCATGCGCATCCGACTTTTGCGAGATACCCATAGCCGCACGGTGACGCAAGCCCAGTTCCTTCGGAATATTCAGGTCGTGCGATACGGGAAGGATACAACCCGCCGCTTTGATCCGCTTTTTGCTGATGACCATTGCCCCGTCATGCAGAGGACTGTTCTTGAAAAATATATTCTCAATCAGACGCTGACTGATAGTCGCATCTATTATTTCCCCCGTCCGGACCACTTCGTCCAAAGGAGTGGTATGCTCGATCACGATCAATGCACCTACTTTCTGCTTTCCCATACTCAGGCAGGCCATTACCACCGGCATGATATCGTCATGTTTCAAAGCTTCTTTCTTCGATCCGCTGAAAAAGTGCGCCAGCGCACTGACATGCCGATGAGACCCCAATGTCAACAGGAAACGGCGAATCTCATCCTGAAAAAGAACAATCAAAGCAATCACCCCCACATTCATCAAGGTATCGAATATGGAACCCAGCAGTTTCATTTCCAGGATCTGCGTAACGACCAGCCAGATCAGGATAAACACCAGAATGCCGGTAAAAACCTTGATAGAGCCGGATGCCTTCATCAGCTTGTAAGTGTAATACAACAGCAGGGCAACCAGCAGTACATCGATAAAATCTTTTATGCCAACGTCAAAAAACACGGTATTCGTTCTAATTATAAGTTAGTAATTTATCTTAGTTTCTCCACAATCCGGACAGCTTCCACCGCTTCGCGCACATCATGCACCCGAAGAATGTTCGCTCCTTTCATCAAAGCCACTGTATCCAGTACGGTAGTTCCATTCAAAGCATCTTGCGGAGTTCCTCCCAATAGTTTATAAATCATTGATTTCCGGGAAACACCGACTAACAGCGGAAGTTCGAAAATGCTGAATTCTTCCAGATGGGCCATCAGTTCATAATTATGTTCCAATGTCTTTCCAAAGCCAAATCCCGGATCGAGTATAATGTCCTTCATGCCCAAGTCACGAAGCTGCTGCACTTTGCGTGCGAAGTATATGAAAACTTCTTTGATCAGATTGTCATAATGAGGTTCTTTCTGCATGTTTTGGGGAGTTCCCTGCATATGCATCATGATATAAGGCACTCCCAGTCGGGCAACCGTTTCAAACATCCGGTCGTCCATTTCACCGGCAGCGATATCATTCACAATAGCTACGCCATAGTCCTTCACACACTGCTCGGCTACATCCGCCCGGAACGTATCTACCGAAACAATCGCGTCCGGATGGTTACGGTTCACAATTTCCAGTCCGGTGCGTAAGCGGTTCATTTCTTCCCCGGCAGTGATATGTTCGGCATTCGGACGCGAAGAATAAGCTCCGATATCAATGATAGAAGCACCTTCATCGATAATCTGCCGTGCCCGCACCGCAATTTCCTCCTGCGTCTGCATCCGGCTACCGGAATAAAAAGAATCAGGCGTCACGTTGAGAATACCCATCACTTGCGGAGTGGTCAGATCGAGCAGGCGCCCTTTCACATTTATATAAGTTGGAGAGATCAATTTCATTCTTGATTATATTCCAGTTAGACTGTTGCAAATGTAGATAAAAAATGCAAGTATTCGTATTAAAATTAGGAAATAAACGTATATTTGCAATCAATAGAATGACCGAAAACGAGTGCCATGAGCCAATTGTACCGAATTATCTTAGGATGTATTTTCTCCCTTTTGTTCATCGTTATTCCTGCAAAAGCCCAGAAAGAGGCTGAAGTTTATAACGTGGATTCTTCCCTGTATGCTTACTATCAGCGCTGCCAGGAAAATCTGCTGGAGCCTGTCGTACTCAGCATGTCTGATACGCTGTTCCACATGGCCGCAGAGCAAAACGACCAGCGGATGCAAGCAGTGGCTCTCTCTACCCGGTTAGACTATTATTATTACCAGGGAAACAATGAAGACAGCGTGGTTTTTCATACCAGTAAGGTAAAACAATTCGCAAAGGAAACCCTGCAACCCAAGTACTATTACTTCGCTTGGGCAAATCGGCTGATCCTGTATTACCTGAAAACAGGGAGAAGCAACATCGCCCTCTACGAAGCCGAGAAAATGCTGAAAGAGGCGCAGGAAGAAGACAACAAGACCGGACTTCTGTACTGCTACAACATCATGTCGCAGATTTACACGATCAAGAACTTTGATGTCATGGCCTCCGAATGGCGCCAAAAAGAAATCGAACTGACCGAGAAATACAAATTAGAAAACTATAACATCAGTAATACATATGCCCAACTTGCCAGTTACTATACTACGCATCACCAGCCGGAGCTGGCAGTAAAAGCTCTGGAAAAAGCGGTAAGAACAGCTAATTCTGCCAGCCACAAGATACTGGCAAAGCTGGCATACGTGGATTATTACAGTGAATCCGGTGACTTTCCGGCAGCCGAGAAGATGCTGAAGGAATGCAGGGAGCTGTTTGACCAGGACAAAAGGCTCGACTCGCTCAAAAAAAGGTTTTACCGCACGGAATCTTTCTACTATCAGCGTAGCAAACAGTTCGTGAAAGCACTGGAAGCTACCGAGAAACAGGAAGCGGAAGAGCAACGGCTGAATGAATATGCCATGAACGGCGAACAATACCGTATCAAAGGAGAAATCTACAAGCAGATGGGCAGACCGGAGGAAGCGATTAAGTTCCTGCAAAAATACATAAGAGTGGACGATTCTTTAAAAATTGCCAACGAGCGACTCGCCAGCAGTGAATTTGCCACCCTGCTGAATGTGGAAAAGCTCAATGCGGAGAAAAAAGAATTAATGCTCCAGGCGAAAGAAAAAGAGTTGAGCAATAAAACGACGCTGATTATTTCATTGATTATCCTGTTAGGTATCCTTTTCCTGTTCTTATATCGGGAAGGCCGCCTGAACCGGAAACTGAAAACTTCGGAAAGTGAACTAAAGATTAAGAATGAGGAACTGACTCATTCGAGAGAGGAGTTGCGCAAAGCCAGAGACCTGGCAGAAGCGAACAGCCAGATGAAAACAACTTTTATTCAGAGTATGTCTCATGAAATACGGACACCGCTCAATTCGATCATAGGTTTCTCGCAAGTATTAAGTGATCACTATGGCAATGAGGAAACGAAAGAATTCGTCAACATCATCAAAGCCAACACCGACGACCTGCTCCGGCTGGTTACCGATGTGCTGACTCTGTCAGAACTCGACCAATACGACAAACTCCCTACGGACATCCGGACGGATATTAATATAGTCTGCCAGATGTCCATCGAAGCTGCCGGCGTGCAGGAACGGGATACCGTAGCGTTTCATTTCAGGCCGGAAAGGGAGAATCTGATTATACTCAGCAATCCGGAGCGCATATCACAGTTACTGACCAATTTGATACATAACGCGATAAAGTTCACGGATCATGGCAGCATCGAATTAGCTTATTCGGTGTTGGAAGCAGAAAAGAAACTTGAAATCAGCATTACCGACACAGGTATAGGGATACCGAAGGAGAAACAGGAAGCGGTATTCGAGCGCTTCTTCAAGATGAACTCCTTCTCACAGGGTACGGGCCTCGGACTGTCGATCTGCCGGACGATTGCCGAGAAGTCAGGAGGAAGCCTCCGGATCGACCCTTTCTATACGGACGGCTGTCGGATGGTGCTGACTCTTCCCCTGATATATGCCTGAGTAAAAAACGACTCCAACCGATACCAAATCCGAAAGAATAGCCTATCTTTGCAGCGTTTAAAATAAAAGCCCAGGCTATGAATCTTTCTGCTCTTTACCAGATTTTTCTGGATTGCCAATTGGTGACTACCGATAGCCGGAACTGTCCGGAAGAGTCACTGTTTATCGCTTTGAAAGGCGAGTCTTTCAATGGAAATGCATTTGCCGGAAAAGCATTGGAAACCGGTTGCGCTTATGCCATCATCGACGAACCCGAATATGCGGTCGAAGGAGACCAACGATATATACTTGTAGACGACTGTCTGCAAACACTGCAACAGCTTGCCAATTACCACCGCTGTCAACTGGGTACCCAGGTCATTGGCATCACCGGAACCAACGGTAAAACAACTACGAAGGAACTGATTTCCGCCGTACTCTCGCAAAGCCACAACATTCTTTATACATTAGGGAATCTGAACAATCACATCGGTGTACCCTCCACCCTGCTCCGCCTGAAAGCGGAACACGACCTTGCCGTCATCGAAATGGGTGCCAACCATCCGGGAGAAATCAAGTTTCTCAGTGAAATCGTAGAACCGGACTGTGGTATCATTACCAATGTAGGCAAAGCTCATCTGGAAGGTTTCGGTTCTTTCGAAGGAGTGATAAAGACCAAAGGAGAACTTTATGACTTTCTCCGTAAGAAAGAAGGTTCCACCGTCTTTATCCATCATGACAACGCCTATCTGATGAATATAGCCGGGGGACTGAATCTGATTCCTTACGGCACGGAGGATGACCTTTACGTGAACGGACGAATCACCGGCAATTCCCCTTATCTCACTTTCGAATGGAAAGCCGGCAAAGCCGGTGAAACCTATCAGGTACAGACGCAACTGATCGGAGAATACAACTTCCCGAACGCGCTGGCCGCCATCACCATCGGTCTCTTCTTTGGAGTGGAAGCCGCAAAAATCAATGAAGCCTTAGCCGGATATACACCGCAAAACAATCGCTCTCAACTAAAGAAAACGAATGATAATACGCTGATTATCGACGCGTACAACGCCAATCCGACCAGCATGATGGCTGCTTTGCAGAACTTCCGCAACATGGAGGTACCTCACAAGATGCTTCTTTTGGGAGATATGCGTGAACTGGGCGCCGAAAGCGCTGCCGAACATCAAAAGATAGCAGACTACATCAAAGAATGTGATTTTGAAGAAGTATGGCTAGTGGGAGAACAGTTTGCAGCAGCAGAACATTCCTTCAAGACCTACCCGAACGTACAGGAAGTAATAAAGGAACTGGAAACCAACAAGCCTAAAGGCTATACCATCCTCATCAAAGGTTCTAACGGCATCAAGCTTAGCTCGACAGTAGACCATTTTTAGTTCTTCATTCTCGGTCGAACGACATAATAGGCGATCAGACTCGCCAATGTCGCTCCCGTTGAGTTGGCGGCAAAGTCCAGCCAGTCTCCTCCCCGGTAAGTCGTGCAATATTCTTGCAGCAACTCCACACAGCCGCTAAAAAGTATGGGACAGAGGAATGCTCCTACCCATGCGTGCCATAATGGTGCATTATCGCGGTGATGCGCCCGCAGAAACTCCAGCCACAACATTCCGGACATACCGAAATACATGCAGATGTGAACTAATTTATCCAGGTTCGGTATTTCACTCAAGTCCGTTTTAGGAGGTTTGAAGAAAGACAGATAAATCACAGTCAAGATTATAAAAAGCGAAATAGGATATTTCTTAATATAAGATAGCATATCTAAATAAAATTACAATTTCGGTACAAATATAACTATCATTTTCTATATTTGCATTTTAATACGTACATTTTATAACGATTTGTAAGACAAAACAAGATTTATGACAAAAAATGATAGAGCGAACTTCGGGAGTAAAATAGGCGTAATACTTGCTTCCGCTGGCTCAGCAGTAGGGTTGGGAAACATCTGGAGATTTCCCTATGAGACGGGTAATCACGGTGGCGCAGCCTTTATACTGATCTATTTAGGATGCGTTTTTCTTTTGGGACTTCCCATTTTAATTGCCGAATTCCTGATCGGGCGCCGTTCGAGGGCAAATACGGCGGGAGCCTATCAGAAATTAGCTCCCGGCACTCATTGGCGCTGGGTAGGACGCATGGGTGTTCTCGCCGCTTTCCTTATTCTCAGTTATTACTCCGTAGTGGCAGGATGGACGTTGGAGTATGTGTTTGAAGCTCTTACAAACGGCTTTTCAGGCAAGACTCCTACAGAATTCATCTCTTCTTTCCAACAGTTTTCCAGCAATCCGTGGCGACCGGTTTTGTGGCTGGTTATATTTTTGACGGTTACTCATTTTATTATTGTCAAAGGAGTCGAGAAAGGGATTGAGAAATCTTCCAAGATTATGATGCCTACCCTGTTCATTATCATATTGATACTTGTGATCTGTTCGGTTACCCTGCCCGGAGCAGGTGCCGGTATCGAGTTTCTGTTGAAACCGGATTTCAGCAAAGTAGACGGAAATGTATTTCTGAGTGCGATGGGACAGGCTTTCTTCTCCCTAAGTCTGGGAATGGGATGTCTCTGCACCTATGCTTCTTATTTCAGTAAGGAAACCAACCTGACCAAGACCGCATTCAGTGTAGGAATTATAGATACGATCGTAGCAGTATTGGCCGGATTCATTATTTTCCCGGCTGCATTCTCCGTAGGAATACAACCGGATGCGGGTCCGAGCCTCATCTTTATCACACTGCCTAATGTATTTCAACAAGCGTTTAGCGGAGTGCCGATACTGGCTTATATCTTCTCGGTGATGTTCTACGTATTGCTTGCAATGGCAGCACTGACTTCTACTATCTCCCTGCACGAAGTAGTCACTGCTTATCTGCACGAAGAGTTCAACTTCACACGCGGCAAGGCGGCCAGACTGGTGACCGGAGGATGTATCTTCTTAGGTATCCTCTGTTCATTGTCGCTGGGAGTCATGAAAGGATTCACGGTTTTCGGATTAGGCATCTTTGACTTGTTCGACTTTGTCACAGCGAAGATCATGCTGACACTCGGAGGTCTGTGTATCTCCATCTTTACCGGATGGTATCTCGACAAGAAAATCGTCTGGGCGGAGATCACCAATGACGGTTCGCTGAAAGTTCCTGTGTATAAACTGATCATCTTTATATTAAGATACATTGCACCGATTGCCATCTCCCTGATCTTTATCAATGAGTTAGGGCTTATCAAACTATAATGTGGAAAGACTTTTTTTACTTCACTAAAACCGAACGACAAGGCATTATCGTCCTTGTCGTTCTTGTTATAGGGGCATATGCTATCCCCCGACTCTTGCAGGCTTTCTCTCAACCGGAGAAAACCAATCCGGCTGAACAGGTAAAAGCCGAAAAGGAATATAGTGATTTTATCTCTTCCGTGAAGAAACTAAAGCCAGACAAGAAATATCCTGATTATACAAACAACCGTTCATCAGCAATCCATCCGAAAAAAGAAATCAGGCTTGCCACATTCGATCCGAATATGGCTGACTCCACCACTTTCCTCAGTCTCGGTTTACCTTCCTGGATGGCAAGCAACATTCTGCGATACCGCAACAGGCAAGGCAGGTTCCGGCGCCCGGAAGACTTTCGGAAGATATACGGGCTGACAGAGGAACAATACCGCACTCTTCTCCCCTATATCCGCATTGCCGAAGAGCCGATTTCCCCAGATACCAGCCGGCTACTAGTAGTACAAGCAACAGCACAACATGATACTTTAATGAAGTACCATCCGGGGATTATCATCGACCTGAATCAAGCGGATACCACCGAACTGAAAAAGATTCCGGGTATCGGAAGCCGGATTGCGCAGTCGATAGTGAACCGTCGCAGATTATTAGGAGGGTTCTATCAGATAGAGCAGTTGGAAGAAATTCGCCTGAAAGTGGAAAAGCTCCGGTCGTGGTTCTCTGTGGATGCCACACAGATTCACCGGATCAACATCAACAAGGCAAGTGTCGAACGAATGATGCACCATCCGTACATCAACTTCTATCAAGCCAAAGTGATTGCGGAATACCGGAAGAAAAAAGGGAAATTAAGAGATTTGAAGCAACTGGCACTTTACGAGGAATTCACTTCGGCTGATTTCGAACGAATCATGCCTTATATTTGTTATGACTGATATGCACCCACGTTATTTACGGTTGGCAGAAACACATTTGTTGTGATATATAAAAAAAGATGCATTCCTATCACACCAGACAAGAATGCATCACACACAAACAAAACAAACACTCTACTGACATCTTCACAGACTTACGTAGAGAAGCGACTATAAATATATAGCTAAAAGATTGAACTCACACAACCTTCTAGTGATTTGGTATCCATTTTTAGAAATTTGGTTCCCTTATTAATCTTTTTTAATTGTGCCATCCACCATATGTACCGTTCTATCGGTGATTTTAGCCAATCCCTCATCATGAGTGACTATCACGAAAGTCTGTCCCAGACGGTCCCTCAGGTCGAAGAACAATTGGTGTAAATCTTCTTTATTGTGTGTATCCAGGCTTCCGGAAGGTTCGTCCGCAAGGATGACAGCGGGGTGATTGATCAACGCACGGGCTACGGCAACCCGTTGCTTCTCTCCCCCCGACAGTTCGTTCGGCTTATGAGACGCACGCTCGGTGAGTCCCATGAAAGCCAGTATTTCCATAGCACGGTCGGTAGCTTCCTTAGACGATACTCCGGCAATAAATGCAGGGATCATCACGTTCTCCAATGCGGTAAACTCCGGCAGAAGCTGATGAAACTGAAACACAAAGCCGATATTCTTATTGCGGAAGGCCGAAAGTTCTTTCTCCTTCATCCGGCTGACGACAGTTCCGTCAATCGCTACCGTACCCGCATCCGGCTCGTCGAGCGTTCCCATAATCTGCAACAGGGTGGTTTTTCCGGCACCGCTGGGACCGACAATACTGACGATCTCTCCTTTATTTATTTCCAGATCAATGCCTTTCAGCACCTGCAAAGAGCCAAAACTCTTGGTTATTCCTTCTAATTTGATCATAATAGCTTCTTAGATTCGTTTAATGACATATTCCGCCAGATAGCAGCCGAAAACCGCCGGCATATAGCTGACCGTTCCACAGGTAGATTTCTTATTCCGTTCGTCGTCGGTGAGCAATACCGCTTTCGGGTCCGCCTGCTCGGTACTGAATACGACAGGCAGTTTACGCTTTACCCCCATCTTCTGCAAACGCTTCCGCACTGCTTTGCTGAGCCCGCAATGATAGGTATCCCAAAGATCAGCAAAACGTATCTGCGTTATATCGCTCTTCGCACCGGCTCCCATACTGGAAACAATCTTTATATGACGCTTCATCGCCTCATAAATCAGAAAACATTTAGGACTGATCGTGTCGATGGCATCCACTATAAAATCGAATCTGGCAGAGTCCAGCAATTCGGGAATATTCTCGTCTTTCAGGTAAACGGGTAAGACGGTGAGTTCAATATCCGGATTGATATCCTTATATCGTGCCGCCAGCACTTCCGCCTTCGGCATCCCCAGAGTAGAGTGCATGGCAGGAAGCTGGCGATTCATATTGGTAGGCTGCACGGTATCGGCGTCTACAATCGTCATCCGCCCGACCCCTGCCCGGCAAAGCATTTCGGCAGCATACGCCCCTACGCCTCCCAGACCGACGACCAGTACATGCGAAGCCCGGATACGCTTCATTTTATCTTCTCCCAGCAGGAGTTCCGTCCGTTGTTGCCAGTTCTCTTCCATCAGCTTTTCTTAAACCATTTATAAAACCATTTGCCCACCTTTTCATAATGCTGCGATTCGTTGTAGCCACGCGGGTCGGAGAAAGATACAATTTCCTGCGGATCACCGAACTGGTCGGGATACAGGATAATCAGACTGTTGTTCGAGAAGTATTTGCTCAACTGTGCCGGCAGACGTTCGAAAGAAGGATCATACGAGATAGAACCCCGGCGGGCCGAGATAACGACGAATAAATGATCGTAGTTCACCTGTCCGGTCAACAGCAAAAGATCGCCCCACTCTTCGAGCATGGAAAACTCGGTCGGAGTGCCGCTGAATTTCTTCTTTACCAGTTGTTGCAGGCGCATCAGTGTACGTTCGTTGGCGAAGAAATGTACGCGACAGCCAAGAATACTTCCCATCCGGCAGAAATGCTCTACCCATTTGGAGAAGCCTGTTTCAAATTCGGCTTTAGGCGGAACAGCGATGATAATACGGCGGAGCGTATTGACCGGCATCAGGAATTTGGCTATCATCACTTCGCGGTGAGTACCTTTCAGCAGACTTTCGGCAAGGTTTCCGAAAAAAGAATCGACAATATTGGCCTTGCGGTGCAGACCGATCACTACATCCGTAGCTTCATATTCCTTGATGGTATGTATAATTCCCGAAGCAATGTTCAAATCATAACGGCTCACCATCGTCACCGGGACATCGGCGGCAGCGGCAATCATCGCCGCTTTTTCCAGATTCCGCTTGCCTTGCAGTTCTTTATTCTCCGAGCTGTTATTGTCATTAATCACATTCAGGGCAATCATGCCATTCTTCTGCTTGGTATCTTTGATGACTAGCGCAAGATTGACAAGGTTCTCAATCGTTTCCGGATTGGCTACCGGAATCAAAATCTGTTCCATCGTTTTCTTCACGCCCTTATCTTCCGGCTGCGTATCTTCATTCAGTGCAAAACGACGGGCGGAGCGTTCCGTTACCAGCGAACTGATCACACAGGTGAAAAGAATCATCACGACCGTACCGTTCAGCACATCATCATTGAGCAGCCGCTCGCCGTTCTCCATGATGATTTCGTGTCCGATCAGCACCGCTGCCAGTGTGGCTGCCGCCTGCGCATTACTCAATCCGAAGATCATGCTGCGTTCATTGGACTGCATACGGTAAATCTTCTGCGTGAGCCATGCTGCCAGCCATTTGCTGAAAGTAGCTACCACCGTCATGACTATCGCCACTTTCAGCGCTTCGCCACCTGTAAACAGACTGCGGACATCAATAATCATGCCGACACCGATCAGGAAATAAGGAATGAACAGGGCATTTCCTACAAATTCCAGCCGGTTCATCAATGGAGAAACATGAGGAATCAAACGGTTCAAGACCAAGCCTGCCAGGAAAGCTCCCAAAATACCTTCCATCCCAACAAACTCCATCAGTCCGCCGCCGAGGAAGACCATAGCCAGCACGAACACGAACTGCATCACACTGTCGTCATACTTCCGGAAAAACCAACGTCCGATACGGGGGAAGAAAAAGATGATGAGAAAACCCAGAAAGGCTACTTTCGCCACAAGGAATACCCAGAACAGACCGTCGACAGTGCCTTTGAACATTCCGCCTATGACAGCAAGGATGATCAGGGCAAGAGTGACCGTAATCGCCGTACCGCCAATCGTAATATTGACACTGCGCAAACGGGACAACCCGTAACGGCTGATAATAGGATAAGCAATCAAGGTATGGGAAGCATACATACTGGCAAGCAATACGGCAGTAAGAAAACCATACCCCAGCATGCTCATACTGCTCCATATACCCAACGCCATAGGAATCAGGAAGGTAAGCAAGCCGAAGACAACACTTTTCATCCGGTTTTTCTTGAAGTCTTCCATGTCCATTTCAAGTCCGGCAAGGAACATGATATAGTAAAGTCCGACTTTACCGAACAATTCGAAACTGCTGTCACGATCGAGCACATGGAATCCGTGTTCGCCGATCAGCACACCCGCCAGAATCATACCGATAATATGAGGTATATGAAGGCGCCCCAGAATCATCGGAGCAAACAGAATTATAATTAGTACCAAAAAAAACACCCACGTCGGATCAGTTATTGGTAACGCTAAATTGAATTCAAACAGGTTCATAGGTCCGTGGTTTTAGGATTTCAATGCAAAGGAACAAAAAAGTTCGCATACCTCCAATTCATAGGTAGATAGATTGAAATAATAATTCTTCGACAAAAATGCGGTTTATATGGCAAAATGTTATAATTTTGCAGCCAAATCTATCCTATTCGTCAGAACTGGAAGATAAATACAGTATTCACATTTAACAAAAGAAAAAGATGAAAGTAGCTATTGTTGGCGTAAGCGGAGCCGTAGGACAGGAATTCCTGCGCGTGCTCGATGAGAGAAACTTCCCGATGGACGAGTTAGTTTTGTTCGGTTCTAAACGTAGTGCCGGAACAACTTATACTTTCCGCGGTAAACAGATCGAGGTCAAACTCTTACAACACAACGATGACTTTAAAGGAGTAGACATTGCTTTCACTTCTGCCGGTGCAGGAACATCCAAGGAGTTCGAGAAAACAATCACCAAGTATGGTGCTGTGATGATCGACAACTCCAGCGCTTTCCGTATGGACGCTGATGTACCTCTGGTAGTGCCCGAAGTAAATGCCGCAGACGCGTTGGAGCGTCCGCGTGGCGTCATTGCCAATCCTAACTGTACAACTATCCAGATGGTAGTTGCACTGAAAGCCATCGAACAGCTTTCTCATATAAAAACCGTGCATGTTTCTACTTATCAGGCTGCCAGCGGTGCCGGTGCTGCCGCTATGGACGAGCTGTACGAACAATACCGTCAGGTATTGGCCAACGAGCCTGTGACTGTAGAGAAGTTTGCTTATCAGCTGGCATTCAACCTGATTCCGCAAATCGACGTGTTTACAGAAAACGGTTATACCAAAGAAGAAATGAAAATGTATAACGAAACACGCAAAATCATGCACTCTGACGTGAAAGTCAGCGCAACTTGTGTACGTGTTCCTGCATTACGTGCTCACTCTGAAAGCATTTGGGTGGAAACAGAACGTCCGATCTCTGTGGAAGAAGCCCGCGAAGCATTTGCCAAAGGCGAAGGACTGGTGCTTCAGGACAACCCGGCAGAAAAGGATTATCCGATGCCGTTGTTCCTTGCAGGCAAAGATCCTGTCTACGTAGGACGTATCCGTAAAGACCTGACCAACGATAACGGACTGACATTCTGGATTGTAGGTGACCAGATCAAGAAAGGTGCCGCGCTGAATGCCGTGCAGATCGCTGAATACCTGATCAAGGTAAAGAACGTATAAGATATATAGATAAGACCAGAATAAAGGTCGGCTTGCACTGTGACGATTGTCGCGTAGCAAGCCGGCCTTCTTTGTTTGCTTTGAAGCTACACACACTTTCTTTCCACATCTTCCAGTATCATCAGGCTATTCCCTATTCCCCTGTAGTTCCAAATTCAGTTCCAACCGTTGAAACAGCGTGTTTCATGCCTTGGAACAAAGTATTTCAAGCAATGAAACAAACTGTTTCAAGTAATGAAACAAAGTGTTTCAAGCGGTGGAACAAAGTGTTTCAAGCGCTTGAAACTTTTTGAAACACCTGTCGATAGAGTTGAATGAACCGCACCATCCGGTCAGGTTGACCGGATCTGTTGCTCCAATTCACCTGTTCTTTCAGAAGGCTTGAACCATTTATCGGCCAATAATGCATGACGTCTCAGCTATTAACGTCTGATTTATCAGTTATTAACAGCCGGGACATCAAGCATTAATAGTTAACATATCAAGCATTAACACACTAGAAATCAACAAATAACATCAGGAAAACAATATACTACAGGACAAAAACAGAGTGAGAGCAAACGCTTGCTCTCACTCTGCTACCACAGTTGCTACCATAGCTGAAACACCGATGAACAAAGGGATACAGACAGACAGTGAGAGCATGGGAGCAAAACCTATGTTTAATTCACTTGGAGAGAAAAAGCAGGAAACGGAATCAAGCTATACCTATTTATGGGTACTCATATACCTAAAATTAACCATTATTTGCGATTGTACCATTGGCGATATAGAGCGAAATTTGCACAAAATTTGTTCTATGAGATCTTCTGCACTTAAAATAATGCTTTGCTTGCTTCTTTCTTTCACTGTTTTCAGAATTGAAGCCAGCCCCAACATTTATTCTATCTCCGGTCGTATCTCCGACGAAAGGGCGGGTTCTCCATTACCCGGTGCATCCATCCTGATCAAAGGTACCTATTTGTGGGCAATATCCGATCAAAAGGGAGAATTCACGATACAAGGAGTACAGGAAGGCAAGTATAATCTGGAAGTTTCCTTCCTCGGCTATGTTCCGGCCACAGTTCAAGTGGATGTGAACCATCCTATAAAAGGATTAAAAATACTGTTGAAAGAAAATACGCTCGCATTGGATGATGTGGTGATTACCGCACAGGCTCCCAAAAGCGAACTGAATACAACTCTTGTCATCGGAAGTAATGCGTTGGAACACTTGCAGGTATCTAATGTAAGCGATATCTCTTCCCTTCTTCCGGGAGGGAAAACGAAAGTTCCGAACCTGACCAACAACAATGTATTTTCATTAAGAGACGGAGGTTCGTCTGCAGGTAACGCGGCATTCGGTACGGCAGTAGAAGTGGATGGCGTACGCATTGGCAACAATTCCTCTTTTGGTAACATGAGCGGAATAGACACCCGCAACATTAGTGTAGCAGATATCGAGTCGGTCGAAGTCGTTACAGGAGTACCTTCGGCAGAATATGGAGACCTGAACAGCGGTATGGTGAAGATACATACCAAAAAAGGCAAGACCCCGTGGAATATTCTCCTGTCTGTCAATCCCCGTACAGAACAGGTTTCCTTTTCTAAAGGACTGGATTTAGGGAATGACAAAGGTACTGTCAACATCAGCGGCGAATGGACCAAAGCCACTCAGAAATTAACTTCACCCTATACATCTTACACACGAAGAGGATTCTCTGCCGGCTATAGCAATACATTCCGCAAGGTGCTTAGATTCGATGTCGGATTCACCGGCAACATTGGAGGTATGAACACCAAGGACGATCCTGATGCATACACCGGAGAATACACGAAAGTAAGAGACAATGTATTTCGGGCAAACACCTCATTGACATGGTTGCTCAACAAGTCATGGGTTACCAACCTCAAACTTGACGCATCCGTATACTTCAATGACAATCACTCGCACGCGCATACCTTCTATTCTTACGCGTCCGAACAGCCTGCCGTTCACACCGAACAAGAAGGCTATTTCATTGCCAACAAATTACCATATACCTTTTTTGCCGACCAGATCATCGATTCCAAAGAACTGGATTACGCCGCATCACTGAAATATGAATGGAACCGACGGTTCAACCATGTGAACAGCAATCTGAAGGCCGGTGTTCAATGGAAAGGGACAGGAAACGCAGGAGAGGGAGAATACTATCAGGACCCTTCGTTAGCTCCTAACGGATATCGTCCGCGTCCGTACACATCTTATCCGTACATGCACAATGTTTCGCTTTATGCAGAAGAAAACTTATCATTCCCTGTCGGCAGCACAATGGTAAGACTCATGGCAGGCGTACGTTGGGAGAATCTGTTCATCAGCGGTACACAGTATGAGAAGTTGAATACGGTATCTCCCCGTTTCAATGCCCAATGGCAGTTGAACAGCCACATTTCCATCCGGGGCGGATGGGGAATTACCGAAAAGCTGCCGTCGTACTATGTATTGTATCCCAGACAGGAATACCGGGATATCCAGACATTCGGGCTTTCTTATAATAATAATGAGTCATCCTACATCTATTACAGTCAGCCATACACGTTGCTACACAACGAAAAGCTGCGCTGGCAGCGGAATCAGAATGCGGAACTAGGTATTGACATGAACATGGGCCGGACAAAAGTTTCATTGGTCGGATATTTCAACCGAACGAAACTGCCTTATAAATATACCAACAGCTATACTCCGTTTTCATACAATGTGCTTCAGTTACCGGACGGATTCAGCATGCCCGCCAATCCGCAGATCAATGTGGACAACCAGACGGGAATGGTCTATATACGGGAAAACGAATCCAGCTATTGGACACCGATGGACGTAAAAGTAACAGATCAGACATTTGTCAAGTCTGCTTCACCGGATAATGGAACGGATGTAGTCCGCAGAGGAGCCGAAATGATTGTCGACTTTCCGGAAATAACTCCTATCCGTACACAAATCCGGGTAGATGCCGCCTATACGTATAGCAAATACATTGACAATTCGCTATCTTACTATTATCAGAACGGATGGTCGCACACCAGCCTTGCCAACCGTTCGTACCAATATGTAGGTATTTATGCCAATGGCGACAATCCATCAGCAACAGCCAACGGCAAACGCACACACTCACTGGATGCAAATATCACAGCGATTACCCGTATCCCCAAAGCCAGACTGATTATATCATGCAGGCTGGAAGCTTCTTTGGTGAAGCGGTCGCAAAACATATCCGAGTACAACGGCAGAGAATATGCTTTCAATGTCAGTCAGGACAATCATACAAAAACAGGAGGAAGTATTTATGACGGCAATTCTTATACGGCCATCTATCCGGTGGCATATCTCGACCTGAACAATGAGGTGCATCCTTTTACCGAGGCCGAAGCCGGAAATCCGGAATTTGCCCATCTGATACGCAAGTCGGGCAACGCCTATACATTTGCCGCAGATGGATATGATCCTTATTTCTCCGCCAATATTAATATCACCAAAGAGATCGGTGACCATGTATCTCTGTCTCTCAATGCTATTAACTTTACCAACTCACGACCGTATGTGAAATCGTATGCAACCGGTGTCAGTGCCGTTTTCACTCCGGATTTCTATTACGGACTCACTTGCCGCGTTAAATTTTAAACTTATGAAGCGATCTATATACATATTATTAGTAACTGTTGTTTATGCCGTAGCCGGATGCACGGACATCGACAAGGCCAATCCTTATGATGACCAGCTGCATACGCTGCAAGTCACCGCCGTTTATCCGGATGAATACGCTGAATATCTCCGGGAGGGAGTGACTGTGAAAATAGAGGATGTGGACCGTGGCAACTCTTACCGGACAAAGACCGACAAGAAGGGAACGGCACAATTCTCACTGACCAATGGTATATACCGCATACAGGTCAGCGACAAGAATGGAACGCATATCTTCAACGGACTGGCAGACAATGTGAAACTGGTCAACAGCGACATGACCTTCAGTCTTCCATTGACTCATTCCAGAGCCGGAACAATCATTATCAAAGAAATCTATTGCGGAGGATGCAAAAAGCTGCCACTGGAAGGAGATTACCAGTCCGACAAATACATCATCCTGCACAACAACGATTCGGAAGTACAGTACCTCGACAGCTTGTGCTTTGGAGCACTCGATCCTTATAATTCACACTCTACCAATGTATGGGTGACACAAGACGAGATGACCGGAGCAACGATCTTCCCCGATTTCGCCCCCGTTATCCAGTGCATCTGGCAGTTTGGCGGTACCGGCAAATCGTTCCCCCTCCAACCGGGTGAAGATGCAGTCATTGCCATCAACGGAGCGATCGATCATGCGGCGCAATACCCGCAATCTGTCAACCTGAACAAACCCGGGTACTTTGTATGCTATAACAATGTTTATTTCCCGAATACGCTGTACCATCCGGCTCCGGGCGATCAAATCACACCGGACCACCACCTGAATGTAGTCATCAAGACAGGACAAGCCAATGCGTATTCTTACTCGATTTTTTCTCCCGCCACCATCATCTTCAAGGCTAAAGGGACTACCATACAGGACTATGTTCTTGGAGCGGGCAACGTCATACAAAAGCCCGGAAGCACAGTGGACCAGGTCATAAAGATTCCTCTGGACTGGGTGATTGACGGAGCGGAAGTATATTATGGCGGTTCTTCAAGCAACAAAAAGAGAATCTCCCCTTCTATTGATGCCGGCTACGTCACCCAAAGTGCAACGTACAGCGGACGCAGCCTATATCGCCATATAGACGAAGAGGCCACGCAGGAGGCAGGCTATGAGGTAATGGCAGATACGAACAACTCTTCTACCGATTTTTATGAACGGGATAAACCATCATTGCATGAGTAATATGAAAAGAATCTATATAGAATGTCTGCTGCTGTGTATCGTGTCCGGAATATCGGCACAGACTTATGACATAGTAGAACGACGCAACTCATGGAACGCCGGAGCCAATGTCACAGGTATCATGATGGAGAACACGAACGCCTCCTATGCCGAATTGTATGGCAGCAATAATCAGGGTGACTTCCGCAACTCTTACGAGGCAAGCAAGACGTGGAGTGCCGGAGCGACAGCGAAGTCCATTACGCATCTGAAAGATTACTCTTTAATCGGATCATTCTCGTTCGACCACACTTCCGGCAAGGATATGAGCGGTTCTATGTTTATCCATCCCGGATTTTATCCTGTAGATATTCTGGAGTTCACACCCGGACGCAAAGACCTGCAAACTTACTCCTTTATGGGAGGTATAGCCACCAATTTGAACCCGAACTGGCGTCTGGGAGGAAAGATAGACTTTGCTTCTGCCAACTACTCCAAACGAAAAGATGTGCGTCATACCAATTACCGACTGGATCTGCAAGTGGCTCCCGGCATCATGTATCATTCGGGAGAACTGGCCATCGGGCTTTCCTACATTTTCGGTAAAAACAGCGAATCAGTCAAAGCGGAAGTAATCGGTACGGCAGAAAGTCTGTACAATGCTTTTCTGGACAAAGGATTGATGTACGGAGCCTACGAAACATGGAATGGCAGTGGCATTCACCTGAGCGAATCGGGCATCAACGGTTTCCCTATCAAGGAGTTATCACACGGAGGAGCACTGCAGTTTCAATGGAAGGGTTTCTATGGTGATATTGAATACACCCATTCTTCCGGCTCTGCCGGTGAAAGAGAAACCATCTGGTTCAAATTTCCCACTGACCGGCTCACTTCCCATATCAGCTATCGTTTCAGGCAAGGCAGTAACGAGCATTTTATCCGATTCAATCTGCAATGGTCTCATCTGGTCAACAATGAGAATGTGCTGAGTAAAGAGACTGTCAACGGAGTGACAAATACTCATATTCATGGTTCGAACCGTATCTTCGAAAAAGAAGTTTTCACGGCCAATCCCGAATATGAACTAATGAGCCGTCGGGGAGAAGTGCGTTTGGGAACGCATCTTTCCACCTTCAAACAACTCACTACCCAGATGTATCCTTATGTAGCTTCACAAAAGATGTTTTGCAGCCGGACGTATGTTTCCGGAGTGCTCCATACGGGAAAGTTAGATTTGAAAGCAGCCGTCTCTTTCTCGACAGGAAACTCCAGCGAGAAAAACAGGACTGCCGAAACGAATACGGAACCCGGTGATCCTCCGTATCGTCTGACAGATTACCACAATCTGCAAAACGAATATGCAACGGCTTCCCAAGCAACTTTCAATCTCGGATTACGCTATAACTTCAACCGGGGAATTTATGCGGAAGTTCAGGGCAGCTATACACACGGCTTCAACCTCCGGTATATAGAAGGTTCGAGCCGCTGGAACGAAACGATTAAGTTAGGTTATACTTTTTAAATTTATTCTTTTACATAATATAAAACTATCTAATGATGAAAAAGGGGATATTATTTGTGCTGGCAGCAGCGTTTCTGGCATCCTGCCAACAAGAAGAAGAGAACGGAGTTGTATCATCGGTCGACCGGGTGACTATCACTCCTATTATTACACGTGCCACAGAAGTCAACTTCGAGAATCAGGACCAGATTGGTCTGAGTATCACTAAAGAAGACGGTACGGAATATGCCAAGAATGAGCTTATGACTTTCAATGACGGTGCTTTTACCGGAAGTCTGAAATGGTATCCCGAAGGGGCCGACAAGTCTTCATTCGTGGCTTATTATCCGTATACCTCAGCCGGTGTACCGACTTCATTCACCGTGCATGCAGACCAGAGCGACAAGTACGGAATCTCCGACTTTATGGCGGCAAGCAAATCCGAAGTACTTCCTTCGGCTAACTCAATCAGCATGGTCTTCAAACACATGCTTACCAAAATGGTCATCAATGTGACAAACGAAACTCATTTAGATATTTCGTCGGTAGTTCTCAAAGGGGCTGTTCCCACTGCCAATATCGATCTGGCTACCATGAAGGTAACCGCAAGCGAGAGTGCCGCGGCAGCAAACGTCACAACACAACAGGTGACAAAAAACACCACTTACCGTGCTATCGTAGTTCCACAGACGGTTGCATTCACTCTTGCTGTAACAACCTCAGACAATAAGACTTTGACGCAAAGACTCGCATCTACAACGTTAGTTCAAGGTGGTCAATATAGTGTCAATGTCCGTGTATTGTCCGATGATATCATTGTGACGCTCAGTGGTGAGATAGAAAACTGGACGGAGGAAGGAGAAATCGGAGCAGATAATACGGTTCCTTTTGAAGAGCATCTGGACGAAAACTATTTCTTATATGACGAAGTAAAGTATAATACCGTAACTCTTGCCAACGGTACAATATGGATGGCTGAACCACTTTGCTATCTGCCTAAAGGATATACTCCATCCAGTGACCCGACAGCAGATTCTCATATTTGGTATCCATACGAAATCGTAGACGGTGCAACAACCGCACTAACAGACAATGCTTCTGTAAAAGAGCTGGGCTATCTATACGATATGGAAGCCGCACTTGGTAAAACTATAACCGAAAGCAATTATAATACTTTTGAAGGAGCACAAGGAATTTGTCCGAAAGGCTGGCATATACCGACACGTATCGAATACTTCAATCTTGTTGGTAAAACTACAGCTGATGCCGATGGTAAAACACCGGATAATAGTCAAGATGCCCTCTTCTATGATAGCGGCTATGACGGAGCCAAAATTCAATCCCTGATTGATGCCGGACTCAATTACAAATTCTCCGGAACTCGTATGATGGCAAATTTCACTGCCACTCCCAGTTATCAGAAGACTGTAATATCCAGTGCTACCAGTACAAAGACAGAATGGTATAATAAACCTGCCTTGAATCATTATATGACTTCAACTGCCTATAAGCCAGTGTACAATGCATCAAAGGTACTCACGAACATCCAGTTCTTTGGATTGATGAGTACATTTACATCCGCCAGATATCCGGAAGGCAGATTGTCATTAAGTTACATCAGCATGAAGTCCGGTCAGCAACTCCGTTGCGTAAGAGACAAAGCAGCAGAATAAAATTTTAAACTATATATAAAACAAGCTATAACAATGAAAACAAAAAGACTAAACATCGCAATCGCCCTACTGGCGGTTGCCCTCATCGGAACCTCTTGTGGAAACAAACAACAGAAAAGTTCCTCGGACACAACAACAGAACAGGCTACATCGTCTGCTTTAGAAATTGACTCTCTTCTTGCCAATGCCGAAAGTCTGGCAGGGCAAGAAGTAACCATCGAAGGTGTTTGCACACATACCTGCAAGCATGGTGCCAGGAAAATCTTCCTGATGGGTAGTGACGACACACAAGTGATCCGCGTAGAAGCCGGCACACTGGGAGCATTCGACCCGAAATGTGTGAACTCCATTGTCCGCGTCACCGGAACACTGAAAGAACAGCGCATTGACGAAGCTTACCTCCAGAACTGGGAAGCACAGCTCAAAGCACAAGCTGCCGAAAAGCATGGCGACGGAGAAGCCGGATGCGACTCTGAAAAGAAAGCACGCGGTGAAACAGCCAGCACTCCCGAAGCCCGCATAGCCGACTTCCGTGCCAAGATAGCAGACCGGAAAGCGAACAGCGGTAAAGAATATCTGTCTTTCTATTTCATGGAAGCTAATTCGTATGAAGTGGAGTAACAGCATCCGTAAATGGAGTCGACTGATACACCGTGATTTATCATTTTTCTTTGCCGGAATGGTCTTGATTTATGCCATTTCCGGCATTGTAATGAATCATCGTGACACTATCAATCCCAACTTCTCCATCGAACGGAAAGAATATAAGATTACCGGGAAGCTACCGGGCAAAGAGGGAATGAAAAAGGAAAAAGTACTTACCCTGCTACAACCATTAGGAGAGGAAGGCAACTATACCAAACACTATTTCCCGAAAGCGGACATCATGAAAGTATTTCTGAAAGGAGGGTCCAACTTGCAGGTAAACGTCAGTACAGGAGAGGCTGTCTACGAGTCAGTCACCCGCCGGCCACTCATCGGAGCAATGGCACGTTTGCACTACAACCCCGGACAATGGTGGACTTACTTTGCGGATATCTTCGCAGTCGGCCTCATCATCATCACCCTTTCCGGAGTCATCATGCTGAAAGGCAATAAAGGTATTATCGGCAGAGGAGGAATAGAAATGATTGTCGGAATTATCATTCCCGTCCTTTTTCTTCTCTTCTTTTGAACAGAATAACTGATATAATAAAATGGAACAAATTATAGAATGTAACAACCTGACGCACTATTACGGCAAACGGTTGATTTACGAGAATCTCAGTTTCACAGTCCCCAAAGGACGCATCCTCGGACTACTGGGCAAGAATGGTACCGGAAAAACCACGACCATCAACATCCTGAGCGGCTATCTGAAACCACGCTCCGGAGAATGCCGTATCTTCGGGCAAGAGATACAGACGATGGCTCCGGCATTGCGCCGCAACATCGGACTGCTGATCGAAGGGCACGTACAGTATCAATTCATGACCATCACGCAGATAGAGAAGTTCTACGCAGCCTTTTACCCGGGCCAATGGAAAAAAGAGGCTTACTATGAGCTGATGAACAAGCTGAAAGTAGCTCCCGGACAGCGTATCTCACGCATGTCTTGCGGCCAACGTTCACAAGTGGCTCTCGGACTGATCCTGGCGCAGAATCCCGAACTCCTTGTATTAGATGATTTCTCACTCGGGCTCGATCCCGGCTATCGCCGCCTGTTTGTGGATTATCTTCGTGATTACGCCCGCTCCGAAGGCAAAACCGTCTTCCTGACCTCGCATATTATTCAGGATATGGAGCGACTGGTAGACGACTGTATCATGATGGACTACGGAAAGATTCTGATTCAGAAACCGATTGATGAATTACTGAAAGAAGGACGCCGCTACACATGTACTGTTCCCGAAGGTTACGAACTTCCCGCATCCGATGATTTCTATCATCCTTCCGTTATGAGGAATACGCTGGAAACATTCTCCTTCCTTCCGCCTGCAGAGGCAGAAGTGAAACTGAAATCAATGTCAGTGCCTTATACGGACTTGCATAGCGAGCATGTGAATCTGGAAGACGCCTTCATCGGTCTGACCGGTAAATACTAAGGTTTCCATCATTCACAAATCAAAATTCACCAATCAAAATTCCAAAAGAATGTACGCTATATTTTATAAAGAATGGATAAAGACCCGGTGGTATTTTCTACTTGCCGTGATCACGACGCTCGGTTTTACAGGCTACTGTATGCTTCGTATCAACCGGGTAGTAGAAATGAAAGGCGCTGCGCATGTATGGGAAGTCATGATGCAACGGGACGCCATATTCATCGAGATGTTACAATACATTCCCCTGATTGCCGGAGTACTGATGGCTGTCGTGCAGTTCGTCCCCGAGATGCAGCGCAAATGTCTGAAGCTGACCCTGCATCTGCCTTATCCCGAACTGAAGATGACGGGCAATATGCTGTTCTCCGGTTTAGTGTTGCTGCTTGTCTGCTTTGCTTCCAACTTCCTGCTGATGGAAATTTATCTAAGCGGAGTGCTGGCTCACGAACTGAAGAATCATATATTGCTGACTGCCCTCACGTGGTATCTTGCCGGTATTTCCGGATACCTGCTCGTCGCATGGATCTGTCTCGAACCGGCATGGAAACGCAGAATCATCAATCTCATTATCACCGTGCTATTACTGCGAATCTTCTTTCTGTCGCCCACACCGGAAGCTTACAACAAGTTCCTCCCGTATCTATTGGTTTATACTTTGCTGACCGCTTCTTTCTCATGGCTTTCCATAGTGCGGTTCAAAGCGGGAAAACAGGACTAAGAGAATGAAGAATGAAGAACTAAAAATGAAGAATTAAATAAAGATGAAACGTTTCAGTACCATACTATTATATGTCACCATCGCGTTCCTGCTTCTCTGGCAGTTGCCTTGGTGTTACAACTTCTTTGTCGTAAAACCGGAGAAGACTCCTTTTACGCTATATAGTTTCGTGATCGGCGACTTTGCCTTAATGGGACAGGAAGAAGGAAAAGGAACCGTACGTCGCGATGCTGCCGGAAATATTTATTCCGAAGCGGCCTTCGACAGTATCCTCCCCATGTTTTATTTCCGCCAACTGATGTCCGACGAACGCTTCCCGGATACAATTAACGGGATAGCCGTCACTCCGAAAATCGTACAGACGGAAAACTTCAATTTCCGCAGTGTACCTACGGATATCAATGCTCCTTCTATCGGCCTTTATCCTTTGTTGGAGTCCATGTCCAGACGTGTGGACCTGAAGATGCCGGATGATGTATTCCGCATTACGTCCAAAGGTATTGAGTTTATCGATATGGCTTCGAATAGTGTAAATGCAGAAAAAAGCCTTCAGTTCACAGAAGCGATGGCGAAGAAAGATTTTCATTTTCCTGCCATTGAGATTGTAGGAAATCCTACGGTGAAGAAGGAGTACGATGAAGGATATCTTCTGCTGGATGCCGACCGTCGTCTGTTCCATCTGAAACAGGTGAAAGGACGCCCTTATGTCCGCGCTATTCCGTTACCCGAAGGACTGACATTAGAGCACCTATATCTGACGGAATTCAGAAACAAAAAGACGCTTGCCTTTCTGACAGATGTCAATAATGCCTTTTACGTGCTGAGAAGCCGCACATACGATATAGTGAAAACAGGCATTCCTGCATTCAATCCCGAAACGGATGCACTGACTATCATAGGCAATATGTTCGACTGGACAGTTAGGGTGACCAGCCCGGCCTCTGATAATTATTATGCTTTGAATGCGGATGATTATTCACTGATAAAGAAACTGGAAAATGAATCGAATACGCATTATATGCCCGGTATTACTTTCACTTCTTATACAGATAAATATGTGATGCCGCGTTTTGAGTAATCGATAAAGGGTTGCCCCAAGTCTTGTTACAACAGACCTGCGGCAACTCTTTTCATTAAACGACATATGTATGTAAAACTAAAGTAGCTATCTTTTATTTATTCAACATTATACCTTATCTTTGCCTCATCAAACAATTATCCACACCGCAATTGCCTCTGCGTAACACACAAACAAATACGGTAAAAAAGATAACAACTATAATTATAACCGTATGAAAGTTTGTAAAGCCCTGATTCTTTTGAGTCTTTTCATGGTTGCATTCTACAATTGTGCACCTCCGCCCGATGAAGACACAAAGGAAGAAACAGGAGAAGACACCACTACAGCCGAACTTCCCTGGACAGGAGAAACGGATAAATTTACCATTAATACCAAAGAAGGAGTACATCTCAATGATCCGGAAGAAGATGCCGGCACAGCCTACATCACATTTCCGTCTTCTTCCGTCCATAATACCCGGTGGGAGTTTGGAGTACGTCTGACATTTAATCCTTCTGCCAACAATTATGCCCGTTTTTATCTTACTTCCTCTTCAAATGTCCTTTCCGGTGAATTAACCGGATATTTTATTCAGATAGGAGGAGCCAAAGACAACGTGGCACTTTACCGGCAGAACGGGGCAGAATTAAAACTGTTAGCTTCCGGCAGAGAGCTTATGAAGGGGAACAACTCACCTAAACTCTACGTCAAAGTAGAATGCGACAACAATGGATACTGGACTTTCTGGACACGGTTGCTGTCAGAAGAAGAATATACGAAAGAAAAACAGATCAAAGACAGCAGCATACAAAATTCCGTCTGTTGTGGCATATACTGTGTTTACACAAAGACCCGCTGTGACGGCTTTACTTTCCATCATATACAATTATCCAATGATGTGGAGACAACTACGGAACCGGGGGAAACACCGGATCATCCGGAAGAACCTGAAACACCGGAAAAGCCCGTTCTCCCCGATTACCCGGAAGAAGTAAAGAATCTATTATTGTTAAATGAAATCATGTATGACAACGCAACATATGGTGCAGAATACATAGAGCTTTACAATCCATCCAATTCCACCGTTTCGGTCCCGTCATTAAAACTATTGAGGTACATTGACAATGGTTCCGGTACAACGCAAACCACGACAACTGCCATCTTGAAGCATCCGGACAAGAATCAAAGGCTGGACTTTCCTCCTCATGGATATATCTGTCTGACAAAATCTGCTGCCACACTTATCAATAAACACAAAGCTGATAAAAATAATATCATACAAATATCCACTTTCCCACGAATAAACAATGATGGAGGCTATCTGGCCATAACCACCAATGAAGAAAAACCAAGAATCATAGACAAATGCATTTACTCCGACAAGATGCATAACGAAGGAGTAAGAAACCAGGGTGTATCTCTTGAAAAGAAATCACCGGAGCTAAAGTCGGCTCTAAAATCGAACTGGAGTTCCTCAAAAAACGCAACAGGAGGCACTCCGGGAAGAAAAAACGAACAAGAATAAAAGTTTATAGATTAAAATCCCTACATTTGTCAGCAAAGAAGTAAAAAGAGTTTCGGATGATTTCATCCACAAACGAATTTAAACAGCAGCTATGAGTCCAATCATCTTATCTGTTACGATTATAGCCTATTTTGTGATCTTGTTTACCATCTCCTACATAGCAGGACACAAAGCAGACAATGAAGGATTCTTTGTCGGGAATCGTAAATCAGCATGGTATATCGTTGCTTTTGCCATGATTGGTTCTACTATTTCGGGAGTCACCTTTGTATCGGTGCCGGGTATGGTACAAGCCAGCAGCTTTTCCTATTTACAGATGGTATTGGGATTCATCGTCGGACAGTTCATCATTGCCTTTGTACTTGTCCCTTTATTCTATCGGATGAAATTGGTTTCCATCTATGAATATCTGGAGAACCGATTCGGAACTTCCTCCTACAAAACCGGTGCGTGGTTCTTTTTCATCTCCAAAATGTTAGGAGCAGCCGTACGGTTATTTCTGGTATGCCTGACCTTACAACTGCTTATTTTCGAACCCTTCGGCATTCCTTTCCTGGCAAATGTGATTCTTACCGTATTTATCGTCTGGCTTTACACATTCCGGGGAGGAGTAAAATCATTGATCTGGACTGATGTGCTGAAAACATTTTGCCTGGTCGTCTCTGTTGTACTTTGTATTTATTATATTTCTTCGAGCCTGCATTTGAATTTCGGCGGTTTAATCAGTACCATTTCGGATAGCGATTTATCCAAAATGTTTTTCTTCGACGATGTAAATGATAAACGATATTTCTTCAAACAGTTTCTGGCAGGCGTATTCACAGTGATTGCCATGAATGGGCTCGATCAGGACATGATGCAACGAAACCTTAGTTGCAAGAACTTTCGGGATTCGCAAAAGAATATGATCACCAGTGGCATTTCACAGTTTTTCGTGATATTGCTTTTCCTGATGTTGGGAGTATTGCTTTATACATTCACAGCCCGGCAAGGCATAGAAAATCCGGCTAAAAGCGACGAATTATTTCCCATGATTGCTACCGGAAACTATTTTCCCGGAATGGTGGGCATCTTGTTTATTATCGGGTTAATAGCCTCTGCCTATTCTGCTGCCGGTTCGGCACTAACCGCTCTGACAACTTCTTTCACAGTAGATATCCTCAATGCCCATAAGAAAGAGGATGCGATTCTCAGCAAAATACGAAAACATGTTCATATCGGTATGGCCGTTATTATGGGAATTGTTATTTTTGTATTCAATCTCCTGAATAATACCAGTGTCATTGATGCTATTTATACATTGGCAAGCTATACGTATGGTCCTATTCTCGGGTTATTCGCTTTTGGCATATTTACCAGGAAACAAGTTTATGATAAATATATTCCGTTGGTAGCTATTCTTTCTCCTGCACTTTGCTACATATTGCAAAGTCACTCGGAAGCCTGGTTCAACGGATATCAGATTAGTTACGAGTTGCTTATACTTAATGCTCTCTTCACCTTTTCAGGACTTTGCATACTAATAAAAAGGAAAGACAAAGTAAAAGTATCTGCAAACTCTCCCGATTAAATAAAAAATTAAAGATGAAAATTACAATCAACTGTTTCCTGCCTTTTTGCAGACAGGAAGAAACGATACAGACAGTTAAAGAATTACGCACATCGGAATTGGTAGATAAAATCTATTTGCTGGTACCGGAAGCTACCGATATCTGTCTACCCGGATGTGAACTGATTTCTATAGCGAATATCCAGTCGACAGAAGCGATGAAAGCGATCGCTTCCCATTCCAATGGAACATATACCTTACTTTACACCAAGCATACTGAACTAAAGCTGGGATTATTCGCTCTCGAACGAATGGTTCAAATAATGGAAATGACGCAGGCAGGCATGGTATATGCCGACCGTTATCAGCAAGTGAATGGTATACGGAAAGCGGCTCCCGTTATCGACTATCAATTCGGCAGCCTGCGTGATGACTTTGACTTCGGTTCTGTCATGCTTTTCCAAAGCGAGGTTTTCAGAAAAATGGTAAAGGCTACCAAAGAAGACTATCAGTATGCAGGATTATATGATTTACGCCTCAAAATCTCTCAAAAGAAAAAACTGGTACATATCAACGAATATCTATATACAGAAATAGAAAACGATACCCGGAAAAGCGGTGAGAAACAGTTCGACTATGTAGACCCGAAAAATCGCCGGGTGCAGATAGAAATGGAACAGGCATGCAGCGAACATCTGAAAGCTATCGGCGGATATCTGGAACCCTGTTTTCAGTCAGTCAACTTTTCAGCCTCTACTTTCGAATATGAAGCATCTGTCATTATTCCCGTACGCAACCGTATCCGTACTATCAAAGATGCGGTCCGCTCCGCTTTGAACCAGCAAACCTCTTTTCCATTCAATGTCATCGTAATCGATAATCATTCTACAGACGGAACCACAGAAGCCCTTCGGGAGTTATGTACTGATTATCGGCTGGTTCATATAATCCCCGAAAGAAATGATCTCGGTATCGGAGGATGCTGGAACACAGGTATCCATCACGAGAAATGCGGCAAGTTCGCTATCCAACTCGACAGTGACGACGTATACAAAGACGAGCATACTTTACAAATCATGGTAAACGCTTTCTATGAACAAAACTGCGCCATGGTAATCGGTACCTATATGATGACAGACTTCAACATGAAAGAAATGGCGCCCGGCATCATAGACCACAAAGAATGGACTCCCGAGAATGGTCGCAATAACGCTTTACGCATCAACGGACTGGGAGCTCCCCGTGCCTTCTATACTCCCCTCCTCCGGGAAATCAACGTGCCGAATACCAGCTATGGAGAAGACTATGCACTCGGACTATGCATTTCAAGCAATTATCAGATAGGCAGGGTATATGATGTCGTTTATCTCTGTCGCCGCTGGGAAGGTAATTCGGACGCTGCATTAGCCATCGAAAAGGTTAACCAGAATAATGTATACAAAGACCGTATCCGCACATGGGAATTGCAACGGAGGATTCAAGTAAATAAAATAAAGCTGAAACCTCAAAAAGCAATCCTACAATTAATTGAAGAACAGACCCACTCATGGGAACTTGCCAAACAGAACTATCAGGCATTGGAAGAGTACCGAAAGCAAATGAAAAAAATGAGTCTGGCCGGAAAGGATTTCGATATGCTTGTATATACCTTTCCTAATCCCAAACGCATACTTTCGGCTACTGCGCAGACAGACACCTCCTCCATTCATGCACGCCCCTGCTTTCTATGCCAGGAAAACCGTCCGCAGGAACAAAATTTTGTCAGCTATAAAAATTATCAGATATTGGTAAATCCTTACCCCATATTCAAACAGCATCTGACAATTATCGACAGAAAACATACACCACAATCCATCGTCCAACGTTTCGATGATATGATAGATTTCTCCAGTTTGCTGCAAGAGAACTTCATTTTATACAATGGTCCCGAATGCGGAGCATCTGCTCCGGACCATGCTCATTTTCAGGCTTGCGGAAAAGAGGAGGAACTGGAAGGTGCACTAAGTGCGGATTGGCACAAAGAATTGTTGATTGAGAAGAGTAATGTAGAAATACATTCGATTGACAATCCAGTCACTGCAATTCTTATCCAGACAAAGGACAAAGCAACAATGTCACGTACATTCAAGCAGCTTTACGATATACTCGCTGCTGATAAAAACGGAAAAGAACCAATGATGAATATCCTTACCTGGTACGGTTTGGAAAAACATAAAGATTTTTTCCAAGGATACTACGAATCTGAATTGAAAGATTTGACACTGCGTTATCACTGCATGATCTTCCTGCGTAGCAAACACCGTCCGGACTGTTATTATGCAGAAGGAGATGAACAAATTCTTATCAGCCCGGCTATTGCCGAAATGAATGGCATATTTCCTGTTGTCCGGGAAGAAGATTTTCCCAAACTGACTCCCGAGAAGATATATGAAATCCGTCGGGAAGTTTCTATGCCTCAGGATGAGTTTATAAAAATTACAGAACGCATAAAGGCAGCATTATGAAAGAACCTCAGATAACAGTCGGTATCCTTTCCGGAAAAGAAATCGAGTTCTTTCTCCCGGAAAGTTTCGTTACCCCCGATGGCACGATGGCATCAGGGATACAAAAGGCTGTTTTTCAAAAAGGAAAGATATACTGGCAAGGGAAAGCATATAATGAATTATCATTCTCTCCCATACAGGATACTGATACTTTCTTTGAGCTAAAAGATGTTACCATCGGCATCAATTTCCATTGGGAACGCAAAGAAACACAAAGATTCAAAGGGAGTCTGAAAATAATCGTTGAAGAGGAGAGGCTAACAGCTATCAATGTAATTTCCATTGAAGAATATCTGACTAGTGTGATTTCATCGGAAATGAGTGCCACTGCTTCTTTAAGTCTCTTAAAAGCACATGCAGTCATTTCCAGAAGTTGGCTGGTTCATAAATTAAGAACGAGAAACATTCTAAATGAAGAATTAAGAATGAAGGATGAAACATTAGGGATGGCTACACGAAAAGAAAACACAGTCGGTTCTTCCTCCTCTACTTCTGATGCTTCACTCATCAAATGGTACGATCATGAAGCACATACACACTTTGATGTTTGTGCCGATGATCATTGTCAACGTTATCAGGGAATTACCCGTACTTCCACCCCACAAGCTATCGAAGCCGTATCTTCTACCAGGGGAGAGGTGCTTGTATACGAAGGAGAAATCTGTGACACACGTTTTTCCAAATGTTGCGGCGGCGCTTTTGAAGAGTTCCAAAATTGCTGGGAAAATGTCAGGCATCCATACCTGACCGGTCAACGTGATGCCTCTGCAATCCACCTGCCCGACCTGACGATAGAAAAAGAAGCAGAAAAATGGATACGTACATCACCTTCCGCTTTCTGCAATACGCAAGATAAAAGAGTGCTGAGCCAGGTTCTCAACAACTATGATCAGGAAACAATAGACTTCTATCGTTGGAAAGTCAGTTATACCCAACAAGAACTTTCAGCACTGGTCCATAAACGTTCGGGAATCAATTTCGGAGAAATCATAGACTTGATTCCTGTCGAACGGGGAACTTCCGGACGTCTTGTACGATTAAAGATTGTAGGTACTTTACAAACGCTTATTATCGGAAAAGAACTGGAAATACGCCGTACCTTATCCCCTTCCCATCTTTATAGTTCCGCATTCGTGGTTGACAAAGAAGGGGAAGAGGGTCAAGTACCCACCCGCTTCACTTTCACCGGAGCAGGTTGGGGGCACGGAGTAGGACTTTGCCAGATAGGTGCGGCAGTTATGGGTGAACAGGGATACAACTATAAAGACATTTTATCCCACTATTATCCTGGTAGTGTGCTTGAAAAACAATACGAATAATTCTAAGATCAATACCATGATGACAATAAGAGATACCAATCACAGTATGTCGGTAAAGCGTAGAAATCCCTGGAACTGGATTCCTACACTCTACTTTGCGGAAGGACTGCCCTATGTAGCCGTAATGACAATCGCCGTCATTATGTATAAACGGCTGGGATTGTCAAACACAGAAATTACGCTTTATACCTCCTGGCTCTATCTGCCATGGACCATTAAACCGTTATGGAGTCCTTTCGTTGATTTGGTAAAAACAAAACGTTCCTGGATCATTGCGATGCAAGGTTTAATCGCCGCAGGATTTGCAGGCATCGCCTTTTTTATTCCGACAACACATTTTGTACAACTAACTCTGGCTTTTTTCTGGCTGATGGCATTCAGTTCGGCTACTCATGACATAGCGGCTGACGGATTCTATATGCTTGGACTAAATAACAAAGAACAGTCTTTTTTCGTAGGTATCCGAAATACATTCTATCGTTTTGCCAATATCTTCGGACAAGGTATTCTCGTCATGCTCGCCGGATGGCTCGAAACCTCACAAGGCAACATTCCTTTGGCTTGGAGTATCACTTTTTATCTGATGGCAGGATTATTTCTTGCTCTCACCCTATACCACCGGTTCATTCTTCCACATCCTGATACCGATATCAAACGAGAAGGACTCACGGCCAGTAAGTTGCTCGAAGATTTCTTAAAGACATTTATATCTTTCTTCCAAAAGAAGCATCTGGGACTCATGTTTTTCTTCTTGCTTACCTACCGGCTCGGAGAATCACAACTAGCTAAAATAGCCTCCCCCTTCTTACTGGATGATGCAGAACAGGGAGGCTTGGCGCTTTCTACCGCCACTGTCGGAATGATCTATGGCACAATCGGTGTCATCGCTCTGCTTCTCGGAGGAATTATCAGCGGTTTTCTGGTTTCACGTGATGGCTTTAAGAAATGGATATTACCAATGGCACTGGCTATTAACCTCCCCGACCTCCTATATGTATGGATGGCAGCAGCTACACCGGATAACCCCCTATTTATCTCCATTTGTGTAGCTATCGAGCAGCTAGGATATGGATTTGGATTCACCGCCTATATGCTTTATCTGATTTACATTGCAGAAGGAGAACACAAGACAGCTCACTATGCCATAGGTACCGGTTTCATGGCACTGGGCATGATGATTCCGGGAATGCCTGCAGGATGGATACAGGAGCATATCGGATACACGAATTTCTTTATCTGGGTATGTATATGTACGATTCCCGGTATCATAGCGTCATTAATGATCCGCAATCGACTGGACGATTCATTCGGAAAAAAAATATAGAACAGAATTACTTATAACTTAACACATTAAAAAAGTAACAGTCATGAATGTAACAAGTAACAAACGCCTATTGGCACTCGATGTAATGCGAGGCATTACCATCGCCGGAATGATTTTAGTGAACACCCCCGGCTCCTGGCAACATACGTATGCCCCTCTCAAGCACGCTGAATGGATCGGCTTGACTCCTACTGACCTCGTATTTCCCTTCTTCATGTTTATCATGGGGATTTCGACGTACATCTCTTTACGGAAGTATGATTTTACCTTCAGTATACCTGCCGGTTTAAAGATACTCAAACGAACGGTCATCATCTTCTTAATCGGCATCGGTATCAGCTGGCTTTCCATTCTCTGTTTCCAGCATGATCCTTTTCCAATAGATCAGATTCGCATTCTTGGGGTCATGCAACGGCTTGCTTTGGGATATGGAATTACTGCATTGGCCGCTCTTCTTATCAAACATAAATATATTCCGTATCTGATAACAGTTCTTCTGATCGGTTATTTCATGATTCTTGCCGTTGGTAACGGATACGTCTACGACGAAACAAATGTCCTTTCTATAGTGGATCGTGCTGTATTGGGCCAGGCGCATATTTATGGTGGTGCCATTCTGGACCCAGAGGGTTTATTAAGTACGATTTCTGCCGTCGCTCATGTAATGATCGGTTTCTGTGCAGGCAAACTATTAATGGAGGTAAAGGATATCCATGAGAAACTGGAACGTTTATTCCTGATAGGCACTATCCTCACTTTTGCTGGTTTTCTACTAAGCTACGGTTCGCCAATCTGCAAAAAGATATGGTCTCCTTCTTTTGTTCTGATCACTTGTGGTATGGGTTCCAGCTTTTTAGCACTACTTGTCTGGATCATCGACATCAAAGGCTACAAAGGCTGGAGTAGATTCTTCGAATCATTCGGAGTCAATCCACTTTTTATTTATGTACTCGCTGACATTCTGGCAATTCTTTTTGCTATGATTCCAATGACTTATGCCGGCGAACCAACTTCTTTACACGGATACATATACAGTGCCCTTTTGCAACCGGTTTTCGGAGACAAAGGAGGCTCTCTCATATTTGCCCTGCTCTTTGTCCTCCTCAACTGGGCAATCGGCTATATACTATATAAAAAGAAAATATACATTAAGATATGATACTTATTGCAGACAGTGGCTCTACTAAAACCGATTGGTGTGTCGTACTCAACGGCACGCTGATCAAACGAATCGGAACGAAAGGGATCAACCCTTTCTTCCAATCGGAAGAAGATATTCAACGAGAACTGACCATTTCTCTCCTTCCTCAGCTACCGGAAGGAAAGCTAAATGCAGTCTATTTCTACGGAGCAGGTTGTACAGCTGAAAAGGCTCCGGTTCTCCGGCGTGCCATCGCTGACAGTTTACCAGTCATCGGTAATATAAAAGCAAACTCGGATATGCTAGGGGCAGCCCGTGGATTATGCGGACATGAGAAGGGAATTGTCTGTATTCTGGGTACCGGCTCCAATTCCTGTTTTTATGATGGAGAAGAAATCGTAAGTAATGTCTCACCACTAGGTTTCATCTTAGGCGATGAAGGAAGTGGGGCGGTTTTAGGAAAGCTATTGGTCGGAGATATTTTAAAGAATCAGCTCCCTGCCCAATTAAAAGAAGAGTTTCTAAAGCAGTTTGATCTGACAGCACCTGAAATTATCGACCGGGTTTACCGTCAGCCATACCCCAATCGCTTTTTAGCAAGCCTTTCTCCTTTTCTTGCACAGCATCTGGAGGAACCGGGCATCCGCACAATAGTGCTTAACAGCTTTATCGCTTTCATCCGCAGAAATGTGATGCAATATGATTATACACAGTATCCTGTACGTTTTATCGGCTCCGTTGCTTATTGCTACAAAGAAATACTCCAGGAGGCGGCAAAAGAAACCGGTCTCGGAATAGGAAAGATACTTCAAAGTCCGATGGAGGGATTGATAGAATATCATACTTCTGCCAACCACTTGCTATAGGCTACATTTGCAGGCAGGCAGAAAAGAATGTGCTAAAATTTCAGGCACGGATCACACGGATTTCACGGTTTTAAGAGATTAGATGGACTATTAAACCGTGTTAATTCCGTGAAATCCGTGCCTATATAATAACATTATAAAATGTTACTTTTCACATCCGGCTTATCATCTTTAGAATTCCACCAATATACGGAATACTTTTCCCGGATTAGCTACCCACTCCTGCATTGCTTCCAAAGCTCCTTCAGGTTTTGCAATCTTGGTTATCAACTCTTCCACCGGACAATTTCCCGCCTTCATATAATTGATCACCGCACGGAAATCCGCAGGTAATGCATTTCTGGAACCACGAATATCCAGTTCTTTCTGCACAAAGTATTTCGTCTGAAAAGCGACTTCGCTCTTGGCATAACCAATGCAAACAACACGCCCCGTAAAACCGACTTCATCCACAGCCATCACATAAGTAACCGGACTACCGACCGCTTCAATAACCACATCAGCACCCAATCCTTCTGTAATCTCCTGCATCCGTATATGCACATCCTCTGTTTTGGAGTTAATCACATAAGAAGCTCCGACTTTCTTCGCAAACTCCAGTTTCTCATCATCCAAATCGACAGCAATCACTGTTGCCCCCCTTAATGCAGCACGTACAATAGCACCAATACCAATCATACCGCAACCAATCACCATCACATACTCATTATCAATAACCCGGGCACGGGAAACAGCATGGAATCCTACACTCATCGGCTCTATCAAGGCACAATCCCGGGAAGAAATGTCGCCGGCAGGAATAATCTTAGTCCAAGGTAAAACGGCATATTCGCACATTACCCCATTCCGCTGTACACCCAACGTTTCATTATGTTCGCAGGCATTGACACGACCGTTACGACATGAAGCACATTTACCACAGTTGGTATATGGATTCAAAGTCACATTCATACCCTTCTCGAAACCTGCCGGAACATCTGGTCCGATTTCTTCGATCACTGCTCCCACTTCATGTCCCGGTATTACGGGTAACTTTACCATCGGATTACGTCCCAGAAATGTATTCAGGTCGGAACCGCAAAAACCGACATATTTGATTCTTACCAATACTTCACCGGTACCAGCAACCGGTTTTTCCAGTTCAACCACCTTCATTTCGAAGGGATTGACAATTTGAACTGCTTTCATCTTATATATTTGAAATAAATTTATTAATCGATTACCTTATAACCTTTCCAACCGTAATAGGCACAGAAGACGAAACAAATCATCGGTACACAGTATGCTACATAATAGATATGTTCGTGAGCGTGCATGAAATATGCCGTCAACTGAGGAAGGCAGGCATTGCCGACAATAGCCATCACCAAAAAGGCAGAGCCACTCTTTGTCTGATCTCCCAACCCTTTCAAAGCCAAAGAGAACTGAGTGGGATACATGATAGACATGAAGAAGGAAATAGCCAGCATAGCATACAACCCGATCATCCCTCCGTATATCATTACTACTCCACAAAGAAGAATATTCATCAAAGCATAGAGGAGTAACATGTCCTGCGGACGGAATTTCACCATCAAACCCGTACCGATCCAACGTCCCAGAAGGAAAGCAAGCATATACAGTCCGAAGAAAGTGGTCGCAGTATCTTCCGGAAGTCCTGCATAGGTACAGCAATAAACAAGAAACAGGCTATTGATCGCCGTTTGTCCACCATTATAGAAGAATTGCGCAATCACACCCCAACGTAAATGCGAGTGTTTCAACACTCCAAAGTCTATCAGTTTTTCCTTTTTATCAATGGGTACTTTCTCATCCTCATCTCCGATCTTCGGCAGTTTTGAGAATATAAATACGAAAGCAATGGCTAGAAGCAACAAAGCCAATATCAAATAAGGAAGTTTCATTGCATCCGTTTCCAACTGTATATAAGCCTGCCAACCACCCGGATAATCCACAGGAAGCGTCTCTCGCGTATAATGCGATCCACTCAAAATCAGTTTGCTGAGAAACATGGCGGCAATGAAAGCCCCAAGCCCATTAAAAGACTGTGCCAGATTCAATCGCCGGGAAGCCGTTTCGGGTGTTCCCAACACTGTCACATACGGATTGGCAGCCGTCTCCAGAAAACACATGCCTGTAGCTATGATAAAGAAGATACAGAGATAAGCCCAGTACTCTTTCAAGATAGCAGCAGGAAAAAAGAGCAAGCCTCCGACTGCCGCCAGCACCAGACCAAAGATAATCCCTGCCTTATAACTATAACGTTTCATAAACATAGCAATAGGGATAGGGAAAATAAAATAAGCCAGCCAATAGGCAGTTTCTGTAAAAGAAGCTTCAAATGTGTTTAGTTCGCAGGTTTTCATCAACTGTCTGATCATGGTAGGAAGCAAATTACTGCTGATCGCCCACAAAAAGAAAAGACTGAAAACAAGTGCGAGAGGAATGGTATATGTATTTTTCTTCATTTGTACAATTATTGTTTCATGGTATAGTTATTCTTCTTACTCGGACATATTTTTGATATAGGGAAGCGTAGGAAGACCGGCAAATCCATAGAACTCCCTCGCATTTTCTCCTAGAAACAAAGTTTTCTCGCCTTCTGATAATTCCGGAGACTTCACCACAAAGTCATAAGACATCTTGTAGGTAATAGCGGTAATGGTGCGCGGATAATCCGATCCCCACATCAGTTTCTCTATTCCAACCAGATCGGCAGCTTCACGAATCGCTTTCACCGCTCCCTTAAATGGATAAAACTCATCATTGAAAAGCCAGGTAATCCCACCGGATTCAATCATTACATTCGGATGGCGTGCCAGTTTAATCTGCTCCTTCCAGTCAGGCAGCGTAACCATCCCGAAATGGCCGATAGCAATCTTCAGCCGGGGGCATTCCTGAATTATCTCTTCCATTTCGGGAACCTGTGTTGCCCCGTCCGCCAAATCGATAGACAGTATTACATTCCGCTCTTCCATATAATGAAACATTGCCATCATCTCCTCGTTGTTCAACATCACCCGTCCTTCTTTTAGCAATAAGCGTTGAGCAGGAATCTTTATGGCTTTAAAACCTTCGGCCATAAGAGCTTTGGCTTGTTCTAAGAATCCCGGTTTACGAAACTCACACATACCGCAAACAAAGAAACGGTTAGGATAACGGGAAACAACTTCTGCCAAATACTCATTCTGAATCCCATCGATAAATTCCTGCGTGATGACAGCCGCAGCTACCTGCGCATAGTCCATGTTCGAAAGGAAAACCTCTGCACTATTGACCCCATCCACCATAAAAGGAGGAACCATCTGACGGATCTCTCCCATAAATAGCGAGCGTCCGTTTTCCAGTGTCCGGATGGGAAGATCATTCACCACAGTATCCTGTCGCAGCCATAAATGGGCATGTGCATCAATAATCGTATCATTCATAAGATTGGTCTGCTTTTAAGAGTTTGCCCAACTCACACGTTTCTGATCTCCGATAATGTCCTGTACTTCACGGACGAGTTCCCAGTCAACGGGCTCTTCGATAAAAGCGATGTTCTTTTTTACATTCTCCGGATTAGTGGTGCTGAACAGTGTAGTCGCAACCTTCGGATTACTCACAGAGAACTGCATGGCAAGCTTTTCTATCGGATAGTTTTTAGCTTTACAATGTTCCATCGCTTTCCGACAAACATCTACCAGTGGCTTAGGAGCCGGATGCCAAGCCGGAACGCCCCGTTCGCTTAATAGGCCCATCGACAAAGGGGAAGCATTGATCACACCGATTCCTTTCAATTCGAAATAATCGAGAAAATCAGCCAGTTTATCATCGCAAAGACAATAGTGACAAAAACTGAGAACAGATTCAATAGTTCCGCTTGGTGAATGATCTATCACCCATTTCAGATTTTCAAGTTGCAAGTCAGTGATTCCGACATGGCCTACCACCCCTTTCTCACGCAGCTCGACTAAAGCAGGTAATGTTTCATTCACGACCTGATTCAAATCTGCAAATTCAACATCATGCACATTAATCAAATCGATAAAATCAATGTTCAAACGCTCCATACTTTCGTATACACTCTCCGTTGCACGCTTTGCCGAGTAGTCCCACATATTGACTCCATCCTTGCCATAGCGTCCTACTTTCGTAGAAAGATAGTAACGGTCACGAGGAATATCCTTCAGTGCCTTGCCAAGAACAGTCTCCGCCTTATAATGCCCATAATAAGGGGATACATCTATAAAGTTCATTCCTGCTTCGATGGCCGTAAACACAGCTTGAATGCCTTCCTTTTCTTTTAGATCATGGAAAACTCCTCCCAAAGAGGAAGCTCCGAAACTGAGAGATGATACCTTCATCCCTGTCTTTCCGATTTCATGGTATTGCATACGTATAGGGTTTTAAATTATTTTGTTTGCGACAAAAGTAGGTCAGGAACACCTCTCAATGGACAAGAGAAGGGCGAAAAAGCAACGTAACGGTTTACGTAAAAAATCTTTCTTTAAATGTAGCTACTTATCGAGGAATATGCTTTCTTTGTAAACGAATCAAAGTTGGAAACCTTTAATAAACCGGAGACCTTTCAATGGAATACCAAAAACATACCTCACTCAAGGATCTCGCTCAAGCATTGGGTGTCTCGATTCCTACCGTATCCCGGGCACTGAAGGACAGCCCGGAAATCAGTCGCGAGCTTTGTGCTAAAGCCAAGCAACTGGCCAAAGATATGAATTATCGTCCTAATCCTTTCGCCATGAGCCTGCGCAAAAATGCGCCGCGCATTATCGGGGTAGTAGTTCCGGACATAGTCACCCACTTTTTTGCCTCTATCCTGAACGGAATAGAGAATATGGCAATTGCCAACGGGTACTTTGTAATTATCACAACTTCACATGAATCCTTCGAGCATGAGAAAAGGAATATAGAAAACCTGGTTAATATGCGGGTAGAAGGAATCATTGCCTGCCTGTCTCAGGAAACAACTGACTTTGCTCATTTTGTCGCATTAAAGGAGATCAACATGCCACTAATTCTGTTCGACCGTGTTTGCCTGACTGATCAATTCTCGTCGGTAATAGCAGACGGAGTTCAATCTGCACAGATGGCTACCCAACATCTGTTGGACAACGGAAGCAGACGGATCGCTTTTATCGGAGGTGCCAATCATCTGGATATTGTAAAGAGAAGGAAGCACGGTTATCTGGAAGCCTTACGTGACAATCGGATTCCTATTGAAAAGGAATTAGTCGTTTGCCGAAAAATTGATTATGAGGAAGGTAAGATTGCTACGGAAACATTATTATCTCTCCCCCAGCCTCCCGATGCTATTCTCGCGATGAACGATACATTGGCTTTTGCCGCCATGGAGGTGATCAAAAGTCACGGGCTTAGCATTCCCGGAGATATTGCTATCATCGGATATACTGACGAACAGCATGCCAACTATGTAGAGCCCAAATTATCTGCTGTATCACATCAGACTTATAAAATGGGAGAAACTGCCTGTCAACTGTTGATTGAGCAGATTAAGGGAGACAGAACAATTAAACAAGTGATCATCCCGACACATTTACAGATAAGGGAGAGCAGCATTAAAGAAAATAATATAAAAAGCGCTGTATCTACGTAATTATAGATACAGCACCTTCCATATATAAAGAGAGTTTTATCTTATTATTTCAACTCTGCTTCAGTAGTAGCGAAATCAAGCAATGTGATATCAAAAACAAGAGCCGAATATCCCAAAATGCCAGTAGTACCACTGCTTCCATAAGCATACTCCCAAGGGATATAAACCTTCCAGCGGTCACCAACTTCCATTCTCTGAAGCACTTCACCCCAGCCGGTAATTACCCCGCTGACTTGGAAAATAGTTGTAGGAGAATCTCCTTCACTTGGATTTTCCTCATTTACAACCGGATTATCTCCTTTGAAGTTACCATCAAAATATTCTCCTAAAATATTCGTTCCTTTATAATATACCTTCACATAGTCAGTATATTTAGGACTTCCCGCCTTTACTACATGATCAGTCATTGACGGCATTACTTTATAATAGATGTAATTACCGGGAGCAGTCAACATCTCTATGCGTTCCAAGCCTCCTCTACCAGAAGCCGTAGCATAGACATTCGCCAAAGAGTCAATATATGCCTCGTTCCGCGCACGCCAATTGTCATATTTACCCACTTCTTCCGTTTCACTACAAGAAACAAATGCCAAAGTCAGTAATACTAAGGAGAATAAATAGATTTTTTTACTCATTCGTTAAAGGTTTATTGTAAAGTTTTCAATAATGAAGTGATGCTCACTCTGTCTGCGATAATATTATTCAGTTCAGAGATAGCTACACGTTCTTGCTGCATCGTATCACGATTACGCAATGTTACACAGTTATCTTCCAGTGTCTGATGGTCTACAGTCACGCAGAACGGAGTACCGATGGCATCCTGACGACGATAACGCTTACCAATACTGTCTTTTTCATCATACTGACAGTGGAAATGGAATTTCAGAGCATCGATGATCTCACGAGCCTTTTCAGGCAGACCGTCTTTCTTCACCAAAGGCATTACAGCCAATTTCACCGGAGCCAGAGCAGCCGGCAATTTCAATACAACGCGGCTCTCACCATTTTCCAATTGTTCTTCGCAATAAGCTGCACTCATGATACTGAGGAACATGCGGTCCACGCCAATTGAAGTCTCGATCACATACGGAGTATAAGACTCGTTCAGTTCCGGATCGAAATATTTGATGCTCTTTCCTGAGAACTTCTCATGTTGAGACAAGTCAAAGTTCGTACGTGAGTGGATACCTTCCACTTCCTTGAAGCCGAATGGCATCAGGAATTCAATATCTGTAGCAGCATTTGCATAGTGAGCCAATTTATCATGATCGTGGTAACGATAGCTGGCATCTCCAAAGCCTAATGCCTTGTGCCATTTCAGACGGATTTCTTTCCATTTCTTGAACCAATCCAATTCAGTACCCGGTTTTACGAAGAACTGCATTTCCATCTGTTCAAACTCACGCATACGGAAGATGAACTGACGGGCAACGATTTCGTTACGGAAAGCCTTACCGATCTGAGCAATACCAAAAGGAACCTTCATACGACCGGTCTTCTGCACATTCAGGTAGTTTACGAAAATACCTTGCGCTGTTTCCGGACGAAGATAGATTTTCATAGCACCGTCAGAAGTAGATCCCATCTCAGTAGAGAACATCAGGTTGAACTGACGAACTTCCGTCCAATTCTTCGTTCCGGAGATAGGACATACAATTTCTTCATCAACGATGATCTGGCGAAGCTCATCCAGATTATTGTCGTTCAGCGCTTTTGCAAAACGAGTATGAAGCGCATCGCGTTTTGTCTGATGTTCCAGCACACGTCCGTTGGTAGAACGGAATTGAGCCTCATCAAAGGTTTCACCGAATCTCTTGGCCGCTTTTGCTACTTCCTTATTGATTTTATCGTCATATTTAGCCAACTGATCTTCAATCAGTACGTCAGCACGATAACGTTTTTTAGAATCTTTATTGTCAATCAAGGGGTCATTGAATGCGTCTACGTGTCCGGAAGCCTTCCAGATAGTAGGATGCATAAAGATGGCAGAGTCGATACCGACAATGTTTTCGTGCAACAGTACCATACTGTCCCACCAATATTTTTTAATGTTGTTTTTCAATTCAACGCCCATCTGACCGTAGTCATATACAGCGCCTAGTCCGTCGTAGATATCGCTTGAAGGAAATACAAAACCGTACTCTTTGCAGTGCGATACAAGTTTCTTAAAAACGTCTTCTTGTGCCATTTTCTTATATGTATCTATTAATTTGAATTTGCTTTTTTCCAAAAAAGTGCCACAAAGATAGGCATTTATCTCATAAATAAGACAGGGAGGGTATTAATTTATCTTATTCTTCTGTTTGTTCATCCTACTAAAAGTGTGAAATTCATGTACTATACCGATCTACTTTCCATCATGACATGTGTTTTTAGTCTTTTTGACGCAGACTTTCTTTGTATGATAATGCGAATAAGCATTCGTGTTATTATTGTTTACCATAGCAACTATTTTATAAGAGAGATACTATACATCCTCCATCGAGATATATTGAAAATAGTTTATCTTTTACACAATGACTATTTGAACGTTTCTAATAAATTCTTTCATCGTTTATTAGAAACGTCTCTCTAGTTTATTATAAACGCGAATAGTTCCTTTTGCAGAAAAAGTCTCAAATTTATGCAACAAAAAAGGCTGTAAATCCACTAAAGATTCACAGCCCATTGTTTACACATGAGTTCCCAGCAGGTTATCACTGGCTGATTTTTCCTGTTATATTGTTAGCATATTACACCTATTTTGAGGTAAACACATGCAGATAAATGTTGCAATAAACAATTCTTTTTTCATTAATTTCGGTTTTTAGTCAGGCTTTATAGCCGACTACAAATATACAACATAAAAAGAACGTTGTCAAGTCCCTGGGTAGTTTACTCACGAAAACAAAGGATGATTGGAGTTGTCAGTATCATAAAAAACGTGAGTTCTTTTCGTCCTCATATGAATTAATTTCGTATTTTTGCGTGCACATCCCCTTTTTTTTGATGTAAAGAAGATAATTTGTTGTAAAAGCAAAGCGAAGATTGATATATGAGTGACGAAATCAACGAGATAACGGAAGAACATTCAGACTACAAACCGGCGGACGCGCGGGACGAAAACGTAAAGCATCAGTTAACAGGCATGTACCAGAATTGGTTTCTGGACTATGCTTCTTATGTGATTCTGGAACGTGCCGTTCCCCACATCAACGATGGTTTGAAGCCTGTGCAACGACGTATTCTACATTCCATGAAACGGCTGGACGACGGACGGTATAACAAAGTGGCAAATATTGTGGGACACACCATGCAGTTCCATCCGCACGGTGATGCTTCTATCGGCGATGCACTGGTACAGTTGGGGCAGAAAGACCTGCTGATTGACTGTCAGGGTAACTGGGGTAATATTCTCACCGGAGACGGTGCGGCAGCTCCCCGTTATATTGAGGCACGCCTTTCCAAGTTCGCATTGGACATCGTATTCAATCCTAAAACCACCGAATGGAAACTGTCATACGACGGCAGAAACAAAGAACCGGTGACTCTCCCTGTCAAATTCCCTCTATTGCTGGCACAGGGAGTGGAAGGTATTGCTGTCGGACTTTCATCCAAGATATTACCTCACAATTTCAACGAACTTTGCGATGCCTCTATCAGCTATCTGCGTGGAGAGTCGTTCCAGCTATATCCCGACTTCCAGACAGGCGGTTCCATCGACGTTGCCAAATACAACGACGGAGAACGTGGCGGAGCGGTAAAAATACGTGCTAAAATCAACAAGCTGGACAACAAGACACTGGCTATCACGGAGATTCCATATGGCAAGACTACCTCTACCGTCATCGACTCTATCCTAAAGGCAGTTGACAAAGGAAAAATCAAGATACGTAAAGTAGACGACAACACAGCTGCCAACGTAGAGATACTGGTACATCTGGCACCCGGAACATCATCGGACAAAACAATTGACGCATTATATGCCTTTACCGACTGCGAAGTAAGTATCTCCCCCAACTGCTGTGTGATTGATGACAGCAAACCCCACTTCCTCACTGTCAGCAAAGTGCTGAAAAAGTCGGCAGACAACACACTGGGACTGCTGAAACAGGAACTGGAAATCAAGAAAGGGGAAATACTGGAATCACTCCATTTCGCTTCCCTCGAAAAGATATTTATCGAAGAACGCATCTATAAAGACAAAGAGTTCGAGCAATCCAAAGACATGGACGCTGCCTGCGCACATATCGACGACCGCCTGACTCCTTTCTATCCGAGCTTTATCCGTGAAGTAACCAAAGAGGATATTCTCAAACTGATGGAAATCAAGATGGGACGCATCCTGAAGTTCAACACCGACAAAGCCGATGAACTGATCGCCCGTATGAAAGAAGAGATTGCCGAAATCGACGATCACCTCGCTCACATCGTGGACTATACCGTAAACTGGTACCAGATGCTAAAAAACAAATACGGAAAGAACTTCCCGCGCCGCACCGAACTGCGCAACTTCGACACCATCGAAGCCGCCAAAGTGGTAGAAGCCAACGAGAAACTCTACATCAACCGCGAAGAAGGATTTATCGGAACAGCCTTGAAGAAAGACGAATTCGTCGCCAACTGTTCAGATATCGATGATGTAATCGTCTTCTTCCGGGATGGTAAATATATCGTCACCCCGGTAGCCGACAAAAAATTTGTAGGCAAAAACATACTTTATGTCAATGTCTTCAAGAAGAATGACAAGCGAACCATCTACAACATCACTTATCGGGACGGCAAAGAAGGAACGACCTATATCAAACGCTTTGCTGTAACAGGTGTTGTCCGTGACCGTGAATACGATGTCACACAGGGAACGCCAGACTCACGTATCACTTATTTCAGCGCCAACCCGAACGGAGAAGCCGAAATCATCAAAGTGACATTAAAGCCGAACCCACGCGTAAGACGCATTATCTTCGAACGTGATTTCAGCGAAATCAGCATCAAAGGACGTCAGGCACAAGGAGTGATCCTCACCCGTCTGCCGGTTCATAAGATTGCCTTGAAGCAAAAAGGCGGTTCCACCCTCGGAGGGCGAAAGGTATGGTTCGACCGTGATATCCTGCGCCTCAACTACGATGGACGGGGAGAATATCTGGGAGAATTCCAAAGCGACGACACCATTCTGGTGGTGCTCAACAATGGCGAGTTCTACACCACTAACTTTGACCTGAGCAACCATTACGAGGACAATGTCAGCATTGTCGAGAAGTTTGACCCGAACAAGATATGGACTGCCGCGCTTTATGACGCCGACCAGCAGAACTATCCATATCTGAAACGTTTCTGTTTTGAGGGTTCCAACCGCAAGCAGAACTATCTGGGAGAAAATAAGAATACCCGTCTGATCCTCCTGACTGACGAGTACTATCCTCGTCTGGAAGTTATATTTGGCGGTCACGACAGCTTCCGTGAAGCGATGGTGATTGATGCGGAAGAATTTATCGCAGTGAAAGGTTTCAAAGCCAAAGGGAAGCGAATCACTACCTACACGGTGGATACCATCAACGAGCTTGAACCTACCCGTTTCCCGGAACCGGTAAAGGAACAGCCCGAAGAAGCGGCAGAAGAACCGGAAAATCTGGACCCGGACAGCGATAAAAGCGAAGGGGACATCATTGATGAAATTACGGGACAGATGAAGCTGTTTTAGCTAACGTATACATGCGGTAAAAAATACCCAATGTGCCAATGAAGAAAAACTTATTATACCTAGGGCTGACAGGATACCTCCTGTTCGCCCTTTGCACAAGATTACAGGCGCAGACCGACAGTCTGCAAGCTCATCGCTATGTAACACGTGCCACCATGTACGGGGTCGGATTTACCAACGTGTTCGACACCTATCTTTCGCCTCAGGAATATAAAGGAATAGATTTCCGCATTTCCCGCGAGACGATTCGGATGACAAAATTGTTCGACGGAAATGTTTCTGTGCAGAACTTCTTTCAGGCAGACGTCGGCTATACACATAACCGCGCAGACAACAACAATACCTTTTCCGGACTCGTCAACTGGAATTACGGCCTTCATTATCAGTTTCGTCTGACCGAAAACTTCAAGTTACTGGCAGGAGGACTGTTTGACGCCAACGGAGGCTTCGTTTACAACCTTCGCAATAGTAACAATCCGGCTTCTGCACGGGCATATGTCAATCTGGACGCTTCGGGAATGGCCATCTGGCACCTGAAAATCAAACGCTATCCGATGGTGCTCCGCTATCAGGTCAACCTGCCGGTGATCGGGCTCATGTTCTCACCGCACTACGGGCAATCTTATTACGAAATTTTCTCACTGGGTAACTCCGGCGGAGTCATCCAGTTTACCTCTCTCCACAATCAGCCCTCCCTTCGTCAGATGCTTTCTGTCGATCTGCCAATAGGATATACCAAGATGCGTTTCAGTTATCTGGCAGATTTGCAGCAATCCAACGTAAACGGGATTAAGACACATACTTACTCTCATGTATTTATGGTAGGGTTTGTGAAAGACCTGTATCGGCTTTCCAACAAAAAAGGTACAGGGCTGCCTTCATCGGTAAGGGCATACTAGAATAAGTGGAAAGTTGAAAATTAAAAGACTATAGACAAGAACTGAAAGATTAAGAATGAGAAATAGAATTATACAAATACTTTTGCTGCTCTGTTGCCTCCCCATACAGACGGGATGTATCGGAGAAGATGATTTCGCAGATGATCCTGTAGGAAACTTCGAGCAACTGTGGAAGATCATTGACGAACGGTATTGCTTTCTGGACTCGAAAGGCATTGACTGGGACGCTGTTCATGAGAAATACAGCAAACTGATTGTGCCGGGCATGTCCAATGACGACCTTTTCGATAAACTTAGCGAGATGCTCTATATCCTGAAAGACGGCCATGTCAATCTTTCATCCGCCAAGCGTGTCTCTTATTACGATGCATGGTATCAGGGATATCCGTGGAACTACCGGGAAGATATTCTGTACCAATACTATCTGGGTAGTGCCAGCAAAGACTACTACACATCGGCAGGTATGAAATACAAAATATTCGATAACAATATCGGATATATCCGCTACGAAAGTTTCAGCTCCGGAGTTGGTGATGGCAATCTGGATGAAATCCTTGTCTATCTGGCCACCTGCAACGGACTGATTATCGATGTACGTGACAACGGAGGAGGTAACCTGACCAATTCTTCCCGCATCGCCGCCCGATTCACCAACAATAAAATCCTGACCGGATATATACAGCATAAGACGGGAACAGGACATAGCGACTTCTCCAAACCGGAACCAATCTATTTGGAACCTTCCAACAGCATCCGGTGGCAAAAGAAAGTCGTCATACTGACCAACCGCCGTTGCTACAGTGCAACCAACGACTTTGTTAATCTGATGCGTAGCATAGACAACGGCAATATCATCCAAGTCGGTGACCAGACAGGAGGCGGTTCGGGACTTCCTTTCACATCGGAATTGCCAAACGGGTGGAGCATCCGCTTCTCCGCCAGCCCCCATTTCGACAAAAATATGCAACCACTGGAAGAAGGTATTTTACCTGATATAGACATTGATATGACTGAAGAAGACCAGTCCAAGCATAAAGATACGCTGATTGAAAAAGCTTTCGAAATCTTAAGCGAATAACTTTATTGCCTAATTATTTGTCAAATCAGAAAATCTTCCTATCTTTGCACCGCTAAACAAAAAGCGACGCATGCGGATGTGGCGTAATTGGTAGCCGCGCCAGACTTAGGATCTGGTGCCGTGAGGCGTGTAGGTTCGAGTCCTATCATCCGCACAAAATAAACTAGAAAGCCTTCAAGATTATTCTTGAGGGCTTTTTCATTGATTACACATATGAAAAAACATCAACTTTGCTGCATCGGTCATATTACTTTAGACAAAGTAGTCACTCCTCTAAATACAGTCTACATGCCTGGAGGTACTGCTTTTTATTGTTCACATGCCATTCGTCATTTCAATGACATTGACTATGCATTGATTACAGCCGTCGGTGCTACAGAAATAAAGGTAGTAGAAGAACTGCGTGAAACTGGGATCAATGTTACTGCATTACCCAGCAAACACTCCGTATACTTTGAGAATATCTATGGAGAAAATCCCGATGACCGCACACAACGTGTATTGACTAAAGCCGATCCTTTCACCGCTTCTCAACTCCGGGAAATAGAGGCGGAGATTTATCACCTCGGGTCCCTGTTAGCTGATGATTTTTCTTTAGAAGTGATTAAGGAGTTATCTCAAAAAGGGCTGATAGCTGTCGACTCACAAGGATACCTGCGTGAAGTCCGCGATACCCATGTATATCCGGTAGACTGGACTGACAAACGGGAGGCCCTGCAATATATCCATTTCCTGAAAGTGAATGAGCATGAAATGGAAGTGCTTACCGGACTTTCCGATCCTCACGAGGCAGCACGAAAACTGCATGAATGGGGAGTCAAAGAAGTATTAGTCACATTAGGCAGTATGGGGTCTCTCATATTCGATGGAAAAGATTTCTACCGAATTCCTGCTTATAAGCCTCAGCAAGTAGTGGACGCCACTGGCTGTGGAGACACCTACACAATCGGATATTTATATCGACGGGTATCGGGTGCAAGTATCGAAGAAGCAGGCCGATTTGCTGCTGCCATGTCTACATTAAAGATTGAAAAATCCGGTCCTTTCTGTGGGAATAAGGAAGATGTATTGCAATGTATGAAGACTGCAGAACAAATGTTCTGAGTTCAAAGCAGATATCTACTTTCTTATTTTAAACACCGGAGCAATCTCATTCACTCGTTTATCAGGCATATTAATAATAAGTCCCTGATCAGTACGAGTGAATGTAACCTTTCCGTAACCTAGCAAGTCGATTCTGCTAATCTTCCCGGGATACTGTTCACTTCCTGCCGCCAACGATTTAATAATGACCTGTTTCTCTTCCGGCCATGCCAGCACTATCGCATATAAATTCTTGTCAGTTTGTGTAAACCGAATTTCTTTTGAAGTTGCTCTATTATAAGTTCCTTCATTGAAGCCCTGCGCATTGATAGGAACGGAAGATTCTGCTATCGGACCTTCTCCAAAGACTTTCCACGGACGGGTATCAATAATACCTTCTTTATTAACAGCCATCCAGTCGCCCAAATCATTTAGAATCACTTCTTCTTTTTCATCAAATGTCCCATCTGCCCGAAGAGGAACGCTGAGCAACAGATTACCATTCTTACTGACAATATCGACTAAGAGTTTTACAACTGACGCTGCCGATTTATAACCATTGTGTTCATAAATAGAAGTGTTATAATGCCAACCGCCAATACATGAGCACGACTGCCAGGGTTCTTCGATAATCCTATCCGGAGCACCACGTTCCACATCCCAGACTAAAGCTTTACGTTGTTGTTCATCCAGTATCTTAGCGAGCATCACAGCTTCCAGCTTACCTTTATGATCCGCCATATTATGATTATAGAAATGCGCGGCAATCTTCAATCCCGCATCACTGATAGGATAAAAAGGAAGTACAGTCACATCAAAATAAATCAAATCCGGATGATACCGGTTGATAGCATCCAAGGTACGGTCATAGAAATTCGTACAATATTCCTGAGTAGGCAGACAAACACCCTTTCCCCATGCCCATTGCTTATGGATCATACCATTGCTCCAGCTGCCTTCACTCAGCGGATGATTCTGTGCATATAAATCCTGGGGGTCATACCCTTCCCACCATTTTCCTTTACCATCCTCCTTAGTCAGCTTTCCATCATAAGGAATACCGGCTTTCGGACCTTCCCTGTCATAACGCTGTGAAGGTTCATACCAGGTCCAGGCGTGATCGGCATGGAAGCTAATTCCAAAAGGAAGCTCATATTTACGTGCTGCTTTCTCCCATTCCGCCAGAATATCTCTTTTTGGGCCCATATTCACCGAATTCCACGGCTGGTATTGGCTATCCCAAAGATCCATATTATCATGATGATTGCCCAATGCAAAAAAATACTGTGCCCCTATCTTCTTATATAGTGCAACCAATTTATCCGGGTCCCATCTTTCGGCCTTAAACAGAGGGATAATATCTTTAAACCCCACCTCTGACGGATGCCCATAATGCTTCACATGATGATTATAAGCCCTTGAACCTTCAAAATACAGTTCACGCGCCATCCAGTCACCGGAGCCCTCTACACACTGTGGTCCCCAATGCGCCCAAATACCAAACTTGGCATTTCTAAACCATTCCGGTACTTTATAATTTCGCAGAGATTCCCAGGTAGGCTTAAACTTTCCTTCCATCATTTTTTCATTCTTTTCTGAGACAGGTACAGAATAATCCTGAGCCATTGCCATCTCTGCCGATAATAACAGAGCAGAAGCCAATAATAATAGTCTTGTTTTCATGGTATAGTTATTTATGTATTCCTCCACATTTGTGTGAATGCAAAGATAAAGAGCAATTCGGCATTTCTACTATCTAAAGACGTCATCACATAGGACATTATCGATTTTTATATCTAAAAACAGTTCTTCCGACACGAAAACGAGTGATTCAAGATGAAATAATAGCTTTTCCATTGGATAATAAATATAGTTATCGTTATTTTGCAAGCAGCTTTGTTTTCTATTCAATCATTTGAACCATGACACAATCAATTGACCAGCTACATTTGCTTATATTAAACGTAGGACTAGCCATCCACAACGCAGACTGGAATTGGAGAAACGTGAACAGTCCATTCACCAGACTTTATTATGTAACCGAAGGGGCTGCCCGTATCCTATTGCCGACAGGGATACAGGAATTAAAGCCGGATCATCTCTATCTGGTTCCATCATTTACAACTCACAGTTATTTGTGTGATACCCATTTTGTCCATTATTACCTTCATATATACGAAGACCACCAATCAGAATCAAGCATCCTGGAGGACTTTAGTTTCCCGACAGAGATACCGGCAGGAGATTTAGAACTGCCTCTTATTAAAAGATTGTGCGGAATAAATCCTACCATGCAGCTACCACAATCCGATCCTACAAGCTACGATAACAACCCCACATTAATCAAGAACATCATAAAGAACAAACAACGCACCTTTTGTGACAAAGTAGAATCACGGGGAATAGTTTATCAGCTCATGGCACGTTTCTTAAAAGACGCCCAGCCTAAGACAGAAATAAACGATGACCGGATTCAAAAAGTACTTTCTTATATCCGAAAGAATATTTATAAAACAATAGATATAGATTCATTGGCAGCAATCTCCTGTCTGTCCAAAGATCATTTCATCCGACTTTTCAAAAAAGAAATAAACAACACACCATTGCAATACATCAACCAAAAGAAAATAGAAAAAGCACAGCTTATATTGATAACAGACAGTATGCCGGTAAAGAACATATCTTATCTGCTGGCTTATGAAGACCACTCTTATTTCAACCGCTTATTTAAAAAGCTGACAGGAGTTACTCCACAGCAATACAGAGATAGGTACAAGAAATAATAATACAGTAAATTACACTCCCATATCCAGCCATTGTTTTTCAATATTTGTCCGCAAATAATACCTGATTATGAAGTTATAACAGCAGAGAACATTTCTAGCTGATTATTAAGGCATTAGCAATATCTATTTTTTGGTTTAAAACCAATGCCCCGTTCCTTTAAAACCAACGGCATGTTCCTCGGTGAGGAACGACCTGTTTCTTTTAAAGGAACGGGGCACTACGATTTTCCCTACAGATATTTGTTCTTGTTTTTAACTATCCTTTAGTCCTTATCTCTCTTATACTTTTCTCGTTTTTTCCTGTTCTGAATAAGTTGCCCTACAAAAACACCACTCATTGTGAAAATCATTGCAATGGAAGCCGAGTGCCAACGACTACTCTCCGTACATAAAAGGATAGTAAACGCCCCAAAAATTACAACAAAGAATAATGCTAATTTAATATTATCTTTCATAATTCCTTGAGCACTTTAATTTAACAATCAGGAAATAAGCGCTTTGCAGAAAGATACCAATAAAAATCACTTTTATGCCATCAATATCAAAAGTATGCTCACGCAGAACTTCTACTATTTTTAAAGAACCCAATAGTGCAATCATAAACGTGAAAGAGTATCGCAAAGCCCCATTTCTGATTCTTTGATATTCAATCTTCGTACTTTTGCAGGCCCAAGGGAAAAGACACACCAAACTACAACTTATAAACACAGATACTATGGTATCATATAAGAAAGGGATCATAAGCACCTCATATATTCCCCAAACGGCAAGTAGTATAAGGATAATGATATCAGCTACATTCTCTTTTACATATTGCATAACATTAGTGTATTTTACGACGTTCTCTATAAAAGTCATATACCAATAATAAGGCTGTAAGAGCCAACATTATAAGCATAAAAGTATTAGGATATTTCTCATTTATTCTCATTTTATAGATGAATAAATAAGCAACAGGCAATATCCATATCCTTTTAAGAAGCATTACCAAAATTCTTCTCATATTACTAACCCTCCTCAATGCCACTAAGACATTTAACATTTCTGATTATCAAGACCTTTGATGTTTTTTTTCGTGGATATTTATATTAAAAGCAAAAAATTAACCCCAATTGGAAATCAAGACGCCGTACATAGATTCTATCAAGTTTATCAGGTCGCAACGTTTCTTCCACATCATCAAGTGTCATTTTTATCTTTTTAAAATCGCCAGTTAAAATCGAGAATCCTCCGTTTACTGCAAGATGGCCTGTCAACTTATATTCAATTCCAAAATCCATATTCCCGGCAAATGCACCGGAGCTACATTTAAAATCAGCATTACTACGCCCTTCGTTTCGATAATGCAGATAACCAACTCCTAACACATAACTAAAAAAAGTTCTTTCGTTTATTGGTATTTTAAATCCGAGTTGTGGTCCTAAGTACCAAAGATCCACATTGTCAGCAACATTCGTGCCATCATCAAGACCATAATTGGCAGAAGTACCGGAGAGGTTAAATTTTAATCCGGCAACCCAAAACTTATCAATTCGATAGAGCGCTTTCACATTACACATCAAACCTCCATCATACCCTCCACGATAACCAATACCAAAAGGTGACAAGTTTGATTTTCCAAACAATACACCTTTTCCACCCTCTACTGAGATAAAAAGCTTATCTTTAGAGAAACTTTGTGCAAATCCCACCATAGCAGAAAGCACAAATAAGAAAGATAAAATAAGTTTTCTCATCTTACTATTTTTTATGTCCATAGTCACATGAATAATGACATTAGATATCACCAATTCATGTGACTATTGCTGTTTACACTTATTATTACGGCTTTAAAGAGACAACCTCTTCCGGCTCTATCCACAAGATCGCACTACTCTCCGCGACTACCACAGAAGAAACCAGGGCCTTACGTTCAGTAAGTGGTAATTGAGCATCAGATATAATCTGTACACAACCTTGTGTATATTCTTTCAAATCATCTTCATTAGTTATCAGACTTGCTGTTGAAACATAGCTATGAATCACATCCAACTGCTGAGCATACTCAGGCGCTTTCGCTTTATAGTATGATATTAATTGTTCATCACTTTGCATAAGCTCAGATGTGAGTGGCATCGTTTTTACATTATTCATTATTGCATCTTCATCACTTGCAGACAAAGAATAACCATATTTTTCCGCTTTGGGCACAATAAGATTTGTCCATTCTTCAGCTGTCAAATTCTGATCAAAGATACCTTCATTCTCTTCTGCTATTTCAAGAAGAATTGCATTATGCGAAAATCCAATGCTATCCTCCTGTTCCATTAAACAAGGAATATCTCTTACAAAAGCCACTTCGTTAGGAAGTTCCGGTCTAGGAACAACATAAGCACAAGATGCACCTAACGCAGAAAAAATAGCACCACCAATTAGTGCACCTCCACCTCCAAGAGAAGAGCCTAATAATGCACCCGTAGCATCACAAGCCAACACAGTTCTGAACCACTTCCAAAATCCTCTTGTACTTGTGGACGTAGCATGAGTCGCAGCAAAATCTTGGCTATAAAGATTTAAAGCCTCGTTCAATTTCACATAATTTACTTCAACTTCTGTTTTCTCTTTTACATCTGTTTTAACGTCGTCAGAACACGAAACGCAATAGAAGCTACATAGTAATAGCATAAATAACAATTTAGTTTTCATAAAATCTTAGATTTAGAACATTATTGATTATAACTCTCCAGTTTTAGAATACAACACTCACGAAACTTGGAAAAAGATGAATGTTAATAATAGAACGTTGGCCTCCATTCTTTTTTATTGTTAGTTCCACAAGGAATATAGTTTTTTGTAAAAACACCGTAAAAGTCACTTTAGGATTATTGTAACAAACGTATATTCACAATTTATTTCTTATTGCACAGTAAATATACCTTCCAACAAACAATCATCCAAAGTAATATAGATAGTATACTCTCCTTTATCGCAAGATGACATATCAATCATGACAAAGTTAGTGTTGTGATAAGTTTTGGAATGCACAATTTCACCAGTAGCTTTATTCGTCACAGTAATGGTAGCATAATCTTTCGTTCTATCGAAATTTACATTAAGAATATTAGAAAGAATAGCACAGTTCTCAGAAGGAGGGAAAATGGGTATTTCCATTGGATTGGGGCGTGCTTTTCTTTGCAAACAAATATCATGCGCAGATGCCCACTTCCCTATTACAAGCAAACTACAAAGTAGTAATAATAGTTTTATTCTCATAACACTTGCTTTTATTGGTTATGGTACAAATGTAAGGGATAAGACTTAAATAAATTCAGCTATCTGGTCACAATTAAGTTACAAGATTAAATATAGGCCTCAGTAGTAAGTTACAAAAGAGTTACAGAAAAGTCACAAAGATGTCACACACCCAGTAAACCTCTATAGAACAAGGTATTGTCGTGTAGTCATCCATTCAAAAAAGTCTTCACCCAATTTAATTTTCATACGACTTTTCCTACTTTTAAATGCTCCTTCAGAAGCACGTGTACATAATAAGATTGTTTCTTTAGAGCAACCCAACAAAAAAAATGCGCAATGAAGCAAGTCCTCTTTTGTTAAATCAACGTGTTGAATTTTCAATTTAAGCATAATGTCACCAAAAGTTTCATAAATACTCTCACAAATTATCTGCCCTTCTTGAATACTTAAAGAGACATCAACTCCCATCTTTTTCTCTAAGAAAAGAAGTTTTTCATAAACTTCCGTCCTTCGAAACAACTGAAGACAAAGTTTTAAACTCGGCTCCAGCATTTTTATAAAATCAGATTCACTATTATCCTGACCTTCAATGTCTCCAGAAAGAATATCCGTACGGTTCTTCATTAACTGACTTTGCAGTTCAAGATATTTCTTTTTACGACTTTTATCAATCAAAAGATAAACCGTTCCTCCAATGATAAAGAAGAGCAACAGTAATAAGACCTCTATCTTATATCTTCCTCCGAGTTTCTGTTGATAAAGTTCGATTTCATATTTATCAACCAAATGAGCTGTTTCTACCGCCTTTGTCGTATCGTAGATCGAATCAAGATAATAGATAAAAGAATCTGCAGCCTCTATAACAGCAGGATAATTTTTCTCCTCCTTCTCTAGTTTATATAATTCGCCATAACTCCCTCCACGATTATATATATAAGGAGAAGATTTACTCCGATTCAAATAGTATCGTGCAGAATCTATTTGATGCAAGTTTCGCAGAATCCTTCCTTTCCAGAGATATTCTGTGAATAAACTAGTACCTGCAGGTGCAGAAGATATAGAAGCAGATATATATTGATTTGCCTTCTGAGATTCTCCTTCTTCGCTATATAAAATACCCAATTCACCCAATATAAGAGATTTATAATAATCTTCCCCTATATTTTCAGCAATATCCAATGCCTCTTGATAATAGACCAAAGCACTATCCAGTTGATGTTGAAGCATAAAAACATACCCTATTCCTCTGACAGCATAAAATAAGCCATCATCTTTCTTTTGCTTAATATAAATTTCATGCGCTTTATGATGCGCACGCATAGCATCCTCATAAAGATTCTGCTCCTCATAGCATCCCGCCAAATTCTCATAAATTGCCCCCAAATAAAGATGTTCACTCTCTTTAGGAATAACCTTCAGTGCTTGCAAAAAATCTTTCACTGCTAAATCCATACACCGCATATCCCGATACACGCAGCCCCGATAATAATAAGCCTGCATTTTTCGCTCATCATTCCAACTTCTTTTATAATAATCTACTGCATACCGAATTAACGAATCACTTGATTCATGAATATACATCTTAGTTCTTGCGCGAGTTAAAAATATTGCATAATCAGCCCTATTAGAACCAGACAATTTTTCCACATGTGGAATCGATTCAAGAATAGCCAAAGCACTGTCAGGAAACTCTTGCATCAGCGAATCGGCACGATGTAAAAGAGACGTTTTATCACTATCTCGATGGCAGGCAAAGAGAAATATGAAAAAGAATAATCCTGTTATTGAATATTTATGTAATTTCATTATTTCTTTCGTTTTACAAATGTACATAAAGAAAAGCAAACAAGCAACAAAAAGACAAATAAAAATAATCTACACCTACTCTGACAATGTTAAAATTGAGCTTTCTATGTCTTTCCAAAATCTTTTTTGCATTTCATTTGTTCACTTTGTTACTTTCGCCGGAAGACGGCAGAATAAACTTCAACCTAAATAATAACGAATGGAAAAATTTAATGCAATGAGGACTAGACTTTTACAAGATCTTCAAAAGAAAACCATCTGGTTTAAGAGCATAGTGGCGCTCACTTGCTTGTTGCTGACCTCCGCATCTGCCTTTGCACAGACAAAGACTGTGACTGGTACGGTAACAGATGCCACCAATGAACCGCTGATCGGTGCATCGGTGCTCGTACAAGGAACTTCCACCGGAACCATCACCGATATGGACGGTAAGTATTCAATCTCCGTCACACCGGAAGACGTACTGGTATTCTCTTATGTAGGAATGAACGCACAAAGCGTCAAAGTCGGAACGCAGAATGTGATCAACGTCACGCTGAAAGAAGACTCGCAGATGCTAGCCGAAACAGTAGTTATCGGATACGGTAGTGCCAAGAAAAGAGATTTGACAGGTTCTATCACTAACATCAAAGGAGAGGAAATAGCCAATAAACCTGCGACGAATCCATTATCTTCCCTACAGGGTAAAGTGGCAGGTGTACAAATCGTAAACTCCGGACATGCCGGTGCCGACCCCGAAATCCGTATCCGTGGTACAAACTCCATCAACGGATACAAACCGTTGTATGTTGTAGACGGATTATTCAATGACAACATCAACTTCCTCAATCCGGAAGATATCGAGTCTATGGAAATCCTGAAAGACCCGTCATCACTTGCCATCTTCGGTGTGCGCGGTGCGAATGGTGTCATTATCATCACCACCAAGAAAGCCAAAGAAGGACAGACTCTGGTAAACATCAATACCTCCTTCGGTTTCAAGAAAGTAGTAGATAAAGTGGACATGGTTAACGGTCCGCAATTCAGGGAACTGTACAGCGAACAGCTCGCCAATCAAAAAGACGATCCGTTCGACTTTAGCGGCTGGAATGCAAATACCAACTGGCAGGATGAGATTTTTCAGACTGCCTTCATCACCAACAATAATATCAGCATTACCGGAGCTTCTCCGAAGCACAGCTTCTATCTGGGTGTAGGTTACTCTCACGAACAAGGAAACATCAAGCATGAGAAGTTCAGCAAAGTGACCATCAATGCAAGTAATGACTACAAAATCACGGACTTTCTGAAAGTCGGCTTCCAGTTCAATGGGGCACGTACGCTACCTGCTGATTCCAAGCAGGTATTGGGGGCTCTCCGTGCCACTCCTATCGCACCGGTATACAATAAGGAATACGGCTTATACAGCGTTCTACCCGAATTTCAGAAAGCACAGATCAACAATCCGATGGTAGACGTCGAGCTGAAAGCCAATACGACCAAAGCCGAAAACTACCGGGCATCGGGTAATATCTATGGTGAAGTGGACTTTCTGAAACATTTCACCTTCAAAGCGATGTTCTCTATGGACTATGCTTCCAACAACGGACGTACTTATCTGCCTATCATGAAAGTGTACGACGATACAGCTGCAGGAGATGTCGTGACACTGGGAACCGGCAAAACGGAAGTCAGCCAGTTCAAGGAAAATGAAACGAAAGTACAGAGCGACTATCTGCTGACCTATACCAACAGCTTTGACAATGGCAATCACAACCTGACTGCTACAGCCGGTTTCACCACTTATTACAATTCGCTGAGCCGACTGGACGGAGCACGCAAACAAGGTGTCGGTCTGGTTATTCCTGACGATCCGGACAAATGGTTTGTCAGTATCGGTGATGCCGCAACAGCTACCAACGGAAGTACCCAATGGGAGCGGAGTACGGTATCCATGCTGGCACGTGTGATCTACAACTATAAAGGGAAATACCTGTTCAACGGTTCGTTCCGCCGGGACGGTTCTTCCGCCTTCTCCTACACAGGCAATGAGTGGCAGAACTTCTTCTCATTAGGTGGTGGCTGGCTGATGACCGAAGAAGAGTTTATGAAAGATATCAAATGGCTCGACATGTTGAAACTCAAGGCATCTTACGGTACGTTAGGTAACCAGAATCTGGACAAAGCCTACCCCGCCGAACCTCTATTGACAAATGCTTACTCAGCAGTTTTCGGCAAGCCATCCATTATTTACCCCGGATACCAGCTCGCCTATCTGCCTAACCCTAATCTGCGTTGGGAAAAAGTAGAAGCCTGGGAAGCTGGTTTCGAAACGAACGTGCTGCGCAACCGCCTGCATTTTGAAGGAGTATATTATAAGAAAAGGACAAAAGACCTGCTAGCCGAAGTGCCCGGTATCTCCGGAACAGTGCCCGGCATCGGCAACTTGGGAGAAATCCAGAACATGGGTGTTGAAATGGCAGCCAGCTGGCGTGACCAGATCGGTGACTGGGGATACTCTGTCAGTGCCAACCTGACCACCATCAAGAATAAGGTGAAGAGCCTCGTTCAGGATGGATACTCCATCATTGCCGGAGATAAACAGCAGAGTTACACCATGGCAGGCTACCCTATCGGATACTTCTATGGTTACAAAGTAGCAGGCGTCTACCAGTCGCAAGCCGACATCGACGCATCGCCCGAAAACACCCTTGCCACAGTCACTCCCGGTGACCTGAAGTTCGCCGACGTGAACAGAGACGGCAAGATTACCTCGGAAGACCGTACAATGATAGGTAACCCGACACCGGATTTCACCTATGGCCTTTCGCTCGGACTAACGTATAAGAACTGGTCACTGGGTATCGACATGATGGGACAGCATGGTAACGAGATTTTCCGTACCTGGGACAATTACAACTTTGCACAGTTCAACTATCTGGCACAACGCATGGACCGCTGGCACGGAGAAGGCACTTCCAACAGCCAGCCATTGCTGAACTCCAAACATTCCATCAACACGTTAAATTCGGATTATTACATCGAAGACGGAAGTTTCTTCCGCATCCGTAACGTGCAGCTTGCCTACTCATTCGACAAGTCTTTGCTTGCCAAGATACGCCTGCAGGCACTGAAAGTCTATGTCAACATACAAAACCTGAAGACATGGAAGCATAACACCGGCTACACCCCGGAACTGGGTGGCAGCGCTACCGCCTTCGGAGTAGACAATGGCAGTTACCCCGTACCCGCCGTCTACACCTTCGGTATCAACCTAACTTTTTGATCTTTAAAACAATAATGGTATGAAACTAAATAAATATCTTTTTTCCACTTTCATTGCCGCTTCTGCCTTGCTAATAAGCAGTTGCAGCGACTTTCTGGACCGGAGTCCGCAGGGACAATTTACCGAAGACGACAATCCCAACGCATTGGTCAACGGTAAAATCTATAATGTCTATACCATGATGCGTAACTTCAACATCACTGCCGGCACCCCCGCCCTTGCCATCCATTGTCTGCGTTCCGAAGATTCCGAGAAGGGAAGTATTCCGAGCGACGGATCGGACGTAGCCGAAATGTACGATGACTTTCTGTACACTCCAACCAACGGTCTGTTAGGGGCTTACTGGGGACAGAATTACGCCGTCATCTACCAATGTAATGATATCCTCGATGCCATTGCCGAGAAAGAAACTGCCGGACAAACGGAAGCCGAAGACATCATCAACAAAGGAGAGGCTTCTTTCTTCCGTGCTTACTGTTACTTCAATCTGGTAAGAGCCTTTGGCGAAGTACCTCTGGTGACTTACAAAATCAACGACGCTTCGGAAGCCAACATTCCGAAAACGACTGCTGATAAAATCTACGAGCAGATTGATACCGACCTGAAAACAGCGGAAGAGTCATTGCCCGAAACATGGAGTACCGAATATACCGGACGACTGACCTGGGGGGCCGCCCGTTCACTTCATGCCCGTACCTATATGATGCGCAACGACTGGAACAATATGTACACAGCTTCTACCGACGTTATCAATAAAGGTTTATATAATCTGAAAACACCCTATAATGAAATATTTACCGATGACGGTGAGAATAGCGGAGGTTCCATATTCGAACTGCAATGTACAGCCACAGCCGCTCTCCCGCAAAGTGAAGTGATCGGCAGTCAGTTCTGCGAAGTGCAAGGCATACGCGGAGCCGGTCAGTGGGACTTAGGATGGGGATGGCACATGGCCACCCAGTTTATGGCAGACGCCTACGAAGCAGGAGACCCTCGTAAGAACGCTACGCTGCTCTACTTCCGTAAATCGGACGATGAGCCTATTACTCCGGAAAACACCAACGAGCCTTATGGTGAGTCACCCGTTTCTCCGGCTATGGGAGCTTACTTCAACAAGAAAGCCTATACGGACCCTGCCCTGCGTAAAGAATACACCAACAAAGGTTTCTGGGTAAATATCCGTCTGATCCGGTATTCGGACGTAGTATTGATGGCTGCCGAAGCTGCCAACGAAAAGAATATCCCCGGAGAAGCAATAGATTATCTGGAAATGGTACGCGCACGTGCCAGAGGCAGCAATACGAATATATTGCCGAAAGTAACAACCACCGATCAGGGAGAATTGCGGGAAGCCATCCGCCACGAACGCCGCGTGGAACTCGGACTTGAGTTCGACCGTTTCTATGACCTTGTACGTTGGGGAATCGCTGCGGATGTATTGCACGCCGCCGGAAAAGTAAACTATCAGGCCAAGAATGCCTTATTGCCTTTGCCTCAATCAGAGATTGACAAGTCAAAGGGAGTGCTGGTACAGAATCCGGATTATTAATATAATATGAAATAATAAATTTAGGCACGGATTACACGGATTTCACGGCTTTAAGAGATTAGACAGGCTATTGAAAACCGTGTTAATCCGTGTAATCCGTGCTTAAAAATTAAACAGATAAAACGATATGATAAATAAGAAAATATTTTTTTCATTTCTACTGCTCACTGCCGGCTTCCTGAGTGCGGCAGCGCAGAAATCGCCGCAGGACATGGACCGTTTCATCGACGCACTGATGAAGAAGATGACTGTGGAAGAAAAGATAGGGCAACTGAACCTCCCCGTCGCAGGAGAGATCACTACAGGACAAGCCAAAAGCAGTGACATCGCCGCCAAAATAAAACGGGGCGAAGTGGGCGGCCTGTTCAATCTGAAAGGAGTAGAGAAAATACGTGATGTACAGAAACAGGCAGTAGAACAATCCCGTCTGGGTATCCCCTTGCTGTTTGGTATGGATGTCATCCACGGATACGAAACAATGTTCCCCATTCCGTTAGGACTGTCCTGTACCTGGGATATGACCGCCATTGAAGAATCGGCACGCATTGCAGCCATAGAGGCCAGTGCCGACGGTATCTCATGGACATTCAGCCCGATGGTGGACATCTCACGCGACCCACGTTGGGGACGTGTTTCCGAAGGCAGCGGTGAAGACCCGTTTCTCGGAGCAATGATTGCCGAAGCAATGATACTCGGTTATCAGGGAAAGAATATGCAGCGGAATGACGAAATCATGGCCTGCGTAAAACACTTTGCACTGTATGGCGCAGGGGAAGGCGGACGCGACTACAACACGGTAGACATGAGCCGCCAGCGGATGTTCAATGAATACATGCTGCCCTACGAAGCTGCTGTTGAAGCCGGTGTAGGAAGTGTGATGGCATCGTTCAACGAAGTAGACGGTGTGCCTGCTACCGCCAACAAGTGGCTGATGACAGACGTACTGCGTGGTCAGTGGGGCTTCAACGGATTTGTAGTAACCGACTACACCGGAATCTCTGAAATGATCGACCACGGTATAGGCGACCTGCAAACAGTTTCCGCACGTGCCATCAATGCCGGAGTAGACATGGATATGGTAAGCGAGGGCTTTGTCGGCACACTCAAAAAGTCTGTTCAGGAAGGCAAGGTTTCTATGGCAACACTGAATACCGCCTGCCGCCGTATTCTGGAAGCTAAATACAAACTGGGATTATTTGACAACCCCTACAAATATTGCGACCCGAAACGTCCTGCACGTGACATCTTTACGAAAGCGCATCGCGACGCTGCCCGCAGAATTGCCGCAGAAAGTTTTGTGCTTTTAAAGAACGACGACGTGACACTCATTCCGGGAACTCCTGCGGAACCTCTTCTTCCCTTCAATCCGAAAGGTAACATCGCCGTGATAGGCCCGCTCGCCGACAGCCGGACAAACATGCCCGGTACATGGAGCGTAGCTGCCGTACTCGACCGGTGTCCGTCGTTGGTAGAAGGACTGAAAGAAATGACTGCCGGAAAAGCCAATATTCTTTATGCCAAAGGCAGCAATCTGATCAGTGACGCATCCTACGAAGAACGTGCCACCATGTTCGGACGTTCGCTGAACCGTGATAACCGGACAGACCAGCAACTGCTGGATGAAGCATTGACAGTAGCCAACCAGTCGGATATCATCATCGCCGCCCTCGGAGAGTCATCCGAAATGAGCGGAGAAAGCAGCAGCCGTACCGACCTGAACATTCCGGATGTACAGCAAAACCTGTTGAAGGAATTGCTGAAAACCGGGAAACCCGTTGTATTGGTATTATTTACAGGCCGTCCGCTGACACTGACTTGGGAGCAGGAGCATGTACCCGCCATTCTGAATGTATGGTTCGGAGGCAGCGAAGCTGCTTATGCCATTGGCGACGCGCTCTTCGGATATGTCAATCCGGGTGGAAAACTGACCATGAGCTTCCCGAAGAATGTCGGTCAGATTCCGCTGTATTATGCGCATAAGAATACAGGACGTCCGCTGGCACAAGGCAAATGGTTCGAAAAGTTCCGCAGCAATTATCTGGATGTAGACAACGAACCGCTTTATCCATTCGGATACGGACTTTCTTACACGACCTTCTCCTACGGGGATATCGACCTGAGCCGTTCTACCATCGATATGACGGGAGAGCTGACGGCAGCAGTAATGGTAACCAATACCGGGACATGGCCGGGATCAGAAGTAGTGCAACTCTACATTCGGGATCTTGTCGGCAGTACCACCCGTCCGGTGAAAGAACTGAAAGGCTTTCAGAAGATATTCCTCGAACCGGGACAGTCAGAGATTGTACGGTTCAAGATTGCACCGGAAATGCTGAGGTATTACAACTACGACCTGCAACTGGTAGCAGAACCGGGTGAGTTTGAAGTAATGATCGGAACAAACAGCCGGGACGTGAAATCCGCACGATTCACGCTAAAATAAAAATCGTACAATAGGCACGGATTACACGGATTCACACGGTCTTTAACTGCGCAATCTCTTAAAACCGTGAAATCCGTGTAATCCGTGCCTAAATCTTATTCTCTCATTTAAATCCACAATCAATGAAAAAACTATCTCTCTATATTGCGCTTTTCTGCCTCATAATGACGGCAGGAGCGTGTAAGAACAAGACTGGCGGACAAACCACCGCCAGTTCCGAACTTTCGGATGACGCCCTGATGGACACCGTTCAGCGTCGCACCTTTCTCTACTTTTGGGAGGGTGCCGAACCCAACAGCGGGCTTGCGCCCGAACGGTATCATGTAGACGGGGTATATCCGCAAAACGACGCCAATGTAGTTACTTCGGGCGGCAGTGGTTTCGGTATTATGGCTATTCTTGCCGGAATAGACCGTGGCTACGTCACCCGCGAAGAAGGTCTGGCACGAATGGAACGTATCGTTTCCTTCCTCGAAAAAGCAGACCGCTTTCACGGAGCATATCCGCACTGGTGGTATGGCGATACGGGAAAGGTGAAACCTTTCGGTCAGAAAGATAATGGAGGCGACCTGGTAGAAACCGCTTTCCTGATACAAGGTCTGCTTGCCGTACACCAGTATTATATCAATGGCAACGAGAAAGAAAAAGCTCTGGCCCAACGTATCGACCAAATTTGGCGGGACGTCGACTGGAACTGGTATCGTAAGGGGGGACAAAACGTGTTATATTGGCACTGGAGCCCCACATACGGTTGGGAAATGGATTTCCCGATACATGGCTATAACGAATGTATGATTATGTATATCCTCGCCGCAGCCTCTCCTACCCACGGAGTTCCGGCAGCCGTCTATCACGATGGCTGGGCGCAGAATGGGGCTATCGTCTCTCCGCATAAAGTGGAAGGTATCGAGTTGCATCTTCGCTACCAGGGTACAGAAGCCGGCCCGCTTTTCTGGGCACAGTATTCTTTCCTGGGGCTCGATCCGGTAGGATTAAAAGATGAATATTGTCCGAGCTACTTCCACGAGATGAGGAACCTGACACTCGTGAATCGTGCTTACTGCATCCGTAATCCCAAGCATTACAAAGGTTTCGGACCGGACTGCTGGGGATTGACAGCCAGCTACTCCGTTGACGGCTATGCCGCTCACTCACCGAACGAACAGGATGACAAAGGGGTGATCTCCCCTACCGCCGCCCTTTCGTCCATCGTCTATACTCCGGAATACTCGATGCAAGTGATGCGCTACCTATACAACATGGGTGATAAAGTCTTCGGTCCTTTCGGATTCTACGATGCTTTCAGCGAAACGGACAACTGGTATCCACAACGTTATCTTGCCATTGACCAAGGGCCTATCGCAGTCATGATTGAAAATTACCGCACAGGGCTGCTATGGAAACTCTTTATGAGCCATCCCGACGTACAGGCAGGACTTACCAAGCTAGGTTTTAATACCAACAAGCAGGATGTAAGGCAGAAATAAAGAAACCAACCATCATCTAATTTTCAAGAGTTGCCTCAAAGCATCTCAACTCCCCGCTCTCAAGGAGGATGTGTCTAAATCTGACACATCCTCCTTGTCTATAAACACGTCCCTTTCTAAGAACTTAGAAAGTACTGCTTTCCAAATTATTAGCATATTTTTTGCTCATGTTCTATTTTTTAGCGAATATTGCAGAAAAGTTCAAGACTTTAATACTGCTGACAAATAATTATGAGGTTATCACTTTTCTTGTGTCTATTCGTATATTTCTCTTTTTCTGTACGCGTCTGTGCAGCAAAAGACGACTGCCTCCCTGGGTATTCGAAAATCAGGAAGGTCTTTATTTGGGAGTATCCGAAGTCATGGATGATGCCGGTCTGGCCTTGCTACAAGCCCAGACACGTGCCGTACTGAACTTTTGTCTGACCCAAGGTTTACCTTTCAAAACCATTACTACTTCAGAAATAGATGTAGAAGGAAAAAAAGAATCCACCCGACGTCTGGAAGCAGCACGACTGGAATTGTCAGGTTTTGAATGCGCACTAGAGAAATTATACGCACACCCATCCGGAGAATACTTTGTACTATGTCGGGTAAAACAAGGTAAATCCAATAATAAAATCATTTTCAGCAGGGACGTCAGCAAGAAAAACCATTCCTCCGGGATTGATTCCTGTCTGGTAAGCAGCCTCATCGCAACTACGTTGGGACACCATTCCTACAGTGAATCTGTCGTTTACAACAAGAATAACGGTAAAGAAGAGATCACAGTAAAAGTAGGGGAAAACGTATTACCCGGCAAAACCAGTTATCGCTATGCAGAATACCCTCCACAAGCGAACAAAGAGAAAATGGGCCTGAAGTTTTCTTATGATTTGCAGCATTCCTTTGGACGGGCGTGGATAGGAGCCCTCACGCAAATTCCACTTTGCAATAAAGTAGTATCTGTCGCAAGCGTGATATCTAGTTCTACAAAATCGAATGAAAAAGAAGAGATTGAATCGATATTCAATAGTATTTCAAAACTTAGTGGAACATCGGAAGGAGTTCCTTTTCCTTTATATTGCACAGGTATTACAAAAGGACAGTTAATCATAGAAGCCGGAATTTATGGTACAGTCAAAGAAAATATTGCAGAACAAATTTGTTCCACTGGTATGGGAGAATCTAAAGACGGTATCGCAGCTTGTTCCGACGCATTGGTTACTGTTTTGATAGAAACTGCTTCGATGATTCAGGCAGAAGTAAGTTCAACTATCAAATCCTATGTCCCCAATGATGCCTCGCCCGATGGCAATAAATCAATGCACGCCCTTATCGACGCTTTCACTTCTAAGACAGATCTCTCACTGAAGAATTTCCGAATTGGATGGCAACAATTACCTGAAGGTATTGTCTGTATCTGCACCTGTCCGACACCTAAAACTGGAGCAAAGAAGGAGGTACTGCCATGAAACATAAGTTCTGGAGTTTTCGCTTCTGGCTACACCGAAGCCACCTCTACATTACATTAGGGATTTTCCTTTTCTCATTTTTGGTGATCTATATTCCGCTGAACACCTCTTTCTTCGATCCGGTAACCCGTGCATTCGAAGATTTCCGCCTGTCCGATCTCTTCCTCCGCCTGTCAAACAGGAATTCAATGCCGGAAAGCAATGAGATCTTTGTGGTAGACGTAACCTCCATCCGCAACCGCAAAGCCATAGCAGAGACAATTGCCGAAGTAGCTGCTACTTCTCCTAAAGTGATCGCACTGGATATCATGTTTCCGGACGATGACCGTTCTGAAGACAATCTAATCCTGATGCAGACACTCGATACCATTCCGGCTACAATTGTAACGGCCTCCGAAGTATCAGACGACAACAACGTGCTCTCTTCCTTCTTCACCCCTGCCCTACCGCAACTTCGTGAAGGATATACCAATACAACGATGAACAACACATACAGCAAGTGCCTGCGAACCTATACCACCACAGTCACCAACGAAGACGATACGCTTCGTTCGCTCCCCTTACAAATCGCACTTGCTTACCAGCCAAGCCTCCGTTATGAGAAGGATGCTGAGCAACTGATCAATTATTCGGACGTACACATTCGCAAAGTACTCCCCACCGATATTTCCCTTTTCGCCGACCGTTTCAAAGATAAAATAGTAGTGATAGGCATCGCTTCGGGCAAGGAAGATTTGCATCTGACACCTGTAGGAGACCTTAGCGGACCGGAAATTGTGGCACTCTCTGCACATACCCTTATCCACCATCGGGAAATTACTGAGATGCCGGTCTGGCTGGGAGTAGTGTTAGGCTTTCTACTGACCTATTGCTTTGTAGTGACATGCAGTTACCTGCACATCAAATACGAGAAAACAGATAATATCCGTATTACCCTTTCCGCTATTCTGGTAACTATACTATTGGTATTTATCAATCTGATAGTCAATCATTTCTTCCACTACAGCATTAGTCTTATATATGCATTCACCGGCATCGTACTGACAGGTAATGCGCTTTCGTTCTATGTGGGCTGGCTGCTATGGCTGCAAGAGAAAAAGAAGTTGAAACACCCGGAAAAAACACTTTACTTATGAAAAAAACAGTATGCATATTATGGTTACTTTGCACGGTTCTCGCTTCAGCAATAGCGCAACAAACACCAACCACTGCACAGATAATGAGCAAAGCCTCCGAATACTGGGCCAAGCAGGATTATACACAGGCTGCCAGTTGGTATCGCAAGGCTGCCGAGAGAGGAGATGCCACAGCGCAGAACTGTTTAGGTAACTGTTATTTTTCGGGAAAAGGTGTGGATCAGAGCGATATGTACGCCCTGGCATGGTATCAGAGGGCCGCAGCACAGGACAATCCGGATGGAATGGTGAATTTAGGATATTGTTACTATATAGGCAAAGGCATTGCCCAAGACTATGATACAGCGATGTCGTGGCTGCAAAAAGCCAAAGTTCTTTATACCCGTGCCCGGAAAAAAGGCGCAGATGTACAAAAAGAACTGGACAGAATCAATGCTATGTCGAAAAAGCCGACCTTTGCTCAAAACGAAAGTCCGATACCGGCTTCTTTCGTTACCGGTGAAGCCCCTGTCACACCGGCCTCACCGGTCGTGAAAATTATTCCGCCGGAAGGTTTCCCTTATTTCAGTGAAACTCAACTGGAAATCCGTTACAGCGTAGATACTCCGCCGGACAATCCGGTAAAAGAAGTAAAGGTCACAGTCAACGGTGAGATACAGCCGACAGCGCGTGTCGTAAAAAAGGGACGAAGCGTGACGGTGACTCTGCCCAAAGACGATAGCAGCATATCCATCTCCGCCCGTAATAATACGGGATGGAGTGAAACGGAATTCCTCCGGCTCAAATGGGACAAATCGAAAGAAAACCTGATACGGCCTAATCTTTACGTGCTGGCTATCGGAATCAATGATTACGATCAGATTCACCCTCCGTTGAAAATGGCGGTGAAAGACATGAATGACTTCGTTCGGGTGGTGGAGAAGAAAAAGCATGCGCCTTACGAAAACATTTATGTGACCAAGCTCTCAGACAAGGAAGCTACCCGCCAGAAGATTGAAGACGAATTGTGTCAGTTGGCGGCAAGGGCAGAAAGTACCGACTTTACTTTCATCTTCTTCGCCGGACACGGACTAAAAGATAACAAAGACCGATTCTATCTGGCACCGGTCGATGCGAATATAGAAATGATCCGCAGTTCCTGCATCGATGCCGACAGATTCTCGGGCTATCTGGACGATATACGTGGCAAGGTAGTTGTATTTGCCGATGCCTGCTATTCCGGGGCACTGTTACAGGGACGCCGGAGTGTGTCTTCGCTGGATATGCAGAAGGTTGTTTCGGAGATGAACCGTGCCAAACCGGGAAGATATATTTATGCATCGAGCGAGGATGATACCGTTTCCAACGAGTTGCCGGAGTGGAAAAACGGTGCTTTCACCAAAGCACTGATCGAAGCATTCGAAGGGAAAGCAAAGGCAGAAGGACAAAAGGCACTGACCACCGTCGAGCTCATGAATTTCCTGCGCAAGCGAATGAAGGAAATTATTAAAGGCGACAATAACCGGAAACAGATCCCCGGATTTGACGGCTGGAATGAGGAATTCCCATTATTTACTTATTAACAGGCATCCAATGAAAATAATCCTGACAGCAGTTTTTCTTCTGATCGCTATCCTTTCTCCGGCCACAGCGCAACAGGGAGGAGATTCGTACATTGTCTACTCCGTTGCGGGCAGTGTAAAATCGGCAGGACACCCCATACAGCCCAAACAGAAATTGTTTCCGCTGCAAACAATAACGATAGGCAAAGAAAGCCAGTTAACTCTTCTGAATGAGGATGCCAAATTGCTGTATAGCCTGAACCGTACCGGTACATGGACGGTCAAGGAATATATTCACGACATGAAACCTTCTGTACTTCGCCTGTCTGCCAACTATCTCCGATATATCAAGGACCAGCTTTTCAGCAATACCGACGACACAGCGCCAAACCGGAAACTGGGCAAAGTGACCACCACAGGATACAGAGGAGAAGAAGAAAACCAACAGTTTATCCAGGCAATGTGCGCTTGCCTGCAAGTATCGGGCAACGAAACCCTGCAAGAAGTCTTTGTACAGAAAGATCCTTCACAGAAAAGTAATTATCTGCTGACTTTCGAACTGGTTTCACATCAGGACGGCTCGGTTCTGAAACCGGACGGTTCCAACCTGAAGAATCCTTATTACGTACGGGCCACCAATCATTCCCTTGTCACGCTGTTCGTCAATGTGCTGAATATAGACAGTTCCCTGAATACTTATCTGGTACTCCAGCCGGACAAGCAAGGTCATTTTGCCAACTACCTGCTTCCTGCCGAAAGCACGGTTTCATTCCCGCAACAAACCATTGAGTTCAGCAGGATGTCAACTGAGAATTTCGTATTAATGGCAGCTCCTTTCCCTATCGATTTCTCTTTATTGGAGTCGCCTATACACCGCCAGTCAGAAGAAAGCAAATCAAAAATGAAGATCGGGCTCAGCCGGCTGACGTTTCACTAACACTAATATTTTGTTCTCTTTAAAGTAATGAAACAGACATCAAATAATAAAGCCGGATTTCCCCGGCTTATCTTATGAATTGAAGGTGAGGGTGGTCTACTGACCACCTCCGCCACCGGTACTTCCACCTTCTCCGCCGCCTTTCACGTCATCGTTATTGATGCTTCGGGCTGCTTTCTTCACACTGGCTTTCAGTTCGCCAATCCGGTAGCTGATACTAAATCCAAAGCTGCGGCTCGGCCATTTACTGCTACTCTTCGACAGGAAGTTTACGCCCTCCGTATGATTGTTATAGCTTCTGTACTTCTCAAATATATTATTGCAGTACAAGTTCAGGCTCAAACGTTCTTCTTTCATGAAAGAACGGCTGATCCCCAAACCATAATAATAATAACCGGAACCTTTTCCCTGCAGGTTAATGTACGGAGTACTACCGCCACCATTCAGACTTAACCGTATCTTCAATGGAAGAGTGTGCTGGACACCGCCATAGAAAGAACCGTTCCATCCATAATTATGCAATCCCTGCGCCTCACTTTTCAGGTCGCTATAACTTCCGCGTCCGTTGACGTACAAGCGTGTTTTAGGCGATGCGTTCCAGTTAAGGTAAAAGCTTAATCCCGTATTCCGGCTCTTTCCTATATTGGCATACGTACTGTACAAAGCTCCTTCCGGTGCCACATGTTCCGGATTATCGTCAAACATCTCTCCTCCCGGTTCGGTAATCAACCGGCTTATATTCTCTATGCTGTTATTATTGAACGAATGCCGTAACGACAGATTGACATTGAACTTCGCCCCAAAATTACTATAAGACAAGTCAAACGAATGACTTTTCTCACTCTTCAAGTCCGAATTTCCCTGAGTGATAAACATCGGATTCTGATTATTAAAATAAGGATTCAGATTCCAGATGCCCGGACGCCAGATACGCATATTATAACCCGCCCGTATATTTTGAGTCTTGCCCAGTTTCATACCCAGTGAAACAGAAGGTACGAGGTCACTAAAGTTCGTATGGAAATTCTCACCCGGACCAACAATATACTTCACGCGCTGTATGGTTTGCTCATACCGCATACCCGGTTTGAAAGTGAAATCTTTGTATTTCAGTGTATATCCGAGATAAGCCGCCAAAATATGATTCAAATGGCGATAGTCGCTACTGCGGTCTTCATTGTATAAATAATCCTCGCTTCCTCCGGACGCTTCATAAAGTTTATTGTCGCTGGTATTGCGGCGGAAAATATATTTCGCACCCGCCTCGATAGTATGCAACTTACCAATCGGCGTGGTATAGTCCACCTGAAACGTTTGTTCCATTGTATTGGTCTTTCCGTCCGAATGATAATTTCTCAACAGCAGCCGCTTGACGAGTTCCTCCATCTCATCTTCGGGATAAATATCCTTATAGGTATTATAAGAATTGCTTGTCTGAGGTTGTGTATTAATCTTATAAGAGAAAGTGATCATCCGCTGCTTGTTCTTTCTGGAGGTACGCTGATAGTCTATGTTTCCATTAATGGAGTACCAGGAACCTTTTCCATGATTGTCCATCCGATAGCTGTAGGCTATATCCTCATGGTTAGCGCCGTACATGTTGGTAAAGCCATCACCATAATTCTTACTGTTGCTGCCATACATTCCCAAAGCTACCGTCAGCAGTCTTAGTGTATCGATTTCATAACTGGCTTCCAGATTTCCATACTGGAAGTTGCCTTTCGACTTGGAACTGCTATTTGATTCAAGATACTTTTCCGTTTCCGACTCGTAATTTTCGCGATAGCTATCCGAATAGCCGCGCGGCCTGTCATTGTAGTTATAGTTATAATTGGCAGAGACGGTCATTTTACCCTGCTTGACCATTGCATAGCCACCGGCACCGGCGCCATAATTGCTGGCATTCGCCCGGAAGGTTGCTGTGTATCCTTCGAATCCACCGCCTACTGTCACGATATTCAGAATACCTCCCACTCCTTCGGCGTCATACTTGGCACCCGGCGAAGTTATCACCTCAATATATTTAATGGAATTGGCAGGCATGCTTTTCAGCACTTCTTTCGGATTGTTGCTCATCATGTTATTGGGCTTTCCATTGACGTGCACCTTAAAGCTGCTGCTACCGTTCACCTGTATATTATCTTCTCCGTCCACCGTCACCAAAGGCACTTTCCGAAGCATCTCCAGTATGCTGTTCGACTTCGAATCGGGATCGTCTTCAATGTTATACTCTATCTTGTCTACATCTACCTTAACCAAAGGTTTTTGCGCCACAACTTCCACTCCCTTCAGTTCATTGGTAGCCTCAGCCGAAAGCATCGTTCCCAGATCAATGACTTTAACCGACGGCTTCAACGTAAACTCTCGGGTGATAACTGCCTTACCGATGGAAGAAATAGTAATCACATAATCTCCTGCCGCTGCATTCAGTTTCTCCTGAAACTTACCGCTGGCACCGGTCACCGCCATCTTGATAGCTTTGTCCGGAGCACCCTTTTTAGTAATCTTAATGGTTGCGTAAGGTTCTCCTTCCTGAGTCAGTGAATCTAAAAGTACACCTTTAATGATATACGAGGGAGTCGCAGAATTTTGTGCCCACCCTGTCATCACTGCGGTGAACACGAATAGTAATAGTAGCAATAGTCTGTGTTTCATGCCCCAAATGTTTTAGTTTTTAGTTTATTAGACGAAGATTCCTTCAATTCTTCACAAAATCGGGGGTAAAAGTAGATGGTTTCTTTATCGTTACGAAACTTTCGGAGTTAAGAATAGTAAAAGAAGAGATAAAAAAGATTATACGAAACCTTCAAAACCTTAATAACAACGGCATAATAGAATAATAGTTTTCTCTATAGAAAATAACGTCTGCGCATTCATAAATTAATTCGTCCGGCTATAGGCATCTTTCCGTCCGCCTATAGCCGGACGAAAGGTTGCCTATAGGCAAACGCAACTTTGCCTATAGGCGGACGAATTAATTTATTCACTAAAGGAGATTAAGTTGTGCACTAAAAGATATTATATTTAGAATCCCATATTTTATTTCCTAAAATACAGGAAACAAACGAATTAATATTTCCTTAAAAATAGGAAATGTTATAGACGTCAATACATCTCTTTACAGTCATAACACAAAGAAAAGTACCGTGTGCTGTACCATGATCATTGCCAAAGAGAACCTACGTAACTTCTTACGCTGGCACGAAACCCTTCCCATCAAAGACAGATGCTTTTACACGTCACACTATAAGTTTTCAAATAGGTGGATATCCTTCACCTTTTCTTCGAAACCTTTTATCCATAAGCGATAACGGGTGAAACACATCGCCCTTCACCGATCCTTCATCCAATTTTCATATTGGACCATAAAGAAATCGTTCACTTTGCTATAAGCTAATTTGTTTTTGCTATAATGATATTCGTATTAGCTATAACCTAATCGAAAGATGCTAATAGATTATTTTTTTCTTCCCAATGTTTATTTCAAATCATTGAATAGTTTATTTCAAACATTTACAATGTTTTCTCCACTCACTAGGTGAATAGCCGCCCCTTCACCCGAGACCACTGATGGATAAGAGGTTGGGAGGAAAAAGTGAAGGTGAAAGCGATGCTCGTAACATCTGACGTACGGTTATCTAAAGCTATGCTTTAGCAACCATAAAGCATAGCTTTTGAAGATACAAAGCATTGCTTTACGAAAGAGATAAATGCGCTATGAATAATGGTAGACAACATCTTGAAAACATTATTCAACCAAACACAAAAAAGCCATTCTAAATATCGGACTTCTTTTATTTATTTCCGTTTTTCCATATTATTCCCCAAAAACATATATCTTTGTCATACACTTTCTGCACATCAGCGAGATGTAATAAGCGGGTAGTGCTTTTTATTACTTTATTGGAGTAAATAACGTATTGTCTCTCGTACTCGAAACTAGCAATTTCATACTAAAGAGAGATGATACAACAGATACTCCACGTGAATTGCTATATATCAACATATCAGTTATGGATGTGTTATATATAAACGATTGGCGTGGATGTCTGTTGTTATCATTATCTTTTAGTAGGGTTTGCTAGACCTCGAGTACAGATAATGGTTCAACAGCATCCATGCCTCTTTTGTATCCGGTCGGTTCCCTTCATAATCCCCATACCCCACAACCCTCCGACTGGAAAGCAAAATGCAGGGATGCTTGTTGCACCACACTTACCAAGACTTATTCACTCTTTTTTGTTAAACACATAAACAAAGAAACACTATGCCGAAATGGATTAGCATAGACGAAGCCGTACACAAATACGAAGTCAAGGAGGAAGACGTCTGTTTGTGGGCAGAAACGGAAGCAATTACCGCATCTTTCACTGAGACTACTCTTATCATTGACGAAGAGAGCCTTCAGAAATTCCTGTGCTGGCACGAAGCTCTTCCTATCAAAGAATACATTCAGACGTTGGAGCAACTCTGTATGAATCAAGCAGAAATATGCAAACTATCTCTTGAAGTCATCGAATTGCAAAAACGAGACCTTCAGCATCAGCAAAGAACAATCGCACTACTCGAAAAACGGCAAGCGATGGCAACCGAACAAAACAGGTTAAACCAACAGGTGATCACGATGGTGTCTGATACGCTAAGCAAAACAGAGGATGGGTGGATGGAGAGGTTATGGAGAAGAATTAGCAACAAACAAAAACTATAAAAACAACTTCTTACTCAAATATGATTGCGATAACCGTGAGGCTTAAACCAGACACATTCCTATATTAATTAGAAAAACCTCCATCTCCCACTTTTATTTCCTATTGATAGGAAAATATGGAAAATGAAGGTAAACTTCAGCTAAAATAAAAAGCTTTATTCTATTGCAGCCCAGTCCAAGCAGATATTGCGTACTTAGCTTCTACTGCATTCTCTAAGTTATCCGGTAGATTATGAAAGAAATCCAATCCTGTCAATTCTTCCAATTCGTCAATCGTTCTGGCACATTCCGATAAGGCAGGCTTTGCTGTCGTACTTTGATCCATCCAGAAACCAATTGCTTTATAAGTTTCTCCTTTTTTGCAAAGTAAGGCCATGAAATAATATTTAGGAACAGGCTTCGTCTTATCGCCACCAATATATGTCCATATCTGGCTTTCATTATCTATAGTTCCCCCCTTCACTACATAAAGAGTATCACGGAAAGTACTACTCCGTCCCCAAGTACGAACTTTTCCTTCCAAGTCGCTCCAAACACCTGTATTAAAGTAATTCTTTTGCGGACTCATATTACTATAATAGAAAGTTTGTTCGTTAGCATCTTTTGAATAAAGACGGTCTGAAGAAGCACAAATATGACCACGGTCATATCCCTGCTTTCCAAAATCACTCTGTACTCGTTGATCAGACTGAGAAATATTCGGATCAGACTGCCAAGGGTCACCACCCCATTCTGTCTGTTTCCAATCATTACGATTCCAATTTGTTTGTCCTGTTACATTATAATATTTAAAGGCTACCCAACGGGCATGCTTTTTTCTTTTGTCATACTCCATACTATAGGTAGTCACTTGTTGACCATTGAATATAGTAGTCGGAGATAAAAAAATATCAGCAGTGCTATTGTGTAAAGCAGGCAGTTCAATATCTCCTTCCCACTTCTCATCAAATTCACTAGAGTCATCTTTAGAACAAGATATACCGACGATTATGAAAGCTACAAGAAAAAAAATACTATAATATTTATTATATTGTTTTCTCATTTTATATACATGAGAGTGAAGGAATCTATATGACTATAGGTTCCTTCACTAATTAAACCTTAATTATTCGAGTTTATAACTATCTGACTTATTCACATCTCTCAAGCCTCCAATCCCAAAATAAGTTCTAAATTTACCCTTGATAGTAAGTTTCTTCCCTACATTTTCTGGATTATCCTGCAAATTTACAGCAGTTCGTAAATCTCCCGTTGGCAGATTCACAGCAACACATTTTGTATAATCAGTTTCTCCTTTAGAATCCGCAATTAAAACAACAGTATTTTTGACATCCTGCCCTGTTCCTCCGAATAATACATCCTCAGCAGAACTAATTGTCGTTATTTTAGTATCATTTTTAATTCCTGCAACAATATATCCCACAGCATAAGCAATTGGCGTCTCCGATTGCTTACTAATTACATCAGCAACAGAGAAAGGCTTATCTATTGTACCATCAGCGTCTCCTGGATTTGGTTCTTCTCCACCTTCTCCATACTTAATGTTATCTAACTGATAAGTAGGCATGCCACCAGTTTCAGGTTCAGTTCCCATATATTGAAAACCAATAAAGCCAGTTTGTCCAACATAGCTACTCAAATTCACTTCAATATCTTTTACCCAAGTATAATTAGTCCCAGATGTAGGAATAGCTTCCATTGCAATTTCATGTCTTGAAAGCTTGCCATCAACAGACTTCTGCAAGAAATAAATTTTCAAAGAAGGATTAGCAGCCCAATTAGCTCCTGCACAATCAAATGTTAACTTCTTAGAAGCATTTACAACAAAAGCGGGAGTTATAAACCAAGATTCTACAGTACTTCCTTTATCTGCTCCTTTCGTATTAGCTCTTATATATTTATCAGAATTATATGCAGCACCTTTCCAAGTATATGCATCAGGCATACCCTTATTCACCCAACCAGATAATACATATGTCTGATCCTGCACCATATCCTCAAAATCTACCGTAAAGCTCTCTTTTACATCTGATACATTCAAATCAAAAGGATCATCTTCACCTGGTATTTCTCCTTCTTGAGCACCTGCCTTAATATTATCCAACCGATAACTTAACGCTTCAGAAGAGCTAGTACTTGTATATTTAAATCCAACAAATCCTATTTTACCAGATTGAGCACTCAAATCTGCTGTCAATGTTACCCATGTATTATCTGTGGTTGGCATTCCTGCTACATTGATTGGAGTAGAAACCATTTTGCCATCTACCAACTGAAGAAAATAAACTTCTAACTTAGAGTTAGCAGAAGCCGTCGCATAATTATATACAGCACAGTCAAAAGATACTTTCTTATCCTTAACTTGATCTACTTCAAAAGCAGGAGTTGCAAACCAACATTCAAACTTATCACCAGTACCACCGTATGAAGTAGCTTGAATATATTTGTCTGTTTTACCCGTCGTTGTATTATTAAAAGTCTTTCCTTGCCAACGTCTACCACCCTCAATTGCAACATTATACCAACCTTCCAACTCATAATCATTATTCGCCAGCAAATCTTCAAAGTCAGCAGAGAAAGTGTTATTCTTCTTAGAATCATCCAAGCCTAATGGATTATCTTTATCGCCTGGCTCAGGATCACTGCCATCACCAATATCTTTGCCATCAAGAACCGCAGCAGTAGGATTTTTAAGACCTGCTACACCGAAATATTTCGTCAACTGACCTTTAATTACAACTGCCTTACCCAAATTTGCACCGTTATCTACTAAATTTAGAGCTGCACGAACATCCGTTTGTGATACTAATTGAACAGGAATACATTTCTTATAATCAGTCTCATCAGCATCAGCAGCAATCAAAATGTTTGCAGGATTTGTAAAAGGAGGTGCAAATACAGCATCAGTAGAAATACTCTTATCATTAATACAACCTACAATATATCCCATTACCCAAGCTTCTGAATTATCCTGTTTTGTCATAGCACTTGCTATGTCATAAGGATTCTCTTTCGTACCATCTCCAGTCAAGGCAGGTCCTTCGCCATTCCCGCCCCCTTCAATATCATAAGGAGCAGGAACATCACTACAACTAAATGTGACTAATGTTATAATAGTCAAGAATAAAGCATTTAGAATCTTTTTCATAATAGTTGAATATTTATTTTATTAATTATTTCTTTGAATATCGCTATATGTTCTAGCTACAATCTGCCACGTACTATTATAGCGGCTCAAAATACCTATCACATTAATTTTTCCTGTAGGCATTACCTCCGTTGAGAAGTTGGCATATGCACTCGTACGGAATGTTAATGTTGAGTTGTCATCCAACACTAATGTACGGTTCACGCCATTACCGCCATCTTTCAAATCGTCAGGAGCAAAGGTACTAGTACCATCAGCTTCTTTAATTGTTACATCTTTGAACCTTACAAGCATAGGCGCTAAATCTTTATCAAGAGTTTTTAATTGTGCACCGGTAAGATCGGTCGGGATGAGTTCGTCATACCATAACTGAGGCTTATTAAGGAGTCTAACATGATCCAACCATACAGCTAAATCCATACGACCAATAGCTCCTTTGTAAGTAGTACCTATCTGAGCCTGCATACCATATCCACCGACATTAAGGTTCTCGCAGTCAATCACTACTTTCTGTCCTACCGGACAATTAGCATAAATACCTGTTGAGTTAATACCTACAACAATAGCTCCTGTTTCATCAGCTACAATTAGCTGTTTATAGATATTTCCACTTTCGTCATCACCCACAATTACCCCGGAGATCCGAGTTTCTTCAGTAATTGTCTGGAACTGATTGGCTGAAATAATCGAGCTGTATTTTTCTTTCAAATTAGCAATCGTAATTGTCCGTTGCTCATTTATAGTATTATTACCGTAAGCATTCCCCGTCACCGGTGTATCGAAATCGTCCATACATGACGAAACGCCCAACGTTAGTAACAGCACGGCAGATAAAATTGATGTTATCTTTTTCATATCATTTTCTTATATTAATTTGCCCATTAATTTAGAATCTATATCCAATGTTTAAGAAAGCATTGCAAGCAGGAGCATAATAGTACTTCGAGTTCTTAGAGAATACATATGTACGTGCTTCTCCATCTTCATAGCTATCATCGCGATTCTGCTCATATCCACCAGTGCGCAAGTTTGTATTATTCAGAATGTTGTTTACACTAAGATTAATACTCAAGCTCTTACCATTTTTCAAACGGATATACTTACCAATTGATGCGTCAAGCATAAAACCACCATCAAGCTTTTCTTGCCCCGGCACATCATAACCAACCGGATTACCGTTTGCATCGACAGCGCCATCTGAATATTTTCCTAATACACTACCCAAACGGCGGTAAGTAGAAAAATCCAAATAAACACGTTGATAATAATTTCCGGTAACATTAAAGAACCATCCCTTCAAGCTATAATCTAATCCAAGACTATATACTGAAAGCGGAGTACCGTTATCACGAAGTCCCTTACAATAAACACGGTCAACATTTGATTCACTTTCACTTTCGTATGTACGAACCGCGGTCGGATTATTCATATAACGAGCATCAGACCAAGTAGCAATAGCAGTCAAAGATAAATTAGAGATTATTTTAACAGTTGCAGCTGCTTCTACTCCCCAGTTTTCTTTATCAATTCCACTCATAGAAAGATAAGTAAAACGAGCTTCATTATCATTATAGAATGCATCCATTTCAACTTGATCATTGAAACGAGTATAATATCCGGTGATACGTCCTGAAACAACAGGAGTATTAAAGCGGTAAGTCAACTCTCCATTATAAATCTTCTCAGTTCTCAAGCCATGTGCAAAATCATTCTTGATACGAGGAGCGATGAAAGAGTTATAGGCTAACGGAGCACGGTTTTCATAACCTGCATTTAAGATCAATGCATGATTACCATTAATAGAATATGTAAATCCGGCTTTTACCGCACCTTCCAGGAATTTAGCAGTACCACTGCTTCCTAAAGATTTTTTCGGAGCACGACCATTACGCATCTTACCGTCACGACTGATTTGAGCAGATCCGATCTTTCCTGATACAAAATAATTGAAATGTCCGTCATTATCACCTTGATAGCGCGCCCATACATTCTGTTTGTTTACAAAGATATTATAATCGTAACCAAACTTATCACCTTCGCCAATACGTTTGTTAGGGTTATCCAAATCATTCTGAATAACAGAAGAATTATATCCATAATCGCGAACAGAGAACTTATCAACATCCGTATATAACTCTCCACCAAGCAAATCTTTCATTTTCTTATAGTGCATACCTTTGGTAGAATTTACGGCAACACCTACAATATAACTATTATGCTGATCGATAGTATGATTAAAAATTGAACTAAAGTTGAAAGCTAACTGGTCATTATGACGTTCTTCCTGATAATACAAAGTCTCTTTGCCTAAAGCATTAGCCTGTTGGTTAGCGAAATACATCTGATCCCAATCAATCTGACGAGTTGACTTACTTGTTTTCCAACGTTCTGTCACTTCATTGAACAAAGCCAGTTCATCTTCACTCGGTACAGTCGATTTATCATATACATTGAAAATAGAACTAGGCAGTTTCTTGTAATAATCAGGGCGAGGGTCCGCAGCATTACCTGACCAACCAAGAGCGCTAGTACCATAATTGCTATATTTAAATCCTGCACTTGTTTTCAATTTCATATCTTTATTGATATCAAAATCCCAGGAAGCAATAGCAGAAGGTTCGAAAGAGCGTACTACACGCGCATTACGTTTTTCTCCATTCTGATAACCCCAGTTTGGATTATAATAGTGACTGTTTGCAAGATAATAAGCTTCTTCCGTAGAAGCACCTTGCTGTCCTCTTTCTGTAGGAGCACCCCAAGTAGCTATTGACAAACTATGCTTATCATTAAATACTTTTTCGGCTGCCAGGAAATAAGAGAAAGCATTATAAAATGTACCTTCAATCACCCCCTCATTTGCCCAACGGTATCCAACAGAACCTGTAAACGCCCAGCCATTCTTCAATAAGCCTGTAGAATAAGTATACATACCTCTCAGAATATAGCTACGATTACATCCGGAAAGGCTTAACTTAGATCCCGCTGCATATTGGCTGGCGCGCATATTAATATTAGTAGCTCCTCCAATCGGACCAAAAGTAAAGTTATTCACTTCAAAAGCACTAATACCTTCTTTGTTACGCGTAGCGTCATTCAATCCACCGATCATTCCATAGCTGAAACGTCCAGTTTCTACATCATTGAATAATACGCCATTGATATAGGTATCGCTATACTGCGAATTATAGCCCCTTACGCGAAATCTCATAGGGCTAAACAAATAGCCGACATTAGAAAGATACACATCATTGTTGGAAGAGACAAAAGCAGATACACTTTGAGCAGCATCATCATCTTCATTCAATTGCGATTCGGTGAATGTGAAAGAAGCATTATCTTCACGTGCATTCTTTTGAACCTTCTGTTGAGCAAAAAGAGCTGGCGAAAGACAAAATAATGCAATCACTATTCCTAATCTTTGTTTCATAATTTAAATTATTATTAGTGTTAATTTGTAGCTATAATTTTCACAGTTATGTTACAAGGCGAGTACAAAACAACAAAAAAAAAGGGATATAACAAGAAAAAACAAAGAAAAAATAGGGTATATCACTTGTTTTTCCGTTTTCTTTTTAGATATTTGTCAAATCAATGTAATATTCGGAAACCTAATTAAAAGAAAAATAATGAAAAAGTTTTTAATGGTATGGAGCCTGTTACTGTTCATTTCGATAACAAGCTATTCACAGGAGAAAAAGTATGCACTTTACAGTGCGGCGTTTTATAATCTTGAGAATCTGTTCGATACAATTCATGATGCGGGTAAAAATGACTTCGAATATTTACCTAATGGCAAGAATAAATGGAATGCGATGAAGTATGAAGCAAAGCTGAAAAACATGTCTGAAATACTTAGCCAGCTTTCAACCGATAAATTACCCTTAGGTCCAACCATTATCGGGATGTCAGAAGTGGAGAACAGAAGAGTATTGGAAGACTTGCTGAAACAGCCGGCTCTGTCGGATAGAGGTTATGAAATTGTGCATTATGAAGGTCCGGACCGACGTGGTGTAGATTGTGCTTTTTTCTACAATCCCAAGTTCTTCCAACTCACAGCCAGTAAACTTGCTCCATATATTTACGAAAACAATGATACGACTTATAAAACCCGTGGCTTCCTTATTGCCAGCGGTATCCTTGATGGCGAGAAAGTGCATTTTATCGTGAATCACTGGCCTTCACGCGCGGCTGCATCTCCTGCCCGTGAAAGAGCGGGTGAACAAGTTCGCGCCTTAAAAGATTCATTATTAAATGAGGACTCAAATGCAAAGGTAATCATCATGGGAGATATGAATGATGATCCGATGGATAAGAGTATGGCAGTAGCCTTGGGCGCAAAACGTAAGCCTCAGGACACCAAGCCTCATGATTTATATAATCCTTGGTGGGACACATTGAAAAAAGGAACGGGTACTCTTATGTATGATGGTAAATGGAATCTATTTGACCAAATTGTATTCACAGGCAACCTATTAGGTAATGACAGAAGTACATTGAAATATTTCAGACATGAGATCTTTAGAAGAGATTTTATGTTTCAGAAAGAAGGAAAGTATAAAGGATACCCTAAAAGGACACATGCCGGAGGTGTGTGGCTCAATGGGTATAGCGACCATCTACCAACTATCATTTATTTAATCAAGGAACAAAAAGACTAATGAACAGATAACTCATGAAACAAAAATTCATCCAAACCTTACTATTAATCTTGCTCCCTACCCTGTTTACGGCATGCGGTAGTGATAACAACAATGATCCAGCAGACGATATTAGCGGACTAACCGTTAATACAGACCTTAAAAACAATGAAGTTTCCGCAAAGGGAGGCAGTTTCTTTCTCCAAATAAAGACCGATGGTAAGTGGACCGCCTCCAGTAAGGATAGTTGGTGTACAATAAATAATAAAGAAGGAAACGGAAATGCCTCTACTATCTGTTCAGTATCCGCTAATGATGGGGATGAACGCTATACTGTTATTACTGTAACATCCAATGGAAAGAGTGAAAATGTAACTATCACTCAAAAAGAAGGAAATGGTAAAGAGCCTGATCCGGATCCTGATCCATCAGGATATGCAGGAAGGATTGAAATTCCTAAATTATTAGGAGGGAACATGAATCAATTTATCACTCATAGCACCAAACGAAACGGTAAAGATTATCCAACATATAGTATAGAATATAGTTATGAGTATAAACATTGTTATTGGGTAGCTTATCGTTTTGACAATACAACAGGAGGCAGTGTAGGACGAAATGAGAATTATCAACCTGATCCCAACATTCCTAAGCAATATCAAACCTACAAAGACGATTATAATTTCAGTGCCAATGGATATACAAGAGGACACTTATGTGCTTCATCCGATAGACAATATTCCGTAGAAGCAAATAAACAAACTTTCTACATGTCAAATATAAGTCCACAGTTACAAACAGGATTCAATCAAAGTGGAACTACATGGGATAAAGCAGAAGGAGTCGTACAAAAATGGGGAAAAATAACTCAAGCAAGCGACACTCTTTATGTCATTAAAGGTGGCACCATAGGTCCTAACAAAATTAAAGGATACATTGATAATGGAATCGCTATACCTAAATATTTCTTTATGGCTGTTCTTTATTGTAGCAATAAGAACTATAAAGCTATAGCCTTTTATCTACCACATGAGAATCTCAAAGTTCCACCTTACTCTAGCAAAGAACTTAAAGATTATGTATTGTCAATAGATGAATTAGAAAAAGAAACAGGATTTGATTTTTTCATTAATTTACCTGATGATGTAGAGAAGCAAGTTGAAGCTAATTATACATTAAGCGATTGGAGCTGGTAATATAGATCTAGCATTTTAGAGAGAAAATTTAGCTCTATGTGTTGAATGTCACATAGAGCTATTTTTTAGTTGACAATGCAACTTATCTTCTCACCACAAAGAACAGCACATAAAAGACAGACCTACACTATAAAAGTCTGTCAAAAAGCAGAACTATAATTCTCGGATAACAATTCAGCACATCCTTCTGCAATAGCCTGCATCATCTCTTTTCCTTTTTTCGAGGAATGCTGTTTCCGGTATATAACAAAGAGCCCCCACCCCCGATGTTCCAACTATGCTCAGTCGTTGCAAAGGAGTCAGTTCATTGTCATTCACACCCTGTTTCTTAAGCAGCCGATGAAGTAAATAACGCCCATACCCATCAGGGAGACTGTCTTCAAAAACACCAAAGTTTCCCCAAAAAGGTTGCGGTTTAGCAATAAACAAATCAGGTTTTAATGGTAAGTCAAGCGGAGAGATAGAAAATCCGTCAGCCAACCATTCTCTATCATACTGAAATGCGCATAGCCGGTTATCTGGTGTCATGCTGAGAGTTCCAACACTTCTACTGTGATAGGTAACTATCAGTTTATTTATAAATTTCATTACGCCCCTTCTTTCTATTTTTATTCTTATTAATCATCTCCAGCTCTTCCATTGTGTTGAATAGCGGTTCGGATAGAAGTTCTTTTATTGCTTTGGAATAACCCAACGCTTTTGCTAACGCCACATAAGAGGCCAATGAGATAGTATGCTTTTGCTCGAACTTGGCAATAGTAGGCGTCGGAACTCCGCTAAGTTCAGTAAGAGCCTCACGGGAAAATCCTTTCTCAAGCCTTCGTTTCTGCATGTTCTGAGCGAGAATTGCAAGTAACTCTTCCGTTCTTTCTATATCAAAATTATAAAGCAAAGCATACCATTGTATTCAATTAGTCCGCTATTCGCACTATTCAGATACTATTGTATCTAAATATAAAGATAGCTACTTTCTCAGAGAACAAAATATAATGGAGTATTTTCATATAGCAACCACTATACGAACTCAAATAAAATAGAAGAACAACAGCAGCACAAGATTTACTCCAATCACCGTTCCGAATCCTCCCAGAATCCAGGGGCGTAACTTACTGCCTTTCCCTGCAAAAAACAAAGCATAAAACATATTCACCAGGATATTACTGATAATAGCCTGCATACTGCATGCCACAACAATCAGCACAGCAACACTTCCTGTATTCTGCAACAGGTTCAGTATAAAAGGTGTAATATCGCTAAGTCCGGACACAAAAGAGAGCAGATTCAATCCGCCTGTACCCGCATAAACCAACGTATAATGTGTCAAAACGGTAAATATCACGAAGAGAGTGGCAAAAATCAGGGCTACCTTAAACTCAAGCGGGTTACTGCTGTCCTCCTCTTCCGAGTCAGCCGACAGGTCTTTGGAACGTCGCTGACGGGAATGGATGAACCACGCGACAACAGCAGCTACCACAGACATTATCAACAGATAAGGATAGATAGACATAAAAATCTCTCTGCTAAAGATCAGAATCAATATCATAAAGCGCAGAAACATCATGCTGACTGCAAGCAACATGGCAGCTACATACTCGTTCGCCTCCTGCGCAGAAGCTTTTCGGCTCTTGCGCGCCAGTACCGAAATGGTAGCGGTACTGCTATACAGTCCGCCGATAATACCGGAAACCAACACTCCCGATTCATGAAACACATATCGCTTTAACAAGTAGGATAGATAGGAGATACCCGATACGACGACCGTCGCCAGCCAGATAGAATAAGGAGTAAGGTTGATATCAGGAATCAGATTCTTATGCGGCAGCATAGGCAGTATGATGCCACTGATAGCCAGGAACTTTGCCAGCGTAATCATCTCATCATTCTTCATCCGCTGGGCAAACTCCGTAAAGGTATGTTTGAGCTCTGTCAATAAAAGTACCGTCACAACCACCATCACATAGAACCAGGAAGGCTGGGTAGACACGATAGGGGCCAAACAATAAGTTATCAGCGCAATGATAATGGTCGTCACGCCAAAAACGTGAAACTGGGATTGCTTGACGTAATAATTCAAACCCAGCAACAGACCGAGCACAGCACCGCCACCCATAAACAGGCGCATATCTGCAGGATCGAGTATATAGAGCAGATAGCCTAAAATACCAATGAAAGTAAATGTACGGTCAGTCCCGAAAAGCGTTGTTTCTCCTTCACGCTTCAGGCTAATGCGACGCTGAGACAGTCCGATAAGTAAAGAAAATAGGGTAACCAAGATGAAAGTAACCAGTTCTCTCGGTAAATAATTATACAACTGTTCCATACATTGTTCTTTTAATACTAAAAACAAATATACGGCTTATTTGTTAACATTCACCACGTTTGATACGGCTTTTTCATCAAATGAGAGTTATAGTAGCGTATATCTCCGGTTACTTCCTCACCGATAAACTCCGGTTTCACAAAAGCCTCATCTTCTGACTCCAGCTCCACTTCGGCCACAATAAGCCCTTCGTTCTCGCCATAGAACTCATCAATCTCGAAAACATGATTGCCACAACGAACCAGATAACGGGTTTTATCAATCATGCCCGGTTCGCAAAGCTTCATCAGTTCCTCGGCTTCCGACAGGGGAAGTTCCTTTTCCCATTCATAACGGCTGGTTCCCGATGCATTAGAGGCCCCTTTGATCGTGAGATAACCTTTATCGTCACGAATACGTACCCGCACCGTCCGTCCGCGGGCGCTGCATATATATCCCTGCACTATTCGGCTTTGGGCAAATGCAAAGGGTTTGAAATCACCGGTAACTAAAAATTTACGTTCTATTTCTTGTGCCATGGCACAAAAGTAAACATAAAAATCAGAATCTCGTCATAAACTCAATGACGATTTTATCTCGCTCCGACTCTTTGGGAACACCGGATTTCTTATAGAAGTACTTTTCGAAATTCAACCGGAGATCGGCAATAAAGGCTTTGGAAAGGCTCAGCGTGATACCTCCTGTCACCCGATGACGGGCATAGTCGTTTATCTTCAGAGCGCCTGTCTCGCTATCCGCCAGACCATTGCTATGATCCGTCATCATATCATAACGGGCCAGAAAAGAAACCTTATTGAATACTTTCTTCAACGGCAAGTCGTAATTCACAAAGCTGTTGACCGCATGAACATCCTTAAATGCTTCGTGTCCATACATCTTATACAAATACTCCGCTTCGACATGGAAATTACGATTCTGATAGTAGATACCTGCATCATACATATTAATACGTGTATGCTCCGGCTTTATCATTTGGGTGCTGAGAGTCAGATTCCAGTTTTTATTAGGCAGCAACTGGGCTTTTATCGAATAATTCAGGGTCTTATGCCACTCCTTCTGATTGGTCAGTCCGGAACCATTGAACAACCCTCCTTCAAGGATAAAAGGAAAACCTTCCTTTTGTGTATAGCAACCGGTGAAACCGACATCACGCACATTGCCCACCTGCTTGGCTATAAACGAACGATTGGCAAAATACTGCTGATGAGGCGAACGATGGGCGTCTATCGTGAAAGGCACACGCATCTGACCAAGCGTAAAATTCAGGTTTTTGACAGGAAACACACGGGTATACGCATCGAGCATCTTGATGGAGCCTTCGTCGGACAAGTCGATTTCCGCCTTATAAGCAACGATAGGATGTACATTTCCCGAAACACTGAAACGGGCATTGCGCACTTCAAAACGACTTTCATTTGTTTCTGTCTGGAACTCATATTTCCCCCGGATCGTTCCATGAATTTCGGGCAGATAATCCTTCAGTTCCATAGTCTGCTTATTCAGTTGTTTGCCATCCCCGGCATCTTCTTTGGCCTGTCCATAGGCTGCTGTCGCCAGTAAAAAGATAGCGACGGTTGTTGTGATTCTACTCATTCGGTTACTTGCTACTTAATTCGCGGCAAAGGTACGACGTGCAGAATACGGGGAGATTACAATAGAAATACAGTGAAATTACAGAAAGATTACAATACTGTTACACGAATGACAAAGGTATTACAAAAAAAGAATTCACCACGGACTACCCTGGTCAGCATGAACATTCACCGTCGAGAGATCAACGTTTACTGTCTCCATCCATGCAAAACTGCGTAACCTGTGGTGAATCAATCAGCCGAAAAAGGAATATGCGATCAGCATAATCAGTGCCAGAATAATCAGTGAAACAAATACTATCTTGACTACCCGCTGGGCCTGTTCCTCCTCTTTCTTACTATGTGCTACTTTTCTCTTACTTTTACCCATAATGCTAGCTTTAAAGTTCAACGCTAACAAAGTAAAAACAAATCTTTTAACTTTCCAAAAATAACACTCGCTAATTTTTGTTTTTATGATTCCTGCGATGAAAATTCCATCAGATAAGCTTTGATGAAATCATCTATCTTGCCATCCATCACTCCGTTCACGTCCGAAGTCTGATAGTTGGTACGATGGTCTTTCACACGACGGTCATCGAATACATAACTGCGTATCTGCGATCCCCATTCGATTTTCTTCTTACCGGCTTCTACTTTCGCCTGTTCCGCCATGCGATGCTGCAATTCTTTATCATACAAGATAGAGCGCAACTGACGCATTGCATTCTCGCGGTTCTTCGGCTGGTCACGAGTCTCGGTATTCTCGATAAGGATTTCCTCTTCTTCTCCCGTATAAGGGTCTTTGTACTGATAGCGCAGACGAACGCCGGATTCCACCTTATTGACGTTCTGACCACCGGCACCACCGCTTCGGAATGTATCCCATGAAATGCAGGCGGGCAAGATATTCACTTCGATACTGTCGTCTACCAGCGGAGTGACGAACACGGAAGCAAACGAAGTCATGCGTTTTCCCTGCGCATTGTACGGAGAAACACGTACCAGGCGGTGAACGCCGTTCTCCCCTTTCAGATAACCGTAAGCAAAATCCCCTTCAATATTGATGGTACAGGTTTTGATTCCTGCCTCATCCCCTTCCTGAAGGTTGGCGATAGTAGCCTTATAACCGTTCATTTCGGCATAGCGCAGATACATACGCATCAGCATTGATGCCCAGTCCTGACTTTCCGTACCACCTGCACCGGAGTTGATTTTCAACACACATGCCATCTGGTCGGCCTCATCACGCAGCATATTCTTGAGTTCGAGTGCTTCCACCGCTTCACTGGCTTTCGCATAAGCCGCGTCCACATCTCCCTCGGTCACTAATTCTTCTTTATAAAAATCAAATGACAGTTCCAGTTCATCTGCCAGCGTCTTGACTTCGTTATAGTCATCAATCCACTTTTGCAGGTCTTTCACCAGTTTCATCTGGGCTTCCGCCTTCTTCTGGTCATCCCAGAATCCCGGTGCCTGAGTTCTTAATTGTTCTTCTTCGACTTGAATTTTCTTCCCGTCGATGTCAAAGATACCTCCTCAGCGCATCAGTGCGCTCTTTCACGTCTTTAAGTTGTTCAATAGTAATCATGTGATTTACAATTTTATCATTTACAATTTACAAATTTCTATTTTCGGTGCAAAGGTAAGAAAAATTCCGCTACCTTTGTTTCTGTCACTAAAATGTTGTCACATTATGAACAAACTACTGAAACTTTCATGCTTATCACTTTTCCTCGCATTAGTGATCTGCAGTTGTAGCTCACCGCAGAAGTATAGCTACGAGACAGTGCCTAATGACCCGCTAAAAGCCCGCATCTACACACTGGGCAACGGATTAAAAGTTTATCTCACAGTTAACAAGGAGACCCCGCGCATTCAGACATTCATTGCCGTACGGGTGGGCGGAAAGAACGACCCGGCAGAAACGACCGGACTTGCCCACTATTTTGAGCACTTGATGTTCAAAGGTACGGACAAATACGGCACACAGGATTATGCCACAGAAAAGCCGCTATTGGACCAGATAGAACAACAGTTTGAGATATACCGCAAAACAACGGATGAAGCGGAACGCAAGGCAATCTACCACACCATCGACAGCCTTTCTTACGAAGCGTCCAAATACGCTATTCCTAACGAATATGACAAACTGATGGCTGCTATCGGCTCTACCGGCAGCAATGCCTATACGTGGTATGACCAGACTGTATATCAGGAAGATATCCCTTCCAATCAGATAGAGAACTGGGCTAAGATTCAGGCAGACCGCTTCGAGAATAACGTCATACGCGGTTTCCACACAGAGCTGGAAGCAGTGTACGAAGAAAAAAACATGTCTCTCACCCGGGATAACAGTAAAATACAGGAGGCTATCTTCTCCTCACTCTTCCCCAAACATCCTTACGGCACACAGACCGTACTGGGAACGCAAGAGAACCTGAAGAACCCTTCTATCACCAATATCAAGAACTACTATAAACAATGGTATGTTCCCAACAACATGGCAATCTGTATGTCAGGAGATTTGGACCCGGATGAAACAATTGCCATGATCGACAAGTATTTCGGCAGCTTAAAGCCTAATCCGGAACTTCCGAAACTGGACTTGCCGAAAGAAGATCCTATCACAGCGCCCATCGTGAAAGAAGTGTTAGGTCCGGATGCCGAAAGCGTAGCATTGGCATGGAGATTCCCCGGTGCATCCAGCAAAGACTTTGAAATCCTGCAAGTTGTCTCACAGGTATTGTACAACGGGCAGGCAGGGCTCATCGACCTGAATCTGAACCAGCAGCAGAAAGTACTGAACAGCTACGGCTATCCGATGGGGCTGGCTGATTATTCGGCACTGATACTAGGCGGACAGCCCAAGCAGGGACAGACACTGGAGGAAGTGAAAGACCTGTTGCTGAGTGAAATCAAGAAACTCCGTACCGGAGAATTTGACGAAAAGATGCTGCAAGCCAACATCAACAACTTCAAGCTCAACGAACTGCAAAGCATGGAAAGCAATGAAGGACGTGCCGATATGTTTGTCAACTCCTTCATCGACGGCACAAACTGGGAAGACGAAGTAACCGCCATCGACCGCATGGCCAAACTGACCAAAGAGGATATCGCAGCCTTTGCCAACCAATATCTGAAGGAAGACAATTATGCCGTGATCTATAAGAAGCAAGGCAAGGACCCGAACGAGAAGAAAATGACGAAACCGGAAATTACGCCTATCGTGTCCAACCGGGATGTGACAAGTCCTTTCCTTACCTCTATACAGGAGAGTGTAGTAAAACCAATCGAACCCGTATTTCTTGACTTCAAGAAGGATATGAGCCAGCTGACCGCCAAGTCCGATATTCCGGTACTTTACAAGCAGAACGTTGCCAACGACCTCTTCCAGCTCATCTACGTATTCGATATGGGCAATAACAACGACAAGGCACTGGGAACTGCTTTCGACTACCTCGAATATCTGGGGACCTCTGACATGACACCGGAAGAACTGAAAAGCGAGTTTTATCGTCTGGCTTGTACTTTCTACGTTTCCCCGGGCAACGAACGTACTTATGTAGTACTCTCCGGCCTGAATGAGAATATGCCTGCCGCTATGCAGCTATTCGAAAAATTACTTGCAGACGCACAAGTGAACAAGGAAGCTTACGAAAATCTGGTCGAAGATATTCTGAAAGCTCGTACAGATGCCAAACTGAACCAGGGAAAGAACTTCTCCCGCCTGATGAATTACGCAATGTACGGTCCGCAGTCTCCTGCCACCAACGTGCTGACAGAAGCCGAACTCATCAGCATGAATCCACAGGAACTGGTAGACCGGATTCATAATCAGAACAACTACAAACACCGCATCCTGTATTACGGGCCTAGCAGCAGCAAAGACCTGTTGGCCACCATCGACCAATATCACCAGGTGCCGGCTGTTCTGAAAGATATTCCTGCAGGAAACGAATATCCTTATCTTGAAACTCCGACAACCAAAGTGCTGATAGCTCCTTATGAAGCCAAACAGATATACATGGCGCAAATTTCCAATCTCGATAAGAAATATGATCCGGCTATCGAACCTACCCGCGAATTATATAATGAATATTTCGGAGGCGGCATGAATTCCATCGTCTTCCAGGAAATGCGTGAGACACGCGGACTGGCTTATTCCGCATGGGCCGGCATGTTGCCGCCAAACTACCTGAAGTATCCATACACGATACGTACCCAGATTGCAACGCAAAATGACAAGATGATTGATGCTGTCAATACGTTTAACGATATTATCAATAATATGCCGGAGTCCGAAGCAGCCTTCAAACTGGCCAAAGAAGGACTGATCAACCGTATGCGTACCGACCGCATTATCAAAAGCGATATTATCTGGACTTACATCAATGCACAGGATCTGGGACAGAATGTAGACCCTCGCATCAAACTCTACAATGACGTGCAGACGATGACATTGAAAGATATCGTTGATTTTCAGAAGGAATGGGTGAAAGGACGCACGTATGTATACTGTATTTTAGGAGATAAGAAAGACCTTGATATGAACAAGCTGAAGGCAGTAGGTCCGATTGAAGAACTTACTCAGCAACAAATCTTCGGTTACTGAAAAACGATGTACTTGTATCGGCCGGCCGATACATAAAAAAGAAACGGTGAACAGCCTGCGGAATGCAACCTGTTCACCGTTTATCATTGATCATCTGCCGTTACTCTTCGTACATCTTCTCGATCAGTTCCTTGTAATTCTCAGCAACCACTGATCGTTTCAACTTCAACGTATTCGTCAACTCTCCACGTTCCATACTGAAAGGTTCGGGAAGCAATGTAAAACGTTTGATCTGTTCGTAATGAGCGAACTGTTGCTGCAAGGTCTCTATCCGGGCACGGAACAAACCGATAATTTTAGGATGCTGCAGCAAGTCAGCCATATCTTTGTATTCAATGCCTTTCTCCTTCGCATAGTCCTTGACAAACCCGTACACCGGCACAATCAAGGCAGAAACGAACTTGCGCTGATCTGCGATAATAGCGATCTGATCGATATAGCGGTCAATAACCAGTTTGGTTTCCAGCGCCTGCGGGGCAATATACTTTCCGTTAGATGTCTTGAACAAGTCCTTGATACGTTCTGTAAGGAAAAGCTGTCCGTTCTTGAAATAACCGGCATCTCCCGTATGGAACCAGCCGTCAGCATCAATAGCGGCAGCCGTAGCTTCCGCTTTCTTATAATATCCTTTGGTGATGCTTTTTCCACGAAGCAGAATTTCATTATCTTCATTAATCTTCACTTCCAGTCCCGGTAATACCACCCCTACCGAACCGATGTCATACCCTACCGGCAAAGTACATGACACTGTAGCCGTAGACTCTGTCAGTCCATAGCCGACCACCATATTGATTCCTACAGAATGAACAAATTCATTGATTTCATCGGGCACGGCAGCACCTGCTGTCGGGAAGAAGTTACCATTCTCGATGCCGATCGTCTTCTTCAGCAAAGAATAAATGGTCTTTTCGTAGAACTTATATTTAAGCTGGTTCATCACCGGAGGAGTCTTTCCCTGACGGAGATAATCCAGATTATGGATTCTGCCGACCTTAATCGCATCCAGCATCAATGCCTTCTTCAATCCTGTCGTTTCACTGATCTTTTCCTGTACACCGGCGTATACCTTCTCCCAGAAACGGGGAACGCTGCACATCAGTGTCGGACGGATTTCTTTAATGGTAGTCTGAATATCTGCCGGACGGAGATTGATACATATCTGCACTCCCTTGTGAATACAGAGATAGCTCCATGCTTTCTCGAACACATGTGTCAACGGGAGGAAGTTCATAGAAACATCCTTGTCGGTCATTGTCGTCAGGCGTTCGTCATGCGTATGGAATTGCTCCAGATAGCAAGAATGGTGCAGCATCACACCTTTAGGTTCCCCCGTCGTACCGGAAGTATAAAGGATGTTAGCCAGATCATCGTAAGAAGCACGTGCGGTACGTTCTTCTACCACCTCATTATGCGGCAACCCTTCGCCCATTGCCATAAACTCATCAAAATAGATGGAAGAGACATCACGCGGGTCCTTTACTACCGAACGGTCGAAAATAATCAGTTGTTGCAACGAAGAGCAAAAGCCGAAGATGCTGAATGCAGAATCATACTGATACTGTTCGCCAACAAAAAGATATCGGATTTGCGCATCGTTGATAATGTATTGTGCCTGTGCGGGCGAACTCGTTGCATAGAACGGAATAGTAACCCCGCGATTGGCAAATGCACCGAAATCGACATAGAACCATTCAGGCTTATTCTGTGAAAAAATACCGATATTCTCTTGTTCCTCCACTCCTAGTGCTACGAAAGCATTAGCAGCCTGCCGTACAGTTCCGGAGAATTGATTCCAGGTTATTGGAATCCATTGTGCTGTCTCGTAGTCGCGGTATTTCAAGGCTACCTTGTCGCCATACTTTTCAGCCTGACGATGGACCAAGACAGATAAATGATGATAAGTCATACTCTTTGTATTGATAAATATGGTACAAAGGTATTAGTTTTATTTGAAACTATTGCGCAAAACGAGTATCTTTGTGCAAATATTAAGCTCTAAATTAACAAGTTTGTATATGAAATACGATATTCCAACCATGACAGCCGAAGCTGTAAGCCTGTTGAAATCACTAATCAGCATTCCGTCCATCAGTCGGGAAGAGACGCAAGCAGCTGATTTCCTGCAAAATTATATCGAAGCCGAAGGGATGCAAACCGGACGCAAGGGAAACAATGTCTGGTGCCTCAGCCCTATGTTCGATCTTAAAAAGCCGACCATCCTTCTCAATTCTCATATCGACACGGTGAAACCTGTAAACGGCTGGCGCAAAGACCCTTTCACGCCCCGCGAGGAAAACGGAAAATTGTACGGACTGGGCAGTAACGATGCCGGAGCCAGTGTTGTTTCGCTCTTACAGGTGTTCCTGCAACTATGTCGCACTTCTCAAAATTACAATCTCATCTATCTGGCTTCCTGCGAAGAAGAAGTTTCGGGCAAGGACGGAATTGAAAGTGTATTGCCGGGCTTGCCTCCTGTCTCTTTTGCCATTGTAGGCGAACCAACAGAGATGCAGCCTGCCATTGCCGAAAAGGGATTGATGGTATTGGATGTAACTGCGACAGGCAAAGCCGGACACGCTGCACGCAATGAAGGAGATAATGCCATTTATAAAGTATTGGATGACATCGCCTGGTTCCGCGATTATCGTTTCGAGAAGGAATCGCCCTTGCTCGGACCGGTAAAAATGAGCGTTACGGTCATCAATGCAGGCACTCAGCACAATGTGGTTCCCGATAAATGTACGTTTGTTGTTGATATCCGAAGCAACGAACTTTACTCTAACGAAGATCTGTTTGCTGAAATCAAGAAACATATTTCCTGCGATGCGAAAGCCCGTTCGTTCCGCCTCAACTCTTCACGGATTGACGAAAAACATCCGTTCGTACAGACAGCAGTGAAAATGGGACGCGTTCCTTTCGGCTCCCCGACTTTATCTGACCAGGCATTAATGTCCTTTGCGTCGGTAAAGATCGGTCCGGGACGTTCTTCACGCTCACATACAGCCGAGGAGTATATTATGCTGAAAGAGATAGAAGAGGCTATCGGACTTTATTTAGAATTATTAGACGGGCTAGAACTCTAGTCCGTCTTGGTTTCACCACTCGTCGAGTAGGAAGTCTGCCATGTGACGGTGTTTAACCCCCTCAATGTTATCCTGCCACAATTCATCCATACTAACCACATATTTGGGATAATGATCATCAATTGCCAGCAAGGGTGCAAATTCACGATCAATGGTTGCTTGTGAACCTAGTTGATAAGTAACCTGTATATAAACTTTTTCTTCACGCCTAATGGCTACAAAATCAACTTCTTTTTCATCCTGCTTGCCTACGTATACTTCGTATCCACGACGTTTCAATTCCATACAGACCAGATTTTCAAGCATTCCCCCTATTAATCTATCCCGATATCCCATTACGGAATAGATGAGCGAAAGATCACTTACAAAATACTTTTCATTAGTTTGCAATATTTCTTTACCTTTGATATCATAACGTGGAATACGCTGTATCACAAAAGCATTATTTAAAGCATCCAAATAATTGTAAATCGTATTGATATCCACTTTTCGTTGCTGACTTTTAAAATAGTCGGCAATATTCTTGGCATTCAATTTATTCCCGATATTATCAAAAACAAACTTTACTATCCTTTCGAGCATTTCTACATTACGGATTCCATGTCGCTGCACAGTATCACGCAGAATGACAGAAGAATAAATATCATACACTATTTTGTAAATAGCGTTATAATCATAGTTTGCTGTATGAATAGCCGGAAATCCTCCCATGCGAAGGTATTTCAGAAATTCCGCTTTACGGTCGGATGCAGAAATTGCCAAAGGAACATTATGGAATAACAGATATTCCCTAAAAGACAAAGTCATTATATGAAAAGCAACATATCTTCCTGCTAAATATGTGGAGAACTCAGAAGACAGTAAACGTGAATTGGAACCAGTCACATAAATGTCAGCATCCAAGTCTACCAAGAATGCATTTACCGCCTTCTCCCAATCTGTAACTTCCTGAATCTCATCCAGAAGAATATAATATTTTCCCGAAACTTTCGTAACTTCCCGAATATAAGTATACAGTGCCTTCGCCTCCTTCACATCCATCCACTCAAAGCTTTCAAAGTTCATATAAATAATATGATCTTCAGATACTCCCCTTCGTAAAAGTTCCTCACGGATTAAACGCAACACGACAGACTTGCCACAACGACGGATACCAGTGATCACTTTCACAAATGGTTTATCAATAAAAGGAGTGATTTGCTCCATATAAAGTTCACGATTAATCATACATCCGAAGTTTTTAGGGTTATAGACACAAATATAAATAATTAATCGGAAGTTTTTAGGGTTATACCCCTAAAAACTTCCGATTTCGAACATCTTTTATGGTTATAGACGGAAACAAGAATGGCATTTATGCAAAGAAAAACTCCTTCTGTATCTTTATCCAGGTTAAAAAATTTAGCCACCATCATAATAATGGTAGCTAAATCAAAGAAAAACAACCAGTTTCAATGGTCTATTCAATCCATCCCGGATTTACAAAGAACATAGAGAAAAAAAATTACCCGACTCGTATATACCAAATCAGACATTTCCACACGATCCACTATCATTCGTTTTATTAAGATACTGTTTCCATATCAAAAAGGCAATTATGCCTAACAGATTAAATAACAAAACCAAAATGACCCATAGATATTTATATGGTTTAGTAAGTTGATGACTTTTCAACACTACCAATATCCCAATCAACAAAATCAAAACATAAGCAATTTCAAAAAACATTGGAGACATAATCATAATTTTTATTTTCAATAATCATTAATATGCAGAAACTGTAACACTTCCCTTTCCCGCACTCTTATCGTATGTCCCTGAAGAATTAATAACATAAGAAAGGTTAAAGCCAACAACCTGAGTTATAGTTGCCTTAATTTTCCCCGTACTATTAAATGATATAGCATTTCCTGATACATAGCCACTCGCATAAGATTGAGAATACGTATAAATTGATAATCCTGTTATATCTGTCATTACTGTTACATTTTTATTATCTTCGATCAAAGTTACACTAAACCATGTAAGATTCCAAATCCAATCACTGAATGAATAAATTTCACTACGTGTTTTAGCAAGCGGCACACTAGGTTTCTGCTCTTTAGTAGAATAAAACATACAGCCATTTTCTTCTTTATCCTTATACATCTTTAATTCAACAGGGTGTTCTCTAAGTTGTTTTATATCACGAAACAATTCTTCTATTTCTTCTAATGACATCTCATTTTCAGTTTTTTCTGAAGGATTAATCTCAAAAAAATCGACGTTTACATCATATTTTTCAGCTAATGATGCAATCTTTGTTTTAACTTCTTCCTTCTTAACTTCTGAATTAGCATCAAACTCTTCATTTGTACATGCAATCATTACTACCATAGTAACAACTAAATAAAATAAACTTTTCATATTCATAATGTTTTTATTTAAAATAATAAATCAACTATATCATATTGCTCCGAATATACCTTCTAAAAGACATCAAGATTCTAATTATTCCTTTTCCAACAACCTGATAAAATAGGCACCTACTACAGTACGCCCCGTAAATCCTACTATAGTAGCACGATCCGTATTTATCAAATCAGCCATTGGTGTGCGATCTGTAGTCTCATTCATAAACTTATAAAGCGGCAACATAAGTTTACGGAATTGCATACGGTCAGCACTCAACGAAGCAGACCATACTGTCCAATCCACTTTCGCGTAACTATGTCTGCTATCCAACGGACATCCAAATTCATTCATTTTAGTAAGATAGAAATCCGTCTCTTTCTGAATGACTCTCTCTGGGAAAAGATTCAAGCCAAGCAGCCTGTCCCATATCAGATTATACTTCATCCCCCAACTATCCGGCTGATCAAAAGCCAAGCGATAATGATCACCTGCATAAGCAGCCTTTTCCCATTCTTTCGTCATCTCATGGGCAGCATCCATATACTTCTCCGCTTCTTCTTTCTTGTTCAACATTTCCGCCAGACGTGCGTATGCTGCAATACCTAAAATACCTTTTGCAGACAAGTTAGTATGATGGGGACAGTTTCCTGCGAAATTATCCGTAGTAAGCTGATCACCGGTATCTGTTCCATTTTCCAATAAATACTCAGCCCATTGAGTCAATGTCTTCCAATGTTTCTCCGCATACGAAGCATTCTTCTCCATTTTAGCAATAGCAGCAGTCATTATCAAGCCGTTTCCTGCTTCTTCCACAGGCATATCACCGCCTATCGTCTGTCCGTTTACAGCAGGATATCCGCCTAAGTCATGCGGAGGAAACGGCTTTCCCCATTTTCCGCTTTCACTGTAGTAGAAAAATGGATTAAGCATCGCTTTTACCAAATCAGGATTATAACGGAGATAAAGTGGCGAAGCCGGATAATACTCATCCACAGGCCCCACCTGTGGAGTAAAATAAAGTAACTCACCTTCCGAATCTTCAGACATTTGGAAAGCGGAAACAGACTGACGATAAGCTAAAGCACAAAGTTCGGCATATTCTTTTCCTCCGGCGAGGTAAGCATCTGCCATCAATTGACGGTCAAATGCATAACATTTTGCCATCACTTCTTTATAGTCCTCCTCCGCGTCCGCATACAAATCTTCTATGCTTGTTTTTCCATCTTTATTCCAATAAGGTCTCAGATCCTCTCCAAAATAAGCCATTGTATACAGTCCGTCGAAAGCAGCAGTGAGATGCTGCGGAAAATCACCATCCACATCCAGTTTCTGTGCAAAGGCGGCATATCGTTTTTCGGCAGACTTTCTCATCTGTTTCAGATCTCCCTCTTTCATAAAATATGCCCTCATTTCGGCTGCATCTCCCTGTGCACAGGTTACATCATCCTTTGTTCCCAAATAGAAATATCCCCACGATCGTCCGTCTTTTTCTTGATCTACCCACAATTTCTGATTCTCTTGTCCTGTCTTCATAAGAGACAGTCCATCCTTTTCATACATTTGGGTAGACTGTCCGGCACGAAATGCCTTATGTGGATCTATCTCAAAATAGACAGCAACATCATGCTCCTTACCATCCAACGCCTTAGCTTGATAAGAGATATAATTGACGGGACGGGCAAGCGTCTCCAGATCATCCAACAGGTAAGGAGCAGTAAAGCTAAGTTTCAGTTCCACATCCCCACATTCAAACGTATAATGTGTCTGGGTTGCCTGCACATCAACAGACGTTTGTTCAGCTTCTTTCAATTCTGCATATAGTCCGAAATCAACCAATGCACCTCCCATACGGTTTTCGCAATGAGCAGCAATCACGGCTTTCCCATCTTTCATTGTTTCCGCTATGGAATCCGGAATATTCACCCTAAGATCACTTTTCCATTCATATCCCGTGCTGACCAATTGCATTCCATTCACATACAATTGAAATACATCATCATGTGAATAGCGCAAATACAGTTGCTTGTTTTTCGCCAATGCCGGGTCGAATGTCAATTCGCGTCTCACCCATATATTAGGTGAGAACCAGGGAGTATTCACATTCCGCTGATCATCCGTACCGAAGGCTGCCTGTCCTTCTGTCCATGTTGAATCGTCAAACTCTTTGGCTTCCCAATTTTCCTGAGGTTGCTCCATGGTATATCTCCCCGTCCACTCTTTTTCATAAGAGATGGGAGCTACCCTTTCCACAGGCATAGTCGGTTCCTCGGCAAAGAGTCCGAAGTCTACCAATCCTCCTCCCACACGATTCTCACAATGAGCGGCAATCAACGCTTTTCCACTTTTCATTGTTTGCAGAATAGAGTCCGGAATTTCCACTTTAAAGTTTGCTCCCCAATCATATCCGGTATTTACCAATTGCTTCCCATTAATGTACAATTGGAATACATCATCATGAGAATAGCGCAAATAGATCTTCTTATGTTCCAAAAGATACGGATCAACTTCAATCTCTCTTCGTACCCAAATATTAGAAGAAGTCCATTGTGTTCTTGCTTCCCACATACCAGGCGTACCAAATGCCCCTTCTGACAATTGCCAGTACTTATCATCAAAGTCCGGCTGCTCCCATCCTTCATCAGGTACTAATGAAGTGAACTTTCCTTCCCACTTTTCGTGATCAAGCGCCATCGGAGCGATGGCTTGCATCGGCAGTTCTTTACTACCCATAAAACGATACATAGCACCGTCTACCCGCAAGAAGCCAACAAAAGGAAGTTGTGTGCTGCCGCCAAAAGTCATATTCTGTTTGTTCAGTTCATCCGTCATAGACCAAAGTTTCATATGCGGATGCAAGGTTAATAACGGATAAGCAGGCGCACGAAGGTCACTTTTAGTAGTTTCATCAGAGTACGGAGTACTTTTGCAAGCTGCCAATACCGTTATTAGCAGGTAAATGAATGTTTTATTCATTAGTGTTTTATAAATTCTCATTCGGTTACTATATTTATCTTTTGTATTTCTCTTTCCATCTCCCTCTTCATTCTTTTAATAGCAACAGTCTCTATTTTCATCGGTTTGTCAACAACAGCCTCAGCCATTGCAAGCGATCGCTCTTTTTCACCATTCATTTTGTATAAATGGAATAGTTTATAAAGAGGAAGAAATCGCGAAGGGCACATCATAGATGCACTATTGTAATATTTTTCTGCTAGTTTAGGTTTGTTAAGCTGCTGATAATTTTCTCCTAATATTAGCTCCAGATCATAATCTGCCCAATATTTGCGACATTGTAAAGCGATCTCCAAACTCTTATCATATTGTTTCTTCTCTAATAAAACAGCAGCATAGTTGTAAAGGAAATAAGGATTATCCGCAAATGCTTTCTCTAATTTTTCATATGCGGGAAGCACCGTATCATAGGAATCGGAAAGAGTTAGTTTGGAGATTCGTCCCCACTCCAATTCTGCTTGTATTCGTTCCACTAATTCATAAATGCCAATCATTGAGCAACCTATAACCAAAGCACATACTACATTTTTCTTCCAAGATGCAGCAAAAAAAACCTTTATAGGTTCCTTGATAATTATCAAGACAGATAATAATGTAATAATCCACGTAAAAGGATAAGTAAATGGATAAGAGAACAATGAAAACGTTCCTATTGAAATCAACACATATACAGCAATTTTCTTTTCGATATCAGGATTTAGTTTATAACAATAGATTAGTAAAAAAATGAATGCAAACAGTATCACCAAACCGATAATTCCGAAGTTTAAGAGGATTTCCATGTACTCATTGAAAGGATGCTTCACATTATCGGCTAACATAGCATAACGGTTCTGCTGTCCATGTATTCTAAAGTATTCTGCTTGGTAATCCATATAATGAGCTTCAAAGCTGCCTAATCCATGCCCTATCCAAGGAGAATCTTTTACCATATTTATGCAAGATTGCCAAATAAGCAATCGACCGTCGGCTGAGTCCTTTTTTATCCAATAACAACCTAAGATTAAAGCGACTAAACCAGCTAGCAAAGAGAATTTCAATATGCGTCTATGAAGGAGCTTCTGATACAAGAATATAGTACAAACCGCAGCTAAACTAATGATACCAGCCCTTGAATATGACAGAACAATTGCAACTACTATAATAGTCCCCATTATCCATCCCATAAGACGCATATATCTTTTATTATCTTTCGACAGGAGAAAAGCAGTAAAAGGTACCCCTGCACATAAACACGCAGAAAAGCCAGCCGGATTATCAAAGCTACCAGTAATTTTATAGATTGAAGGAGAATAATACACATTAAAATATTGCAGCAACCCCAATACAGCCTGTAGAAAACAGATTGCAACAAGAACGATTCCTACTCGAAACATATTTATACTTACTGAATGAGCATACCATATTGCGATAGTATAGTACAATACCAATCCTCCAAATACAAACAAAGTAATTAACCACTTCGGTACAATAGATGAGTCAGTAAAATAATGAGACTGAACAAATAGTGCACTCACACATAAAATACTAAACATCAATAGTCCTATATAGTCTCTTAATCTTGCCATAAAAGTATTTATGTAACATATTCAAAATCATCTAAAAAACGAGCAGACACAACACACATTAAGGTCTAATATTTATTTCTCGCCAGATAATTGCTCTAACGTTCTCAATAATTTACGGGTATCTCCTCCGACATTTACCGCTTTTACTATCATATTTTTATCAACTATAATATTAGAAGGATACATATAAATCTTTAGTATATCGGTAAATTCCCCTTTATAATTAGGAACAATTCCTATATCCTCCCAGTCTAAATTCAGTCTTTTCATTAACTTTTGTACTTCTTCAGGAGAATCAGGGGTTAGCCCGACAAACTGAATATTCGGATAATCTTCAGCAAGTATATTTAAAACAATAAGCTCCCGAATACAAATACTACAATGCCTGTTCCAAAAACATATAACTGTATACTCGGATTCATCAAAATCAACAACCTTTCCGTTAATATCACCTAAACCAATCTTAGGAAGAGTTTTACCTATCAATGTTTCAAGTTTAGGGTGTTTATAAACTAGATGAATTTCTGGTATTTCATCTGTTCCTTTAATAGAAATTATATACTGATGAGTTTCTAGAGAATCTCTATGAGCCTGATCTGTAATAGGGTTCCCTTCAGCATCAAAATACAAGAAAGTTTGACCTTCGACACGAACGCTATTATCGCCATAAGTTACTTTTTGAGCAGTAAGCATTCAGCAAACCCCGTATTTCCCCCTCTGAAAGTTCTTCCTAGTTTTGCGTGAATTTAAAACGTGAAACAATGAAGAACTTAACTTTAG